>NZ_CP012099.1:742500-1942500 GCF_001182785.1 Bacillus thuringiensis | reverse complement strand
TTATATCGGAACTGTCGTTGGAGCTGGATTTGCTACTGGACGAGAAATTGTTGAATTTTTCACAGTGAATGGATTATACGGGACAATTGGCATATGTGTAAGTGGATTTTTTTTTATTTGGCTCGGCACAAAGATGATGTTACTTTCATCACAAATCGGGGCATTTTCAGCGCAAGAATTTAACAAATATTTATTTGGGGATGTATTTGGGAATGTTGTAAACACATTATTATTACTCGTTTTATTCGGCGTAACGAGCGTTATGTTATCAGGGGCTGGTGCAGTATTTGAAGAGCAACTTCGCTTACCAAGACAACTCGGTATTCTCATTACAGTTATCGCTTGTCTCATTATAAGTAGCCGCGGATTACAAGGTGTTTTTGAAGTAAATACACTTGTCGTACCTATTATGATGATTTTTATTATCGGACTTGCTATTACAACCTTTTTTCACGGTACACCTTCCATTAATAACACTATTCCTGCAGAGAGTTGGAATATGAAATGGATTACTAGCCCTATTACATATGTCGCCTTAAATCTTTCTCTCGCCCAAAGTGTTCTCGTCCCATTAGCCAGTGAAGTAAAGGATCGAAAAGCCATTTTTTGGGGTGGGATTTTAGGTGGTGCTGGACTTTCTTTAATTTTATTATGCAGCCATTTAGCAATCTTATCAGTTGATCAATTTTATCAATATAACATCCCAATGGCTGAAGTCATAAGAAGATTTAATGCAACTTTTCACTTCTTCTTCGTTCTCATTATTTTCGGTGAAGTTTTCACAACTTTAGTTGGTAATGTGTTCGGAATGACAAAACAGATGCAATCTATTACCGGGTGGAAAAATAACAATATTATTTTCTTCATTTTACTAATTAGTTATTGCTTTAGTTACATCGGTTACAGTGACTTACTTCACATTCTATATCCTATCATCGGATGGGTAAGTATTGTTATACTTCCAATCATTGCGTTTAAACAACTTCAAAAAACATAAAAAAGCATCCATGTTATTGGATGCTTTTTTATGTTCATTCACAATCATCACATACTTCCCAGTACGGCCCCATTTCTAATGCTAAATATGGCTTTAATTGCAACCGAATCATTCGACTAGGCATGCGCTCTAAAACAAATTGAATACCTTCTTCATCTTCGTCTAATTCAACTTTTGAAATCACAATTCTTTGTATAGTCGTAATGGGAATTCCATCTTTATATAAAGTGATTTTCACCTCATCGTATTCATTAAAATACAATTCGACACTCATTTGATTTTTCAGTATTTCATCAACAATTTTATATGTATCATTTTGTTCTTGGATTATATATTTCCATCCGCCTCTATCTTCTTTCGGAGCTGTTTGAAATAATGTCTCCAAATCCTCGTATAGCATAAGATAACCCCTCTCTTACTAAAAAACGATGAGTATTTTATATACCCTTTATCTCTATCACTATCCATAGCTATTGTACCATATATCACCGTTCTTACCGTATTCATTTGCTTTATAAATACTTATAAAATAACTAACTCTATCTCCATTATTATGTATATTACCTCATTACTCCATACACTCTTACAAGTTCAAATAACGTCAGACTTTAATCCATACAAATATTGTCTACTCTCTTCTTTTATTAGCTCACAGCATTCACACTTATATATAGTAAGACTAACACAAATAAAAAAGGAGCGTGACTTATACCACTCCCCTTAAAAGAACTTCCCTATAGCTGCTAAAACTAATACGATTATTAAAATTGCAAATAATAATGAGACAATGAAACTAAAAATAGGTAACGCTTTCTTTTCATTCTTCTTAAATAGTAACTTTAAACTAAGAAAAATATTTACTGGTACAAGTATAAAATAAAAATATTTAACAATTTGTACCGAGCTATTCGAAAGTGTTTTTAATATAAACACTTCAATTAGAAAAACAATAAAAAATGAAATACTTAGCCAAAATGAGACGTAACTAAGCCAAGAATGTCTTTTTGTCCCCCAATACACTCCCATAATACTCTCCTTTTATTTGTATTCTATACGTTAATAATTATACACAAAGCTAACAAATACCTCTATTTTTCGACAAACATTATGCAAAATGCCATTTTAAACGTCATAAAGGAAGTCTACATCCCTATTTGATTTTACACAATAAAACAGACTACCCTCTAGTGGCATAATGCTACTAGGGGATAGTCTGTTCTCTATTAAACTTTAAATCTGTCAATTAGTCCTTGTAACTCTTCAGCCATTTGAGATAACGTGCCCGCTGCGGATCCAATTTCCTCCATCGAAGCTAGCTGTTCTTCAGCTGAAGCCGCAACATTTTGTGTGCTTGTCGCATTATTTTGCGCTGTCATTGCAATTTGTCCTACCGAGATAGATACTTCATTTGCCCCTTTTGACATTCCATTAGCCGTTTCAACCATCGTCTTAATTTGATTAGCTATTTCATTTGTAGATTGTAAAATTTCAGCAAAGTTTTGCTTCGTTTCATTTGCGATAACAAGTCCAGATTGAACTTCCTCATTTACATGATTCATAGATTTGACTGTCTTACCCATATCATCTTGTATTTCACATATTAATTTACTAATTTCACTAGAAGATACGCTAGACTGCTCTGCCAATTTACGCACTTCATCTGCAACAATTGCGAAACCTCTTCCATGCTCACCGGCTCTTGCGGCTTCAATCGCCGCATTTAGAGCTAGAAGGTTTGTTTGATCTGCAATATTTTGAATTACTTCTAAAATATCACCAATTTGTTTTGATTTATTATTTAGTAATTGTATAACTGCATCTGATTGTGACACAGATTCTGTAATAGACTGCATCTGGTTTACTGTTCTTCCTACTAATTTCCCACCATCTTCTGCTTTTTCACGAGTATGTGCAGAAGCCGTATTAATAGATGATGAACTATTTGCTACATGTTGAATTCCTTCCGTTACATTAAACAGTAACATAGCGCCATTTTCTACGCTTGTTGTTTGCGTCGTTGCCCCACTTGATATTTCATCCATTGCGATTGTGATTTGCTCAGTCGCTTCACTTGCTTGCCTTACACTTGCAGTTAGCTCTTCTGATGCCGCTGCAACATGCCCAGCTGAATCGTTAATTCTTCCGATTAACGTCCGTAACGAATTCGTCATCTCATTAAAGCCTTTAGCAAGTTGGCCGATTTCATCATTAGAATGAATTTCAATTGTTTGCGTTAAATCCCCCTCACTTATTTCTTTAGAGGTAACAACTAATCTCTTTAAAGGCTTCGTAATTGAAAGTGTTACAAAATAAATAAGTGCTCCACCTATTACTAATGAGATAAGCATAACAATTAACATATTATAAAATACAGGTTGAGCAGCTTCAATTACTTCACTTGAGTACATAGTCCCACCAATTTTCCAACCTGTTTTTACATTTGTAGCAAATACCATATTCTTTTCACTACCGCCATAAGAATATGAAAAAGCACCGTGATTATCTTCATAAATTTTCTTTGCCCAAGAATCAGCCGCTTTTTCCCCTGATTTTTCTTGTGGATGAGCAATTATTTTTTGCTTTCCATCTAAAATGAAGGCATATCCTTTTTTACCAATATTAATTAACTTTGATGTTTTTAATAAATTATCTAAACTTAAATCTAGCGCAACAACCCCATTTTTATCTTCTGTTTGTTTTGCGATTGTTACGACAATATGTCCATTTCCTTTTGCCTTATATGGCTCAGTAACAACAATACCACCTTGTTTTGCAACCGCATCTTTATACCAAGAACGCTCTGTTGGATCATAGTCTGCTGCCATTTGTATATTTGGTTCTTGTACAAATTTTTTATCATTTCCGGCAACATATACTTGTTCAACATCTTTATTTAAATTTATATATTGAGATAACATTTTTCTTAATTCATCCTGATTATCTCCTTGATACATATTCCCCTGAATCACCCGTGCAAAATTATTCACATCATTAAATTTTGCATCAATCATTTGATTGATTAAATTATCCAGTATTTTTATATTGTCGTTGGCACTACTCTTAATTTGCGATTCAAAATTCTTTTTGGCTGTTTGATAAGACATGCCTCCGATAATAGACACAGCCGCAATTAAAATTACAAAGAATGAAATTAATAGCTTTTTTGCTACTTTCATATCACGAAACAAATTTAATAGTTTACCCATTATGAACCTCCTAATTTTCAAATTTAAAAGTTAAATTGAGTTAATTATGAATATTTCCCAATCCCTAATTATTATTTTCATAACCTATTATGATGAATACTTTGTAAAGTTTAAACAATTAATTTCCCTTTGTCTATATATATAAATAATATTATTATAAAATTTACAAATAGAAAAAACCAAAGGGGCACCCTTTGATTTTTACATTTTTTTATGTTGTTTAGAAAGCTTTTTCCACTTATCACGCTCTGCTCTGGCAAGGATTGCATCTTGTTTTCTCATAAAATACGCCAGTTCTCTTTGTAATTTTTTATAGCTTTTCAAACGATCTATCGTAATAAGTCCGTTATCAATTGCACTATGCACCGCGCATCCTGGTTCATTCTCATGCTTACAATCACGGAAACGGCATGTTGTCGCAAGTTTTTCAATATCAGAGAATGTTGTTTGAATCGCTTCGCTTCCTTCCCAAAGTTGCAATTCTCTCATGCCGGGAGTATCAATTACGAGAGCGCCACTTGGCAATTGAAATAACTCTCGATGCGTTGTAGTATGCCTCCCCCTACTATCCTCTTCACGTATATCTCCCGTTTTTGCTACCTCAATTCCTATTAGCGCATTTAACAAAGTTGACTTTCCTACCCCTGATGACCCAACTAAAGCAATTGTTTTCCCTGAAGAAACGAATTGTTTCAACGAATCAATACCTGTATGCTCTAAACTATCAACAACGAAAATAGGAACACCAATTGCTATAGCTTCCGTTTCTACAATTTTCTGTTCTACATCATTACATATACTACTCTTTGTTAAAACAATAACTGGCATAGCGCCACTTTCATACGCTAATAATAAATAACGTTCCATCCTTCTAACATTAAAATCATGATTAAGTGCATTTACTAAAAATAAATAATCTACATTTGCTGCTATTACTTGTTCTTCCGTTCGAGTACCAGCCTCTTGTCTAGAAAAAGAGCTTCTTCTCGGAAAAATACGATGAATGATAGCTTTCTTTTCATTCTCTATTTTCTTTATATACACCCAATCACCAACAGCTGGATAATCTCCCTTCGTTACTGCTTCATGCCGAAACTTTCCAGACAGTTCTGCCATATATTCACCGTCATTACAAATAATTCGATATATATGCTTATGCTCAAGTAAAATACGCCCTACTTCAAAGTTCTCTACAGCTTGTTCCTCAAAAAAAGAATCCCAGCCATACGATTCTAAAATATTTTGATTCAAATTGATATCCTCCCTAGTTTAAGCTAAGTGGAAGGATAGTGCGCTCACTTATATCGTTTCGCCCTTTCCATCCACCTTTGTATTTGGTTTATTATTCATATAAGTTATTTTCGCCATAATACATCACCCCGTTCTTATTTTAATTACTCTCATTATATGGAATTCTCCTATAAAAAGCTACATCATTTAACGTAATTTTCAAATAACTCGTTTTTGAGCATTCTAATTTGTCCTCGGTGACTAATTTCATCTTCTAGCACATGAAACCAAAGATAGTGCTGGTTATATACTACACCGTTAGGCCACTTTCTTTCTGACATGAGCCACTCATTACCTTGTTCACTTAAATACTTCAGAGATTCTTCTCGAACACTTTGTAGAAGTTGTACATAATACTGTATTTCATGACCACAGATCGCTCTACCTGCTTCCCCTAAATACAATGCATCTTCCCATATTTCTAATTCTTCTTTTGTAAAGTCACGATCTTGAAATGAAATAAGCTGATGAACTTTTTCAATAGCTGCTATATGCTTTAATAAGGCGCCAATTGAATTTCCATTGCTCTGCATAATTAAATCTAATTGCTCAACTGATAAATTTTTTACTTCGCCTAATGTTACAGCTCTCGTATGCTCAAGCATGCTTACTAATTCCCCTATTTTTTTTGTATAACCATCTACACTTCTTATTCGATAATCTATATTCATATGACGCACCCCTTTCTGCATTCATATTATTGTAAACATGATTCATATAATAGACTAAAATCTATCGAAATTTTCTGTTATAATTAAATTGAATACAAAATATACCCAAACAAACTTTCTCAATATGCTTATATGAAATATTAAAAGGAATCAATATAAAATAATCGAATCTTATTCACTAAAAGGAGTGGATTCGATGGAAATGTATCAATGGCTAACCGCTGTTCTCGTTGGTGGCATTACTGGCTTCGTTTCCCATCTAATCAATAACCAAGGTAAGTTATTGCTTCCACGCCGTTTGAAAACTTTTTTTCACTTTGGATTTTTAACTGATGTTTTTACCGGTAGCCTAGCTGCACTTCTTGGACTCGTTTTATTCGATGTCACCGCAATAAAAGAAATTATAAAAGTATCCATTGTAACTGCTATTTCCGGTCAAACTTTCTTACTACATCAAGCTCTTGGTGGCGAACAGGCTAAAAATACGCAAATTGGGAAAGCTGATGAGAAGATTCAAGAAATTGACAAATTATTGCGACGTTAGTGTATACTTTCTTTTAAAATTATTGTTATAATGAGAAATAAATATTTTCTATTGCGTCGTTTGTCAGGAGAAAGGGTGTTTCGTATGACAAAAAAGAAAATAGAAGATTTCTTAACAAACTCCGAAAAAGAGGAACTGCTAGAAAACTATAAATGTTTACGAGAAGCCCGCACAAAAAGCGAAGCTAACTATTTTGGTGAAGCAGTAAACCATCTATTAAATAAAGCAAAACAACGAATTATTAAAGATGCAGGTATACATGATGAAAATGCTGCAACTGTTCAATCAAAGAGAAAAGCACTGTTTTAGCTACATTAGCTAAAACAGTGCTTTTTATTACAACATTTTTCACATTACTTTCACATCTATTTCACAATTATAAGTACTCCTATATGTTAAACTAGGTATATCCTTTTCCGAGGAGCTATATGCCGATATATAAACCCCTATCTATTTAGGGGTTTTTTATTTTCCCATAATTTTATTACAAATCCTTTTCAATCATACAGCTCAACGACGAATTATTAAAAATACAGCAACTAAGCAATCAAAAAGCAACTTTTAGACTTATCCTAAAAAATTGTTTTTTGATTTGCTAAAACTTTATGATGCAATTCCTTTTTCATTATCTTTACTAATATTTTCACTTTTTCTAAACAGAAATAAAGCTACAACATATAATAACGCAGTAAAGCTACCTACTAGTATAAAATTGTGAGATGTTGCAAATAACATTCCTGCTATTACCGCACCAATCATTTGACCAATGTACATCGAGGCGTTAGCAAGGGCAGCACCTGTTCCCCGTGCTATAGTAGACATGTTTTGTAAATGTCCCATCATTAATACAAACAAAATTCCTGTCACAAAAAATAAAACAAAGAAAAAGAATTCAACAAAAATAAGATTCTTTAAATAGGGAAGTATTACATATAACACTGCCGTAAATACAATTCCACCATAGAAAGAAAGATTGTATCCAATTTTATTTACAAGTCTAGGGCCAAAAATATTACCAGCTAAATTTCCTAATCCTAGTACAAGCATAGCCGTACCTACTTCATGAACCTGTAAGCCAAATTGCATGGAAAGCCATACACCAAAGAATGAAAATGCAGCAAAATTTCCGGTTTGAAAAACAAAGTATGCAAAATAAGAAAGTGAAACCTTTGAATCTGTAAGTAATTGTTTATAACGCTGTAAAATAACTTTTTTATTTCCACCTATATGAACCGACTGTATTTCTGGTAATACAACATAAATAAGAATGACAAGTAGTGCTGATAATATACCAATGAAATAGAATGGGATTGTATAATGTATCGTTGCTAAATAAGCTCCTAGTGGCAGCCCTAAAATTTGAGAGATTGATAACCCTGCTGTTGCAACCCCAATTGCTTTCACAATTTGCTTTTTCTCTATAAGGAGCGGAATGGATGCCCACACTTGTGGAGATACAAAAGCTGCACTTACACCTGCTAAAAATCTAAATGTTAGCATCCATAAAAAACTCGGTGCAATTCCACACAAAAACGTACTTATTGCAAAAAAACTCATACCTAGTACCATCACTTTTTTTCTGTTTAATCCATCTGATATAGGACCAGCGATAAGCGCAAATCCAGCATACCCTAGAGCATACGAACTCACCATCCATCCTGACAGCTCAGTTGAAACATGATACACCTGTTGTAATATCGGCAGCAGTGGTGAAATTAAGAAAGTATCTGTACCGATCATAAACATTATCGTGAAAAATACAGCTAGTACTCTGTTCATTTAGACCTTCTCCTTATATAAACAGAGGGTACTATCCCTCTGTTTCACTAATCTTCTAAAATAGATTGGATTTCTTTCATGACTCTTTCATTCAATGAAACGTGTACCGCTTTCACACTTTCTCTTATTTGCTCTGCCCGCTTTCCACCAGGTATAACAGTATCAATTCCTTCTTTATTTAATAACCATGCTAACGCTAAATGAGACACTTCAATATCATTTTCTTTAGCTAGCCCTTTTAACTTTTCCACTTTCTTAAAGTTACTCTTATATGTATTTTCTTCAAATAGATTTACATTTTGGCGCCAATCGACTTTGTTTAATTTAAAACCTTCTGTATATTTCCCGCCTAATATTCCAAAAGCAAGAGGCCCATATGGAATAAATGAGATACCCGCTTCTATACAATACGGCAACAGTTCTTCCTCAGCCGTACGTTCTAACATATTGTACGGAGATTGTACAACATCTATATGACCATGTTGGTTCGCTTCTTTTAATTGTTCTATATTTACGTTCGATATTCCAATTGAACGAATTTTCCCTTCTTCTTTTAAACGAGTAAGCTCTCCGATTGAATCTATGTAACTTGTTTCAGGATTTGTAAAATGTAAATAATATAAATCAATATAATCAGTCTGTAATCTTCTTAAGCTATTCTCCACAGCATTTCTTAAATAACTTGGTTCATTGTTAATATACGTTTCTCCATTTAATAACGGTTGAATTCCACCTTTTGTAGCAAGTATAAACTTATGGCGTTTTCCCTTTAATACTTCTCCTACCAATTCCTCAGATCTACCGACACCATATGAATCTGCTGTATCAAAAAATGTAATCCCTTGCTGAATAGCTTCTTCTATTAATTGCTTTCCTTCTTCTTCATTCACATTAGCATATAAATTATGTCCCCCTACTGCATTTGTACCTAAACCCAACTTTGAAATATTTAATCCTGCCTTTTGCAATTTTGTATACTTCATTTTTTCTCCCCCTATATTTCTATTGTTCGAATATATTCGAACAATAGAAATATATCACTTTATATGTTATAGTGCAAATATCTTAACTTATACAAGTAGGTGAAATATGCGTACACTCTATCATCCAAATCGAGAAGAAATTCAATTTTCTTCTGTCTTATATGCACTTAGCGATCAAATTCGTTTACAAATTGTAAATATGTTACTAGAGAAAAATGAACAATCTTGTGGTGCTTTAAACATTCCTATTGCGAAATCAACTTTATCTCACCATTTCAAAGTTTTACGTGAGTCAGGTGTTATGTACACACGCCTTGAAGGAACACAACGTTTCATTTCAATTCGTGAAGAAGATTTAAATGCTAGATTCCCAGGTTTGTTACAAGTTGTATTACATGCGACAGAGCCATATTAAAAAACATCTCATATGAATATGAGATGTTTTTTAATATGGCTATTCTTTTAATAAATCTATTAATCCATTCCCTTCAGATGTACGTTCGTACCCTAAAGGTACAGTTCTTTTAATGAGTTGTGCATATATTTCCGGCTCTGATAACTTTCGACCGTATTCTTTCTCACACTGTTTAATGAGCAAGGCGAGCGCCCCAGCAACATGCGGCGTCGCCATGGAAGTTCCACTTAACACAGCATATTTCCCATCTGGATACGTAGATAATATTTCATCACCTGGCGCTACTAGATCAATTTCTTGATTTGAATTACTAAAACATGCAATCTTCCGCTCTAAATTAACAGCACCAACTTCAATTACCTCAGAGTAAGCACCTGGGAAATCTAGTTCCTCTGTTTCATCATCGCAATCTCCATTATTTCCAGCAGCACATACAACGAGAACATCCTGCTTTACCGCATTTTGAATTGCTTCATGTAATTCTGGAACATCTTGCGGACCACCAAGTGACATTGAAATAATGCTCACTTTCTCTTGATTCGGCCCTCTCCAATTTACAGCATAATGAATTGCCTCAATAATTTGCTCATAACTTCCAGAACCATCTCCCGCTAAAACTTTTAATACTAACATTTTAGCAAGTGGTGCAACTCCTAATACACCGACACCATTTTCAGTTGCGGCAATCGTCCCCGCTACATGAGTACCATGTCCGTTATTATCAAGATACACATTTGGATCAGCTTCATAATCTTTTGTGAAATTTCTTCCGCCGATAATACGATCCTTTAAATCTATATGATTAGTATCACACCCTGTATCTAATACGGCAACGACTACATCTTGCCCCTTCACACTTTTTTCCCATACTTGCGGAGCGTGAATCATTTGTACACCTGGTGGAATTTCATTTACTTGTTCTACCACCTTATTTACGGTAAACGGAATCAATTGTATACCTTTTTGTTTATTCACTGTACTACTCATCGTAATCCCTCCTGAAAATGTATTATTTTCATTTCAGACCACTTTTGAATACGTGTAAATGTAACATTCGTTTTATTCTTTTTGTTTTCCTTCTTTTCAAATATTTCTCAACATCATTTACTAACTCTATACTACTTTTTTATTTTCCCTATGATTTGTAGGAAGTAACACCCCATGTCGTTCAACTAATAACCAAAATAAGAGGACCAATTAATGGTCCTCTTACATTCTTTTAAAAGAATGATATGTAATTTGAAAAATAATATAAATTAAGACTAAACCTCACTCTTGTTTAAAAACTTTTCTATTTCTTTTACTAAATATTCCGCTCCCTCTATCCCAACAGTAATATTTCCATTAGCTAATGATATGTTCTGTTCTGAAACATCACCTGTGATTTGGCAAGCATTGTAAGGTTGATATTTTTGTAAAATGATTTTATCTGCTTCTACAAAAATTTCAAGCGGTGATTTGATTTGTATTCCCAATACATCGCGTAATTCTTTAGGGATAACAATTCGTCCTAATTCGTCTACTTTTCGAATAACTCCTGTTGCTTTCATATTTCTCCCCCCTTACTCTATATTAATTTTTTTCACCTCGCTTTTTCCATTTTATCACTTTTTGGCAATACTTGCCTCTTTTTAGAAAATTTTGTACTCGAGTTAAAAAAACACATTTAATGCATACGTAATCTCTCTTTCAATTGTTTTACATAACGGGATCTTATAAGTAAGAAGTATACAACTTGAATACCTATGAAAATACTTAATACAACTGTATTTTCTTTAAACAATGAGTACTCAAACATTTGCCCTAACGCAGTTAAGGCTACTGCCCCATGTAATGTTGCAACACCAATTGGAACGAAGAATAAAAGCGCCAATCGAATTGTAACTACCTTCGATAATTCCCCACTCGTCAATCCAACTTTTCGAATCATTTCGAACAAGCGAACATCATCCTCCAAATCGGCGAATAAACGGAAGTAAAGGAAACTTCCTGCACAAACGAAAAATACTATACCAATAAAGAAACCTACAAATAAAATCGGTCCTGCAATTTGTAAACTTTGGTTTTGTTCGTACTCTTCCGCACTAAACGTTGACTGTTCTTGATACGGTTTAATTTGATGAGTAAGCTCTTTACCAATTTCAATCTCATCTTTCGTTCTTTCAGTTTTATACATATAATCTTTTGTCTCTATAAATCCATCATGTAATGAATCATATTGATTATTAGAGATTACATAAACATTTCCTCTTAATATTTTCCCCAATGAAGATGAAGTAACTTTTTTCACCTTTAAACTTTCATTCATATTGGGTAAAGTAATTTCTTTTCTTTCTTTCATCGCTGGCCCTGGTATATCAGCTGACAAAAATACAACCTCTTTATTTGCTACAGTATTAAATGGTTCTCCTGTTAACTTTGCATATTCCTTATAGTCTGATTCTTTTATAAAAGTGGCGCTTCTTAACGACTGTTCCTCCGTTTTCTTTGTCGAAATATTAGTTTTTGAAGCTGCTATATTATGTTTCTTTAATCCTTTGTCAATCATTTGTATATGTTGTGATTCGTTACTATTCCCTTGCTTAGAATGGTAATGAAACGCAATTGGTCTCTCCATTATCCCTTTCGTCATGGATGCGAAGCCAACTAATGTCCCTATTGCTGAAAATGCTACAGTAGAAATAATGGTTACAATAAAGAACATTCTTGCGTTATCTCTCATGCGATACGCTAAATCTGATAACGTAATAATATTAGTCTGTGTCCAATAGAAACGTTTACTTTTTTTACATAATCGAATAATAAAGACACTCAGCTGCTTATACAACAAATACGTCCCAATAATAACTACCGTTGTAACAGGAATCATCATAATAAATACCATTGCGCCATGCGATAGAAGAGCTCCTACATAGCCAGCACTAAGCAATACTACTGCTAATATTGAAGAAATGATTGATGCTTTCGGTTCCGGTTTTGCCTCTGCTGAACCTCTAAACAACTTCATAATTTTATTTTTACGAATCATTCCTGCACTAAACAATGATATGATCATAAATAATATGAAAAACATAATACTCGTTACAACAATTGCTTTCATCGGTATGTAATAGGATAAGGAGATATCTAGTTTTAATATCATCGGGGCGACAAATATTAATACCCCTGAAAATAACATACCTGAAAGAATACCAAAAATAATTGCCCCTATTCCAATCATAATATTTTCAAAAAAGATAAGACGCTTTAATTGATATTTCATCATACCTAGCATCATTAAAATTCCTAGCTCACGCTTTCTCGTTTTTAAAAACATTCCCATCGAATATAAAATAAAGAAGAATGTAAATAAGTAAATAATAGACTGTGCAAAAGACATACTTACGAATACGTACTGACCCAATTCTCCTGCACTTAATGCCGGATGAAACGCAAAAAATGAATACACAAAAAAGGCCATAATAGCAAATGCACTACTCAAAAAATAGGCTGAGTATGTCCGTCTATTTCGCGTTACATTCCGATATGCGAGTTCTCTAATGTTCATATTACTTCTCCGCCCTTCTTTCTACTAACTATGTTTTTATATTAGTAAAGTACGGAAATACCTTCCATCGATTCAAATGACAAAAACCTTACAGTTTTGAAAGGTTTAAAAAAATTGCTTATACGTAGTACTTTATTTATAATGACTACATTCATATTCATACACACATCCTATTGTATATTCGTTAGTTTTGCGAAATAATAAAGGATAGAAGTATGTACCATTATACATATAAACTTATTTACCGCTTTAATATGAATAGGAGGAAAACATAATGACATTACAAGAACAGATTATGAAAGCATTACATGTTCAGCCTGTAATTGATCCAAAAGTTGAAATTCGTAAACGAGTTGATTTCTTAAAAGATTATGTAAAAAAAACAGGCGCAAAAGGATTTGTACTTGGTATTAGCGGCGGCCAAGACTCTACATTAGCAGGACGCTTAGCACAACTTGCAGTTGAAGAAATTCGTAACGAAGGTGGTAATGTAACGTTTATCGCCGTACGTCTTCCTTATAAAGTACAAAAAGATGAAGATGATGCACAATTAGCATTACAATTCATTCAAGCAGATCAATCTGTTGCATTTGATATTGCTTCAACTGTTGATGCTTTTTCAAATCAATATGAAAACTTATTGGGTGAATCATTAACAGATTTCAATAAAGGTAACGTGAAAGCACGTATCCGTATGGTTACTCAATATGCAATTGGTGGACAAAAAGGGCTACTTGTTATCGGAACAGATCACGCTGCAGAAGCTGTAACAGGGTTCTTTACAAAATTCGGAGATGGTGGTGCAGATTTATTACCATTAACGGGATTAACGAAGCGCCAAGGACGTGCATTATTACAAGAGTTAGGTGCAGACGAGCGACTTTACTTAAAAATGCCAACAGCTGATTTATTAGATGAAAAACCAGGTCAAGCTGACGAAACAGAGTTAGGTATTACTTATGATCAATTAGATGATTATTTAGAAGGTAAAGCAGTTCCAGCTGACGTTGCAGAGAAAATTGAAAAACGTTACACAGTGAGTGAGCATAAAAGACAAGTACCAGCGTCAATGTTTGATGATTGGTGGAAATAAATAAAACATAAAAAAGAAGCTAATCTCATTTAGCTTCTTTTTTATATGTTAACGATATACCCCTACTCTTTTCTCCAATAAATCTTGCAGGCAATCTTCATGCTGTTTACAAAATAACGGTGGCATGTCGTCTAACGGGAAAAACTTCAAATCCAACGTTTCATCACCATCTACTTTTTTGTCGCCCCCAACTATTGAGCATGAAAAACACATCACAATTGACTGTGCCTTGTCTCCATTTGGATATGATTGAAAATATTTTGTATACACTCCAATAAGCTCATTTATTTCTACATCATACCCTGTTTCTTCTTTTATTTCTCGGATTGCAGTTTCCGCAGCCGATTCTCCTATCTCCATTGCGCCACCTGGAAAGCCCCAAGCGTTAAAGTCTCCTCTTTTTTGCAGTAATACTTCTCCTTCTTTATTAAATACACAACCACCGGCAAAGTTTAAGAAAACATAATCATGCCCTACTTTTTCACGTAATTCTTTTATATAATTGGCCATTCTCTTTCCCCTTTTCATACTTCTTCTATCGCTATTTCTTATCTTTTTCAAGCAATTCAATAATTCGATCTAGCTTCTGGTTCATATTAATCACGTGGTGTTTCTTTGCAGCACTGCTTTGTAATACTCTTCTAATAAACAAAGTAAATGATATGAAAAACAAAACGATAAGTCCGATTACTAAACAAGTATATATCAATGTAAAAATATTACTTTCGAACAAGTTCATTCAGCATTCACATCCTCTCCTTTTTATTTTATCACATAATTCCCAATATTTTAAAGTGATCAACAAATATAAAAAGAGCATCTTTTACAGATGCTCTTTCTCATTTCTTAATACGTAAATGAAATTGTCGCCAATGAATAACCCGCCAGTGCACTATAAGGTGCTACTTGATAAGACACACGCTTTGCACCTTTTGGCCAATTTATTTCATTTAATACTTTCTTTATATCTTGCATCGTTCCATCCATGGATTGCTTATACCGTACTTCTACTTTTTCTGGTTTTGCTGCAAACTTTTGCTGCAACTTTTGCTTAAATTCATTATAATTTTCTGCTCCGTATTCTGCAGATAAGTATTGTAAATTTGTTTCTTTTAACATTTGCTCATATATGATAGTTTTTGAGCTACCAGCTTTTATTTTATTTGTTAATTCACCAAAATAACTTGTAGTAGCCGCTGGATATTTGCTACGATCCCATTCGTGATCTTTACTTAACTGTTCGTCAGACATATTAAAATATGAGTAAGTTATACGCCCTGCTTTATCTGGTACTGGATCATCAAATGTAGTATCTAGGTGATACCATTTGTTTTCGATGTTCACTAAATTCCACGCGTGAGCTTGTCCATTTCCTGTGCCTGTTACAATATGGTTTTGAATACCTGCCTCTTTTAACAACTCATACGTTAATAAAGTATATCCTTGGCAAACGGCAGAACGATTCGCTAACGCTTCATATGCTGTATACGCTTGATAAGACGTATCATAAGACACATGCTTCACAACGTAATCGTGAATAGCTTTTACTTTCTCATGCTCATCCATCCCTGGTTTTACAATTGATCCAACAATTGCTTTCGCCTGCGCTTTTACATATTGAGTTTGTTCTTTTGACTCACGGTATTTCACTTGTAGTGTAAACGTATAGTTCCCTGGCATTCCTTTAATAGAATATCTAGTAGACGCTACATTATACTTTACATACTCATCAGCATCTACAATTTTATTAAACTCACCATACAATTGATCCATAATATTTCTAGCATTTCTATCTTTTGTTTTATATGTGATTGTAATATTTTCTTCTCGATTATCAATCTGTTTTTTTAATTCTTTTCTGAAATCATCTAATAACTTTACATCTGATTGTGCTGTCACTGCAGTCGGATTTGTAGCTGCATAAGATACAGATGACGCTTGTAAGCCTCCCATTACTATAGTTGAACAAAGTGCGGCAGCTGTCACATACTTGCTTGTCTTTCCCATCTTGTCACTCCTTACATTCTATAACTATACGAAAAAGTATCGTATAGTTTCAGAGTATACAATACTTTTTCGTATAGGTCATATGAGATTATGCATATTAACTAATTCACATAAAAAGGTTGTTCTTTTTAAAAGAACAACCTTTTTTCATTAGCAAGTTTGTAATACGCAGCATGTATTTTCAAAACGTTGATTTTTCAAATCTTCATTACTAATACAGAAATATAGCATCCCTAGTTCTCCCCAAACCATATTACAATTTTTATGATCTGAATCAATTTGGAATAAAAGAGTCATTTGCTGCGGGTTTACTCCCATATATTCTCCTGTCTCATATAACACTTCTTCTTGTACAGAGAATGGTTCACCAAACATTTGATGGTTATCGTAGTTATCCGGAATTAGCTCTTCAAGTAATTGTAAGAAACGATCTGAATCAGCCTCATCTTCAATGAAAAGCTCTGGTAATTTGTATGTCAGTTCAAAAGTAATTGCACACTGGTTATATTTCGTTTGTATTTCATTTTCTCTTCGTAATTGCTCTACAGGAACATCATAATAAAGTACACGCCCAGCTTCTGTTAGATTCACATTTTCTTCAAAATAATTTTCAATGCAAAAGAAATACAGCATCCCCGTCTTAGGAAGATTGTGATCCATACCAACGTTTTGTAAATCACTTAAGTTAAATTGCGCGATAAATTGTAGTGGCTTTCCTTTATGCTTTGGATATTCAAACAAAGCTGGTAAATCAGGAACTCCCCCCATTTTCGAACTACCTATCGCAACAGTTTCCTGTTGCTTTGGCACAACTTTTATACAAGGAAATACAGTATTAATAAGTTCCTCTTTCAAGTGTGTTAGTTCATATTTATCAATTAATACTTCAATTTTTTTATTCATAAATTCTCCTTACATTTACATACTTAATTATATCATAGTACAAAGATTATACTTCATTCTTTACAAAATCAACAAGCCTCCAAAAAACGGGCTTATCCTTCGTACGCGAACAAGTTTAAAAAAGCATACTATACATTGTTCCTACAAACACGATAATTCTTTAGTTCTTCCAGTACATTTTCCCCTCGTTCATTTTCATTTTTAATATAAGGAGGAATTCCACATGGGTTACGGATATAGTTGCGGCGGTTACGGTTACGGCGGTAGCTGTGGTGGTTGTGGTTACGGAGGTTTCGCTTTATTAATCGTTTTATTTATCCTTCTAATCATCATCGGAGCTAGCTGTTGGGGCGGCTTTGTAGGCTGCTAGTAAACTTAAAAACTATTGTAAAAAAGCACGTACCATACGTGCTTTTTTGCCATTTCCAAATCTTTCATTCGAAAGGAAGTATGTTTAATGAAGATTGATGGTGTTTTTGAAGGAGGCGGTGTGCGCGGTATTGCGCATGTCGGGGCAATTTGTGCGTTAGCCGAAAAAGGTTATGAATGGGAACGTGTAGCTGGTACATCGGCTGGTTCGATTATTGCAGCGCTCCTAGCAGCAGGATATTCTTGTTCAGAGTTAAAAACGATTATTACTGATATTGATTATAATAAATTTACGAAAAGAACTTTTATTGATAGAATTCCTTTTATCGGTAAGGGACTAAGTGCATGGACTACTCTAGGTATATACTCTAATGTATTTATAGAAGAATGGATTGAAGAATTACTTCGAAAAAAAGGTGTTCATTTATTTACTGATTTACCAGATCTAAACAAACTCAAAATCATTGCCTCTGACATTAGTAATGGTAAAATGGTTGTCTTTCCTGACGACTTACCAAACTACGGATTTTTAAATTATCGCTTCTCTATCGCTAAAGCGGTAAGAATGAGTAGTACAATCCCCTTCTTCTTTGAACCCGTAAAATGGAGAACTCCAAAATGGAAGCAGCCTTGTTATATGGTTGATGGAGGAATTCTAAGTAATTATCCAATTTGGATCTTCGATTCACCTACCGCTCCTCGCTGGCCGACTTTCGGATTTCATTTTGTAAAAGATGAGATTCAAGCTGACCCTGCTCACTATAACGAGCCTATTTCCATGTTCAAAGGACTATTTAAAACAATGATGCAAGCTCATGATTTACGTCATTTAGATAAGGAATCAAAAGCAAGAACCATTACAATTCCAACAGGAACGATTACAAGTACTAATTTTGAACTGACAAAGGAAGAAAAAGAATGGCTTTACAATTCTGGTTATAACTCTGCTAATAAATTTTTACAAGCTTGGAACTTTAGGCAATATATCGATGAGTATAGAAAAGGAAATCAAGACCGAAAGACAAATCGATTTTTCCGTCAACTTGACTCATAATATTATTACTTTGCATATAAATACGAGAACGTTTAACAACTTAATAGTAAATAAGCCTAGTAATTTCTTATATTACTAGGCTTATTTACTTCTTATATAATCTCGTACATTGTTTAAGGGTACGTTAACCCTTCGGCTTCCTCTGCAGTAACAACTATGTAACGATTTCCCGTTCTTAATCCTAACAGTTCTGCTTTTTCAATCGCCTCTTGCTTCGTCTCCGCATAAGCAGCTAAATATTTTTCTCCATTGATCATTTGGCAAATTACATATTGTTTCATTACTTTCTCCTCTTACTTTTTCATTAGTTGTGCGAGTTTTTTTATACCTATTTCAATTTCTTCTAACGTTGCGTATGAATACGATAGGCGCAAAAATTGATTTGCACTTCTATCATATAAAGTACCTGGGTTTAATAAAACCTTTTCTTGCAGAGCTTTATCAAATAAACTGCGATATGAAATGGGTACTTTTATATGTACCCATATATAAAACCCGCCTGTTGGTTCATGCCAAGTTGCTATTTCATGAAGATATTTATCTAACATTAGTAACATAAAGTCTCTTCGTTTTTTCAATTCACTTCTTACAAATCGCAAATGCTCATCATATAGACCATTTGTAAACCACTCTGCTGCAATTTGCTGGGATATAGTGCTTGAACCATAATCTGTTTGCATTTTTATGTCTGACAATCTTTGAATTACTGGCTCGGGTCCAACAATCCATCCAATTCTTAAACCTGGACTAATTACTTTGGACATGCTTCCAATATGTAGTACAATTCCATTTTTATCATAGGCTTTTAAAGGTTTCGAACTAGGTGCATCAAACCATAAGTCTTGATACACTGCGTCCTCTATAATAGGTAATCCAATTTCATTACATACTTCCATTATTTCTTTTCGCTTCTTAGTATTCATACTAAAATTCGTCGGATTATGAAAAGACGGGATTGTATATAAAATAGAGGCATTGAATTGCTTCTTATATTTCTTAATATATGATGTATGTAACCCGCTCTCATCCATTGGGATTCCAATTAAACGTACCCCTGCTGATTGAAAAACATTAAGCGAATACAAATAGGATGGTTTCTCTAATAAGATTGATGCCCCTTTCGAAAGAAGCCCCATAGAAATAAGTTGCAGCGCTTGAATTGCTCCTGAAACAATTAATATAGAGGCAGGAGATACATATACGCCATGCTCCTTTAAGTATTCGGAAATCTTTTCCCTTAAATAAAGATTTCCTTTCGGCTCTTCATACCCAAGCGTCACATTTGACTTTAAAAGCTTATTCATAATTTCTTTCATCTTTTTCTCAGGTAAGAGACTCGGCGCGAGCTCACCCGTTCCTAATCGAATTACATGTGGATAAAATTCAGCTTGATTAATCTCTTGAATAGCTGGGAGATTCGGATAATGAACTCCTGTTTCTACATAAGACTGCCAATTAGGCGGGGGTGCGTATGTTGAAGCATTCTCATTATTATTTACAACAATTGTTCCTTTCCTGCCATTCCCTTCAATATATCCCTTCGCAACTAGTTCATCGAAAGCCATTACAATTGTGCTTCGATTCACACCAAATGTATGGGCCAAATCTCTTTGTGAAGGTAATTTTGTTCCAACAGTCCATTCTCCATTAACGATCCTTTCTTTTATATACGTTTCTATTTGTTTATACAGCGGCGTCGCTAGAGACATATTCGGTTTCCAAACGAATCTTTCCATCATATCACCTTATATTCTTTTTGGTTGGTAACCTCCCCAACCATATGGATGGATACAAATTTTCATTTCTTCTATACAATATACACTATCATAATGAATTAAAATAGGAGGTAATATGATGAGTGAAGCAATTATTCATGGTATCATTCTTGCATTTGGACTTATCATTCCATTAGGTGTACAAAATGTTTTTGTCTTTAACCAAGGTGCTAGCCAACCAAACATTTGGAGGGCAGCCCCTGTAGTATTAACTGCCTCTATATGTGATACGTTACTCATATTGATTGCGGTGCAAGGTGTCTCCCTTGTACTCCTTACTTTTTCTTGGTTAACTAACTCGTTATATATAATTGGATTTTTCTTTCTCCTATATATGGGCTTTGTTATTTGGAGAAGTAACCCTTCCAACGATGTAAAACAAGAAAAAAGTATGCCCTTAAAAAAGCAAATCCTTTTCGCAGCATCAGTTTCGTTATTAAATCCACATGCAATTTTAGACACAATCGGTGTAATTGGAACAAATTCTATTCAATACATAGGAAGTGAAAAATGGGCTTTTACACTTGCAACTATTATCGTTTCTTGGATTTGGTTTATAAGCTTAGCTTTGGCGGGGAAATTTCTAAAAAGACTAGACTCAACCGGAAAGACAATCTTATTATTAAATAAATTTTCTGGTCTCATCATATGGGGTGTCGCGCTTTACATGTTAAAACAAGTTATTTATTCTTAATGAACGAAAGAGAATTGCATGTTACTGAAAACATCATGCAATTCTCTTACAAATTATGAAGTAGGTTCCGGTTTCTGTTTTACCGTCTTTGCATCTTTTGCTGGTTTAATCCAAATGATTGCTATAACAGCACCAATGGCAGCGAAAATACTTGTCAAATAAAACACTTCATGGTCCGCCCCTTTCATAAAAAAAGAATATAAAGGTGGTCCAGCTGCTACACCGATAAATCGCATTGAACTATAAAAGGACGTAACCGTTCCCCTTTGCTCCTTTTCAATTCCTTGTGTAATGAGGGCATCTAAACATGGGAGTGCCATACCAATTCCTATCCCCATAATAACGAGACAAAGAAGTAGTAAGTAAATCCCTTTTATAAATAAAGGAATGATGACTGATGCAGCTGCCATTAAAAAACCAATATAAATACACTTCTTCATAACATTTTGATTATCTCCAATTTTTTTACCGGCCATATAGGAACTAAGTGACAATACAAGTAACGGGATAGCAAGCACACACCCTTTCCATATACCATGAATGTCATACTTTGATTCCAGTATAGTCGACAAATAAAAGAGAATTCCGAATAAAATAAGCATAATAATTGCACCTAATGCAAAAATGGCAATTAACCATCTTCCCTTTTCTCGAAACGTAGAGATAATAGATCGAATAAACTCTTTTAATGGCGGTACTTCCCCTTCTTGTTTTTTTGCCTTTACTAATACCAGCAATAAAACAATTGATACGACACATAAAACTGGAATCGCCCAAAATGGTAAGAACCATACAATGGCAGCAAGAGCAGATCCTAAAATAGGGCTCAACACTTTTCCAAATGTATTGGATGTCTCAATGATTCCCAAACCTGTACTAACTTGTTTTTCATCTTTGTATAAATCACCAACACACGGTATAACAACCGGCATTGCACCAGCAGCACCAATACCTTGAATCGCTCTACCGATTAGTATCCAAATGTAGGGATTATCAACTTTCCATGATACCCAACCAGTTATCGCTCCTCCTATAGCCGCAATCAGCAAACTCGGAACCATTACCATCTTTCGTCCCCATCTATCTGATAAATAACCAGCAATCGGTATAAGTAAAATGGCTACGATAGAGTAAATTGTAATAATCATGGATACTTGAAACGATGAAATATGTAATTTCTTTTCAATTGTCGGCAAGATTGGAATGAGCATTGAATTCCCTAATGTCATGACAAGTGGAACTGATGCAAGCGCAATTAAACAACAGTTTTCTTTTTTTAACATGTTGATTTCGGAACCTTTCATCATATATTTCTTACCATATAATAGCCCTGCTGGAACATAATTTTCATTCCACCAGGGCTATTACACCTTTAATACTTCCCATTCACAACAAAAGAAATTGGGTAAAATATAGTATTACTTCTATTCTTTGAATTCTGTTCGCTATATATCCATACCAATTAATTGAAAAAAAAAGAAAGGAAGAATCCTTCCTTTCTCCTATAACCTTCTACATTTAGCGAGTATATCCGCCACCAAGCTGTTGTTCTGCCATCGCTACTAGGCGCTTTGTGATTTCACCGCCTACAGAACCGTTTGCACGTGAAGAAGTATCAGCTCCAAGTTGTACACCGAACTCTTGTGC
Organism: Bacillus thuringiensis; assembly: GCF_001182785.1. NCBI lineage: Bacteria > Bacillati > Bacillota > Bacilli > Caryophanales > Bacillaceae > Bacillus > Bacillus thuringiensis. The sequence goes on along the minus strand of NZ_CP012099.1, from coordinate 1,919,526 downwards.
AATTTCATACTTCATTTGATCTAAAGCTGCTTGTGCTCCATGTGATGCTAATTGATTAGAATTACGATTTCTAGCCATTACCAATCACCTCCTTATTTATATATAAATTGTGTTAAATTCAAATTAAAATACATGGAAATTTTTGGTTATTTTTTTACCGTAAAAAAAGAGCCTCTAAACGAGACTCTCACATCATTTCACATTACGAAGTTACTACTTCTAAATTTCTATTTATTAATACTTTCATTTCTTCTTTTAATATCTCTTTTGAGTTATGTCCAAACCATTCTAACGAAGCAAAAAGATCCGTGTCTCTCACTTCCTGAATAATCTCATCATAATTTACAATACCTTCAAATAACGGAACCATACCAATACGGCTTCCTGCTGCAGCATATACATTATTAGGTTCAAACACATGCAAATAATCCGCTGAAGATATATTCTTAAAATGGTAATGTAGTGTCCACGGCTTTAATCGATGGAAACTGTCTATTGGATCTGCGCCAGACTCCCATATATGAAGAAAATCAAGATTTATTTTTAAATTCGGATGATTTACTTCTTCTAATAGTTCTATAGTAGAAGGCAATGTGTCTGTTAGTGTATTAGGATGTGTTTCTAACAGCACATACATATTGTGCTGAGCAAACACATCACAAATCTTACGTATTCGCTTCACATACTCTTTTCTCTCTTGTTCCGAGAAGTCCTTGCTCCCTTTTTGCCCAGCAAACGTGCGAATTTTATTCGTATTAAACCAATTAGCTAGTACTACAAGTTGTTCACTTTTCTCTATCGTTTTTTCAAAATCTGCTGATAATGATATATCTAAGTAATCACTTATCATCGTAATTTCTAAGTTTTTATCCTTTAGAAAATTCAATTCTCGTTCTGTCGTTTCACGCTCTTGCATATACAAATTTTGTGCATGAGTCCCCCATAATTCAATTCCTTCAAAACTGTTTTCATATGCAAATTGAACAATATCAGTAAATGAAATTAATTGATGACGAAATGAAATGGTACATAGCGAATATTTCATAGCTTTAAACTCCCCTATCTTAAATTCAGTTAGCTTCTTAAAAAGTTACGACAGACTGATTTGTTTTCATGCCTTTCCATGATAGAAACTGTCTCTCTAATTCCTTCTTAATTTGCAGCTCAATTGCATTCATTTCATCCAGTTTTTTAATAATCGCTACTAGCATATCTTTATTGTTCGTCATCGCCATTTTAATTGCACGATACTGTACATTTGTAAATCCTTGTACAATATCCTCTACCCGATCACACCAATAATCAAATTCTTCCTCCGAATATTGCAACGTTTCACGGAAGTATGCAAAGGCATGCTCATAACTATATTTACGAATTGCAAGTACTGGTATTTGTTTTACTGCTGCTACAAGTCCAGAAAGCGCATATCCTTCTTCCTCATTTGCCATTTTTACAATTAAATTTTTCAGTTCCATAGTCAGTTCATTGTCGTTCTTTTTGAATGTTTCTGTGAAATAACTAGCTACTGTTTCTTGTGTTGGCTCCCCAATTCCTTCTATATCAATGAAATATCCTCCACCAAATGGGTTATCTTGAATAGAGTGAAGCACTTTTTCTCTTTCCATATTCCCTTCCCAACGAAAATCAGGATCTAGCATGAACCACTCTTCTTCTTTCTCTGTTTTTGATATCATTAAATAATGTGGAAACGGTTTTTGATGAAATTTATTTTCCCTCTCTGGTAATAGAGACATATCAACCATTACAATGACATAACGATTTTCCGACTTGTTTTCTACTAATTCTAAAAACATTTCTACATTGCTATCTTTATCTTTTGCATGATCATACCATTCGTTTACTTTAATACCGTACAATTTTTCAAACCAAAGTAAATAATGATCATGGTTAATGTTTTCAGAGTGATACGAAATAATTCCGCCTTCTGTTATATCAAAATCTCCATCCCATAGTCCAAAATAAAATGGACGAAAATCAATGTCGCTACGCCTTTTTATAATTTCACAAAAACAACTCACTAAACAGTGCACTTTAATTGAAGTCATACTCTCATCCACTTTCTTAAAGGTTAGTTATTTACATTTACTTCATGCAACGGCTGTAACTCCTCCATAAAATCAAGCAAAGATCCTACAGTAAGAAATGCCTTTGGATCTACCTCATCCTCTGGAACGCATAGCTTTACATCCATTTCTATGTATACAATAAGCTGCAACATCATTACCGAATCTATATATAAATCTTGATTTAAGCGCATCTTTTCTTCTAAATACGTTACATTTTTCAGTTCCATTTTTTCTACCATAATTTTTAACACTGCATTCTTTAACGCTTCTCGTCTCATGTTGTAACCTCTCCCATCTCTAGTAACTTTCTACTTACTTTTCCAGTTTTATTTTTCGGAATTTCAGTTACACTTTCAATTTCATGAGGAACTTTATAAGAAGGTAAGTGCTGAATACACCATTCTCTTATTTGCACCGGATCAATATGAGAGATCACTTTCGCTTTAACTATTTCTCCCATCACAGGATGTTTCCCTCGATATACAATTGCCTCTTGCACACCTTCCAATCGAAGCATCGTTTCTTCTACCTCTATAGGAAAGACTTTTAATCCTGAAACGTTAATTACATCGTCCATACGCCCCATAAAATGAATGCCACGCTCAGATTTATACCCTAAATCTTTCGTGAAAATTTCCTTACCGTTCATTTTCACGACGATTTCTTCCGGTGCATTTTCCTCTGAACCTATGCTTATACTCGCATGAGGTAGAGGGTTTCCTAAATCTAAATGGCTTTTCATATCATGGCATATACTAATACAACCTGCTTCAGAACAACCGTATTGCTGCATCATATATGTTGTCATTTCTTTTAGTTTATAAAATAGTGCTTCTGGCAAAGGCGATCCTGATGTCATAATTTTATGAAACTGGAACGTTCCTAATGGAAAACTCCCCATAATGTGTAACATAAGTGGTACTGCATATATGATATGTTTTTCTGTATTACGAACTATATTTAATGCGAATTTAGGATTTTTGTTCGTAATGATTACAGGCTTGCTCCCCCTCGTAATTGCTGATAACGTACCACATATTAGTCCGTATGAATGTGAAACAGGAGCCATAACGATTGGCACTTCATCTACTTCACAGTTTAAAGCTTCATTATAGGCAGTAATTTCTGTATCAACTTCCGTCCATGCTCTACGAATCAGTTTCGGTTCTCCCGTAGTTCCCGAACTATATTGCAATAAAGAAGGTTCTTCTAGTAAAAAGTTCCCTACTTCTAATTTTGTAAAATCGCCATATTCTCCATATAAAACTCCTACACAATTTGCACGCTTTGCCATTTCAATAGCCGTTTCTTTTGGCGTATCTTCATGTATAAGTAATACTGATGATTTCTTTTCTTTTAAGAAAAACACAAGCGTAATAATATCGAATGGATCTTTCAGACAAAGTGCAAATCTATTTCCTTCTGCTTCTTGAAATTGTTCCATTTCCTCATAAACTTGTAATCTCAAATCAAAATCACTTTTGCTATACTCTTGTTTATTAACGATTAGCATAATTTCCCCCTGTAACAACTGATTTTTGTTTCATAAGTTGTCTTACTCTATACAATGGATTTGGAACTTCATGAACAAGCGATTCCACATCCATATATAATCGACGTTTCGTTAATTGTTCAGCATAGAATGTAGGTGCATATAATTGAATATTTTCAAATCTACCTTTCAAATGTGGATATATTCTTAAATGATCTTCAATTTCTTCAACAACCATCATCCAAAAATGTTCTTCTTTCAATCCATATTCATCCGCAAGTACGAATGCTAATTCTCCTAAATTAAACAGGAAAAGTGCATCTAACACCATCTCTTGCAAACATTCGATGCGATCCATTTCAAAGAAATCATTCATTTTTCCATTCGCATATGTTTTATGCATTTTAGTAAAGTCGGGACATTTGTCAACTTCTTTCAAATATGGACGATAAAACTCAAGCCCTTCATGAAAATCCTTTAACGCAATACGAACAGGCACCCCTTCTTTATGGACTAGAATCATATTTTGTCCATGTGATTCCAGTGCGATACCATGCTCTACAACAAGATGTATAACTGGTATTATCGCTTTTTGAATAAGTAATTGTAGCCAATCCTTCATTCCATATTTGTTCAACCACGCATCAATAATTGGTGTACCATCTTTCTCTTTAGCGTATAAACCATTAAAAGGAATTGCATCCTCTTGTGCATCTAAATACTTATGAATGCTTTCGCGCCAAATACATCCTAATGAACCATATATAGCTTTCTTATTCGTGTCATACGTTACACTTGAAAACTCGCTTAACAAGATTAAACGTGCTTCATCCATTAAATAGGCGTCATTACTTACAACATCATTTAACCAATTTGATATTACTGGTGCACTCACAACAGAGTATGGTTTCAGTGTACGGAGTGTTGAAGTGTTGAGTAAATTCATCGATAATTTAACGTACGGTTTCTTTGGACTCGTAATATTTCTTAACGTTCTCATTGACTGTTGCGCGCAATAATCGTCCTCTGATGTTCCTAAATAAATAATAAAATTACCCTGTATATGATCCCCATAATTTGAAATGATGAAATTCTCCCACTGCCATGGGTGAACAGGTATAAACACGTACTGTTTTGGATAACATCCCCTATTACGAATTCGTTCCATAAACTCTTCTAATTTACGATCGCCAATCTCCTCTTTTAAAAGGTCGTTATACATCACTTCATTCTCATAACCTACAGTCGCATAATTCTTATGCGCTGCAATCCATATGAGTTTTATTGGCTGCATAAATTCATATCCATATTGAAAATTGTCACGATATTGAAATCCAACACGTGCTTTATAACTAGGGTGATATGGATGGCCGTCTATTAAATGGCTTTCAAACTCATCGTAAGATTTTTGAGTATATTCTTTCTTATTATTTCTTTCATATTGTGCAATCGTGTCTTTAAATATTGTTTGTTCTAATTCGTGCATAAAAGAATCTAATTTAGCTTGTTCTACACTAGCAACCCGAAAAACTTCTTCTAGAAATTGCGAGACAGATTGTATTTCTTGCTGTTCATCTTGGACTCTTACTATTAATGAGTCTAAAGAAATACGTCCAAATGTCATCCGTTCCCTGCCATAGCATTTGTACGTGACACTTTTGTCTTCTTCATCAAGTCCTTGTATTATAAAAAGAAATTGTTCTTCTTTTTCTATGCGAACCGGTGTAATAATCCCCTCATAAATTAACGATTCTACTAATTGACGTAGCACTCTTCTTCGTACTGAAATGTAATCTTCTGATTCGAGCGCCTTCAATACTTTCGTATGATACATGTCCACTCTCATAAAACCCTCCACCTTATGACAAAATACCATTATTTGTATTACGTGAAATTTTAACGCTATTTATGAACGAACAGCCACTTCTCTAACGAGCGGATTATGTACTTGCACATAAATTGCTTGCTCTAATGGATTACTTAACTCATCGACATCGAAAAATCTCGTTAGTAAATTTGCTTTACACGCTAACTTATCTTCGTCCAATAATTCTCTTAAAAATGTTGAAGGTTCCCGGTTATACGGAAGGAATGATTCAAGTACAGACCTTAATTCCGAGAGAAGAATTTCCTCCTTAATTAATCCTGCTGTGCCAAAACCATTAATGAGGCCAAACATATGATTGAAAATTAAGTAGTAACGAAATCTCTCATCCACAATATAGTCGTCATATAAATTTCCAGTACGTTCTCCAATACCAACTAATTCATTATTAAGCATCTCTTTCATTGAATTACAGAAATAAAATCCTTGATTATCACGGAAATAATATTTGACCGGATAACCATCCTTTAGCTGCACAACGCTATTTTGCTGATGAGCTTCTAGTGCAACACCGTACTGTAAATACATCCATACCATCGGCTTTAAAGAAATATTCATATATCGTCTAAACCACTCTAAACTTACTTCTTCACAGCTTTTACCTTCTAAATCTGCTAGGCGATGAATAATATTTGATAACCGCGTACGCTCCCCAGGTATAGCATCTTGAACTAGCCCAGCAATTAATGTTGCGTCGTTCGCATGTTCACTATAAAAAGGGTTCTCGCGAATAATCACTTCAAATCCAGATTCTTGTGTTCCATAATTTAATGTAATATAGGCTGGATCACAAATAAAATCAAAGCCTGGAAATCTTTCTCGTACTTCACCAATAGCCGTATTTAACATTTCCTTCCCTTCAAGACCACTCTCAAGTTCTTTCAGTTTATTAATACGCATTGAATTCGTTACTTTCACCGGAAATGAAAACTTAAGCATATACTTCGAATCGGGATGATATAGCGTCCTTAGTGATGATGTTGCCATATAATACTTACCTACAGGACCAATATACTCAAGCAATTCTTGAACTATCCAATCTTGTACGTAAGCTTGATGCAAGAGCCATTCTGCCTGAAGCGGATGAATTGGAATTAATGCATATTGATCTTCCTTACAGTACTTCGCTATAAATTCCTTACTAACCATCTCATCATTACTTAATTCTTCTTTTATAATCGTTGTTGTAGAATCTGATAATAATGATTTTTCATTTACTATACTTTTATGGGCCCGAAAATAATGAAGCTGACATTCTCCTTTTAATTCTGGAGAATACATTGCATTTTTCCAATCCACTATCCCCTGTCTACTCTTTGGTGTAGGATGAGTTAAATGCCCAAATAATAAAGACTGCTCCGCTTCTATAAAAGTTGTATGGAAACCGTATAATGCGGACGTATCTTTTATTCTCTCTTTTGTAAATCCCTCAATATTTTGACAACTACGGATAACTCGAAGCATAAGTTCCGCAGGATTCGTCCCTTCTCCGTAGTTGATAGACATCTCTTTTATTAAAAATGTAATAACTGTAACGTAATCTGCTTTAATAACAGAATTACTATCTCCAATTTGATAATAAAATTGTTCTCCAAACAAATGACGATCTGTTGATGATTTATATATAACTTCTCCATACAAAGTAACGTTCTGTGCCGATAGCCGACAACATAAATATGTGGGGACTGTATCTCTATTCAACGTATTACTGAAGATACTTTTCATTCTTTCATCCTCTGTAATCCATTCTCCACTCCCTGTTTCTCTTAAATAACAGTTTAAAAAGCTTTGTAATGTTGCATGTTCTGCGATTTGTTTCGCATGCTGCATGTTGGTCCTCCTCTTTATATTAAAGCTATCGAAATTTTATATAATAAACGATAATTGAATGTCGTTATCAATTATGATTCTAATTGATAATGATATTCAATTCAATAGTATATTTCAGAATTTTTTTATCTGATTTAATTTTCCTTGTTTTCTCGCTTTTCTTTAATCTAGTTAAAAATACGCGAAAGAAATACTCAGTTTCAAAGTACATACTTACTATTTTTCATTAGTAATCTATCCAAAATGGTTAAACAAAAGAGGTATACCTTAATTGGTATACCTCTTTCAAACATAAAGTTTACATAATAATATTATTTAAGCAAATCTATATAACTGTTTGTATAACAAATTCAAATCTCTCCAACAATACGCTGTTTCTTCTATCTTTACTCTCTCTAAAAATTTCATATCAATTTTTTCAGGGTTAAATTTTTCATAAAACTTTGTAGAAGGATTATTCGTAACAACCCAAACTAAAAGTGATTGCATATCATTGTTTATACAATCCGATAATAAAGCTTGAAATAACTTTTGTCCTATTTTCATTCCTTGATACTCTTGTAAAAGGTAGATTGCATATAATTCTCCGTCACAATTATATGTACCAGTTCTTTCTACTCCCCCATCGATAAATCCGACTATTTCTCTATTTGAATTCTCTGCTACAAATCTAAATTGATGATTACCTTCTTTTTGAAAAATATCTTCCCATTGTTTTTCTCGTTTCTCATATGCTATATTATCTAAAATTTCGTCAGCAAATATCCCTTTATACGTTGTTTTCCAACTATCAACATGCACCTTTGCTATACCTGGTATATCATCCTTTATTGCTCTTCTAATATGTATTCCCATCATTTCTCCCCCTCGTTACTCATCATTATATCAATTTCATTCCTTAAAAATCCAAATAAAAAAGAGTGAATTTGAAGTGACCCCTAAAAGTTAGACACGGTTATTTCATTAGGCAGCTTGATAAAAGTGAGTCCGGTATTGTACCGGGCTCATTTTTAATTTTGCCTTAATCCGTTTCGTATTATAATAATCTATATATTTTTCTAATTCTATTTTAAAGTGCTCTACATTTTCAAATTCTTTTATGTAGAGGAACTCCGACTTCATAATCCCAAAGAAATTTTCTATTACTGCGTTGTCGTAACAGTTGCCTTTTCGAGACATACTCTGGACGATAGCTCTTGATTCAAGTGTACGGACGTACTGTCTCATTTGATAATGCCATCCTTGATCCGAATGCATCAGTAGCTGGTGGGTTTCAGGTAGACGTTCCAATGCTTTCTCTAACATGTCTGAAACAAGCGAATACGTCGGTCTAGAACCAATTGTATAGGTAATAATTTCACCATTATACAAATCTAATACAGGTGATACATACAGTTTTTCTCCAAACAATTTAAACTCCGTGATGTCTGTTACCCACTTTTGATTCGGTGCATCTGTATAAAAATTACGCTCTAAAATATTAGGTGCAATTCTACCGACTTTTCCTTTATAGGATTTATATTTCTTCATACGCACAACACACTTTAACCCAAGCTCTTTCATAATGCGCTGAACCTTCTTGTGGTTCACTTTCTGGCCACGATTCGTTAATTCATCACGAATGCGACGGTAACCATAACGACCTTCATTTTCCTCATAAATCGCTTTAATCTCAGCTTTCAAATCGGCATCTACATCTGGACGATTCATTTTCTTTACTAAATCATAATACGTGCTTCGAGGAATAGTAACTAGCTCCACGAGTGCCTTCACCGAATATTTATGCCTTAATTCGTAGACTACTTGCGCTTTGTCTTGTTTTGTGATTTTTCCTTGTTTTGAACTAAGGCATTTAACTTTTTTAAGTACTCATTTTCCATCTCAAGCTGTTTAATGCGTGCTTCAAGTGCTTCGACTGACCCTTCAGCTAAAGGTTGTTTTAATTGTTTATTTGAATCTTTTTTCATGGATGGACGCCCCTTTTTCTTAGATTGAAGAGCATCAATTCCTTGTGTTTCGAGCTGTTTTTTCCAAACAGAAATCGTTGAAGGGGCAGGAATATTAAAGATAGCTGCCGTCTCAAATAAGGACATACCGTTTTCAATCATAAAGTTTAGTACGTCTAGTTTAAATTGTTGTGTGTAATTTGTACATCGTTTTAGAAAAGCTTCCAGACCATTCTGTTTATATTGGTTTACCCAATTCAAGATGATTGTGTCATTTATACCGAGCGATCTACCTATTTCTCGATAACTTTCATTTCCGTTCAAATAACGTAGAACGATTTGTATTTTTTCATCAGCTGTAAATTTAGCCATAGAAAAACTGCACCCCCAATTGTTAGACTGTGTCTAACAATTGGGGTGCAGTTCACTTCACTTCACTCTTTTTTATCACAATTATCTACTTTCCACTTCAACTGAAACTACTCGATCAATCTCTTTCAGGGAACTATATAACTCTGTTGTATATAAATCTTCTGGAGCTAAAATAACCATCTCCAGTTGCTGAAATGCTCCACTATCTATATCTTTAATTTTCACGCGTTTCACATGCATGCCTAAATTTTTAATTTGCTTAAATATACCATCTAACTCATGATGCTCTTTAACAGTAATTTTTATAGATAAATCCTTTTGTCTTAATGAATACGGTCCTGCAATTTTCACAAGTTGCGGAAGTACATTAATCGCTAAAATAATTAAAACCATAGCAACTGTCGCTTGTAAATAAAATCCCGCACCAATTGCAATCCCTAAAGCTGAAGCAGCCCACACCATAGAAGCTGTCGTTAATCCAGAAATAACGTCATTACTTCTTCGTAAAATGACACCTGCGCCAAGAAAACCAATTCCACTAACAATTTGAGCAGCCAGTCGCATCGGATCCATATTTGTATGTCCTGGAACAGAATATACATGCACAGATTCAATTGAAACCATCGTAATTAAACAACTTGCTACAGAAATAACCATACTTGTTTTCACACCAAGTGGTTTATTCTTTAGCTGCCTATCTATCCCGATGAATAATCCTAAAAAGAGTGCTAAACCTAATTTGAGTAAAAATTCATATGACATATTTCCATTCTCCTTACTTTACAATGTTTCCCTTAGAATAACTCACTATAACTCTTTTATGATATCAATTCCAGTCTTTTCTATTCATTTAACGTAAAAAACCGAAAAAACATTTATTACGATGTTTCTCCGGCTTTTTATTACACTTTAGATTCTTCTTTATTTCTGATCTTTAATCTTAATTTCTGCATCTTTGTAGAATGCTAATTTACTGTCATTATACTCTTTTGTAAATTTGTTAAACTGCTCTTTCGACTTTTGTGCTTCCACATTTAATTCATTAACAGTTTTAACTTTTTCACCGATTTCTTTTAATTTCGTTTCTTTTACTTTTAATTTTTCATACAGTTCTTTTTCAGTCACTAACACTTTCGTGTAATTTTCATTCATCTTTTTGAATGCATCATAACGATTCTTATACGACTCTTCTACTGCTTTTGCTTGTTTTTGTAACTTCTTATCTTCAATCTTCTCTATATTACTTTGAACAGATTTCGTTTCCTTCTGTGCTTTTTCTAGCATTTCTTTCTCACTTTTCAATACTTTTTCACGATCATCTACATTTGCAGTAGCTTGCTCTATTTTCTTCACAACTGCTTCATTATGATCTTTACCTTCTTGCAAAATTTGAGCATATAGTTCTTGACCTTGTTTCTCTAACTGCTCTAATTTTTTTGCTTCATCCACTAAAGATTTTTCTTGTGTTGCTGCTGTTTCAAAAGCTGTATATAAATTTTCTTCTGGTTTTTCACCGAAACAACCTGTTAAAAGTCCTACTGATAATGCTCCAACTACTGCTACTTTTCCATACTTCAACGTTCATTCCTCCATTACATACGGTTATCATGCCAGAAGTTCACTGGAAAGTGACTCTCTTCATGATAAGCTTCAAACTCATAACCCTTTTCTTTTAGCCCTTTTAAAATTGCTGGCACAGCAGCAACTGATTGTGGGTGAATATCATGCATTAAAATTACTTCTTGTGGTTTTGTTGCGTTAGTTAATACGTTTTGAGCAATTTGTGCTGCAGCTGCATCAACTGGCATTTTATTGTATTTCCAATCTAATGAATCAATTGTCCAATCCCATACTTTAAATCCGCCTTCTACCACTTTATTTCGAAGACCTTCATTCAATCCAGGCATCGAACCATATGGAGGACGTGTTAATTTAGGTGATTTCCCAATAATATTAGCGATTAAACCTTGATCTTCTTTCATCTCATTTACATACTCGCCATTTTTATATAACTTTGCGAAATTATGTGTCATACTATGCATGCCTACATAATGACCCTCAGCATTTTCACGTTTCACTAAATCAGGAAATTCTTTGACATTCGCTCCAATTAAAAAGAACGTTGCCTTCGCATCATGTTGTTTTAGCGTATTTAATAATTCAGCCGTATATTTCCCTGGCCCATCGTCAAATGTAAGATAAGCAACTTTTCTTTCTTTTCCATTAAAACGACTTGGTGCCGTTTTATTCATTTCAACTTTCGGCTGTTCACTTGCAAGCTGCACTACATTTTCTTGTTTCGCGACAGCTTTTGCTGGTGAAGTAATTGATTGGAACATGTAATACCCAATAGCTACTGCGGCAATCGCTATTAAAACGACTACTATTTGTTTAATTTTTAAAGCTTTTTCCATTCTATCGAATTCCTCTCCCTATTAATCTTATATATAAATCGCCCAATATAATTATACATCTATTTATTTTTATTTCACCATGTAAACAGATTTTTTTGTATTATAATGGGAGTTTTATCAAAAGTATTGTTCCATGTGTTTATACGACTAAACGTATCTCCATGAAGGTCCACCATTTTTTTGACGATAGCTAAGCACCTATTGTATGATTATTAATCTGGTAAAATAGCTGGTCAATATATGATACATGATCTTTCGCAATTACTATCTCTTCGTCTTTCACCTTAATCGCTTCATTGTGTATAAATATGTAATTGCATTTTGAACAGTCTTTCTTTAACCTGTTTCAATTTCCACCAATTCAATTGTTCTATAAATAGTAATAAATTGAATTTCCTTCCCTTCAACTTTAGGAGCTAATTTCCAAATAGTCCCCTCTAGTATATCGTATAATTACACCTTTTGTTTATATAAATTAAAATGATTTTAGTATAATTTTTCCGCAACAAAAAACCGTTATTAAAAAGTTGCTAATCCACTTCAAAAAAAAGATTGGCAAAAGCCAATCTTTTTTTATTATTCGTTTCGAACTGGTTTTGGCGTTACACCTAAATGATCATTTAATTTTTTTGAAATATCTTTTACATTTTTTTCATTTGGAATGTAATAATAAATACCACCGATACGTTTATCTGTACCTTCTATTTGCATTTTTTCCATTTCCAAATTAGATCCTGCCATATTTTTTGTAATGGCAAGCATATCGTCAAATGTTAAGTTCGTTTTCATGTTTTTATCAACCGCATCTAGTAAAGAGCCCATTTTGCTAATTGATTGAACAGACATCGCTTTTTTGGCAATTGCTTCTATTACAAGTTGCTGTCTCTGTCCACGCATTGCGTCACTATCAATTTTACGCGTTCTTGCAAGTGCAAGTGCTTGTTCTCCATTTAAATGTTGGTAACCTTTTTCTAAATGGATCATACCAGCTTGGTCTTTACTATCTTGTTCAGTGAAAGTAACTGGTACATCAATATCAATACCACCAATTGAATCGACAATTTGTACGAATGATTCAAAGTTAAACTTCACATAATAATCAACAGGTACATTTAAAAATCGTTCCACCGTATCGCGTGTGCTTTCTACGCCACCAAATACGTGAGCATGAGTAATTTTATCTAATTTTTTTCTAGTTGGAATATAAACACGTGAATCACGTGGAATACTTACTAGCTTAACAGATTTATCATCTTTATTAATTGTTGCTAATAAAAGTGCATCTGTTCGAACTGCTTCGCCATATTGGCTTTTTCTCATTTCACTTCCATCTACACCCATGATTAATATTGAAATATTATCCTTTAAAGGTTCAACTTCTTTATCACGCTTTGATGACTTTTCAATTTTTGCATACGCATCATTTACAACAGCTTTTGCTTTATTATATATAAACGAACCATATCCTACTCCTCCAAAAATAAGTAGGAAAAATGGAATTAATATGAACCATTTTATTGACTTTCTTTTAGAACGCTTTTTATTACTTCTCGTATTTTGTTCTAATTCAGAGCTCATACCCATTCGCCTCTCTTTCTCTTTACCAAGTATAATGTAAGTCTATTTATCTTCATATTGAATTTCCTTTCATTAACCTTACAATTTTGTAAGGTTACTACTTAAACCCAATATGTATTCCATTTCACATTATACTCTCGTACTTATTTTTGGCAAGTCACTATTTACCAATTTCAAAAATTTAGCACTTCGCAACATGCAAATTTATAAATTCATTAACTCTTTCATTTTAAATTAGGATATCTTTTTCCAGATAAACGATATGAATAAAGAGTCCAGCTAATGATAAAACCTCTATGAATACAATATATTTCACGTTATTATTTCTCAAACGGCGTATACATGCTTTTCTTCCCCTGATTATCAATAAAAGCCGACTTTGCTTTTATTTTCGTTTTTTCTACTTCCATGTCTTCATTTGAGAAGTTCACAATGATTTTAATATCTTTTCCATAAGAAACAGATTGTACTAGCTTATCTTCTGACAAATACTCAAAATTCGTCATCTCTTCTTTTACTGCTTTTTCATGAACTTCATTCCAAACTTTTAGATGCTCTGTAATTTCTTTTTTATGTTTATTCCACTCTACTTCATCTAAATGGTACAACGGAGGAACATTATACAATAATTCAGACAGCATTCGATTTCCAACTTCATCTTTTACCTTTAAACTTCCCCATTCCCAATGGTGCGTTGTAATAACGGAATCATTGTATACTAATTTATATAATGGTACCGAATATACTGGGTTTAAATATACTTGTTTATATTCTTCTTTCAATGGTACTTGTTTTGCATATTTTTCGGGAACATTTTGATTTGGTGACCAATATCCACCGACATAATACGGGCTTGTTTTATTTTTTCGCATATCTTCATCGTCCCATTTAATAACAGGTGTTTCAATTCCGTGTGCAAATGCAATCGTACTACTAGCAAAATCATTTCCACCTTCAGAACCAACGACCATACCCTTTTCTTGCGCAATGTAGTCCATTCGTTTTAAACGTGCTTTTAAATCTTGCTCTTGTGTCGTTATATGTTTCGCTGAATAGTCATCGTAAATTTCACCTGTCGCATCACAATCAATAAACCACGAATTATATTTAGGACCATTTTGTAATATATCATTCATGCGTTCCTTTACACTAGGCAGCGATAAAGTCGGGTTTAACTTGCGACCTCTGCCTAAAAAGCCTTGCACCTTTTCTCCGTTTTTCTTCGTTACAGTAGCCTCTTCGTATAATGATGGGTCATTAAAGGATGCTGTGTTCCAATTTTTATCACTTTTTTCGTGAATGGAATGATATGAATCATACGGACCAACTAAATACCCCATTTCCTTAGCTTTTGCCACGAAATTCGGTTGCATAAATCCTTGTTCCCAGTTCGGCAGACCAATCCACGCTTTTTCTATTCCGGCCTCTGTCATTTCCTTTAGTATGTCCGTTCCATCTGCATTACCCCATTTACTTACCTCTTCAACCGCATCGCCAAGTAGCGACTTTAATAAATGCTTATTTAAGCTATACAATTCTGTATTCGTTAAGTGACCTACACCTTTCTTTAATAGCACACTAGCTTCCTGGTCAACGTTTTGAAAAATATCCTCTTTATAAAATTCCTTCATGGATAATACTTCGTTTATATAACGTAAAATAACATTTTTTTGATACTTATCAATGAAATCTTGTTTACTTACTTGATCTAATACATTCAGTTCCCCAGGCTCTGAACTATTCTTTTGAATAAGTTCTTTTATATGACTAAACAGCGGGCTATTTATTTGCTCCCTTAGTTTTGGCCAATTTATATTATTTTCTGATAAACCATTTTGATTCCAAAAATAAAAATGCGCCGCTCCATATAACTTTTCGATTTCTTTATTTTTTCTAGCCTTTTCTTGTAATGTTTTAAATTCACCTTTTCGAACAATATCATCCTTATACAGTTTAGCAATACTTACCGCATCATTATTTGTCACATATAATTGAAATCCATATGTTTTATTTTGATTTATGCTCGGAAATTCATGTGTAAAATCAAATCCTATTTTCGGATCCGAATGAAATTTCAATTCATTATTAAACATATTGTTTGCAATATATACAATTGAATATTTCGAACCATTTAATGCGAAAAACTTCATAGAAAATGATTCAGCAAATGAATATGCATCATCCTTTAAAAACTTCTTCCAATTCTCATCATTGCTCGGAATTTGCTTACCCTCCCATAACGGAAGTGTATAATTTTCAGCTTCTACTTTCGGCCATGTAAAGCTTTCTGCACCAGTCGATTCCACTTCAATGTTTAAGTGGTCTTTTTTCTTTTCTAATTTTATTTTTACTTTTTGATCTGGATATTCCCACGATGTACGATCCTTTTCTTTTTTTACATTCGATACCTTCATTTTCGGTAGGGGTTGTGATGCCTGTTCCTTTACACCCTCATGTTCTACAGTTAATGTGAATGTTTCTGGATTTACATCATAAGTAAAATCTTTATACGTCGCTTTCTTTATTTTAGACTCTTGTACAGCATTACTACCTTTTACGTCACAACCGACTAAAGTCGAAAATGACATAGTTGTAAGAAGACATATCGCTATCATTTTTTTCATCCTCTGCACCTCCACCAATGAATATACAGGTGGTTTGTTACAGGAATGTGGCAAAAAATAATAGAGCTAGCATTTTGCTAGCTCTATTTGGAGTATTAAAAATTGATATGAACAACTATAATTCGCTTAAAAGATATGTAATACAGTAACTGCATTTTTTTCTCAACAATTATGAAACTAAACAAATCAAAATTTTAACAAGCATTCTTTAACTGAAAAAATAAGTGTATACAATGTATCCTAAAAGTAGTACTAAAATGATTATCCCTGTACTTTTCCAATTCATACCGCCTGCTATATCAACTGGACTACCTGTTTCCGCTCTATTGAGTCCGTCATGTAAAGAACCAGTAGGATTACTTTTTAATTCACTTTGTCTCATACGCTCTCTTTTTTCTTCTGGTGAATCTTTATTCATTTAATCACCCCCAAAATGAATGCACTCTTTGCTACATTATTCAAAATTAACATTTGTTTTATATTTTTTCCGAAAAAACCTAATTTAAAATAGGTTTGCAACGTAAAGAAAGCTAGCCATGCCAGCTTTCTTTATAATCCAATATGCTCTTCCTTATTTACAATAATACCTTTATGGTCGATTTCAAGCTCACATACTTTCATATCTGTAAATACTCTCGCTAATTGCTCAGCGATTTCTTGACGTTTCTCATACGGCGTTAAAATAAAAATAGATGGTCCCGCACCGCTAAGTGCTGTGCCGTATGCACCAAATTCTTTTGCACATTTACGAATAGATGGTAATAACGGTACGAGTTCTAAACGATACGGCTCGTGAAAATGATCTCTTTCCATCATTTCACCTACAACTTCCCACTTCTTTTGACAAAACGCAGCTACTAATACGTTGCTGATTGCACTAGCCTTAACTGCTTCATGAAACGGAAACACATCTGGTAATACAGATCGGCTTTCCTCTGTATTTAACTCTTCATTCGGAATAAGAGAAATTACACCTAATTCCTTACTTTCAATTCTTACAACCGAAACATTCTTTCCATCAAGCGCTCCGATTACAGTTCCTCCTAGAATGGAGGCAGCAACATTATCAGGATGTCCTTCAAAATTTGTAGCAATTTGAACTTTTTGATCAGCAGTTAAGTTCAAATTTCCTAGTTGATTCGCAACCTCTATCCCAGCTACAATCGCTGATGCACTACTTCCTAGCCCTCTTGTTAATGGAATATTACTAGTAACTTCTATTATATGGGGTGATATAGAAGGACATACTTTACATGCCGTGCTAACGATTAAATTTTTATCGTCTGTCGGAATTGATTCTTCAAAGGAATGGATTACTTGCCATTTATCAGCTTTTTCTTTGACCACCACATCCAAATACAATGACAAAGCTATTCCAACTGAATCAAATCCAGGACCAACATTTGCCGTACTAGCAGGGACACGAACGCTTAATGGTATCACGACATAATCACCCCTTTAATATGATCTTTAATTTGTTCTATATCATTTGACAAACTTGCGATGTCTAGTTGATTTGAAGAAATAGCGATATCAGGATCCTTCAAACCATTTCCAGTTAATACTGCAACAACTGTTTCTCCCTTTTTGATTTTTCCAGATTTAACATGTTTAATTACGCCGGCTAATGAAGCATTTGATCCCGGTTCAGCGAAAACTCCTTCAGTTTTTGCCAATAACCTATACGCATGTAAAATTTCTTCATCTGATACCATATCTATTTCACCACAAGACTGCTCGGCAGCCTCTACTGCATACGACCAACTTGCTGGGTTACCAATGCGAATTGCTGTTGCAATTGTTTCAGGCTCTTCAATTACATGCCCTTTTACAATTGCCGCTGCTCCTTCTGCTTCAAAGCCATGAATTCTTGGCTTCTTATAACCTTTTTCTTTCTCATATTCACAGAAGCCTTTCCAATATGCTGTAATATTCCCTGCGTTCCCAACAGGGATAGCTAGAACATTTGGTGCATTTTGCAATTGGTCACAAATTTCAAATGCTGCTGTTTTTTGTCCTTCAATTCGATAAGGATTCACTGAATTTACTAATGTAATCGGCTCTTCTGCAGCAATATTTCTTACAGCCTTAAGTGCATCATCGAAATTCCCTTCTATTGAAATAATTTCAGCTCCATAAGCGACCGCTTGCGCTAATTTTCCATGCGCAATCTTTCCTTCAGGGATGACGATTATACATTTCATCCCAAGGCGTGCCGCATATGCTGCAGCTGATGCTGATGTATTACCTGTTGATGCACAAATGATTGCTTCTGAACCTTCTTCTTTCGCCTTAGCAACTGCCATCACCATACCACGATCTTTAAAAGAACCTGTCGGATTCGCTCCTTCGTACTTACCATATAGCTGAATCCCTAATTGCTTTGATATATTTAATAACGGAATAAGAGGTGTGTTTCCTTCCATTAAGCTGACATTAGGTGTGTTTTCATTCACCGGTAAATAAGAAGCATACTGTTTTAATAGTCCTTTATACATATTGTTTTTCCTCCTCGATAATGTAGTAACTGTTTATTTCACTTGCGACATCTTCTATCGCTCCTAAAACTCGTTCGAATTGATACTTTGAAGTTCGATGTGTCACAACAACAACTTCTGCCAGTTCACGGTTTAAAGGTAATTGAATAACTTCTTTTAAACTTACAGAGTAATTAACGAAACATTCTGTTATTTTTTGTAACATCCCAGGCTCATCTCGTAATGAAATACGCAAGAAATATTTCGAAACTACTTCTTCATCACCTTGTAATTCATAAGGAACTGGTTCTTTTAACGCACTTTTATTTTTCGGCACTTGATTCATATTTTTAACGATGGAAATAATATCACTTACTACAGCAGAACCAGTTGGCAACTTTCCAGCTCCAGGTCCGTAAAACATTACTTCTCCTACCGCTTGACCGTGAACATATACTGCATTAAATTCATTATTTACATTCGATAATGGATGACGACTTGGTAAAAGTGTCGGTTCTACACTTAAATGAATGGCTGATCCTTGTTTTTCTGCTTTCCCAATTAACTTCATAGTAAATCCTAACTTTTCAGCCATTTGTAAATCTTCTTTTTCAACCTTTCGAATCCCTCTTACTTGCACATCATCTAATGAAACATTCATCGAAAAACCTAAGTTTGCAAGAATTGCTACCTTTCGCGCCGCATCTAGTCCATCTACATCTGCTGTCGGATCCGATTCTGCAAAACCTAATTTTTGAGCTTCCTGTAAAGCCTCTTCATAAGACCACCCATTTTGACTCATTTTTGTTAACATATAATTTGTTGTACCATTTACAATTCCCATTATTTTTTCAATTTGATCTGATGCTAGCCCGTCAGTTAGTCCTCTTAACACTGGAATACCGCCTGCTACGCTCGCTTCATAACATAAATCACAATCATTATCGTTCGCCAGTTGAAGAAGCTCCGCACCATATACAGCCATTAAATCTTTATTTGCTGTTACGACATGTTTTTTATTTCGTAAAGCCTTAACAATATGCTGTTTTGCTTCTTCAATTCCGCCCATTACCTCTACTACAATATCAATATTTGAATCATTTAGAACTTCATCTGCATGACTTGTTACTGCAATTCCATCAATACAAACATCGCGTTCTTTTTCCAAATCACGTACAACGACTGTTTTCACTTTCACTTCGTATCCTGTATCAAGAGCGATTTTTTTATAATGTTCTTTCAAAATATGAACAACACCACTTCCGACCGTACCTAAACCTAATACCCCAACATTTATAACGTTATTCATCTTCTAATCTCCTCCTAAAAGTTTAATTGTTACACCTATAAATCACCTTATCCTGCTCTTTGGCCATGCAGGTGGTGGTTATTTCCGTACGTACAAATTGTTTCATGTTACAAGCACCTCCTTTCAAAGTAATAAAAAAACACACTCATCCCTAGGAAAGGGACGAATGTGTTTTCGTGGTTCCACCCTTGTTCCAACCTAGACGTATCTCCTTCTAGATTGCTCAAGTTCAGATAACGGCTGATACCGTCAATAATTACTAGATTACTCGTTCACTATTGAAGTTCAAAGGTGGTAAAATCATTTCTCGTGTTAGGAAGCTCACACCCTAGACTTCCCTCTCTGTAAACCGTAAAAATGATTTCTTGTCCTTATCGTTACTTTTTCGTTCATGTTTATTTGTTAACTCATTATACTCGCATAAAAAACAAAATCAATACTATTTTTTAATCATTTTAAATTTTCAATCTCTAAGGTCGTAAAAAAACACACTCACCCCTAGGAAAGGGACGAATGTGTTTTCGTGGTTCCACCCTTGTTCCAATCTAGACGTATCTCCTTCTAGATTGCTCAAGTTCAGATAACGGCTGATACCGTCAATAATTACTAGATTACTCGTTCACTATTGAAGTTCAAAGGTGGTAAAATCATTTCTCGTGTTAGGAAGCTCACACCCTAGACTTCCCTCTCTGTAAACCGTAAAAATGATTTCTTGTCCTTATCGTTACTTTTTCGTTCATGTCTATTTGTTAACTTATTATAGTTATCAACTTTTTAAAAAGCAAGCCTATTTTTACTAACTATTTTCAAGAATTTTTTTATTATATTTTACAATAGCATTATGCAACCGCCACTCAATTTACCTATTTTGTTACTTCTCCAGTTTATAAATCAACGGTTCATATATAAAGTGAAACTTTAATCAGTGGGGATTTTGTTCATCCCCACTGATTATTAGTCGAACCAATCGGGCTTTTACGGGCAGTTGATACCCACCTAACTTCTTTACTTACGCTGAATTTTAAGGTAGGGGTCTTACTGCCCGTTAATGCGGGATAAGTTCCCCATTCTAAAACCCGTACATATCCACCTTACAAAACTATATCAATAAAATTTTCAATACAATCTTTTTGTATAACTTTCCTCTAAAGAACGAGCAACATCTTCTTCTGAAGTATTCACTTTCGCATGCTCCAGCAACATTTTTGCTGCTGAAGGTAACTCTTTTTTATTTAACCAAGATTCTGAATCCCACATCTTAGAACGAATAAAAGCTTTTGCACAATGAATATAACACTCTTCTATTTCAACAACAATTCCAAGCAACGGATTACGTCCATTCGCCTGCATTTCTTTCAAAACTTCTTCGTCGTTTGTAATATACGCTCGGCCATTTATCCGGAGCGTCTCCCCAAGACCTGGAATAAAAAAGATTAGTCCTACACGTGGATTTGAAATAATATTCAAAATGGAGTCTATACGACGATTGCCCGGTCTTTCTGGAATGATAATTTTATTATTATTTAATACGTATACAAATCCAGGTGCATCTCCTCTCGGCGAAGCATCACACTCTCCTAATTTATTTGCAGTAGATAATACTAGAAAAGGAGATTTAGACAGAAAATCTACGCAATGGTGGTCTAATGATGAAATAACTTTCTTTAACGCTCGCTCACTTGGTTGCCCCAATATTTTCCGTAGCTCTTCCTCTGTTGAAATAATCGATTTTATTTCCGCACGCTCTATCCCCACTTATAACCACTCCTTTTTCTTTATTTTCCCAAAATTCAATACAAATATTGTATAATGAAATTTGCAGAAAGGGGAATTAAAATGACAGAGTGGTTAACAATATTTGATCCTGAAAGAAATACACTTGGGAAGAAATTACGTGATGAAGTGCATCGTGACGGTGATTGGCACGAAACATTTCATTGTTGGTTTGTAGAAAAAGATGCTGAAGATATGTTCTTATATTTCCAATTACGCTCTAAAAATAAAAAAGAAGCTCCATGTATATGGGATATTACTTCAGCTGGACATATTATGCATGATGAAGATGTACAAATTGGTGGCCTTCGTGAAATCGAAGAAGAATTGGGGCTTTCCTTTCAAACTACTGATTTAATATACAAAGGCATCTTTAAAATAGATTATGAAATTTCAAATCTTACTGATCGTGAATTTTGTCATATGTATTTTCACAATGTTATCAATCCACTTCCATTCGCACCAGGTGAAGAAGTAGACGATGTGATGAAAGTACATGCAACTTCTTTTCTACAACTATTAAAAAGAGAAATTTCATCTTTAAAGACTATTTCAGTCTTAAACAATACACCGATTACGATAACATTTGAAGATATTTATCCGTATGATCTTGCATACTATGAATTTGTTATAGAGCAAGGAAAAGAAGTATTAAAAAATAATAGTTTATAAATAAAATAGGACTCTCAGCATCATATTGCGTGGAGTCCTATTTTTCATTATTGCTCAAGTACTTTTAATCTACTCTCTACTTGTATAAATAAACGCATAATTAATAACAGCATAACCACCATAATCGCTATCATTGTATGTGGATATCTAAACAGTATACTAATAACACTCCCAATTAACATCATGATGAATCCATTTTGCTTCATCACTGCTGCACTATACCTATTACCCGCATCCCATAATTCCTTATTTTTCATAGATCGTTTCGTACGATAACCATATGCCGCATTAATATCTGTCGGTGGATTTTTTTGAAGGATAAGTGCCGCAAGTATAAATATAATTCCAATCAATATGCTTATTCCTATGTTTACTAGTGCATAAATCAATTATATCCCTCCTAAACTTACACTTTCATTATACGGCATAACCCTATTTTTTCCAATTTATAACACATTCACTTTCTTTCTTTTGATGTCTGAAACATACTTGGAAGTGTTACAAAACGTGCCCCTTTCGTTTTTAACTGCGGAATGATTTTGTCTAGTGCATCTACAGATCCTTGTAAATGTCCACCTGGTGTTGAATGCTGGAGGATGACACTTCCAGGAAATGAATTCCCTAACACATTATTTGTAATCGTATCAGCGCTTACACCTTTCCAATCAACCGTATCAACACTCCACTGTACAATCATAAAATTTTGCTCTGTTGCCCATTTTAATTGATTTTCAAGTATTTCACCGTATGGCGGACGTATAAACTTTGGTGCGTAACCAGCTAAACGATTTAATATTTCTTCCGTTTTTATTATTTGATTATGGTACTCAACGTCATTTACTTTTGCTAAATTCGGATGACTATACGTATGATTACCAATTACATGCCCTTCATTTGCAATACGCTTTACTACGTTTGGATACTTTTCTGCGTTTTCACCAAGCAGGAAGAAAGTCGCTTTCACATTATGTTGTTTTAACTTATCTAATATTTTTGGCGTAAAGACTAAATCTGGCCCATCATCAAATGTAAGGGCTACTTCCGCTTTATTGTAAGAACCTGAAAATGCATACGCATATTTTTCGACCCACGAAAATGGTGTCCATGATCCACGCTCATATGCTTTCATTGGTACTTCATAATTTTGAGGGGTATATACGTAAGGTAATGAGCTTTTATAGTCTCCATAATAAAATGAGTTATATGGCATATAAGCATACGAAACATCTCGTTCTAGTCCCCATTGATATGGAACGAACATTTCTGGCGAATAAAAATAATACATGATAAAAACCTCCCTAAATTTTCATATGTGATTCATCTGCACTTTGTTAGAGAAATTGTTATTCATAAGCAAAAATAAGACTGTCCGTTAACAGGACAGTCTTACTGCTTTATATTATTAATAAATCGATGTACTATCTTTTGGCAAAGCTTTCACATGTTTTAAATAGTTCGTCACTTTATCATCATCATCTTGCGGATATTGATATCCATATGTGTTAGCAATTTCATTCGCCACTTCTCTAAATAAATCACCCATGACAAAGAATGAGCCCCATATGTTTTCGTATTCTGCATTAGAAAATGTCTTTTTAAATTGCTTCCACATATCTTCTTCAACATATTGCTCGAAATGCTTTCCAAACTTACCTGCATTAACTGTAAAATCTGTTTTCATACCAACATGCCATTCTAGCATTACGATGAACATATCTCGTACTGGACCATCAAGCATCCCTTTCGCATAAGAAAGTTCCTCTCTCCATAGTCCTTTCCCTACATTCGTACTACACCACCAAAATTCATTACAGCAATCTAAAAACTCTTTTTCTGTAGGCTTCTTTATTAAGTAGTCTTTATCGCTTGCTGGTGGAAATTCAACAATACAATTATCTTTATCAAGAAGCAGCTTACTTAAACTATCTTGTCCAACGAACTTATTTATCAAATCAAATGGAACGAGCGTTAAATCAATTCGATTTCCATCCATAAACTGCATTAAATACGGAAATTTCCCGTCTTCGTCCGCTGGAATTAATGACATTTCTTCTGGCATTTGTACAATCATTATTTCTCCAAATCTATGAATCCAATTATGATTAGACGTAAAAGATTGTATATCATGTACAACATACATAATATCGTAGTCTTGAAAACAATCTCTCTTCACATTTGAATTTACACGTGATCCATTCATGATAACTGCTCGGATTCTTTCATCCTCTTTTGCTGTATTTATAATTAAGTCTAACATTTCTTTTTCAGTTCTCATCTATTCCTAACCTCCAATTTTTATATAAACTTATATTTCCAAGTATGTTGGAGGTCCACGAGGTAGCTGCGTTGTACAAGATACATTTTATAATTTTTGAAATTTCTTTTTCATTTTCTCTCCTCCTATTTTTTTATATCTTTCATCCCCTTCAGCAATTGCAAACTCTTCTGTAATTTCATTCATAGGTACTATTGTTACTTCAATTGTTTTTACAATTGCTACCGGATTTTCATCGTAATCCAAAATAACAGAGTAGTCCTCTGTAGTTGGTAACGGTACATTCTTTAATTCATAGAAGAGATATGCAGAACAAGTTGCCGTTTTCGTTCCGTCAACTACTTGCTTAGCAAGACGATTTGCGGTATCACCAAATTTCCAAGCACTCACCGTTTTTGGTATCTCAGCATCTTTCCAATACTCCGCCCAGTATTGTTGTGCTGCTTCATTCATTATCTCTCACTCCCCTAAAGTCTACTATAAATATAATAGACTTTCGAACGGTATCACTCTTTTACTACTGCCATTACAAACCCATCGTATCCTTTACTTCCGACAGTTTGAAGCGCTGTAGCACTAACACGTGGCTCATCAGCTATTAATTCATAGAAACGACGTATCCCTTGTACACGAGGATCGGTACTAGTATTGTCAATAACTTCTCCTTCACGTACTACGTTATCCCCAATAATTACAGTACCCGGTCGTGATAGTTTTAGTGCCCATTCAAAATAAGCAGGGTTATTTTGTTTATCAGCATCTATAAAAATAAAATCAAACGGTTCATACTTCTCGTTTTCTATTTGTTGTAAAGAATCTAACGCTAATCCTGTTCGTATTTCAATTTTATCAGTCAAATTAGCACGCTCAATATTGCTACGTGCAATTTCTGCATGTTTTTCACTTGCTTCCAATGTAACAACTCGGCCTCCAGATGGCAATGCTCTAGCAATCCATATCGTGCTATATCCGCCTAGCGTACCAATTTCTAAAACATTACGGGCCCCTTGAATTTGTACTAATAGTTGTAAAAACTTACCTTGCGTTGGTGATACATCATGTGCTGGCAAATTAGCTGCAGCATTAGTTTGAAGAACCCCTTCTAATGTAGAATCTTTCGGTATTAATACATCACTCATATATTGATCAACAGCCGTCCATTTCTCAATTCCAATCATGCAAATACCACCCCTTTCAATTTTCCAATGCTTTCTACCATTCCCTTTTGATTATACAGAAAATTCTGTCTTAAACAAAAAAAATAAAGAAGGGACATCTATCCCATTACAGAATAGATATCCCTTCTTTTATTAATAAATGTAATTCTTATGGATTAGTAGACCAAAGTCCAGCTGATTTAATAAATGTACGTTTATTTAATTTCAGCTGTGCTACGATAAATTCTGCAATATCTTCAGCTTGCATAACTTTATCAGGATTTCCGTCAGTTAATCCTAAATCAACAGCCATATCAGTTGCTACTGTACTTGGTGTTAAAGCCGTTACACGAATGTTATGCTTACGAACTTCCATCGCTAACGATTCTGTTAAACCAAGAACACCAAATTTAGAAGCACTATATGCACTTGTTACAGGTGCACCTTTTTGTCCTGCTGTAGATGAAATGTTAATGATATCACCAGATTGTTGTTCAATCATGCTTGGTAAAGCAGCACGAGTTGCATAATATACACCCATTAAGTTTACTTGAATGATTTTTTCCCAATCAGCAACATCTAATTCTAAAAACTTACCGAACTTAGAAATACCAGCGTTATTAATTAAAATATCGATAGATCCTAAACCATTTTTTAACGTTTCAATCGCAGTAGTCACTTCTTCGTATGAAGAAACATCAGCAGTTGCAATAACAGCTTTTACACCTTCTGCTTCTACTTCTTTCGCTACTGCTTTTAAGTTTTCTTCTGAACGAGCTAATAGTCCTACATTTACGCCTTCTTTCGCTAATGCGATTGCGACAGCGCGACCAATCCCTCTACCTGCTCCTGTAATTAAAGCATTTTTGCCTTGTAATAATTCTGCCAAGTATAACACTCCTTAATCATCTCAGTTATGTATTATATTAAAATTGTATCTATGTTTATGTAAAAAGGCAATGATGCACTTTCATGTGCGTAGGTTACTTGTAGGTAACTATAAAAAGTTTTTATTTATAAGTATCATGTTTTTTCCATTATTCATATAAAATAAAAATAAATTCAGCATAGGAGCGTGTATGTGTATGAAAAGAAAAAAATGGTTCTTATCACTAACTGCAGTCGGACTATGTATCATATTTTTGGCTATGTATTTTATATTTGGTAATCCACTACATTATAAAGTAATAGAAAAAGATACTAGCGACTATCTCCATACTATAAAAGGATATAAGCAAAAAGAAATACAAAGCATAACCGGAAAATATACTCCCCTTTATAATATCGGCTATTATGCAACAGTAGTATATAAAGACGAACCCTATTTTACATACTCTTATACATACGATAATAATAAAATAATACAAGACGAAGGCATTTTAGGAAGACATACTGAGTCATTTGAAAATCTTAATTTAAACTGGTCATTGTTTGACGAGTTAGTAGACAGTATACATAAAAATTTGCAAGAAAAGGGATTAAGTGAAAAGGAAGATTATTCTATACGATCCGTTCAATTCATTGATATAGATGATGATAAAAACGGTGCAGAAGCGTACGTTGACTTTAAGAAAGATAAAGAATCAGATTACTCATACCGTATGAATAGCGAAGGAAGAGCTTATCAATATAGCTGCAACAATGGTAAATGTATTTATAAAGAGAAATAGTGTTAGAAGATATCACCCTAACACTATTTCTCTTTATATTTAGGAATACACACAATAAATTCAGTACCATTCCCTTCCTCACTCTCAACTTTTATTTCCCCATGATGAAGATCGAGTACTTTTTTTACAATAGCTAAACCTAAGCCACTTCCTCCATAAGCACGATTTCGTGAAGAATCCGCTTTATAAAAACGCTCAAAAATATGTTGTTTCTGTTCTTCAGATATACCAATTCCTGAATCACGGATACGCACTTCCACTACTGTTTCATGTTCCTTTAACTGAATAATAATCGTACCACCGCTTGGAGTAAATTTAATACTATTATGAATTAAATTAATCCACACTTGACTCATACTTTCTTGATCAGCAATAACATGTACTTTTTCTAAATCTAGTTCTAACTCAATTTCTTTTTCAGTCCAGAGTGGTTCACTATTTAACACAATTTGCTTTAACTGCTGATCTAATCGATAACTCACTCTTTCTGGTATATACTCTTCTGATTCTAAAAGAGTTAGCTTTAATAAGTTTTGACTTAGTTTAGATAATCTCGTTGTTTCAGTTTCAATAATGGTAAGATAATGCTTTCTTTTTTTCTCAGAAAGATTATCGTCTTGTAGTGCTCTAGCAAATCCTTTTATAGAAGTTAATGGTGACTGTATTTCATGAGAAACATTCGATACAAATTCTTGTCTCATTTTCTCCATCGTATTCAGTTCATCTGTCATATCATTTATACTTTTTACGAGCACGCCAATTTCTCCATCATACTTTTCTTCATTTCGTATTTTTACGGAGAAATCTCCTTTTGCAATTTTTTGTATCGGTTCAATAATAGTCCAAATCATTGCCTCTCGTTTTGGCCTCATTAATATTCCAATTAATGTCCAAATAAGAATAATAAATACAAAACCGACCATATCACTAATTAGAAAGGCAACAAATGGCGATACGTTTACGTCAAAAGCATTCAATATACTAGTTGCTACATAAAATGCGATAGACCAAATGATAGTAAGAAAAGAAAAGAGCGCTAATACCGCTCCAAATACTTTCAGCATCTTCAACTTACTCATTCGTTTTCCTTTTCTCATTTACTTACCTCTAAGCGATACCCTAATCCTCTTATTGTTTTAATACTAAATTTCGACTGCTCTTCTTGAAACTTCTCACGTAACCGATTAATATGAACGTCTAGTGTACGTTCATTCCCTTCAAAATCATATCCCCATATTTCTTCAATTAATTGCTCTCTCGAACAAGTTCTTCCCGATTTAGACCCTAAAGTAAAGAGCAGCTCAAATTCTTTTAACGGTAACGTAACCGTTTGTTCTCCAGATGTAACTTCGAATGTTTTACGATTTAATAATACATTTCCAACTTGAATCGATTGTGAAACTGTAATTTGGTAACGTTTCAATAATGCCTTTACTCTCACTACTAGTTCTATAGGATCAAATGGCTTTACAAGATAATCATCTGTCCCAAGGTGAAATCCTTTTACTTTTTGTGATGTTTCTCCTTTGGCAGTTAGCATCAGAACCGGGATATCATAGTATTTTCTTAATTCAAAACATACATCAAATCCATCCATATTTGGCATCATGATATCAAGAATAACCATATCGACTTTTACGTCATCCATTTTCCGAAGTGCATCTACTCCATCAATTGCCTCATATGTTTGAAAACCTTCTCGTTCTAAAAATACAGAAACGAGTTCCCTAATGTGTGGATCGTCGTCTACTATTAAAATTTTAGGTATCAAAGGAACCATTTCCTTTCTACTTAGCATCTAATATATTTTTTTAAAATGAATCATCAGTGGAGTAAAATCCCACTGATGATTCATTTTATAATGCACCCTCTTTAATTTTCAATTGTTGCGTTGCAAACTCGCGATACATATCATGCGTCTGTAATAATTCATCATGCGTACCACTACCTGTAAGATTCCCTTTTTCAATAAAGATAATTTTATCTGCATCTACAACAGTAGAAAGTCTATGCGCGATCACTAACGTTGTTCTGCCTTTCATTAAGTTATTTAACGCTTTTTGAACGACAGACTCAGATTTACTATCTAAGCTTGAAGTTGCCTCATCGAGCATAAGAATTTGCGGATTTCGAAGTAACGCCCGGGCAATGGCAATTCGCTGTCTTTGTCCACCAGAAAGCTTCACACCGCGTTCTCCAACTTCTGTTGCATAACCGTTTGGTAAGTCATGAATAAATGCATCAACATATGCCATTGCTGCTACTTTTTCAATTTCTTCATCCGTTACTTCGCCTTCAACGCCGTAACAAATATTATCACGAATCGTTCCATCGATTAACGGACTATCTTGTGATACGTAACCGATTTGACGTCGCCATGACTGTAATGAATAACTCGTAATTGATTCTTTTCCTAATTTAATGGCACCGCTAGTTGGCTCATAAAAACGTTCCAGTAATGAGAATAACGTTGTTTTCCCACTACCACTTGGTCCTACAATCGCTGTCACTTTTCCTGATTCAATTGTGAAATCAATATTTTTCAAAACTTGCTCTTCTTCGTTATACTCAAAATGTACATTTTCAAGAACGATCGGCTGCTTAGCATTTGTCACTTTCACACCAGTTTCATGATCTTCTACTTTATATTCTAAAATCGTACTAATTCTTTCCGTTGCACCAATTGCCTTTTGAAATTGTGTAAAGAACATAGATAATTGACTCATCGGCATTATAATTTGAACTAAATACAAAATAAACGCTACAAGTTCACCAGTTGTTAATGCACCGCTAGAAACTCTCATCCCGCCATATCCTACGATAATAACAAGTAGTGCCATTAAAACAAACGACATAACTGGCGAAATTAATGCTTGCACTTTTCCTTCTTTCAAACCAAATTGTAATAACTTTTGTATACCTGTATTACCCGTTTCATATTCTCTTTTTTCTGTATTTGAAGATTTCACTAAACGAATTTCTGATAACACTTGCGTTAACACGCTTGTAAAAGATGCCGTTTCATCTTGAAGCGCTTTTGAAATCTTATACATTTTTCGTCCAAGTGGAACTAAAATTAATACAGACAACGGAATAACCGTTAAAAGTAACGCAGTCATTTTCCAATCTAACACAAATAATACAATTAACGATCCAACAATTGAAATACCACCTGTTAATAAGTTTGACAAATGCTCAGAAATTAACGTTTTCACAACACCTGTATCATTCGTCATACGGCTAATGGTATCACCTGTTCTATTTTGATCGTAATAAGATACCGGCAAGATAAGTACCTTTTTCCACAAACGTTCTCTTAGTCCCGCTACAATCTTCTGCCCAATATAATTTAGTAAATATATAGACAACCCTGCCGCAATAGTTTGCATTACAAAGAAAGCAACTAACCCAACAATTTGTCCTGCACTAATTGAAGAAAGCGAAAAATTATCTACTAATCCTTTTGTCAGCATAGGAATAAATAAACTCGCTCCCGTAGAAAGCAAACTCATTAATAACGCAAAAATTAAAATTCCTTTCGGAGGATTTGTATCTTGAATAAGGCGTAAAAACTGCCTCCAGCTCCCTTTTTTCTTCATTTCATTTCTAACTTCCATTCCTGTTCATCTCCTCGTGTTAAACCAAACTGTTCTTTCTAAAATTAGAATACGATACAAATGTAAACTGAATGTAAACACACTTTTTCTATTTTTACAAAATATACATAAAAACTCATCTTTACAACAGATATAAACATCTGATATTATTACCTGGTACTTAATATTATTCTATGTAAATTATAGATAAATAATTTACAACACGATATAAATCTCCAGTTAGTGAAAGGAGTATCCTTTTTGCAAACAAATATACATTCTGAAAAGGAAACAATTATTTTTATTCATGGATTAGTTGGCAATCGTCGCGCCTTCAAAAAGGAGCAAAAACGATTTTCTGCCTCCTACAACATTATAACTTATGACTTATTAGGTCACGGTGATGATAAAGGAGAAGCAATCGACTTTTCATTACAGCGCCTCGTAGATCAATTATTAAACTTATATGAACAAGAAGGTATTAAAAAAGCTCATATTTGTGCGCTAAGTTACGGCTGTTACATCTCTACAATTTTTGCACAAATGCATCCAGAAAAAGTATTAAGTATTTGTCATATTGGAGGACATTACAATAATCCTTCTCGCTTATATAACGTATTCCAAAAATTTTGGGAGAAACGAGGAGATGAATACTCTAAATGGCTCTCTCAATACGCAAATACTATTTTTCCAAGTGGTATACTAAAATCAAATCCGTTTGCAGTCATTTCAAGAAATATTTACTACCGTTTCGGATTACAATTACATTCATCCATTATTGCCCAGTCATTACGACATCGGTTAGAATTCGATTTAAAGTCTAAATTAAAATCACTTCCTCACCCTATACTATGGGTAATGGGAGAGCATGATCATCTCTATAAATCTTGTCTATTTGATTTGAAATCTATTTTACCTAACGTTCTATACAAGGAAATACCTTTAGCAGGACATGCAGCTAACTTATTTCGTCCTAACTATTTCCACGACTTATATGATCGATTTTTAAATGGAAAGCTAAAATAAAAACTATTAAACTTCCAATTCATTCAACCATAAAAAGGCTTCCCAAGTTTCCTTGGAAAGCCTTTTCTCTATACGAAAAGTATATAAACTACTTTTTCTTAGTATGCTTTTGTGTAACCTAAAATGTGCTTGCTCCAGTAAGAGTTACTTACAGAACTAATACGTACACCAGTTGCATCTGTTTCTGCACTAATGAACTGACCGTTTCCTAAGTAAACACCCATGTGAGAAGGACCTGATTTATAAGTATTTTGGAAGTATACTAAATCACCTGGTTGTGGATTGCTAGTTTTTGTTTTAGAGCTCCAGTATCCAGCAACTGTTTGACGAGCGCCTTTATGACCAGTTTGATTTAATACGTAGTGAATGAATCCACTGCAGTCAAAACCAGCAGGTGTTGTACCAGCAGTTCTGTATGGTGAACCATTTAAAGATCTAGCGAATCCAGCGATTGAAGATGTATCTCCACCTGTTGTTGGTTTTTGTACATCTTTACCTGGTTGTTGAACGTTATTTGTAACGTTATTGTTATTGTTATTTGTAACGTTGTTTACTCCACCTTTTACAAACTTAACGAAGTCTGCACTTACGTAACCCGTGCGGCCGTTATGGTTAATTTTGTACCAACCATTTTCAGCACCAGTAACGTTTAATACTTTACCATTTGTTACTCCACCGATTACAGCGTTGTATGTAGCTGGGCCTGTACGTACTTTTAAAGCACCAGTGTTAACAACATAAGAACCACCAGTTTGAACTGTTGTAGTATTGTTGTTTGTAGTTGGTTGTTGTGTTTCGTTAGATACAGCAGAACCACCTTTTGTTACGAAGTCTTTGCTTACGTATCCAGTTCCACCATTGAAGTTGATTTTAAACCAATCTTGTACTTCACCTACAACTTGTACTGTTTTACCTTTGTTTACAGAACCTAATACTGTATGAGATGTACTTGGGCCTGTACGTACGTTAAGTGAAGAAACGTTTACTGTGTAAGTACCTGTTCCTTGTTGAACAGTCGTTCCTGTTTTGCCACCAGTCGTTACGAAGTCACCACTTACATAACCTGTTTGACCATTTACGTTTACTTTGAACCAACCATTTTCTTGTCCAACTACTTGTAGCACTTGACCTGATTTCACTTTAGAAATAACGTTATGTCCTGTACCAGCACCTGAACGAACATTTAATACATCAGCAGTTACTGTGTATTTTAATTCAGAAGTTGTTTCTACAGTTTTTGTTTCAGTTACAGTCGTTTGAGTTTGAGTTTGAGTTTGTCCATTAATTTCTTTTAGCGCTTCATTTGAAACTTGTGCATGAGCAGAATCCATTCCTGGAACTGCAACGCCAGCTACAGAAGCTGCTGCTAAACCTGCAATTACTTTTTTCATAAGTTGTCTTTACTTCCTTTCCCTACTATCCTCTTAAAAAAAACTTAAAACTTTAATACTTTACAATATTATCAAAGTAAAATATTCATCCAGTTCCATTTTTTAGCAAGAGTTTTATTTTTCACACAGAGTTCATTTTAAATGAACAAAGTGAAATCCGTGTGAACTTCATGTGAACTTTATCATTAAATATAGTGTTTTTGCAATGGTTTTTTCAAATTTCTTATATATCGCATGAAAATTCGACATTCTATTTAATATTTTAATATAAAATATCCCTTTTCTATCTATTACAAAAAATTCTATTAACCTAATACAAACTAAAGTATGTATTTCCTTATAAAGCTCCTTACATGAAGTATACTTTCATCATGACAAAAATCACTCTATTTATCAATAGTATAATATTTTTAGAAAACTAATTTTCTATACTATCTACAATTTTGAAATAATTTGACGAATTGTAAGATTTATTTCACAAAAGTCATTTCTCCTTTAAAGAAAACACACACTATATCAACTGTTCTCTTTTTCCGATAATGGAATTTATAGGATGTTTATAGTATTATATACATATCTTAATAAAAAAGAATTTTAGCGAACTGATTATTAACCCTCACCACTCGGGTTGCCCATTAATGCGGAGTTTTATTTGAATAAAAAGAGGAGGCATATTTATGAGAAATATAATAGATGATCCAATACAAAAAAATATAGAGCTATACTATGCTTTTATTCAATTCGTTTCAATGATAACATTACAAAAAGTATCAGCGATTGTAACACGTAAAAATGAATTAAAGAATCAGATGAAAAATGCCGAACAAAAAAACCCTTACTACTTATAAAAGGTGAACAGGTTATATTCCTGTTCACCTTTTATCAAATTATTTATAAATTTTCACACGGTTTTCTAACGGTTGGAATTCTTTTTCACCAGCCTGTACTACCGGTTTACCAAATGGCATTTGCGCAGTTAGTTTCCAATTCCCTGGGATATCCCACTCTTTTCTCACTTTTTCATCAATTAGCGGATTGTAATGCTGTAACGTAGCACCAAACCCTTCAATTTCTAAAGCTGTCCAAATTGCAAATTGTAACATTCCTGATGATTGCTGAGACCAAGTTGGGAAATTATCTTTATATAATGCAAAGTTTGCTTGAAGGCCTTCCACTACTTCACTGTCTTCAAAATATAAAACCGTTCCATAACCACTTTTAAATGCATTCATTTTTTCTTCAGTAGGTGCAAAGTTATTTTTAGGTACAATTTTTCTTAACGTTTCTTTCGTAATATCCCATAATTTATCATGTTGTTCTCCTAATAAAACAACAACACGAGCACTTTGAGAATTAAAAGCTGAAGGTGTATGTTTTACAGCATGATAAATCACTTCTTGAATTTTCTCATCAGAAACTACTTGCTCTTTACTAATTGCATAAATAGATCTTCTGTCTTCAATTGCTGAGTAAAAATCTTTTGCCATCATAATTCCCTCCAATTTTCAATTGAGGCTATTTCATATGTATACATCATATTACGCCCCTCAAACTTATTATTAATAAGCTTATAACTTTATAATATCACAGCAACAAATAAACTCAAATGATAACACTTGTATTTAGAATCTTTTTCCTTTTTAAAGTTAAAATAAAAAGACTGTTTATTGTTATCTAAAATTAGTAACAACAAACAGCCTTACTTATGTAGCGATCTAGATTGGTATTTTACTTACTTAATTAACTAATCCAAATGCATACGACATTAACTTATTCGTCTCTGTAAAACGTTTTGTTTTACTTGAGGTCCCCATGACTACTGTAATAATTCTGTTATCACCTTGCTTGGCAGTCCCAGTAAAACAATATCCTGCACTATCTGTAAATCCTGTTTTTAGTCCGTCCATTCCTTCTATATATAAACTTTTATTATTTTTGTTTAACATGTCGTTTGTGCTTATAACATTAATATTATTAAATGCTAGCTGACTTTGACGCAAGTGAGTCACTTCTAATATTTCCGGATAATCTTTTATAAGATGATACGCCAATTGTGCTACATCAGCAGCCGTCATTTTTGTTTCACTTCCATCTGGCTCTTGTAATCCAGAAGCATTTGCAAATTTAGCATGTTCCGACATTTTTAACTGTTTCGCTTTTGCATCCATAAGCTGAACGAAATCTTTCTCCGATTTTGCCATATGTTCTGCTAAAGCCACAGCTGAATTATTAGCTGACTCAATCATTAATGCATGATATAAATCTTTAACAGTTAATGTGTCATTAACTTGTACTGGGATTCTCGCTCCCTCTGTTTGTGCCGCCTTCGCACTCATTTTAACTGGATCTTCCCAGCGAACTTTCCCGTTATGTATACTCTCTAGTAGGAGATACGCTGTCATCATCTTAGACATACTAGCCGGTGCAAAAGCTTCATTTTCATTATATTGATAAATAATATCTCCATCACTCGCATCGATAATCATAGCCGCTTTTGCGTTAATTTCTGGTGGGATGTACTTTGGCGGGACTACTTTTTCAGTAAATCCTGCTTTAGGTAGTTCTGCCACTTGCAAAGGTTGTCCTTCTACATTCGCTACGCTCTTTTGATTTCCTTGGAATAAGAACCAACATATCCCTAAAATAATGACTAATAGGACTGTCATCCTTCCCCATTTTAACCGATTCATTTCAAAACTCCTTTAGCAAACCTTTTATACACTCACATTTAACCTTAACAACAATTCCTTTATACAGTCAAGGTAAAAAGTATATTTATTCATATACAGTAATTATTATTTTAATTTGTTTATGTTACACTTATAATACTGAAATATAAGAATATTCAACAATAAAATCTTGTAAATAAACTATTTAATAGAAGGGATTCATACAAATGCTACTTCCAAAATCATTAAAATATGGAGACACAATTGGGATCTACTCCCCTTCTTCACCAGTAACCTACACTTCTCCAAAAAGATTTGAACGAGCAAAATCTTACTTACAACAGAAAGGGTTTCGTATATTAGAAGGTTCATTAACAGGTCGATATGATTTTTATCGTTCTGGTAGTATACAAGAGCGTGCTGATGAACTAAATGCCTTGATAAGAAACCCTAATATTTCTTGTATTATGTCAACAATTGGTGGGATGAATTCAAATTCAATATTACCTTATATTGATTATGATGCTTTTCTAAATAACCCTAAAATAATGATTGGATATTCAGATGCAACTGCTTTATTACTAGGAATTTATGCTAAAACAGGAATCCCTACATTTTATGGGCCCGCTCTCGTCCCTTCCTTTGGCGAATTTGAACCTTTTGTTAACTGCACATACAAATATTTTGCAGAAACTTTACTACATGATCAATCTCTTCCTTATCATATAAAACAACCATTATTTTGGTCAGATGAATTTATTAATTGGGAAGAAAAGACGAAGGAGAAAGAACTTCGACCAAACAATTGGATTTCAGTAATTGACGGAAAAGCTACTGGGCGTATTATTGGCGGGAATTTAAACACGATACAAGGAATTTGGGCTAGCCCCTATATGCCACATATTCAAGAAGGCGATATTCTCTTTATTGAGGACAGTTCAAAAGATGCAGCTACTATCGAAAGAAGCTTTTCATTCCTTAAAATTAACGGTGTATTTGATAAAATTTCAGGTATCATTCTTGGAAAACATGAGCAATTTGATGATTGTGGTACAAATCGAAAACCTTTTGAAATACTGTTGGAAGTACTTCAAAATCAAAGAATTCCTTTTCTAGCTGACTTCGATTGTTGTCATACACATCCAATGATTACTATACCTTTCGGTGTTCAAGTAGAGTTGGATGCAACAAATAAAACGATACATATTGTAGAATCTTGGAAAAAATGAATGCATGGCTTCTATTGTTTTACAATAAAAGCCATGATACTATATAATTTGGAATGTGAAAGATTAAACAAAATATATTTCTATATCTATCATTAAAAAAAACAGATATAAATAGATATTTATATGTAAAAGAGAGTGAATAAATGAAACCAACTATTAAAAATTATGTATTTTTACATGTAGCTTTTTTGATATATTCTATCATTATGGTTTACATGAAATGGGCAGCTCAATTTCCAATTGCTTCAATCTCATTTTTTGTTGCTTATTTCGGACTAGTTATACTTTTATTCGGATATGCAATTTTATGGCAACAAGTAATTAAACATTTCGAAATTTCAAAAGCATATTCACATCGAGGGATTATTATACTATGGTCAATGCTTTGGTCAGTATTTCTATTTGGAGATACAATTCAGTGGAATCATTTACTTGGTGCAGCTATTATTATCGTCGGAATTGTGGTGGTGACAAAAGATGAATAGTTATATGCTATTGTTTATTTTCGGGATAATTTTAGCAAATTACTCACAAATATTATTAAAAAAAGCTACTTTACAACAATACGATTCTAGAATAAAAGAATATGTGAATCCTTATGTTATTATCGGTTACTCTTTATTTGTACTTAATGCTGGATTAAATGTAATCGCCATGAAGGGCATGGAATTAAAACAAGCATCAGCATTAGAATCCTTAAGTTATATCATCATATTAATTTTCGGTTGGTATTTCCTAGGGGAAAAAATAACGAAACGTAAACTCATCGGCAACATGATTATTATCGTTGGTGTAATCGTTTATTGTATCCAATAACAAAAAGCTCCGTTTGTTACAAACGGAGCTTTTTGTTATTGACCTAAATTTTGCACCCTATCTTTCAAATCACGAACTTGATCTATCGTCTGCATGAGCTCTGAGTTTTTAAATTGCTCTACGTCCATTTTTCCTTCCTCTATCTTTTTCATAGACGTATCAATTAACGAATTTAGCTTTTCATTATATCCAACGATTTGTTGATGAAGATCCTTCGCTACATCTGGTGGCGTTAATTCATTGAAAGCTGGTATATCTTGTTTAATTTCATTCAGCTTCGTTTCTAATTCTTTTCGAGCTGTCCCATCGTTAATAGCTTTCTCTGCTAGTGCCGGTGCTTCATTTGCAAATGCGCTTATTTCATTTACATAGTCTGTCGCCTTTTGAGCATAATCTATGGAGTTCTTTCCTTCCTCCACTATTGAACATCCCATTAAACCAATTGAAACTATAAATACTAATAAAATTGATTTTATTTTCATTTCAGACTCCCTTCGTCTTTATAATTGTCTATAATTTTCTCTATCATAACTTCTAGCTAAATTGCTTACAACCTTTTTTCAAATAGCTATTTATACTCTTACATGCCCTATTATTGTTACAACATCTATTTCTATATGTACGCTTATAATATCTTCAATTATATCCATATATCCTTGTCCTATAGCTGCTCCATAGTGTAATGTAATCCCCTTCTTTTCATACACTGACTGTGGCACTGAAAAAATAAATCTCCTCAAGTTTCTTTCATCAGCTGGTTCCATAATTAAAACAATCCCATCCTCATCAAACATATACGCTCGCCCTCCAACTTTACATTCACTATGGCTCAGTATTGCCTTGGTCAGCAAAATTTAAAACATAATAAGTTAAGATACACTCTGCTCTATCATAAAGTGAAACTTTAATCAGCTCCCACCTAATTTCTTTGCTTTCGCTGAATTTTGAGGTGAAGTCTTACTGCCCGGCAAATAGCGGGATAAAAATAAAAAGCATTCATTCTTTTTTATTAAGAATGAATGCTTTTTAAAAAATCAATTTCCAACTCTAGCATCTTTTTTTGACGAGGTTTTACTTTCCTTACGGGAACTCCAGCGTAAATATACCAATCATCTAAACTCTCTTTTACCATACTCATCGCGCCGACTGCCGTACCTTCTCCTACAGTTACATTTGGAAAAATAATAGAATTAGCACCAATAATCACATGTTTTTTTAAAATAACTTTTCCTACTTTCACATTCCTATATTGATTCGGGACGGTTGGCCCCATTAATGTATTTCCACTGAAATCATCAAGTACTGCATATACGATTGTTTTAGCTGAAATGTTTGCAAAGTCATGCATTTCAATCCCAATTCCCCCTCCATATAACGCTGTATACGCCGAGATGTGCGAATAACTTCCAATTGTGATTTTGCCACTTAAAATGCAAAAGTCATCAATTCTTACATTATTGCCAACTGATATAGCACCCGGATTATATATACTTGCTTTTTTACTAACCAATACATTTTTCCCAACAGATAAAAATCCAATTTTCTTTAGTTCTTCTTGACTATAAAAACTATTCATCTACCAACACCACCTTCTGCTCTAAACAGATTACAATTTGCTCTACTAGTTCTTTCGTCATTCCTTCCCATAAAGGTAAACTTACAATTCGGTTTGCTATTTTATTCGTTTTTGTTAAATCTGTAGACTTATATTTTCTAAAAAGAACTTGTTGGTGGCAAGATGGTGAAAAGTATAATCTAGCTTCTATTTTCTGTTTTTTCAGTTCTTCTATTACTTGTATGTTGTGAACTTCTTCTGGACAAATGATAGGCATAAATTGATGAATAACCGCTTCTGTCTTTTGGACTTCCCACCCTTTTTTCATTAACCCAGTACTTTGCAATAACTGTTTATACCATTCAGAAATACGGGTGCGTTCTTTTAATTTTTGATCCCATCTTTTTATAGTCGCTATCCCAATAGCTGCTGCGTATTCAGACATTTTACAATTAAACCCCATCATCGTGCATTCACGATTTTTATCAAATCCGAAATTCCCCATTCTTTTAATACGTTGTATATCTTCTTCGTTTTTACTATATATGAGCCCTCCTTCACCAATTCCGAAAGGCTTTGTTGCATGAAAGCTATATACGATCATTCCACTAAAATCCTGACCGTAATGCATACCACTATTCATTAATCCAAATCCCGGTGCCGCATCTACGACAACCGGAACCCCGATTTTCTCTAATTCTTCATATTCTTCTAAGTCCATCCATGATCCAAAAGTTGCGTACGGGACAACAATCGCAACCTCTTCTTTTAATTCTTCTATCTTATCCAAAAGTACGGTTTTATCCATATACCAATCATCGATTGAAATATCAATAAAATAAGGTTCCAATCCACACCAAATAGCCGCTAAGACAGTCGCAGG
Organism: Bacillus thuringiensis; assembly: GCF_001182785.1. Classification (NCBI taxonomy): domain Bacteria; kingdom Bacillati; phylum Bacillota; class Bacilli; order Caryophanales; family Bacillaceae; genus Bacillus; species Bacillus thuringiensis. The sequence goes on along the minus strand of NZ_CP012099.1, from coordinate 1,878,800 downwards.
GAATGTAAAACTAGGCATAAGAGCATACTTTCCCTTTCTTCTTTTCTTTAGTTGAATAGCCGCCATTAACCCTAACGTTGCATTTGCTACTGTTGTAACAGCTCCCCTGTTTTGAAAAAATGCCGACATAATTGTTTCCTCAAAACGTTGATTTATAGGTCCATAATTCGTATATATGTGAGATGTATCAATTTCCTTCAATTCGTCCAAATACTCAATTACAGGTACAGTTGAAGCACGTAAAAAAGGAATATTCTCCATATCTATCTATTCCTTTCTATCATTTTCGGACAATATAGAGCATATCTGTTTCAGATAATCCAAATTTCCTAGCACTTTTCATTCCTTGTTTTTCCGCTATGTTATATAATTCCACCTTAAATCCTGCATTCATTAATCGTTGAATAAATCCCGATTGATTATAAATTCTCACATGATCTTCTTGACCAAAAGCTAATTTCCTCAATTGTGGTGTTACAATTAATTCATTCTCTACAATAAAATCTACATTCATTACGATTGGTACTTGAATAATTCCCCATCCATTTGGCTTTAACACTCTATATAACTCTCGCATTGCTTTGTCATCATCAGGAACGTGTTCTAACACATGGCTACATAATATTACATCAAAAGTATTACTATCATATGTAATCCTTGTAACATCAATTTCCTTCATTAATGGATCCTTTGGTTCTAAGTCACCACATACATACGTAATATTTTTATACTCGTTAAACCAATCTCTTAACTTCGCTTCAGGTGCAATATGAAGCATAGTATAGTTTCTATTTAACAAGTCTGTTTCCGTTTCAATGTATGTACGATACAATCTTTCACGATCCATCGAATTACAAACTGGACATATCCCTGTATCTTTATTCCACATCTCAAATTTATATTTCGGAAAATCATAATGTGCTGGCCAAGGTGAAAATTTTTCAAATTGTTGATTGCAATATTGACAATAACAAAATTCTTTCTCAAACATGTGAGCAACTAATTTGTGTAACCCTTTTTTTATCTTTTCATTATAAATTTGATCTATTTCGCCATTTCTTACTGCATCCTTAACTATAAATCCCGCATTTTCTAAACAATAAGATAAACTCTCTTTATACTCACTTTCAGAACTTAAAAATCCACTATTATATGCATCTATAATTAATTCAATCCACTCTTCAATTGTCATTAACATAAAATGCATTTGTTTTTGATTTTGTCCACTATGTTGTCTAAAATAACTAAGAGGTTCTTGTATATAAACTACTTTTCCTTTTCTCATCATATCTATCCAAGTTGCAATATCATTAATAGCAGAATAAGCCTTTCCTTTAAAATACCCAAACTTACCTTCAAACAAATCCCGATTAAACAAAACAGTTGTCGGCTCACCAACTATATTTTTTAAGTTTTTTAACATATAATTCCCTAATTCTTTTCCTTCAAAAAGTGTTGTTTCTTTCGCGATTTTCATATTCAATGTTGACGGTGGTAATATCTCTCCATTCTCATCAATCAGTTCACGATATGACGTCACAAATGAAATGTTTTCTAATGCCAAAAAGTATTTCATCATTCTCTCGATCTTTTCATGATGAAATAAGTCATCATCTAATAAAAAATTTATATAATCCCCATTCGCAAGTTCTATACACTTATTAAAGTTTTCGGCAACTAATGGCGTTTCATTTTTAACATATGTAATACACTCATATTCACGTAAGTACGGTTGAATCATAACATTGACTTCATTATTTGTACTGTCGTCAGAAATAATAATTTCTATATTTTCATATGTTTGATTCAGAGCACTGTTGAGCGCTAATTCCAAGTAATAAGGTCTATTGTATGCAGGAATAAGTATACTTACTTTCGGTAAAGAAGAATTATTATTTATATGCTGTTTTTTCTTTTCTATATTTATTTTCTTTCCTCTAATTTTTTGGTAATAGTCTAATGTATATAATATCGATGATGGAACTATCCTTCTTGCATAATCTAGAAAATTAGTTATCGCTTTGTCTAAATCTTTTTCGTTGGATAAGAAACCATATTTTTCTCCCGCTATAATACTGTGTGAAAAATCTTCTAACCCATCCATCATTTTATTAGATTCATTTAACTGTTGATCTGGATGTAATCGAAAGTAACTAAGTGTCTCTGCTATATATACTGCTTTTCCTTCACTTAATAAAGATAACCATGAAGCTATATCTACATTACATAAATACCGCCTCTTATCAAAAATCCCATACGGTTCTTGTAACTCATTTTTACGAAATAAAACTGTTGTTGGTTCTCCAATATAATTTTTTTGATCCACAATTACCTTATTTCCTAATTCTATTCCCTCTATAATCGTATCCTCTTCAAATAAACGGACAGTTGAATAAATATGTCGTAGTTCTTTCCCTTTATCATCAATTACTTGACGATGAGATGTTACTAGCTTAATTTCATTATCTAGATCATTGAAAAAATACTTCATCATCTTTTCAATTTTATTCACATGAAATATATCATCATCCATTAAAAAATTTATATACTCACCGTTCGCTTCATGAAATAACATTAGCGCATTTTCAAATTGTCCGAGAGTTGATCTGTTTTTTATATAAATAATATTTAAATGATCACATAAATATTTTTGTAACACCTTTTCTGTTTCGTCATTCGTGCTGTCATCTCCAACTATAATTTCTATATTAGGGTACGTTTGTTCTAACACACTACATAACGCCTTTTCAAAGTAGCGAGGACGATTATACGTAGGAATTAACACACTTACCAACGGAAGTTGCTCTACGACCTCTTCAATTCTTTCAATACGAGTTCTCATTTTAACTCTCTCACCTCTTCGCATATTATTTATATACGCGACACAAAAATCACATTACTTTAACTGTATGGAGCCTATATACTTTTATGCAAACATGAAACAAAATATCATACTTTTCGTTCCTGAATAAACATATTTAATAACGCGGACATTTTATTTGCACCTTTTTTATTCATATGATCACTATCATAAAAATCATCCTCACAAAATAATGGCGAATCAAATAGATCTATGATTTGAAAAGAATATTGAGTTTGAAACTCATTTATAACTTTATAAAAATCTTCTTTTAATTTCTTACTACTACAATTGAAATAATGTGAAGTAACAGGGAATACAACAATTAATGGCTTTATATCGTTTTTTAATAGTAATTCTAAATATTTCTTAAAAATCATTTTATTTTCAACTAAAGTATGAGGATACGCCAATTTAGCGTGTGAAGCTGCTCTTATTTTCCCGTGTTCTTCAAAAGGAATGTAAAGAGGAGTAGTATTCCATTCAGCATTTATCCAAGGCAGTACCAATGATTCATCTTTTAGTTCATCTAATAAAATATATTCAAAATGCAAATTAAAAATAGAAAGAAGTGGTTTCGGAGTATTTAGATGTGAGAATCCATCAGTGGGTAGAGGAGAATGAACTACAGTATGATGACCATCTTGAAACAATGGATAATATACTTTGTGAATTCTATATGATTCAGATGATAACGACATATCAAAGAAAAACGAGAAATAGGCTATTCCTATTAAACAATATTGAAATGAATGAGTGTTTGATAGAAGTTGTGACGCTATTAAATAATCATAGTATAGATCTTGCGATGGAAGTGTTAATTTTATTGACTTTTTTGAGAGGAGCTCCGTACTTATGCCACAATGCGGATAAGACAAACCGGTAGCAAACAATTCATACGTCGGATCACTCTTTGCTTTTTTCATAGAAATGTATAAAGACATAAGCTCTGGATTTATTTGATAGATAGAAATTAATTTATCCTTCCATTCATACATGTATTTTGTTAAATTAATAATTTTTGAACTTTGCACGCCCCTATTTATCAAGTCATTTGTAAGTTTTTCTGCGTCCACTCTCCAAATGACTATATATTGAAAAGAATTTTCTATTCGAACAACATCTGAAACGTCTACAACATGAACTATTGTTTTACATTTATTTTTGTCTAATGTATTTCGAATCCTCTCCCCGGATAATTCATCACTTAAAACAATGATTTTATACTGCTCCTTCATGTGCATCCCCTCCATTATATGTATAATATGAAATTCATTTTTAATTCGTAACAATCATATACACCTGCAATCTAACAAAAAAATAGCTCCACCATTAGGCGTAGCTATTTTTACAATTATTGCTTATTCAAATCATATTCCTTTATCTAACTCATAAAGTTTACGATACTTTTCATTTTCTTTCAAAAGTTGTTTATGACTACCTTGCATGACAATTTGGCCACGATCAAGGAATATAACTTCGTCTACATGTTCTATTCCTACAAGATGGTGCGTAATCCAAATAACCGTCTTTTCTTCCGTTGCAGAAAACATTGTTTCAATTAAAGACAATTCTGTTTTCGGATCTAAACCGATAGTCGGTTCATCAAGTACAATGATGGGTGTTTCTTGCATAAGAGTTCTAGCAAAAGCAACCCTTTGTCTTTCACCACCAGAAAACCGCTTTCCCATTTCATGCATTTTTGTTTGTAATCCGTCCGGAAGAGAAGTAATATGTGAAGCTAATTGTGCTTTCTCTAAAGCTTTCCATATCTCTTCATCCGTCGCCTCTGGTTTGCCAATTCGTACATTATTTCCAATTGTCGTATCAAACAAATGGGGCTTTTGATTTAATACAGAAATATATTTAGATAAAAGATTCGTATGAGCTCGTTCACCATTCAATACAACTTGGCCGTTTACTGGGCTTAACGCCCCTGCTAACAATTTTAGTAAAGTAGATTTCCCTGTCCCACTTCTGCCTAAAATAGCAATTTTCTTCCCTGCTTTTATTTGTAATGATACGTCTTTTAATACAATCTCATTACTATCTGGATAACTATACGATACGTGATTCAGTTCAATATCTACATGTCTTGGTTCAACGTAATCATTATCTCCATACAAATCCATTTTATCATGTAAAACACTATCACTTTCTACGCCATTAAGACGATGGGTAGATTCTACATACGACGGGATTCGATCGATGGCATCTGCAATAGGAATAAGCGCATTCGTTACAGATAAAGTCATTAATACGAAAGCTGCGATAACTGTAGGAGCAATTTGCTCACTTGCCGCTTCATTTCCAGTCCATATAATCATCGAAATAACTACAATACCTACTACTAATTGAATGATACTGTCCCGAATATGATACCAGCGTTTCACTCTCTTTTCGATTTTTAACAACTGATCATTTTGTTTTACATACTCATTAATAAATTCACCTTTACGACCACTTGCCTGCCAATCAGATAATCCAAAAACAGCATCCGTCAGTTGTTGATACAAACGGCTTCTGCCTTGCTTTAAAGTAACATGGTGTTTCTTCATCAAAAGTAATGATACAAATGGAAGAAGAAACACGATAATAGCTAACATACAACCTACAATAAATGCAAACACAAGGTCAAATGCACCGATAACAAGTACGAAGATACTATAAACAACTAGCGCTAATATACTAGGAAATATTGTACGTAAATATAGGTTTTGCAAATGCTCTATATCTTCGGATAACACTCCTAACATATCACCCGTTTGAAATCGAGAACGGAAAAATAACGCCTGTGGTTCTACTATTCTATATAGCTTCGTTCTCATTTTTTCTAATATACGTAGTACGACATCATGTCCGACTAAGCGCTCTATATAATGAAACACAGCTTGCCCTATACTAAACGCTCTTGTTGCAACAATAGGAACATATACAGCCATTACATTTTCTGGTCTAAGGGCAGATTTTGAGATTAAATAACCTGAAATAAAAAGTAACATCGCTCCTGAACTAACTCCAAGAAGACCAAGGAAAATAGTTAAAGTCATTCTACCTTTATTTTGTTTTATATAAGGTTTAACCCAGTTACTCATTTCTCTCCCCTCTCTTCCCTATGAAAATGTAATGTCTCACTCTCTAAAAGTTCTTCATACGTCCCACTTTCTATCATTTCCCCTTTATTTAAAATAAGGATATGGTCCATTTGTTTCATCCAATGTAGACGGTGAGTTGCTAAAAATACTAACTTTCCATTAAATAGACGTAACATCGCTTGCTTTATTTCAAATTCGGTTTGAATATCAAGATGTGCCGTAGGCTCATCTAATAAAATGATTGGTTTTTTACTTAAAAGTGCACGCGCCATAGCAACACGCTGTTCTTGTCCGCCACTTAGCATACGTCCACCTTCTCCTATTCTTTCGTGCATCCCATTTGGAAGTGATGTAACGAGTGAACGAAGGCCGACTTCATTAATAACTCTTTCAACTTCTTCATCTGTTGCTTTTGTTTCATAAAAACGAATGTTATCCTTTAATGAAAGCGGAAAAATATAAGGTTGCTGCGGAATGTAAGCAATATTTTTTTGCCAATCTTCACGAGTAGATCCATCAACTTCTAGACCATTTACTAACATCTTTCCACTCGAAGGAGATAAAAACCCGGCTAATACGTCGATTAACGTCGATTTCCCCGCACCACTTTCACCAATAACACCAATAGCACCGTTACCTTCCCAAGTAAAATTAATTCCTTCTAATATAGCCTTTTCAGATTCAGTATTATTAACTTTGATATCTTGTAATTTCAAGCTACTAGAGGCATTCCATACTATATCTTCATTTAAATCTTTCTTTTCTATTCCTTTTTGTTGTTGCAAAATCTCTTCTATTTGCTCCATCGCAATTTGTCCATCTAATGTCGCATGATAATTTGCTCCCACTTGTTTAATCGGCAGAAAATATTCCGGAGCTAAAATCAAAATTGTAAGGGCTGGTAATAGTATAATCGTTCCATCTATTAAGCGTATCCCTAATCCAACTGCCACAAACGCGATTGATAAACTCGTAAAGAAATCTAATGCAAAAGAAGAAAGAAAAGCAACTCGCAAAGTACGCATCGTTGCTTTTCTATATCTTTTACTTACTTTTTCAATCTTTCCTTCGTGCTGTTCACTTTTCCCTAAATACTTTAATGTTTCTAAACCTTTTAACGTATCTACAAAATGGTTCGAAAGTACACGATATATCTCATACTGACTATCTGCCATTTTTTGCGCTGCTAATCCGAGAAGAATCATAAATATGATCACGATAGGAATCGTTACAACTAAAATGATTCCAGACTCAATATCTAGCGTAAAAACATATAGTACAATTAGACCTGGAACGATACTACTTCTAATCATTTTAGGAATCGTTAATTCAATATATGTTTTAAATTTCTCAATCCCCTCAATTGATAAGGTAACCAGATGACCCGTTCCAACCGTTTGAACATATCTTGGACCTAATGTGAAATATGCCTCTATCAATTGTTTTCTTAGTAACGACCCTGTTTTTTCGGCAAAACGTTCCACTAATATTTGTGATGTTCGAACTACTATGTTACGCGCTGCAAACGCGATACCAAAATAAACAATTTCACTTAATATTGTTTGTACTGTCTCTCCATGAAATAAAAACGTAATAGCTCGTGCTAAAAAGATTGTTTGCGCAATAATACTAAAAGCTTCTAAAATACTAATAATCGTTAACGCTACATATAAAATACGGCTACCGGGATAAGACGGAAGTCCTCTTTTTCTTTTCATTAGTACTCCAAATCGTTGTCTGACTTAACAGGTTGTCTAAATACATAATAACTCCATATTTGACTTCCGATAACGAAAGGCAAAATAGCAATCGCAAAGTAAGTCATAAGTTTTAATGCATAAGCTCCTGATGCTGCGTTGTAAATTGTCAAATCATTCATTGCTCCTAAAGAGCTAATCATAACACGTGGGAACATACCGATAAATACACTCGCACTTAGTAAAATGATTGTTAAACTCGTCATAAAGAAAGCCCAACCATCTCTTCTTCTTTTATTTAATAACGTGGACACTAATAGTGCTACAAAAGCTCCGATTGGTACCATAATCCATTCTGTTCCATGAGCAGTGAAAATGTCGGTTTTCCATAACCCCACACCAGCAAAAACAAGAAGTGTAATTAATGAAAATGGTGCAATTTTTATTGCAGCAATTCGTGCACGTTCTCTCAATTTACCAGTTGTACGTATCGTAAGAAATTGTAATCCGTGAACAATACATAGTAGGAGAAACATTACTCCCCCAAGTAACGCAAATGGATGAAGTAATTGCAGGAATCCACCTACAACATTTTTGCTCTCATCAATAGGTACACCTACCATAAAGTTTGCAATCGCAACTCCCCAAAGGATAGGAGGTAACATACTTCCAATAAACATCCCCCAATCCCACGCACTCTTCCATTTATGATTATCTATTTTCGCACGAAATTTAAAGGAAACACCTCTTAAAATTAAAGCAAGAAGCATAAATACAAACGGAATATAAAAACCACTAAATAAAGTTGCATACCAGTGCGGAAATGCCGCAAACATGGCTCCACCAGCACAAACAAGCCATACTTCATTCGCGTGCCAGAACGGTCCTATTGTATTTAAGTAAACTCGTTTTTCAAAATCATTCTTTCCTAAAAACCTCGAAACCATTCCTACCCCAAAGTCGAAACCTTCCAGTACGAAGAATCCAACAAATAAGATTGCAATAACTAAAAACCATAACTCATTAAGAGATAACATACTCTTCCTCCTTATCAAATGGATCATGGCTTTGATAATCCTTTTTCGTTTTCTTATTTGTGTGGCCCTTAATGGTACGAACAAATAAGTACACACAAATTCCACCCATAATTAAATACATTGATGTGAATGAAATAAGTGAGAATAATACTTCACCGAATGTTACATTTGGTGATACAGCATCTTCTGTTTTCATTACACCAAATACAACCCAAGGTTGACGACCCATTTCAGTCATAATCCATCCTACTGTATTACCGATGAATGGAAGAGAAATTGCATACACCATTAATTTTAAATACCACGTTTTTTCAGCTAAACGATCTTTTCTTGATAAGAACCATCCGTAAGCTCCTAGAAGAAGCATGAATGTTCCACTCATTACCATCGCTCTAAAACTCCAAAACATTGTATGCACTGGAGGAATATAATCCCCAGGTCCATATTTTTCTTCATATTGTTTTTGAATTTGATTCATCCCTTCAACTTGACCGCTAAACTTATCATACGATAATAGACTTAGCATATAAGGGATTTGAATTTCAAACGAATTTTCTTTCTTCTCTGTATCAATTTTCGAAAATACTGTAAATGGCGCTGGATCCTCACTTGTATTCCATAGTGCTTCAGCTGCCGCCATCTTCATTGGATGTGTCTTAATTAATTGTTGCGCTTGTGCATGACCGAAGAATAATACAAACGCAGTTGTAAGTGTTCCAACAATGATAGAAATGCGGAACGATTTTTTAAATACCTCAGTTTCTTGCGCTTTCGTTATTTTCCATGCACTCACACCTGCAATAAAGAATGCACCTGTTGCAATTGCTGCTGTAATTGTATGCGGGAATTGTACCCATAGTTGTGGGTTTTGAATAATGGCTAAGAAATCATTCATTTGTGCACGACCATCAGCTGCCATTTCATACCCGACAGGTGACTGCATAAATGCACTTGCAGTTAAAATCCAAAATGCTGATAACATCGTTCCAATTGAAAGGAGCCAAATACACATTAAGTGAATTCGCTTCGGTAATTTATCCTCACCGAATACCCATAAACCTAGGAATGTAGACTCAATGAAAAATGCCAGTAATCCTTCAATTGCAAGCGAGGGACCAAATACATCACCTACAAAACGTGAATACGTTGACCAGTTCATACCAAACTGAAATTCTTGTAAAATACCTGTTACTACACCTACTGCAAAGTTAATAAGGAATAATTGCGTCCAAAACTTTGCCATCTTCTTATATACTTCTTGTCCTTTTACCACATACAACGTTTGCATTATCGCAATAATAAAAGCTAAACCAATTGACAGCGGAACAAAAAAGTAATGGAAAATCGTTGTTGATGCGAACTGTATTCGTGCCAATTCGAGCGTTTCCATACTAAAATCACTTCCTTCATAGTTTTTATAATAAAAGTTAATTGAGCAATCTTATCAAACTCAATTATTAAGAAATACGAAAAGACAAAAACATTTTGTATGTATTGTCGAAAAATATGAAGTTTCAGTTTTTCAAACTATTGCAATGCTAATTTTTACCTTTTCACTATTTCTGTAGTGTTTTATTCGTTAATCGAATTGTATAATATACCTACATAGTAAATTCAGGTTATTTTTGACGTATTATTGACATCATTTTGTCTGAAATATGTCTTTTGTCATTTTTTTGAATCAGATTTTCCTCATTAGTAAAATGTGTTTTTTCAATATACGGCTTACTTTTATATCTATAAAACAATCGTGTTTTTCTTCATACACTTGACTTTTAACCGAAAAAATGTCCTCGCATCCACCCTCGATAAATGCTTGTTTTTTGTCAAGAGAAAAATGTATTTCCAAAATTCAAACTCGAAATAATGTTATTCAAAAATAGAAAATAACTTCCCTCTTCCTCGATTAAAAGTTCATTTTTTTGTCATTTTTCCATAACAAATAAAAAACTGAGAGTCAATTAGACTCCCAGTTTTTTTATTTATTTTGCTGTATGTTTTCTAACGGCTGGTAAAATTTCAGTAGCAATTAATTCAATATTTTTCTCAATTTTATCAAATGGTACACCGCCAAAATCAATTTGTGCCATAAAGCGTTGTTGGCCAAACAATTCATATTGGTAAAGCATTTTCTCAATGATTTGTTGTGGGCTACCAACCATTAAAGCATCACGGTAATCTATTGCATTTGTAAATTGCTGTTTCGGATACCCACCACCGCGCAGTGTAAGCATACCAGCATTAATGTGAGGGTAATATTCACTAAGTGCATCTTGTGAATTTTTTGCCGTATAAAATAAACTCGTTGTCGCAACTGGTAAACTAGCTGGATCAAATCCACTTTGCTGAGCAGCCTCGCGATAAGCATCTACTGACACTTTAAAGTTAATTGCTGGGCCACCAAGTGTTGTTATCATCATTGGCACACCTGCACGTCCTGCTTTAATTGCACTAGCTGGCGGTCCACCAACCGCACGCCAAATTGGCAGGTTATTATTTTTAGCTCTAGGGATAACTGAAGCATACTCAAGTGGTGCTCTGAACTGCCCATTCCATGTTACATGTTCCTCTTTATTAATTTTTAATAAAAGATCCATCTTCTCTTCAAATAACTCTTCATAATCATTTACATCGTAACCAAGTAAACTATATCCTCCAATACGAGATCCACGACCAGCTACGATTTCAGCACGACCATTAGAAATCAAGTCAATGGTAGCGAAATCCTCATATACTCGAACTGGGTCAGATGTACTTAATATCGTTGCGGAACTTGCAATTTTTATATTTTTCGTAACTTGCGCGACCGCACCTAAAATAACTGTATGAGCTTGCGTTGTAAAATGCGTTTGATGACTTTCGCCTACAGCAAACACATCAAGCCCTGCCTCATCTGCTAACTTAGCTGTTTCAATTAGTTCGTGAATTCTTTTTTCTGGCGTAATTTTCTCCCCATTATGTGGATTTAAAACATGATCGCCAATTGAATATAACCCAAACTCAATTCCTTTTCTTGTATCTATACGGTATTTTTCCATAGTTACTCTCCCCTTTAATAATGTAGTATTAGTTTTTCTTCTAAAAACGTTGGTAAGTCAAGTATATCTCCGTATTACCTACCTCATCACTTGATTAGTCAATTGATGAGGTAAAAAAAATTACTCTTGCGGTAATTCTTTTTTTTCACTATGTTTATGAACTTTCGTCATCAGCTCGTATAATATTTTCTGCTCTTCTTCATTTAATACATCATCAAAAAACGAAGATTGAAATGCAAGTTGCTCTGGCAAGGCTCTCTCTAAAGCTGCTTCTCCTTGCTCTGTAAGACTAATTGTTTTCGTTTTCCAATCTTGTTTTCGTACAATATATCCTTCTTTTTCAAGACGAGTTAACATTCGAGAAATGCCACCTTGTGTAACAGTTACCTTTTCAGCTAACTCCATTTGTGTTAGTGGTTGATACGTACGTATTTGCAAAAGCACATCAAATTGAGCTGTCGTTAAATCAAAACGTTTTAAAAACTCATTTGACATTTGATTACTTTGGTTCGTAAATCGTATTAAACGTAACCATATTAATGATCCTATCGTATTATCACGCATGTTTCATCACTTCCTAGCGTTCATCTTACTATCACTTTACTACGCAAGTGATAAAAAAGCAAGAGAAAATGTAATAAATATAGCGATAGAGTATTGCATAAATAATGATAAGTAAGAATTCATGTAAACATGAATTCTTACTTATCATTATTCTTAACTTTTCATTTCATTACTATATTTAAAGCTGCCATAGCTTTTGGCCAACCAACGTAAAAAGCCATATGTGTTATTAATGCAACCAATTCATTCTCCATAACCCCATTTTGTTTAGCTAGCTTCAGATGAAATGGTAATTGTTCTGTATTACCGAGACTGATTAGTGCTGACACAGTACACAAACTTCTTTCTCTTAATGTTAAAGTGGCATCCCGCCACACTTCCTCAAACAATATCTTTTCACTATAATGAGCAAATGCAGGTGCCATTTCTCTCATTTTCTTTTTAATCTGTACTTCAATAAGTTCATTCTTCATTTTTTTCTCCCTTTATTTTCACCATTTGTGCTATTCCTTGACCAAATGACCAGTTTTCAGCAGCTGTCTCATTTAGTGTAATAAAAATATCCGAAACTTTAACGTCGGAATATTGCGGGATTTTTAAGGATACAGATTGATACAAATCTTTTTTCTGTTGCACCGTTCTTCCCGGTCCACATGTAATAGAAACATATATCATATTCTCTGTTCTCTTTTCTCCTCTTTCCAACAAATAATATGGATTATATAAAAATTTGTTTTGTTGATAAGGTAAGAACATTTGAAAATAATCATTTTCAGGGATGTTAAAATGTTCAATTAATGAAAGATGGATACATTTACCTATTCCCCCCAACTTTTCCTCATTTAATATGTTTTCAGGATAATAAACCTTCACAAAAGGCATAGATTTTCATTCCTTTTCTTAATTTTAATATACAACAAAATTTCATCGTGAAATGTGTAAAATCTCATATACTGTAACACCCTTATTCACTACAATATCAGGCTTCTCTTCATAAAACTCAAACCTACTGTATCCCCATTTATCCGGATTATAAACGATTACATTCCCTAAACACTTTTCATTGTTTTGTACATTTTCATTCATCTTGTTTAATTCAGTCCCAATCAACGTTTTACTTTGAGAAATACTTCCTGCATATTCCACAACATATCTACTTTTCTTAAATCCATCACTTAGATTAACAACTAACGGAACACCTATATTTATTTGTTGCCACCCAAACGATTGTAAAATATTATCGTAATACCCTTCAAAGATAAATTTATTCATCCCTTCATGACCATTCCAAATATATAAAGGTGCATAGCAGTTATAAAAATTCCCGTTTTTCTCCGTTTCCGTAATTAAATAAGCTTTAAAATTTAGTTCTTGGAAACCATCAGTTTTATAGCCATTATCCTTTACCCTTTTCTTAATAATCTCCATGTCATAATCCTTTGGAAGAATGACCTTATATTGCATTCCAATCATGTTTATCACTCACTTTCAATCTTATATACATTATGATAAATCGATAAGTGGCTAACGTAAAATAGGTATAAATTATGTTTGGTATCATTTATAATGATAGTGCATAAGGGGCTGAGATACTTGGAAATAAATGATCTTATTATATTCAAAACTGTAGCCAGTGAGGGTTCTATTAGTAAAGCTGCTAAAGAGTTAGGATATGTTCAACCGAACGTAACTGAGCGAATTAAAAAATTAGAACAAGAGTTAGAAACACCTTTACTACATAGAGATAACAAAGGCGTTTCCTTATTACCTGCTGGTGACATTTTATTAGATTACACAAATAAAATATTAACTCTATTAGAAGAAGTAAAAGATGAAATTAAAATGAGTGGTTCTTCTTATATAATAGCGACGTCACAATCTATTTTGACAAATTATTTAAGTAAGCGTATTGAAGAAAACTTCAGAAATTATCAAATATATGTAGAAAGTAGTAGTCATTTGCAAAAATTACTGCAGCAACAAAAAGTTGATATGGTCATAACTTATGAGGATTATCCTGACGCATCGTTTAAAAAAGTGTTCACGACCTCAATTTCTGTAGGCTTATTAAAAGCGAAAGAAAAATGTACCATTGATTATTCAAAAGAAATTTTCTTCGTTAGCAATGACAAAAAGTGCCCTTTTAGGAATAAGACAATACAATTCCTAAAAGAAAACAATTTATCTCAGCGCCAACTTCAACAGTTGGATTCTTATTCGCTTATGGAAGAGTTTATTAATGATGGAAAAGGAATAGCTTTTTTACCGATTAAAAATGATACATTAGTAATAATTGCAGATGTTCCCATTGAGAATTTCGCTGTTCATTTTTTTACGAATCAAACCTTTATAAAGCATATCCCTGATGAACTATTTGATTAATAAAATGACTTCGTTGACAAACTTTTTTCAAAATAAAAATCCCTCTTTAACGAATCTAAAAGAGGGATTTTTATTTTGAATACAATTGATTTTTCACACGTTTTGCTCCACTTCTGTACTTTTCTCCTTCTTATTCCTTTTAAAACCCTTCAATTTCTTAACCGTCCCAACCAATCCTTTCGGAAAAACAAGTAGCACGATAATATACAATAAACCTAGAATAATCGTCCATCTTTCAAAAATCGGATATTCCGTCGCTAGTTCTGATAAATAATATTTTAGTGATTCAATAATCCCAGATCCAGCAATAGCTCCAATTAACGTTCCGACCCCTCCAATCATCGTCATCAATAATGCATTTAATGTCATTTCAATTGAAAATACAGTCGTATTGACAAAGCGTAATGTAATAACAAATAAACCACCGCTAATTGCAGCTACTATTCCTGCCACTACACTTGCGATTATTTTATAATGGAGGACTTTATATCCAAGTGCTTCAACACGTTGTTCATTTTGTGAAATCGCCTTTAATACTTTCCCAATAGAAGACTTTGTAAAAAGACGTAATAGAATAAAAATGAAGAGTAAACATATAAGTGATACATAATAAAAAGTAAAACGATCACGGAATATTTCTGGTACCCCAAATGTAAAACCATCTCCTCCGTGAGTAAGCCCACGCCATTTTTCAGCAAGTACGAAAAACAACTGTGAAATAGCAAGTGTTAACATTGCATAAAAATGACTTTTCAACCGTAAAGAAAGCAAACCAATTATATAACTAACGATTGCTGAAACAATAATTGCAGCTACTATCCCTATTAAAAAATTCGTTATTGATACGCCTTGCCGATCAAATAAAAGCGCTACCCCATATGCTCCTATCCCAAAGAACATACAATGACCGAACGATACAATTCCTGTATATCCAAGCAATACATCAAAACTCATTGCAAAAATAGCAAAGATGAAGATTTGAGTGAACAAAATTAACAGGCTCCGTGAATCATTTACGAACGGAAATACACTTAAACAAATTAGCATACATACTCCGAAGTATACTTTAATTCGGTCCGATGTGTTGTTCACCATTTCACCCCTTTTCACCAACAAGCCCAGTTGGCTTTACTATTAAGAAAAATAGTAACATTAACATATTAATTGCAAGTGATAAATCTGGTATAAAATACGCTGTAAAAGCACCAGCTAATCCGACAATTAAAGAAGCAATAGCTGAACCTTGTACGCTTCCTAATCCTCCGATAATTACTACTATAAAAGCTAAAATTGCATACTGCATGCCCATCTCGGCGAAAATAACGCCCGAATACGGTGCTAATAAGAAACCTCCCAAAGCTGCCATCCCTGCTCCTAATAAAAAGACGAAAGAAAATATCGCTTTTACATTAATACCAAGCGCTTGAACCATTTCTTTATCCATTACACCTGCACGGATCATAAGACCTATCTTCGTCTTTTTGAGTAATAATAGTAGTGCAATGTAAATAATTATCCCAATCAAAATAACAAATAGACGATATTTAATTAATATAATACCTCCGGATGTAAAACTTCCTTGTAACCATAACGGTAATTTTGCACTAATAGGGTTTGGCCCCCAAAATATTTTAATACACTCACTAAGAACGAGCATTCCTCCAAGCGTAACGAGCAGCTGTCGAACATGATTTCCATATACTGGTCTAATAAGAAACCTCTCTAAAATAAATCCTAGGAACATTCCCATAGCTACTGCTCCAACTAAAGCTAATATATAACTTCCTGTCATATTAAATAACCAAACACCTGTAAATGCTCCCCACGCAAATAAACCACCGTGTGCAAAGTTTAAAACGCTCATTAGACCGAAAATAAGTGAAAGACCTGATGCTAACAAAAAAATGAGCATCCCTGTTGAAATCCCATTTACAAATAAATTTATTAACACATCCATCCTTTTCACCTCGGGTTCATGTTAAGAGATTCCTAAATATTTATGACACATTTCCTTATCCTTTTTTAATTCATTCATAAAACCGTTATGAACAATTCGTCCGTTATCCATAATGTAAAAATAATCGCCAATTTGACTAGCCATTATAAAATTTTGCTCAACAAGTAAAACTGTTGTTTTCTCTTTCATCTTCAAAATAGCTACCATTAATTTCTCCACCATTATCGGGGATAGCCCTTTGCTCGGCTCATCAATAAGTAATAATCCATCACTATTAATAAACGCTCTTGAAATAGCCAACATTTGCTTTTGCCCTCCGCTCAAGAGCCCACTTTTCTTATTCCAAAACTGCTTTAAATCCGGAAATAGTTCCAGCATCCACTCTATTTTCCCTTCTACTTCTTCACCTTTTCCCCTAGCAAGAGCGAATGTTTCTTCTACTGTCAAATCATGAAAAATACCTTGATTTTCTGGTACATACCCTATTCCTTTCCTTGAAATTAAATGTGTAGCTAATCCACTTACTTTTGCACTATCATAATAAATTTCACCATCTGCAATCCGGTGAAACCCCATAACTGAACGTAATGTCGTTGTTTTCCCTGCCCCGTTTCTACCAAACAGTACAGTAATCGTCCCTTTCTCAACAGCAAGAGATACTCCTTGCAAAATATGAAACTGATCTAAATACGTCTCTATATTATTCACTTGTAATAGTGCCACTATATAATCCCCCTAAATAAGCACTTTGCACACGCTCATCTTTCATAATTTCTTCTGGCAATCCTTCAGCTAATAACTCTCCATGAAATAAAACGATAAGATGATCTGACAAACCTAATATCATATCCATTTTGTGTTCAATAAGTACAATTGTGCTCTCTGGATGTTTCTTAATATTTTCAATCACTTGTAATATAGCAGGTACTTCCTCAACCGAAATACCTGCCGTCGGCTCATCAAGTAATAACACATCCGTTTTTAAAGCTAATAACATCGCAAGTTCTAGCTTTCTTTTCTCTCCATGTGCCAAATCTTTCGCTAATACGTTCTCTTTCTCGTGAAGTAATACTGTTTTTAAGAAACGTCTCGCCTCTCCAACTTGTTGCTTTAATTTTGCTGGACTCGGGAAAAAACTATAGTAATCTTGTACGAATGATTGAACACTTAAACGGACATTTTCAAGTACCGTTAATTCTGGGAATATGTTTGTAAGTTGAAAAGAGCGACCGATTCCTAAGCGTGTTCGATCTGAAATCGATAGTTTTGTAATATCTTGCCCTTTAAAATACACTTCACCTGTTGTGGGTGAAATCTGGCCACTTAGTAAATTAAACAATGTTGTCTTCCCTGCACCGTTTGGCCCGATAATAGAAATGAGCTTTCCTTTTTGGACAGTTAAATTCACATCTTTAATAACATGATGTTCACCAAAAGATACGCTAAGATTTTTCGTCTCTAGCAAATGTGTCACGAAATCCCTCCCTTTAAAGCCGTGAGTTTGAAAGAAATACATATAAAGAGGGTCCCCCCTCTTTATACAATGAAACAACAGAAAATTCAGTCTATTTATTTTGAACTGGTGGTTCTGTTTCTTTCATCGTTAATTCTCGCTCTAACACCGGCACCGGATAATCAACACCATCTTGCTTTTTCAATGTGATAGAATACAGCGTCTGCATCGCTTGGTGGTCCTTCTCTCTAAACTTCATCTTTCCTTTCGGTGTATCAAATTCCATTCCTTCCATTTTCTTAATCAAGGTATCTACATCTGTATCACCTTTTGTTTTCTTTAAGGCTTCTACAATAGAAATTGCTGCTGACATTCCTCCCGCTGTAAACAAATCTGGCACTGCACCATTAAAACGTTTTTTATGCTCTTCAACTAGCCAATCATTCACTTTATTTTTTGGAAGTGTGTGATAATATACAGAAAAACCTTGCATACCTACTAATGCATCCATTGTTTTTAATGCTGGTATATCTGGCGCACCTGTAGAAATTTTAATACCTTGCGCTTCCACATTCATATCTTTCAACTGTTTCCAAGGTGAATTTGCCCCTGCCCAAACGATAAATAAATAATCTGGTTTTGAACTAATGATATTTTGAATATTCGCTGTAAAATCTGTTGAATTTGTATCCGCGTATTGCTCATTTACAATGTTCGCACCTAATTTTTTCGCACCCGCTTTAAATGCAGCAATCCCTTCACGACCAAAAGCGTTATCTGGGGCAAATGTCGCAATCTTTACATCTTTTTTCGCAATTGCTGCTGCTCCTGCAATCGCATCTTGTGAGGAACTTCTTCCAGTTCTAAAAATATATTTATTCCAGTTCTTCCCGGTAATACTATCCGCAACTGCCGGTTCTACAACCATAATCTTTTCATATTCTTCAGCCAGTGGTAAAACCGCTAACGTATCACTTGAACTAGACGATCCAACTAAAAAATCAACTTTCTCTTCTTCTAATAACTTCGTAGCTTTTTTAACTGCTACATCCGCTTTCGTTTCTGTATCTTCTACAACAAACTTAATCTTTTTCCCATCTACTTTCCCAGTTCCACCAGTTGCATAGTCTAACCCTAATTCAAATCCGTTCACTGTTTGTTTTCCATACGATTCTAATGGACCTGTTAATGAGGCAAGAACCCCTACTTTAATCGTTTTTTCATCCTCTGTACTTGTTTTCTTTCCTGAACAAGCTGCCGTTATTAATAATGAACCTAGAACACAACCAGTAAACATCGTCTTTAGCCACTTACGTTTTTTCATCGACATTGTGATCCTCCCCATACTTTACTTTCTGATAGAATCAAACACGCCAAAATCCCCTGTCCGTAATCATGACTAACTAATTCGATAGATAATGGAAAACTCTTGTAGTACCCTCTACATTCGGCACAAATATATAATCACCTTCCTATGTAATGGAAACGGACATACAATCAATATATATTCTGCAATCCAATTGAAAATACTGTTTCATTTCAGTAATGACCATACAAAAAGACTAACTTATTTTTAAGTTAGTCTTTTCCCCTTAATTAGAGTTAAGTTCTACTTTCTCTAACCCTTCAGCCAATTGTTTCTTATCTAGTCCTTCTCCTATTACTACTAAGTTTGTCGGGAAACCGAAGTCTTGTTCTAGTAAAGTCGGTACTCCGAAAGAATATTGGAATAGGTGAGGGTATTTATCTCCATGGAATTTCACAAAACCTTTCACTCGATAAATACTATCTGGTAAATTCGAAAGCCATTCATATAATTTGTCTTGATCGATCGGTTTCGTAAATTGATACGTCATCGTTTGTATATGTAAATGCTGTTTGACATGTAGTGTCTCATGTTCCTCATCATTTGTAAATTCTGCTTCTTCTATATCTTGTAAAGATATATTACAATACTTCGTCTCATATATTTTCGCATGATCATTTATTGCCTTTACTTCTTCAAGTACTGTGTTCTTATCTTCATCTGTTAGTAAATCTGCTTTATTAACAAGAATATGACTACCAAATTTCAGTTGCTCATGCAATAGCTGTTGTACATTTGCACTTAATATACTTCGGTTTAACCACCTTACTGCATCTAAAACGACTACAATTGATTTCACTTCCAGGAAAGGAGCTAAAATTGGTGAGACACACGCGTCTAACACTTCAATTGGATGCGCAACACCTGTCGTTTCTATATAAATTACATCTGGTCTTTCTTGTTGGTATAACGAATGTAATTGTATTTCAAGCTCTTCTTTTAACGTACAACAAATACAGCCTTTAAGAAGTTCTCTTAAAACATTCTCTTTTCCAATAATATCTGTATCTACCGAGTATTCACCAATTTCATTCATTAATACTGCAACTTTTCTATTCTTCTTTTTCTCTGCTAACAATAAATTTTGTAATAATGTTGATTTTCCACTACCTAAAAAACCACCTAATATATGAATCTCCACTTTATTCATTCAACCGACCATCCATTTCTTTACTTCAAATGTATTCAAAGCGTAATAATTACGATTTATATTTATCATTTTATTAAAAGAATGACCATTTGTAAATATAAGAGATTCACTGTTCATTTACTTCATATGCAACTCTAACTCCAGACTCAATTGCTCCTTGCATCCATCCATGTGTTAATGTCGTATGCTCACCAGCAAAATGGACTTTCCCTGCCGGTGATGTCATATATGGGAATAACTCTAGCTCTTGCCCTGGTTCAAAAGCTGTAAATGCTCCACAAGAATACGGATTCTTACTCCAACTAAATGATGTACCAGTAACAAATTCACTATAAACTACATTTCCATATATTTGTGCTAGATTATTTAATGCATACCGCACACGTTCCCCATTAGGTAAACTATCCCAAGTTAAAGCCTCATCCGCCCACGTATAACTAGCCAACATAACAGCCGGTCCCGGCGTATGAATGCCATAACTCGGATAATATGTAAATCTTATAGGCAAATCAGTAATAGACTTACCTCCGCACTGCCCTTCTCTTTCCCAAAATCTACTTCGAAATTGTATTGCAATTTTAGTCGCAGCGATATAATTTAATTCGCGGATTGCGCGTCTTTTAAAATAAGAAAATAAGTGATACGGCTGGATTTCTACGAATCGTAATGCGGAAAATGGAATGGTGACAATCGCACTGTCACCTGTAATTATAAACCGCTTTAACGTTTCTCCGTTGTTTACTTGCATCATTACTTTATTATCTTCTTGTATGATTTTATCAACCTTATATGGCATTAAAATATGTTCCCTTAATTGTGGTAAGAATGCATTCGATAACTTATCCATTCCACCAGTTATTTCATAATATTTCGTTGTTGAAGTAAAGAAAATCATTTCACGTAATACTTCAATTAAGGACATTCCCATATAAGCTTCCATATCAAGAAGTACCCCGATCATATCTATTGCACCATCTGAATAATACTCTGTTAAAAATGACCCAAGCGAGTATGTTTTATATTTTTTTTCTACGATAATCCAGTTTGTATTAGGATCTTTTTTAATAAAATTAAGTATGGGTTCTAATACCACTAACATTAATTCTTCTGCCGTTTTTCCTTTTTCATTCTCTAAAACTGGATATTTAAGTACACTCGGATCGTTTTCAAACACACTCAGTCTCGTTCTAATATTATTCGTATAAATGATATCTAAAGGAGTTTTATTAATAAAAAGATTTAACGGTAGTTTAAATTTACGAATGTAAGCTAAAGTTAACTTATGAGTTTCAGGAATCCTCATTGGTCCTGCATTAAAATATAAACCATCGCTAAACGATTCACGAATCGTATATATTCTCCCGCCTATTCGGTTATTCGCTTCTAAAATCGTTACTTTATGACCTGCTTCTTTTAATAACGATGCTGCAACTAACCCTGAAATTCCTGCACCAACAATAATAATCTGCTTTGGATTGTTCGTTTTAACGAGCCCCACATTAATAATATGAAGCATTCTTTCCATCGTTAATGGCTGCTCCATGTCCTTTTCCCCTTTTATAAAGGATTTTACTGAATTATATTCGGTTACCTTCATTCCTATGTTTTGGGCAAGGAATTACACGGATACATTTTCAAATACTTGAATATCTTTTATAAAATGTAATAAACTAGATATGACTCTATAGAAGTAAGACGTATTATCTTACATAATAAAATCAATGAAATTGCGAGGAATTTTGAAATGAAAAAAGGTATTAACCGTGTTGTATTAGTAGGAACAGGAGCAGTTGGATGTAGTTATGCTTACTGCATGATTAACCAAGCCGTAGCTGAAGAATTTGTTTTAGTCGATGTAAATGAGGCAAAAGCTGAAGGGGAAGCAATGGATTTAAGTCATGCTGTTCCATTCGCACCAGCTCCAACTAGAGTATGGAAAGGCAGCTACGAAGATTGTAAAGATGCTGACCTTGTAGTTATTACAGCTGGATTACCACAAAAGCCAGGCGAAACACGTTTAGATTTAGTTGAGAAAAACGCTAAAATCTTTAAACAAATCGTTCGCAGTATTATGGATAGCGGATTTGATGGCATCTTCTTAATCGCAACAAACCCTGTAGATATTTTAACTTACGTAACTTGGAAAGAATCTGGTTTACCGAAAGAACGTGTAATTGGTTCTGGTACAACACTTGATTCTGCTCGTTTCCGCTATATGTTAGGTGAGTACTTCAATATTGGCCCACACAACATTCACGCTTATATTATCGGAGAACACGGCGATACTGAACTTCCAGTTTGGAGTCATGTTTCCGTTGGTATCCAAAAACTACAAACACTGCTTGAAAAAGACAACACGTATAATCAAGAAGATTTAGACAAAATTTTCATAAACGTCCGTGATGCAGCTTACCATATTATTGAGCGTAAAGGCGCAACTTATTATGGTATCGGTATGTCACTTCTACGTGTTACAAAAGCAATTTTAAACGATGAAAATAGTGTATTAACTGTATCAGCTTACTTAGAAGGTCAATATGGTCAAAAAGATGTTTACATCGGGGTACCTGCTGTTTTAAATCGCGGCGGTGTTCGTGAAATTTTAGAAGTTGAACTAAGTGAAGAAGAAGAATTAAAATTCGATCACTCTGTTCAAGTATTGAAAGAAACAATGGCTCCAGTTCTTTAATTAAGATAAAAAAGCAATCCAATTTATTTTGGATTGCTTTTTTTATTTTCATTATCCCCTATGACTTTTTAATGATTTTCTATCATTTCTTATTTTCCAGTCGTATCCTCATTATTTATATCAAACACATCTAATAAAAAAATAAAGATTGGTATGCCGATAATAAGCCCCCATATTCCGAGGAAATGCTCTGAGAAGATGAGAATCATAAATGTATAAAAGATTGGTAAATTTGTTTTTGCAGACATAAACTTCGGATTTAAAAAATAACTTTCAAGAGCATGGATGACTGTTATGAACACGATTATGTATACTACGTACATAACCCCGCCTACGTTGTAAGCAATGATACAAAGTGGAAACAAAGAAATAATCACACCTGCAACAGGAATCAACCCTAGTAAGAAAATCATAACAGCTAATACGAGTAGCTGTGGAAATCCTAAAACGATTAATGCAATGACAGTAAGAATACAATTTACAACGGCAATTAAAAACTGAGCTTCAATTACTTTACCGAACGATCTTGCAAATCTTTCACCAAAATATGCAATTTCCTCATAAAAGATCTTTAGCTTACTGTCTTTAAACTTAGATGTAAATGTAATAATACGCTCTTTTTCTAATAAGAAAAATAAGCTTAAAATTAGAGATAATAATATTTGTAAACTTACCTTCCCTATATTTGCTATTGATTGATATATGACATCTACACCTTGTTCTATATATTTTGATACTTCCATCCCATTAATTGTCGAAAGTGCATATTTAACGATTTCATTATCAGGTGGATTTTGAAAAAACAGTTTAAATTGATAAATTAATTGTGAAATTTGTATCGTCAGCACAGGTAAATATTTATATAATGTTGTGCCTATAAAGGAAACTAGTATTATATACAAACATGCAATAACAATTTTCCGGTTTACTTTCAATTTTCTTGAAATAAAACGTTGAAATCGATCCATTAAAAACGTCAGTATAAACGTAATTAATATTAAATTGATCATACTTTTTAATGCATATAATACAAGCGCTACTATTATTAAAACGAGAAACCGTTGAAACCCTCTACTTCGAAAAAAACTCTTTACTTCATTCATTAAGAATTAACCTCCCCCTTCAATGGATGGAAATTGAATATATTACATTTTATGAACTCCTATAGACAATCTTTCTTACTAATTGAGAAGAATCCTTTTTTTCTTTTCATATTGTTAGATTCGTTTAACTGAGATCCACCAACATATTTCGGTGGATCTCAGTTATTTTTCATATAATCTTTTTATAAACTAGGTGATTTTCTATTTTTAGACTGCTGTTCATACGCATATCCAATATTGAAAAGCTCTTTTTCACCAAACTGTTTCCCTACAAACACTACACCGATTGGTTCTCTATTTTTATCATATCCAGCAGGAACCGCTAATTCCGGATAACCAGCTACAGCTGATAGAAGAACTTCATCGTTATTAATCATAACTAGAGCATCCAAACCTTTTTCTACTAAATACCTATCTAGCTCTTTTTTTGCATTTTCTTGACTCGTTTGCACTACGTTTTCGAACTCTTCTTTCGTTATAGCAGATTTTTCAGACCCCTCAATTAATGTTTGTCCGTATTTTATTCGTCTTTTACTATCCTTTTTATTAAACGCTATAATCTCTTCTAACGATTTTACCGGTACATTTTTTTGCTGTGAAAAATAGTCGTTTACATTATGCTTGAACTCATATTCTAATGTTTGCAAATTATCTACACCCTCAGCACTTAACTGGATATTATCAGTTAATATCGCACCTGCATCTTGAAGGTCTTTTCTAATTTTTTCTGCTACTGCTTTTCTATTTTCATCTTGTTGGTCTATAGAAAAAAGAAGCCCTATCTTTTTCCCTTTTAATCCATCTATTGATAAATCCTTTGTATAATCAATCCTTTCTTTATCTTTCATTTTTTCTGTCATAACATCTTTTTCGTCATAACCTATCATTGCATTAAATAACGTTGCTGCATCTTTTACTGTTCTTGCCATAGGTCCTGCTGTATCAAGAGTTTCAGCTAATGGAATAATTCCTGTTCTACTTACCATACCTAAAGATGGACGTAACCCAACTACTGATTGCTGCGTTGCAGGTGCAACAATCGATCCCGTCGTTTCTGTTCCGATTGCAAGCGGTGCAAAATCTGCCGCAACTACTGTAGCAGATCCTGAACTTGATCCTGAAGTATCGAATGTAATCGGACCGTACGGATTTAAATTTTGTCCTTTCTTCCCACTATATCCACTTGGCATTGTAAAAGATAAATAGTTCGCCCACTCAGACATATTCGCTTTTCCTAAAACAAATGCTCCTTCTTCTTTCAACTGCTTCACAATTGTTGCGTCTTGATCTGCAATCCAATCTTTTAATACATAAGTTCCTGCACTAGTCGGCATCACTTTTTCCGTCTGTACATTATCTTTTACAACGACAGGAATACCATATAAATTCGAATTTTTGTTTCTACCCCGCTCTTGATCTAACTTTCTTGCTTCTTCCATCGCATTAGGATTTATCTCTGTAACAGAATTTAATGTTATTCCATTTTGATCATGTTCTTGTATTCTAAAGAGATAAATACTCGTTAATTCTTCATATGACAACTTTCCATCATCAATCATTTTTTGAAGCTCATCTACAGTCGCATTTACGACTTCTTTTTCTTTTATCTTTACATTTTCTATATTGATTCCTTTAAGCTGATTATGTATCGGTTGTAGCACTCTTTCTTTTTCATATACAATATGCTCTGGTTCCTTTGGAAAATAATTTTTATACACGTAATATCCGCCGGCACATGCTAATAAGACAATGCCTCCAGCGATAGACAGCGTTACCTTTACCCATTTCTTCATGTTGTTTCCTCCACTCTATAAGGTGCTTCTTTATACGAAAAAGAGAGTTACCTTTTACTTAACTCTCTCCAATCAAAATGCTAAATGAAAAAATGAAAGATTTCAATCTAATTACTTCTTTTTTTGCATTTGCTTCGCTAACATTTCTTTCACTTGATTATACGTTAACCCTGAATTTTCATTTAAACGCTTTACTTCCTCAACATCAGTACCTACCACTGTATATTTTTTCTCATCATTCATTTTTCTAATTCCCTTCTCACCGGATTATTTCTTATATTTCTTCCCTAAATGCGTATAAATTAACACCACTACAAAAAAGGAAGCTGTTTTTAAGCACAGCTTCCTTCTCGTTACATATTGTATTTCTTAATAAAATTTCACTACATCTTCAGTAGGCAAGAACGTTCTTTCTGCTGGTTGTTCGTTTGGTTCACCAAATGGCATTTGACCTACTAAGCTCCACTCTGCCGGAATGTTCCAAGTTTCTTTCACTTCAGCATCTACGATTGGATTGTAATGTTGTAATGACGCCCCAATTCCTTCAGCAGATAATAGCATCCACACAGTGTGTTGTAACATCGCATTTCCTTGATGAGACCAGAATGGGAACTGATCTTTATATAATGGTGCATTTTCTTGCATTTTTTCTACAGTTGCTTGATCTTCAAAGAATAGAACTGTTCCTACACCTGCATGGAAGCCTTTTAGTCTTTCTACAGTCGCTTCAAAGTTTTCTGCTGGTACGCGAGCTCTTAGTGTTTCTTTAACAATATCCCAAAACTTTTCATGCTCTCCATCCATTAATACAACCATACGACCACTTTGCATATTGAAAGATGTTGGTGCGTGTAAAGCTGTTTTTAACACTTCTTCAATTCTTTCTTTCGTAATTGCATCGTTTTTTGTTACTTTACGAATTGAACGGCGGTTCACAATTGCTTCTTTTAAGTTTGTTGTAGTTGCTGACATTTTAATTCCTCCAAATGTTTGTTTTATAATTTATTTTGTTATTTCATAACAAGCGAATTAGCAATATCCATCGGTATTACATTGCATACCTTCAAATGAATTTGTTTTATCCTTTTCAATTTCTTTATCAATGACCCTTTCTAGTGTTTCTTTACTAGCAAGCCCTTGAATGACTTCATCTCCAATCATGACAGTTGGAACAGCCATAATATTCGCTTCATCATATGCGTGCTGAATTGCTTCTTGATGTTTTTCTTTATATTTACGAGTTACTAAAGCATCTTTAAATTCTGCTTCAGGAAGTCCTACTTCTACCGCTAATGTTGTTAACACATCAATATCTTCAATGTTTTGCTCTTCTTGGAAAAATGCTGTGAATACGCGGTGATGATACTCATTACCTAGTCCACGTTCTTTCGCAAATTGACATCCTTCGAAAGCTAAATGCGTATATGGATGTGGTGAAACACGTGGCAAGCGCATATCAATTCCTAATTTCTTCGCTGTCGGAAGAATGAAAGCATCCCATGAACCTAATTTTTCTGGCTCATTCCATGGATCAATTTTTGAATATGGACTTGGACGTAATTCAAATGGCATCCATTCAATCTCTACATCTTTCTCTTTCGCTACCTCATCTAGTGGACCTTTTGCTAAAAAACAAAACGGACATATAAAATCTGAGTATACTTTCATTTTTACAGTCATAATTTTTACACCTTACCTTCATCGTTGTAATTGAATCGGTTACATTAATGGTAAAAAAATATAAATATTATTTAAGCATTCATTTTTTCTTGCAAAGTTTCAAACAATTGCCCCATCGTAATAGTTCTCAAAACTTCTTCCATCGCGGATTGCGCTTGAATTAAAATAATTTCTAACACCGCTTGAATATTCGCCCCAATTGGACAATCTGGATTTGGTTGCTCGTGAATGTGAAATAGCTTGTCTTCTTCTACTACATTCACTGCATGATACACATCTAACAATGTGATTTCATGTAAATCTTTTAGTAATCCCGCGCCACCTGGTCCACGATTTACATAAACAAAGCCAGCTTGTTTCAAATACGACATAATTTTACGAATGACTACTGGATTTGTATTCACACTCTCAGCCATATAGTCTGAAGTGCATAGTGAAGATGGATTGTTTTTTAAAATAGATAAAATATGAACAGCTATAGAAAAGCGGCTACTAATTTTCATCGTAATCACCACCTTGATGTAATCATTATAGTTACAACAAAAAGATAAGTCAATCCTTTTCATAGATTTTTTTATAAGTAAATTAAAAAGTGTCCCATTATAATATATGAGACACCCCTTTTTATTCTGCAAATAGCGCTTGAAATTCTTCAATAAATAGCTGCACAGCGATTGAAGAATCCTTTAATGAAGGAACAGCTAAAGCAATTTCTCTCCATACTTGTGGTTCCAATTCTCTCGTTTGCACATTTTTTGGTAAATTTGTTAAAGATAATTCAGCTAATATTGCAATGCCTAATCCTTCTTGAATCATATTTAAAGCTGTAGTAACTGTCGAAATTACATACTCAGCCCGAAGTGGTACGTTTGCTTGTTTAAACATGTCAATAATAGGTGGTTCGTATCCGCCCTTACATAATATGATTGGTTCATTCTCTAAATCACTAATGGTAATAGAGTCCTTCTTACAGAGAGGATGATCCTCTCTTAAGATAGCAACCATTTTCCCCTTCGTTAATGGAACAATCTCCATATCTTTATTAGGCAAAATAACAATTCCTATATCAATAACCCTCGATACTAACCAATCTTCAACTTCTTTAATCGTTCCTTCACAAAGAACTACTTCTAAGTTCGGATACTTCTCCTTAAAAAGGTTTATCATTTTGGGTAAGAAATGTGCAGAGGCACTCGGAAAACTACCAATTCGAATCGTCCCAACTTCGTGTCCTTTCTCCATCGCAACTTCTTGTTCAATCTTCTCTACACCGTTCAAAATCTCTCTAATATGTACAAGAATCCTGTTTCCTACATCCGTAATGAGGAGCCCTTTTCGTTTATCACGTATAAGAATAGTAACGCCTAACTCTGACTCAATACTTGAAATCGCATGACTAACAGCTGGCTGCGTCATATTTAATACCCTGGCGGCCTTCGTAAAACTACCTAACTCAACAGTTTTTATTAATACTTGCAGTTGTGTAATGGTCATAACTAATCACTTATACTCCTTATAAAAAAGATTCATTTTATTTATTACAGTCGATATCATATCATAGTGAAATGAATAACAACAAGGAGGTCTTTCAGTGACACAGCTTTCTCGAACTAAGACGGCCATAATCCTTACCTTTCTCGTTTTCATGTGGGGAATCAATTGGCCTTTATCAAAGTTTGCCCTGCATTATACACCACCTGTTTTATTTGCAGGCGTTCGAACTTTAATTGGAGGATTCATTTTACTCCTGTTCGCATTACCGAAATACAAAGAGTTACATTTAAAAGAAACGTGGCATTTATACGTTATTTCTTCTTTACTTAACATCATTATATTTTACGGGTTACAAACTGTCGGCCTTCAATATATGCCTGCTGGGTTATTTTCCGCCATTGTATTTCTACAACCAGTTTTACTCGGTATTTTCTCGTGGATATGGCTTGAAGAATCAATGTACGGCTTGAAAATTTTCGGGCTTGTTCTCGGATTTATTGGTGTAGGTGTTATTAGCTCTAGCAGTTTAACAGGACATATTTCTATTATTGGAACCCTTCTCGCGTTAGGATGCGCTATTGGCTGGGCACTTGGCACAGTATTTATTAAGAAGACTGGTCACCGTGTTAATGCCATTTGGATGGTAACACTTCAGCTTATTATTGGTGGCCTTTGCTTAATCGGATTTGGTTCAGAGTTTGAAAGCTGGTCTAGTATCGCTTGGAGTATACCATTTGTTAGCGTACTTCTCTTTATTTCATTCTTTGTTATTGCAATGGGGTGGCTTGCATACTTCACACTTGTTGGAGCTGGTGAAGCAAGTAAAGTTGGGGCTTATACATTCCTCATTCCACTAATTGCTATTATTGTAAGTTCAATTTTCTTACATGAGGCCATTACAATGAGCTTATTTATTGGGCTATTATTTATTGTTGTGAGCATTTGTTTTGTAAATATAAAACCGAAAGCATTTGCTGTAAGGCAGCGGGTTGAAGTGAAATAAACGTAAGAAAGAGCCTACTGTTTGTAGGCTCTTTCTTACGTCTTACTTTTTACGACGTACTACAAAAACATACGCACTTACCGACGATACAATCGCCAAAATAGATAAAATAATTGCTATCAATTGCATATTACTAGCACCTTCATTCTTTTCTACACTAGACACTTCACCATGTTCTCCTGTTAATGACGTACCTTTTGCAATTGTAGTAAGTGAATGCGGTTTTTCAGCTTTTTCATCACCTGTCCATTCAACAATTTCTCCGTCTTTATATTGTTGATATGCGTCCCAAGCTATTTTTTGCTCTTTATCCGGATTTTTAGCGACGAAAGTAAATCGCTGGAACTGGCCAGTTAAAATCCCTTCTCCTGTCGCTTCCCATACTACAGTTTTAACTTTTCCGGCTGTATCTTTTTGCTCCTCAATTTTCCATCCTGGCACTGGTTCATACTGCTGGAACTCTACTCCAGACGGTATTTTCAGTGTAACTTTTGTCGTTGCTACATTTTTTTCAACTGGTACTTTTATCGTATAAGTCTCCCAAGAACCAATGTCAGAAGTTGCTGGTTTTACAGTGACGTGCGCACTAACAGGTAACGAAAAAATTCCCATTGCAATAATTGTTGCGATCATTGTTGTTCCTAATTTTTTTATACGTTTCATTTTCTATTAGCTCCTTTTCATACATAGCTTCTTTTTATCTGCCACCGACAATAAATTTAAAATCTGTATCGAAACTATCAAGAGATTTTGTTAATCCATGAACATGTATATTCCAGTTTCCTGTCATGTTAATATACATACCTTCTGCTTCATATTCTCCCGGTGAAACTACCGAAACTTTAAATGAACCTTTTCCCATGTTCATATCTAATGATTGAGTCGTCAATATCATTTGTTCCATATCAGTAATAGGCTGTCCCTTTTCATCCTTTAGTGTAATATGGAATTTATTTTGTCCTACCTTATTCGGACTTACATTTAGCGTAAGTTCATATCCATTATCTAATTGCTTACTCTCTGTAAAAGGTCCAGTAGGAGGCATCGGTGGTGTTTGTACGTTTGTCATAAAAGCTACGATTACGAAAATGATACTTCCAATGACAAACTCTACTTTCACCGTAGCTCCTAATCCTTGCTGCGCTCGCATTCTCCCTTTCACATAATGAATAATTCCCAATATCCCCATGAAAATGAATAAAAGTATCTTTGTTAATAAAGCCAATCCATACTTCGTATCAAATAACGAGTGGATTGTTGGAATAAAAAATGTACTGTTAAAAAGGCCTGTTATTAAAATCACGATGACAGCACCTGTTGCCCACGGTGAAAAACGCTTAATCATATCCCAATACATATGCCACTTGTTATCCTCTTTACGTAAAAGAAGAATAATAGATGATAAACCACCAACCCATAATGAAGCTGCGAATAAATGTAGAAAATCCATAACGACAGCAATCTCTTTAAACTTTAAACCATATGCGTGACTATTAAATGCTTTCATAACAAGTAACCCTATAAATAATAGTATTGGAATACTCCATACTTTAAACGACGAAAACTTCTCATACTTCACCGCAAAATACGTAACAATTATAAGCGTACTAATGAGAACCATTTGAGTGATCCATATATAACCAAAAACAGAAAGCTGTAATGTTTCTTTTAATAGTAAAGGGTTGAATGCTTCTAGCCACAAAACATCAGCATTTATTTTTGCTTGCAATGGTAGGTTGAATAACAAGCTAATAAATATCCCAAATAAGGAGATCCATATTATGTTCTTACTCCTTGATCGAACCGAGGTTGCATTCCCTTTATACATAATAAGATTAAAGAAGAGAACTCCTAAAAATAGCGAGAAACTCGTATATAGAATCCCCCGTTCCATAATCATATCGATTTGCGGGACATACCCCATCTCTTCCACTTGTACATCGTCTGCTCCCGCTTCCGCTAATCCAATACGGAATGGAATAACCCCTTGAATTGGATGTCCATCAGCTGAAATAGCTTTCCACTGAATGGAGTAAAGACCCTTTTTGAGATTGTCTTTTAATCCAGCTTCTAATAGCTTTTTATTTTTTTTATCAATATGAGCATCTTTTAAATCGACTCTTTTACCTGATGTATCTCTCACGTACAATGTATTAAAACTTGAAACTTGTATGTCCTCATCGAATTCGATTTTTACAACAGATGGTGCTTTCTTCAATGTTTCATTTTCAGTAGGGTTTGATTTCACAACGTACGCATGAGCAAATGCACTTTGCGGTATCAATATGATAAGCACACACACAAGTAATAGCCATATCCCTAATCTTCTCATTACTTTCACACTCATTTCACTTCTCTCTTCCTCATTGCTCTATTTTCATTACTTTAACTTCCAAAGTTTGATTCTCCGTAGAAATATTAACCTGATTAAATATAAATTTCTATAAAGTATAACTCTTTATTTCTCTTCCACCTCTAAACTTCCAATATAATAGTAACTATTATGATAGATACAACTTACATTTTTAAAGCCGATTGTTATTATATCATAAAATATATTTATGTAAGTTATTAAAGAAGAAAAGTTATCGTGAATCATTTGTGAAGAAAATGTGAAATACATAAATAAAAAGGTGTTACGTTATTACGTAACACCTTTTTAAAAATACCCTTCTTCTATTTCTCTTCCGGATAATCACAATACTCGATAATCGTTCCTTCTGTATCCGCTGGGTTAAGATAAATTAACCTTCTACCGTGCTTATTAATGCGCAGTGTATGCTCTAACGTTCGAATTCCTTGTTCTTTCAATTCCTCTAAAGCTACATCTAAATCATCTACTCGATACGCAACGTGATGTACACCTTTACCTTTTTGTTTTATAAATCGGGCAATTGGTGAAGTGGTGTTATTTGTCGGCGCAAGTAATTCAATTCTATCTCCATCCACTTCAAGAATGGCTACTTCGCTTTCTACACCTGGTGCCTCACTTACGTAACGATCTATTAATTCTCCTGATAGAACCTGTTCATAAAAACGTATAGTACTATCTATATCACGAACTGCGATTCCGATATGATCAATTGTTTTTTTCATTTTATTTCCCCTACTACTTTATTTTTTCTCATTATTAATAGTAACAAAAAAAGTTATAGAAACAAGTTCTATAACTTTTTTATTTAACCTATTTTCTTATCCGCTCTAGTTGCTGGTTGAACTTGATTTTTCATTTTTACAACGCTAATGCCATATCCGATAAATCCACCGATAATCGCTGGGAAGATCCAGCCTAATCCTACTTCCTGCATCGGAAGGAATTTAGTGAACACTTGGCTTACTACTTCAATGTTAACTCCAGCTGCACTTAATCCATCGAATAAGCTGATGATAAATGTTACGATTAAGCTCACTTGATAAACTTCAGCTCTTCCTTTGAATAATGAATGGAAGAATGTTAAGAAAATCAATACGATTGCTAGTGGATAAATTGCTGTTAATACTGGAACAGAAACTGCGATTAACTGTGTTAATCCTACGTTTGCAACAATTGCACTAAATACACATAGTGTGATTGCAATTGCTTTGTAAGGAACATTTGGGAATAACTTATGGAAGAATGAAGAACATGCTGATACAAGTCCCACACTAGTTGTTAAACAAGCTACTGTAATCATTAATCCTAATAATACTCCGCCATATGATCCGAAATAGTAGTTAGAAACTTTCGCTAATACTTCTCCGCCGTTCTCTAAATGTCCAAGCTTTGCAACACTTGAAGCACCCATATAAGAAAGAGCTGTATAGATAATTGCTAAAATAGATGCTGCAATTATTGTCGCTTTTGCACAAACGACCATAATTTGTGTTTTCGTTTTCGCACCTTTTTCTTTAATAGCATTGATGATGATAATCCCGAATACAAATGATGCAAGCGTATCCATCGTTAAGTATCCTTCTTGGAATCCTTTAAAGAATGCATGTGATGTATAAGCTTCCACTGGTGCTTGCATATCTCCAATCGGATGTATAAAAGCAACGATTACTAAAATACCGATGAAAGTCAACTTAATTGGCGTTAAAATTTTTCCAACAATATCGACAATTTTCGCGGGATTTAGCGAAAAAAAACAAGTGATGCTAAAGAATATAATTGTGAAAAGAATTAAAGGTGTAGAACCTACTCCCTCTGGCATAAACGGCTTAAGACCAATTTCATAAG
This sequence comes from Bacillus thuringiensis, assembly GCF_001182785.1. Classification (NCBI taxonomy): domain Bacteria; kingdom Bacillati; phylum Bacillota; class Bacilli; order Caryophanales; family Bacillaceae; genus Bacillus; species Bacillus thuringiensis. The sequence continues at coordinate 1,844,220 of NZ_CP012099.1, read as the reverse complement.
ATACATTTCCTGTTCTCGGTATTGCAAATAACGGACCGATCGCTAAGTATAAGACTGTTGTAAATACAATCCCGAACACTGGGTGAGCACGACTTGCTAATGACTGTAAATCATCTTTACCTGAAAAACCAAATGCTAGTACACCTAGTAATGGTAATCCAACACCAGTTACTAAAAATCCAGCGTTAGCAATCCATACATTCTCTCCTGCTGATTGACCAAGCATCGCTGGGAAAATTAAATTTCCTGCTCCAAAAAATAGTGCAAATAACATTAATCCAATAACTACTATGAACGAAAACGGTACTTTATTCGCCATAATATAACCCCCATTCAAATTTCCTTATCTCATTTTCCAATTTTAACTAATTGAATTTTCTGAATATTTAATTTAAGTATCAACTATTCTTGAACTCATTATAGTTTGCTATATAATATTTTGCAATACTATTTTCGAACTTTTCTTTTATTTTATAAATATACATTTTTTAACATGAAAAATAGACTAAAAAACCAACACGGTCATCCATGTTGGTTTTTCCATTTACTATCATAAATTAAAATTTCGCTGCTACTTTTTTAACGTTTTCTAGACCTTCTTCAACAATTTGTTGTGAACGATCTGGATATTGATTGTGTCCTTCAATTACAACTGTCTCTGGATTTGTAATTCCCCAGAATCCAAGTACAGTTGTTACGTAATTAACTGCCATTTCCATAGGAGCCATTTGCTCTGAAGAGTAATCTGAACCACGAGCACCTAACACAACTACTTTCTTACCACCAACTAAACCTTCTGGACCATTTGCTGTATATTTAAACGTTTTTCCAGCTTGAGATAAGTATGAAATATATGTGATTAATGGTGCTGGTACTGTAAAGTTCCATAATGGGAATGCAAATACAACCTTATCAGCTTCTAAAAACTGATTTAAATATTGATCTACTGTAGCAACCGCCTTCTCTTCTTCAGCTGTTAACTCCATGCCTTGGCTACGTTTATATCCACCTGAAATCGCGATATTTCCGTAATAAGGAAGATCTAATGCAAATAAATCTAATTCCGTAATTTTTGTATTTGGATTTGCTTCTTTATAAGTACTTACAAATGTTTCATACATTTTTGAACTAACTGCTTGCTCCGCTGGACGATCGTTTGCTTTTACAAATAATACTTTTGACATTTTTTTATTCCCCTCTACATTCGTATTTTCTTCTTTTTTACCAAATAATGAACTAAATAGTCCCATTTTCTTCACCTAATCTTTCTTTTCATATTCATTATTCATCATCATAAAAATTCTTATTCTAAGAAAAAGTTCCAATAGATACCTTAAGTTAAGCCTCCGAAACTTTTTGTTATTTAATTACCTTATGTAAGTGATTGTAATATAGTCACTTACTTTAGTCAAGTAACTTTTAATAAAAAACAAAATCTCAATTTAAAAATATTAACTAAAATACAATTGAGCACCAAATACATCTTTATTACTTGTATAATAAACTTAGAGAGGAAAATTCATATATAGAAAGGATTTATTCATGAGCACTATAGAAAAGATTCAAACTTTTATTATTCTTTTTGCTGTTACATGCGGCATCGTACTCGGACAATTAAATATGATACATACGTATTCAGACAAGTTTATTGTCCCCTTCTTATTTTTCATGCTATATGGATTATTCCTCAGCATCCCATTAAAAGAAATAAAAAACGGATTTCGCAATTTAAAATTTGCTGGAACAAGTCTTACTATTAACTTCTTATGGACACCTTTACTCGCTTGGGGATTAGGAGCACTATTTCTTTCAGATCATCCAGCACTTTGGGTTGGATTTATAATGTTAATGGTTACTCCATGCACAGATTGGTACTTAATCTTTACTGAAATAGCGAAAGGAAATGTAGCACTTTCTACTGCAATTTTACCGGTAAATTTAATTTTGCAAGTACTACTCCTTCCAATTTATTTATTTTTATTTGCTGGTGTCATGAAAACTGTAGCGGTTTCTGTTTTAGTAGAAAGTATTGTTATCGTAATCGTCTTACCATTTATACTTGCACACGCTACAAAATTCATTATGAATAAAATGAAAAAAGCTGAAACTCTCGAGAATAAACTCATTCCGTTTTTCAGCTCTGCTCAAATTGTATTTTTAAGTTTAGCAATAGTAGCGATGTTTGCATCACAAGGTAAATATTTGCTGCAAAATATGAATGTCGTTTTATTATTACTCGTTCCTGTTCTATTGTTCTTCATCATTAATTTTTTACTAGGACAATTTATCGGACGCATCATGCATTTATCTTACAAAGATACAGTAAGTCTAAGCTTAACAACGTTAGCAAGAAACTCACCTGTTGCACTCGCTATCGCTGTAACAGCTTTTCCAGACGAGCCTCTTATCGCACTTGCACTCGTTATTGGACCGTTGATTGAGTTACCGGTACTAGCTTGTGTGTCACAAGTTTTGTTGCTTATTAAGAGAAAACGGCAATACGCATAATAAAAAACGTCCCATTTTGGGACGTTTTTTATTATGGAAAGATTACATACAACACTTATTTCTTATTTATCGATACAAATGAAATTACCGAAACTACAAACGTAATAATACCAATTATAAATCGATCGGCACTAAAAATTTTATATGCTATAGAAAATTTACTTTTCGTTACATTAACAAATCCTTTCTAATTAAAAATGATAGGGAACGTAAATATAACGAAAGCTGCCCAAAGTCCGTATATTGGCAAATACTTCGTAACGGCATCTTGGATAGCTGTCGGTCCTGATTTGTTTTGCAAGAAATGCATATAGGAAAACATAATCCAAATGAGATTTGCCCAAATCAGTACGTTTACTCCTAAAACAGCAAGTCTATTAGGCGTAATCCCGTAAGAAGAAAGTCTAAATACTATGGCTGACAATGCGACAGTGTCAATAATAAGCGCCAGAACAATTAAGGAAAAATTTATATAATCTGAAATGTTCTTTTTCTCGTCCGAGTCACTTTCAACGATAGAAAATATGGTAACAGCCAATACACCAAGGAGTATTCCGTTGAAAGCCATTAGGAAATTGCGATCCAAGAACGGATTTTTCCCGACCCAAATTACCGTTATAAGATAGATAAGCAACGTGATCAGGACGAGAGGACTAAAAATTTTAGATATGTATGGTGTAATATTTTTAGCAAGCTTAAGATTCATTGATACTAAGTATGCAGCCACAATAGCGAGAGCCGCTGCTCCAAATAAAACAACATTACTAAAATAGAATTCTCCTATATCTAAGTCAACAAAGCTAAATAAACGCATGGTGAATACTGCTAGTATCATTCCGCTCACTGCCATGCTGGCGTAGAGAAGACAATATTCTAAATTAAATTTTATATAGGCTAATCTTGTACTGCCTTTTGAATATTCATTTCCTGTAAACGCAAGCCCTACTAAGACCCATAAAAATATAGGAAGATGCAAATAAGCAAGAATGGTACTGTCTTTATAATTTAATGGCAACGTATTAAGATACATCCCGGAAATTAGGAACAACGCTGCAAGGGAATAAATAATACTTTTTTTCGGAGTATTATTGTAAACAAAATAAGCAGCAATAAAGGGAATTACACCAAAAGCCAAATTAATTGGAGCAATTGCTTCCTGCTCAACAAAGTGGAAAATGATCCTGGTGCTTATGCCGGCCAGAATAGCTAAAAGGCCCATGAATAAGAAACCTTTTTGAAACAAAGATGTTTTTTCTTTATTTACTTTCTCCTTGAAATGCAACCTTTCATACCAAGCACCTAGAACTTGAGAATCAGGGTTTTGGTCCCATGCTTGTGAGAATGCTTTTTTAAAAGCTTTCGGATCTTTTCTATACATCTTCTCCAACTCATGGGAGTTATCCATATTTTTAACAATCAAATTGTTAATGTTCATAGTTATACCTCCTCTAATTTTAAAAATAAGGTTGTTACCTTTTAACAAAAGCACCTCACTCATTTATTATGATTTTGATTTTAATACAAAATTTATCGTTTTACAATAAAAAATTATTTTTTAAAGGATTTTTTTTATCGTTAAATCTTATATAAAAGAAAAACAAAAGAGCATGACAGTTTTATGTCATGCTCTTTTAACAAATTAATTCTCAAATACAAAATTAATCTTATTATCTTTCCACTCTAATTTCGCATCAAACGTTTTCTCGCCCTTTTTAAAGCCTTTAATTAAATCAGTCTTTTCATCTTTTAAGAGCTTTGTCATATTCTTTTGCGAAATTGTTTTACTTAATATCTTCTTTGAAATGGTGAAATCACATTGCGTTGTATTATAGTTAGAACAACCATAAAACGTTGACTTATCAATTACATCGCCATCACATTTTTTACAGTTACCAACCTTTTTACCTGTTGTAAATTTCGATCCTTTTCGTTCAATCGATTCAACATGTAATCCAGTGAAATCCCATTTCTCAGACATTTCAACTGCGTCTTCAATAATTTTGGCTGATAGCTTTTTCGTCTGTTCCATAAATGTAGCTGGTGAAGCTGTACCTTCCCCGATTTCCGCAAGGCGTTGCTCCCATTTTGCAGTCATTTCTGGTGAAGCGAGTATTTTATCACCGATTGCTGTAATTAATACTTTTCCTTTATCAGTCGCATACACTTGGTTTTTCTGCACATCTATATATTTACGGTCTTTCAGCATCGTAATAATACCTGCACGAGTTGCCTCAGTACCTAAACCTTCTGTTTTCTTTAATACTTTCTCAAGCTCTTCATTCTCTAAATACTTACCAGCTGTTTTCATTAACGTAATAAGTTGTCCTTCTGTATAACGCTTCGGCGGCTGTGTTTTTCCTTCTTTCACTTTCACCTTTACAACTTTTCCTTCTTCGCCTTCAGCAACAATTGGAAGAATGGTTTCGTCATCTTTATCATCTTGGAAAATAACTTTACGCCAACCTTCTTGAATTTGCTGTTTTCCTTTTGAAATGAATTCAGCACGTTCATCTACAAGAGTTGTAATCGTTGTATAGTCAAAAATCGCTACTTCATAATGCGCCGCAATTAGTCTTCTTACGATCATATCGTAAATTTTCTTTTCATCACCTGATAGTTTGCTTGGATTTGTAACTTGCTCTGTCGGTATGATCGCGTAGTGATCTGTAACTTTCTTTTCATTCACATAACGCTTATTGTTCATAATGGATTCAACCGGAGCCGGTAATAAACCTTTATATTCATCAAACTGACTTAACTTCTGTAAAATATCAGGGAACGTCGCTGCTTCTCCTTGAGTAACATAGTTAGAATCTGAACGTGGATAAGAAACAATCCCTTTTTGATATAGTGCTTGCGTTATATCAAGCGTTTTTTTCGGTGAAAATTTAAAGGCTTTATTCGCTGTCGCTTGCAGTGCTGATAAGTTAAATAAAAGCGGCGGCTGAAACTCTTTACGCTCCGTTTTCATTTCCTTCACAACAGCCGGTTTCCCTTGGCAAAATGCCGCAATTTTATTCGCCATATCAGGGTCTTTTAAGCGGGATTCATTATCCTTTTCCCATTTCCCGTCATATTTCTTTCCTTCTATATTAAAGGTTGCGAACACTTCCCAAAACGGCTCTGACTTAAAGTTTTCAATTTCTTTCTCTCGCTTTACAATCAATGCTAACGTTGGTGTCTGGACACGACCAGCAGAAAATACATCATTCATTCCTTTTTTCTTTAGCAAAATACTAAAGACACGTGATGCATTCATACCAACAACCCAGTCAGCGCAAGATCTTGTATATGCTTCGTAATACGTATTAATTGTATCTGATTCATCAAGTAGATTTTTAAATCCTTGGTAAATAGCTTGCTTCGTTAAAGACGAAATCCATAGACGCTTCATCGGCTTTTGCACGTTACAAAGATTAATAATATTTCGTACGATCAGTTCCCCTTCACGCCCAGCATCGCCTGCGTGAATAATTTCTGTTACCTGTGGATTATGTAACAGCTGTTTCACAACGTTAAATTGCTTATACTTTGACTTTGTTACTTCAAATTGAAAACGCTCTGGAATCATCGGTAACGTATTAAGTGACCATTTTTTCCACTCTGCGTGATAATGCTCTGGATTACATAACTGCGTCAAATGACCAATTGCCCATGTACAGTACGCTCCATTTGGAAATAACTCATTCGCTTCTACTTCTAAATACCCATCTTTCCGGCGATATTTAAATTGTGAAACAAGAGCCAAACCTTGATCTGGTTTCTCGGCAATAATTAATTTCATTTTATAACTCCCTATCTGTATTCCAGTGTTACTTTCATTGTATATATGTTTAGAAGCGATGATAAAACAACAATCTTATTTATCATTCGCGGTTTGTCTCGCAAATGTGAGACCTATAATATTATACGCTTATTCTTTATGGCTTCACAATAGAAACTCATAATATAACAATTTCTTTCACATGCTTACAATTAAAAAAGACGCCCTAAAAAATCAAGCGTTCCTTTGCTTACATCTATGAAATTGTGCAGATAATATGCAGATATTAATAAGCATAAGTACTCTCCATATAAACATATGATGAAATGAACGATAGGACAAGGAGGTATCATAATGTTTGCTTATACGTTAACTACCTTAACACTTTGCTGTACCTCAATTCTTATTGCATCCAATATCTCTAAACGTAAGAGTACCCTAATGGAGTATATGGTATTTATTATGTCTTTTAGTATGAGTATCGGTTTAAGTATTGGTTTTTATTTAGGCGTTCTCTTTAAGGGAGAATTACTATATTCTACTTTGCTTGCTATTTTAATTAGTGGTTTTATCGGTTTTTTAATCGGTCTACGTTTTCACCTATATACTGCTTTAGAAGGAATGTTCTCTGGATTAATGGCAAGTATGATGGGAGCAATGATTACAGAAATGTTAAATGCTCAACAAGCTCATAGTATACTGTTCATTAGTCTCTTACTTACTATAACGATTACTATGTCATGTATAATTCAATTGTTATCAGAGAACTTTTCTACTTTTATCCGACGGCGTTTTTTGTTATTACTTTCAATTAGTGTAGTAATTATCGTTGCCGTATTCGCGACATTCCCAGATCATACTCCCTCACCTTCACCTCGGCATAATCAACATATACATTAGTACTTGCAACAAAAATGAATAAGCAGCTATCCATAGGATAACTGCTTCCTATTATTCTGGCTTATTAGGAATGTTTTGGTTTGGAACATAGTCAGATTTATAATCTGTATAGTTCACTTCCGTTACCATCCCTGCTGAAGCATGATGTAGGTCGTGACAGTGGAACATCCACTCACCCGGATTGTCTGCTACAAAGGCTACTTCATATTCTTCACCCGGTTTTAAGTTCAATGTATCTTTTACAATTGGAGAACCTTTTATCGGTTTTCCATCTTTACTCAACACCTGGAAGAAGTGCCCGTGTAAATGCATTGGGTGATCATCCATTTTAGAACGATTTACCAACTTCACTTTTACTAAATCACCCTTTTTCACTTGAATTGGGTCAATATCTGGAAATACCTTTCCGTTAATTGTATATACCATTTCATTTCCATTCATTTGCGTATTTAAGTCCATATTATATGTGGCAGTATACTCTTGATTTAACGTGAAACTACCTAATTTTTTAGTACCATATTTCATTATATCTACTTTCGGTAATTTTTCTTTTTCGTCTGCTTTATCTTTCATCTCTTTGCTGCCATCATACTCAATAACAGCTTTCATTCCTTTTGCACCTTTATTTTTTGAATGGTTTTCAACATACCACTTCCCAGGATTATTAGCAGTAAATTCAATATCATAACGTTCACCCGGTGCGATTGAAATTACTTTATCCTTTATAACTTTTGGATCGTTTATTGGCTGACCATCTGTCGCAATTACTTTTATATCATGACCATGAACATGTATATCATGTGATAGATAACCAGCATTGACGAGTCTAAGACGAACTTTATCTCCCTTATTCACTTTTAATGGCGCTACTAAATCACCGCTTTTTCCATTGATTGTGAATAAATCATACATACTCATATCATGACCTTCCATCTTCATATTTCCATGGTCCATTCCTGCCATATTACTAGAGTCTTTTCTATCACTGTCCATGTCCATATCATCATTCTTTTCCCCATTTTCATTACCTTTAGATTTATTACCTATTTGCCCTTTTATCATTTCTTTTAACTGCTTATTAATTTCTTCTTTATCTGTAACCCATTCATCCAACATTAATGTGTAATCTTTATCATATTTTTCCTTTGTATCTTCTACAATGAGCGCTCCATACAAACCTCTATCTAATTGATTTACAGAATCTTGATGCGAGTGATACCAGTACGTTCCTTGTACGTTCGCTTCAAATTCGTAAGTGAAACTTTTTCCTGGTTCAACCGCATCTTGTGTCACGCCTGGAATTCCATCCATGTTATTTGGGACAGGATATCCATGCCAATGAATAGATACTGGTGCAGATAATTCATTTTTTAATGTCACTTTCACCTTTTCACCTTTTTTCACCCGAATTTCTGGACCAGGAGATGAGCCATTAAATGTCCAGACTGGAACAATAACACCGTTACTTAATTTTTGCTTTTCTTCTTTCGCAATTAAAGTAACTTCTGGTCCTTTTTCAACCTTCAATGGTGTTGTAGCTGTTTCAGTCTGTAGTGTTTTTTTATCATTCATATTTTTATGATCATTTGTTGTATTTGTCGTCACAGAACAGGCAGCAATTAAAAATATTACAGAGACTGTAACGGCTGCTAATACAAATCGCTTCATGGAAAATCCCTCCTTTTTCTTTTTCAAAATCATTATAGAAGTTGATTTTCAAGAAAATAAGGAGATGTAATTAGATCTTACGTAAGCTAATTGGAAGATTACTAAAAGCGGAGACATTACAAGAGGCGAATATTTTAGAAATACAAAATATTTTCCTTGTAGCGACTATACTAGCCGTTCTCGTATTTGTTTTGACGTTATTTCTTAAGAAACAATAACACTGCTATTATTAAATAAGAAAAATGTAGCTAAAATGCTCTTCACAAAAGAACTTACATTTTTGTATAATAAGAACTAATGTTCCTTACAAGAAGACAATAGACTCAAATTACACAAATATATCAAATAGAAGAGGATTGATATACGATGAAAATTGATAGACCAAAAATTTCACCAGAGTTATCTTCAAAGAATTTTCAAGATATTTTTTATGAAGAAGATCCAACATTAGAAGTGTGTGAAATTATAGACTCCACTTTCGAAAATGAATCTGTAGATAGAGTGCGATTGTATGATGCAGTGATAAAGAATTGTAAATTCACTAATACAGACTTTAGCAATATTGATATTACAGATGTTTGTTTTGAAAACTGCGATTTATCAAATGTTAATTTAAGCAATTCTTCTGTTCATAGAGTCGAATTTAAAAACAGTAAATTAATCGGGGTTAATTTTGCAGAATCTAGCTTAGGAAATGTTAAATTTGAGAATTCAATTTTGAATTTAGCAGCATTTGGAAATTCTAAACTAGAAAAAATTATATTTAATGAAACTTCATTAAATAATGCAGATTTTTTTGACTGTAAACTAAAAAAAGTTGAATTCCAATTATGTAGTCTTGACGAAGCTAATTTTGATCAGACATCACTGAAGGGGATAGATATTAGTTCTTCTAACTTTGATACACTTACAGTTTCAGTGAACGATTTAAAAGGATGTAAAGTATCAACATATCAAGCTGTTCAGTTTGCAACTTTATTAGGATTAATAATTAAAGATTAGTATTTCGAAGATAAAAAGAACCCTATCCCGAATCCTGGATTTTTTAATTGTCCACGATTCGAGATAAAGTTCAAATAAATTAGTGATGACTTTTTTATTATTTAACTACAGCTTGGTTTCCTTTTACATGTTCATTATTTACACTCATAAATTCTTCAATTTCTTCAACTTCTCTAATGATATCTTTTGATAAGTTTTCATACCCGTCTTTCGTTACAAGAATATCATCTTCTATTCGAATACCGATCGACTCTTCCTCAATATAAAGACCAGGTTCAATTGTTATAACCATACCTTCTTCTAACACTCTATCTTTATATGTTCCTACATCATGTGTATCTAAACCAAGGAAATGGCTGACACCATGATAATAGTATTTTGATAACTCTTCATCTTCTTGAATTAAACCAATTGCTTTACACTCTTCTGCCAGCACCTTTTTTGTATGCTCAATTAATGCAGCGAACTTTAATCCTGGCTTAATAATCTCTGTTGTTTCTTTTAATGCCTTTAATACAATATTATAAATTTGTTTTTGACGACTAGAGAATGTTCCATTTGCCGGGAATGTATAACTAATATCAGCGTTATAGTAGTCTTTTTGAGCACCTAAATCTAGCAATACTAAATCACCATTTTGAATTTGTGCATCATTATCTTCATAATGAAGAACTGTAGCATTTTTACCACTTGCCAAAATTGTATTGAACGCATGGTGCTTAATGCCAGATGATTTCAGTGTAAAATCAAATTGAGCTTCTAATTCATACTCCATCATACCTGCTTTTGCATGCTTAAGTGCGTTGTAAATACCGTCTTGCGTTATAGCAATCGCTTCTTTAATAATTTCAATTTCTTCCTCTGTTTTAAATACTCGTAATTCACAAATGTTCGGATATACATTACCAATTGTTACGTGTGGGTATTGTTCTCTTACATGTTTAGCAAATGCTAATGTTTTTGTCTCCGTACCATTCCACTCACGACGTTCTATATCTAAATATAGATGCTTCGCATTTTCTGTAAAAAGTATATTTGACATTGTCTTTTCAAAGCTATCTAAATATACAACTTTCTTTATACCTGAAATTCCCTCTGCTTCTTCGCTAGAAACTGTTTTCCCAACCCATTTTTCCATTACTGGATCTGATTTTTCAATAAAAAGTGTCTCTTCTACACTATTCCCAAACTTTTTTAGCATAAAAATAACATTTGGTTCATCGATTCCCGTTAAGTAGTAAAAATTACGATTCGGTACAAATTTATAATGTGCATCAGCTGACATATGCGGTGCTTGTCCCGCAAATAAAATCGTAACGGATTCATCAGGTAATGTTTTCGTTAGTCTTTCTCTATTTTGAGCAAAAAATGTTGATTTCATAATAATCCCCCTAGCGTTTTATGTATAATTGTGAAACTAATTATTCAATACACTTTATTCTATTATTGTTATAATTTTTCGTCAATTTTTAACTTATTTTTAGATAGTATTGACACAAACAACTAAACAAGTTACAATAACTATAAATTAGTAAGTTGCTAATTTAATTTAAAACAAGAGGTGAACAAAATGCAAAATATTTTATTCCGTATTAATGAATTATCAAAAAAAGAAAGAACATCTGGATTAACAGTTGATGAAAAACAAGAACAACAAATGTTACGTCAAAACTATACAGAAACATTTCGTGGAAGCCTAGATTCCATTTTATTAAATACAAAAATTGTTGATTCGAATGGTCTTAACGTTACACCAGTTGCATTACAAGATGCTCAAATACGTTTAAAATTAAGCAAATGAGTTCCACGCTAAAGAATTTCAATAAAACATAAACAGAGCTGGATTTCCTATATAGAAATTCCAGCTCTGTTTATTGTCTTTTCTAATTTAGTAAACGAGCGATACATCGCAATTCTCCACGACACAATCATCGCAAATGCAAGTAAGAAAAACATGCTGCTTAACTCTGCCAAATCAATTGATTGGCTTAAATATGACTTTAATGCCACGCGTACAGCTAATAAGCCTACTAAAATGAATATGAATGCTTTTGACGGTTTCATAAATATATGTTCGCCCTTTATTTCGAACTTAGTTGTTTTAATAAGAAAAATAGAGAAAATAAGCCCTATACTAATTGCCTCGACTATTTCTAACGATGTTAATCGAAACTCTGGTAAAAAGTACATCATCGCGCCTGTACTCATAAAAATTGGTGGTAATATAATTTTCTTTTTCGTTACCGGCTTTTTCGCTGCTTTAAAACGTAGAAACATTACCCCAACAGCCATACAAACCGCTATGACACTTGATAAAAGTGCTATCATACTTTCCACTCCTATCTATTTAAATGACTTTTTTAGCAAAATCATAAACCAATAAGTAACTACATGCCGCATTATAGAATTTCTTCATTATATTCCTCCTGCTGTAAACTTTCCATATTCGCTGCAATCATTTTACGCAAAGTTTATGAACGGAATATGAACAAAAAAGCCATTCTGCAATTAATAATTGAAAAATGGCTTTTTAACTTATTTTAAATCGTCAATTGTGAAAGCACCTGGAAGTAATTGCTCAACAGTCACTTCTTTTTCATCACCTTTTACATTCGTTAGTAATACAGGCATTTTCGGATCACAGAATTCAACAATTACTTGTCTACACGCACCACATGGTGAAATCGGTCCATCAGTTTCTCCTGTAATAACTAAGTAACTAAAATCGCGCTCACCTTCTGATACTGCTTTAAATATTGCTGTTCTTTCTGCACAGTTACATAAACCGTAAGAAGCATTTTCTATATTACAACCAGTATAGATTTTCCCTTCTTTCGTAACTAACGCTGCGCCAACAGGAAATTTAGAATACGGAATATACGCTTTCGATAACATCTTGTTTGCTTCTTCAATATATTTTTTCTTATCCATATTATTTCCCCCTCAAAGTAAATGAAATAATGATTAGTCAGTAATAACTGTATGAACTAATTTAGGAGCCACTGCTGTTTCAGCGATAGAGATGTTCTCATAAATTTTTGCTTTTACATCTTCTACATTTTCACGATTTGCGTAGATTGTTACGAACGGCTCGCCTTCTTTTACTGCATCGCCAACTTTTTTGCGTAACATTAAACCTACTGCTAAATCAATTTCATCTTCTTTTGTTGCGCGGCCAGCACCAAGTAACATAGCTGCGATACCGATTTCATCTGCAACAATGTTAGAAATAACACCTGAAGTTTTTGCAGGTACATCAATTACATACTTCGCTTGTGGCATTTTTTCTGGATTGTCTACAATTGAGCTATCTCCGCCTTGATTGCTTAAGAACTCTTTAAATTTCTCAGTTGCTTTTCCGTTTTTCATCACTTCAATTAGCATTTCACGAGCTTCTTCTAACGTATTTGCTTTTTTCGCAAGTACGACCATTTGACTTCCTAATACAAGTACTAATTCTGTTAAATCTTCTGGACCTTCACCTTTTAACGTATCAATTGCTTCTTTCACTTCTAGAGCATTACCAATCGCAAATCCAAGAGGTTGTGACATATCTGAAATAACTGCCATTGTTTGACGTCCTACGTTATTTCCGATACGTACCATTGCATGTGCTAATTCTTTTGCATCTTCTTCTGTTTTCATAAATGCACCAGCACCTGTTTTTACATCAAGTACGATTGCGTCAGCACCAGCTGCAATTTTTTTACTCATAATTGAACTTGCGATTAAAGGAATTGAGTTAACAGTTCCTGTTACGTCGCGTAATGCATAAATCTTTTTATCTGCAGGTGTTAAGTTTCCTGTTTGTCCAATAACAGCTACTTTGTCACGGTTTACAATATCAATGAATTGTTCTTTCGTAATTTCAACGTGGAATCCTTCTACCGCTTCTAATTTATCAATTGTTCCGCCTGTATGCCCTAAACCACGACCAGACATTTTTGCTACTGGTACATCTAAAGCAGCTACTAATGGTCCTAATACTAATGTTGTTGTATCACCAACACCGCCAGTTGAATGTTTGTCTACTTTAATTCCTTCAATTGCTGATAAGTCGATCGTTTCTCCAGACTCAACCATCGCCATCGTTAAATCTGCACGTTCGCGATCTGTCATATCTTTAAAGAAGATTGCCATTGCAAGTGCACTCACTTGATAATCAGGAATACTTCCGTCTGTATATCCATTAATAAAGAATTTGATTTCTTCAGTCGTTAATTCTTTGCCGTCACGTTTTTTTGCGATAATATCTACCATTCTCATTACAATCACCATTCCTTTTTATATTATATAAATCTATTAAAATAATAAACCAACGATTGTTGCTGATAAGAAACTTACTAATGTTGCACCGAATAGTAATTTCAAACCAAATCTTGCGACTACATTCCCTTGCTTTTCATTTAAGCTCTTAACTGCTCCTGCAATAATCCCAATTGAAGAGAAGTTTGCAAATGAAACTAAGAATACAGAGATAATCGCTGTCGTTCTATCTGAGAAATTAAAGTTTCCTTGTGCTAAATCTGTCATAGCGACAAATTCATTTGATACTAATTTTGTTGCCATAATATTTCCGGCATTAACTGCTTCATGCCAAGGTACACCCATAATAAATGCAAATGGTGCAAATGCATAACCAAGAATTTCTTGGAATGAAATACCGATTACACCTTTAAATACTGCATTAATGAATGCGATAAGAGCTACGAAACCAATTAACATAGCTGCTACTGTAATCGCAACTTTAAATCCATCAATAATGTATTCCCCTAATACTTCAAAGAAAGTCTTTTTCTCTTCTTCTTGTACTTCTAACATATCTTCTTCCTCAGTAACTTCATACGGGTTAATGATAGAAGCAATGATGAAGCCACCGAATAAGTTAAGCACTAAAGCGGTTACAACATATTGTGGTTTTAATAAAACCATATATGATCCAACGATAGACATAGAAACTGTAGACATTGCTGATGCACATAATGTATACATTCTTTTCTCTGGCAATAACCCTAGTTGTTTCTTAACCGAAATAAATACTTCCGATTGTCCTAAAATCGCCGATGCCACAGCGTTATATGATTCTAGTTTCCCCATTCCATTTACTTTACTTAATGCTAGACCGATAGATTTCACAATAATAGGTAATACTTTAATATGTTGCAAAATACCTATTAAGGCTGATATAAATACGATTGGCATTAATACACTTAAAAAGAACGAAAACTCTTTTTGATTTACTAATCCACCAAATACGAAATTCACACCGTCAGCGGCATATTTTAATAGCTCTCCAAAACCATCTGCTATTCCGCTAATTAATATATTCCCTACACTTGTATTTAATAATAGAAACCCCAAAATGAATTGTAATATAACCATCGTTATGATTGGACGATATTTGACTTTCTTTCTATCATTACTAGCAAGCCAAGCGATACCTAAAATCAATACGAGGCCAAAAACACCGATTAAGTATTTCATAAGCCGTTTCCTCCCATTCGTATCCGCTTACATTTTTTTCAATTATTAAAGCAATAGATATACTTTAAACGTATATCTATTGCTTTAAGCTTTTATCGATTAGTAGTTATCTGTAGCACCTTTTGCATCATTTAATACGATTGCAACACTAGCACTTGCTCCAACGCGAGAAGCTCCAGCAGCTACCATTTTGTCTGCATCTTCACGTGTACGAACACCGCCAGATGCTTTTACACCAACGTTTGGTCCTACTGTTTTACGCATTAATGCGATATCTTCAGCAGTTGCTCCGCCAGTTGAGAATCCAGTTGACGTTTTTACGAAATCAGCACCAGCTTTTACTGATAATTCACAAGCGCGTACTTTCTCTTCATCTGTTAATAGGCAAGTTTCAATGATTACTTTTACAAGAGCTTTTCCTTTTGCTGCTTGTACTACTTCATAAATGTCTTTTTCAACAAGTTCGTTGTCGCCATCTTTCAAAGCGCCTACGTTGATTACCATATCAACTTCAGTTGCACCTTTTGCAATAGCATCTTTTGTTTCAAATGCTTTTGTTTCAGTAGTGCTTGCTCCTAATGGGAAACCGATTACAGTACAAACGTCTACATCATGTCCAGCTAGTTCATCAGCCGCTAATTTTACCCACGTTGGGTTAATACAAACAGAAGCAAATTTATATTCCTTTGCTTCTTCGATTACTTTCATAACATCTTCTTTAGTAGTATTAGCTTTTAAAATTGTATGGTCAATTAACTTTGCAATGTTCATTATCTTCACTCCTCATATCTTTTAACAACTTCATTCTAACTCTTAGTTGAACAAATGTAAATACACTTTTGAAATTTTGTTCATTCTTTTTTAAAAGGAATTTTCTTGTAGTAAATAAAGCGCATTCTAACAAAGAACACTTCATATATAATCAAATTTTCTATGTTAACAATGGTAGTATGTATCTCCATATCCATAATTATTTTTAAAAAGGCAATTTGTGTTCAAAAAAGACTCCTATCATTCATACATAACAAAATAAAAGGAGTTCTCAAAATTAACATTTTGAGAACTCCTTTTATTTCTAACCTTTTTCATAATGTAACAGTTCTTTTGCTGTATGCTGATCGATAATTAATACATTTGCATACCCGCCACGTAACGCACCATCAATTGCTTTTATTTTTCTATTACCACCTGCAACTAAAATAGAGCGTTTCTTTAATTTCAGTTCCTCTAACTCAATTCCAATTGTACGCTGATTAATCTCTTCGCTACTAATATTTCCGTCTCCATCAAAGAAACGTGAACAAATGTCACCGACCGATTGTTTTTTGAGTAAACTTGTTTCATCCTTATCGAAATAACCTAATCGGAATAATAGCGCTTCGTCTCGCACTGTTCCTACAGTGAAAACTGCAATATTCGCTTGTTTCCCCATTTCAATAATGTGATGAATATGTCGATCCTGCTCTACTAATTCTTTTGTCACTGCATTATCAAATATAACTGGAAGAGGTAGATTTCTTGGCGTCGTTTGAAAAGCATCTGCAAATAAAGCTATCGTCTCATTCGCATATGTATTTACACTCGAATGACTAATACCGCCTTTTAACTGGACAACCTCTACCCCTTTTACATGTTGCGGTACGATTTTTCTAGCGATTTCATACATCGTCATTCCCCAGCTTACACCAACAATATCACCGTTTTTAACCGTCTTTTCCATATACTCAGCAGCATATTTACTTATATACTCTGTAATCGTTGCATATTCCGGTACTGGAGAAAACACAACATGTGCCTCTAACAAGTTGTACTTTTCTTTCAGTAAATTCCCAACGTTATCTAAATCCGCAAATGGATCGGCGATGCTAATTTGAACAAACCCTTTTTCTTTCGCGTACTTTAACAATCTAGAAATCGTCGGTCTTGAAATATTTAATTTGTTAGCAATTTCTTGCTGACTATAATCTGATTGATAATATAATCTTGCAACTTCAACGCTTAATTGTTGTTTATCTTTTTCCATAGTAACTCATTACAAATCCCTTCCTGTATTTCCCTTTCGTTACAAGCATTATACAGCTTTACGCAAAAAAATTCGACTACCGAATTTTATCTAACTGAACTTCTATTCTACGTATTATATACAATGAAACCTTATTGTGTAGATTTACAAACTCAATATAGAAACACTTACAACATATAAATCAGTTTATATGTAATTCATTCTTTATTGCTTTTCCTGTAGTAACGATAACAAAGACGTTCAATAAGAAACATGAAACATCGTCTAAAAGCTATTCAAATACCCCTCATAAACAAAAGATACTGTTCATAAGGGGTATGTATTCAATTTAAGTTTATAAAAATCGGATGAAAACACTGCAAGTTCTCACTTATTTAGAATAAGAGAAAAGATGATGTTTTATTTGTTCAATAAAATAATGATGGTGTATATTATCGTTAGATACGCGACTTGCCATAATAGCTCCCTCCATTGAAGATGCAAGAAAAGAAGCGAGCGATATAATATCTGTATCTTCTTTAAGTTCTTGTTTCTCTATTCCTTCTTTTATGAGAGAAGCCATTAACATTACTGTATCATCATAACCTTTTGCTGCTGCTTTTTGTAATTCTGGAAATACTCCAGTACTTTCAATTGCGCTATTAAGTAATGGACAGCCTCCAGCAATAGGAGGATTATTAGCTGCATCTTGATATACAAGGAAAATTGCAAGGATTTTATCAATTGCTGTCTTTTTATTTTCCATTGCTTTATGAAAATGACTCCACATAATCTCACCACTTTTGTCGTAGGCAGCAAGGACAATTTCTTCTTTACTTTTGAATCTACGATAAATAGATCCTTTAGGTAATTCAGTAGCTGTCATTATATCCTGGATGGATGTGCGAGTTATCCCATTAGTATTAAATAAATATAAAGATGTTTCAATAATTTTTTCTTTAACCTTATCAACTTTAGTCATGCTTTGTAATCCTCCTAATAAAAACGAGCTTAATATTTCAGGTGATATTTACCATCTATTTTCTTGAATTTTTTTGTAAGTATAAAGAAGTTTGGAACAAAAATATCTTATCAACCCCTATATTATCTGAACCTCAAACAATACGGTTTGAAAAGAGGTTAATCAAATTGTATTATCTATATCACTCAAATGAATTTTCTGTCAAAATTAACATGACCAATTATTCAATTCAGTCATGTTATACAACTACTTTCACCTAACTTCGTAGCAGGGGTAAAAATATATAGTTAATTTTAACGTATAGACATATGATTATTATATATAATTTTTATTAATATGTTTAGCTAAAGTGTTCGAACTCCCCCACTTTCACTTCATTCTATAAAAGATTAATCATTAATGATTACTGGAATTAAATTGTAACAAAGCAACTGAGATATAAATATATTTGCTTTTTTCCATTTTGATTTTGTTAATACTTTGTAAAAAAGGTTTAAAAAACTAGAAACTTGTAGTATTATTAGATTTCGATTCAGACCGAACCGTCCGGTTTGAAATCTTTATATAAATATATTTATAAGGAGAACTTTATGCAGAAAGAAAAATCAAAGATTGTAGGTAATTTAATTACGGGGGCAATAAAGTGAACTTTATAAAAATGAATAAAAAAGAAATTATTATGCTAATAGTTTATACAATGTTTGCACTACTTCAAATTGGCTTGTTCATATTATTTGGCCTATCACTTTTAACTAACAGCAATTTAGTTGAATCAGAATTTGCTCTTAGTGCCATCGGTTTGACTGTACCTGCTATTGTAGGAATAATTTTCTTTAGGAAAGAAATTATTGAAAGTTTTACTTATTTTAAAGAGAAAACAATTTTGAAAATAGTAAGTGTTCCTCTGGTGGTTTTATTTACGGTAATTGTAGAACAATCTGTTATGCGTTTTCTAGCAACTGCCCAGCCAGAGAACCAAGAACAGCTCCTTGAAACAGGTACGGGGATACCTCTTATTTTTACATTGCTAGTATTTGGTATTCTAGGGCCATTGCTTGAAGAAATTGTGTTTCGTCATATAATATTAAATCGTTTTTCACATTATATTGGTACTGCTATTGCATCTATCATCTCAATTATAATTTTTACAGTTCTTCATACGAACCAGCTTTCAGATATTGCTATTTATTTACCTGGCTCAGTGATACTTACTGCGGCTTATCTTATTTCTAAGAGATCCATTGCATATGTTATGGCGATACATATGTTAAACAATTGCATCACTTTCATTCAATTGCATATGTCATAGCGATACATATGTTAAACAATTGCATCACTTTCATTCAATTGCATATGTCATAGCGATACATATGTTAAACAATTGCAGGTTTTGATGCAAAAATACTCTATGTTTCTATCGAGTATTTTTGGCACCAGAACCACTTTTTCTAAGGCATAAGAAATCTTATCAAAACTACAACTTATTAGGAGAGTGTCAGTCATGATTGTAACAACAACTTCTGGAATTCAAGGTAAAGAAATTATTGAGTATATTGATATTGTAAATGGTGAAGCTATTATGGGTGCAAACATTGTCCGTGATTTATTCGCTTCAGTCCGTGATGTTGTCGGTGGCCGTGCTGGTGCTTATGAAAGTAAGCTAAAAGACGCTCGTGATATTGCGATGGACGAAATGAAAGAACTTGCAAAACAAAAAGGTGCGAACGCTATCGTTGGTATTGACGTAGATTACGAGGTTGTACGTGATGGAATGTTAATGGTTGCTGTAAGTGGTACAGCTGTACGTATATAAGTAAATAAAAAAACGGTTCCTCCCTTGGAATTTATACTTTGAGGAGAGGCCTGGTTCTGTTGCTGATTTTAAAGAATAAAAAGAAATGTTGATAAATCATTATACGTCGAAAAAACACAGTTTGAGTGTAAACTGTGTTTTTTTATATAGAGGCCCCATCCCATCACTATCAAGCTAAAATTTTGTGTTAACTTGTACAAAATTTACATTTTTTACTTTGGGGTAATTTTGAATCCTTAAGTTTATGGGCATGTGGTGGTACCCTCTAATACTGTACAAATTTTTTATAAATGGTTGTAAGGTTCTACGTTTTTGACCATTCTGTACAACGATAACTTTGGTTTATTGATTTCACCTGTAATCTGGTATCCTATCCTCTGATACAATTTAATGGCAAGTTGGTTCTCTTTCTTTACCGTCAGAGAGCATTTGGCAAAGCCTTGCAGCGAAGCTTGTTCCTCAGCAAACTCAATTAGTCTGGTACCTATCCCTAGTCCTCGACTTTCGGGCAGTAAGGCAATTGTTCCGATGTGAAACTCGTCATCTTCTCCCTCCTTCAAGGTAAACATGGAATAAAGCATTTTGATATTCAGTATGTTATAAACAACAAAACCCAGCTTTCGGAACGAAAGCAGCTGTTTAAAAGTGGGCCAGGCAAGACGATTTAAAACGGGTATGGGATAGCAAGTAATCATCCCTAAAGTTTTCCCATCCATTTGAGCTTCATAAGCGTATTGATGACTGAAACGGTTGTTCTCCTGCCGCCATAGCTTACAAAATGTCCAATCGACTGTGTTCTTCTCCTCAGATCCTGCAAGTGGAAACGCCATGTATTCCAATGCCATTACATTTAGCTGGGCGCCGACCATGGATTGATGAACAGCCTTTACAATAGAGATTTTATTCATTATCCTATTGCTCCTTTTCACTTTCTATATTATTAATATTAATTATCATGGATTTGAATCAGTTCAGTTCACTTCCCTCTCAATTCATCCTTAGCTTTGAAACCATAATAAAATGTATTTAAAACAAGCTCTGCAGCAGATTTTTTAGCCACATTTCCTTCATGTACCTGTTCCCAGGTATGGAAAAGCAGAGCATAAAGCGTATTCAAAATCCATTCGCTGCTAACTGTTTGCTGAAAGTAACCTCTTTGTTGTAGCAATTCAATAACGCGTCTTAAGGGTTCCCTCAGCTTCTCTTCTGCTTCACCTAATTCTTTGTTGTTAAATACAGATGCATCATGACCTAGAAAATAGATTTTGTCACCTAAAGGGATTAACGCTTCAATGAGTTCCGGGATATAGTTTTCACTTCTTTCCTCATCCAGTGGAATCTGGTTTACAGTATCACTTACCATTTGTATAGCCCGATGGCCCAAGAACAGCATCAATTTCTCCCTGCTTTCGACGTAGCGATGGAGTGTAGCAATTCCAATTCTCGCATATTCCGCAATTTCATTCATCGAAGCAGTAGGATTTTCAACAAGCAATATAGTAGCTGAATCAAGAATTGCATTAAATCTCGCTTCCTTCAACGCTGACAAGTCTTTCTTCATCGTCAATCTCTCCCTTTTTCTGTATAAAGTCGTCATTTTTGATAGATGAATATATCATTTGATATTATAATAAACAATCTCAAATAAAGTGTCCAGCTGCTGAATGTAGCTTTTCAAAAAGAATTATATTCCTGAAACTGATAGCACTTTGAATGTTTCATTCTTAGCATTTCATTATTTAGATAACAATGAAGAAATTAAATTCTTTAATGTAATAAATACAAGAGCCAAAGGAAATGGTACGAATCGCTTTCTTAGTAGAAAAAATGATTACCTTATCTGGTTTTTTTAACTATTTTTATGACGAATTAATAATTACAGTAATTTTTCTACTTTTATTAAATCCGTTTGCACTTCATTTAATTATTGAATATTTTATAATGAAGTTACTTTCTGCATAAAGTTATCGGTTTACTTTAAAATTCACTTCCGGGTATTTGGTCATCAGCCTTTTAAGGGTTGAGCCGTCATCCTTCTGTTTTACATACTGGTCAAAAAATGCCAGGCTGAATTCGTTAATAATACGATGAACTTCCTTTGGATTTTCACCTGGGCTCTGCAACAGAGGTGAGAACAAATGTAAATCGGTAAAGCTTGTATGATCCGTATGAGGAATGACCATTGACATACCACCACCAGCTAACCCACGTCCGTATCGCTCCCTCACTTCAAAGGGATCTGCTTCATCAGGCTCTTCTGCACTCATGAGCAGAAATGGTTTTCCAATGCCACTTTCAGGCAAAATTTCACCATACAATGTACCATCCATATTGATAGCTGCTTTGACACGAGAATCTTTTGCAAGTATTTGTGCTGCGGTAGCTCCACCGTAAGAGTGGCCAAACATTCCAATTCGCGAGGTATTCAGTCTTCCTGTAAAGAAACCAGTCTCATCGTTTTCGTTAAGTTTCTCTATCTGATTAAGGACAAAGCTGACATCTTCCTCCCATAATTTTATGTGGCTATCTCCTTCATCAGTTAAATTGATGGGCTGTACGTAAGCAGTTCGACCACCTGGAAAGACGGTAGCTGCAGCATCAAAGGTATGATCGATACTTAGAACAATATATCCTTGACTAGCCAACTCCTCAACTTGAAACGTGTTTTGATTACGAAAACCATTAAAACCATGAGAGAAGAGTAATATGGGATAGTGATTCTCTGAGTCTGAGAGTTGTAAATCCATAAACGAATGAGACTTTACCAATTCCATGTGGCTGAATGCAAATGCAGGAATAGACAATGTTTTTTCCAATCCCTTGGAGAGCTCATTTATGTTACGAATATAAGGTTCTGGATCCCCCTTGCTTTTTTCAGCTGCAGGATACCAAATTTGCACCATCAGTTCGCGCCGATCGTTTGGATTTTTCGAATATGGTTCATTTCTCTGATGATCAACCCAATGATATAGCTTCGTACCGACCCTATGTGGACCAGTTGGTTCTTCAAATGAAAATACTGGCATAAGTAAGGGTAGCGCAACTGCTACAGACAAATAGATACATAGTAACGAAGTCTTAACTATGAATATACCCGAACTTCTAAATCCCTTTTTCCGCCTAGTTAATAAATAGCATAAAATTAAGATAACTGGGGATACATATGCCGGAATCATCTGCCACCTAAAACCTTCTGCCAATAACTGAACTGTAACCATTACAACGGCAATCAAAGTAGCTAATTTAGACCACTTTTTCGTTTCTCTGCCTATTAACAGTATCCAACTCAATAGACTAAAATTCACTACTATCAAAACAACTTCCCAGAAATTCATTGGCCTATCTCCTTTGCATGCATTTTACTTCTAATTAAAGAGGTAGTTTTCAGCCTAAGCAAAAGCAGGTGAAACACCTATATAGTTGCACCAATTATGCTTAGTAACCGTTGCATCCACTCTACTCCTTTATTCAAATTAAAAACTTAAAATGCCCAGCTACCTTTACGGAAAATTGGTTCTACAGTTCCATCTGGTAGAATACCATCGATATCCATCTCACTGCTGCCAATCATAAAGTCCTCATGTGTTATTGAAATATTTGCCCCTAACGTTTCAAGCTGATCGTTTTCTAAATCTCTTCCATCCTCTAAGCAAGTTGGATAAGCTTTACCAATCGCTAAATGGTTCGATGCATTTTCATCAAACAATGTATTAAAATATAAAATTCCCGATGCTGAAATCGGTGATTCATGTGGTACAAGTGCTACTTCACCTAAATAGCAAGAGCCTTCATCCACATTAATAAGCTCCTGTAATAAATCATGTCCTACCTGTGCTTCAGCTTTAACAATTTTTCCTTCTTCAAATGTCAGTTTAAAGCCATCGATAATATTCCCTTGATAAACTAATGGTTTTGTATTGCTTACATAGCCATTTACACCTTGTTTCATCGGTAACGTATAAACCTCTTCTGTCGGCATATTAGCCATAAAGATAGTATCATCAGGAGTTTTACCACCTCCAGTAACCCATTTATGCTGTGGTGCTAATGCAATTGTTAAATCAGTACCTGGCGCTGTATAGTGAAGCTTCATATATTTTTTATCGTTCAGTAGGACCGCACGAGATTCTAAATTTGTTACATGTTCACGCCATTTTTCAATAGCACTGCCGTCACCAATACGAACAGCTTTAAAAATAGCCTCCCATAATGCTGGTACTTGATCCTCAGTTGCTAAACCTGGGAACACCTTCGATGCCCACTTTGGTGAAGGAACTGCTACCATCGACCAAGCTATTGAATCCTTCATTACGGCGTTGCGATTGTTTCTCAGAGCAGCTCCTGCTACCTTTTGATAGGTAGCTAGGCGATCAGATGAAATACCTGTAAATTTATCAGGATCTGTAGCATCTATCATTAATAGTGCTCCTTTACGTTCGATCAGCTCATCATTCATTTTGACTATCCACTCTGGGAAGCGATTAAATTCTTCATCTGAGGCATAATCAAAGTAAGCACGTTCCATTTCTTCATCCGAAAAATTAACATGAACACGCCCTGCCCCAGCCTTATAAGCCTCTTTCACAATTATACGGGCGAAATCCAATGCATCCACTGATGTATTGACTAATAAGTATTGCCCTGGTTGAATATTGACACCGATTTTCACCGTAAGTTCTGCATATGCTTGTAATTTTTCTTCAAAAGTCATATTATTTACCTCGCTTTTATTAAATTGGTTTTGAATTCCCCTCACTAACTTACTTTCTGAACAGGTTTTCTCAGAATTTCCATTTCCCGTTTTTTATTAGAACATGATAACAACTAATGGATTTTTTCTACTACTCATATATTTAATTTTTAAACTTTGATTCAATTAATATTGATTTGTTTTTCAAAAAATCTAATCGAAGGGTATCAAACACTACATAAAGTTATAGAGTTCTTTATTGTGAAAGCTCACTCATTTCTTCCCAATCTTTTCAATGCTGCTGTACCTAAAGACTTACCATCAATAGGGCGTTTAACATTCTCAATCACTCCTTTATCTTTACAAAAACATTTTTGATAGATAAACATATCATTTGACATAAGATTAAATCATTTCAAACGAATTATCAAGCTATAAAATTTAATTTTTAAAAAATTCGGTAAAAAACCCATATAAAAATGGATTCTATCAAAGGGAGCGATAACAAAAAGATTTTTATACACACATGGATAAAACACATGACAAACTTATATATAATTGCAAGTTCAACTCTCACAAAAAACAGGATAAAAAAATAAACAGCAGAACTAGTCCACTGTTTACTTTGCCACACCTTCATGTAATTTTTCTGTATAATCCTTTACATCTTTCCAGCTATCTTTCGCTGTATGTAAATCTTCTTTTATAAACGTAAACTCTTCTGGAGTAATTCCTTTTACGTTTTGTAGTAAATTATTATATTTTGCACCTACTGTATACCATTGATTTGATATGTTTTGTAGTGCTGTAATTGCTGCATCAATTGTTTCTGTCATGTTTGTTGTTTTATTTTTTACATCAGTCAAAATTAAGACTTCTGCTTGTGCTCCTGAAATTCTATCTTTTAAATTAGCGATTTCTCTTTCTGCATTTGCGATATCTTTTTTCGCAACCGCAATCATCGGCCCGCCAGCAAGACATGTTATTAGAGCTACGCAAAGTACGCCACCAGCAATGACCATATCATTACTCTTTTTAATCGAATCGTTATATGTATTTATTTGTTGCTCTAGAGCTGGAATACCAGCATTCGTACTTGCCAATATCGCTGTTAACTGATTTGTATCCTCTTTGAAACTATTTGTATCTTTCGCCATTCTATCGCGAAAAGCTTTCAAATTTCCTAATAATCCATCTACCTCATTTTGATTCTTTACAATATCCGCATACAACTTTTCTAAATCCGCTTTTAATTTTCCGCTATCCTTTTGATCAATCGCTATTAACATGTCATTATAATACGATTGAAAAGTATTATTGTAATTTATAATATTTTGATCCGTTTTCATAATTTGAGGCTTCATATTATTTAACCAATATGCTGCATTAACTTTTGCATCTCTTTGATGCTGAATCATATTCCCTTTAAATTCACTATTAATCGAACTTATTTTACTTAAATCTGTCTCTTGCTGATTTTGAATTAATTTTGCATATGAATCCATTGCAAATATGCTCGATGTCGTTTGCGCCATAACGTCTTGGAATCCAGCTGGCCCTAGAGAATAATTTTGCGCACTTTCTTGCAATGTTTTTACGTTTTGTTCTGCTGCAAAAGGATGTAAAGGAAATGCGTTACTCGTTGCCACCCCAGCAATCATTAACGTTAAAAGGCATTTTTCATAAAAACTTTTCTGCATATTTTTCACCTATTCTCCTTATAAGGATATCAAAAGCTCCTGCTCACAACTGAACAGGAGCTTCAAATCATTCATCAACACTTAACGCTCTAACAATTCGTATTCGATTATGCTTTTTTCGTATCTACTACTTTAATATCTTCCGCATAAATCTTTTCTGCATAGTCTTTAATGTTTTTCCAGCTATCTTTCGCAATGTTTAAATCTTCTTTAATGAAAACTAGGTCGTTTGGACTAATAGAATCTACATTTTGAAGTAAAGAATTGTATTTTGATCCCATTGTGTACCATTGGTTTGAAATATTTTGTAACGCTGTAATTGCAGTATCAATTGTATTTGTTAAATACTCTGTTTGTGTTTTAATGTTCGTTAATCCTGCTACTTCTAATTGCGCAGTTGTAACTTGTCCTGTTATCTTTTGAATTTCTGCTTGTGCATTATCAAGCTCTTTCTTCGCTAATACGATTCCAGCTGTACCACCGCCTACAGCTGCTGCACCACCTGCAATTAATGCTACTCCTAGCGGTGTTCCTGCGCCCGTAGCAATAACTACTGCACCACCGATAATTGCAATTGGTCCTAGAGCTGTCGCGACAGATGAACCGATAATAATTGCATTATATTTACTAATTGCTTCATTGTACGTTGTAATTTGATTTTGCAGAAGCGGAATTCCTGCATCTTGACTAGCTAATATAGATGTAATTTGATTTGCATCACCCTTGAAGTTTTGCGTATCCGAAGTCATTTTATTTCGGAATTTCTTCAAGTCTTCTACTAACTGATCCACTTGCGCTTTATTTTCATTAATACTACTTGATAATCTAGTTAAGCCTTTCGTAAGAGTCGCTTTATCCTTTGCATCAACTGCAGCAACTAAAGTATCATAATAGTTTTGGAATTTCGTATTGTAGTTAATGATATTTTGATTCGTTGAAATAAGCTGTGGTTTTAATACATCTAACCATTGCTTCGCATTTCCTCTCGCTGTATCTTGATGCTGAATGACTTTTCCTTTTAAAGCCGCATCAACAGACGATACATTTCCAAAGTTAACATTACCTTGTTTAATAATTGTTAAAGCATACAGATCCATTACTAAAGCATTTGAACCTGTTCTTTCCATTGCATCTTTTAAGCCTTCTGGTCCTAATGAATATTCTTCATAGTCATTATAAGCTTTTGCTACCGCATGAACTGGAGCTTGTTTCACTGTGCTTTCAGCTGCATACGTATGGGCTGGCATAATGTTTCCTGCTGCAAATACTGCCATAAGTGCTGATAGAGCCATTACTTTATATGGTTTTTTTGTCATTTTTCTTCTCTCCCTATATCGCTAATTATTTTTCTGCTTAATGTACTTCAACGTTTGTAACGTAATCTTCAAATTGATTTGTTTGTTTATTCATTTCATCACTTACTTTTTTAATTTGATTGAAATGTTTTTGAAGTAAACTACTGTCTGTATACGTGCCTTCTTCAACATTCTTTTGAATTTGGATCATATTATTGTTTAAAACTTTCCAGTCCGTTAATAACGTTTCTAAAGTTGTAATTTGACGATTGATTAGTTCTGTAAAGCTACTTACTTGGTCTTCAACGAATGTAATTTGTGTCGCCTCTGCTTCAGTTTGTGATAACTTTTGAATAAGTGGTAGTAGCTCTTTTTGCTTTTGCTGAATGCGAAGAGCTGCTTCTCTCGTTTGACTATCTGCAGCATTTACAATTTCATTACTTAAAGTACCGATAGAAACAAAATCGATTGTTTTCGTTTGTGCAGTTTGATTTGTGATTGTAAATACTTGTTTACCGATATTAATAGAACCTTTAATGATTTCTTGAGGTCTATTCAAAATAGTAGTTAGTTCAGCTTGAATTTCCCCTTGAATTCTTTTAATATCTTCTCTTAATTTCACAATATCTCCACTTGATCCTTGCAGTGTTTTTATTGCTTCATCGGCTTTAATTGATAAGTTGTTACTATCTTTGTCTAATACTGTTTTAAATCGATTTAACTCTAATAAATCTTGCTCCATACTCTCTTGGATGCTTTGTACTTGCAATTGTAATTTTCCATATGCACTCATAAAATCTGCTTTTGCTTGCTGATCTTCATTTACGTTTCCTGCTAGTTCATAGAGCTTACTATAATAGCTATTAAATCTAGTGCTGTATCTCATCATTTCTTGATTTAAGTCAATTAGCTTCGGATTATATTCATCAATCCATTCTCGTACATTCGCCTTTGCAAACTTTTGATGATTCGTTAAGCTACTCATCGCATTTACCTTAATGTCTGGCTGTTGCAAAATAATTAATCCGTATGCTTGAATAAGCGGTGATTGTGATCCTAACATTCTAATTGAATTGGATAATGTATTTGGAGCAATTACATTTTGCACATATACTGTTTTCACTTCTGTTTGCCCCTCCTTGGCGTAAGCGCTTACAGGAATGAAGCAACTCGTAGATACTGCTGTAACCAATAACCCTGTAATTAAAGTCTTTTTCACTTTAACTCCTCCTATGTATTAGCAACTATTACTATCGCATTTTATTATTCTATTTTCTTGCCCATAATTTGAGATGGTTAAAATAGAGAACGTTCTCACCGCGATCCATGTATGAACCACCTCTCTCGTATTGCTACAGTACTTACTTATCGTCACAAAACATTTTATTATTTTTCATATGTGTTTAGTATGAATAACATTGTATAAATTTTCTATTTCATCGAAATTCCCACATTCACATAGTGAATATATTACGTAAAAATATTATTCATTTTAAACTAAACAACATGCGTAAATATGAAATTTCGTTTTGTTTTCATATATGTTTTGTACTGTAAGGTCATTTAAACACAGCTGTTTATATAACGTAAAGAAGTATTTTCATTCCCTTTATTTTCAAGCTTTCATGTCCTTATTTCAAAATATAATCCGATTCACTTTATCGATTGAAATATCTACATATCACCACAGAAAACACTACTTGCAAATAACCGATAAAATTATATCGATATAATTTTTAAACCCATATGCAATTATGCATAGGATATACACAAAAAGGATAGCTTCATTTTCACGAAGCTATCCTTCAAAAATCTTCTTATTTTTTCAAATGATATGGAACTGTCGTAATAACAACATTTCTTTTATAAAGTAAATACGCACGTATGAGTAAACTGGATTGATTATGAAGAATGTTATGCCAACCTTTTTTCGGAATGAACTGTGGTATAACGACCGTAACGCGGTAATTCGATTCACTTGCCTTATACTGCACTGTATCAATGAATTTCGTTAGCGGCTGAATAATACTTCTATAATGAGAATGTAATGTAACAAGCCTTACTTCAGGTTGCCACACCTTCCATTTCTCTTCAAATTTCTTTTCCTCTTCTCTGTCAAAAGCAACATATACAGCGATAACTTGATCTGCAGAAAGAGATTTCGCATAGTTCAATGAATTTTCTACTACATGCGTCATACCTGCTACAGGAACGACAATTACATTCCCCTCAATTGGAATAAGAGGTTCACAAGTTTTTAAACTTAATTGATCACCCACTGCATCATAATGCTTCTTAATTCGATGAAACAAGAAGATAATAGCAGGTAAGAAAATAAGAATCGACCAAACTTGTGCAAATTTAGTTAAAAAGAACATGCTCATTACGATAAAACTAATAACTGCACCAATTAAATTAACCGTTAATTTTAAAGCCCATCCTTCAGGTTTTTCACGAAGCCACTTTAATACCATCCCTGTTTGAGAAAGTGTAAATGGAATAAATACACCTACTGCATATAACGGAATTAAATGTTCTGTTTGTCCTTGGAAAGCTACAATTAAAATAATTGAAGCAACTCCAAGTATTATAATACCGTTTGAGTAACCTAGACGGTCTCCTCTAATCGTAAACATTCTCGGTATGAATTTATCTTTTGCGAGGTTAACCGCTAATAAAGGAAATGCAGAATAGCCTGTATTAGCTGCGAGAATTAATATTAAAGCTGTTGTACCTTGTATGAAATAGTACATGAAATTACGTCCAAATGTTTGTTCAGCAATTTGAGAAACAACTGTTACTTCTTTACTCGGCGTCACTCCGTAATAATAAGCTAAAAATACAATTCCTGAAAATAACACAGCAAGTAATGCACCCATTGCAAGCAATGTTTTTGCAGCATTGTTTGGCGCAGGATCTTTAAAGTTCGGAATTGCATTTGAAATTGCTTCAACACCTGTTAAAGCAGAACTACCTGATGCAAATGCTCTTAACAGTAAAAACAAACTAATGCCCGCAACCGGCGTTCCGATCGGCGTGTGTAAAGCCTGCGAAACGTGACCAGTCAAAATATTATATATGCCTACACCAATTAATATAAATAGTGCTAAAACAAATAAATAAACAGGATATGCTAAAACGGAAGCTGATTCCGTTACTCCTCTTAAATTTAAGATGGTAATAAATATAACAAATATAATCGCAATGATTACATTATGTGCATGTAAACTAGGAAAAGCAGATGTTAGCGCATCTGTACCTGCAGATACACTTACCGCAACAGTTAAAATATAGTCGACTAATAAAGATCCTCCAGCAATTAAGCCTGGATTCATCCCTAAATTTTCTTTTGATACAACATACGCTCCCCCGCCATGCGGATAAGCAAAAATAATTTGACGATAAGATAAAATAAGGGCTGTCAATAATACTAATACCCCAACAGCGATCGGAATGGAATACCAATAAGCGATCGCTCCCACACCTGCTAAAGCAATTAAAATTTGTTCTGGACCGTAAGCAACTGATGACAATGCGTCAGAAGATAAAATAGCTAAAGCTTTCGTTTTATTAAGCTTTTGTTCTCCAAGCTCTGTTGATTTTAACGGTCTTCCAATTAAAAATCTTTTAATAGATGAAACCAATGCTGTCCACTCTCCAATAATTTTGTACGAACTTTTCTGCTTGTTACAGCAAGTAAACGATTTCTTCAGAAAACAAAAAATGTCTACAAGCCATAGCGAAATAGACTTGTAGACATTATTTTTTTTGTCGCACAAGCTCCACCTTCCTTCTCAATATAACGCTTACGAGGTTAGCTGTCGGATTCGGGCCTATGAGTAGCCCTACCTTTTTCAAGGATTCACCCCATCGGATTATGTACTAATCCGTAAAAACGGGTCCCCCGTACCATGCGGTTTCAGCGATTTAGAAAATTGAAACTGTGGATTATAATACTCCTTTATTTTCAAAAAGTAAACAAAAATTTTTAATAAGAAAAAAATTAAAATGATTGCGCATAATCCGCTGAGAAATATACATAATGAATATTAAAAATCCGCAAAGGAGACCCATATGTCTAAAGAAAAGAAGCCTATTTTTTCCGATTCATATTTAGATGCAGTAGCAAATGAAATTAATCAGTTATATGGTAAACGTGAACAGGAAATAAATTTGACAGATAGAACGAAAAGAAATAAATAA
This sequence comes from Bacillus thuringiensis, assembly GCF_001182785.1. Lineage (NCBI taxonomy): Bacteria > Bacillati > Bacillota > Bacilli > Caryophanales > Bacillaceae > Bacillus > Bacillus thuringiensis. The sequence goes on along the minus strand of NZ_CP012099.1, from coordinate 1,812,210 downwards.
TTTGTCATACAAAAAAATAAAAAAGATAGCAATACACTTATATATTGCTATCTTTTTTATTTTTTCATACATCTAATTCTATTACAGATTTGTTAAAGGTCATCTCTTCATACACCTTTAAATTTTGATATATAGTTCCTAATAATGGTGCCGCTATAGAAAATTGCTCTGCTACATCCAGTAAATATCCTTGCAAGTGCTTCCCTTCAATAAACGAACCCTTTTCCATATCACGCTGCATCGATGACTTCATATCATATGAAATTTTATCAATCGTTTTCATATGTTCCTGGGCAATATTAGCCTTTACTGGAGCTCCTAATACTCTCATGATTTGTACAGATTCCTCAAACACATTACGGATAAAATCACGGCCGCCTTCACTTTCACGGATTGGTCCAATTGGTGCACGCATTAACGTTGTCACACCTGACATTACAGTAATAAATAAATATTTATGCCACATATCTTGCGTAATATTTTCACTTAAAACAAAACTAGATTTCGTACCTGAAAATGCTTTAGAAATATGCTTTACTCTCTCTGAATTTTGAGACTTAATTTCTCCAAACACAAGTCTGTTGGCAGCGCTAGTTTGTACAATTTCTCCTTGATCGTTTAACGTCGTCTCGATAAAGCATAAACCGCCAATTACTTTTTCTTCGCCGAATTCTTTTTGTAGTAGTGATAAATGAGCGATACCATTTAACAATGGAATGATTACAGTATTATCGCCAACAAACGGCTTCAAATCTTGAATAGCCTCGTTTAAGTGATACGCTTTTGTTGAAAATAAAATAACATCAAATTGAAAAGTTCTCTCTTCTTTCGTTATTAATTTCGGTTGGAAGGAAAAATCCCCGTTAACACTTCGGATTACAAGTCCTCTTTCCTCTAATTGTTTTTTCCGTTTACTACGAACAAGAAACGTGACATCTTCTCCCTTCTCGACTAACCTGCCACCAAAAAATCCTCCGACTCCACCAGCGCCTAATACTAAAATCCGCATACAGCATCCCCCTTTTTAAAATACAATTTTATAACTTTTAGTATACATAACATTATACATGTTCCCTGCTAAATAAGCTGAATTTTCACTCTTAAACAAGTATAAAACAGTGGTTATTTTCAAATAAATTTGGGCATGTTGTTTCTATAGCATATATGGAAAGGAAACAATGTAGATGGAGGCAATACAAGCAATTGAGGAAAAAGGTGTAGCAACAGCTATATTTCAATTTATATTCCCGTTTTCGTTTAAAGCTGGATATGAACAAGATATGTTCCCTTTCTTACAAAAAAACGATTTTCGTCCTTTTCGGCTCGATCATCTCGATGATGAAAATACATATTATGGGGAGTTTAAAGTTTCACATCAAAATATGGAAGCATACTATCTTTCATTTACAAATAAAATTCTCTTTCCTCACTCAGAGCATCAAAAGGGCTTGCAACGTTATTCAAAGGATCTTAACTTAACTGGACATTTAACAACAAACCTTATTTCAATTCCATTCAAGATACACTCTATTGATGTAACACTTTGTCCTTATGAACTTGGCTTCTTAACAATTCGAACAAAAGTAAACACTGCTCCAAATATGACTTTATCTGAAGCAATCGAATTCGCTGCTCGCTTCCGTGTACTTGAAACTAAAACTGATACAAATGAGTCTATTTGTATTGAATGTAACGGAAAAAAGTATTCCCAAGTTGAAAAATTCATTTTTGGTTATTTATTTCATGGCGTAACTGATTTCTTTGAAAAGAAGAGATTAAGAAGTTCATACTTTCAAACCTTCCCTTTCTTTGAAGACCAAAGAATGTACGTTCAAACTTTATTGTCACTAAAAGAAGGTATGGAACTTAATGAAGTGGATGTTTATCGTACTTCCAGTCTTTCCGGATTAACAAGTGATGGTAAACCATATGTAAGCGCAAATAACCTTCCTTACATTCATGAATATTTAAAAAAACATGCTTATCAGAGATGGGCTCCAAATCGTTATTTCATAATGGAAGAACATATTTTTACATGTGTAACAAATGAAGGAGAACGCGAAATCTCTAAACTTGCTAGTCAAATGTACGGGGAATTTTATTACGCTTTATTATTAAACCTATTCCATAAAATTGTTTTATTAAAAATGGCAAACGCCTATGCTGAGCTAAATATTGAACAAGATACTAATGAAATAGAGAAATTAATTTATTCGATCAATTCGTTCACTGCTAATTATTTTTCTTTAGAATTAGTATCCCAATCACAAAGTGAAGATATTTTCTTCCGCTTAAGAAAACTTTTTAATATTGAGGTTTTATACTCGAACGCGAAACAAAATCTTGATAGTTTGTTTAAATATCAAGAAAATGTCGCCTCTAAAAAAGATAGCCTTTTATTATTAATTTTAACGCTCTACTCTGTAGTGGGCCAAATGTTAGGGTTTACTATGATCGACCTTTTAAGAAACACCGATTCAAACAAAATATCTTCACCTCTTGAATTTTTCGCTCTATTAATTGCGATTAGCGGCATTGTCATTTCACTTATTTTAGGAGCCCAAAGTTTATATCAATGGGGTCTACAGCATAAACAAAGAAAAGCTTGGGTAAAACAAACGGTACTGTCTGCTGTAAAAGAAAAAGAGGATAAAAATTAAAGAAGGTTATTTTCAAATACATGGTATGCTGCAGTAAATGAAATTTTTATCAGCGATTTTCCGATTATATCAGCGCAACTCAAAATATATCAGCGATTTTTTTAAATATATCGACTTACCGACAAAAAACGACAAATGACAGGACTGTATAATAAAAAAAGGGTGCTCCAAAATAAAACTTGGAGTACCCTTTTTATTATACGAATTCAGCTTACTTCCCTGCTTCGATTTTCTCTAATGCAGCAGCTACTTGTTCTTCAGTTAATTCATGTTGTATTACATAGCGGTTACGTGGGCTTACACGACATTCATGAGAGCATGCACGTAAATGTTTCGCTTCGTTTTCTTCCGAACATAAAATTTTCTTATTACATTCTGGATTTGAACAGTTTACATAGCGCTCACAAGGTTCACCTGTAAAGTGATCTTTACCAACGATAACATGTTCTTTTTGGTTTACTGGCACAGCGATACGCTCATCAAACACGTAACATTGTCCATCCCAAAGCTCACCTTGTACTTCTGGATCTTTTCCGTACGTTACAATTCCGCCGTGAAGCTGACTTACATCTTCATAACCTTCACGAACTAACCAACCTGAGAATTTCTCACAACGAATTCCACCTGTACAGTACGTTAAAATCTTTTTACCTTCAAGTGTTTCTTTGTTTTCTCTAATCCAATCTGGTAATTCACGGAATGATTCAATATCAGGTTTAATCGCACCTTTGAAGTGTCCTAAATCAAACTCATAATCATTTCGTGCATCAATGATAACTGTATCTTCTTGTTTCATTGCCTCATAAAAATCTTTTGGCTCTAAATACTTCCCAGTTATTTCGTGTGGGTTAATGTCATCTTCTAGACGAAGTGTAACTAACTCTGGACGAGGACGTACGTGCATTTTCTTGAATGCATGCCCTTCTTCTTCATCTATTTTAAATACGATACCATCAAAACGTGGATCATTATTCATTGCTTCCATGTATTTCTCTGTTTGCTCTACAGTTCCAGAACAAGTTCCGTTAATACCTTCTTTTGCTACAAGAATTCTTCCTTTTAATTCAAGTGAATTACAAAATTCTAAATGCTCTGCAGCAAATTCTTCTGGGTTTTCAATTGTTGTGTACATGTAATATAGTAATACTCTGTATGGTTTTGTAGTTGCCAATGTATTTCTACCACCTATCTAATTTTTAAAATCATGTATAAGTTAACGTTCATATCAAAACATATATAATAAGAAAATGAATCCCATTTTCTTTTCTTTATACTATTTTCTATCAGTTAACAAAAATAAAAAACAAGATTACACATCATAACACTATGGTTATGTTGTAATCCCAATATATTATATATCATACAATTGCAATTCCATCAATTAATATGCTGTATTATCGGCTTTATGTTCACATAAATTTCAAAAACAGCCCTTTAATTCACTATGTTTCCCCATGTCATCACACCATAAACTCCCAATTCATTTTACATTATCACACCATCCATTGCATAAAGGCATATAATTTGCATTAAGGAAACTTTCGTGTTCAAATGAAATTATCACATAACATATTTAAATGTATTGAAATAATGAGTAAGAATAAATACAATAATTTCATCAAGTTAACATTTTAAAGGGGAAAACTACTATGAATAAAGATATAACAAAAGATGAACATCTCCCTTCTGAAAGTACAACTGTACAATCAGCCCACTTAGCTTTAAGTGGAGAAACAAAAGGTTGGAAAAGACTGTTACCATTTTTAGGACCCGCTTTTATCGCGTCCGTTGCTTATATTGATCCTGGCAACTTTGCTACAAATATCGCAGCTGGTTCACAATATGGATATTTACTATTATGGGTTATACTCGCTTCTAACTTAATGGCTGTATTAATCCAAACTTTATCAGCTAAATTAGGAATTGCTACAGGAAACAATTTACCCGAAATAGCTCGTGAAAACTTTCCAAAGCCTGTGTCTATCGGCTTATGGATACAAGGTGAACTAGTTATTATGGCTACAGATTTAGCGGAATTTATTGGAGCTGCATTGGGGCTTTACTTACTATTTGGAATCCCGATGCTACCTGCCGCTTTAATTACAGCAGCCGGATCATTTATTATCCTTGAATTTCAACGTAGAGGATTTCGTCCACTAGAAGCTATTATTACAGGAATGATTTTCATTGTAGTAATCGCTTTTGGGATTCAAGTTTTTTATGCAAAACCAGAATTAAGTCCCCTTCTTTCAGGACTATTTATTCCAAAATTCCAAGGTGTAGACAGTATATTACTTGCAGCAGGGATTTTAGGTGCAACAGTTATGCCGCATGCAATATACTTGCATTCTGCATTAACACAACGCCGCGTGGTTGGAACAACTGATGAACAAAAGAAAAAGATTTTCCGTTTCGAATTTATTGATATCATTATCGCAATGGTTATCGCTGGAGCAATTAATGCGAGTATGTTAATTGTTGCTGCTGCACTATTCTTTAAAAATGGTATGCACGTTGAAGATTTAGATGTGGCATACACTCAGTTTAGTAACTTAGTCGGTCCTGTATCAGCTGCGTTATTTGGAATTGGGCTCTTATCAGCAGGACTATCTAGCTCTTCTGTCGGTACAATGTCAGGTGATATTATTATGCAAGGTTTCATTCGAATGCATATTCCGTTATACTTACGCCGATTTATTACAATGATTCCACCACTAGTAATTATCGCTTTAGGTGTAAATCCAACTTACGCTCTAGTCATGAGCCAAGTCGTCTTATCATTCGGTATTGCTTTTGCATTAGTACCACTTATTATGTTTACAAGCAATAAAAAAATTATGGGTGCGCTCGTTAATCACCGCATAACAACCTTTATCGCTTGGATCATTGCTGCACTTGTTATCATTTTAAATATTTTCTTATTGTATCAAACATTTGTAGGGTAATGAAAAAAGAAGGCTGTCCCAAGATTATTTGGAGACAGCCTTCTCTTTTGAATTATAAATTTTCATCATCTATTCACATGTCACACCGTGCTTTCAACAAATTTTTCAAACTCTTCTTCCTCCTCAATAAATGGAAAATGATTACTGTATTCAAATGTCGACATTATTGCATTTGGCATAAGTTCGGCTACTTCTACTGCAAATTCATGAGGACACTGTGCATCATAAATTCCAGCGTAAATACGGGCTTGTATATTTACATTCTCTAATTGTAAACGCACATCAAATGTAGGTAACTCCTTATAAGAAAAATAATCAAGACGTTTTGAAACTGTTTTACCGCTGTTCGGTCTAGTAATCATTTCATCATAAGCTGATTCATTATATAAAGACATCATTGTCCATTCTTTGTTTACGGCACGCCTCTCATCAATTGTAGAAGCCGTGTCCCTAAGTACTGCAAATATTTCTCTTAAACGAGCATTTTGATTATTATCTCTACAATAAATACTATTTTTGTGATTTATATACTCAGCTGATGCACATAATCCGCCAGCTATAATTTTCACAAGCTTCTCCGGACACATTATCGCATACTGTAAAGCAAGCATTCCACCAGTCGAATGACCTGCATACGTCCAATCTTCAATATTTAATGCTTTACGTATCGCCTCTAAATCACGTACTGCATCTACCATTCCTAGATTATATTTAGTGGTGTCATGTGTAGAGTTTCCGCACCCTCTTAAGTTTATAAGATACACTGTGTAATGATTCGTAAATGCCGAAGCAAATAAGTTACCCTTGCCATTAAACTCACTGTATAAATGCGTTACACACAGTGGTTTTCCTTCACCCTTTTGAAAATACTCAAATCTCCCTCTATCAGTTTCAACATAATACTTCTCCCACATTAGCGCTTCCCCCCTAATTCCCTTTTATATATTCTCCTTTTTCCGGCATCATGAAACCATTTTCAGTTCGAAAGTAAAGTGGCAATCCTTCCGCAAAAAACATACTTACCTTGGACGGATCTTGCCTTTGATGATGAATATGTAAATGCGGCTCACTTGAACTTCCTGAGTTACCGACTTGAGCAAGAAACTCTCCTTCATTTACACGTTGTCCTTCTCTCACATTAATTGATCCTTTCTTTAAATGGGCAAGAATTAAAAATGTGCCTGTTTCATCTAGTCGTAAATAAATATGATTCCCAGCCATTGACTGAAAATTATCCGATCCCGGAACTAAATCTTGTTCATTATTATTAATTGATACAACCGTCCCAGAAGCTGGTGCCATTACTTTCGCTCCATATATTCCGTAATCCTCTAACTTACTACTTTTCACTTCAGCAGGTGGAATGAGAATATCATATGCCCACCTTTCATTTGGTTTTATAACGTGATAGTTCGTTTCTAACCGATCACCACCCCAACCTATTAATGCTCGTTCATTCAAAGGAAAACGAACTACTGCTTTAGGACTCATAGATTGTATATCTGCTGAGTAAGCAATTCTACCTATATTAGCAAACCAACCGACAGGCCAAGCTCCAATGATAGAAAACAGAATGATTAAAAATAGCGTTCTATCTATCCGCTTTCTAAAAATGCCTTTCAAAAAAAATATTATTACTGATCCTATCAAGAGGAAAACTGAAATAAAACTAAAAGCCTGTATACTCCACCAAACAAAAACTGATGTAACATCATTAGCTACATAAACTAAGATCCAACTTATAATTAAAAAAGAAACTATAATTACTAATAAAAATTTCTTCCACATGTCGCATCCCTACTCTCATATCCTTTTCCTCAATGATACAAAGTAAAAATTACAGCATATGAAAGAAATACTTACGACTTTCTTACTTTTTTATACTGCGGTAATTTCACAGTAAAAACTGTTTCTTTATCGTTACTACGTACAGTGATATCCCCTTGATGGAGCTCGGCTATACTTTTTGAAATTGCAAGTCCTATTCCTTTCCCGCCCGTATGAGAACTACGTGATTTTTCACTACGATAAAACTTCTCAAAAATGTAAGGAAGGTCCTCTTTCGGAATGCATTGTCCAAAATTTTTAATTTCTACTTCAACATTCATTGTTTTATTGAAAATTTCAATTGCAATTTCCTTTCCATCTCTCCCGTACATAATACTATTGCCTATTATATTTTCAAATAGTCTCACTATAAGTGTCACATCAACTTCTACATGTAGCACTTCATCATTTTTAATATAAAAGTTCATATTGGCATCATCTAATTGTGGTACAAAGTCAATCATGATTTGTTCAATTAATGCTTTCATATCTACTTCATCTTTATGTAATTCAATCTCTCTATAATTTATTTGACAGTATTCTAATAAATCATCTACTTGATGTTTTAATTCATAACTTTTTCGCTTTAATATACTTACATACTGTTCACATTCTTCTCCATTCGAATGGAGTTTATTTCCTAACAGGTCCGCATAACCGATTAAAGATGTTACTGGCGTTCGTAAGTCATGAGAAATATTACTAATCATTTCATTTTTCATTTCCTGTGATTTTTTTTCATTCTCAATAGACTCTTTTAAGCTTTTCGCCATTCTATTAACATTTGCCGCTAGTTCACCAATCTCATCGCTTTTCGAAATAGGTATATGTATTTCAAAATTACCGTCACTTATTTCCTTCACGTTCTTGTTAATTTGAGACAACCTTTTCATCAGCGTTTTTGTCATTAACGCAAAGTATGTTGTAGTAAAAATCAAAAAAACTATAAAATATAAAAATGAATATTTTTCCTCTAAAACATTAACCTGACTATATATATTTCCAGCCAAAATTTGAAACACTATTATACTTACAGTCGCTAACAAGATGCTACATATGAAAGCAATAAAAAATTTCGCCCTAATACCCTGTAAAAATCTAATCTTCAATTTTATATCCGACTCCCCAAACATTTTGTATAAACTTCGGTTCTTTTGGATTCTCTTCAATTTTATTTCTCAATCTTGCAATATGAACCATTACTGTATTATTACTTTCATAGGCTCTTTCGTTCCAAACGCTCTCATATATTTCTTCAATCGTGAACACACGGTTCCTTGCAACTGCCATTAAGTGTAAAATTTCATATTCAGTTTTCGTAAGATTCATTGTTTCTCCATATAACATTACTGTTCTCGACACTTCATCTATTTCTAAACCTCTAATGTTTATTTTCTTTTCCATTACTTGGGGAGCATTTTGATTGAAATATGTATACCTTCTTAATTGGGCTTTCACTCTTGCTATAAATTCAATTGTACTGAACGGCTTCACAATATAATCATCTGCCCCAGTACTAAATCCAATTACCTTATCTACATCCGATGATTTCGCGCTTAAAAACATAATTGGTAAACTATGTTTCTCTCTAATCCTTCTACAAAGTTCTATACCATCCATTTGAGGCATCATAATATCCAAAATAGCAAGTTGAATACTGTTATTATTTATTATTTCTAAAGCCTCTTCTCCGTTATGAGCACTAAAAACTTTAAAACCTTCTTGTTTTAAATTCACATTAATAAATTGAATAATATCTTTATCGTCATCTACAATTAATATCGAATTTTTTTCCATTTCCAAACCTCTTTTTTGAAATATATTCCACATCTAAGTTTATCATAAATCAAATCTACCATTACACCTTGAATAATCTTTATTTTCAGATTAAATTATATAATAACAAATACATTCTATTTTCATGTGAAAAGGAGCGAAAATATGTTTCCTTTATTAAAAACTGAAAGACTTATTTTAAGAGAACTTACCGAAGAAGATGCACCACGTATACTACAATGCTTTTCTAATACTAATGTACTGCGCTATTATGGTCAAAAACCGTTACAAGATGTTGATCAAGTGAAACAAATCATTCATAACTTTAAGTTGAGTTACAATGCAAGAAGCGGTATAAAATGGGGGATCGAATTAAAAGACAAGAAAGAACTCATCGGTACCATTGGTTTTCACGATTGGTCTTCTGAGCATAAACGAGCCAATATAAGTTATGCCTTTTTGCCTGAACACTGGGGAAAAGGATATGCGACTGAAGCTGTTTCTGAGGTTATATCATACGGTTTCCATACGATTCATTTAAAGCGGATTGGAGCAATTGTATTTCTTGAAAATGAAGCTTCCAATAAAGTACTATTAAAATTAGGTTTTGAAAAAGAAGGCGTTCTAAAAAATTATATGTATCAAGATGATATCCCATATGATACGAATTTTTACGCTTTATTAAAATCAGTTTAATAGAATTTATGTGTAAAAAACCTTACTTTTAAAAAGTAAGGTTTTTTGTATTTATTCATTAGCAATATAAGCATTCTTATAAGTATAAATACCACCAAATTGATGCTTTTCAATTCCTTTTACATAATCCTTTTGTACATATGCTGAGCCAATATGATAAAGCGGCGCCACCGCAGCATCTTCTAATAATACCTGCTCGGCTTCTCGCAACGCTTCCCATCGTTTTTCCGTATCTAGTACAAAATCCGTTTTCGCTTTCTTTATTAATTCATCGTAACGAACATTAGAATAATTCATTTTATTATTCGGATTCCCTGTCGTAAATAACTCTAAATAACTAATTGGGTCTTTATAGTCAGGTCCCCAATTTGCCATAGTTATATCGTAATCACCTATTTGTTCTAACTGTAATTTTTGCTTAAATGGCTGTTGTTTAATTTGTATCGTTAACCCTTGCAAATTCTTCTCTAAATCACCTTTTATATATTCTGCCATACGTATTGCGTTATCTTGTTCGAACGTTAAGAACCCTAGGTTTACTTGTTCTACCCCAAGCTCTTTTTTCGCTTCTTCCCAAAGTTTTTTCGCATTTTGCAAATCATATGAGGAAATATCTCCATTTTCTTTTCTAAAATCTTTACCAGTCACTTCATTTACATGACCAACTGGTACAAGTCCACTTGCAGGTTTTGCTCCGTTATTAATAAAGTGAGCAACGAAATCATCTTTATTTAACGCTAATGAAATAGATTGACGCACCTTTTTATTTGCTAACGCGTTATTTTTTTCATTAAAACGAAGCATAGCAATTCCAGGATCACTCGACATATGTAATTCCTTATTCCCTTTATACTTGTCTACAACTTGCGAATTAATAGGTACTCGATCTAAATCTCCGGCTTCATATAAATTTACAGCTGTCATTGTATCCTTTACGATATGAAAGTTTATTTCGTCTAATTTCACTTTCTTTCGATCCCAATATGTAGCATTCTTCTTTAATTGAAACTCTTGTTCATGCTTCCATTTTTCTAATACAAATGGACCGTTATATATGAGATTACTAGGTTCCAATGCATAATTGTTTCCTTGTTCTTTCAAAAATGATTCATGCTGTGGTAAGTATATAGGTAGTGCTAACAACTGTAAAAAATACGGAATTGACTGTTCGAGTTCAACTTCTAACGTATAATTATTTATCGCTTTAACCCCAAGTGCATCAAGAGGCATTGTTCCCTTATTGATCTCTTTCGCATTTTTTACATAAAAGAGCATGGACGCATATTGAGAGGCTGTTTCAGGGTTAATTGCACGTTTCCAAGCAAATATAAAATCATTTGCTGTTACATTATCCCCATTTGACCATTTTGCATCTTTACGCAAGTCAAATGTATATTTCTTACCATCTTCACTTCTTTTAAACGATTTTGCTATGGCTGGAGTAGGCTGATCTTGATCGTTTAATACATATAACCCTTCAAATATATTCTGCATAATGTGTGCTGATGTACCATCTGTTGTTTTCACAGTGTCCAGAGAAGGAATTTCTTCTGATACTGTTACATTTAACACTTGTTTTTTAACCTCTGTGTCACTTTTATCCGCTTTATTATTACAAGCTGTTAATAATAAAGATGTAACAAGTGCCATTACCATTAAATGACTCTTTTTTCGCTTCATGAGTTGTTCTCCTTAAATATAAAATATTATAAAGCGTAATATATTATAGCAGAAATACTAACAGAAAGACGCGACATTCTTTTGAATATTTATTCGTTCAAGAAAAAAACTATCCTTTTAAAAGGATATGGATTACCTTGGAATCTTTTCGATTTTTAACGAAAAAAACATATAAACTAATAGGAGCTTAACTTTTCCTCAATAAAATCGAATTTAATTGTCGTTTCAATACATACTTTCTATTTTATAGCATCTAAATACCACAATACCAAATTAACATTTACGGATATTTTACGAAACTTTCGGAAATTAAGACGAATATTCTGGACTTATCGTTCCGGAATATTTATACTAAGTTACATGAATGGAGGTGTTATAAATTGGGTAGAAGTATTAGTTTTAACAAAGAACACGCGTTAAATAAAGCTATGCATTTATTCTGGGAAAAAGGTTATGATGCTACATATATATCAGATCTTATTGAAACGATGGGTATAAGTCGATCTACTCTCTACGATAGCTTTGGAGATAAGGATGCACTATTTAAACTAGTTTTGGAACATTATAAAAATTATGGTTCTCAAAAGAGAAATTTACTTTTTAGTGGTATAAACACAAAAGCATCACTTAAATCCTTTTTTTATCAACATATTGAAAAATGTTATTCAGGTGAGATTCCAAAAGGTTGTATGATAACTAATTCTTCACTGCTTATTGGACAAATTGACCCTGCCATAGAAGAAATACTCATAAATGATTTTAATGAACTTGAAAAAGTATTTAAGCAAGTTATCGAAGAAGGAAAAAAGAAAGGAGAAATTTCACAAGAGGTTGATACTGAATTAGTTGCATATTCTTTATTAAGTTTAAATCATAGTTTGAATGTAATGTCTAAATATAAAAAAGAGAAAAATTCAGCCTATCATCTAGTAGATAAGACTATTGCAGACCTATAGTCTTTCTTTTTTAATGATTTCGGAATGAACGTTCCAAAAAGAAAGGAATGATAAAATTGACTAAAAAGACAAATTTTCTAATATTTATTTTAGCAATTAGTTGTGGTTCACTTGCTGCAAATATTTATTATGCACAACCAATTGTACAATTCATTGCAAAAGATCTGAACATTTCTTCTGATTTATCTGGATTGCTCACTACTTTGACACAAATTGGGTATGGATTGGGGTTATTTTTTATCGTACCGATCGCTGACTTATTGAAAAGTAAGAAAATAATAGGAATTCTTATCGGGCTAACTATTTTTTCATTAATTGGTACGCTAATTTCGACAAACGGAATTATTTTTTTACTATTAACAACTATAATTGGCATTGGGGCCTGTGCAGCTCAAATGTTAGTTCCACTAACAATGAGAATCGTGCCAATTGAAGAGGCAGGTAAATATGTGGGTAAAGTGATGAGTGGTTTATTGATTGGGATTATGATTGCTCGCCCATTATCTATCGGAATAACAGAGTGGTTTGGCTGGAGAATGGTATTTCTTTTTTCATTAATAACCCTAGTTACCGTATTACTGTTAATTCTAAAATTTTTACCCAACTATGAAGTTATCTCAACTAGTAACATGACATATCCAAATTTAATAACTTCTATGGTAAAGCTACTAATAAATACTTCTCCTTTACAACAAAGAGCTTTTTATCACGCATGTTTATTTGCTGCATTTAGCCTTTATTGGACAGCTATTCCAATTTTATTAAGATCAGAGCCATTACATTTTTCAAATAATGAAATTGCATTATTTGGCTTTGTTGCAATTGCTGGAGCTTTATTAACTCCTACTATTGGTAAAATAGCAGATAAAGGTTATATTTTTACAATGACTAATGTATCAATGGCACTCGTACTATTATCGATCGTACTATTATTCTTTGTTCAAGATCATTCACTATTTAGCATAATTTTAATTCTTATCTCAGGTATCTGCATTGATATTGGTGTAGCAGGAAATTTATTATTAGGTCAAAAAATTATCTTTGGTTTGAATCCCGAGATAAGAAACAGACTTAATGGATTATATATGACTATTTTCTTTTTGGGAGGAGCCTTTGGTTCATGGATTGGAAGTTATACTTACTATAAATTTAATAGTGAAGTAACTTTACTCATTGGAGCTGCTTTACCTTTAATCTCCTTAATAGTTCATTTAATACACAATAATACAATAAGTTTATTAAAAACCAAAAATAAATACATGTCCTAACTATCAATGTACTCTAAAACTAGCGTCAACATCTAATTTTTTGGGTAGTGTTAGCATTATCACTTCTGTTGCAAAGTTTTAAAAAATATAGTGAGGTTTACAAATTAGAAATAGGCTGTGGAGAAGATTCTCTCCACAGCCTAAAAAAGTTATCTTTGTAAACCTCGTTTATAACGACTTGCTTCAAATATAATACGCTCTTCATCTAACGTTTTACATTCGCCATTCCAAACGACACGTTTTCCGTTAATAATTACATCGCTTATATCTTTTCCACTAGCAGCATATACAAGGTGTGATAACACTTCATCCGCTGGTTGTAAATGCGGCTTATTAGACGGGTCAATCGTAATAAAATCAGCACACTTACCAGCTTCTAGTGACCCTGTTTGTTTCATCCCGATTACTTCCGCAGCTCCTTTTGTCGCAAGAGAAAGAGCTGTTTCAACTGGTAATGCTGTTGCATCTTGGTGTATACCTTTTTGCAATAAAGTTGCTATACGCAGTTCTTCAAACATGTCTAAATTATTGTTAGACGCAACACTATCTGTTGCAATCCCTACTTTTATTCCGGCTTCTAGCATCGCTTTTACATTCGCTATACCAGAACCTAGTTTTAAATTACTATTCGGATTATGAGCTACTCGAACGTCATGTTCTGCTAAAAATGCACGCTCATCATCATTTAATACTACACCGTGTGCAATAACTGTTGGGCGTTTAAACAATCCGCAGCTCGCTGCATATTCTACTGGACGTTTTCCGTACTGTGCTTCAATATCACGTACTTCACGCTCTGTTTCAGAAAGGTGGATATGAACCATTGTTTGATTCTCTACTGCAATACGAGCACACTCTTCTAACAATTCTGTACTACATGTATATGGACTATGTGGTGCAACCATCGTAGTTAACATGCCACTTTCTTTATAATAACGCTTCACATATTTCTCAGCTTCTTCAATCGCTTTCTTTTCATCGTCTTTCGTTCCGAAGCTAAATAAAGTTCTTGAAACAGCAGCTCGCATCCCGCTCCTTGATACCGTTTCCATAATTGCGTCTTGATCTACTCCAATTGGATTAAACATGTCAGAGAATGATGTTGTACCACTTTTCACCATTTCAAGTAATCCTAATTCCGTACTAGCGACCGCAAGCTCTGGAGTAAATTGACTTTCCAGTGGCCAAATTCTCGTCTCAAGCCATGGCTGTAATAACATATCATCTCCAATACCTCTTAGAAGACTCATTACAACGTGTGTATGTGTATTTACAAGCCCTGGTAAAACCCACTTTCCTTTCATGTCAATTACTTCATCTACTTCAAAATCATTAGCGAATTCTCCGCTCTTTACATCTATAATTTGATCATTCTCTACAATGATATATCCATTTTCTATCACTTCATTTTGTTCATTCATCGTTACAATTGTAGCGTTTACATAAGTTGTTTTCAAAAGTATTTCCCCTTTCAACTCTATGAAGTTCCCTTTAATAAGTTACCACCATTATAGTAACTTATTAAAGATTAAGAGTCAAAAGATAATTTGAATTCTTTCGTTATTTTTTCCTTCAAAATGTTATATTGCTTTTCATTTGTATCTGCAAATGCTTCTTCCCGATTTGACTTTTCATCCATATAATTCAATTTCCCATTGAATTGAGTCTCTGTAAAATCAAATCTCTGCCCATCTATAAAGTTATAAAAGTGCCATACCTCTCTTACTTTTGTCTTTTTAATTTCTCCTCCGTATATGTCTTGAACGACAAGAGCTGTAACACCACATTGTCCCTTTGCTGGATTTTCAATTGTCCACTTTGAACTTGTTTCAATTGACCACGATTTTATTAGTGCTTCATATATTCTTTTTTCCTTTACATCATCCATTCTAATCTTCCCCTACTATTAATAGTTTTACACATCATATTTCAAAAGAGGCAGTAAACGACCCTTAAAGACAGTTGATGGTATCTCTCCTATTAACTGTGCTCCCATTTTCAAGTAATATCCTTTTGCATTCGGATCACTATCAATTGTAAAACTTTTTAATCCTAGCTCATTGGCTTTTTCTATTACATACTCCCAAAGTATTTTCCCGTAACCTTTTCCTTTGTAATCAGGATGAATGTACAAGAAATCGAGAGCTTTATCATTACGTAAAAATGAGAAAAAACAAATCTTCGCATTATCGTTTTCTAAAACATATACAAAATTATTTTTTATGTATTCTTCTGTAATTGTTAAATCTTCCTTACAAGCAAGTATGAATTCTTCACTATAATTCCACGTTGCTTTTGAATGTAGTGCGAGTTCACTTAATTCATTTGCTTCACTTAATAATGCTTCTCTTATCTTCATGATTCTTTTTCCTCACTTTCAATATGTAAACTACTAAATTGATTCGGAAAGCACTTCAAAAAACCTTTTATTTTCATAAATTAGAGCTTACTTTTATAATTCTTTATTATAATCAGTACGATTTTTAACAAATTTTTTAAAGAAAAAGAACGCCATCCCTAAAAGTTGGCGTTCTCTTTTTCTAAAATTTAATCTTCAAGCTCACTCATTCGTTTTACTATTTCGTACGATACAAACCTATACAGTTTCTACTACCGCTTCAAGCATTGTTCCATTTTCAGCATAGTTCGTATGCCAAGAAAAAGCTTTTTCTAAAATATGAGGAGTTTGTCCACCTCTTATTTTTGCTTCTTCGTAATAAGCTCGTAGCTGTTCACGATACATTGGATGTGCGCAATTCTCAATAATAAGTTCCACTCTTTCTCTTGGCGCAAGTCCCCTTAAGTCGGCATATCCCTGTTCAGTGACGATAACATCTACATCATGTTCAGTATGGTCTACATGAGAAACGAAAGGAACGATACTTGAAATGTTACCACCTTTCGCAATCGATTTAGTAACAAAGATAGCTAGGCGGGCATTTCTTGCAAAATCGCCAGACCCACCAATACCATTCATCATTTTTGTACCTAAAACGTGAGTAGAGTTAACATTACCATATATATCTAATTCTAATGCAGTATTAATTGAGATTAATCCAAGGCGACGAATAATTTCAGGATGATTGGAAATCTCTTGTGGACGCATCATTAATTTGTCACGATATTTTTCAAAGTTAGAAAATACTTGTTGCATTTTCTCTTCAGAAAGCGTGATAGAACAACAAGAAGCAAAATTGACTTTTCCAGCATCCATAAGATCAAAAACTGCATCTTGTAAAACCTCGGAATATACTTCTAAATCTTCAAATTCTGAATCTAACATTCCATGCAATACGGCGTTAGCCACTGAACCAATTCCTGATTGTAACGGCGCTAAACGATTTGTTAATCGGCCTACTTTGACTTCTTCTCGAAGGAATTCTATTAAATGCTGTGCCATAATAACAGTTTCTTCATCCGGAGGAACAATTGTCGATGGCGAATCCAATTGATTCGTAAACACAATTCCCTTTACTTTTTCAGGATCAATTGGAATACCGATTGTTCCAATTCGGTCATCTGTTTTCACAAGCGGAATTGGAAGCCTCTCCCCTTGTTTACCTGGTTCATATAGATCATGTAGCCCCTCTAATTGCGCGGATTGAGCCATATTCATTTCAATAATAATAGACTTAGCATTTAAGGAAAACGCTAAGGAATTTCCAATTGAAGTGGTTGGAATAATCATTCCGTCCTCTGTAATCGCAACCGCTTCCAAAATAGCGAAATCTATATCTAGAACGTCAGCACGAAGTAACTCTGCTGTATGAGATAAGTGCTGATCTACAAATAAAAAGTCTCCGTTATTAATTCCTTTTCGCATTGTCGCATCAGCTTGGAAAGGCAATCGTTTCCCTAAAATTCCTGCCTCAGCAAATAATTTGTCTACATCCGAGCCTAAAGAAGCCCCAGTATAAACATTTACGTTAAAAGATTCATCATTCTTAACTCGGTTTACAAGCGCAAATGGGACTGCTTTCACATCACCTGCACGTGTAAACCCACTTAAGCCTAAAGTCATTCCACTTTGAATCCAGGAAGCTGCTTCTTCAGGTGTAACTACCCGATCTTTTAGGCGTTGATCTCTGATTCTATCTAAATTGTTCTCCATATGTAATCCCTCTCTCATTGAATATTCATAATTATTTTACACATTAACACTATCAAAATAGGGATTTTAGTATACAATGCCGAAAATTCAGACAGAACAGCAAATCTAGGTTCTAAAGCAGAAAAATTTAGAATCCTAGAAGCTTACGGAAATAACTAGCGTATGATTGACTAACTGGTACCCTCTCACCATTATCCATCGAAAGTACAAAAGTAGAATGGGTATCAGGATAAATCGCTTTAATATGATTAACATTTACAATAAACGAACGGTGACATCTAATAAATGAATCTTTCGGAAGCAAGTATTCGAATTCTTGTAGAGAGTATTTATGTGTTCCTGATAACTCTTCTGAATTCACATACGTCTTTTTATCTTTAGCCTCTAAATACATAACCTTTGAAAAAGGAACCGGAATCCAGCCGTCTGTTGTTTTTAAAGTAACGACTGACTTTCCATCCGTTAAAGCTGGATAAATTGCCGTTACGCACCCTTCAAGCTTTCCATTGTTTGAAAATGGTACAGCCATTCCATGATAAGGAATACCAAAAACATCCCGATTAATAAACTCAGATGTTTTTTGATTCATCACCATCGATTTATGAGCAATCGTTCCTTCCTTTATAGGATCCCCGACACTAATCTTTAAATCAATTCGTTTACTTGGCCGGTAGTAAATATATTCTTTCGTATTCGAAACAGCAATTGAAATTTCATCTGAAAATAATTCACCAACAACATCTAGTAATAAACCTAACGTTCTATCTTCCATTCTATTAACACCTCATTCACTATTATACTACTATTATGAACAGGCATCTGTTGCTTTATAAAAAGTTTGATTTTAAGTTACTTTTAAAATTAGTTTTATTCACAATTACTTCGTTACTACAAAAAACCTCACTTCAGAAAAGTGAGGTTTCCTCTCATACAATATTTCTTTATTTTTTTAAAGACTCTAGTAACTTTTTAACAAAATAAATTGAATTATGCGAAGCAGATACACAATTATCTTCGAACACTTCTATGCCAGACGCTTCTTCTGTATCTGTTATTGATCTCACTGCTAAAAACGGAATCGTATTTGCATAGCAGACGTGGGCTATACTTGCAGTTTCCATATCTACACAAAGTGGATTGTATTTAGAGATTATTTCTGTACGACCACTCTCACTAATAAACGCTTCTCCAGTAACAACTTTTCCAAAATAAACATTTTGAGCGAATTGATTGTTCTCAACCACTTCTCTGCTTAATTCAAGCAGGTTTCTATCCGTTCTAAAATATACACTTTCCATCCAAGGATGATATTCAGTTAATATCCCTTCATCAACATCATGATATGCTATTTCTGTTGAAATTACTGTATCTCCAATTTTCAATACTTTGTCGATTGCTCCTGCAACACCTGTGACAATAATATGCGTTACATTGAATTTATCGATTAATATTTGAGTTGCAATAGCTGCATTAACTTTACATACACCACAATATAAGGCAACAACTTCTACATTCTCATATTTCCCACTGTGAAATGTTAACATCGCAAGATTCGTTATTTCCTTATTAGACATTTCTTCAATAAAAGGCGTAATTTCATCTTCTGATGGACCGATAATTCCAAATCTCATACATTCATCTCCTTACTTACACAGAGCTTGCTATCTGTTTAATTATATAGAATAAGATTTATTTTTTATTAAGTAAAGTGAATTTAAGAATTTATTGCCCCTATTTCTGTATAATAAATAATCCCAAACTACAAACAGT
Organism: Bacillus thuringiensis; assembly: GCF_001182785.1. Lineage (NCBI taxonomy): Bacteria > Bacillati > Bacillota > Bacilli > Caryophanales > Bacillaceae > Bacillus > Bacillus thuringiensis. Next base: position 1,792,521 of record NZ_CP012099.1, on the reverse strand, counting down.
TTGGGATTATCTTTCTCATTTATTATGCGCATCTAACCACGAAATTAAATCTTTAAATACTTCATCCTTATTTACTTCATGAAACATTTCATGTCTACCATTTTCATATAAACGTAGTGTCACGTCTTTCACACCACATTTTTTATAGTTTTCATATACTTCTTTTACACCTTTCCCCATATCGCCAACAGGATCACGATCACCAGAGAATATATGTATTGGAAGATTCTTTGGCGTCTTCTTGTATTCTTCTAGTTTATTTACTTCTAATACTCCAGAAAATAATTCTCGGTAAAAACTCGTCGTACAAATGAAACCACATAACGGATCCGCAATATATTTATCAACTTGATTATTATCTGAAGATAACCAATCAAATTTTGTACGATTTGGCTTAAAGTTCGAATTGAAGTTTCCGAAAGATAAAAAGTTTAACATTGGACTTTTCGTTTTTGCCCCGCGCAATTTCATTTCGATTGTTGCTACTTTATGACCAATAGCTCCTAAAAGCCCTGGATTTCCACCTGTTCCTGAAATCAGAAATCCATCGTATAGTTCACCCCTAAGTTGTACAGCACGTCTTGATAAAAAAGAACCCATACTATGTCCAAGTAAAAACAAAGGACTTGACTGCTCTTCTTTTATCCTTTCTGAAACAAAGATAACATCCGATACAACTTGATTCCACCCTATATTTGGTTCAAAATGACCATAATCTTCTTCTTTTTTTACTGTTTTCCCATGTCCTTTATGATCATGCGCATAAACACCATACCCTGCTTCCAATAAAGCATCTACAAATTCTGTATACACCCCTGCATGCTCTGTCATGCCATGTGCAATTTGAATAATTCCTCTCGGATCTCCTTCTGGTAACCATTTACGCAAATAAATTTCCGATCCATCCAATGCCGTAACGAAACTTTCCTGTACATTCATTTCGTCAGCCCCCAAATTTATTATGTATACCTTTAAGAAAAATGAATATCCATTCACTTTTCTTATTTTATATTATATGTAATTGCTTTCATTATGACAAATGATGTATTTTTCAGACTTGCTTTCAAACTAATCTCTTGACGAATCAAAAATAAAATTATATAGTTACTTACATAAAGTAATTATATAATTTTTAGGAGGTTTCTACTATTATGATGCCATCACTATTTTTAGCACATGGTTCACCTATGCTCGCTATTCAAGATACAGACTATACACGATTTTTAAAAACACTTGGAGAAACATATAAACCGAAAGCAATTGTTATTTTCACTGCTCACTGGGAAAGTGAAGTATTAACGATTTCCTCATCAGATAACGAGTATGAAACAATTTATGATTTTGGAGGTTTCCCCCCTGAGTTATACGAAATCAAATATCGTGCGAAAGGCTCTTCTAGCATTGCATCTATGTTAGAAACAAAATTTAGAAACAAAGGTATTCCAGTCCATCATAATATGACGAGAGGTTTAGATCATGGTTCATGGACACTCCTGCACCGCATGTATCCAGAAGCAAATATTCCTGTCGTGCAAATATCAGTAAATCCATTCCTTTCTGCAAAAGAACAATTTGAAATTGGAGAAGCACTTAAAGGACTCGGACAAGAAGATATTTTAGTAATCGGTAGTGGCGTTACCGTTCATAATTTACGAGCACTGAAATGGAATCAAACTACTCCTGAAAAATGGGCAATTGAATTTGATGATTGGATTATTAAACATATACAGAATAACGATAAAGATGCATTGTTTAATTGGGAGAATAATGCTCCTCATGCACAATTAGCAGTACCAAGAGCAGAGCATTTTGTTCCTTTGTTTATTGCAATGGGAAGTGGCGAGAATAGCGGTGAAGTCATTCACCGTAGTTATGAGCTTGGTACATTAAGTTATCTCTGTCTTCGATTTTAAAGAAAAAGGATGAAGCACATGTTGCTTCATCCTTTTTCTTTTTCATTCACTTAGTTAACTAACTTCCAAACGTTGTGTCTCTGATACTTCTTTGTTCTTATTATGAAAATAAACCCAAATACACGCAATAAATAATAGTGATGATGTAGAGAGGAAAACATATTGGAAGCCTGCATGCGCTGCAATTTGTCCCCCGAGCACTGGACCAATCATATTTCCTAAAAACTGAAACGACTGATTATATCCAAATATTCGTCCCGTAACATGGGTTGGTGTATGTTGTTTTAGTAGAGTTTGTACGGAAGGCAATAATCCTGCTTGGGCGATACCTAATAAAAATCGAAGAATTAATAGTTGCCAAGCTGAGGTTACAAATGCTTGCGGGATAAAAATAATTCCTGCTGCAAATAACGCTACAACTAACGTTTTTTGAGGACCGATATGATCTGATAATCTTCCTAGTCTTGGTGCTGCCAAAATAACTGCTAATCCTGTCGCTGACATAACTGCTCCCGCAATTGTTTCAATATGTGCAGTATGAGGACCTACTAAATTTTTCACGTACAATGTAACAATGGGTTGAACTGACATATTAGCAAGTTGAATAATAAATGTTGTTACAAATAAACTAATAATTAAATGCTTCGCTGGGACCATCGTCCATACTTTTTTCGGCTGTGTTTTTTTTGCTTGAGCAGAGTGATTTTCTTCATGCAGGAAGAAAAAAACGATGAGAAAGGAAAGGAATAAAAAAGCTCCTGTAACAAGAAAGACATGACGCATTCCAATTAACTCAGACAAATAACCTCCAAGTAACGGGCCAAGTAACGAACCGCTCACACCACCAGTTGAAATTGTGGAAATCGCCCAACCTGAATGTTCTTTCGGAGTTTCTGCTGCAATAAATGTCATCGCTGTTGAAAGGAAACCAGATACTGCTCCCATTAAAAATCTTAGTGCGACTAGTTGATACACATCCGTTACAAACCCCATAAGCGTCATAATAATCGCCATACCGAGGCTAGCACGAATAAGCATCAATTTCCGTCCATGTATATCACCAAGCTTTCCCCATATTGGCGATACGATCGCACCCATTAAAAATGTTACACCAAATGCAAGTCCCGACCACTGTGCAATGCTTGAAGTGCCAGTTACTCCTAATTCCTCAATATAAAAAGATAAGAAAGGAATTACTAAACTCATACCGGCTGCAGTGGTAAAACAACCTAGCCAACAAATCATTAAATTCCGTTTCCAGCTGGCCATTTTCACACCTTCTTTCTTTAGATACCCATTCTACACCCTTTCTTGTAAAAAGTTTAGTAATTTGCTTTATATGCAAGATTTACTACAAAACCCGCTATTTTCCAGTAAAAACCACTACATCTCTACATCATTTTCATAATAAAACCAACTCCCCTAAATGAAGTTGGTTAATTATTATCTATCGGTATTAAACGAGCATTACAATTTCTCTCGTAAAACTCAATGGGACCAGCTTGTCCAATAATCGCATATTCATATCCATCTTGCTTCATATTATATAAACAATGATGCAATAATTCTTTTCCTACACCTTTCACACGATTTTGTTTCGCTATGCCCATCGGACCAAACAATCCTTTCTTTCCTCTCACTACATCGTAACAAGCGAAACCAATTATTACTTCCTCCTGCTGTGCAATATAGATAGGTAACTTTTCGTTATATGTCCGAAATCCATAAACAACCGACTGTAACCACCGTTCACCAAATTCATCCGCTACAAATCGTGATAACTTATCAAAATCAGAAGGACTAGCTCTTCTTATATGACAAAATAATGTATTATAAATAGATTTAAAACGATTTAAATCTACCACTAAGTCTCTCGGGACAGCTGTAATACGTAATATATCTTCTTGCATTTGTGTATGTATAAATTCACCAATATCTGTATCTATACGAAATAATGCATACATAATATGTCCTTCATTAATTACTACTTGCTGAAAGCGTTCCATACGTTTCTTCGCTATTTGTAAAATTTCTATCGCTTTATAAGATAGTTTATATTGCCCTATTTTTTTATATTCTTGATTATGTAACTCGAATCGTTTTCGTAACGAAAGTTTTTCTAAAAAATCTGGACCCACTTTATGAAACAAATACATAAATAACTCAGCGCAAACTCCTGTACCTTCTTTACACATACCTATAAACAGATGGACCGGGTGAATTATGTTACACTCACTCTCTTTTGCTGCAATCTCCAATATTTTATGCACACGTTTTGTAAATTGAAATTCCTCCATATGTATTTCCATCCTCTACTAATTTACTAACAAACCGTAACCATAAATAATTGAAACAATTACACCCACTACCAATATACCTGGAAGTAAATTTGCCACCTTGATTTTAATAATACTAAGCAAGTTCAATCCAATAGCAGATATCATAATGCCGCCCGTAGCCGTCATCTCCACTATAAATTGGTTCATTAATTCTTTCGGGACAAAACTATTAATTTGTGTTGCAAAAACTGCAATACCACCTTCATATAAAACAACTGGAATCGCCGAAAATACTACGCCAATTCCTAGAGTTGTCGTTAATATAATAGAAATAAATCCATCGATAATCGCCTTTGTAAATAAAATATCATGATTTCCGCGAATCCCACTGTCAAGTGCACCAAGTATCCCCATCGCGCCAATTGCAAAAATTAAAGTAGCTGTTACAAAACCTTCTGATATGCTACCTTTCCCTTTCGATCCAACTTTATTTTCTAGCCAATCCCCTAAATGTTTTAACTTTTCTTCTAATTGTAACCATTCTCCAATTACCGTACCAATCACTAAACTCAGTATGACAACAAGAAAGTTTTCACTTTTTAATGCCATTTGAAGACCAAGCACAGTAACCGCTAAACCGATTACGTGCATTATCGTCCCTTTCATACTTTCTGGAATCCTACTAAATAATTTACCAAGTAAAGTACCAAATATAATACAAATCCCATTTACAACTGCTCCTAATATAACCATTTCTCATTCTTCACCCTTCGAATTCTTTATTTCTATATTTTGGTTTATACATTGATTTACAGGTTATCTATATGTTAACTTAATATTGAGAATATTAACAAATGTTTTCCACTACATAACCCGCTATTTTTTGTAACTTTAATTACCTTTAATAGATTCAGTGTTAATTTAATTGCGGGATAATATTAAAAGGGAAGGTATATATGAAAACTTTACTAAAACGATTTTTGTTAATAGCCTTTTTCATTACACCGATTGTTTTATTAATCAATTACTCTTTTATTTCAAAAGCAAAAGACAAACCCGATTTGCAAAACAAATCTAGTAAAACCGCTTCAAAAAGCGAAAAGAAAATAGAAGACCAAGAAATCACACTCACCTTCTCTGGTGATACAATGTTTGATTGGCAATTACGTCCTATAATCGAAAAGAATGGGGCTGATTACCCATTCCAACATGTAAAAGAAGAAATAAAAAAAGCTGATATTTCTTTTGTGAATTTAGAGTCGGCATTTACAACGAAAGAAAAGAAAGCACCTGGGCAATTGTTTTGGATTAAAAGTGATCCATCTACACTACAAGCTATTAAAAACACTGGATATGACATCGTAAATATTGGGAATAACCACACACTTGATTATGGGCAAGATGGATTATTAGATACGATTTCTCACGTAGAAAAATTAAAGTTCCCTTACATTGGAGCCGGAAAAAATGCGAAAGATGCATATACAGCACGAGAAATGACCGTAAAAGGGAAAAAGTTCAAATTTCTTTCCTTCGTTCGATTTATGCCTGATTCTAATTGGGTAGCTGGTGAGAATAAACCTGGCGTTGCGAATGGCTATGATTTAAATCTTGTAACAAAAACAATTAAAGAACAAAAGAAAGATGCAGACTATTTAATCGTCTATATGCATTGGGGCGTTGAAAAATCAAATCGTCCGGTAGAATACCAAAAGCAATATGTACCTAAAATGGTTGAAGCAGGAGCTAATGCAATTGTCGGAAGCCATCCACATTGGTTACAAGGGTTTGATTATTATAATAAAGTTCCTATCGCTTACTCATTAGGTAACTTTTTATTCCCGAGTTATGTGAATGGGAAAAGCGCTGAAACTGGCGTATTAACTTTAACTTTTAAAGGAAAGGATGTCCAAATGTCATTCAATCCTTATATCATTCGCAACAACCAAGTTTCCCCTGTAAATGAAGGAGAAAAGAAAAAAGCTCTTCAATATTTACAAACAATTTCAACTGATGTAGAAATTGATGATACAGGGAAAATAAAAAACAAACGAAACTAGACAGCTCAAGATCTATTTCTCTGTAATATACTTTACAGAATAGGTGATAAACATGCTGAAAGAGTTATTAGAAAATATAAACCTCTTAGAAAACATCTATAAAATGTCTATAGCAATCCTGCTTTTATGTTCCTTTTATTCTGTGAGACTATTAAAAAAAATAAAGCGAGAGAGAAATCTTACTCCCTTTGAATTTACAATGTATGTAATTATTCGCATTGCGATATTTTTTTGGTTAGCTAGCTTTATTCTTCTTGAATTTAATGAGTATCTAGTTTAACTATAAAAAAGATAGAACAAGCATTATTTTTCCCCGCTTGTATCTATCTTTTTTATTTGGGTGCTAACTCTTTCCTTCTATTAAATAAGTAAATCAAACAAAACAGGGTTTTTATTAAGCTCCATAAATTGAATATTATTTTCTTTAAAGCGAGTAATTAATTGCTCATAATCTTCTTTATGTTTTAATTCTACGCCGACTAATGCTGGACCATTTTCTTTATTATGTTTCTTAATATACTCAAAGCGCGTAATGTCATCTTCTGGTCCTAATCCTTTATCAAGAAATTCTCTTAGCGCACCTGAACGCTGCGGAAATTCAATGATGAAATAATGCTTTAACCCTTCATAAATGAGAGAACGTTCTTTCATTTCTTGCATTCTATCAATATCATTATTTCCACCACTTAGCGTACATACAACTGTTTTACCTTTTATTTCATCTCTATATAAATCAAGCGCTGCAATAGAGAGTGCACCAGCCGGTTCAGCTACAATCGCATTTTTCTTATACAGTTCTAAAATCGTCGTACAAACTTTCCCCTCTGGTACTAAAATAATATCGTCAATTACATCTTTACAAGTTTCAAATGTTAACTTTCCTACTTTTTTAACAGCTGCCCCATCAACAAAACTATCTATTTTCTCCAATGCGACATTTTCATTTTGAAGAAAAGCCTCTTTCATAGATGCAGCTCCCATTGGCTCTACACCAATAACCTTTGTAGTAGGACTAACACCTTTTACATATGTACCAACTCCTGATGCTAATCCACCACCGCCAATTGCTGTAAAGATATAATCAACTGATTTCTCCATATCATGCATAATTTCAACTGCCACTGTCCCTTGACCTGCAACGACATACGGATCATCAAACGGATGAACAAATGTCATCTTATTTTCTTCACAATAGCGCTGTGCTTCTTGGAAAGAGCTATCGAATGTATCACCAACTAATACAATCTCTGCGAAATCACCACCGAAAAATTGTACTTGTGATACTTTTTGTTTCGGTGTTGTTGTGGGCATAAATATTTTTGACGTAATCTTCAATAAATTACACGTATAAGCAACTCCTTGCGCATGATTACCAGCACTTGCGCAAACAACACCGTTTTGTAATTTTTCTTTCGGTAAGCTTTGAATTAAATTGTACGCACCACGAATTTTGAAAGAGCGAATTAATTGTAAGTCTTCTCGTTTTACATAAACGTCACAATCATATTTCTCAGATAAAACTGTATCACGTTGTAACGGTGTTTTAATAACGATATCTTTCAGGCAATTATGCGCCATTAAGATATCTTCAATTTTCACTCTCTCCTTTACCTTTTGCACCATTATATATCATCCTTATCTCTTTTAAATTGGCTCAATCAAAATGTGGGATTTTCAGAACAGCCCCTGTATTCGCCGATGTTACCATTTGTGCATAACGTCCAAGCCAGCCAGTTTTTACTTTCGGTTCTGGTCGTTTCCATTCTTTTTTACGCTTATCTAATTCTTCATCACTCACTCTTACTTCTAGTAAGCGTTCTTCAACATCAATACATACAATATCCCCTTGTTCAAGAAGTGCAATCATCCCGCCAGCTGCTGCTTCTGGTGAAATATGTCCTACTGAAATTCCACGTGAAGCTCCAGAGAAACGTCCATCCGTTAATAATGCAACCTCAGCACCTAATCCCATTCCAGCAATTGCTGATGTTGGGGCTAACATTTCTGGCATACCAGGGCCACCTCTTGGTCCTTCATAACGAATGACAACTACATCTCCTTTTTTCACTTTCCCAAGCATAATGCCAGCAAGTGCCTCATCTTGTGAATTAAAAATAACGCAAGGTCCTTCAAAACGCTTTACCTCTGTTGCACCGCTTTTAATAACCGCTCCATCTTTCGCAAGGTTGCCTTTTAATATACGCAATCCTCCTTCCTCACTATGAGGGTTTTCGAGAGAGTGAATAACTTCCTTATCTTTAATCTCTGCCTCAGCAATATTTTCTCTTAATGTTTGCCCCGTAGCAGTTATTCGATCAAGATGAAGTACTCCTTCTTTCCGGCTCATCTCTTTCAAAATTGCACTAATCCCGCCCGCACGATCAATATCTTCCATATGCCAATTTGAGGCTGGACTTACTTTACATAAATGGGGTACACGTCTTGAAACTGCATCAATACGATTCATATCATAATCTAGTCCTGCCTCTTGTGCGAGTGCTAGCGTATGTAATACTGTATTCGTTGATCCACCCATCGCCATATCAAGTGCAAAAGCATCGTCAATCGCTTCTTCTGTTACAATATCACGCGGCTTAATATCTCTTTCAATTAAAATTTTCAATTTCTCTGCTGCTTGTTTAATTAACTCTTCGCGTCTTGGATCAATTGCTAAAATACTCCCGTTACCAGGAAGAGCTAAACCTAACACTTCACATAAACAATTCATAGAGTTCGCGGTAAACATACCCGAACAAGAGCCACAAGATGGACAGCCATGATCTTCAATATCTTTTAATTCTTCTTCTGAAATTTTCCCAGATTGATAAGCTCCTACTCCTTCAAAAACGGAACTCAGGTCAACAACTTCTCCTTTAGATGTTTTTCCTGCTGCCATCGGGCCGCCTGAAACAAACACAGTCGGAATATTAATACGTAGTGCAGCCATCATCATACCTGGTGTAATTTTGTCACAGTTTGGGATACAAATCATGCCGTCAAACCAGTGTGCATTTACAACCGTTTCTACTGAATCTGCAATAATTTCACGACTCGGAAGAGAATAACGCATACCGATATGTCCCATCGCAATACCATCGTCAACTCCAATTGTATTGAATTCGAATGGTACCATACCTGCCGCGCGAACTGCCTCTTTTACAAGTTTCCCAAACTCGTTCAAGTGTTTATGCCCTGGAATAATTTCAATAAAAGAATTACAAATCGCTATGAAAGGTTTATCAAAATCTTCATCTTTCAAACCAGTTGCTTTTAATAAACTACGATGCGGTGCTTTATCAAAACCTTTTTTAATCATGTCACTTCTCATCTTGTCAAATCCCCTCTTACATATTTTTCATTTATACTCTCTTACTCTATTTCTTTACTAATTCTTTCGGTGCATGAATCCAGCTCATCATTTCACGAAGCTCTGCTCCTACTTTTTCTAACTGATGATTTTGCTCTGCTTTTTTCATTGCATTATACGTCGGACGCCCTGCTTGATTTTCTAAAATCCATTTCTTCGCAAATTCACCTTGCTGAATTTCCGTAAGAACACGCTTCATTTCCTTCTTCGTTTCATCTGTAACAATTCTCGATCCTGTTACATAATCTCCAAACTCTGCCGTATCTGAAATAGAATGGCGCATAGTCGTTAATCCACCTTCGTACATTAAATCGACAATTAGCTTTAATTCATGCAAACATTCAAAGTATGCAATTTCAGGACGATACCCACCTTCCGTTAACGTTTCGAATCCAGCCTTCACAAGTGCAGTTACCCCGCCGCAAAGTACAGCTTGCTCTCCAAATAAGTCCGTTTCGGTTTCTTCTTGGAATGTCGTTTCAATTACCCCCGCACGTGTACACCCTACACCTTTTGCATACGCCAGTGCTACATGTAGCGCTGTTCCCGTCGCATCTTGATGCACTGCGACTAATGCTGGAACACCATTTCCTTCGTGAAATACACGGCGAACGAGATGACCTGGACTTTTTGGCGCGACCATCGCTACATCTACGTAACTTGGCGGATTAATTTGTCCGAAGTGAATGTTAAATCCATGCGAGAAAAGTAACATTTGTCCTTCACGAAGATTCTCTTCTACCTCTGCTTTATACACATGAGCTTGCTGTTCATCTGGCAATAACATTTGTACAACTTGTGCGGTTCGAACCGCTTCTGAAACAGACATTACTTCAAATCCATCAGCTTTCGCTACTTCATACGACTTACCAGGACGAACACCAACTACAACTTCTACACCAGAATCACGTAAATTTTGTGCTTGCGCATGACCTTGTGATCCATAACCAACTACTGCAACAGTTTTTCCTTGTAATAACTCTACATTTGCATCTTTTTCATAATATGTTTTCATATTCCATACACCCCTTATAATTTATTTACTTGCAGAACATCAATTAATTTTTTCAACTGACTAACAAGTAATATCGCTTCATTTTCAGTACAAACTGCTGTGAGTTTCATTTCAGAAACACCACTAGTATCTCTTTCGTTTAAATGTAAAGAAGAAATATAATAACCACGCCGAGCAAAAATCCCACTTATACGTAATAAGACGCTTGGCTCGTTATGAATAACGAGTGAAAAAGTATGACTCATTCTTCCCACCTCTTCATAATCATTTCGTTATTCCCTTTGTTTGGCGGAACCATCGGAAATACGTTTTCACCTTCTTCTACACAAAAATCAACTACGACAGGACCTTCGTGAGCAAATGCTTCTAACATCACTTGTTTTGCCTCGGTTGAATTTGTTGCTCTTAATCCCTTTACTCCATAAGCTTCTGCTACTTTCACAAAATCTGGTGATCCAATTTTTGATTCTGATAAACGATTTTCATAAAACATTTCTTGCCATTGCCTTACCATCCCTAAAAATTTGTTATTTATGATAAATACTTTTACAGGGATGTTATTTTCAGCAATTGTTTGTAGTTCTTGAATGTTCATTTGAAAAGAAGCGTCACCTGCAATACAAATGACAAGTTCTTCTTTTTTAGCTAGCTGAGCACCAATTGCTGCTGGAAAACCAAACCCCATTGTTCCTAATCCTCCAGAGGTAAGGAACGTCCGAGGTTTTCTTGCTTTATAGAAGTGAGCAGCCCACATTTGATGCTGACCTACTTCTGTTGTGACAATCGCTTCACCATTCGTTAATTCACTTACTAAGTTGATCACATGCTGTGGTTTTAACTCAGATTCTTTTTGCTTATAAGAAAGTGGATATTCTTCTTTCCATGTCTTTACTTTCTGAAGCCATTCGTCTGTTTGTGTATAAATAGACATATGTAACAGCATGTGTAACGCTTTTTTTACATCACCAACAATCGGATGTTCTACAGTTACATTTTTATGAAACTCAGAAGAATCAATATCAATATGTACTTTTTTCGAGTTTGGAGAAAAAAGTTCTAATTTTCCTGTTACACGATCATCGAAGCGAACACCTAATGCAAGTAGTAAATCACATTCTGTTACCGCCATATTAGCAGCGTATGTCCCATGCATACCAAGCATCCCTAGAAACAATGGATCATCCGGTGGATATGCACCAAGTCCCATTAAAGTTGAAACGACTGGAATACGGTTCTCCCTTGCGAATTCGAAGAGTTCATCGGATCCACCTGAATGAATGACACCTCCTCCAATATAAAGAAGTGGACGCTTAGATTTTGAAATTGCTTTAGCCACCTCTCTAAGTTTCATGCTGTCTGGTACAAGTTCTGGTTTGTACCCCGGAATATCAACTTCTTCATTAAAGAAACTGGTGACTTTTGCATTTTGAACATCTTTTGGAATATCAATTAATACTGGTCCGGGTCGTCCGCTTTCGGCGATGTAAAAAGCTTCTTGCACAATTCGTAATACATGATTTACATCACGAACTTGGTAATTATGCTTCGTAACAGGTACTGTAATTCCAACAACATCTGCTTCTTGAAATCCATCTTTACCAATTAAAGGCGTTGCAACTTGCCCGGTAATGACAACTAAAGGAATCGAATCCATATAAGCGTCTGCTAAACCCGTAACTAAATTTGTCGCCCCTGGGCCAGAGGTAGCAAAGACTACCCCGACCTTTCCAGAAGCTCTCGCATATCCTTCAGCCGCATGAATGGCAGCTTGTTCATGACGAGTTAAAACATGTTTCAAACCACTTTCGTATAAAGCATCGTATATTGGCAAGATTGCTCCGCCCGGATAGCCGAAAACGGTCGTTACACCTAATCTCTTTAAACATTGAATCACATGCCCAGCGCCTGTCATTTCTTCATACTGTAATTTCTCATACGCTGTATACTGCTGCTTCATTTCCATTAACTCCTCTCCTTATTTACGCTAAGCTTTCCGTCAGCCCGGGAACACGTACTCCTCTTTCTCTCGTTAATTTTTTAAATTCTTCGGTCAATTGTTTCGTTACACTTCCTGGTTTCCCATCTCCAATTTCTCTCGAATCAACTTTTACAACTGGAATTAACTCCGCTGCTGTTCCTGTTAAAAATACTTCATCTGCTACATATACATCATGGCGAGTGAACGGTCTTTCCTCACACGGAATACTCAGTCGCTCACATAGCTCGATAACACTATTTCTCGTAATACCTTCTAATGCTCCTAAATAGGATGGCGGGGTTAATACTTTTCCATCTTTCACAACGAAAACATTATCACCAGAACCTTCACAAACATATCCTTGTTGATTTAACATAAGAGCCTCTAACACTCCTGCTTGCGCCGCTTCAATTTTTACAAGTACGTTATTTAAATAATTCATTGACTTAATACGTGGATCTAACGCGTCTGGTGTATTACGTCTCGATGCAACAGATACAACGCTTAGCCCATTATCATAAAATTCTTGTGGGAATAACTTTAATTGTTCTGCAATGATAATTACGCTCGGCTTCACACAACTTCTCGGATCGAGCCCTAAGTCACCTTTTCCTCTTGAGACAATTAAGCGAATGTAAGCATCAGTATATTCATTTTTTTGAAGTGTATGTAAAACTGCTTCTTCCATTTCTTCTACCGTCATCGGAATTGTTAGTAAAATAGATTTCGCTGATTCATACAATCGTTTCACATGTTCTTTTAAACAAAATACATTTCCTCCGTAACTACGAATCCCTTCAAATACACCGTCTCCGTATAAAAAACCGTGATCATATACTGAAACAACTGCCTTTTCTTTTTCTACAAATTCCCCATTCATGTAAATGTACTGGTTTCCCATCTCACATCGCTCCTCTTTTTTCTCTATTTTTTGCAATCTATTTCTACATCGATTGCTGAGATGAGTATTTTTAACAGAATATTCAGTATATAACCCTTAAAAATATACTCGTCTCAACAATCGATTACTTACATACTTGTAGCAATCCATTGCTGAGACGAGGGAATCGTGGTACCACTCAGCTTCCTTATACTCCTCACGAAATATAAGCTCTGCAAGTCCAATTAGACTTTTTGTTTTTCTATCGGAAACAACTCCGCTGCTTTTTACTAGTTTTCAAAAGTAGTGCTCCGAGGTGATCTTCAATGATGAAATTGTTACCACCCTCACAGCTTCTGGGCAGCTCTCTGAAACAATTTTTATCATTTACTCTCCTCTTCTACGCATTATCGTATTCTATTTTAAAAATAAAAACTCTCGCCTCAGCAATCAACTACTACAATTTAGTAGCTTTGATTGCTGAGGCGAGAGTTTCGCGGTACCACTCAGCTTCCTTATACTTCTCACGAAATATAAGCTTTGTAGGTCCAATTAGACCCCCGTCCTTTTACCGGAGACGATGCCGCCGCCCACTACTCAGTTTCCCTTTCGCAAGCGATGCTCCGAGGCGATCTTCAATGATTCGATTGTTACTACCCTCACAGCCTTGGAGTAGCTCTCTGAAACGATCATAATCATCTACTTTCCTCTTCTTTGCATATACAACATATAAAGTTAGAAAATTCTTAATTAACTTTTATTTGTTACACGTATTATAGGACGTTGTTCTTTTCCTTGTCAACATGTTTTTTCAAAAAAATCGAAATTCATTCTATTTATTTTTTCTCAAATCAAAATTGGAATGAATTACTTACATACACTCATATATTGCTTAAGTATGTTTGCACTACTACATAAAGAAAAATTTATGAGGAGATGAGGAAACTATGTTAAAAGGGAAAGTAGCGTTAGTTACAGGAGCAAGCCGAGGAATTGGACGAGCGATCGCTAAACGTTTAGCAAATGACGGTGCATTGGTTGCTGTTCATTACGGTAATCGAAAAGATGACGCTGAAGAAACTGTTCATGAAATTCGATCAGATGGTGGCCAAGCTTTTTCTATCGGCGCAAATTTAGAATCCTTACACGGTGTAGAAAACCTTTATAACGCTTTAGATACTGAATTACAAATGCGCACTGGTGAAACACAATTTGATATTTTAATAAACAATGCTGGCATTGGTCCTGGTGCTTTTATTGAAGAAACGACTGAACAATTTTTTGATAGAATGTTTTCAGTAAATGCAAAAGCACCATTCTTTATCATTCAACAAGCACTGCCACGTTTACGTGACAATAGCCGAATTATTAATATTTCATCCGCTGCCACCCGCATTTCTTTACCTGATTTTGTTGCATATAGTATGACGAAAGGCGCTATTAATACAATGACTTTTACGCTAGCAAAACAGCTTGGAGCACGAGGAATAACGGTGAATGCAATACTTCCAGGATTTATTAAAACAGATATGAATGCAGAACTCTTGAGCGACCCGATGATGAAGCAGTACGCTACTACTATTTCCGCTTTCAATCGCTTAGGTGAAGTAGAAGACATTGCCGATACTGCTGCATTCCTTGCTTCTCCAGACAGCCGCTGGGTTACTGGACAATTAATTGACGTGAGCGGAGGATCTTGTTTATAAAAAACATATATTTTCAAATCTTTTTTATTGCGCAATAAAACAATTTATATAATACTATATAAAACATATACATTTAGGAGGATTACAGCAATGTCCGAAAAAACATACGAACTCGCAACCTTCGCAGGTGGTTGCTTTTGGTGCATGGTAAAACCATTTGATGAACTTCCTGGTATTCATAAAGTACTTTCTGGCTATGCAGGAGGTCATGTAGAAAACCCAACATATGAACAAGTAAAAGCTGGAACATCTGGACATTTAGAAGTTGTTCAAATTACATTCGATCCTTCTATTTTTCCTTATCAAAAATTACTAGACTTATATTGGCCACAAATCGATCCAACTGATGATGGCGGACAATTTTTTGACCGTGGTCCATCTTATCGTACCGCTATTTTTTATCATAACGAAACACAAAAAGGGCTTGCTGAAAAATCAAAACAAGCTCTTGCAGAAAGCGGTATGTTTAAAGATCCAATCGTGACTGAAATTCGTCCTGCTGCACCTTTTTACGAAGCAGAGGAATACCACCAACATTTCTATAAAAAGAATCCAGAGAAATATGCTACTGAGCAAAAAAAATCTGGGCGTGAAGACTTTATAAAAGAAAATTGGCAAAAAAAATAATAAAAATGCATCGTGCTTTTTTAGTACGATGCGTTTTTATTTTTGATAAAAGTACCATACAATTAATAGAACAATTGCTGTTAGTGACCAAAGTACTATCTCGTTTTTCACTCTATTCTTTTTCTTATTCATTTCATTCCCTCCTAAAAACTATTGAACATATTCAAGTTGTTCTTTGTTTAATTGACCACCTTATATACGTGAATACATCCTTACAAATTCTAATAGCAAGACCACCAATAATTCCGATTGCAATTGAAATTACTAACATCTGTCCAAAACTAAAAGAATTTGTGTACGTTATGTAGAGAACGATACATATAAGTAAAACATCCGGTAAAGAAAGTAAAAACCTTTTAAGCATTCCTTTATCTCCTCTATACTTTATTTATATCTTCTACTGTAATTTTGAAATATAGTTTGTTCAAAAATTCCATTTAGACCCTCATTTTATGAAAAATAATAAGAATTCCTTTTCAAAAGAGATTCTTATTCAGTAGATTTAAGTTTAATTATTTTGTACATATCCTATTCCATAATTACTCCTAAAATAGAATAATATTACTAATTATTTATTGTAAATTGACTATTCGCCAGGCAACCGAATGTCGCGCCAGCTATCTACATCGCATTGGCCAAATTCATTATTACCTACCGCGACCACCGTGCCGTTTGATTTAAGACCGACTGTATGTGCACAACCAGCCGCTATCGCTACAATATCGCGCCAATCGCTTACGTTACATTGACCATACTCATTCCAGCCCACTGCCACCACGGTACCGTTTGATTTAAGTCCGATTGTATGATTCGTACCAGCCGCTATTGCTACAATGTCTCTCCAGCCACTTACATCACACTGGTTATGTTTATCATTCCCCACTGCCGTCACCGTGCCGTCTCGTTTAAGACCAACAGTATGAAGATAACCAGCCTTGACCGATACAATACCTCGCCAGCTACTTACATTGCATTGACCATATCGATCATTCCCCACAGTCGTTACTGTACCATCCAATTTAAGACCGACTGTATGCCAGTCACCCGCTGTGACTGCCACAATACCTTGCCAACTGCTTACATTGCATTCTCCTTCTTTATTTCGGCCCACCGCTACTACTGTACCATCCGATTTAAGGCCAACAGTATGACAACGCCCCGCCGCTATCGTATCTTTAGGCCAGCGTTTCACTTTTTCTTTCGATAAAAGGTAACCCATGTTTTACCTCCTTGCATATAAGCAACTGTATCATAATAGATATTTTTATCAAATTTCATTATAAATCTACATTTACAAAGAAAACTTATTTTACTTCTTCCAAAAATAAAAACCTCCAGTTTAAATACTAGAGGTTTTCTCGTTATTTTTTCAAGCGGTCAATAAAATCGGTCAATTTATCTAGCGATTTCATATTCTGATTGCAAGCTACACCATCTTTGCAAATGTAGTTTCCCTTTTTAACGAAAGTTCCTGGTACATCACCTTTAATTTCAACTAAAAACATTCCTACTTCTTCATGTCCATGACATAACGAACAAATGCTTTTTTTATTTAAACTTTGGAACGTTCCTTGCAGACCAACAAATTTATTTTTATCATTTTTCGCTATAATAAATTTCCTGCTTGACCCCTTATCAATCCAGCTTAAATAAGATATTTCTTTCATATCCATTTCTTCCATATCAGGAAGTTTTAACTTTTTCGCTTTTGGAAATAATTTTTTTAATGTTTGTGCTGTAACTTCTTGAAACGGAATTACATACGGATTTATTTTCATTAAAAATGATTCTGCATCTTCTCTATTCTGAACTGTTAATACCGTATCAATTAACTCTTTCTGTTCATCCGTTAAATTTTCAAATACATGTATTATCTTTTCAATCGCAAGCGATTTTAACGCTTGAATTACACCTCTATCATTTGCCGTCGCATGCCCGTTTGCTAAAATATAAGCTTGTGATTTTATAAAATTATATTGATCACTTCTAATAAACGCTTCCATCTTTATCACTCCATACAAATTGTTGATCTAGTTTTATTGTATACAATGATTACGTTTTTTGATATGTAAAAGATAACTTAGAAACAAACATTACATATATCACTTATTCTCTACCGCTGCATTTCCTGACAAAAGAAGCCATCATCTGTTTTCCATTCCGCATATAATACGTCTTCAAATTTAGTAATTCCTTTTTGCTTTATTTGTTTATAAAGCCACCCTTCATCAAATCCGGCTTCCCTCAAATTATCCTTAACTACTTTTCCATCACTAATTAATGAAATTGGTAAGTATACAGGCTTATGTTTTAAACTTAAATCATTTACAGTAGGAGATTCGTATTTACTTTTTTTCAAAACGCTTATGTTTCCGTTAGGTTCCAATATCATATATTCAACTTCTCGGATTGAAAATATATCTTTTTGTTGCCTAAGCATTTGTTGTAATTGATTTATATCCAAATGATTTACGCTTAATTGTTCACGATCAATCTTTCCATTACGAATAATAATTGAAGGATATCCTTCAAAAAACCTTCTTGTTCCTCTTACTTTTTGTGTTATCACTTCAATAGTATAAATTAAAATGACCCAAACAAATACTGAATATAAAATAGACCATACTTTAATTTTAGGATCATATATTGAATTTCCAACGAGCTCACCTAGGACGATTGCAGAAATAAAATCAAAGGGCGTTAGCTGAGATATTTGTGTTTTCCCTAATATTTTTGTAGCAATTAATAGAACAAAAAAACCAATTAAAAGCTCTATCGTTATTTGTCCAATATGATTCATATATGTTCACCTTTCTACTCTTCAAGTGCTCTGTATACCATTTAATAAAAAAACGGCACATTTTTTCTATTATCATGCCCGTTCACACTTCATATATCCAATACATATAAAACAAAAAGAGTCTGATTCAAAGTAATATATGAATCAGACTCTTTTCCTCTTATTTAGAATACACAATCTTTTTAATCGTTTCCCCAGAAAGAAAATATTCTTCTGCAAGTTGATGAATAGCAATCCCACTTTTAAACGCTTCTTTAATCGCTTTATTTCTTTCATCTAGTTGTTTTCTTCCGCCAGATCGTGTACCCCATTTATAATGTTTCGTTTCTTGTTTCGGAATGTAAATTGTTTCACCTTGTATATACTTTTGAATTTCAGTAATTAAACTCTCTGGTAAAACAGCATTAGCTTTTACGTATTTCATTTCTGCTCGCCCCTTATTTTTTATGGTTCATTTCAATAAGGTGCAAAGCCAAATATAAAAAATGATACGAGCTCATATAGGCGATTGTATATTACTTGTCTACCTCACGCAAAGTATCGCCATTTCCATACTTGGCTTTGCATGAGACGTTGCAGTGTCTGGCAATTGAATTATAATCGCCATATAAACACCTCCTAATATACCTTTTGCATTTTATTATATGATAAATTCCTTCCCCTTGCATCCACACTCTTCTTAAAGCACGAAATTACTTAGTTTGATATAATACTTTTTAATTGAATCAAAAATCATTGTGAGGTTACATTATGAAGAAAAAAATTATCATTACAATCGTTATACTATTCTTTATTATCACCGCATTATTCGGAACATACAAATTGATGAACGCAAGAAGCTTTCAATTATTTGGAGATTTAACACAACGCGTAGAAACAAATGAAAAAGTGATCGCTTTAACTTTTGATGATGGCCCTACTAACAATGTAAAACAAATATTACCGCTACTAGATACATACAACGCTAAAGCTACTTTCTTTTTAATTGGAAATGAATTAGAGAAAAATCTATCGTTAGGAGAAGCTATCGCGCAATCTGGGCACCAACTTGGAAACCATACATATTCTCATAATAGAATGGTTTTCAAAACACCTTCTTTTATTAAAGATGAAATAGAAAAAACGAATTCATTAATCCGCCAAACAGGATTTACAAACGAAATTGATTTTAGGCCCCCTAACGGAAAAAAATTAATTGGACTACCCTATTATTTAAATAAAAATAATATCGAAACAATTATATGGGATCTTGAGCCCGATACTTTTTATAAATCTGCGGCTGATAAAATTGAATACGTTAATAAAAATGTAAAACCAGGTTCTATCATTTTACTGCACTCTATGTATGATGAGTCTAATAAAAATTTACAAACAATTGAAGGTATTTTAGACTCTTTATCTAAGAAGGGCTATCAGTTCGTAACAGTAAACGAATTACAAAAAAGGGGGAAATAAAAAGGTAGCGTATCATATAACGATACGCTACCTTTCTTTTTAAATAATGCCAAGTACATTTAAGAATACGATAATAATCGCAATTGGTGCGATAAAGCGAAGTAAGAATAACCATAATACGAACAGTTTATAACCCTTATTTTTACTTACACCAAGCTCTTTCATTAATACATCTTTCTTCATTTTTAAAGGAACAAAGATAGAAACTAATAATACACCAAGTGGCATTAGTACGTTACTAACTGCATAGTCCGCTAAATCAAAGACTGTCTTTCCAAAAATCTTCAGATCACTTAATATACCGAATGATAATGCTGATGGTACCCCAACAACGAAGATTAATAACCCTACGATTAAGGCCATTTTTTCACGTTTCCCTTTACCTTTTGCAGTTAAAGATGCAACACTAATTTCTAACATCGAAATTGCTGATGTAATCGTAGCGAAGAAGAATAGTAATAAGAAAACGATGAAGAATAATTTTCCGAACGCCATTTTACTGAAAATAGCTGGCAATACGATAAATAATAGTCCCGGCCCTTGAGATGGTTCCATTCCAAATGCGAACACAACTGGGAAAATTGCAAGTCCTGCAAGTAATGTAATAACAAGAGTTAAAGCTACGATAGAAAATGCCGAACGTGGTAAACTTTCTTCTTTCGGTAAGTATGAACTATACGTTACCATTACAGCTACACCGACTGATAACGAGAAGAACGATTGACCCATTGCATATAAAATAACTTCTGATGTTACATGTGAGAAATCAGGTTGTAAGAAGAAACGAACGCCTTCTCCAGCACCATCTAACGTAAGTGCACGAACGATTAATACAAAGAATAAAACGAATAGCGCTGGCATGAAATATTTATTTACTTTTTCAACACCATTTTGTACACCTTTACTTACGATAAAAATAGTAATAAGGATGAATAATAGCTGTGATCCAACTGCTAAATATGGATTGGAAATGATTTCACCAAACGTAGCTTCGTATGCTCCATTTCCTTCCCATAGTCTACCTGTAATTGCATTCCATAAATATAATATAATCCAGCCTCCTACAACACTGTAGAAAGAAAGTAATATGAAACATGTTACAATTCCTAATTTACCTAACCAAGGCCATAACGTTTTAGGAGCAATCTCTCTATACGCATCCACAGCCTCTTTTTGTGTACTTCTTCCAATAACAAATTCAGCTAATAATAGCGGTAAACCAATTAGTAATGTGAAACCGATGAAAATAAGAAAGAATGCGCCGCCCCCTCCAATTCCAGCCATATACGGGAACTTCCAAATCGCCCCTAGACCAATTGCTGAACCTGCTGCAGCTAATACGAAACCTAATTTCGATGTCCATTGCTGTGAATTCATTTGTTAATCTCCTCTCTGTCTCTTTTTCTTTGTTACAATTCGGTATTTATATTGTTCTATCAATACTCTTTTCTAATACGTTCACTTCCTCCCTAATAAAAAAACGTCCCTACGTAAATACGTAGGGACGACAAAAATATCGCGGTACCACCCTAGTTGTGAAGAACACTAAGAAGCAACCTAAATAAAAACGCCCCTACGCAAAAACGTAGGGACGATAAAATATCGCGGTACCACCCTAGTTATGAAGCCACACCAAAGTTAGGACCTAAATAAAAAACGTCCCTACGTAAATACGTAGGGACGATAAATATCGCGGTACCACCCTAGTTGTGAAAAGATCTTCACCACTTTATTTGATAACGGTATAAACTACCGTCTTTCATTTCCTCATAATGTGAGATTTATGAAAGATGCTCCAGGACGAACTTCATGAATAATCTATATACTGATTCACACCAACCATCAGCTCTCTGAAATAGGGAGATATTCACTACTATACCCTTTCATTGCCCAAATATTATTTTCCGAATTGATTACTATCATTTTTATCACACATTAAAAATAGTGTCAACTTATATTTTGAATTTTTATGTATTACAATCTATTTAAAAATTCGAAATGTGAGTTTTAGTTTAGAAAACAAGTGGATTAGTACATAACGAATTCTAACAGGCAATAGAAAAAGAATTACGTATTATTGATACTTATTCAATAATACAACTGACCTAGAAACATAACCTGCCTCTATCTGTATTAGTTTTTTAAGAGTTTGATGGATACCAAGAAAATTTTGCATCACTATCCAGTGGCCTATTTTTCGTTTCTTCTTTAATTACACAAAACCATTCATTTAGAATTTGAGTTTTGGACAATTGAGCAGCAAGGCTATCTTCCCAAATTATATGTGAGAACCAGGCTTTCGTTTCCCATTCAAACTGCAATTGTGCGAACGAAATTATAGGGTGATCAGCTTCACGAAATTGCTCATTTACTGCCTTTGAAACTTCTAGGGCTTGCGGTAACAACTCGTTCTGAATTCTAATTCTTATCGTCTCATTTTCTAGCTGATCCCAGAAATACAATTGTCCATTTATTTGATAAAAAATATCAAATGAAGCCCCACCTTTCTTCAAATTCAATAATACGAAGGCACGTTCCACATCATTGTCAGCCGCCTTTACAGCATTAACAATTATATTTTGTGCCATTGATACCCAGTAACTAGTCGCTTCCTCTACCGGTGATTCAACATACAATTCTTCACTTAATTCATGAAGAGTGGCTTCTTGCTCATTTACTTTTTCAACTTTTTTAAAAAACCTATTAAAAAAACCCATAACTTCCCCCTTATTACTATTTTCTATTTCACAAAATAAAAAATAGATTTTTCTTGCTCATCCACATTTACTCCTGGCGCGTATGTATGAACTTGTTGCAACACTTCTTCTATTAGCAACTCTAACTCCTGCACACTATTTTCTGGATTCCCTATTAATGTATCCGCCATACGTTCATATAATTTTTCAGGTTTAATAGTCATTCGTTCCACATTATTAGGCATCCATTTAAACGCCGGATGGTGTACGTACATTTTATTCAAACCAAATAAAACACCGAATACGTTCCTTTGTACTTCGCAAATAACGTCATAAAGCATAAGCCAATCTTTCCGTTTTAAAAGCGCCTTTCGATTGTGCCAACGATTACTTAACCATAGATTTTCTGAAATCATTCGTTTTGCTAGTTCATCTGGATATGCCGCTACTCTATCTTTTAATTCATTCACTTTCCCTTCTCCATACAAACTAACACCATCATGAACGGATGATACAATACATTGTTTTTCATAACTTATATCATATTGATTCACCACATCCGAAATCACTTTCTCTACTGTCTCTGTTAAAAAGTTACTAATCTCTAATTTGATTCCCTCTTTCGTTAAATACGTTTCCGACCATTCTTCTTCCTCATACGGATGATACGATAATATTGTCCCATCAATATGATGAATAGGAGCCCTACGGTCCTCATCTTCTGGCGGTGTTGACCATAAAATATGTAATTCTATATCTGAATGTTCATCTTCTAGCTTTCTAGCTACTGAACCTGCTAAAATAATAGCTTCTACTTTCGGATTTTGCCTATAAATCCCTGACATCTCTATTGCTTTCTCTTTTAATCCCATTTCATTTCCCCCTAAAATTGCAGTAATCCCCTATACTGCATTTATCTATTTCGATATTATAGCTTGCATTACCTTTTCAAATTCCTACTACATCATATTTCTATCCAAAAGCGCTGAATAACTTCACCAGTACGAGAAGAAACTACTTCATTTTCTAACACACCGCCAACCTTTTGAATCGTTTTAGCAGAACCGATATTGGATTCATCACAAGTTATTAACACTTTCTGTAATCCTAATTTTTGCGCTTCAGCTAATGCAAGTTGTAGTTGTTTCGTAGCGTAACCGTGGCGACGTTTATTTGGATGGACACTATATCCAATATGACCGCTTTCCCGTAATAATTCTGGATTTAATCTATGTCTAATATTCACAAAACCTATAAGTTCCCCTTTTTCAAAACTTAAAAACTGACTAGATGGCACTCGATTAGCTAGTAAATTTTCTCCTAGTTCTTGTTTACTCACTTTTTCAAACCATTCATCAAGAGAATCAAAGTTTTGTAAAGAACTACTTCCATGTGGTTGTTCCCCTGAGTGTAAAAATGCGTGTCTATA
The DNA here is from genome assembly GCF_001182785.1 of Bacillus thuringiensis. Taxonomy (NCBI): domain Bacteria; kingdom Bacillati; phylum Bacillota; class Bacilli; order Caryophanales; family Bacillaceae; genus Bacillus; species Bacillus thuringiensis. Next base: position 1,768,316 of record NZ_CP012099.1, on the reverse strand, counting down.
CGCTGTAATATGCTCACTATATTCATGGGTTGGTTTTAATAGTTTCATTGTTCTTCTCCCCTCTTCATTCCATAAAACAAACACCTTAATAGTAGCTATTCACTATTAAGGTGTTTCTATCCTTTTTATTCAAATAACCCCATGCTCAAATAACGTTCACCTGTATCAGGCGCAATACATAAAACTTTTTTACCAACGCCTAGACGTTTCGCTATCATGATTGCAGCGTAAACAGATGCTCCAGAAGATGGCCCAACTAATAATCCCTCTTGTCTAGCTAAGTTTCTCATTGTCGTTAAAGCCTCTTCGTCTGCAATTTGAATAATTTCGTTATACACTTCTATATTTAAGTTTTTCGGGATAAACCCTGGGCTTGTTCCTACTAGTTTATGAGGACCTGGCACACCACCTGATAAAACGGGTGATCCTTTCGGTTCCACTACTGCAATATATAAGTTTGGTAATTTCTCTTTTAACGTTTCACCAGTCCCTGTAATCGTTCCGCCTGTTCCTGCCGTTGCAACAAAAGCGTCCAGCTCTCCATCCATTTGTTCGTAAATTTCAAGCGCAGTCGTATAACGGTGAATATTCGGATTAGCTGGATTTTCAAATTGTTGCGGGATAAAACTATTCGGTATTTGTTTTTGCAGTTCTAACGCCTTCGCAATTGCTCCTGGCATTCTTTGTTCTGCTGGTGTTAAAACTACTTCTGCTCCGTATGCTTTCAATAAATTAATACGCTCTTTTGACATATTATCTGGCATAATTAAAATCGCTTTATACCCTTTAGCTGCTGCATTCATCGCTAAACCAATCCCTGTATTCCCGCTTGTCGGTTCAATAATTGTATCTCCTGGTTTGATGAGACCATTTTCTTCTGCAACGTGAAGTAAATTATAAGCAGCACGGTCTTTCACACTGCGCGATGGATTAAACATTTCTAGTTTCACATACACATCTGCTGCGTCTTCCGGAATAAATTTAGATAATCGGACGACAGGTGTATCTCCTATTAATTCCGTAACGTTTTCACACAATTTCATAGCGCATCCCCTATTCTATCGTTTTCTTATCACTTGGCAGTAACCATGAAGTGAGTCCAATTAATGGTAGACAACTACATAATAGCATAATAAATTGCAGGCTATATATATCTGCTAATTTCCCAAGAACTACTGCACCTAATGCTCCAAGTCCAAATGCAAGACCTACGATTAATCCTGACACCATTCCCACTTTTCCAGGTACAAGCTCTTGTGCATATACAACAATTACACTAAAACTACTTGAACTAATAAAACCAATACATAAAAATAACGGTACAACCCACACGAGCGAAACGTGAGGTAATAAAAGTGCAAGTGGAGCTGAGCCAAGCATTGAAAATACAATTATCTTTTTCTTACCGAATCGATCTGCTAACGGTCCTCCGAAGAAAGCTCCTAACACACCAGCAATCATAAATGCGAATACGAAATACTGTGCATTTTTTATAGATAAACCGTAATGCTCTATTAAGTAAAATTGATAGAAATTACCGATACCAGCACCGTACCAAGAACGTACAAAAGTAAGAAAAACAAGAAGTATAATAACGAATTTAATGTGTGTACTTACAATTGCATTTTCCGCCTCAAGCGCAGCTCTCTTTTTCCTTCTTATAGCGCCGGTTGCTAATTCATTTTTGTACCAATTCGATACGAAAATTAATAATACAATTCCTACTGCTGCAAATGCTGTAAAACCTAATGAACCAATTTGACCGAGCGGAACGAAAATTAGCGCTGTAAAAATTGGAGCTAAAGAATTCCCCGTGTTTCCCCCAACTTGATAAATCGCTTGCGCTAAACCTCGTTTTGCACCTGCCGCCATATACGCAACACGAGCGCCTTCTGGATGAAAGACTGCGGAACCTAAACCAATAAATAAAACAGAAATAATAACAATAATAAAGTTTGGTGCAAACGCGAGTCCAATCATTCCAAGCATACTTGAAAACATCCCGAGTGGTAATAAAAATGGTGACGGCTTCTTATCTGAATACATTCCAAACACCGGTTGCATAATCGATGACGTCATATTTAACGCAAACGCAATCCATCCTACTTGCATATAGGATAAATTCATTGTTTTTTCCAAAATAGGAAACAACGCCGGCACAACTGCTTGCATCGAATCATTTAAAAAATGTCCAAAGCTAATCGCAAATAAAATTCGATATATTGTCGGTGTTTCTACAGTGTTTTTTTGTGAAACTGCCTGCATATATGAATCTCCCCTTTCTGTACAAAATATATATTTATTACAGTAGGTGTAATAAATTCTGAGTTTTGAAACATTTCTATTCTATACTGCTTTCATTTCTTTTTCCAGAAATATAACTTAACTCCCGTCATTGGCTTGCATCCTTGTAACTTTCAGCGATAAAACATTACAAAAAAAGACAACCCAATCACATACTGGGTTGCCTCTTACATTAAATTGCAAAACGCTTATACTTCTCGTAATCGCTCGTCTTACATTCTACCTCTAATTTCGTACCTTCGTTTTCGTAACTCGTAGATAAAACGTGTGCATGATTATTGAAATACGAAACTACCTGTCCTTGATCATATGGAATTAACATTTCACACTTCGTATATTCTTTATAAATATGGGAGCGAATCATTTCTACCAGCTCTTCAATGCCAACATGTTTCTTCGCAGATAAATACACGCGATCTTCTTGTACTTTCGGAATTTCAACATCCACCATATCTGATTTGTTATAAGCATAGATCGTTGGAATATTTTCTACTCCAATTTTCTTTAACGTTTCATTTGTAATATCAATTAATTGTTCATAATTTGGATTTGCGTAATCTACGACGTGAATAAGTAAATCCGCTTCCGCTACTTCTTCTAACGTTGAACGGAACGCTTTCACAAGATGATGTGGTAATTTACTTACAAATCCAACTGTATCTGTTAATAAGAATGATTTATTATCTGGTAAATCAATATTTCGTACAGATGTTTCTAACGTCGCGAATAACATATCTTTTTCAAATACTTGCTTTTCTTCTGTACCATTATAAATTTCAAGCATTGCATTCATCGTCGTTGACTTTCCTGCATTCGTATAACCTACTAATGCTACAACAGGTATTTCATTTTTCTTACGCTGCTTTCGCTGCGTTTGACGCTGGGCAACGAGCGCTTCTAAATCTTTATTCAAAACTGAAATTTGTTCTTCAATTTTACGACGGTCTAACTCTAACTTCTTCTCACCGACACCTTTATTTTTCGTACCAACGCCGCCACTCTGTCTCCCTAACGATTCACGAAGGCCGATTAAACGAGGCATCATATACTGAAGGTGTGCTACTTCTACTTGTAGCTGTGCTTCTTTCGTTTTCGCACGTTGCGCAAAAATATCTAAAATTAAAATGGTACGATCAATTACCTTACAATCTAAATCCTCTTCTAAATTTCGAATTTGTGAAGGAGATAATTCATCATTAAAGATGACCATATTCGCATCTATTTCTTGTACATACGCTGCTACTTCTTCAATCTTTCCTTTTCCGATATAATGCGATGGATTTACTCGTTGTAAATTTTGCGTTACTTGCCCAATTACCTCTACATCACAAGCTTCCGCAAGATTTGTTAATTCTTCCATCGAATATGCAAAATCATCTTCATTACCTACATTTACTCCAACTAAAACTGCTCTTTGTAATACTTCTTCCATATATTTATTCCTCCATTTCGATTACGTAAAATAAAAAACACAGGTCGCGCTGCCTGTGTTTTCGTAAACGGATAAGGGTTCACCGAAGAAATAGAAGAAAGCTATGCTTTCATCCTATTTTATAGTCAAAAAGTCCCAAGATTGTATACGTATCCACAATAAGTGTTCACTTATACAATCCCATTCTATTTATAAAGGCAAAACAAAAAGAGGGCGTATTCGTCCCTCCCTCTTTTTCACATATAAGCTTAATAAAGGGTTCCTTTAAAATAGGCAGACCAATCCCGTTCACTCTGTACACAGACAGAGCCTTTGAGCGCTATTCAATTATTGGCACAAAGTATTGAGACGTAATCTGATTAAGATCAAAGGAAGCCCCTCCGTTCATTTTAAGTTACATAAAGTGTAGCATAAGTAATTCGCTTTCACAAGGTTTAACAACCTATATCACACTAAAGAAAATCGTTATATTTTTACTTTAATCGTCATTTTTTGCGAGTTTTTCTCACAATAAAAATAACAAAAGCAATTATCCATAAAAGCCCCATGGAAATAATAGCCACTTGCCACAAACTCAAACCGCTCACCATCTCACCCTTTAAATCCACTTTCTTCGTCGGAACAGACTCTTTTGCAATTTGACTTAAAACCGATTTGTCCGCCCCTGCCTCATCCAATCTCTTCGATCCACTACAACTATGTGTATGTAATTGTTTTTCTGATCCTCTTTGAGTAGAAAATACTAAGTACTCTCCTCCTTCTACAAAGCGAAACATACAATCACCACCCTTTGTATATACGATAATTTGCGAAGAAGTTGTCCCTTTCCAAATTTTCTTCACCTCAAATAACACTTCAGTTCCGACCTCTTCTTTCCTTCCAACCTCAATTACTTTCCCCTCAAACACTACATCGTTTTTTTGAAATGCATCTTCTGTTGATACTTTAATACAATCACAAGCATAAGATTTCTCAGGAAAAATAATAAGAATAAAGCTACAAATGATGATGATAGGAAACATGTGTAAAATTCTTTTCAAGGAGCTGAACTCCCTTCATTATCAATTTTAGAAACTTCTCGTATATTATTTTTACAGCACTCGCCAAATTCCTTCATAGCAAGTTAATCATTATCGTTTTAATACAACAAAAATCTTTATTGACATTTTTATAACCTGATATTAGTATCAGGTTATAAAAATAAAAGTTAGGAGATGTTCCTATGCATTCTAAATCTCGTATTACTGCAATTGGTACTTATGTTCCAGATCAAATATTGTCTAATAACGATTTAGAAAAGATGGTCCATACGAATGATGAATGGATTGTACAAAGAACAGGAATGAAGGAAAGAAGAATCGCTAGCGATGAAGAATACTCCTCAAACTTAGCCATTAAAGCAATTGAAAATTTATGTACAACATACAAGAAAAACTTAGAAGATGTCGACTGTATCATTGTCGCTACTACTACTGCTGATTACGTTTTCCCTAGTGTTGCTTGCCAAATACAACAATACTTCAACATACCTCATACACTAGCTTTTGATTTAAATGCAACTTGTGCTGGTTTTACATATGGACTACACGTCGGTAATAGCTTAATCACTTCTGGATCACATGAAAAAGTACTTGTCGTAGCGACAGAGACATTATCTAAAGTTACTGATTACACCGATAGAACGACCTGTATTTTATTCGGTGATGGTGCTGGAGCTATTTTATTAGAAAGAGATGAAGACACCCAAAGCTTTATCGCTGCTCACATGGGAACAAATGGTGATGGCGGCATTCATCTATATAGAACAAACTTATCTACTACTATGAATGGCACACCACTGCAAACAAATGAAAAAATCGTTCAAAATGGAAGAGAAGTATATAAATGGGCAACACGAACAGTGCCAAAAAGCATAAAAAATTTATTACATAACGCAAATATGCAAGTAGATGATATAGACTGGTTCATACCTCACAGCGCTAACTTACGAATGATCGAATCTATTTGCGAAAAATCTCAAATTCCAATACAAAAAACATTAACGAGCGTGGAATATTTGGGGAATACCTCTTCAGTCACCATTCCACTCGCTTTAAATTTAGCTATAAAAGAAGGAAAGTTAAATAACGGAGACACACTTTTACTATACGGATTTGGTGGCGGACTTACGCATTTAGGACTTATTGTAGAGTGGAATTTAATTTAAGTGTATAAAAAGAGGTTCTAGTCAGTAACTAGAACCTCTTTTTCATTTAATTTCTTGCCCCTTTTCGAGACCATATCACAACAGGAATAAGTAATAACGCTAACACGCCTCCAGCCAATGACAATGCCGCATAACTTGAATTCGCTACTACCATACCTGACATTGCTCCACCAGAAGCTCCAGCTAACGCAATAAAAACATCTATTTTCCCTTGTGTTTTAGCACGTGTAGACGGTGTTGTGGAATCAACGATTTGTGCTGTACCACTTATCAATCCGAGGTTCCACCCTAGCCCAAGTAAAGACAGAGCAACGATTAATAATAATAAAGAATCACTTGGCGCTATCGCAGCTATGACACCCGCTGCAAGTAAAATCACTCCACCAGCTATGCTCATTGTAGTTCGGCCAATTTTATCAATTAACATTCCTGTAACGAGAGATGGAAGATACATTGCACCTACATGAAAACCTATCACAAGTCCTACTGCACTTAAACCGTGACCGTGGTGTCCCATATGAACTGGCGTCATCGTCATAATCGCAACCATCACTATTTGCGTAAGTATCATTACGATTGCTCCAACTGTAATACCTCGTTTATTTTCTTTCGCTTCTTCTGTTATTGGTTGTCCTTTATATGTATGTTCCTGTTTATATCTTTCTATTATGTTAGCAATAATCAAAGGATCTGGACGAAGCATAACAAAAAGAACTAGACCCGCCAGTATAAATGCTGCTGCCGATAATATGAACGGACCTGCAAGTTTAGGAACTCCAATTGATTGAGCAAAACTACCCATTACTCCTACTAAATTTGGTCCTGCAACTGCACCAAAAGTCGTCATTACCATCGTAATACTAACAGCCGTTGCTCTCTGCTTCTTATCTGCTAAATCTGTACCTGCATAACGAGCTTGTAAATTCGTAGCTGTACCGGCACCATATATGAGTAAAGAAATAAGTAAAAGAATAATGCTATTTGTTAAAGCTGCCATTACAACACCAATTGCTCCAAATCCACCTACTATAAACCCTGTTGCAAGACCTATCCGGCGTCCATATCGTTGCGAAAGCTTCCCTACTATGAAAGCTGCTAATGCCGATCCTAATGTAAACATAGCAGTTGGTAATCCTGCAAATGCATCTGTTCCAAGCATTTGCTGCGCAAGAAGTGCACCTACTGCAATACCAGCAGCTAGTCCTGCACCGCCAAACATTTGTGAAATGCTGACGATTATTAACGTTCGTTTGTATAGTTTTTGTTGCTCTTCTTCTGTGTACACATGATCATCTATTAAAGCCCCTGCCTTATCTAGCAATTCCCCATCCTCCTTTTAAAATTAATCCCTCTTGTTAATGTACTATGTATAACGTTACATATTCAATGGCATTTTCCATTCATCCCTTTCATTCTAAAAAACTTTCTAATCATACTCGACTTATCCCATGCTATATTAAAAATACTACTATTCACAATATGCAAGGAGAAAACAATGAAAAAAACAGTAGAATTATGTGAAGCTTGCAAACATGATCCAGTATATAAAATAGAAGAATCCGATGAAGCAAATCAACCTTATAAATTATGTAATCAATGTCATGAGCGTCTTATTTCGTTATCTTTACATCCTAAAGAATGGTACCACCTTGTAATGATTCACTCACCTTATAAATATTATTTGCATGATAGTTTTTATGAAGAAGATGGCAAAGCGAAGCAACCAAAATTAGAGATGAATGAGCACAAACTTACACCCGTGCCCACTTTAGAAGAAGTTCGCTCTAGTTTAGAGGAATTACTTGATTACACCATGACTAGATGGTTTCTTCAAGAAGCAGAAATTGAAGCTCTTAATTGGTACGATCAAAACGAAGTATTAGATGCTGTTATAAAACGCTTTTCAAACACAATGAATGGTGTAATTAAAACTAGATTACTTGAGATTGTTATATGTGTACTAGGAGAAGTCGCCTCAGATTGGATAAGAAAACTATGGAAGGCATTTGATGAAGATTTACTTGCACCTCTTTCTCACGCTGCAGCTTATTGTTTACCATTTGAAGAAGCCTTTTCTTTAGTAATACAAAGGCTAAAAACAGTATTAAAAAGTGAGCTTCCGACCACTTCCTTCATTTGTCTGCATTCTTTTCAATCCTCAGAAACATTAGATTGGATAGAGGAACATGCAGTATCATTTCATAACGATTGGGCGCAATTAGCTGCAGTATCACAACTAACTTGGAGACGAATTAAATCTTGGCTAACAAAAGGACACCCCTTAAGTTTAATAGCACTTGATGCAATGGTTAGCTGTATACCTGCAAATGAAGATGTACTACATGAAATGGATCCAAAAATTTTATTAGCAGATCCGTCAGAAATAAAGTCAACCTTAATAGCTTACAAACAAAGAGACAATGTTCCAACTGTCAAAAGAAGTGTTGAAACTATTTTAGAAAACAAGACAGAAATATTTCAATACATGAATCCTTTACAAATATCTATCAAAAAGAAACCACAAAACTTTTTAGTTATGGATGGCACAGTACAAATCCATGAAAACAGACTGGATGAATACGTATACTTCATTAATACAAACAACTTTACTGATGTTTACATTAATGATCTTAGGTATAGTTTGCACCATATTAATTTTCTTGAACACTGCCCGCAAATTGAAAGCTTACACATTAGTAGTATATATATTACTGATTATTCAGCCCTATATAAATTAAAAAACTTAAAATCTTTATCACTAGAAGAACCACAAGTTCCACTAAACTTAACAGAGCTAGAAAGCTTTACAAATTTAGAGGAACTTCACATACAGTGTAATAAAAACATTAAAGGCTTCGAATCTTGTCCTAACCTAAAAGAACTATACATTTGGAAATACAAACCGAAACAAAAGAACCTTGAAGAATTAATGTCTTTACAAAAAATTGAAAAACTAAGCATTACACAAGGGAACATTAATTCATTAAAAGGATGTAGGTCATTACCTAAATTAAAGCATTTAGAACTCAATTATTTAAGAAATTTAGAGCATATTGATGAAATTGAAAACAATGCTTCAACTTTAAAATACATCGAATTCGACCATTGCAGTAAACTTAAAAACCACGAATATTTGCGCTATTTAACGGAATTAGAAACTCTCATCTTATCAAGTTGTGGTAACATACGAAATCTACAATTCATTAAAGAACTACAAAAATTAAAACATTTAAGCTTCGTGGATTCTACGATTGTAGACGGAAATTTAGAATCTTGCGTCGGAATTGATTTTGTTGGTTTTAATAATAAAAGGCATTATAGTCATAAATTTAAAGAATTAAATCCAGATTTTTCATACTAACGTAAGGAAAACAGGCTAATAGCAGCCTGTTTTCCTTTACGCTTCTTCTACTATCCGTCCCCTTCTCTTTTTACTCAAAGCTTTCCCTTCCCAAAACAACAAGCTTACGAAAGCACAAATTAAAATAATTGGCACACTTGCTTTATATAAATCTGTAAAACTCATAGCCATCTGATTCTTGGCATAATGATTCACATCATTCGAAAATGTGAGTACCTCTTTCTTTATACTTTCCTCTTGTTTTTCAACTTCTTTTGTCACTTGCCTCATAACTTCTTCTCTTTTTACATCTCTATATTCTACTGGAACTTCTCTTAATATTTCAGCCGTCTTGTCGCGAATCAATTCTTCCTTTTTCTCTTTACTTAATCCCATTGCCATTGCATTTTGTTTCTTATTTATATTAGACTCTAAACTTTGATTCTCTATTTTCTCTTTAGTCATTTGTAAAATTTCAGCTTGCTCAGCACTATTCACATGAATATTCCGCACCTTTTCTTCTGCATAACGATATACCTTTTCTTTATTTACAGTTAAATTGTGAGTTAAGTTAGAGACAAATATTGCGACCGCCAATACAATTCCAACTTGTCGTAACATTGATACAACACTTTGAGAAGCAGTTAGTAATTCTCCTTCAAATGAAGACGCACTTAAAACTGTAATTGGCCCCACTACTAAACCATATCCAACACCTAATATCATACATGGAATAATAATTTCTATATTTGTTGAATGAACATCGATCATTTGCAACCAATAGTAGGCTAGCCCCATAATAAGAAATCCTGACAAAATAATAGTTACTTTTCCGAGTTTTTTAATTAAAGTTGCTGCAACTGGTGAGACAAAAAATATCATTGCTGAAATAGGTGTCACTAAAAAAGCCGCTTCAATTTCCGTTCGACCTTGTAGTTTCGTCAAGAACGTCGGAAGCAATACAGTAACTCCAATTAAAAATAAATTACTTAATATAACAACGATCGACGCTCCGACAAACATTCGATCTTGAAATAACTTTAAATTCACCATTGGGTTATGAATCTTTCGTTCTACTAAAACAAATAGAATAAGAGAAATAGTACTAATTGTATAACAAGACAAAGCAATATTACTTTGCCATCCCCATGTATTACCTTTTACTAATATGAGAGTAAATGAAAAAATTGCTGTGCTACTTAATAGTAGTCCTATCCAATCTATTTTTGAGATAATACGTTCTTCATTTTTTATTTGTAGCATGATGCAACATAACACGATTCCTATTATACAAACCGGAACATTAACGAAGAACACCCATCTCCATCCTAAATTTTGCGTAATAATTCCACCTATTACTGGTCCCATAGCAGCTGACAATCCTTGTGTTACTCCTAAAATCGCAAGCGCAACATGCCTTTTAGCTAATGGCATAGCTGATACACCAATTACCATACTTGTTGGAAATAAAATCGCTGCCCCAATACTTTGTATAAAACGAGAAAAAATAAGAAAATCGCCTGTATTAGCAAAAGCGCAAAGTACCGATCCACCACCAAAAATCACCAGACCAAGAATATACATCTTTGCTTTTCCAAAGATATCAGCTATCCGCCCTAACGGAATGGCAAGTACTGCAATCGTCATTGTATAAACATTTAATACCCAAGACATCTTTTCTAATGAAGTATTTACACTCGATTGTATTGCCGGTAAAGCTATATTCATAATTGTCGTATCAATCATACAAAGAAAGATACCTAGACACATTAAAAAGACAATCTTAATACCCTTTGATTGCTCCATCTTTATATACCCCTTTATTTATTGTGAACGCGTTTTTCATTCTTCTGTTTTATTGTTTTCTTTCGCCTCTAACTCTTCTAATTTTTTCTTCAAAGTCTCCACTTGTGCACTATACGATGCAATACCTACGTCTAGTGAAATTTCTTCGACGAAAGTAATACCTACTCTCCACTTTTCATATTTCAATCGAAGATCTGCAATGTACGCTTCTTTTCTTTCAATTTCATCTTTAATCCATTTTTTTATTGTTACATCATCACTATAGTTACCAAAATACATTCTCATTAAAAAATCCGAACGTAAAACATCCTTCTCTACAGGTGTCTGCATGTATTGATAAAATTCTTCACGCCCCTCATCTGTAATAAAGTACATTTTCTTATTCGGTTTTCCCTCTTGCATGACAACCTCTTTTTTTATTTTCCCCTCATTCTCCAATTGTCGTAACGTTGGATAAATCATTCCAAAACTTCCATCAAAAAAATGAGTAAATACGTCTTCAAACACAATTTTAATATCGTAACCAGACAATTCCTTTTCCATTAATAAACCTAAAACAACATCTCTTCCCTTCAAAGTAAAACCCCCACATATTATATAATCAATAATCATATTAACAATGTTAATATGATTATTGATTATACACCTTATTCTGTTAATTGTAAAATGTTTCTAAATAAAAAAGCCCCATAATTTGGTTTCACCAATTCACAGGGCCATTTTCTTATTTACTCTTTAACACCTACATCTTGCAAAACTTCAATATCCTCTTTCATTTCATAATAATAAGAAGGCAATTCTATACCATGTTCTAAGAAATAATCTTCTATGAATGAAATAATGATTTTTAACGTTTTCACACGGGCATACAATTTATCGTTACTTTCAATAATATGCCACTTCGCATTTGGCTTACTTGTTCTTTCAAACATGTCTTCCATCGCTTCAACATACTCATCCCATTTTTCACGATTACGCCAATCTTCGTCTGTAATTTTCCATCTTTTCAAAGGATTTTTCTCTCTATCTTTAAATCTCTTTAACTGTTTCTCTTTACTTATATGATAGAAGAACTTCCCTATTATGTAATGGTCATCTGTTAGTAGTTTTTCAAAATCATTAATCTCATCATATGCTCTCATCCACTCTTCCTTTGTAGCAAAACCTTCAACACGCTCAACTAACACACGACCGTACCATGAGCGATCAAAAATAGTAATTTGCCCGTACTGTGGAATTTTGCGCCAGAAACGTTGCAAATAATGGTAACGTTTTTCATGAGGTGCAGGCGCTCCAATTGGATTTACTTGGAACCCACGTGGGTCAAGATGTTCCGTCACCCGCTTAATTGCCCCACCTTTACCAGCCGCATCCCATCCTTCCATAACAAGCATAACCGCAATTTTTTCTTCTTTCAAAATTTGTTGTAATGCTAATAAGCGCCTTTGATATTTTTCGAGTTTCTTATTGTACTTAGATTTTGATTCAATTTTTTTCGTTAAGTCTACTTTAGCAAGATGTCCATTTTCCATAAAACAAATCCCCCTTGTTGTATGACAATGTTATTTTAACATATTTTTGGAAATTCTTTCATATCCTAAAAAGCTGTGTAGAAACATCTCTACACAGCTTCCTTCTCTAATTTCACATATATAAGCACATTTAACTACATTAAAATAAATAATTTATACGGAACTCTTAGTATATTCTTTTTATTAAAACGTAAAAATAGCCCTTTTAAAAAGGGCGGCAATCTAAGTATAGAAAAAATAAATTTATTCTTTCTTACTACATACGTAATTATGCCAGCTATAAGAGTAGTGAATAAGATATTAATTCACTACTCACAATACCCGTTTTACATTATATGGTATATTCGCTCGTAAAAAGAAGATAATAACAAGTAAATCCATTAAAGAATGGGAGCTCTCAAAAAATGAAACGAAAAATATTAACTCTCTTTACGCTTATATGTTTAGCACTACCAATGCAAGCTAGTGCTTACACATTTCAGTCACTACCGATTGCGTCAAAGTCTAAACAATGGTATGTCGAAATTGATAAATCTCATAACTCAAACAAGCAAGCAATCCAGCCGAAACAAGGTGTATTTGATACGTATAGTTTACTCGTAAAAAACATCGGTCATGATGTATCAAACGTATCCGTGGAAATACTTGATAACAATCCTACCTCTAAGGCTACCTTTAAACCTACTACACCTAATGAAAATATTTCTAAAAGTCATACAAGCTTTGACTACATGGTATTCCCATTAGACTTTAATAGTCATAATTTTAAAGTTGTGATCACTTGGGAAGAAAAGAATTTCTCTTATAACGGCCATCCGTTAAATGAAGGTAAAAAAATGAAACAAACATTTGTATTTAATGAAGAATAAGTCCTAATTTCTTTAGGGCTTATTCTTTCTTATGGATACCAATCGATACAGCACTAAAGCTACCTATGCAAACTTGGTTTAAAGAAAGATTCCCATTATTTTTTGAAAAAGGCACTTTTGAAATTCAACGCGTTTGGGATGATGAGCTAAATAAACAAGTTTCTATGACAATTACCCATACATAAAAAAGCTTGGAAACCTATCCAAGCCTTTCTTACCTCTGTGCAATTCTTTCAATCTTATAATGAATATGTAAAAATTCAAGTCCAAATAGCCACATGCTATGATGAGCTGTTAACATTTCATCCTTACCCTCTGTAATGATGAAAGTCTCTGCTAACGGTAAACGGATTGTTAAGAACCGAGTATGTAAATAAATCCCCTCATCTCCCTGGCCATTTTCTCTTAACTTACTAGTAATGATTAAATCATGATTATCATTACATAGCCTCAAAATACCAGTCATATTCGAATAAGGTAAAGGCAAGGCGATATTCATATATGTCTCATCCTTATTTGTATGCTTTGAATAAAGAGCTACAAAAATAGATTCACCTGCTTCATTTTTCCTTAGCCAAGCTCTTACATTCTCTCTTCCATCTTCCTCATCCATTACACCAATGATAGAGCCATGCATCGGTTCCCACTTGTCGCCCATTCCTAAATGTATTTGTCCTACACGCTTGCTCATTTTCTCATAACAAAATGCAAATGGGCGGAACCAATGAGCCCATTTAATATTCGATTGCAACTCATACTCTGTTGTATTTTCATAAAAATGAATAATGGTTAAAGGAATCTTCGTTGCTTCAAATGCCTCACTATGAAAATCATTCATTTTATCAACTAAACCATTGTATTCCTTACTGTCTACTAAATTTCTGCCATATAAAAACGCTTCACCAATTGCCACATTTCCTCTTAACTTACTCATTGGTTTTCCGTAGTATTTATAATTCGGAACACTCTTTTCGATCATCCAGCCAACAAATGCTGGTAACGCTACTCCAATTCCATTGACAACACCGTGAATCCAAACCATTTGGGTAATTGTAATCGTCATTACATGCTTCAAATTCCCATATGAGTATATGAGTGAGAACATAATTGTAACCATGAGCGTACTAGACGAAATGATTAGAAGAATCTTTGCACTGATAGTATTAAATTTTGCTCTCCAAACGTAAAATCCATATCCATAAATCGCACATAAATATAGAAACACTGCAAAAAATTCAAATATTCTCGAGTATGTAATTCCTATTGCAACTGTCATAGGTGAAATCATGATGATAAACATAATAGCATCATATACTTTACTTCTCTTTTCTCTTTTTCTCCCTATTAAACCAGCTGATAATGGCAATAGAAACGCCGAATAATGAAAATGTGCAGCTGTGAGTAAAACAATGTCAGAGCTAAAATGCATAATTGAAAGTTTTGCTACTGAAGCAAAAAACCAAAAACCACCTAAAAACAAATAAATAAACGCACTATCTATGGCGGTCTCTTCTAACGGCTTCCATCCTCTTTCTAGCAATCTACTTACACCAAATAACGCAACAATTCCTGTATATACAAACCAAACTAGCGCAAATACATAGTGATTTGTGACGAAAGCTAGCATTGCACAAATTGCTGCGATTGGATATAAAAACGATACGAATTTATAAAATAATAAATACGATCCATCTCTTTTTCTTTTATCAATAATACAAAACGACATTGGTATAAATAATAAAACAGATAATAATATAATTGCTTCAACAGGATTTGTATTCGACCGCTCACATAATAGAAAAACAACATAACAAGCAAGCCCAAATATTATATTTTTCATATCGTTTATTTCCTTTCCACAAATGTTCCCTTATATGAAAAAAGCGAGCCAATTAACGGGTTTCGTACTTGTACATGAATTCGAAAACATTGTAGTTCATCATCATAACTTTCAACAATTTTTGCTTCACCATACAAAATTTTGGTAACGGAATTTTTCTTCCAAACATATAAAACCATTGTTTCTTTGAAGAAATATGCATTGCACCTAACTCATCGATATGAAAATGCAGTGTAGAAACGAGTAAATGTGGTTCGCCAAAATAATCTACAATTTCATTTTCTTTTTCATCCAATTGCATAACTGCATTAAAATATCTTTTCTTATTATGAAAATAAAAAGTACGATTCCACCTTACTAATTCTTGTCCATATTCATCTCGCTCAGCTGTATTTTGTATCGTAAATGGAATTTCCTCTCCTCGTTCTGAGAAAAACATTCGAAACCTCGATGCAATTTTTAATATGAATTTTACGAAAAAAGAACCACCGTAAATTTCATCCATCTTTCCTTCCCCTGTAAAACTATTTTCTTCTGTAATCGCATAACGCTTCTGCAATTCAGGATGAAGATTTTTATAGATATCCCCTAATAATCGTTCATACATATTAGCCATACACTTATCCCTTTCTCGTCCTCTTGCAATTTTTCGCGCTTGGTAAATCGAAACTATTTATATAACCGACAATTGATAACCCCATTAGAAGAATATTTAATGTAATCGGATTAAACGGACCTGTAAAGCTTGCAATATTCGTAAATCCTGCCGCTATCGTTAGAACCAATAACACAATAATATGCAGGATAAATAATTTTCGTTTTGTTAGTGGCAACAGCCATACGACACCGAAAATTATTTCTAACACCCCAATTATTTTAAGTATATATACACTATTTTCATTTGAACCGATTAATACAGAAAGCATCTTTACTTCTTCTGAATGAGTAAACAGTAGTTTTGGCACTATCCCTTGATATATCCATACAAAAGCAAATAAAAAACATACGAGCCAATACGTCATTGTTCTTCTAATTAGTAACCTAGGATGAAGCCCCTTTTCTAACCATAATTTTAAGGCATCAAAACTCCAAGCCGTCGCCCAACCTAATAACGGACGAAAAATATAGGAATCTATTACATTTCCTATACGACCAAATCTTGTATCATAATCATATTGTGTCTCAAAATGGATGTATTCTTTATTCGGCGTATACTTCCAATAACCACGTCCTATTTGAATAAGAGATAATGTATTATCCGTCCAAAATTTTAAAGAGGAAATTCTTTCACCAGTTTCTTTTCTTATTTCACCTATTGATTCCCCTTCTCCAGCTATTTCAAGCCCAAATCCAATCTTTGTTTTATACAAAAACTTCTGTGGTTCTCCTTCTTTTTTCTCTAAATACGAAATTTCAGTAAAGCGAGCATCCCACTCTGTATGTATATCTGGTTCTTGCGTATATCCCCATAATTTTTCCATCTTCGTTTTCATTTTTGTCGCAACATAAATAGGCTGTTTCCTTTTCATTCTCCCACCTCCTATGCACTATAAGTTTAATGTACATGCAATGAATTTATTTTGCTACATTTTTCACAAACTTCCCTGTAAAAAGAAAGAATTTTAAAAATATATATATAACACTTGATTCCCCGAAAAATTTAAATTATTATAAAACAAATGTTACCAACAACTTCATAAATCAAACACTCTCGCCTAAAACGTGAGATAGAGGTTGCGATACTTATGAGTATTCTAATGGAGACACAGAGATGTCTATGAACTTAGATGAAAGGAAGTATTGCCGAAATTGATAAGTTTCTCTGCATTTATCAATTGGGGCTGTTTTCGAATAGAAACAGAACTGTCATATGTACAGACGTGTATGTATGAAGAGCTATCTACAAAAAAGAGATATCATTTTTTATGATATTCCTTTTTTGGCGGTTTTTTTATTAGCTCCGTTTTCTGTTTCCCTTTTCCTGTAACAGCACCATCCTCACTTATTTGAGATGGTGTTTTTTGTTTGTCTTTCTGGTAACTACAGGAGTATTGGGATCTATATATTTCCTAATCTATTCTTAAAAATAGACGAAAGAAGGAATTTGTAATGGAAACAATTGTTCAAAAATTTGGTGGCACTTCTGTCGGAAGCGTCGAACGCATTCAACATGTAGCAAATTTAATCATTGAAGAATATGAACGAGGTCATAGCGTTGTCTCTGTCGTTTCAGCAATGGGAAAAAGCACGGATGAACTTGTCGCACTCGCTAACGTTATTACAGAAAATCCAAGTAAACGTGAAATGGATATGCTTCTATCTACAGGAGAACAAGTAACTATTTCATTATTAACAATGGCACTGCAAGCAAAAGGCTATCATGCAATTTCATTAACAGGGTGGCAAGCTGGTATTACGACAGAATCTGTACATAGTAGTGCACGGATTACTGACATTCATACAGATCGTATTCAATCTTATCTTGCTGAAGGCACGATTGTTATCGTAGCTGGTTTCCAAGGTATAAGTGTAGAAAATGAAATTACAACGCTTGGCCGTGGTGGTTCTGATACGACTGCTGTCGCACTAGCCGCTGCACTTAAAGCAAAAAAATGTGATATTTATACGGATGTGACAGGCGTATATACAACGGACCCACGAGTTGTAAAAGATGCTTACAAATTAGACGAAATTTCTTATGACGAAATGTTAGAGCTTGCAAATCTTGGTGCTGGCGTATTACACCCGCGAGCTGTTGAGTTTGCTAAAAATCATAACGTAGTTTTAGAAGTTCGCTCAAGTATGGAACAAGAAAACGGAACAATTGTAAAAGGAGAATGTAACATGGAACAACAATCAATCGTTAAAGGTATTGCATTTGAGGATAACATTACACGTGTCACAATTAAAGGACTAGAACAAGGATCGCTTTCAACAGTTTTCTCTACATTAGCAGCAGCACACATTAATGTAGATATCATCATTCAAAGTATTACAAATGAAGGAACTGTACATCTCTCCTTCTCCATTCACTCGAATGATTTAAGAGAAACTTTAAAAGTTTTGGAACAAAATCAAGAAACTCTTCACTACGAATCTGTAGAACATGAAAATCACTTAGCAAAAGTATCAATTGTAGGATCTGGCATGGTATCTAACCCTGGTGTCGCTGCAAATATGTTTACTACTTTAAAAGAAGAAGATATTCATATTAAAATGGTAAGTACATCAGAAATTAAAGTGTCTGTCGTTATTGACCGCCTTCATTTAGTAACAGGGGTTGAGGCGCTGCATCAATCATTTATGGCGAAAATTGAGCCTTTAGTGCAAATGAGCTAATTTGATATGCTCAGTAACACTTATAAAAAAATCATATTAATCTACTTCCTTCCTATTAAATAAAAGCTGTTCGTTAACAAGATGCTATATGACATATAAAAAAACACCTTGTCACCTTTTCCTATACTACGACAAGGTGTTTTTGACTGAAAGGAATTTGTAACTACTTAGTAGTATAATTATGAGGATGATTAAATAATAAACTTTTATACATAAGGAGATAAGAATATGGCAAAAAACAAATTACTACGAATGGACAATGTCAGCATCGTTGTAGAATCCCTTGATAACGCAATCTCTTTCTTTGAGGAGATTGGCTTGAACCTCGAAGGGCGAGCCACTATCGAAGGTGAATGGGCTGGTCGCGTAACTGGACTCGGCTCTCAGTGCGTAGAGATTGCTATGATGGTCACTCCAGATGGCCACAGTCGAATTGAACTTTCGCGATTTCTCACCCCTCCTACTATAGCAGATCACCGAAATGCTCCTGTAAACGCCCTCGGTTATCTACGCGTCATGTTCACCGTTCAAGATATTGAAGAAATGGTATCCAGACTCACTAAGCATGGTGCAGAGCTCGTTGGCAAAGTAATTCAGTACGAGGACTCGTATCGTCTCTGCTACATTCGTGGAGTCGAAGGAATTTTAATCGGTTTAGCGGAAGAACTCAGTAATAAATAAGCAAGTGACGTTTTGTAAAAAGGCGCTATCATTGAATAAAACGTAGACTCTTAAGCGACTTTATTATTATATTTTTGACCCCGTCCTAACTTTAGAACGGGGTTATGCTTGTTTGAGCTTTTAAAATTAAATAACTTTATTATCATTTTACATATAGATTTCAAGGATCTACCCAAATAGCTTTCATATTACCAATATCCCAAAATCATTATAAAACAATTAAAATATTCGTTATACCCTTTCCTAGGAAATATAACTAACTCTTCTCACTTTTTATCACATATATCTTTTCGCTCTTTCCCTTGAAAAAATGATCTATATTCATTCAAAATAACTTTCTTAACATCAGAGTAAAAAACCATCATGAATAACGCCATTCCTAATACAACCACCTGTACTTTTTCATAATCAATAAACGCACTCATAATTAACAAACCAAATCCAATATAAAAACCAAACTCATTCTCTTTTTCAAAATCCTCATCTTCTTCATCAATATGTATTTTTTCTTTAATATTCTGTTTCCCTTTTATTAACTCATCAAGCGTAACATTGTACATTTCGCTTAGTAAAATTAGATTATCAATATCAGGATAACTTTTATCATTTTCCCATTTGTATACTGCTTGCCTTGTCACACCAATCTTTTTAGCAACATCCTCTTGCGAAAACCCCTTTGATTCTCGTAGTTTTTTTAGCTGTTCTCCTATGCTCATAACGTCCCCTCCTTTAACAAATTATTACATAAAAAGAGATATAAATGAAAGAAACCATTAGTAAAACTCTCTGTAAACCATTCGTTTACACAATTAAAAAAAGAGGGAATAGCTCTATATTTAAGCTATTCCCTCACTTCTATTAAAACAGATGAATGTTTTCTTTTTTACAAGCTGCACGTAAATCGTCAGGCCATACAGAAGATTGAACTTCACCGATATGTGCTTTACGTAAGAAGTACATGCACATTCTTGATTGTCCAATGCCACCGCCGATTGTTAATGGTAGTACGTCTTCTAATATACCTTTATGGAAATCATACTCACGTTTGAAGTCTTCACCAGTTTTCGTTAACTGCTCATCAAGTGATTTACTATCAACACGAATTCCCATTGATGATAATTCAAATGAAGATTGTAGTACTGGGTGCCAGAATAAAATATCACCGTTTAATTTCCAATCGTCATAATCAGCCGCGCGTCCGTCATGCTTTTCACCTGAACGAAGTGCATCACCAATTCCGATAATAAAGACTGCACCGTGTTCTTTTGCAATTGCGTGTTCACGATCTTTCGGTGTTAATTCTGGATATTTATCTTCTAGTTCTTGAGAAGTAATGAAAACAATCTCTTCTGGTAAATACTTTCCAAGGAACGGATATTTTTCAAATAAGTGATCTTCTAAATCTTTGAATATTCCATAAATTGTTTGTACTGTTTTTTGTAAGTAATCGACAGTACGCCATTCTTTTTGAACGATTTTTTCCCAATCCCATTGGTCAACGTAAATGGAATGTGTTGCATCAAGTTCTTCATCACGACGAATCGCGTTCATGTTTGTATATAAACCTTCACCAGCTTCGTATCCGTATTCATGTAATGCAAATCGTTTCCATTTCGCTAGTGAATGAACAATTTCTAATTCTTCTCCTGAATGTAACATATCAAATTCAATTGGGCGTTCTACACCGTTTAGGTGATCGTTTAATCCTGATTTTTTCGTTACGAATAATGGTGCAGATACGCGGAATAGTTCAAGGCGTTTTGCTAATTGGTCCTCGAAAAATGTTTTAACTTCCTTAATTGCGATTTGAGTCTCTCTTACTGTCATTAATGATTGATACATGGTGGTTTCCTCCTAAAATGTTTGGATGTTGTGAAAAGAAGCCAACAAAAAAAGCCCTTCTTTCCCAAAAAACTGGGACGAAAGGCTTTGGTTCCGCGGTACCACCCAAATTAGCAACAGAGGTTGCTCACTTATACAATACGGAGATGAAATATCTCGATACTGTTCTTCTTGTAACGGCGAAGTTCCCGGCTAAGTCTACTTTCCTATAAAGGATTTCGGTTAGCAACTCCAGGAGGTTCTTCATAATAGGCTTCGTATCAGGCTCACACCACCCCTGACTCGCTTAAACTACGTCCTACTACTACTCGTCCTTTCATAGTCGTTTTGTTGTCACATCTCTGAAACATTTTATTAATGATTATTCTATACAAAAAATAAAGAAAGTCAACAAAAAGTTTTAAAATGTTTTTCAATTCTTTATTTTACGGCTTTATTGATTGTTGTTAATTTAACATCTTTACTTTTTCTGCCTCGTCAATCCAAAAAATGTTTCACTGACCGAAACTAACGTATACACAACAATTAATGTGATCGTTCGGAATATAGAATCCGCAGTATTTCTTATTATTTTCATTTTCTTTATAATTCCTTTCAGTTTACTTGCAATTTCATGATATACTATAGCATTCAAGCAGTTTATTTTTACTTAAAGCAATCATAGTCATTTATAAAGAGTATTTTCTAAATCATTGACTATTATCAAATAAGATTTTTATATAACGGAGTGATCATATGAGTAAAACGAAAGCAAAACCGAAAAAAGGTGTAGGACAAGGTACAGGAAGTAAAGGATGGAACCGTTGGCAATCAAGTGCAAAGAAAAAGGCAGCTGCCAAACCATACAAAAGTAAAGGTACAAAGAAGTAATTTAAATAACATTTGATTTCTTTACTTTGTACAAAACAAAATATAATTATTACAACAAAAAAAGCTATGCCCTCATAAATTTGAAGGCATAGCTTTTTTATATTAAATCATTAAAATATCTCGAATTTCTTCCTCTGTGATTGAGGACAATTTCTCTTCTCCCGGCTCAATCACTTCAGCGATTAAATTTTTCTTACTTTCTTGCAGTTCATGCATTTTCTCCTCAATTGTTCCCTGAGCTACTAGCTTTATAACTTGCACTGTATTTTTTTGTCCCATTCGATACGCCCTATCGGCCGCTTGTTGTTCAACAGCTGGATTCCACCATAAATCATATAATATTACTGTATCTGCACCAGTTAAATTAAGTCCGGTACCACCAGCTTTTAAAGAAATGAGAAATAGATCTCCTTCTCCTTCGTTAAACCGATCGCACAGCTCTACACGTTCCTGCGCTGGTGTACTCCCGTCTAAATAAAAGTATGGAATTGCTTGTCGATTTAACTCACGACCAATAATGGAAAGCATCTTCGTAAATTGAGAAAAAATTAATATTCTCTTCCCTGTACTTCTACATTCCTCTAAAATCTCTAACAATTGTTCAAATTTAGCTGAACTTCCTTTGTAATCATCAACAAATAAAGCGGGATGACAACAAATTTGTCGCAATCTCGTTAAACCAGCTAAAATTCTAATTTTATTTTTACGTAACGTGTCTTTGTCTAAATGCTTTAACGTTTCTTCCCTTAACTTCGCTAAATAAGCAGCATAGAGACTCTTTTGATCGGGTAATAACTCCGATGATTGTAAGTGCTCTATTTTCTCTGGCAACTCATTTAATACGTCCCCTTTTAATCGTCTTA
Source organism: Bacillus thuringiensis (assembly GCF_001182785.1). Lineage (NCBI taxonomy): Bacteria > Bacillati > Bacillota > Bacilli > Caryophanales > Bacillaceae > Bacillus > Bacillus thuringiensis. The sequence goes on along the minus strand of NZ_CP012099.1, from coordinate 1,745,392 downwards.
ATACGAATGGTTTCACTCGCTTCGCTATATCTTCACGCCTTAAATCACCGAACTCTTTTCTTCCTGGTAATAATTCCGGGAAGATGACATGGAAGATAGACCATAGCTCTTCTAATGAATTTTCTACAGGTGTACCAGTTAGTCCGAAACGGTATTCAGCTTGAATTGTTTTCACAGCTCTTGCCGTTTGCGTTGTAGGGTTTTTAAACGCCTGTGCTTCATCAAGAAATAGTGTATGAAATGGTCTTGCATATAATCTTATATCTCTTCTCAGTAATGGATATGACGTGATTACGACATCAAATTCCGTTATATCTTTCAAAATTTTCCGGCGCTCTGCTTGGTTTCCATCTGCAATAACTGCTCTAATATGCGGGGCGAATTTTTTCAATTCACTAAACCAATTATAAACAAGAGATGATGGTGAAACGACTAATATTGGCAGTTTCTTTTCTCGAATCTCAGTCAAAACAGAATCTATAAAAGCAATGCTTTGCAACGTTTTTCCAAGTCCCATATCATCTGCTAAAATACCGCCAAAACGGTAATGAGCAAGTGTTTTCATCCATTCGAACCCGTATACTTGATACTTTCTCATTTCTGCATTTAAAGTATTTGGCACAGCAAACTTTAATTTTTTCGGGTTTTGAATGTTTTCTACTAACTCTTGAACTGAATCATCCAAACTTAAAACATTACCTTCATGAAGTCCGTTCATCCATTTTACACTCCGAATAAGCGGAACATTTACCTCTTCTCCATGTAAAAATTCTTTCCGAATACCTGATTCTTTTATAAACTGATTAATTTCATTAAACTCTTTACTCTCTAGCGACAAAAACGAACCGTTCGCCAATCGATAATATTTACGTTTCTCTTCAAGAGCCGCTAATACACCTTTAATTTCTGCTTCTGGTATTCCTTTTATATCAAAACGAAATGACAACCAATCAATTCTTTCTTTTCTTCTCACTCTAATAAGAGGAACTGCATCCCCTTTACTAATTCGCAATTTGATTGCTGTCGTCGCATAAATATCAACTAAACCTTTTAATGTTGGCACGACGTGATATAAAAAGTTATACTCAGCTTCTTCATTATGCATAAAGTAACCGCCTTCTGTTTTTGCAAAGGCACTTTCACTCATAATGTCTAAAATCTCTTTTTCTTTTTTCTCATCACGATTAAAAACAGACGGCTGTCCATCCTCTTCTAGCGGATTAATCATGACGTTCCCATAGTGAAATTCAAGGCCTGCTAATAAGCGATTTTTCACGCGGTCTAAATACAATTTCGCTTTTAGCGAAGGTGTTTCAACACGATCCGATATTACTTCATCAATGTGTACAGTTCCGAGTTTCATTAATCCTGGTACAACTTTCGCGACGAAATGTTCCATCTTACTTTCTGGAATATAAAACTGATTACTATTTGAGCGACTCATCATCTTTTGTAATTCAATAAGTCGCATACAATCTTCAATGTGTAAGTGATATAATTTCCCATCATAAAGTGCATTGTTATACATATCCATAACTTGCACACGATTTAGACCATCTATATGAAGTGTAAATCCGCCATTATTTCCCTTCGTAAATTCAAAGTGTAACGGCAACAAACCTTTTGAAACTTGTAATCCCTGAAACAGTTGTTCATTTTGTTTCAGCTGTACATATTCAACTTTAGAAAGTGAAGAGAGCATATCTTTCCATGAAGCTGGTGGTATAAATATCATACTTTCATCTTGTTTCGCATGTACTTCTAGCGCATCCTCATACATTTTTTCGTTATGATACATTTTAATGAGCTGCTGAATAATTGCATCCGTTTCTTGTTTAAAACTATGTACATCTGGTGTATATGTAAATTCATTTGAACAATGAAAAAACTCTCTTTTCTCCACCTTAGAAAGAAATTCTCTAATATGATTTATGAAATACACTTTGGCAAGTTTCAATTGAATTCCAAGTAGAGCCCCACCACTTCTCGTAGCTACTGGTGTACATATAAACTCAACATCTAATATTTCACGTGTATCAAAACGGTGTTGTTTACTTTTTGGCCTCAGTGGTTTGTCCGCAAACAGCTGAAACATACCACTTGTCAATTGATCGCTTCTGTTACTAGCGGAACTCATTCCACCTGTTTGTTGATTATAGTTTATTTGTATTAATACTGCTGCAACATGTTGACAGTACGTTTGAAAAGACGCTAATGAAGGACAACTACATTTCGCAACAACATCACCCTTTTTAGCTTTTTCTACTGTAACATGGAAATCCTCGTTCCCTTTTACTGTCGCCTCGCAAATTTCTTTATTTTCATCATAATGATTTATTATCACTTTATTTGATTTATAATAGGCTTCACCTCTTTTATATGAGGTCTCTCCGCACACTTCTTTAATAATCGATTTATTCAATGTGAAACTCATCGCTTTGACACTTCCTTAATATAAAACCATTTTCTCTTACTTAACATTTTACATGCTCCACGAGAAAATATAAAATGTTGATTTAACAAAAAAGATGCTTATTTATAAGCATCTTTTTCACTCTATCTCCATCAACCTCTTCGCCTCAAAATACAACACTTGAATAAACTTCTTCGTATTAATTCGCGTATGACCAGAAGGTGCGAGTTCATCTTTCGTCATTTCTGTCATCCGTTTTCTAACTACAGTGAAATCGAAAAATTTTGGAGCATAGCTTTCAAATTTTGGATTTGAAAAGTCTGTTAATCCTAAAGAAGCCAAATGATTTAACGACTGATAAATAGCTCGACGTACTCTTTGTTCAGACGCTTTTTTCTCTTTATCAATATCCGCATCTAAAGCTATATCCCCTAATTTCCTTATCGTAATATGATGAAAAATTTCTTTTAACGCAGGAAAGCCAAACTCAAATGCCTGTGCCTTTTCTTGACCATATAAATATTCCAGCATACTAAGTAAATCTTTACTTCCATTCTCTCCCGCAATACCGAGTTCTGATAGTAAAAAGCGCCCTAAATCCCCTATCTTTTTTCCTTCTTGCACTGATTCAGTACGCAATTGCGGTGTTTCCCACTGAAACACGTTATTCAATGATTTTTGAATATCATGTATAGAACGCTCCAATCTAATACGCTCCATCACTTTGCGTACAACAGATACAACTTCGATTTTATTTAATGGTTTTGTAATATAATATTCTACACCAAGTGTATATGCCTCACCTATAAGCTGCTTCGATTCCACCTGAGAAATCATAATGATTTTCCCCGTAAAAGTTGATGCAATGTGACGAACTGTTTCAATTCCGTCCCTCATCGGCATCAACAAATCAATAAATAAAATATCTACTTTTTTAAAATTTAGTTGATCGGCTTCAATAAAAGCTCCGTCATCCGCCTCACCAATTACTTCTCCAAGATCTCCATCTTCAATAATTTGCGAAAGCATCGAACGAAAAACTTCATCATCGTCTACGATATAATAAAACAAATCTATTCCCCTTCCCGCTTTAAACTATCCTCCGGTAAACAAACGATAAACTTACATCCTCTTTTATTTTCTCGGTCTTCTAATTTCACTTCTCCGCCTAGCTCTGTTACCATTTCATTTATGTAAGAAAGCCCAATACCAGTTGACGGTGTTCCCGTTTGATCATACTTGGAAGTAAATCCTGGCTTAAATACTAATTTCTTATACTTTTGTGTAATACCAGGCCCATCGTCAATTACTTCAAAAAATATATGCTGATTTCTTTTATATAGCTTAATAATAACGAAACCTTTATCTTCAATTGCTTCAACAGCATTCGCAACTAAGTTATTAAAAATTGATAGCACTGTATACACATGGTATGCAGCATGCTCACCTTCTATATGTTTAGAAAAACGTATATCCTTTTCTAGCATTTCAGCATACTTCTCATTTATTCTAACAATCATCTCTGCTAACTCATGTCCTTCTACATATTCAGCCACATTTTTATCTAATAACAGTTTAGATAATCCTGCAAATATCCTTTGATTATCCTTTTTTATTTCATGCACTTCCCCTGCTATTTTCAATGCTGTTTTACTATTTGAATCAGCGCTTACTTGTAAATTTCGATATAGTTGATATGCTTCTTGTGTAATTAACTCCGCATTTTGTAACGTCTTTTTCAAATGAACAGATTCCACATATAAATTAGAAAGATGCATTAACATATTTTCATTTTCTTTTCGAACTTGCGATTCTTTTAATTTCGTTTCATATAAATTCATCATATTTAAAAAACCAAGTGCAAAGAAACTACGAAAAATAGCAATAATAATAAGTTTATTTACTTCAGAAATCGTTATTGTTGTACCGAGTACTAACATGTGATAAAACGCAAGTTCTGACATACTTGCAACAATTTCAATTGAAATTCCAAGGCATCCAATAATGATTGGTTTCTGATGGAACTTATTTACCCTGCAAAGCGAAAAAAGACTGCCATAAATAAAATAATAGAAGAACACAGGATAACGCAAATAAAATGATTCTGTCATATAAAATGAACCTTGCATAATCCAGTCAAGACATACTCGGAATAAGACTACAGATATACCAACAAGAATACCTGCAACTCCTGCTGGTACTCTTCTTAAAAATAATAATAAAAAGAAGAATAGCGGTGTACCGAAGCTAACTCGAAACGTATCATTAAAGGGATGAAAGTTCAGCTCCCCAGCAATCGGAACAACGACCATTAATATAATTAAAAGGGACATATCTTTCTTCCATAATTGATTCCAATTCAAAGGTGCCACTTCCTATACTTTTTTCAGTAGTAAAAGCGAAAGCCCGCTTATTGTTATAAACGGGCTTCGTTTCTATATTCTAACCTTTTCTACCGCTTTTATTTGGCGATACTCTGGCTTCCACATTGCTTCTTTCACTGCCATCTTGATATCGTTATCACTTAAGTTCACTCTTGCAACACCTTCTGCAACTGCAACTTTCGCTACTTCAATTGCAACCATTTCTGAGATATTACGTAATTCTTCGACCTCTGGTAAAATAGGTGCTCCTGGCTGACTTGTATCTACCATACTTGCAACTGCTTCAGCAGCTGCTGCGAACATTCCATCTGTCATAATGCTTGCACGTACTACAATTGTTCCAAGACCAAGCCCCGGGAAAATAAGTGCATTATTTGATTGTCCAATCACATACGTTACACCGTTATATGTAACTGGTTCAAATGGACTTCCTGTTGCAACTAACGCTCTTCCTTCTGTCCACTCGATTACATCTGCTGGTTTTGCTTCAGCAAGCGGTGTTGGATTCGACATTGGTAAAATGATTGGTCTTTCTACGTGAGAAGCCATTTCTTTAATAATCTCTTCTTTAAATGCGCCTGCAACAGTTGATGTACCAATTAAAATTGTCGGTTTTACATGTTTCACAACTTCAGCAAGTCCGATCACATCATTTTGCTTCCACTCACTTACTTCCGCTTCTTGTCTTGCGTACGGAATTTGGAAATCAAGAAGATCTTCCATATTATCTGTAACTAACCCGTTACGATCAATACACCAGAAACGCTTATATGATTCTTCTTCAGATACGCCTACGCGGACCATCGCATCTCTAACTTGATCTGCGATACCGATTCCAGCCGTACCAGCACCAAATACAACAACGCGGTGTTCACTTAATGGTACACCAGAAGCTTTCACTGCCGATAATACTGCGGCAAGTGAAACTGCACCTGTACCTTGAATATCATCATTAAACGTACAAACGTCATGACGGTATTTATCTAAAATTTTTCGTGCGTTACGAGAGCTAAAGTCTTCCCAATGTAAAAGTGCTTTCGGGAATTGTTTATTTACTGCTTGTACAAACGTATCAATAAATTCATCGTAAGCTTCACCTGTTATACGAGGATGACGATTTCCAATATAAAATGGATTGTTTAATAGTTCCTCACGGTTTGTACCTACATCTAAAATTACCGGTAATACGCGGCTAGGATCGATTCCAACTGCTGCCGTATAAACAGCTAATTTTCCGATTGCAATGTTAATACCACCAACGCCCCAGTCACCAATTCCTAATATGCCTTCTCCATCTGTTACAACGACTAAATCAATGTTCTCAGCTGTTGCACCAATATTGGTGAATGCTTCTTCAATACCTGATGGATCGTTAATCGATAAATAAACACCACGTGGTTTACGATATTCATGACTATATCTTTGAATTGCTACACCGACAGTTGGTGTATATACAATCGGTAACATTTCACGTAAATGATCTGTTAATATACGATAAAATAATACTTCATTTCGATCATGTAACGCAGTTAAGTATACATTCTTTAATAAATCATCCGGCTGAGAACTAAATTGTTCGTATGCTCGGCGTTCCTGTTCTTCTAACGTTAAAACCGCTGGCGGTAATAACCCTTTTAAACCTAACTCTTCTCTTTCATTTTGTGTGAAAGCTACCCCTTTATTTAAAAGTGGTGTTGATAATACTTCTGCTCCTCTTAATGTTGTTTCTAATGCACCATTAGAAGCTACTGTAAACTTGCTCATAACATCCCTACCTCTATTCATATATAGCATTTCTATATTGTAAACAAAAAAGAGGGGCTTGTCCCCCCTCTTCTTTTAATTTTTCTTTAAAAGAGTTGCTCCTGCAATCCCCGGATGTGTCATTTCGAATGGATCTAGAATTAACTCTAAGTCTTCTTGTGACAGTACACCATTTTTAACACAAAGTTCTCGAACGGATTGCCCTGTCGCGATTGCTTCTTTCGCAACGCGAGCTGCAGCTTCATAACCGATATGAGGGTTCACGGCTGTAATAATTCCTACACTTTTCTCAACATACTCTTTTAAGCGATCTTCATTCGCTTCAATTCCTTTTAAGCAATTATCTGTAAAGGCACGGAAACCGTTATTCATAATGCTAATTGATTGCAGTAAGTTGAAAACAAGTACTGGTTCCATAACGTTTAATTCTAATTGTCCTGCTTCTGAAGCAAGGCAAATTGTATGGTCATTACCAATTACTTGGAACGCAATTTGATTAATAACTTCTGGCATAACAGGGTTTACTTTCCCTGGCATAATAGATGAACCTGGTTGACGAGCTGGTAACATAATTTCTGCTAAACCAACACGTGGACCTGATGCCATTAAGCGAAGGTCATTCGCAATTTTAGACATATTCATCATACATACTTTAAGTGCTGCAGATACTTCAGTATAAGCATCCGTATTTTGTGTCGCATCTACTAAATCTTCTGCACCAACAAGCGGTAATTCACTGATTGCAGCTAAATGTTTTACAACTGCTTCAATATATTCTGGATCTGCATTTAAGCCTGTACCAACTGCAGTTGCCCCCATATTTACTTCATATAAATGTTGACGCGATTGTTGAATTCGTTTCATATCACGTTCAAGTACGCGAGAGTATGCTTTAAACTCTTGTCCAAGACGAATTGGCACAGCATCTTGTAAATGTGTACGACCCATTTTAATAACATGGTCAAATTGTTCTGCTTTTAATTCAAATACATCATGCATATAACCCATCGTTTGTAATAAGCCTTCTAATGCATTTAACGTTGCGATATGAATCGCCGTTGGGAATGCATCATTTGTTGATTGCGCCATGTTTACATGACTATTTGGACTAATATAGTGATAGTCTCCCTTTTCCATTCCTAATAATTCAAGAGCACGATTGGCAATGACTTCATTTGCATTCATGTTCATTGAAGTACCTGCTCCGCCTTGAATTGGATCTACGATGAAATGATCATGCCATTTTCCATCAAGAATCTCTTGAGCAGCTTCTGCGATCACGCCACCCTTGTTCAATTCCAATCTTCCTACATCTGTATTAGCAAGTGCTGCTGCTTTTTTTACAATTGCGAATGCTCTAATTAAACCTTCATGGATTTTGTATCCTGTAATTGGGAAGTTTTCAACTGCACGCATTGTTTGTACGCCATAGTATGCATAGTTTGGTACTTCTTTTTCACCTAAAAAATCTTTTTCAATTCGAACACCATTTTTAACTTCAGTTAATGTTGCCATGATTATTCACTCCTTAACGATTTCTTATGCTGCTTTTGTTTCTTTGACTGTTTCTACATATTGTTTTGCTTTCTCATTATCGAATTCGCCTTCCCACTTCGACATAACAATGGCCGCTAATGCATTTCCTAATACATTGACAGATGAGCGAATCATATCTAAAATGCGGTCAATTCCCGCAATTAATGCGATACCTTCTAGTGGTAGCCCCATTGAACCTAACGTTGCTAATACAACAACGAACGATGCACCTGGAACTCCCGCCATACCTTTGGATGTTAACATGAGAACGAATAATAACGTTATTTGCTCCGTTAGTGACATGTGCACACCGTACATTTGTGCAACAAACAATGCCGCTAACGCTTGATAAATAGCCGATCCAGTCAAGTTAAATGTATAACCTGTCGGAATTACGAAAGAGGCAACTGCCTTTGGACAACCGAACTCTTCCATTTTTCTCATTATATTAGGTAAAACAGCTTCTGAACTTGCTGTCGTAAACGAAAGAATCAGTTCTTCTTTTAAAATTTTTATTAATGTAAAAATGTTTACTCCAACCATTCGTGCATTAATACCTAATACAATCACAACGAATAGTATAACAGTTACGTATACAGCTAGCACTAGTTTTCCTAGCGGAAGTAATGTTGCTACACCAAATTTTGCAACCGTAACGGCAATTAATGCGAATACACCAAATGGTGCAAATTTCATAACTTGATTTGTAACCCAAAACATTGCTTCGAGTACACCTTCAAAGAAGTTAAAAACAGGCTTTCCTTTTTCCCCAATTGCCGCAACTCCTAAGCCGAATAATACTGAGAAGAATATAATCGGTAATAGGTCACCTTGTGCAATCGATTCAAATACGTTTTTTGGTACAATGTGAACAATTGTCTCAGCAAAACCTTTCTTCTCCGTTGCATCTGCTGTTTGTTTATAAGAAGAAATATCACTTTGCTGTAAATTACTCATATCAACACCAGTACCTGGTTGGAATATATTCGCTGCAAGTAATCCCATTAAAATAGCAATCGTCGTAATAATTTCGAAATAAAGAATTGTCTTACCGCCCAGTTTCCCAAGCTTTTTCATATCTCCTACACCAGCTACTGCAACAATTAATGCTGAAATAACAATTGGTACTACAATCATCTTAATTAAGTGAATAAATATATCCCCAATTGGTGTGATATAAGAAATCGCCGTTTTATTGCCATAAAAGACTGCCCCTACTACAATCCCTAAAACAAGCGCGACAAAAATTTGTGTTGCCAATCCGAATTTTTTCATTTATGTTCATCCCCTTCATGCGAACGCTTTCAATTTGAATTTATAAAAGCTACTCACACATCTTATAAGCGAACCTACAAAATCATACAAAAACCTACAAGTTTGTCACAAAAAATTCGAATATTTTTCTTCTTTTTTTCATTGACACCATTTTGTTAAAAAACGATAAAATAAACTTGATAAGTAATCAGATTGTTTCGTATAATCAAAAAGATATATACTTACAACAAATCAAAATGAAAAGGAGTGGATGTTATGAAAAACTATACAAAGCAATTCGTCCTATCTTCTTCTTTTCTTTTTCATTTTCTTAAAAAGGAACAAAGGCATTCGCCTTTGTTCCTTTTTTATTGCGATCTATATAGGGGGAATTGTTATGAGACCATATAAACGTGTCTTAATTAAATTAAGCGGCGGTGCACTTGCCGATCAAACTGGAAATAGCTTTAACTCCAAACGATTAGAACATATCGCAAACGAAATTTTATCCATTGTTGATTTAGGTATCGAAGTATCCATCGTCATCGGTGGCGGTAACATTTTTAGGGGGCATCTAGCTGAAGAATGGGGAATCGATCGCGTAGAAGCTGATAATATCGGTACGTTAGGTACAATCATTAACAGCTTAATGCTTCGCGGTGTTTTAACAAGTAAAACAAATAGAGAAGTACGCGTTATGACTTCCATTCCATTTAATGCAGTAGCTGAACCATACATTCGCTTGCGTGCAGTCCACCATTTAGATAACGGTTATATCGTTATCTTTGGAGGCGGAAACGGGCAACCGTTCGTGACGACAGATTATCCAAGCGTACAAAGAGCCATTGAGATGAATAGTGATGCCATATTAGTCGCAAAACAAGGTGTCGATGGCGTCTTTACAAGTGATCCAAAGTATAATAAATCAGCAAAAATGTACAGCAAACTAAACTATAATGATGTCGTTAGACAAAATATACAAGTTATGGATCAAGCGGCATTACTGCTTGCCCGGGACTACAATTTACCAGCACACGTCTTTAACTTTGATGAGCCTGGAGTCATGAAGAAAATATGTTTAGGCGAACATGTGGGGACGTTGATTAATGATGATGTTACGATGCTGGTGCATGAGAAATAATGATTTCCCACCAAAAAGGGTGCCTTTTGTAGGCACCCTTTCCTAATTCATCGTTACAAATAAAAATCAACCAATCCCGCCACTTTTTCCTTACAACGTTCCCAAAAAGATAACTTCTCAAAAAACTCTTTCGTCATTTCTTTTGAATCACGAAAATCCTCTGTTAATGCCTTATTCACGTCCGATACGATAGTCCCGCCATGAATATACAAATTCATCTCATCATTTATATAGAAGCTACGGGCAGTAAAGTTTGTTGTACCTATAACAGTTAACTCATTATCAATTAGCATTAACTTTCCATGAAACATCCCTTTTTTATAACCATATACCGTAATCCCGTTATTAACAGCTTGACGTATGTACGGATATGCCGCCTCTTTAATAAGGGGGATATCTGGTTTATATGACCAAAGTATTTTTACTGTAACACCACGTTTTTGCGCTTCAATTAAAGCATTCATTAATTCTTTATTTTTCGCTATAAAATAAGGTGTTGTAATGACGATTGAATGCTTCGCTTGCTTTATTAACTGTATATATGTTTCAGCGACGTAATGCCCATTGTAACTAGTCATAGTATGTAATGTATTCCCTTTACTAGCGTTATTCGTACTCCTCTTTATCTCTTCTTTCGTATCTCGTTTCCAATCTAAAGCGAATTGCTGTTCTAAATCTTTTGCTCCTTCTCCTTTAAGCCGCAAATGATAATCACGCCAATATCCAAATCGCTTATCTTTCCCTAAGTACTCATCTCCTATATTAAATCCGCCTGTATAGCCAATTTCTCCATCAATTGTCGTAATACGGCGATGATTCCGATGATGAAGTGAATAAAATCCGAATGGCAATGCAGGTTTTCTACTATATGTAAAATGTACACCACTTTCCCGCAATTCATTTATCATCTTCCTTTCAAATGATAAATCATTAATGCGATCAACTGATAAATAAACGTTTACTCCTTCTTTTGCCTTCTCTTTTAATAAGTTTAAAAAAGTATGGCTACTTTTATCATCCGACAAAATGAAGAAATAAGTGTAGATGGAGCTTTTCGCTTTTTTTATATCTTCAAATAGCTGCTCATATAATGATTTTCCTTCTACATATAATTGAAAGTCACTATAGTGAGATGCATACTCTGTCGGCATGTTTTTCCCAGCTTCCATTTTCCTACCTAAGGTAACATCGATATGCATCCAAATTAAAATAAAAACAAAAATAGCAATAATAATAGAAGTAACTCGCAATATTTTTTTAATCATTTTGATTTCCTTCCGATCAAATTACTTTCTACTCTGTAGTGTTTCATTTAAATATGTTTTCATACGAAATGTATTTCTATTGATACCAAACGATTAAAGGAGAGAGAAATATGAAAAGAGGAAAAATCCCTATTGTTTTTATCCCAGGTCTTTTCGGTTCAATGAGTAATATTATTATTCCAGGTACTGGTGATTGGAGTTTTGGACTTTCTGCATTTGTTTACGAACCATTCATCATGATGTTAGAAAGTATGGGGTACGAACGAAATAAAGACTTGTTCATCTGTTTTTATGACTGGCGGCAGCGCATTGTTTTTTCTACACAAAAATATTTATTACAAACGATTGCCTATGCTAAAAAAATTACAGGGTGCGATAAACTAAATCTAATGTGTCATAGTATGGGCGGGCTTCTTGGACGTTCTTACGTTCAAAGTGAAACATATAAAAATGATGTGAATCAACTTATAATACTCTGCACACCAAACGCTGGATCTCCACCAAATTATAGTTATTGGACTGGAGGTAGTCTCCCTATCCATGCCTCTTCTAAAATAAATATCGTTCATTTTTATATGGAACAATATATTCGTTACTTAAGCATCTTACATAAAATGAATAAGGTTGAGGCGATACATCTTTACTTTCCAGGATTACAAGATGTTATTCCTTGTAAAGATTACGGAAATTATTTATTTATAAGATCTGACTCTTCTCTTATATTTCTTCCTTATAGTAATATGCAAACGAAAAACCCTTTCCTCGATACATTAAATGAAAATAGATTTATTATACAAAAAAGAAATATTGAAACTACACTCATTGCCGGAGATGAAGAGGAAACAATTCAATATTTACAAGTTATCCCTTCACACTCCAAACTGAAATGGACAGACGGCAAAGTCGTCGGTGATTTACTTACAAAACATGGTGACGGTAACGCTGTTTTACATAGCGTTTTTCTTCTAGAGGGAAATAAATATGTTGTGCATGCTTCACATAATGAAGTGCTCTACAAAAGCATTCCTATATTACAAAAGATACTCTAAATTACAAACAAAAAAGGTATGGCATTAAGCCACACCTTTTCACATTAAACAAAATTCCTCGCATCATTATTTCTTCCAAACTTATAAATCGCAATTAAGAAGAACGCAATTGCAAAGGCAAATAAAATTAAAATGTTTAAATACAACTCCGAGAACGGCATTCCTTGTTGTAGTTTTGATACTGTATCTAACAACCAGCGCTGCGGAAGAAAATTAGCTACTTTTTGTACTGCATTTGGCATAATGTCATATGGGAAATAACATCCAGCAAGTAAGCATGTTGGTACAATGACCATGTTTTGCATCGCATTTGCCGATGCTGAGTTTTTCGAAAAAGCTACAAGGACTAATGATATTCCAATTGCGATTAATGCAAATAGCATTAGTACGCCCATCATCACTATGAAAGGCATATTGATATTCGTATGAAAAACATTCGTTAGGAATAGGATTGTAATCAAAATTTGTACTGTTAGTATTATCATATTTACCCCGACATTAGATAATATGAATTTCTTCCCATCTATCGGCGTTGATAATAGTCTAAAGTACGTTCTATTCTCTTTTTCTTTTAAAATATGACCTGATAAGTTCGCTGCTGAAAACAGCATAAACATAATAAGGTAACCCATCGTTTGATTTGTCATATCTTTATTTTTCGAAGTATCTTCTAGCGTCTCAGTTTTCATTTTAAATGAACCTTTTTGATATCCTGCGTACATATTATCAAATATACTTTGATCTGTTCCTGCTACTTTACTAATAGCTGCTATATTATCAATATAATTATATAAATATGTTTTTATAAATCCTGTTACTTGATCACCTTTAATCGATGAAATTTCAATATGATCTGGTTTCCCTTCTCGAACACTTTTTGAAAACCCAGAATCTAACGTAATAACTCCATCAAGTTTTTTGGAAGTGAGTTTATCTTCTACTTCAGACTCCTTAACCTTACTCACATTCACATGATTTAATCCTTCTAAAAACTTTATCGTATCATTTGCTATCGGCTCATTTTCTTTATTTACAATCCCAATATTTAACGTTCCTTGCCCTGCATTTCCGTATATCGAGAAGGAAATGAGCGTCCCTATTATCGGCAAGCTAATTATAATGAGTAAACTTTTTTTATTTTTCAAAAGCACAGATAACGTTTTTTGTATGAGCCATAAAATATCCTTCATACTATAGCCCCTCCCGTCTACGTAATGCAATAATTGCAATTAATAAAAAGAGTGCTGATATTCCAAGGTTTAAAGAAATGACTGGTAGCGCTGCCCCTACATCATTCGCATAAATAATTTTCATAACAGCTGTATTTGCCCACGTTAATGGTGATAAATTCGTAACGAAATTTTCTTCTACTACGAAATATGCACCACCAAAAATAGAAGCCAATTGCACAACAACCATAATAATTGCCCTAGACGCTTCAGCTGTTTTCGTAATATATCCGATTCCTAAACCGAAGCTAATTGCTAGAAAAACTTGTGTTAATAAAATAAGAAATATGATTCCAAGATGGTCGCCCCAATTCGCTTGAAAAACAAATTTACTAAATAACATGACGAGTAATATGCACAGGGCATTTGCTACTAGGCTACCAAGTACTTTTCCAATGAATATTTCAGCTTTACTTATAGGTGCAGCAATGAGACGATCTCCTGTTTTACGTATTCGTTCTCCTCGAATTAAAGAACTCGCCCCCATCGCAGCATATAGTGCAATCATCGTTGTCATTACAACCGCATAGTAATCCATAGAACCTGGTTTTTTCGCAGCTTGTAAGGATGTTTCTTTTATATAATCATTATGATTTCCGTTTGAAATAACCGTACTAACCTTAGTAGGATTTACTTTTGCAACTTCGACCGCTACATTGTACTTATCAACAAATGTTGTAAGCATTCCTTCCACAATACTTCCCTCAATACTACTTTTGTCACTTCCATAAAATTTTGCACCATCTTTATTTAACTCTACATAAGCAGCATATTTATTTTGCTTCACTTCTTCTTTCCCATCTATACTGCTGGAAGCTTTTTTAAAATGAATACCTGATTTATCCACTTCTTTCGTAAATGCTTCAAATGATTGAGAAAACGTGCTACTCGCTTCATCTTTATATAGCACTTGTATATCCTTAATCGATTGACTATCGCTATTAAATGCATTACTTAACGCTGTTCCTAACACAAGCATAAGTACAATCGGAAATGCTAACATAAAAACTAAAGTTCTTACGTCTCTGAAATCTCTTTTAATATGCATAATTGCAATATTGAAGATGTTCAATTGATGAACCTCCCTTTACCTTTTCTTCATTTACTTTTTATTTATCTCGTAAGTTTCTTCCCGTCAATGTAAGGAATACTGTTTCTAAGTTGGGAGCCTGCTCCTCTAATGAACGAATTTCAATATCATGATTGATACAGTGTTGAATGATTTTATTTAAATTATTTAATCCCGCATCAGAATTCACTTTAATTACGTTTTCTTCAATTTGAACTGCTTTCACACCGTTGATCTCTTTTAACTTTTCTACATCTAAATTTTCTACTGACTTCACTTCAATCCAAATATCTTTCGTATCAGTAATAATCGCTTTTAACTGTTCTTTCGTTCCTTCTGCAATTACTTTACCGTGATCTACTATTGCTATTTTCGTACAAATCTCTTCTACCTCTTCCATGTAGTGACTCGTATAAATAATTGTACTTCCCATTTCATTCAATTTACGTACTGACTGCAAAATGTAGTTTCTTGACTGCGGATCAATTCCAACTGTCGGCTCATCCATAATAATTAACTTCGGTCTATGAGCAATTGCACAAGCGATATTCAGTCTTCGCTTCATCCCACCAGAAAAATTCTTCGGATAGCTTTTCTGTTTATCACTAAGTCCTACAAATTGAAGAGCTTCCTCTACCCTAGCTTTTAATTCGGCTCCTCGTAATCCGTACAATCCAGCAAAAAATTTCACATTTTCATAGGCAGTTAGCTCTTCATAAATCGCAATATCTTGCGGAACAATGCCGATGTTCATTTTCGCAAATCGATTATGTTTCTTTATATTTTTTCCTAGTATGCTAATTTCACCTTCATTACTTCTTAACAAACCAGCAATCATATTTATCGTTGTACTCTTACCAGCACCATTTGATCCTAAAAAGCCAAATATTTCTCCTTCTTTAATAGATAAAGACATATTATCAACTGCGATGAAATCACCAAATTTTTTCGTTAAATTTTTAATTTCTAATGTATTCATCATTTTCACCCCTATTTCGGTTTCTCTGCTTTTAGTATAAACAAAAAGAATGAACCTGCTCAGTGCAGAAGTTCATTCTTTTCACATGAGAATATTCACTTTTTTCATATGAGATGGTTCATCCTCGTACCATTCTCTTTATATTGGCAACAACATCGTTACTGAAAAACCACTTGTCCCATCTACAATAATTTTTCCGTTTACAGACGCCGTTCGCTCCTCCATCCCCATAATACCGAGACCTTTTTTAACAAGAGCTACCCCTTTTCCGTTATCCTTCACTTGTACCTTTACCATCTTGTTAAGTACATGAATATCTATAGAAATGACTGTCGCATCAGCATATTTCATTGCATTTGTTAGTGCTTCTGTAACATTCTCACCGATAATTTTCCACTGAATGGGAGAAATCATATCTAAGTTCCCTTTGTACACGAAAGGAATATTCACATCATTCTTACCGGCAAATTCCTCTATGAATAATTTCATACGATGAATGCCAATTTGCTCAGTTGGTGGCTTCATATTTTTTAATGTAATGCGAATACTTTCAATTCCATCTTTTGAAATGTGAATTGCATTTTGTAATAACTCCGCAGATTTTTCTTTATCTATTTCCATTAACCTTTTTGCTGCTTCCATTTGAATTAATGCACCCGTCATCGAGTGGCCAATTTTATCATGAATTTCTTGTGATAACCGATTTCTCTCTTCTAGCTTAAACGTGTATTCTGATTGTCTTATGTACTCTTTATTTTCATGTAAGCTTTTCGTCAATCGCTGCATATCTTTTCGCATCTTATCATTTTGTGATTCAAGCTTTACTACACGCGATATATATCGATCTGCAATAGTTAAAACGAGAAAAGAAAATGCAGCAATTAATCCATAAGTCATTCGAATACTTTCATCTGCAATCGTAATTGGGAGCATCATAATGACAAAGCGTGGCCAATTCTTTTCTATGTAATAGAATGTAATTTCGTATGAATTCAACGGTAAAAACAACATAAAAAATGGATGAACCCTCCATGTAAATAACATAACTACACCAATTGACATACAGATTAATATTTTTTTATACGTATCTTTTTTAAATATAGAAATCATTACATTTACAGAGAGGTAAATAAGTAAAGTAAATATAACCCACGGTAAATTTGCTACATTTGCGTAAATATAACTAAACACAATATATAAAAAGACAATTAATTTACTTACAGTTAACCAAAATTCCATATCATTAATCTACTTTCCCTGTTAAGTAATAAATCGCAATTTGTGTGCGATGTTCAAGTCCAGTTTTCCCTAAAACTGATGTAATATAATTTGCGATTGTTCCTTCAGATATAAAAAGCTGTTTCGAAATTTCTTTATTTGAGAAACCTTTTGCAATTAATGCGATAATACTAAGCTCCCTTTCTGTGAAAAGGCTCTTATCAATTTTACATTCTCCCCCTTTACTTTCCATTAAATTAGACTTAATTTTATCGAGGACAACATCTTGCATAACAGTTTGACCGTTATATACTCCTTTTATCGCATCACGAATCCGCTCCGGATCGTTATTTTTTAATAAATAACCTTTCGCTCCGTTTTTTACTGCATCCAAAATATATTCATCATCATCAAACGTCGTTAAAATAAGCGGTTTTGTTTTCGTCTCTTCACAAATGAATTTCGTCGCCTCTACCCCGTTCATATTTGGCATACGAACATCTAATAGAGCGATATCAACGTCGTTCTTTTTGCAATACTCCACTGCTTCTTTCCCATCATTTACTGTATCTACAACTTCAAACTCTTCATATGTATTTAAAATAATTTTCATGCCTTCTCTAATAAAAGAGTTATCATCTGCTATTAATATTTTAATTTTCATGTTTGTTAGTATGGACCATCCCTACTAACATTCACATCCTTTCTTCCCGTAACATTTCCTACTTGCTCATTATATACTTCTCTTTACCATTTTTTCACACCTTTTTTCATCTAGCTCTCCTGCAAAAAATATATTATTCTTTTTTTATAAAATGTGTAGGGTGACTTATCATTCTTTACGTCTATATAATAGAATGCGTCAAAAAGGAGGGAGAGACCGATTGAGGAAAAACAATTAATTGAAAAAGCACAGCAAGGAAGCGAGCATGCTTTTCGTATCCTTGTACAAACATATCGTCATTATATTTTTCAAGTTATCTTTTCTATTTTAAGACATGAAGAAGATGCTAAAGATGTTACACAAGAAGTATTCGTAAAAATTCATACCTCTCTCCCAAATTATCAATTTCGCGGATTAAAAACGTGGATGGCACGTATTGCCACCAATCACGCTATTGATTATAAGAGAAAGAAAGCTAGAGAACACGAAGAACTCTCCTTATGTAAAGAAACAGAGGAAAATATAAAATCCTCTCATAACATTGAAGCTTTACTATTGACGAAAGAGCAAAAATTACTCATTGCTCAAAAACTGAGAGAACTTCCGGAAAATTACCGTGACGTTGTTCTCGCGCATTACTTAGAGGAAAAAAGTTATCAAGAAATTGCTTTCCAAGAAAACATCGAAGTGAAAACAGTAGAAATGAAACTGTATCGGGCAAGAAAATGGATAAAAAAACATTGGAAGGAGGAAGAGTTTCTATGATGCATTATTCAAAAGAAGATTGGCGCAATTATACATTAGATTTTATAGAAAACAATGAACGTGAATCTATGGAAGAACACCTTTATGAATGTGATCATTGTTTAGCACTTTATATGGAAAGTATTGATGAACAACATGAAAACCTTCCAATGATAAATGATGATTCATTTACGAACGAAGTTATGACGCAAATTAATTTTGAAACGCTACAACCTAATGAAAATATAAAAACAAACTCACTAAAACGCACAATTATTCACTACATAATTGCGACTGCAGCTACAATTATTTTTATGGTAAGTGGTTTATTCCAATATATTTTTACAGCGACATCAAATTTCGAGAAATCTTCAAAACATAGCGAGTCTTCTATCTCACAACAAATTGTAAACAAATCGGTAGATACATCAAAAAAGGACGGAGGTTTAAAGCATGAATAAAAACCCCTTTTTAGCACTTGTATTAGGGCTAATTCCTGGGCTTGGACATTTATACTTAAAAAAGCTAGGACGGTTTATTCTATATAGCGGAGGATCTTTATTTCTATTCTCCTTTGCAGTATTTTGTACCATAGTAGTAAGAGGACGTGATATTGCTTTTCTTTCTCTATTTTTACTAGCTGTTCTATGGGTAATTAACTTACTAGATTTAGTTATCACCATTATAAAACAAACGAAAAAACAAGAAGCTGGAGAATTGATAAATTCTTCTAAAGAGAGCGAACGATTTTATATCATTCTCCTATCCATCATCCCTGGACTTGGCCATTTCCAATTAGGACTTATGCAACGCGGCCTTACGTTTTTAGTCGCTTGCGCTGGCTTAGGCAGCATGATTATATTTGTAACATTATTAACATCTCAAGGAAGTTTCCTTATCTTTCTTATTACGTTACCTGTTTTATGGATTTATAATTTCTTTGACGTTGTTCAGCAACTACAGAAAAAAGAACGCGACGAGCAATTAATTGACCGTACTATTTTCGAAGATTTTGAAGAACATCGAGAGCAAGGAAAGAAAAGTAAAACATTTGCTTCTATTTTAGCGATGTTCCCTGGAGCAGGTCATATGTATTTAGGTTTACAACGCCGTGGTCTTCAACTTATGGCAGCCTTTTTACTATCTATTTATTTACTCGACTTATTAAGACTTTCTGCGTTTTTATTTTTAGTACCAATCATTTGGTTCTATAGCTTTTTTGATGCGTTACAGCAAACAGCAAAATACGGAAAAGAACGAGTACAAGACGAACCCATTATCGATTATTTTATAAATCATCAAAGATGGATTGGTATCGGATTAATTACGCTCGGTGGTTATTATTTATTAAATCAAACAGTCCTTCCTATTTTGAATGATTATTTTGTAACTATATTTAATATTCATCTTAGTGAACTATATTATCGCTATTTCCAGACATCTATCGTTGCGCTCCTTTTAATTGGCGGCGGCTTTAAATTGTTACTTGGAAATAAAGAAAACAAAGGTGGGACAAGCGAATGAGGACTTGGCGTGTTGGAACATTCTCAATGGGGCTTTCTATTATATCGTTAGGATGCTTTTTACTATTTTCAGTCGTAAAAGGAATTCAAGTATTAGATACATTAACTGCATGGTGGCCAGTTTTACTTATCATACTTGGAGCTGAAGTTTTACTATACCTTCTATTTTCTAAGAAGGAACAATCATTTATTAAATATGATATTTTTAGTATTTTCTTTATCGGTGTTTTAGGAAGTGTCGGAATTGCTTTTTACTGTTTATTATCAACTGGATTACTAGAAGAAGTTCGTCATTCTATTAACACAACGAGGCAAACGAGTAATATTCCAGACGGACAATTTGATATACCTGAATCTATCAAAAAAATCGTAGTAGATGCGGGACATCAACCTCTAACGATAGAGGGAAATAATACAAATCAAATTCATCTTTTGGGAACTTATGAAATGACGACGAAAGCAAATGAAAAACTCAATTTAAAACGAGATGATTTCCTTTCGGTTCAAACGGCTGGAGAAACGATGTACATCACTTTAAAATCATTACCTGTTCAGCATACGTTATTTAACTCAGCACCACAGGTGAAACCAACGCTTGTTCTTCCGCAAAATAAAAATGTGGAAATTCGCGCTTCAAATAACGAGCTATCTCTTTATCCTGGCCAATTACAAAATAATTGGTTTGTACAAAACAACTCAAGTGTATCTGTTCATTTAGCTAAAGAAAGTGATGTTTCTTTAACAGCAATAACAAATCAAAGAGAAACACACGGAAACACACCTTGGGAGCAAGTAGAAGATTTAACGAAAAAAGAAAATAATTCTTCAGAAGAACATCCAGAATTAAACGAGCAAGAACATTGGTATAAAAATTCGATTAAAACTGGAAATGGGACGTACAAGTTAAATATTGAGAAAGCTTATAATTTGAATATGAGCGTTATCGAAAAATAAGAAAAACCTTCCACAATTGTGGAAGGTTTTTCTTATATAATCGCTTTAATTCCTTCTAAAATTAATCCAATCATAAATCCACACACAGCACCGTTCACACGGATCCACTGCAAATCTTTACCGACATTATTTTCAATCATTTCGATTAATGTTTTATCATCTAACTTATCCAGGTTTTCTTGTACAAGCTTACCGATTTTCGAATGGTTCTTCTCAACAAGATTCACAACTTGTTTTTGTAACCAATCTTCTATTTTTTGAACAGTCATTTCGTCTTCTTTTATTTGATTCATTTGTTTTTGTAAAAATGGAATAACATATTTATCAGCAAATTCTTCATTTTTTACAAAAGTAACTGCTCTTTGTTGCACTTGCTCCAGCATCTCTTTTATTTTGTCAGTAGCATTCCAATTCGCAATCCACTTTTCTTTCCAATTTTCTAATTCCTGTAATAAAGCTTCATTTTCTTTTACATTTATAATTTCTTGACGAATCTTCGCCAATATAAGTTGTCTTGTGCTATTATCCGCATCTTGTAAGCTGTTAATATTACTAATGATAAACTTCTGCAAAATGCCACCAATTTTATCTTCATCTACAATATTCATAAATGATTTCAAAGTAAACTGCAAGAACCCATCTACTTTTATATTTTCCATTGCCTTCATACCTAAGCTTCCGAGTTGGTAACGAGCTTCATCTTGCGCTGTCCAATCTTTCACTTTTACTAATATGTGATCAAGTGTCTTTTCATCATATTCTTGCACAACTAATTGATCAACAAGCACTTGTAAAATGTTACTTGTATTAATTGTATGTAAATATGTTTTTAATTCTTTTTCAATAATAACAGCTAGCTTTTCTGTATCTATTGTTACAATCGCTTTCTCTGCAATCGTTACAATCCCTTTTTTCACAGCATCAGACTGTATTTCTCTTTCAGCAATTTGCAGCACCATTTGTGCTAACTGCATCTCTTTTACTTTATTCGTAATACTTTCTTTCGTCAGCCATTCATTTTCTAACGTATGAATAAGCCCTTTCGTTACCCGTTTACGATTTTTAGGTAGCAATGCGGTATGCGGAATTGGGATCCCCATCGGATGACGGAACAATGCTGTAACCGCGAACCAATCCGCAAGTCCACCAACCAATCCAGCTTCAAATCCCCCTTGTATAATCTCCCCTGCTACCGTTCCTTGAAAAGGGATAGAAGCCGCAAAACCGACACCCATAACCCCAAGCGAAATACCCGCTATATATTTAGTCTGTAATGACATCGTATACACATCCTCTTATTATGTAAAATAAAGCTTTTTGTTGTATTTATTCAATATTAGTTATCCTTTATATATACTATAAAGAACTATTATGAAAATAACAAAGATTTTTATGTACATGAAAAAAATGAGGCTACAACTAGCCTCATTTTTCTTATATTGTTAATTCTAAACCTTTCTTATAATAATCACTCATTACATCTTGTGGAACCATACTTCCACCCGTTCCCCACACAATATGAGTACCTTTTGTCACCTTCTCTGTTAACTGTTGCTTTTGTAAATACTCATCTTCTTTACATACTTTCACTGGCCCTATCATACCTGCTAGTGCAGAAGGCTCTAAATAAATATTCTCCGTATCAGCCAGTTCTTTTAACAATCTATATAACTCTTCATCGCTTACTGTATAATTTCCACTTAAAAATGGTTCCATCGTTTTCCCAACAAATCCAGACGGTCTTCCTACCGCAAGTCCATCCGCATCTGTTACATTATCAATTCCGATATCTTGAACAGCAATTTTGTCATGAAGGCCTGTCATTAAGCCGAGTAACATACATGGAGAATGTGTTGGCTCTGCAAAGAAACAATGAACGTTGTCTTTATACAATAACTTTAAACCAAATGCTACTCCGCCAGGTCCGCCCCCGACACCACATGGTAAATAAACGAATAGAGGATGTTCTTCATCTACTACAATCTCTAACTTTTCTAATTGCTTTTGTAATCGTGATGCCGCTACTGCGTATCCTAAAAATAAATCATGTGAATTTTCATCATCTACAAAATAACAGCTAGGATCAGCATCAGCTTGCCTTCTTCCTTCTTCTACAGCTTTACTATAATCATCTTCATATTCAATAACATTTACACCTTTACTTCTTAATAAATCTTTTTTCCATTGTTTCGCATCTGCTGACATATGAACAGTGACATTAAAACCTAGTTTTGCACTCATAATCCCAATACTCAATCCTAAATTACCTGTAGAACCTACCGCAATTGAATATTTCGCGAAAAACTCCCTACATGTATCACTATCTAAAATAGAATAATCATCTTCTTCTGTTAACATTCCATGCTGCAATGCTAGTTGTTCAGCATGTTTCAATACTTCATAAATGCCGCCCCTAGCTTTTATTGATCCTGATATCGGAAGATGACTATCACATTTTAATAATAATTCCCCTAAAATAGGTTGCTCGTAATTTTTCTCTAAAGCTTCTTTCATAGAAGGTATTTTCACTAAAGGTGATTCAATTATGCCGTTCGTCTCTTTCGTTTCAGGAAAAACTTTCGCAATATATGGTGCAAAACGCTTTAATCTCTCTTCCGCGTCTTTTACCTTTCCTTCATTCAGTGGCGAGTCTTTTATTGCCGTCTCATACTTTTTCGTATTCGGATTCATCCAAAAGACTTCTTCCGTTGCGATTAGCTTATTTAATAGTGGATATTGTTCTTTTAATTTCTCTATTTCCTTCATTCCTCTTCCTCCTCATCACCTTGTAGCTTGCGATTTAATAAATTATAATTAAATTAATTTTAATATAGTTTAACATAAAAATTAATTTTAGTTTAATTTATTTAAATATAATTTAATAATCATTAAGGAGATTTTCATTATGGAAAATATAGATATTGGTAAAAAGATTGAAAAACAAAGAAAAGAAAAGGGTTTAACTAGTAAAGAACTAGCAAAGATGGCCGATATTACACCATCTATGTTAAGTCAAATTGAGCGCGGGTCTGCTAACCCTTCTATTCAAACATTAAAAGTACTTGCTAAAGCTCTTGATGTTCCAACATTTAGTTTTTTACTGGAAGAAACAAATACAGACGATTTAATTGTACGTTCCCATAAACGAAAGAAAATGATTATCGATAATTTATCATATGAAATGCTTTCACCTGATTTTACTGGAAATTTAGCAACAGCAATTATGACTATCCCGCCTAATACAGCTTCATCAGAAAATGTACTAGAACATAAAGGAGAAGAATTAGCATTTGTCTTAGATGGGAAAATCACATTATATTTAAACGAGGAAGAATACATATTAGAAACTGGCGATAGTGTAAAAATACCTGCTTATTTAAAGCATAAATGGGTGAATCATTTTGAGAAAAATGCGGTAGTTTTATTTTCTGTTACTCCACCGATTTTTTATTAAATAAGAAAGTGAAATTTTTGTTAAAAACTTAACAGTTGGACCCAATCCGAACAATCCTACTAAAAACATATTTACAAGTGAAACTATCCCTCCCCCATTGATGTTAACGTATCATGAGTCAGATTCATCCCACCACTACCAGAGGCATTTGTAATATTTATATGGAAGTTAATTGATTTTTCAGAATTTTGTTGAAAAATATGGTAAAATCATTCTTATACTTCTTCTGTTTTGCTATTATAGAAATAATTAAATTAGGATACTTTTATCGGATGGGAGAATATATAATGAGTGTGTTATTAAAAGAACATGAACAGATTGTCAACGAATTAAACATTTTATATCAAGTAATGGTAGCGGAGCAGTTAATTGAAGCGAAACAATTAAAAGAAAAAATAGAGGAACAGATTAATAAAATTGAAGCTGATCAAAATCTATCGCTTTACTACTCCCTACTAAACTTTAAATATAAGGTCCTAACCGATTGGACAAACATTAAGTATGATACTTTTAGTCAAATTGTGCGTTTAGACAATCCAATAACTGAAGACTTTATTACTTATTATTATCACTTTTTTAAAGCTGAACATGCTACCATTATTGGAAATTATGATGAAGCAAAAAAAGAATACGAAAAAGCTGAATCCCTTTTAAAACATGTACCAGGCGAACTAGAAGAAGCTGAATATAAATATAAATTCGCTATATTTAATCACCATACAAACAAACCACTTACAGCAATCAATTATGCAAATCAAGCTAAAGAGATCTTCTCAAAATATCCACGTTATGAAATTAAAATAGCTCTATGCGAAAATATTTTAGGCTCATGTTCTGTTTATTTAAAACAATTCGAGCAAGCCGAAGAGAACTATAATTCAGCAATCAATATTTTACAAAAACTGAAAGACGACACACTAATCTTAAAAGTTCGAAATAACTTAGGTTGGCTCTACTCTTCTCAAAATCTATCAACCCTTGCTATTAGACATCTTACAATAGTTACAAACAAATTACCTAAACACCTAAAAGCCAATTTTCTACAAGCCAAAGAACATTTTAGTTTAAATGAAAAAGAACTTGCAAACGATTGGGTTCAAAAAGGCTTAGAAATTTGTAATGAATTAAATAATCAAGAATATAAACACCATTTCACTATCTTAAAAACACAACACACTGGTATTCTAGACGACTTAGAAAACGCAATCATTGCAGGCACTACATATTTTAACAGTAAAGAATTATACGATTATGTACAAGAATATTACGAATTATTAGCAGTAGAATTTCATAAAGTGAATAAAATAGAGAAATCTCAAAAATATTTTTTCAAAACTTACGAAGCAAAACAAAAATTATTAACTAAGGAGGCACTAAGATAATGAAAAAGATTAGTTTAGCTATTTTAACCTTTACATGCATACTTGCTTTTGGATTTAATAATTTTACTGAAAGTCAACAAGCAAAACAACTTCCAAAATGGGATACAGATAAACAAGAAACACATGCAGACCTATAGAAACCTAAAAACCCCTAATAAAGGGGTTTTTAGATTTCTACAATATAATGATTTAGCATATGATGAAGAAATACGCTTATAAAAGATAGCCATACACAGATACTCTCTGTACATGGCTATTTTTATTTTTTCGGTATCAACAAAATCCCTAAACTAATAATACAAAAGCTCATTATTTGCTGTATTGATAGACCGAATAAAACTGAATTTTGTTCACTAATGATTGAAATAATGATATGTGAAGACCCCTCAACAATTAGAAAAACACTTATATTCTTTCCATTTCCGAGCCTTTCATTTTTCATCCATAACAAGCCCATTATACAAAGAGCAAGGATGATCTCATATACGAAAATAGGGTGATATAAAAGTTTAGATTCATATATTTTCATTCCCCATGGTAGTGTCGTTTGTGCACCTACTTCATGATGTAATAGAAAATAAAAGATAATACTCACACACAGACCAAAAGGCAATGCATCAAGTAAAATACGAAGCGAAAATTGCTCCTTTTTACTTTTCCAAACAATGTATACACTCGCAATCACGCATCCTACTACAATATGTTGCATACTTCCAACAGCTAATATTGCTTGCACTGGCGCCACAAAAGCCCATACAGGATTTAAAATTGCTGGTGCAAACTTCCATACAAATACGATGATAAGAAAAGCATTTGTTACGGCATCCATCATTTTTTCATATAATACATTTTGATGCCTCATCTTTCGTTTCATCAACATAAATCCAAATAGACTTCCAATTATAAGAGATATGGGTTGTAACCTCACGATCCACTCCATCGTCACGAAATCTCCTTTTAATTCTCAATCAATTTCTTAAATTTCTTTTCTAATTGATCTGGTGGTAATACACCTCGTACATGATCTACTATAATTCCATCTTTATTAACAAAAAATGTCGTCGGTAAAGAGAATACTTTATAATCTAGTCCAGCTACTCCGTCCATATCTAATAGAACAGGAAACTCAAACCCATAGCGATTAGCAAATGCGCTTGCTTCTTGTACTGGGTCACTAACAGTTGCATTCACCGCAAAAATTTCAACATCCTTTTTATATTTATCATACATATGAACTAAGTCAGGTGCCTCCATTTCACACGGCCCACACCATGATGCCCAAAAATTAATAATATACGGTTTTCCCTTTGCATCATTTAACGACTGCAACTTTCCGTCTAATCCTTTTAATGTGATGCCAGGTGCTTTAAAACCTACTTGTGGTAATACTTCTTTCTCTTGTAACTCTGCTTGTTTCGCTCTTCTTTCCTTCTCTTCTTTCTTTGAATTATAAAAATTGATCCCCGCCCAAACGAGTGCCCCTACTAGTATAATAGCAATTAGTTTCTTCACTCTTTTTCCTCCTTATTTTAAAATCCTGTAACTCCACACCAAATAGACGAATAATGAACGCTGTGATTTCCATCATTTGATTTGTATACAATAAAACACCTGTAATATATGATAAATAAGATGTATATAGCGGTAAAAAGCATGATGACATAAATGACAACACCTTAACTCACACTACATAGAGTAGTGTTTATTCTTAAAAAAAGAGGCTATATGCACTCTCCGACAATAAGTACAATCGACACACAGAATAAACCTATTGTTACATATACCGAATTCGTATGTAACGGGATATTAAGCTTCACAACTTCTTCATTTAACACTTGCTCGATTCGTAAATTTATTGCTGTTTTTGCAAATGAAGCTGTAACACATCGATTTTCCATTGTCTTTATTTTAATTAATTTTAATAACGCACTACCTAACTCAAATGAAGACTTCATTTTTTGCATCGCATATTTATCTGCTGCTAACTCTTGATACGTATGATATCGTTGTAACAATCCTTTTAATATCGGAATGTACAACATTCCTTCTGCTAATAACGTAAAACAAAATAATTTTAGCGGATCCCAATTCTTTTGATGATATTCTTCATGGAAAATAATTGCATCAATTTCTTCATCTGAAAACGTCTGAAGCAAACCTTCCGACATGACAACTTTCGGACGGAATAATCCAATTGTAAACGCTGCAACTTCCGCAGTCGGCAGTATATGTATTTGTTTCCCTTTTCTAATGAATGGGATAAGTGCTTTTTGTAATTTTTTACCACGAAAAAATTGCCGCCAAATTCTTTTACACACGGTCAATACAGTAATTAATAATAACCCAGCTATTATAATACGAACCATTGATAGTTCTTTCATATGTTTTTCTAACTGAAACAAGCAAAACTTTGAAAGGAAGAATGCCTTATTTTGAAAAAGAAATGGATATGTAACGTAATACAATAACAAGCTGAAAAAGAGGGTACTAACAATGAGCGCTAACAATACGATTTTACGCATTTGCCATTTCATTTCATCGATCCTCTTTTTTTAACTGATTCAATTTGTCTTCTAATTTTTTTATTAAATTCGGATCAGCCTGCTCTAACTCATCTATCATATGAGTTACAACTAAATCTCCAAATTCCCCCACTAATTCCTGTGTCATTTTCTTCGTTTGATTGGATAAGAATTCTTCTTTCGTTTGTATAGCACGATATATGCCACTTCTTTTTACAGTCTGTTTTTCTAGGTGTAATTTCTCTACTAGCCTGTTCATAACTGTCATAACAGTATTAAAATTCACAGACGATTCTTCACTTAATTTCTGCTGGACTTCTTTAATAGTAATACCTTCAGTAGACCAAATAATCTCCATAATCTTCGCTTCAAGCGGTCCAAAGAAATGATTTAATCCTTGCTCATTTAACCTATAGTTTTGCGTAAACATCGTATGACTCCTTTCACACTACGAATTGTAGTACAAATTAAATGAGAGGTCAAACACGAGTAATATAAACTAAAATTCACTACCTATAAATACGTACCTCATTCTATTCATTATAAGCCTAACTTATCTCCAAATGTATCAAAGAGATACTGCTCTAATATTTGCACACTAAACTTCTCATTACGCCCAAGTGCAAATAATTCCCGATCTTTCGCTACGATAGTATCTAATGGAATAGCTACATTATCCACGATTTTTGTAATTTCAATTATATTACTTTTTACATTTACTTCTGTTTTAAATTCAACGTTTTCTAACACTATATGTGAACGTCTTCCTGATGCAAAAAAAGTAAAATTAGGATTTTTAACAACGCCAATTTCAGTCTCTAACGCATATAAATAGTGAAAAATTACATCTCTGTGTCCATCTTTTATTATTTTTTCATCCTTCTCATCGTCTAAGTATTCTTTCAGCTTCGTTGTAAATTCAAATCGAAAATCCACTTTTTTCACGCTCCCTCTTTGTATTTCATATTAAATAAATATATTGAAATAATTTTACCATATTGTAATACAAGTTCCTATTAAAAGTAAAAACCGTTTTGGAAAATCACTATTATTTCCGATGCCCTTTTAAAATATAAGCATAAATTCAATATGAATTAATGCGTCATTATATCTATTTAAACATATTTTTTCCATATTTTGAAACATTAGTATGAAATATTATATATCAATGAAAGGTTTTTAATTCATTGATATATATAGTCAGTGTTTTCTTTACTATTCCGATATACTTAAGCTATATTTTCTAATTATTGATTACATTACGGAAGGAATGTAACTCTCTTCTATCGAATTTTTATATAACAAAAATGATTAGGTGGTGCTTTACTATGAAATTAGCTGTCATTGGTGGCGGTGATTTACAAGATTCAAATCACTTGCCTATTAATGAACGCCTTATAGAATTAACAAATAAACAGTACCCAAAAATATTGTTTATTCCAACGGCTAGTCATGATGATGAAAGCTATATAAAATTATTTTTAGACACGTTTGAAAAACAATTACATTGTGAAGTACAAATTTTACGTACTACAACAGATTCACCTTCTAAGTATGAAATAGACGAGATGATTCATTCAGCCGATTTAATTTATCTAGGTGGCGGGAACTATATTCACATGCTTACGCAATGGAAAGAACATAGACTCGATGAAAAATTATTATTGGCTCTGCAACAAGGAACACTTATTGCTGGTTATAGCGCTGGTGCTATGTGTTGGTTCACGTCTAGTATCCGATCAGATTATGAAGGTGCTGGTTATATAGAGAGTAACGGATGGGGGATTGTTAATAAAAGATTTTGTCCACATTATAATCAATTAAACAGAATGAACGCCTTCCATTCCTTTTTACAAAATCATCAAGGGAATATAGAAGGAATTGCACTGGAGGATAATTGCGCTTTATATATTACAGAGGAATCCTTTGAGATTATCGGTGAACCGGAAAAAGCGTGGGAGTTTTATATGAGTGATAAAACACTCATTAGACAACATTTTGATATAACTTTAAAAAGCTATTTGTAAACCTGCACTTACGAAAAAATGTCCCTAAGTCTAATAACTTAGGGACATTTTTCTATTTAACTAACTAATCGTGTAATTCGTTTCTTTTGCCATGAAAGCTTATAATATGCATACTGTAATATTAAGCTGACAATAAATGCTGCTGGATACCCGATCCAGATGCCTTCTATTCCAAGACTTGTATGGTAAGAAAGATAATATGCTACGGGTACTTCTACAAGCCAAATTGAAACAACTCCAATAACAGTTGGCCAAAGTACTGTACCGCTCGCTCGCATTGTCGCACTAATAATTTGTGCATGACCGAAAATTAAATAACTCCATAACGTAATCATAACTAAGCTATGAGCAATTTCAATTGTAGTTTGACTCGTTAAAAATAGTGATAAAATATCTCTTGAGAATAAGTAAATAAGAGATATTAACACACCACCGATGACGTAGTTCATAATAATTCCGGCCTTCACAACTTTCTGCAATCGATCAAATTGATTCGCCCCAATTGATTGTGCTGCAAAAATAGAAACTGTAATACCAAGGCTAACTGCTGGCATTTGTACATAACTTGCAACTTGATTCACAACGCCGTAAGCAGCTGTTGCATCCGATCCGTAACGATTTACAAATGCGATTACCGCAATTTCAGATAATGAAACTAATATCATATTAATACTCGCTGGAATACCGAGCCTTAACAATAACTTTAATAACTCCCCATCCATTCGAAGATATTTTCTAACCGTTCCATCTAGTTGTAATGGGTGATTTTTCTTCTTTAAATACACGAGCATGACAATAAACGTAATAACTGTGGATATAACAGAGGCATAGGCTGCTCCATACACATCTAATTTCGGAGCTCCTAACCATCCAAAAATAAGAATCGGTAATAAGATCATATTTAGCGCTGTACTTACAATTAAAAAGTAAAATGGCGTTTTAGAATCTCCTGTACCTCTCATAAATGTTGTGTATGCGAAATATAAAAATAATACTGGCATCGATATAAATAAAATCCGTGCATAATGTACACTTATTTCAATAATATTTTCTGGCGTTCCCATTAGACGCATAATATCCATCGCAAAAATACTGCCTATTATCGCTAACACAACTCCAATAATAAAGGTAAATGTCAACGTCGTACCAACGATAGCTTTTAAACGATCTTCGTTTTTAGCACCAAACGCCTGACCAATTAAAATAGAACTACCCGAACCTATTCCAATTACGAATGAAACAAGTAAAAAGAACAAAGGAAAAAATGCTGATATAGCCGCTAAATCATTAACTCCAAGCCATCTTCCTACTACTACCATACCAAATAATTGTCCAACTGATTGTAGTACATTACTTAATAATAACGGTACTAAAAACATCGACATCGATTTCCAAATCGGTTTACTCTCACTTTCCAACTTATGCGACTCCGCACCTTCTTTATTGTTATCTGCAGGTGGTTTCAAATTTCATTTCTCCTTTTATTAAAAATCTTTTTTCAATATCTATCTCTTTGTATAGTTGTTATTATACTGTGCTTCTATTCATTTTCTTTTCGCATGATTATAACTTCACCCAATATTGACTTCCATCGGCTGTTCGATCTAAAAATCCATATTCGATTAAATATCTTCTTAAAGTTACGAAATCAGGGTATACATTTTCTATCACTGTATTTACTTCTTTTTCAGTATACTTTTTATTACTATCAAACTTCTTTACTAAATGACGTAATATAATTAATTTACGCTTTTGTTTTTTCGGAAATTTAGAAAGAGGTCCATCTAATCCTTCTGTAAAATGAGCTTTTAATACTTCATCATTTTCTTCTTCCGTAATATTGTATCGATCATCCACCATCGTTGCTGTTCTATGAATTGGTACAAATTTCGTTTGTACTTTTGATTTTTCTTCTGATAATTCCATTAGCGCTAAAAATACTTTTGCTTGCTTCATTTTCTCTCGCAGTGTAAATCGATGATTACGAATTGTTGATGTACTTCCGCCATCCATCTCTTTTACTATTTCTTTATCATTCAGTCCCATATGGAAAAATTGAACCATTTTCTTTTGTAAATCTGTTAAACCAGTAAATTTCTTATCCATATTTAATAAATAATCAAACATAGACGTATGCTCATTTTGAATATGCAATTGGACGAATTTCTCTGCTTCATACAAAACTTGGTTATCTTGATAAATAACACCTTTAATAAATCTTTCACCACAAGCTAAGCAAATGTACTCCTCTTTTTCTTCATCAAACACATACCCTTTCTTTAATTCCTCTATTGACGCATCCCAAAACTGCTCCGAAATATCAATCACACTAAACACTCCTTCAAAATGTTTATTTAAAAACCAAACGAATTACTATAACGTTTATTATCACTTCATCATCTTATCACAACACAAATAAACATTTCAATGTTTCGTTTACCCATTTTATAAACTTTTATAAAAACATCTATCGAAAGGGTTTAATACAACGAAAAGCGAATGTGTTTATACAAATTCATTTTATATGATGTGGAATAGAACATGAATATTCTTCAAGACCCTTGGTTTATCGTTAAGCAAATTGCACGGAATACTTATGCGATTAGTAAATATGGAACCGGTATTCACTCATTCCAAAACTTCAGTATTCAATTTTAACTACAAAAAAGATGTTTCCGTATAAGAAAACACCTTTTACTTTTTATCCCGCATTAATGGGCAGTAAGACCCCCACTGATTAAAGTTTCACTTTATATATTCTATTTACAGTCTCTACTAAAACCTTACTTGCTTGTACAAATACATGCTTTCGGTTTCTATCTTCAACAAATTTATTAGCGCAACTACTCATAATCATCATACAACCAATTATGACTAACGCTATCTTTCTATTCTTGTAAGTCACTTCATGTCACTCCACTATTACAAAACTTCTTTTGAATTTATCCCATCAAGAAATTTTACATGAATAATAAAACGTGCGAATATGCAATTCTGCATATTCACACGTTTTATCACAATGTTATGATTTAATTTAGTTAAAGAACAAGTATACCGAGGTGACTAACTTGAAGTTTAAAGCGAAAAAAAATCCATTCCACGTCATTTTCATTACATTATTTATAATTATTTTTTTCGTTTCGTTATTCTTCCAAAATGAACATTCTATTTTTTTCACTCTCATGATGCTATTAAATGTCGTGAATCTTTCTTCATTCTATTTTTCTCACTACAATATAACTGCATCATCTCTTATTGTAAAACACGGTTTCATATTTCATACTGAAATTCCATTTGAAGACATTCGTCACGTTAAATACTCCGGTAAAAAACTTCATTCAAAAAAATGGACTAGACAGCAATTAGAAATCCATTACAATTTATTTGACTCAGTAACAGTTTTTGTACCCCAAGAAGAAGAAAAGTTCATTTCACTCTTAAAAGAGAACTGCCCACAGATGAAAGTAATGAATACGCCTGCTAACAAATAATATTTTTTGAAGCTTGCAGTATTGCAAGTAGATGAAACATAAAAATGAACATCAAAAAAGCCAAGATTCTATACTAAGAACCTTGGCTTTTTCTATTACTCTTTTGGAGCAATCATTTTCTTTGGATCTACAATTTCATCAAATTGCTCTTCTGTTAGTAGTCCAGATTGCAATGCTGCTTCTTTTAAAGTTAATCCTTCTTTATGAGCATGCTTCGCAATTTTCGCTGCATTTTCATATCCGATATGTGGGTTTAGCGCTGTTACAAGCATTAGTGAACGATTCACATTTTCATTAATTACTTCTTCATCTGCTTCAATACCAACTGCACAATTGTCATTAAACGAAACAATTGCATCCGCTAATAAGTGAGCTGATTGTAAGAAGTTATAAGCAATAACAGGTTTAAATACGTTTAACTCAAAGTTACCTTGGCTCGCAGCAAATCCGATTGTTGCATCATTCCCCATCACTTGCGCTACAACCATCGTTAATGCTTCACTTTGCGTTGGATTTACTTTACCTGGCATAATAGAGCTTCCTGGTTCATTTGCTGGAATAATAATTTCTCCAAGACCACTACGTGGACCACTTGCAAGCCAACGTACATCGTTAGCAATCTTCATTAGATCCGCAGCTAATGCTTTTAATGCGCCGTGAGTATATACAACTTCATCATGGCTCGTTAATGCATGGAACTTATTTGGTGCAGAAACAAATTGTTTACCTGTAAATTGACTAATTTCCTCTGATACCATCTCACCAAATTTAGGATGAGCATTAATACCTGTTCCAACCGCAGTTCCACCAATTGCTAACTCTTTCATATATGTATTGCTCTCTGCAATCATACGCTCTGTTTTCTCAAGCATACGGTGCCATCCGCTAATTTCTTGCCCTAAAGTTAACGGCGTTGCATCTTGTAAATGTGTACGACCAATTTTTATAATATGTTCAAATGCAGTTACTTTTTCTGCTAAAGTTTCTTTTAATTTCGTAATTGCTGGTAATACGTGATTTTCTACTGCGATTACACAAGCTACATGAAGCGCCGTTGGAAATGTATCATTTGAACTTTGTGACATGTTCACATCATCATTCGGATGAATATGTACGTCAGATCCCTTCTCTTTCAAAATTTGATTCCCACGATTTGCAATTACTTCATTCACATTCATGTTTGACTGTGTACCACTACCTGTTTGCCATACGACAAGCGGAAAATGTTCATTCCATTTCCCTGCAATCACTTCATCAGCAGCTTCTACAATCGCTTCTGCTTTTTCTTCTGATAGCTTTCCTAATTTTTGATTGCTAAGCGCTGCACTCTTCTTTAAAATTGCAAATGCTTTTACAATTTCAAGCGGCATTTGCTCTGTTCCAATTGGAAAGTTTTCTTTACTACGCTGTGTTTGTGCTGCCCATAATTTATCAGCTGGAACTTTTATTTCTCCTATTGTATCTCTTTCAATTCTGTACTCCATGTTTTCATCCCCTTGAAAATATAATACCTACATCTCTTATAATAACAGACTTTCTCTTAAATGATAAGAATTCTCAATCTTATATATAGATATTCTATATTTATTTTTAAAAATTTCTCTTGACCTAAACTTAAGTTTAGGCTATATCCTTTTCCTTGTAACCTACTATAACACTACTGGAGGAATTCAATATGAAAAAATATGCTTTCATAACAGGTGGGAATAAAGGAATTGGATATGAACTTGTTCGTCAATTAGCAGAAAAAGATTATCACGTATTTTTAGGTGCTCGTAATGAACAACTTGGACAACAAGCCGTAGAATCTTTAAATGTTTCAAACGTTTCCTATATTCAAGTAGATATTTCAAATGCACAATCCATTCAAGAAGCAACAAAGAAAATTTACGAAACGACTGACCACTTACATTTATTAATTAATAACGCAGGCATAGCGCTAGACTTCAATACGCTACCTAGTGAATTAAATATTGAAACTTTACGCCAAGGATTTGAAGTTAACTTTTTTGGAACTTTCCAAATGATGCAAGCCTTTTTACCATTATTAAAGAAATCAAGCAACAGTAAAATCATAAATGTAACAACTGACATGGCCTCACTAACAATGTTTGCTAATGGTGAAACACATCCAATTAATACACTGGGATATAATTCTTCCAAAACAGCTATTAATGCTTTAACGTTAGCTTTTAGTAAAGAACTTGGTACTAACGGACCAGAAGTTTTTGGGGTAACTCCTGGTTTTACAACTACGGATCTTAATGGAAATTCCCCTGGTGGCCATACAACCACTGAAAGTGCTAAAATTATTATTAAATATGCATTAAGTGAAACAAATTATAATGGTAAAATACTAAATAAAGATGGCATTATACCTTGGTAATAAAAGGATGAATGATATGTATTATACAATTGGGCAAGTCGCCAAAATGCAACACTTAACTATTTCTCAAATACGTTATTACGATAAACAAGGACTGTTCCCTTTTCTTCAAAGAAATGAAAAAGGAGATCGAGTTTTTGACGAAGAAGCACTGAAATATTTAGAGATGATTTTGTGTTTAAAAAACACTGGTATGCCAATTCAAAAAATAAAACAATTTATCGACTGGTCTATGGAAGGAGAATCTACTATCTTTCAACGGCTGGAATTAATGAAACAACAAGAGACCAATGTCTTACAGCTCATTCAAGACACTGAAAAAAACTTAAAAAAGATACAACAAAAAATTGCTAAATACGAGAATGAAATAACTTCAGAAAATGCTATTAAAAAATAAAAATCACCTTCTACATATTGTAGAAGGTGATTTTTATTTTATGATGCTTGCTTTCCTTTATCTGCATCATCTACATACCAGATGAATTTGCCTGTATATCCATAAATAACTGCTAAAATTAACGATACGAAGCTTAACCACATAAACGGAACGTATGAAAACGTTGCTACACCTAAAATACCAGCCATAAAAATACCATTATCAGACCATGGAACCATACCTGAAGTTAACGTTCCACCTACTTCTGAGTTACGCGCTAATACACGACGGTCTATTTTTAATTTATCATAGCTATCTTCCATAATTTTTGGTGTTAAAATTAGTGATACATACATCGCACAACCAAATATATTAGCTAAGAATGCCACGATTAATGTAGACAATGTTACATTACCTGCAGAATTTAATTTCTTCTCGAATTTTGATACGATTACTTTTAAAACACCTAATTTTTCAAGTAATCCACCAAATCCTAAACCGAAAATAATAACGGCTACTGAGCCAAGCATGCCGTTAATTCCACCACGGTTTAATAACTTGTCAACAAACTCAACACCAGATTGAATTGAGAATCCGTTATAAGCTGTTCCAATCGCCTCTCCAAAGTTCATCCCTTGGAAAAGAGTTGCCCAAATTGCACCAATTAAAGCTCCCATTGCAATTGTTGGCATAGACGGTTTCTTCATCGCTAATAGAACGATAACAATGACCGCTGGAATAAGCATCCATATTTTAATATCAAATTGCTTTAATAAAGCTTCTTTTAAAAATTCTACTCGATTCAAATCTACATTATCGCCGCCATACATCCAACCAGCTACAGTAAACATAATACTAGTAATAATATAAGCTGGAACATCTAATACGAGCATAGCTCGAACGTGAGCAATAACATCTACTTTCGCCATAGAAGCTGCAAGAACTGTGCTATCAGAAAGTGGTGATAATTTGTCGCCGAAATAAGCTCCTGAAAGAACTGCACCAGCAACAAGCGGAAGTGGTAAACCAAGTCCTTCACCAATCGCCATCATAGCAATACCTGCTGTTCCCACTGTTCCCCAAGACGTTCCTGTTGCGATAGAAGTTATAGAACAAATAATTAATGTTGCTAATAGGAATATGCTAGGGTGAATAAATTCTAATCCATAATAGATTAATGTTGGTACTACCCCACCAGCAATCCATGTTCCAATTAAAGCACCTACTGCAACTAAAATCAGTATTGCTTCTAATCCGTTAGAAATCCCTTTCGTAATTGCATCTTGCAATTCTTGATAACGAAATCCTAATCTTAATCCAAGCGCAATTACTAAAAACCATGAAATAAATAGCGCTAATTGAATTGGGAGATCAAAAATCGTTTGGAAGGAAAAGACAACAGCAAGAAATAGTAATAAAAGAACTATGATTTCTAGCATCGATGGTAATCTTACACTTTTCATTTTTTTCTCTCCTTACAAGTCGATAACATGACGTATGTCGTCTTACATGTATGTAATATACAATTAGCGAAGACAAAACAAAATTTTCATATTATTTCGATTTATTTTTCCAGTATAATATATTCACAACCCTTTCTATTGTAAAAGTAGATTACGTTTTTCGCAATGAAAAATATAAAAAATGTTGTATTTTTATTTATCCCGATATTTTCGGTCAATAAGACCCTTGTATCAAAATTCAGTAAGTGCAAAGCACCTAGTTAAGAAATTAACTACTGTAAAATCCCGGATTGACATAAACGTATTAAAGTTTCACTTTATTTACAAAGAACAATCCCATACTAACTTTTTTAATATTTGCTGCAACAAAACTTTTTACAACTATCTTCGCTTTTTAATTCACACGATTATTTTCCACACAAAAATAGGGCACACATCATTAAAATGATGCATGCCCTACCTTTATTTATACATATTTTGTATTTCTTCTTTATTTTTAAGTATTTCCTCAAACTTATCACTACAACCCTTCGGAAATAACACTCCCAGTCCATATGAATGTGCAAATTGAAAATGAGGGTACTTCGCTTTTACCTCATCCCAAAACTTATATACGCCGAAATCACCACTTCTAACTTCAATATCATGAAATAATACAATACCGTTTTTCGCGACTTTCGGTAGCCAAGTGTTATAATCGTGAGAAACAGCTTCATACGTATGATAGCCATCAATATGCAAAAGATTTATCGTTTCATCTTGAAACCGGTCTACAGCATCATCAAAAGTAGATCGAATTAAATTTCCTATATTAAGGTAGTTATCACTCACTACTTTTTCTACTATTTGAAAAACCCCTTCTCCATATGGACCTGTATGCCCATCTCCAGCCCAAGTATCTACTGCAAAGCATTTAGTCGATAACCCTCCATCTTTTACTCCCTGACAAAAACTGAAGAAAGAAGCACCTAGATGTGTACCTAACTCAACTAAAGTTTCTGGTTTTTCAAATCGTACTAAGTCATATGCAAAATCTAAATGTCCACTCCACGCAGATTGTGACCGAATAATAGGACTAAATGTTTCAAATTCAAATGATGGTTTATGAGTAACCCAGTTCATCGCATAACTCCTTCTGCACATATTTTTAACAAACCAAATTACTCTTATCTTTATTTTTTTATCGCCTTGATTATGATTCTATTTCATGAAAATATGAAGAATTTATTCTTTTCTATTGCGGTAAAGCATCATATACATATGGGTCAGTTGGCTTATTAATTTTCTCGATTTTGTTTACTTTTACAAGTGGAAAGACTGTTCCTTTATATGTCGTTTCATCTAATAATCCTGTTATTTTCACCCATGTTTCTTCTGATATTTTTTCAACATTTTGCCCGGTAACAATCATCCCCCAGACTGATGCATCCGCAATACAACAAGTTATGCCATATCGAGCCACTACTGCTTTATTACCCGTCACATCCTTATCCTTATATATAAACCCTAAGAATGTAATTTCTTTCCCTTTAAACCAATTAACATTTTGACCAATTACATTCATTGTTTGAACATAGTCCTTATCCTTTACTTGTAGTTTACTCTGTCCTAACATACTTTTTACTACTTGCTCTTCCGTTTTATAAGTCGTTGATAAATTTGATGTTTCTTCTGGATCAACGGATACTTCTCGCCCATCAAAATTAACCTGTTCCCCCTCTTTTTCATTCCTTTCCAGACTTCTCGCCTGTACACTTTGATTCATACCCCTTTTTCCTGCTAAACTTCCATCAATTGTTACACTTCCAAAGAGAAAAGCACTAACTATCGGAACAACAAATAAAACATATACAAAGAAACTTTTTATCCCTGATTTTGATGTTGTATGATGTTTACAACAATTACAATCATGCTGTTTCTCTCTTCCATCTCCCCAAACTTGTACAGTACCAAAAATTAAAATCACTACAAAAGCTATATACGTAAATTTAATCATTTTTGGAGCGATAAAATTATAAATATTCCCTGTTACAAGTAGTTTAAATAAGAGCATTGCTAAACCAATTAAAATAATGCCACGAATATAGCGATGATATGCCTTCTGCTCCTCTTTCTCCATTCTTTCTCACCTCCTATAACATTATGATTTGCATGATGGTATACACAGATACAATCACAATTCCTATCAAAAAGAATACAAATCTCTTTTGAAAATATGCAAATAGCATTAACGTATTTTTCATATCAAGCATAGGCCCAAACACAAGAAATGCGAGAAGTGCCTTTACTGAGAAAACATGTCCAAAAGATGCCGCTATAAAAGCATCTGCTGCAGAGCAAATTGATAAAACATAACCAAATCCCATCATAATAAAGGGGGCAATTACTTCGTTATGTGCTATTGTATCCAGTACATTCCGATCAAAAAACGTTTGAAATACACTTGCTAAAAAAGCACCAATCAATAAATACTTACCAGTATCAAAAAACTCATCTACAATATGATTCATAACATCTTTCCAACTCTTTTTTCTGCTTGTTTGAACTGAAACCTCTACATCTTTTAAAACATTTCTTTCGCGATAGCAATAATACACAATTAGACCTATGAATAGAGCAACTAAAATTGTTATCCCAAAGCGTGCATATACTACATAATCATTTTTTGGAAACGCATATACAGTAGATAAAAGAACAACTGGATTCATAATGGGTGCACTCAGTAAAATAACAATGCCTACATGAAGTGGTAACCCCTTTTGAATGAGCCTTCTTACAATTGGTATAATGACACATTCACACATTGGAAAAAGAACTCCCACAAATACTGCCGGAATCATTGCAACAATCGGAGATTTCGGCATTACTTTTTGAATCATATCTTCCGTCACAAACACTTGAATAAATGAAGAAACAATTACCCCTAATAAAATAAAGGGTATTGCTTCAAAAATGATACTTAAAAATACTGTATTCACATTCAACCATTCCTGTGGCATATTTTTGTGCAAATTTGCTAGACGTGTAAAATCTACAAAAAATAATAAAAAGAGAAACATAGCGATAAGAGCTATGCCTATTAATTCTTTTGAAACTCTATTAAAGACCAAGCTTCTCGCCTCCATTTTATTTATATGTAAACATGTGCTTGTCCAAATGCTTCATACTACAGCACAAATTTTATAGTCTATTTCTATTCTTAAATCGTAATCATTATGATTTATTCTTGCTTTTTCTTTCCCCATCGTTTAACATAAAACGTAATCATTACGATTTAAAGGAGAGATCATTTCATGAAAAAAGTACCTATCACTGTATTAAGTGGTTTTTTAGGATCTGGAAAAACTACCTTACTACATCACATTTTGACTAATAAGAATAACTTAAAAGTAGCTGTCATCGTTAATGATATGAGCGAAGTAAACATTGATGCATCTCTTATAAAAAAGGGTGGTTTTTCACGTACGGAGGAAAAACTAGTAGAAATTCAAAATGGCTGTATTTGTTGTACACTACGAGAAGATTTAATGATAGAAGTGAATCGTCTTGTTGAAAATGGTGATATTGACTATATTATTATTGAATCTTCTGGTATAAGTGAGCCTATTCCAGTTGCTCAAACGTTTACTTATACAGACGAAGTTCTTAACATTGATTTAACGAAAAATTGTCGCCTCGATACGATGGTTACAGTTGTAGATGCAAATAGATTTTGGGATGATTTTGCAGACGGAGAAAGTTTATTAGACCGAAAACAAGCAATCGATGAGAATGATACCCGGGAAGTTATTGATTTATTAATAGATCAAATTGAGTTTGCAAACGTAATTATTCTTAATAAAATAGATTTGCTAGAA
This sequence comes from Bacillus thuringiensis, assembly GCF_001182785.1. Lineage (NCBI taxonomy): Bacteria > Bacillati > Bacillota > Bacilli > Caryophanales > Bacillaceae > Bacillus > Bacillus thuringiensis. The sequence continues at coordinate 1,703,248 of NZ_CP012099.1, read as the reverse complement.
AAAGAAGATGTGATAGAGCTTCATCATTTACTAAAAAAATTAAATCCTAATGCAAAAATTCTTGAAGCTTCGTTTAGTAAAGTACCATTACAAGAAATTTTAAACACAAATCTATTTAATTATGAAGACGCTAGTCAATCGGCCGGCTGGATACAAGAATTAAATAGTGAACATCATACACCGGAAACGGAAGAATACGGTATCAATTCCTTTGTTTACCGTCGCAAATATCCTTTCCATCCCGAGCGCCTTATGAATTGGCTAGAAAAATGGCCTTTAGATGTTGTAAGAGCGAAAGGATTCTTCTGGCTTGCATCTCGTAATAATATGATAGGACTTCTATCTCAAGCAGGTTCCTCTATTACAATTCAAGGAGCCGGTGAATGGATAGCCGCATTACCTGAAACTGAAAGAAATCAAATGATTGTAGAAGAACCAGAAGTATTGAAAAACTGGGATAAACAATATGGAGATCGAATAACTGAGCTCGTATTTATCGGTATTGATATGAATCGTTCTGTGATTGAACAATCATTAGATGATTGTCTATTAACAGAAAAGGAAATGGAACAAAAGTGGAATACATTTATTGATCCTATTCCGGCTTTTACTTATACTTCATAACAATTAATAAAAGGCTTCAGTAGAATGAAGCCTTTTTACTTTATAGTACTCTTATTTAATAAGTTTGCTTTAATTATAAATACAACTGTACCTAAAACAATTAATATAGCATATACGATACCAACTACATCACCTATTTTTTCTAAGCCAAGCGGTAATATTATAGTAGCAACTCCAACTATATAAGAAAATGCTCCTGAAAGCTTCGCTAATTTATTTTTATCTCCAACAAACGTTTCTTCTTGATATCCTGCTAGCAAAAACAACCTCTTTTTCACATGTATTTGATACCCTAAAAAAATGATAAGTAACCCTACAAATAAACAAACTAAAAATCCTGCTAACATATCCTCCCCCCTCCTCTACAATATTTTACTATACATAAAAAAATTTTTAATTAGAAATTTCAGTTTATTAAAAAGTCATTCTGTGATATATTGCATATTGTATTCAATTTGTATTTTTAGAAAGGAGAATTTTAGATCATATGGATTCAAATCGATTAAAAGGAATTATAATGGTCATAATCGGTGCTTGTTTATGGGGCTTGTCTGGTACAGCTGCACAACAACTTTTTCAATATGACAATGTTTCAACAGAATGGTTAGTTACGATCCGTTTACTTATATCTGGAATTATTTTGCTCATGATTTCCTCATTCGGAACGAGACAAAAAGAGATATTTGGTATTTGGAAGCAAAAATCTGATGCTATTAAAATGATTTTGTTTGGTCTATTCGGTATGCTTGCTGTACAGTATACGTATTTCGCTTCAATTAAAGAAGGAAATGCTGCCGTGGCAACATTATTACAATATTTAGCTCCTATATTCATCACTGTATACTTGCTTTTCAAATGGAACGTTCGTCCATCAAAAATTGATTTCATTTCAATTACTCTTTCATTAGTAGGCACTTTTCTCTTACTAACAAACGGGTCTGTTCATAACTTGGCTGTTTCTACACCAGCTATTATTTGGGGTATTTTATCTGGATTATCTCTCGCTTTTTATAGTTTATATTCAAAGGAATTGTTAGAAAAATGGTCTTCCTCTGTTATCGTTGGATGGGGCATGATTATTGGGGGTATTGGTGTAACGATTGTGCACTTTATTTCTACAAACGAATTCATTTTATTATCAACTATGAAATATGTAAAAATAAGTACCCTACCGCTCATCACATTTGTCGTCATTTTCGGGACACTTATTGCCTTTTATTTATACTTAGACAGCATACGATACCTGACTCCGAAAGAAACAACATTATTTGGTTGCACAGAACCACTCGCAGCTATTATTTCTTCTGTACTTATATTGCACGTGCCATTTCAATCTTTTCAGTTATTAGGCGCTTTTTGTGTCATTGTAATGGTGCTCATCTTAAGCCAAAAGCCGGATGAAGGGAAACAAAAATTAAAGCTTGTTCATGCAAAAAAGGAAAATATACAATGAAAGGATTGAATTCACTATGCCTGTCCCTCAAAATTATAAAAAACCAGGAAGAATTTCAGCAAAATCACTCGTTTTAAATCAACTACAAAATTGGATTATTGAAGGTGTACTAAAGCCCAATGAAAAAATTAATGATGGGGAATTGGCTGAGGCACTAGGAGTAAGCAGAACACCTGTAAGGGAAGCACTTCAAATATTAGAACTTTCTGGATTAGTGGAAATGGTACCAGGGCAAAAAACGAAAATTTCTCCTATTAAGTTAGACGACGTATCTATCATTTATGAAACGATGGCTGGTCTTCACTCTATAATAGGAAAGCAAGCTCTTCAAAACATTACAGACGCTGATATTCAACTACTTTCTGAAATAAATAATCATTTTCAGCACTCTATAGAGAAAAAAAATGCAAAACAAGCTTTAGAATTAGATATACAATTCCACAATACAATTTCTTCTATTGCTAAAAACCAATATATTGAACCCTTTCTAGAAAATATGCAACTTCACGTTTTACGTCTTGAATATTTATTTTTCCAAAACTTTGTTCCAGCAAGTCAATCTATTGAAGAACATCACTCTATCATTCAAGCATTACAAAAGCAGGACGAAAAACAAATGGAACAAATAATGACTCAAAACTGGCTCCGTCCCATGAAAGAAATACAAAAAATAATTTCTACGAAATAAAAGGAGAGCTGGTTACACAAAATCGTAACCAGCTCTCCTTTTACTAATCTATATAGCTACGCCTGAATATTCGCATAATCTTCCATATCTTCGTACTCTTTTTCCAATTCCTCTAAAGACAGCTCGTATAATTGTCGGTCGCGAATCTTAAACACACCTGCTCCAATTAACTCATCAATTAAATGCCTCTTACGATTTTCAACAGCAAAACGGAGTTGACTACTCATCTTTTAAAAAACTCCTTTCTACGATCATTGAAAATGATAATCTTTATCAATTACCACTTTTGATTATAAAAGATGACTCTTTATAAGTAAAGTAATTTCATGAAATATTTACCTTGCAAAGTATTTGTGGCCACATTATATATATGTATGCCGTGCGAAAAATGTTATGACACTTTTTCTTATCCTTTTTCTTTCATACTTTGCAAGTTGTCTCATCATGATGAAATTCACCATCCATTTCTACTTGAATGGTGACATGTTCTACATGAAACTTCTCCTTTAATACATCCGTAGCCTCTTTTAATACACTTTGCGTTTCATTACCTTTAATAATCAAGTGGCAAGTTAATACTTGAAAATCCGATGTGACAGACCATATGTGCAAATCATGAACTTCTTTTACAATCGGAATATTTAATAATGTACTTTTTACCTCTTCAACATTTATGTGCTGTGGTGCACCTTCCATTAATATATGAACCGTATCACGTGTTACACGCCATCCACTAATAATGACTAAAATAGACACAAGAATACTAGCAATCGTATCTGCAGCAGTCCATCCGAAAAATTTAATAAGTAACGCAGCAATAATCGCTCCGACGGAACCCAATAGATCGCCTAGTACGTGTAAGAAAGCACTTCTTAAATTCAAATTACCTTTCACATCTCCGCCTCTCATTAATATCCAAGCTGATAAAATATTAATAAGCAGTCCAAGGACTGCAATAATGAGCATCCCATTACTAGCAATCTCAACTGGTTCTTTAAAACGACGGATTGCTTCAATAAAAATGTATACCGAAATGACAATAAGAACGACACCGTTACATAATGCTGCTAACATTTCGACTCGCTTATATCCATATGTTTTCACAGTTGTTGCTGTTTTTTCTCCGAGCTTAAACGCAAGTAAACTTAAAGCTAAAGATACTGCATCACTTAGCATATGCCCCGCGTCAGATAGTAGTGCTAAGCTATTTGTTACAAATCCACCAACAACTTCTGCAATCATAAAACTTGTTGTTAGTAGGAAGGCAATTAGTAACGCCTTTTTATTTTTTGAATGACCATAATCATGCGAATGTCCCATACTTATACTCCTTTAAGTACAATATCTGTATGTTAGTATGAAACAAACTCCCCCATCTTTATCCCGAATTGACCGATTGTAAACGCCCGCTTCCTCTGTATACACACTTCGCTACTTTTTAAACAATCCCTTTTTCTCAAATAAAACAAGACTACTTCTTTTTTATTTTCATATTGTTTACTAATGAAAGAATTTTTAAGGAGGTTACTTAAATGAAACGTTTATTTCTCTGTATGGAACGTGAACTTGTTGTAGTGAAAGAACAATATGATAACTATGAAACGACTTACCACTTACAAAATATGCAACCTACCTGTATCGCTGTTGATCCGCTCCACCCAAACCGTGTATATTGCGGAACATTTGGACGAGGTTTATGGTTAAGCGATGATGGTGGGGATTCTTGGCGACCAATTGGGGATTCCTATCGTTACTTTGATTTTCCTAAAGAAGATGGTATTTTGCACTCCTCTATCACTTCCATAACAATAAGCTCAAATGAACAAGTTAACGGATATGGGGTCGTTTATGTCGGCACAGAACCGAGCGCTTTATTTCGCTCTGAAAATGGTGGTGAAACGTGGACTGAACTTAAAAATATGAAATCATTATTATCTTCTTATACGTGGGCATTTCCGCCTAGACCTTTTACCCATCACGTACGCTGGATTACAGTTGACCCAAACAACCCTAATACAATACACGTTTCAATCGAAGCTGGTGCTGTTATTCAAAGTAATGATAAAGGACATACATGGATCGATAAAAAATTCGGTGCTCCTATCGATGCTCATCAATTACTTATGCACCCTGAAGCACCAAATCGCCTTTATGCATCATGTGGTGACGGATTTATGGGCGGACCTGATCGCGCATATCTTGAAAGTTATAACAATGGAAACAGCTGGATCTCATGCAGTGAAGGACTTGAACATCATTATTTATACAGCATGGCTATCGATCCAGCTGATTGCAATACGATTCTCGTTTCAGCTGCACCGAGTGCTGATCTCGCTCATCACCGTATCCCTTATGAATCTTATATTTATCGAAAAACGAAAGATACTCCTTTCCAGCAAGTACAACAAGGACTACCATCTGCAATCGGTACAGTCATTTCGATGTTTGCGACAAACAAGGCTGAACCACATACGTTTTACACGTTAAATAACAATGGCGTCTTTCAATCCAATGATAGCGGCGAATCGTGGGAACAACTAAATATTCCGTGGAAAGATGAATATAAAACGCAGCATCCGCATGCATTGCTCGTTACTAGTTCTTAACGAAAAAGAGACTGCCTAAATGATTTTAGGCAGTCTCTCTTTTATTTCTTTAAATCAATGACAATATCATCTAACACAATATCTTTACTCTTCGCTTCTTTTTTCGGCACTTCTATTTTCTTCTCTTTCCCATTCACATACTCTACTCCACCATGATTTTCAGGTGTATGTACTCGCAAGTGCACGCGAGGTGTAACGATAAGCTTTGTTGCATTTTCGTTTAGTTTTTGGAAGGTGGCACTCCAACTACTTTTATGTGGCTCTGCTACTGTACTACTTCCGCCATTTCCTTCACCAGTATAATGATTTCCTAAATCATCTTTTATTTCTAACTCAACATCTGCACTATCCCATATACTTCTTAACGCCTTAGATTCTTCTTGATTGTAAAAAACGATAAAGGACATCGGGGTTACTTCCATTTTGTTTATATTTACTTTTATTAATTCATTTTCAGAACTTCCTTTAAGTTTCACTTCTTTACTGTCCATCGCATTTAAAGAAAGCTCAAAATTCCAGTTCCCTTTAATTGATTGTGTTCCATCTACTGTTTCTATCTTATCTATCTCCCACTTGACATTTGCAGCATCCATTTTTATACCATCAACATCAGTTGCTGTACTCATACCTACGTATTTCTTGTCATCCACTTTTGTAATTTTAGAACTACCAGTCGTACCATTAAATCCGGCAATTTGTAAAAATTCTATTACATTTGGATTTTCTCCTAAATCCTTATCACTTTCAATAGAATATGTTATCGTTACAGTTCTTCCATTAAAAACAGCATCATTGAGTGTAATCTTAATCCCATTACTCTCTCTCGTCATATTCAACTCAGTCGAAAATTCTTTATAATTTTCATATAACCCTGTTCTACCATTATCTAAAAATCGGAATATGTCACCGACAATTGGCAATCCCCCCGCATATGTAGGAAATCCGATACCGAGTGTTGCAACTGATAATCCTACTAAAATAGATGCAGCAGCGACACCTTTTTTCCAACTTTTCATCTTTTTCTTCGTACGTATCGATTGTTTTACATTTCGTTTTACTTTTTCTTTTTCAATTTCAGAAGCCTCAATTTCTTCTAGTTCTTTTTCGTCTATATCAATATCATTTAATAGTTCATAAATGTCTTTCATATTGCACTACCTCCAAAACTAATATTCGTAGCATTTTGTTGTAGTTTCTTTTTCCCCCGGTACACTCGATTATCAATTGCTGCCCGAGTTAATCCTAACTTGTCACCTATTTCCTCTGTCTTCATACCAAGTAAATATTTCATAATGAACACCTTTTGATCTAGCGGTTCTAATTGATTAATGAGCTTCAATAATTCTTCCCTATCTTCCATAACGATTAATTCGTCTTCTGCTGATTTTTCTGTACTGATATAAAACTCATCTGAAATGATTTCTACTGTTTTAGTCGATTTTCGGTAATAATCAATTGCTTTAAACTTCGCAATCGCTGCAATCCACTTTTTAAAATCACTCGGCTCTCCATGAAATTTATTTGCGTTATTCCAAATGGAAAGAAATATATCGTTTATACATTCCTCTATGAGTCCATCATTTTGAATGGGAAGTAGAACTTTATGCGTGATCCCCTTTATGAGTGGTAAGTATGTATCGACAACAAATTCTAACGCGTCTTCTTTTTGCCGCTGTAATCTTTTTATAAAATTTTTCTCATTTGATTTCATGTAGCGATTCCCCTTATTGTTTTGTAAAAGCTTTTACACCCTATATAACGTCTGAGAAAATTTTTTCTCTCATCTTTTTTATTTTTTGTATGTAATGGAATACTTTCCCTTAGCCATTGTCTCACATAACTATGCGTTCAAAGAAAATTTTCTCAAGTCTGTAATTTAATTCATGTAGTACACTATTTATATAGTCATTTTTTAACTTGGTGTACATTTTATTTCATTAATCTACTATTTTAATTTAGGAGATGAGATATGTATGTGTGGAATTACAGGTTGGGTAGATTGGAAAGAAGACCTTTCAAATCAACATGTTATTTTAAAAAAGATGGCAAATAGTATCCAGCATCGTGGTCCGGATGCTGAAGGATTTTGGTTTTCACCTCATGCGGCCTTTGCACACCGGCGTTTAATTGTAATTGATCCAGAAGGCGGGACACAGCCGCAGACATTCCGTGCTGGTGATTATACGTATGCTCTTACTTATAATGGAGAAATTTATAATTTCCGTGAACTTAAAGAGCAGCTTCAAAAATGTGGGCATGCATTTGAAACCCATTCAGATACAGAAGTATTACTACATGCTTATTTAGAATGGAAAGAAGACTGCGTACGACATTTAAACGGAATTTTCGCTTTTGCCTTATGGGATGATCAGAAGCAACAATTGTTTTTAGCACGAGATCATTTAGGTGTAAAACCACTCTTTTTTACAGAAAGAAATGGCAGTATTATTTTCGGCTCTGAAATTAAAGCATTATTAGCGCATCCATCTGTCCCTGCTGAAATTGATGCGGATGGAATAAATGAAGTATTTGGATTAGGCTTATTTCGCACTCCAGGATGTGGCGTCTTTAAACATATTCAAGAAGTACGTGCTGGACATTCTATAACATTTACACGTCATAAAAAAGTAGTTACGAAGTATTGGAATTTAGAAAGTAAGTTCCATACAGACTCTATAGAAGATACATCTTCGCATATTTTATCTATTTTACAAGATACAGTAAAAAGACAATTAATTGCCGATGTTCCTCTCGTTTGTATGTTATCAGGCGGATTAGACTCTAGCGGTATTACTGCACTTGCGGGTAAAGAATTTGCTGCTGAAAATAAAACACTTCATACGTATTCTGTTGACTTTGTAAATAGCGCAAAAGATTTCGAACTGACATTTGCTCGCACTGGTTTAGATGCACCTTGGGTAAAACGCGTTTCTGAACATGTCGGGACAGCACATCATGATATTATTGTGAATGCTGAAGAATTAGCAAATCAATTATTCGTTCCCCTTCATGCAAAAGATTTACCGAGTGCTGGTGAAATGGAAACTTCACTATATTTACTATTTTGCGAAATGAAAAAAGATGCGACCGTAGCTTTATCCGGCGAATCGGCTGATGAAGTATTCGGTGGATATCCTTGGTTTCATCAAGAAGAACTACTATATGTAGATAAGTTTCCTTGGCTAACAAATTGGAAAAATACATCTCCTCTTCTACTAAATGAAGTAAGTAACCAATGTAATCTAGAAGACTATATTGATACACGATTCCAAGAGGCGATACTTGAAGTACCTACTCTTGAAGGCGAAAGTAAAAAATCCGCGAAACAACGTCAAATGTTTTATTTATTTTTAACACGATTCCTTCCTTTCTTACTTGACCGTAAAGATCGCATGAGTATGGCTGTTGGATTTGAAGTTCGTGTACCGTTTTGTGATTATAGATTAGTTGAATATTTATGGAATGTTCCTTTCAACATAAAAAGTATTGATAATATTGAAAAAGGCATTTTACGTAGAGCACTACAACCAGCTTTACCTGACGATGTACGCAATAGAAGAAAAAGCGCTTATCCAACTTCACAAGATCCACTCTACTTACAAACAATCCGTAATTTAACACTTGATATGTGTAACAATAAAAACAATCCTATTTTCTCACTTATTAACCATTCCATCTTACTTTCAATTGCTGATCAAAGTAATAAAGAAATTAACAATTTTGAGGCAAGAAGTGCCATGGAGTATATGCTACAAGTAAATGAATGGTTGAAAACATATCACATCCATATTGCTTAACAAAAAGGAGTTCAAGGATAAAAACCTTGAACTCCTTTTATATTAATTAGCACATTGTTTATTATCAGTATCAATAGACCATCCAATAATCGTGGCACAGTCTCTACCTTTCCACTGCAGTACATTTGTTAATACGGGCTCAATCTGCAAGCTATTTCCGTCGTGCAATATTTCTACTAAAGATTGATCATCATCAAACCTTCGTTTGTCACACTCTAAAATACCGTCCGTTGCCATTACAATGTGATTCATTCCTTTTTCTAATCCTCTTACACCTGACGTAAAGCAAGGTGTATTTGCTGCAAAAATATTTTTCCTGCCAATATATTCGTAATTCTTCCGTTTATTTAATCGTCCTTTTCCATTTTTCGTTTTCTCAGAATGGAATAAATACGCGAAACAATCACCAACTGATAACCAATATAAAAATTCGCCTTTTCGTAAACAAATTAAGCAAGCGAGTTCCTCATCATCTTGATCACACTTTTTAATAAATAACTCATCTGTAAATAACGCTAATAAGTACATATGTGTATGATGGAAAGCTAAATGTATTGGATATGAGAATAACTCTTTTAGTTTTTCTTTTCTTTCCGAAATCGCTTCTATTATATAATCTATATTTTTTGTTTTGTGATGTGTATCAAAAATCATAACAAATTCAAATTGTAATTCAGGATCCCACCAAGCCAGCACCGCATCTCCTCGTTCATATGCATCACTCTCTTGATTTCCCCCATATACGCCGACTGAAAGAGGACCACATTTTTCAACATGTATTTCATCTACATACATCTGTTCATGACTAATCCATTTGAATGTATTCACAGCTATCATCCTCTCTCTTGCTAAATGTATACCTTTACACATAGATTACCTTATATTTCAATAAAAATAAACTTTTTCAACATTTTTTATCCAAATAAAAGGATTTTATTTCTAAAAGAACGAATATATCTTACTATACGATATAAAAAGGGGATTTATTATTATGAACAACATTAATCAACATTGGGAGAGCATTTATTATCACTTACGATACGAATACGAGGACAACCTTTCCCACCAAGCAATTCGTATTTTACAAATCGTTTCTCGTGAGAAAGATATAACAATTGGAAAAGTCGCTACTGAGCTTAGTCTTTCTCATAACACAGCGTCTGAACACATAAAGCGCCTTATTCAAAAGGGCTTCATCATTAAAGAGCGAAATAAAAAAGATGAAAGAGTTGTAAACCTTACATTAACAATTGAAGGAATTGAAGTATTAGAAAAACATACTTTACTAGATAAAGAAAAGATAAAAATATTAGAATCACAGTTATCAAAAGAAGAACAACAATTAATTGAAAAAGCATTTTCGTTATTAGCGAAGGAGGCAAAATATGCATTTCCTCGTTAAAGTAATCGTTTCGGCACTTATTATCGGCATTATCACTGAAGTCGCTAAACATTACAGTACGATAGGTGGCTTTATTGCTGCCCTTCCTCTCGTGAGTTTACTTAGTCTATTTTGGATTTCATTCGAAGGCGGGAATAAACAAGAATTGAGTCAATTTGCTTTAGGGGTATTATATGGATTCCCCGCATCAGCACTACTATTATTTATCGTCTATATTGGTTTGAAAAATTCATTTACACTTAGTACATCTGTCCTACTCGGTATAGGTGTTTGGTGTATCGTTTTTGCTTGTCAAAAATTATTTCAAGCTTAGGAGGAATTAACATTCATAAATTTGTAGAAATAATGGGGCAAAATATAGAAGTACATATAAAAGGAAGTGGTAAACAAACTGTAGTCATTCAAACCGGAATGAGTTGCTCATTTTATGATTGGTTTCCTATTATAGAAAAGCTTTCAGAGCACTTTACAGTCGTTTCATACCATCGCCCAGGTTACGGAAAAAGTGATTTAGGCAATCAGCCGCGTACAATAAGGCAAGTTACAAAAGAGCTATATATATTAATAAACAAACTAACTATTCAAGAACCACTTATTCTAATCGGTCATTCCTATGGAGGATTATGTGCACAACATTTTGCGATGTTACATGAAGATAAGCTGCAAGCACTTATTTTAGTTGATTCTACTTCGATGAACTTAAACCGTTTAGATGAACTTCATTTACCAATTTCTGATCAAACTGATTCTGATGATGTTTGGTTTCAAAAATATAATATATATTCCAAAATGGATGTAGACACACTTTATAATGAACTAAAACCTGTGCTCACCGATCAATCAAAACAGCAAATTGAATTCTCTACCTCGTCTTCATTATATAAAGCGACAGCTTCTGAACTATCGGAGTGGAAAAACTGTGCTCTCTCACTAAAAGAGCTATGTAAAACATTAGAAATACCATTAATCGTTATCGGTAGAGATCCTCAATATTCTATTACTCAATTGACTAATGGCGGCATGCCAAAAGTGGAAGCAACACAACTTGAAGCAATGTGGCAAGAACTAATTCACGAACAATTACACCTCTCAACTAACAACCAATATATTCTTGCCGAACATGCTAGTCACGGTATAGAAAATGATCGACCAGATATTATTATTGAGGCAATTCATTTCTTACAAATAAAAAAAGGAAGCAACTAAAGCTGCTTCCTTACTTATCTATTCATAATCTTCTTCATCATCGATTTCTTCGTAATATGAACTTCCATTACTTACATATATAGGGCCATTCGCAACATCAATACGTAGTACCCACGCCCATGGCACAGCTAAACGTTTATGTATCGCTCGCCAAAAGCTCATTGATTTTCTTTCGTACTCCTGGAACTCCTGAAGTAACTCTTTGTAGGAGGAACCGTCTAACTGAATATTTGCTTCTAACAAACGAGAATGGGCATAGTACTGTAACTCTAGTTCAGCAGCAATTTCCATTTCTTCTTCCGTTGCCATACCAATAATTGTTCCATCTTCTGGTGCAATTTCATATACGTTTTGAACTTCAATAAGCCCTTCTTTCTCTTTCTCAAACATGTAAACAGCCTCCTTTAACATATATTTTTTATGTTACAAAGTCATACTTCTACAATAACTTCTCTCTTTCCTCTTTTTTTGATAAACTTTTACAAAATATTTAACCGATGACCTGTTTTCTCTATTCTTTCAGCAGAAATGAAACGATTTTTATCAAATTTTAATTGATACACATCAGGCATATGAAGTGTTTTCCAAAACTCAAAGTCATATTTCGAATTAAAATAATTCATAAGTAATACCATAATATTTCCATGCGTACCTATTACAATATTCTTACCTTCATATTGTTTTAATATATTTTGCATACATATTACAGCGCGCCTTTGTGCGACATCATTCGATTCTCCGCCTTCGTATGCAAAACTCCAATCTTCCCACACATTCTGCATAGCATCATTAAAATTTGATACCGGCTCTGTGCTCAATAATCTTTCACGCAAATCTTCTTCTGTTTGTATTGATAATTTATATGTATGCGCAATTCCTTGTACAGTTTGGATTGCTCTTTTATACGGGCTAGAAATCACAACATCAATATGTTTATCTTTTAATAAGCGTGTTACATTCTCTGCATCTAAGTACCCTTTTTCAGATAAAGGTCGCTCCCGTTCTTCTTTTGTATAGGTAGAATGGGCATGGCGAACGAAATATATTGTTGTCATTTTTCAACCTCCTTTCTTATTTTCAATTTATATTCAATAACAAGATTGGAAAATCCTGTATTAAAAAAGAGCACTTTGCATTGAACTGCACCCCAATTGTTAGACACAGTCTAACAATTGGAGGTGCAGTTTTTCTATGGCTAAATTTACAGCTGATGAAAAAATACAAATCGTTCTACGTTATTTGAACGGAAATGAAAGTTATCGAGAACTGGGTAGATCGCTCGGTATAAGTGACACAATCATTTTGAATTGGGTAAACCAATATAAACAGAATGGTCTGGAAGCTTTTCTAAAACGATGTACAAATTACACACAACAATTTAAACTAGACGTACTAAACTTTATGATTGAAAACGGTATGTCCTTATTTGAGACGGCAGCTATCTTTAATATTCCTGCCCCTTCAACGATTTCTGTTTGGAAAAAACAGCTCGAAACACAAGGAATTGATGCCCTTCAATCTAAGAAAAAGGGGCGTCCATCCATGAAAAAAGATTCAAATAAACAATTAAAACAACCTTTAGCTGAAGGGTCAGTCGAAGCACTTGAAGCACGCATTAAACAGCTTGAGATGGAAAATGAGTACTTAAAAAAGTTAAATGCCTTAGTTCAAAACAAGGAAAAATCACAAAACAAGACAAAGCGCAAGTAGTCTATGAATTAAGGCATAAATATTCGGTCAAAGCACTCGTGGAGCTAGCTACTATTCCTCGAAGCACGTATTATGATTTAGTAAAGAAAATGAATCGTCCAGATGTAGATGCCGATTTGAAAGCTGAGATTAAAGCGATTTATGAGGAAAATGAAGGTCGTTATGGTTACCGTCGCATTCGTGATGAATTAACGAATCGTGGCCAGAAAGTGAACCACAAGAAGGTTCAGCGCATTATGAAAGAGCTTGGGTTAAAGTGTGTTGTGCGTATGAAGAAATATAAATCCTATAAAGGAAAAGTCGGTAGAATTGCACCTAATATTTTAGAGCGTAATTTTCATACAGATGCACCGAATCAAAAGTGGGTAACAGACATCACAGAGTTTAAATTGTTTGGAGAAAAACTGTATGTATCACCTGTATTAGATTTGTATAATGGTGAAATTATTACCTATACAATTGGTTCTAGACCGACGTATTCGCTTGTTTCAGACATGTTAGAGAAAGCATTGGAACGTTTACCCGAAACCCACCAGCTACTGATGCATTCGGATCAAGGATGGCATTATCAAATGAGACAGTACGTCCGGACACTTGAATCAAGAGCTATCGTCCAGAGTATGTCTCGAAAAGGAAACTGTTACGACAACGCAGTAATAGAAAATTTCTTTGGGATTATGAAGTCGGAGTTCCTCTACATAAAAGAATTTGAAAATGTAGAGCACTTTAAAATAGAATTAGAAAAATATATAGATTATTATAATACGAAACGGATTAAGGCAAAATTAAAAATGAGCCCGGTACAATACCGGACTCACTTTTATCAAGCTGCCTAATGAAATAACCGTGTCTAACTTTTAGGGGTCACTTCATAAAATTATTTCATTATAATTTATTTCTGAATTCCTCACTTATGGCAATATCTCGAATAAAGTAATCCATATTACTTAGAAGTTTTTCAAATGCTTTTTCACTCAAATTGTTCATCATAAAGACAATCTCAATCTTATTCCCTTTTTTATCAGTACCATAGAAACTATTTGTTAATACAAATGCCGTAGAACCACCTTTCTGTCCAGCAAATTCGAACATACCCTCTCCTACGGTTCCTTTAAATATATTCTCAATCTCACCTTGCATTTGTGGTGTAAAATAATTTCTGCTATTTATCTTTTCCAGTAAACTCATGTAATCCTTCGCATTTGCACCTATAAACCGATCTGACCAAATACGCTGAAAGTCCATATCGGCTTTTAACGATATCTCGCGTTTTGTCCATTCTTTCTCGTCTTTCATCCATTCATGTATTTGCCATACATGCTTAACATATTCATCATTAGACATATTACGTAGCTTGTCCAATGCTTTATTTTGAGGAATATGCAGTTCTTTTTCAACATAGCCCCTCATATATAATGCCCCTGTATACGTTGGATAAAATTCATCGTGACTATTTAAGCCTAACTCTTTCAAACTTTCATTTATCCGCGCTGCTCCAAGCTTGTCCAATAAATATGATGTATTCGCATTCGAACTATAATGGATCATTCCTTTCACTACTTCTTCTAAAGAAGTTTGACCACCCTTCACTAACTCTTTAACTTTTACATCATCTAGCCATGCAGGGTGTGCACCACCATCAGTATTTTTCACATAGTATTTTTCTAATTCTTTCAATGAAATTTGCTCGTCTTTTCTTATTTTCCCTTCAGCTACTTGCTTAGCATATTCAATTGCTATAACGATTTTCGACATACTTGCTAGCGGTAGTTTTTCTTTTTCATTTATTGATGTCAATGTTTCACCATTTCTTTTAACAATTAAAGAAGTTGTTTTATCATCCTTATGTTCTTTTATGTAATTTAGCACATAATTAGAGTCTTCTTTAGAATTGACATATTCCTTCACTGAAAAGAAAGCTATACAGCCTACTATAGTAATTCCAGCTATAATTCCAACAACTTTTAATCCCCTCATGATACTCCCCCTAAAATAAACATATTATATATTATACTAAATAAATTTCCCTTTTTAAGTAATAATTAGATTATTTATACAAAAACACTTCTTTTCTTAAACAACAAAAAAACATGCCTTCATTAGGAAAGCATGTTTTGTGATATTCTTCACATTGTTTAGTTGAAAAATTTTACTTACCATGATGTAACATTAAATCACTAAGTTCTTCTTCAATGTGATTTAATTTCGCAACGCCTTCTTTCCATTTATGAATATAACGTGAGACCCCAACGAAAAACAAAACAATAATTGTGGAAAGAATAATACCATATACGATTGCTACAGTACTCATAGTTACACTTCCTTATAATTAGTAATGTGGTTATTAGTTATATTTTTATTATAAACCTTTTTCTTTTAAAATACTTCAATTTCAACTTTTTGTAACAAAATTGATTTTTCTAACATTTCGTTCGTAAAAATGGCATATTTTTCACAAATTATACAAAACTTCACCATATGTACTATTACCATATGAGTTATATTATTAAATAGAATAAAGGGGATGATATACTATGACGACTTGGTTTATTGTGATGTTAGTTGTATTTGGAGCATTTAAAATTATCGTTTCTAGCCTTCCTAACACTGTTATTGAATCCATTATTAGCAAGTACGAAACACATCCACAACTTGACGAAGAGAATGTGACTATTACAATTCACGGAAATAACGTAGAAGGCGAAAAGAAATCAAAAATTATTCATGATTTTAACGAAGGTTTATTTTTAGATCGCTATTATGCACCACCCCATAATGAAGGCACTCCTTTAATTATCAATGCAAAACGTGGTAAAAAAGATTTCACATTTTATATTTACAGTCATGAAGAGCATGTTGATGTTGTAAAACAATATAAAAAGAAGGTAGTTGCTTATAGTTTACGCTCTAAAAATCTTCAAAACAGTGATATGTTCGTATCAGCTGATTTGTATAGTGATAATAAAGTTATTGAATTTTGACTAAAAAAGATAAGAGCCTTACTACATTCTATATGCAGCAAGGCTCTTTAAAGTTGTTTCAAATTATATCCATCTGCTTATGTAATGCTTAAAAAATGAATAATAAAGTTGTTTACTTCTTATTAAACTAACGCCCCCGTTAGTTTAAGTGTAACTCTTCACAATTATTTGATATTATATAGATAAATAGAAATATAAATCAGAATTTAGTTTATAGTTATAAAAATAAGTTATTTATACCCTTATAATTCTTCAGAAAGGAGAGTGTATGAAAAAGACTATTGTTTTTGTATTAACGATATTTATATTATTCTCAGGATTCGCAACACAAAGTTATGCGTTGTCAGATTCGAAATCTGTGGCAATACAAGCATTGCTAGATGATGCCTGTCGTACGTCAGGTGTGCCTGGAATGTCACTCTCAATACTTGCTGATGGTGAAGTGTTCTACTTTTCTTCTGGGTATGCAGATCTTGAAAAGGGACTGTCTGCAAGTGAAAATACACTCTATGAGTTGGCCTCGGTGAGTAAAGCTTTTACTGGTATGGGGATTTTGCTATTGGAAGAGCAAGGGCTGCTATCAATGACTGACCCTATCCAAAAATATTTACCTTGGTTTACGTTAAAGTATCAAGGTAAACCTGTTGATATGCAAAACCTTACACTAAATAACTTTCTTCACCATACCAGCGGCCTAACAAATATTAGACATCTTCAAAATATTCCACAAGGTAATACGCCTGATATGTTGCAAAAGACCGTGGAAACGCTGGTAGATGCAGAATTAGCGTTCTCTCCCGGTGAACAATATAACTATGGAACCGTTAATTATGACGTATTGGGTTTGGTTATTGAGATTGTATCACGACAAAGCTATGAAGACTTTATGAAGGAGCAGGTATTTATACCCTTAGGTCTTCACCAGACGTATGTTTATAAAGAAGATGCTCAAGCCACTGGACAGTTAGCACAGGGCTACCGTTCTTCCTTTTTTATAACAACTCCATTTAACGCTCCGGATTATGCTGGGAATAAACCTGCCGGCTATATCATTTCTAATACAAAAGATATGGCGCGTTGGATGGGCATACAGATGGGTATTGTGCAGGACATACCCGAAATATTTCACAGGGCTATCGAAAAATCACATAGGGGTGATATGTCTGTTTCGGCTGTCAATGATATGTATTATGCGGCAGGTTGGTCGGTAAACGCCGAACAAACGTTTATAGAACACACTGGGGGTAATCCAAATTTTAGTACCGAAGTAGCCATACTGCCAAATGAAAGAACAGCCATCTGCTTACTGAGCAACGGCGCAAATACCAATATAAACCTGGTACTAAAAGTTAAAAATATATTAAACGGCAATCTAACTCAGTCATATGAGATAAGCGGCACACAGCTTTTGGACATCATTTTGTCGTCTACCACAATTATTCTTTGCCTATTAGCCGTTCTGTTATTTTTCTTAGGATTAAGAAAAAGGAAAACGAATGAGCAGCAGCCAATGACAAAAAAGAGAACAATCGTAACAATTATTTTCCTAATCGCTACGATTGCCCAGTGTATAATGTTTTTTGCCCTCGATTGGTCAACGATACTTATTTGGCAAACATATAGTGTTCTTACAGCTTTAATTTCGTCAACATTATTAACAGCAAGCATTACTTGGTTTGTATATACTCACCGATTAGATGCCTCGGTCCGAAAATAAGTATAATGTTAAGTAAATAAATCCTAATTTATCGATATTTTTAATTTAAAAAACAGAAGACACCTCGGTGTCTTCTTTAATGTCATCGACACTTCTCCTAGTTAAACCCACTTGCTATTTCTTCCACTAACCTGCCTCGTTAGTAGAAGAAGGATTTTTAAACAACTATATTATTTTTTAAATGACTTTATTGTAAATTAAACAACTTTATTATCTCTGTACATGATTTAGCTTAATACTCATATATAAAAAGGAATCCACGAAATATGGATTCCTTTTTTCTCATTTACTGAAAAATAAGCTCTGTCTTTAAACTATCTTTCGGTAACAACCAGTCTTTTTTCTCTAAACTCCCCATTAATAATTCCCTTTGTTTTGTCGCAATACTTTCTTCATTTGTTTTAAATGACACTTCTATTACGAAGTCATCTTCTAATTTTCCGGTATTACTTAATGGCCAAATTTCAATATTTGCTTTTATGTTTTCAAACTCTCCTATATATCGTTTCATTAATACAGGACCGTAAATACGGGAATTCTTTAACATCTCTTCTCCCCAATTTGTATACAACCATTTGTTCATTTTCCCTGGTAACTTTTCTATTAACATGTTTTGAGCAGCTTGTTCATTTGGTAAATCAAGTACCCCATATCCTTTAGCACTGTAGCTTTTCTTATTTGAAATGCTTAATGTTTTCTTCTCAAATCCCCAATCTATTTCCGCCTCATAACTATCCGTATTACTATCGAATCCTTCTTTTTTAGCTACTTCTAGTGCATCTTGAATTACACCATTTTGAATAGGGTATCTTTTTTTATATGTTAGTTCAAAATCTTTACTAAATTCTTTTTTTCGAATTCTAGCAAACCAACCTTCATCACTTAAACTTTTATTCGCAGTATCTAAAAATTGCACTTGTATTCTTTCATATTTTGTACCAACCTGGAAATGTTCTAGCACCTCTTGCTTCATCTCTTTGTTATAACCTAATACTTGTTCTGGCTTCAATAATAACTTCACTTCAAAACTAGGTTTCATTGGACTAGCAGTAAACCCTTCCTTAACGTTATAAAGGAAACAACAAAAGAAAATGCTTACGAATACAAATACTTTTTTCATATACCTATCCCCTTTACATTTTAACTGACTTCTATACGTTCCATTGCAAGTGAATATACATTTTCATATCCTGCTGTACTTAGCTTTTGTTGTAATCGATCCGTATCCTCTTTCAAAGCGTGCACTAGCACCGTATGTTCTGGTAATAATGTATTTAACATCTTTTTAACGTCTCTTATACTTTGGTGAACTTTATACGAAACTCGATTCACCCTACATGTACTCCTTACATGTTCTTTCATAACTCTTTCTGCAAAACTCCCTTTAGCAATATGCCCAGTAAAAATAACGGAATTCCGTTTTTCATTCCGAAGCTGTTCATAGTATAACTGTGCTCGTTTCGTTTGCATATTCGCATCACTCATTACAACTATTCCGTAACTATTTTGCATACAAATGTCATTATCCATAACTATTATGTTTCTTTTTAGACTCTTCATAACCCATTTAAGTTCTTCATTATTTTTTATCCAATCTTTGTATACGAACATCTCTTCAAATCCAGCCAAGATTTCTTTATCTACTATAAGAGGAAATTCTTTATATCGTTCATATAAATACAATACTATATCTTGCGCCCTACCAAGTTGTGGCAGCGGTAATAATGCTATTCCTTTATTTTGCATAACTCGTTCAATTTCTGCACATAGATCGTCTAATCTTTCATTTTGCGAAACATCATCTGTGTGATAAGCGGCATCTACAATTGCAACTTTTATATTGTGATCCAATTTCTCAGGTAAATTAGCTCGTAGTATATTAGACTCTGCTGAATAGTCGCCTGAATAAAATACGTATGTATTATACATATCAACTAAAAACCAAACAGCTCCCAATACATGCCCACTATATCCCCATTGAAACCGCAATGTAGGAGTAATTTGTACCCATTCATTTGGATTGCTAATCTCATCAATACATACATAATTTAAATCTTTTATATTTTGGTCGATATAAGGTAAATTCCACCCTTTCATCACATTATAGTTTCTCCATTTTTCATAATATAACGGCAGTTGCTCCTTTGTATAACGAGTCGTCCAAATTTTTTTCTTATAGCCATACTTCGCTAATAAAGGTAAACCCATCGTATGATCTTCATGAATATGTGATAAAAATACCGCATCTAAAAACGGAACAGCTTCTCTCTCTATTTTTGGATAACTATCCTCATAAGATCGATTAATACCACAATCAAATACTATTTTCGCCTCTTTATTTTTTACAAAATAGCAGGAGCGACCGTATTCTCCTGCTCCTCCCCATACTTCCACTCTCATCATGCTACCCCTTTTCGTTTTTGCTCCATATGTTGCAGCAGTAATAAGCATATTGTTGTAAGTCCAACAGAAACAACGGCCATCGCCATTCCTATAGATACTTCACCCTGTTCAAATTGAGCAAAAATAAATGTTGCTGAAGTTTCTACTGATGGAGGTAATACGAGAAGCGATGCTACTAACTCTCTTATCGAAATTGTAAATGTCATCGCCCATCCAGCAAGAATACCCGGGATAATAAGAGGCAATATTATTTTTCTAAAAATATAAATATAATTTCCTGAAAAAATACTTCCGGCCTGCATGAGAGAATCATCAATTTGTCCAAGTGATGATTTTACATATTGCACCGTGTAAGGTAAAAACAGAACAACATACGTTACGATAACCATGATTGGTGTATTGTAAATTGACAGGGGCATATATGGTGAATTCCAAAACAAAATAAGACCTACAACCATAACGATTCCTGGTACCATATTCGGTAACATACCGCACATATCAAGCCACTTTTCAGAGGATTTTTTCCCCTTTCGAATCATAAGTGCCAAAAAGACTCCAATAATTACCGCAATAATCGCTGTTACGAGCGAAAAAAGAAAACTATTCCATAAAGCCTCTAATCCCGGAGATCCCATCGTAAACAATGCCTCATAATGGCTTGTTGTTAAGTTATTTACATGTAATCCGCCGCCTCTTAATTTTGACAAAGAAGCAATAAGTATAGAAAAGTATGGAATTCCAATTGATACGATTAATAAACCAATTACATACATCCATGCTACAACGCGCGTAAATATAGACAAAGTATATCTTTTAGATTTCACACCTTTTCCACTAACCATTGCATATGAATACTTTCGATTCAATACATTTTGCATATACCAAATGAGCATACAAGCACTAAGTAATAAAGAAGATAATGCTGTTGCACTACTAAAATCAATTGGCCAACTCGAAATAAATTTATGAATTTCTGATGTTAATACGTGAAATCCTATTCTACGTCCGAATGTAGCCGGTGTTCCAAATTCAGCAATCGTCTTTACGAAAATGAGTAAAGCACCCATTACATAACTTGATACTAATAACGGCAATATTATTTTTCTTAAACGATAGAAAAAACTTCCGCCATGAACTGCTGCAGCTTCTTCTTTACTACTCCCAATCTGAAGTAACGTATTTTTCAGCATGAAATAAAGGAATGGGAATAAATGCAGGCTCATAATTAAGACCATACCTCCTAAACTAAAAAACGATGATGAAACTGTCTTTAGCATCGGAAGAAATTGTTCAAAATATCCGTTAGGTTGCATGAACAAAATCCAGCCCATCGATCCAATATACGGCGGTGTCATAAATGGAATCATAAAAACAATATCTAACTTACTATACTTTCCTACATCTGTTTTGCTCATAATAAACGCCAATGGAAATGCAAATATTGTAGCTCCTATTACAACGAGTACACCTAGAAGCATCGAATTTAGAAAAATCCCAGCTAATCCACCACTCTGTATCACTTCAAAAGGCTTTAAAAAATTCCAACTGCTATTTTCATATACACTAGAAAATAAAATAAGAAAAAGTGGAATGACGATTAACATCACCACAAGTAATAACGCTACCGTCATTCCAACTTGTCTTACTGATACGAATCGATTTACCATGGAATCACCATCTTATTGAAATACTTTCTTAAATTGTTTTCCTATTTCATCTTGCTCTTTCTCAACTGTTTTCCAATCAATATTTAATACTGGAATCTCTTCTACATTTGGTCTATTTTCAGCTTTTATATCTGTTCTACCAGGCAATAAATACGCTTTAGCAACTTGTTTTTGTACATCATCGGATAATAAATAATCAATAAACTCTTTTGCACCTTCAACATTTTTACTATCCTTCATAATCCCCGCTGCACGTGGGCTAATAACTGTTCCGCTTTTTGGATATACAATATCAACAGGTTCACCCTTTGCTTTTGCGCTATACGTCATATAATCAACACCCGCAATGACCATATCTTTCGCACCTGTCACAACTGGGGCTAACGCTTCCTGATTTGCTCCTGCTACTGTAACTTCATTTTTCTTAAGCTGCTCAAATAAATTCCATCCATCTTGTCCATTCTTTTTCACGTATCCTGTTACAAAATCTAATGCTGAACCTGAAAGTGCTGGATCTGGAAGATTCGCTTTCCCTTTCCATTCTCCTTTCGTTATATCGCTCCAATCTTCAGGTGCTGTCTTCACATTTTTTGTATTGTATACAATTCCTAATGCTGAAGCACTATACCCGAAATAATTTCCTTTATCATCTGACCATTCTGGACGAAGCTTATCAGCTTGTTTCGCTTCTTTATAAGCTAACGTTTGCCCCTCTTTCTTTAATCCTTCCATCGCTGGTAAAGAAGCGAGTACGACAACATCAACGACTGGATTTTTCTTTTCAGCTTCCATTCTCGCTAAAATTTTTCCAGTTGTCCCTTGAAACATTTCCACTTTTATACCAGTTTTCTTTTCAAAGTCCTTTTGTATTTTTTCTGCTAATCCTTTTGGTCCTGCACTATATACAACAATTTTCTTTTCATTCGAATTTTTACTCTTTGCATCTGCATTACCTGTCTTTGAACTACAACCTGTTACTACAGTAGAAAATAGTAAAGTACATACAAATAAAGACTTAAGCGAACTGAATTTCTTCATACGATTCTCCCCCTATATGATGAATACATTTTTTTGGTACATATAACGATACTGGTTTCCCGATGCTTAGCTTACTATTGTTATAGGCTGTCCAAATGCCTAAAGTCCCCATATTTATTTTCACTTCATAACGTTCCCCTACATATGTAACGTGCTTAATTTCACCTGTATACATTTCGCACACATCATTTTTTGTCCAACTCACATGCTCTGGACGAATCATTTTCTTACCCTCTACAAGCCAATTCGCCTTACCAATAAATTTGGCAACAAATTCATGAGACGGTTTCACATAAATATCTTCCGGTGTTCCTTTTTGTAATACTTCTCCTTGTTTCATGACAATAATTTGGTCTGACATTGACATTGCTTCTGTTTGGTCGTGAGTGACATACAGTGCAGTTAAACCAATGGAATGAACGATATCCATAAGCTCTATTCTCATTTCTTCTCGCAAAATTGCATCGAGTGCACTTAGTGGTTCATCAAACAAAATAAAATGAGGTTTTGTTACAATTGCTCTAGCGAATGCGACACGTTGTTGCTGTCCACCAGAAAGTTCGTGTGGATACCTTTTCTCCATACCTTGCAAGCGAACTCGCTTTATCGCATCTTCTACTTTTTCTCGTAAATGATTCGTTTGCTTTGTAGCCCTTAAACCAAATGCAACATTTTCAAAAACAGTCATGTGCGGCCATAAAGCAAAATCTTGAAATACCATACCGATATTCCGTTCATGAGGAGATGTCTTTATCTTTTTTGTAGCAGAATACATGCACTGGTCTCCAAAATATATTTCTCCCTTATCCGGTTCTTCAAGCCCTGCTATCATTCTAAGTAAAGTCGTTTTTCCACACCCCGAAGGCCCTAAAAGTGTAGTGAATTCCCCTTGTTTCATTACAATCTGCAACGGCTTTAACGCCTGTGTTTTTCCAAATGTCTTTTCTAATCCACTAATTTTAATATCCATTGCTTCACCTCTCTCCCCTCATTCTTAACCTGCTTTCATTCTATATGGAAGATTTATAATGAATGTTAATGTACTGTAAAGATTAAATTAAAAAACTTTTAATAAACTATTTATTTCTATAGATTTTTTCTATAGTTAAAATAAAAAAGGCGGCAATTCATAATGAATCTCTTAAAATTAGAAATTGTAGTACTTATTAAGAAATACAAAAAGCTTACAATCGTTGCAGAAAAACTTGGCGTTAAACAACCAACTATTACATTTCATATAAAAAGCTTAGAAGAAGAACTCGGTGTGTCTTTATTCGAATTACGTTCTGGAAGGTATTTCTTAACAGAAGCTGGTGAGGCTTTGCATCATTATGCTTCTAAAATAGATGCACTTATGAAAGAAGCTAGACGTGTCACGCAAGAGTTTAAAGATTTTCATAAAGGTGCTATAACAATTGGTGCTAGTTATGTACCAGCGACTTATCTTTTGCCAGAAGTCGTTCATCAATTTCAATGTGAATTTCCAAATATAAAAATAACACTACTAGTGAAAACAGCCCCTGAAATTCGAATGATGCTACAAAATCACGAAATCGATCTTGGGATAATTTCCGCTGCTCCATTTGATGAACCACTTTTAAAACAAACGAATATAATGCCCGATACACTTGTTCTTGCCTTTTCCAAAGAACATCATTTTTCAAAGAAAGACAATGTATCGTTACAAAATATCGAAAAGGAACGCATACTATTGCATCGTAATCCATCTACAACGAGAGATTTACTTACACAATGGACGTTAGCGCACAACATTACATTCCAATCTGAAATTGAATTAGACTCATTAGAAACGATGAAACAAATTTTAAAATATGGTAATGGAATTGCCTTTATTTCTAAACTTGCTATCGAGCAAGAAATACAACGAAATGAGCTATGCTATATACCAATCCCTGAATTTGAATTTCAGCGTAACATTTATACGATTCATCATGAGGACAGATGGAATTCTAAAATCATTTCTTTTTTACTACAGAGCATCACTTCATTTGCAACAAAAAATTAAAAGGCTGTCGTTATGCACGACAGCCTTTTAAACTATAAATCTATTTATTTTTCTTTGCCTCAATTTTTGCTTGCGCCTCTTCAGCCTTATCTAATGCTTCTGATACTTTCTTCTCTTTTTCTTTCACTTCATCTATACTATCGACAGCTTTAATAATTTTATCGATTCCTTCTTCTTCTACCTTTCTACGCTTTGCCACTCTTTCATTTACTTTCTCTTCCACATCTTTTGCTTTTTGAAGCATATTCTCTGCATTTGATGTTACGGCTTTTTCAAGTCCATCATCTTTTTTCTTTTGTAACACTTCATTTGCAATGTCTTTCGCTTCTAAATACTTACCGTCTTTTAATGCTGTTGCTCCGTGATCCATTTTCTCAGCAACTTCTTTATATGGTTTGGCTTCATTTCCTGATTTCTCTTTTTCTGCTTTTTCGAACCACATTGTTGCATCACTATACTTTTCATCTTTCAATGATTGCATACCTGTTTCAATATATGTGTCATAATTGCTACATCCAGCCATTACGACTAATAGAAAAAGCATAACAAAACTTAATTTTTTCATGCTGTTGTCTCCTTTTCTTTGCAAGCTCACTTTACTTTAACATACATGAAAAAGAGTTTCAAAAACTAAAATACCAATTTAGTCATTTTTATAATAATAAGTCAAATTTTTATTATTTTCTTATTTTTAAGCGGACACATCTACTTGTTTTTTCGCCATATGTTGCTTTACTCCAACTAATACAACTAACAATAAACCTCCGCCTATTGTCATCATAACAATGCTAGTTGGCAACATATCTAATAGTAGTCCATATACAATCATACCAAGTGGTGCGATTGCAGTCGCAATTGTTTCAAGTAGGCCAAACACACGCCCTAGGTAGCTCGGGTCTGTCGTTTTTTGCATATGTACTTGCATTGGAATGTTTACAATCATAATTGCTATACCAGTTAACATCATAAAAGCAATATAGTAAATAAAACTTGCTAATTTTGGAATGATAACTAACAACGGAAAGACTGTACATAAACTTAAACCTGCAAACAAAAACAGTCCAGTATAAATAGAACGAAACGGATTATTCACTTCTTTACGCACTGATAAAGCAATCGCTCCCATTAACATCCCGACTGCTAACATTCCCTCTACAGTACCGAGTTGCTTTGAAGATAAATGCAATGTATGGACGATAATGTATGGAAGTGCAACTGTTAGACCACACGCAAAAAAGTTTACCCACAATGCTATTTTCATTAAACCATATATTTCACGTTGTCTTTTTACATATAAAAAACCTTCTTTTATACTCGTCAAGAAATGCTCTGTACTCTCAGCCACTTCTTTTTTATATAAATCAAATACGATAAATAATTGCAAAATAACTGCTAAAAAGAACGTAATACTATTTAATAGGAAAAACGATTTAATTGAAAAGAAACCATATACAACTCCGCCAATAATCGGCCCTAAAATATTTGATAAAGAAGCCGCCGTTTGATTTAAAGCACTCGCTTTTTGAATACGTCCTTCATCTACTAAACTCGGAATAGACGAAGTTAATGCAACGGAATAAAAACTTGCACAAATTGATAATAATGCTGCTGAAATATAAATAAAAAGAAGTGATGGTCCAAATATAGTAGCAAGAATAAACATACTAAGCATCGTTAAACTACTTAATAAATCAGTACCAATGACAAGCCATTTTCGATTCACACGGTCTGCTACAGCACCAGCAATTGGACCACAGATCATCCTTGGAAGTGATCCGCAAACGAGCGTAATTGCAAACCCCATCCCTGAACCAGTAGTCTTTAATACATATAACCCCATTGCGAACGTATAAATACCTGCGCCTAATAAAGACGTCATTTTTCCAATCATCATTAAAATGATATTTCTCGTTGCAATCTTCATTCTTGAATCATGTTGTCCTATACTTATATCTCCCATTTTTGACTCTCTCCCCTTAAAAGTTAAATTGTGTTAAACTTATTATATAATCAACTTTCCAACTTTTACAACCAAAAGTTTAATCACATTTAACTTTTTATTCATAAAGGAGCTACAATATGACTACTCTCGGAGAAAAAATTAAAGCATTGCGAAAAGAAAAAAAGCTTACGCAAACAGAACTAGCAGGTTCAGAACTGACAAAAAGTATGCTCAGCCAAATTGAAAATGGAAAAGCTACGCCTTCCATGAAAACATTACAATATATTGCTGAAAAACTTGGATGTGAAACGAGTTTTTTATTAGAAGAAGATGATGTAGAAATTGTAGCACTCATTCAAAAAATGGAGCCATTAATAAAAGCAAATAAATGCGATGAAGTATATGAAACTTTACTACCTATCGTTCAAAAAGAACTACCTCTTACTTTAAATACAGCACGTTTATATAAACAGTTCATAACTGGAGCGGCTATTATGAACGATTACAATATTGAATATTACGTTGAAACAGCTGTTTCTATATTTGAAAAATATACTTTGTATCGCGAAAGTACTGAAACGAAACTACTGTTTTACTATATGCTCTACAAACGGAAAAAATATAAAGAATGTTTACAGTTGATTACCAAAATTCGCGATGAATATAAAACGAAGAATTTAGAAATGGATCTTATTACACATATACAATTATATTTAAAAGAAGCAATTATTTTACTCGCATATGGTAATTATGAAAAATGTGAAAAAATCATTTTAGATGCACTTGCATTTTCAAAAAAACATCAAGTTTATTATAAAACAGATGAATTTTACCGTATTTTATCTTATCAAAAAATCATTACAACAGATAAAGAGCGATATTTATATTACATAAAAAAATCGGAGCAATTTGCCATTTTTACAGAAGATACTTTATCCGCTGCAAATATAGATATATTAAAAGCTTATTACTACAATACCGTTACGAATGAATATACAATTGCATTAGAACATTTAGAACAATTCCGAGAAAAACTAAAAGATGTACCGATTTTTCAAGACGATGGATTGTATTATCTTGAAAAAGGAAAATCTCTGTATGGTTTAAAACGTTACGAGGAAGCTTTAGAAACATTAAAACGTGCTAATATTCCAGATTATATGAGTCATCCACTTGATCAGTCATGGTTATTAACAGCTGGATCATATCGTGCCCTGTGTCATATAGAACTTCAAGATAAACCAGCTGCTCTGACAGAAGCAAAAGAAGCAGTTCAAACGATAGATGGTTATCCTGATTCCATCTTTTCTTCATTTATTAAAGAAACATTACAAATAATACAAAAACTTTAAGAATGTCTCTAAATGGTATATTATTCCTCTTTTTTAGCAAAGATAATAATGATGGGAGGAATATAAATGAATATACAACGTGCAATAGAGCTTTCTGTGTCAGCGGAACAAGCCAATGTCAGTTTTCAAGGCATGCCTGTTATGATTCAACACGTCGATGAAAGCAATGAAACCGCCCGCATATATGAAGTAAAAAACCCAGGACGCGAATTAACTGTTCCAGTTAATAGCTTAGAGGAAATATAAGAAATGCCACTTCTCTTTTGAAGTGGCATTTTTCTTATGAATCAAAAATACAACTATTATTTCTTCTAATTTTTTTAAGCTTATAATAAGAAAATGTAAAATTTATACTCTAACCCTATATTTTGTGATATTGTATAATCTGGAAATAATTAAATCTCTATAGACGAATAATATATTTTTATTTTTCCCACTCTATACATAAAGGAGGAATTGTATGAGCCTTTCTATATACGAAGGTTTAGGTATTATTTTTTTCGTAATCATTATTACTTACGCCCTTGCACACAAATATTTATGGTCAAAAAAATTACTTATTATTCTATTTCTCATTTGTAATGCTATTTATCTTATTTGGCGAACTTTTTATTCGTTACCAACTATTAATCTCATAAGTATTATCGCTGGTATTATATTGTTAATTACAGAATGGGCTGGTTACTTACAATCTATCGTTTTCAGCATTGTTTCATGGAAACCATATAAACGAAAAGAAATACCATTATCCAATTTTGAAAAACTACCTACTGTCGACATATTTATCGCAACTTACAATGAACCGATCGATTTGTTAAAACGTACTGTAGCTGGCTGTACGTTGATTACTTATCCGAAAGAGTTACTAAACATTTATATTTGTGACGACGGGCGCCGTGAAAGTGTAAAGCAACTTGCGGCAGAGTTTTCTGTTCAGCACATAACTCGCACCGAAAATAAGCATGAAAAAGCTGGAAATTTAAATCATGCGATGCTTCATTCAAAAGGTGATATTATCGTAACAATGGATGCTGATATGATACCACGAGCTAACTTTTTAGAGCGAACGATTGGTTATTTTTCTAAAAATAATGTTGTATTCGTTCAAGCACCACAAGTTTTTTATAATGCTGATCCTCTCCAATATAATTTGTTTTTTGAAGATAACATCGCCAATGAACAAGATTTCTTTATGCGGCAGTTAGAAGAAGGAAAAGATCGCTTTAATGCTACGATGTATGTTGGTAGTAACGCCCTATTTCGTCGCACTGCGCTTGAAGAAATTGGAGGATTTGCGACTGGAGTTATTACTGAAGATATGGCAACTGGTATGCTACTACAAGCTAACAAATGGGAAACTATATTTGTCAATGAAACACTAGCTGTTGGATTATCCCCAGAAACATTTAGTGATTTATTAAAACAGCGTGACCGCTGGTGTAGAGGGAATATTCAAGTCGTAAAGAAATGGAATCCTTTCACTATAAAAGGATTATCTTTTATGCAGCGTCTTTTATATGCAGATGGAATCCATTATTGGTTTTTCGGTATTTATAAAATGATATTTTTACTAGCACCGCTATTATTTTTAGTATTTGATATTTATAGTTTAGAAATTAATTTCATGCACTTATTTATGTTTTGGGCACCTGCCTTTTTAACATCACAGCTTATTTTCAAAGCTGTTTCTAATAAGAAACGCACAACTACGTGGAGTCATGTGTACGAAGTTGCTATGGCTCCTTATATGGGATTTGCTATTTTATCAGAAACTTTCTTACGTAAAAAGTTCCAATTTCATGTAACAAGAAAGGGAGTTCAAAATAATACAAGGCATTTTTTATGGATTACAAGCGTCCCTCACCTCGTATTACTCATTTTAACAATTATTGCACTGATTCGAGCAACACTTATGCTCTTATATCCTGAGCAATATCATATTGAAAGAGAAAGCTTATATATTAATATTTTCTGGGTACTATACAACGGGATAGCTATTGTTACTTCACTATTTGTAGCATTTGAAAGACCGCGTTTTCGAAATTCAGAACGTTTCGTAGTAAATTTACCAGGTACTTTATATGCCGAAGATATGATCATTTCTTGCCATGTCCTTGATATTAGTGAAACGGGGGCACGTTTTGAATTAGATCCCTCCATTCCATTTGAAACTTTATCAAGTCTATCTTCCTATACGCTATCTTTTGGCGAGGTAGAAAAGATTCATAGTACAAAAAAATGGATTCGGAGACAAGAAAATTCTGTACAAGTTGGTGTATCATTTGATGATGTATCCCATGAGCAATATTGTAAACTCATTCTTCATCTATTTAGTAAACCGGTTAATGACCGGGTGGAAAAGGTGTACGATAAAGCATTTCTTACACTAGCAATTGCACCTTTCATAAAAAATACCAAAAAAGCACCAAGACAATTTCGCAGGCAACATATACGTGAGCAACTGATGTCTTCTGGAACATTGCATATGAATGGAATGCCGATTGAAGCGACCATTATCGACTATAGTACAGGTGGGTGCCAAGTACAAACGAACATCCCTCTTGTGATTGACCAAATTATACAAGTAACAATGGAAGAACGTAATATTCAAAAGAAAAATGCACAAGTATGTTGGATTCAAAAAAAGGGTCGTAAAATATATGCTGGATTAAAATTCACAGCGTAAAAAAAGAAAAGAAGCGTACTGCTTCTTTTCTTTTTTACATGCTAAAATACTTATTAAAGGGGGAATTTATATGGAAAATGCTTCACAAAAGGCGAATCATTATTATGCGGTGATATTCACTTCTAATTTATCAAATGATACAACAGACTATAATACCGTTGCCGGAAAAATGGAGGAACTTGCAAAGCAACAACCTGGATTTTTAGGTGTAGAAAGTGCACGAGGTAATTCTGGACTAGGAATAACAATTTCTTATTGGGAATCACTTGATGCGATTGAAAATTGGAAGAAGAACGTCTTACATAAAGAAGCGAAAAAAAGAGGTCGTGAGCAATGGTATGAAAACTTCCACCTGCGTATCTGCCTTGTTGAGAAAGAATTTAAGTTTCAAAGAGGCACAATATAACTATGAAGAAAAAAGTAGCTCTCGTTATTGTTCATGAAATATATGGTGTGAACGACCATATGCATCACGTTACCAACCACTTTACTTCATCTCATATAGACGTATTCTGTCCTAACCTTCTACAATCGCAACATGCATTTCATTATAGTGATGAAGAAAAAGCATATGAACATTTTGTAAATCATATTGGATTTGATTATGGAAAAAAGCAAATTGAAGAATTCATTTCTCATCTTTCTAGTAGTTATACACATATTGGTCTTATCGGTTTTAGCGTTGGAGCTACCGTCTCATGGCTATGTAGTAACAATCCGAAAATAAATTTTATTATCGGATGTTACGGTTCTCGTATACGCGACTATGTTCACATAAAGCCTACATGCGCTACACTACTTATATTCCCTGAAAAAGAAGCTAGTTTTTCAGTATCCTCTTTAATTCAAACATTGCAGCAACAAAAAAATCCTTTATTAGAAATAAAACAACTACACGGTGAACATGGATTTCTAAATCCGTACACTGAAAAATATAACAGGCACTCTACAAAACAAGCATACAATTTAATAGATTCATTTCTTGTAAAGTGAAACTTCAATCAGTGGGGGGTTCATCCCCCACCTAATCTCTTTTCTTACGTTGAGTTTTAAGGTGTGGATCTTACTGCCCATGCGTGATAAAAACAATCTTATAAAGGAGAATCAAATGACGCTGACATTACTCTTACTTGTTTTCATACTCATTGCCTTTATCTCAGCGCTAACTATCATTTTTAAAACCGTAAAAAAAAGGAGATTTTTCAACCGCCCCTACTTACAATCTATTATCATTTGCATTTTATTTTTTACAAATTGGATCTTATATGTAACAACTTTTTATTCGTTACTCCCCGAGAAAGTTAGCGAGTTCATATTCCTGCCCATTTGGTTTTTCCTTTGTATTTTAGGATTTATCGTTTGCTGGCGCGAATGGAGAAATAATCGTGTGTTCTCGATATGTATTGGTTTTCTTTCCTTTATTAGTTTTTTATTTGGGCTGTTGTTGTTAGTTCTTTCGGGGATGTAATAGAAGAAGGAAGAAAAGCCAACTTTCAACTTTTCTTCCTTCTATGTTTACCTTTAGCTTTCACTGTCACTGATTCACAAGGTGTATAATATATTTGAGGCGTCGCCTTATCAACAAACATCATAAATGTAATAAAACCGAGAATAAAGAAAATAAACAACGTTAACAAAATTGCTCCTATCGTTAAAAGTATCATAACACCACCCCTATATTTTTCATGTTATTACACTTTTCGCTATTATATGAGCGTAATCCTTTTTAGAAAAAGAAACGTAACAAAATAATCACAACCACTCCCGTTAATACTGTACCTAATAAACTACGAGTATATATTGCAACAAGAAATGTTGGGATTGCTGCAATAAGATAATCCCACTGCATCGTCTCATGCATAAATAAAACTTGTGCTAAAAGCGCTGCTAATATCGCAATTGGTATGTAATTTAACCATTTTAAACCCCAGTCAGGAATTTGTAGTTTGCTAAATACGAGTAGAGGTAAAATACGTGGCACGAGTGTAACAGCTCCTGCTGCTAGTAAAAGTAATAATACATCTAATCTCATTTCCATTTTTCAATCACCACTCCAATCGTCGCAGCTAGTAATGTTGCGATAATAACCGCTATACTATCTGGCATAAATAGGTGTGAAACGTATGCGATAATAATCGATACAATTGCAACACTTAAATGAATTACTAGTTTTGGTTTACTACTTATGAGCTGAAGAACAAATAATCCGATAAACATCGCTGGTAATGCATAATCCATCCCGTATGTATGTGGATCTGGTATCCACTCACCAAATAGCCCACCAATAATGGTAGCAAGTATCCAATTTAAATACGCTGTTACGTTAAGCCCAATCATCCATCTTTCACCTAAATATCCTTTTTGCGCTGCATGCTGCACTGCAACGCCGAAAGTTTCATCTGTAATTTGCGAACCGATGATTAAGTTTTTAAATAGAGGAATTTTCGTAAAGTACGGTGCAAGCGCTGCGCTCATTAATAAATGGCGTAAATTAACAAAAAATACAGTGAAAATAATTGCGGAAGCAGGAGCACCGGCTGCATACATACCAGCTAATATAAATTGGGCAGAACCTGCATAAATTAAAGTGGACATAAATGCAATTTCAATGATAGAAAAACCTGCTGTTTTTGCAATTACACCAGCTGCTATACCGATGCTCAAATAACCAAATACAGTTGGTAAACAATCTTTTACTCCTTGCTGAAATGTATCATCGCTCTGCAAAGCTACATGTGCCTCAGCTTTACTCATCCTTATCATCCTCCATTCCTTCTAAAGTTCGTTTTCCTGTTACGACATGAACTAAATCTATATTTTCACGCCATAACGTATCTAACTTATCAGCTCCAAATTCCTTTGTGATTTCTTCAACCATAATATCGTGCCGCACATACTCTGTCGCAACGAGAACTAGCGCTGGGTCATACGTTGTAACGGCCCATGAAGTGCTATCATTTGAGAAGTTCGCAATTAATACTTCCTCTCCATCACGAGCAATAACAGTTAAATGACCACCCATTCTCTTTTCAACAACGTGGGGCGTCATATAATTATGGTGAAACGTCGCTCCTATTTTTGTTTCTGGAGCTCCAAATAAGATTGAAAATATATGTACGCCTTCCTCTTCCTTTTGATGAATGTATGGCTCAATTTCATGCACTTGTTCTTCCCATACAGAAATCCATAATTCTTCCTTTGCCCTATTAATTATATTGCATATTTCTTTTAAAACACGATCATTTGAGCGAATATGCGAAATTACATCTATTTGTCGCTCTTGTTCTAAACAATTTAATTTCTCATCTAAAAATTCAAAGGACTTTTCAAAGTCTTTTCGCATTCGATTCATTAATTCGGTAGCTGGTACTGGTACATATTTAACTGGTTCAGAAGGTACAATATGCACCGCTCCTTTATCCATTAACTTACCGAGTACCTCGTAAATCATAGAACGAGGTACTCCTGTTTGCTTACTCACTTCATAGCCTGTTACTGGGGAGTGTTTTAACAATCCAATATACGCTTTACATTCATACTGGGAAAATCCTAACTTTTGTAATTCCTTTATAATTTCATCCATCGGTAACCCCTCACAATCTAAATCGCCCTTACTTCAAAACGACGATTTTGCTTCCCTTTACTTTTTACTTTATCAATAACAAGTGTTCCTATTTCACTCGTATTTTTCACATGTGTGCCTCCACAAGCTTGTTCGTCTAAATTTTCAATTGTAACAATGCGGATTTCTTGGATAGTAGTTGGCAGGAGATTTATTGCTGTTTTAATCATTCCTACAGCATTTTCTGCTTCTTCGCGGCTCATATAGCGAGTGGAAATTTCTTTATTTTGCTCAATAAGTTTATTCACTTCCTCAACAATTTCTTCTACTTCCACGCTCGATAACTCTTGTAACTCATTAAAATCGATACGTGCTTTATCAGGGTAAATTTGGTTTCCGGTGCATAGTGCTCCATACTTTTCATAAACAACAGCTCCGATAAGATGCAGTAAAGAGTGATGACGCATTAAATTATGACGTCTTTCCCAATTCATCTCTAATTTAACTGGACCTAATTTTACTTGAGCTTCACCTTTTATATAGTGAACTATTTCTCCCTGCTCCCTCTTTACTTTTTCAACTTCAAATACAGACCCATCTTGTACAATGACACCCGTATCACATTCCTGCCCTCCACCAGTTGGATAAAAAACTGTTTCTTTTAGAAATACTTTATTCCCTTCTACTTTTATCACTTCTGTTTCGCAACTCGTTTTGTATGCATCTTCTAAATATAATGCCGTTGTCATACTCTCACCTCTTTAGTAGTTATAGTTATACCTACTAATATAAAAAATAACATTCATACAGTCAACTTATATTTCAGAATTTTTAATTTCAAACAAAAAAAGCCTTTTATAATAAGGCTTTTTTCTACATACTATTATTTATTTTAACTGTAAAGTATTTAATATGTTCCCCGCCAAATGCTCCCGTAAAGTAGAACCTGTATACTCTTCCCTAAATACACCCGCCTTCACAAATAAAGGGATGACTTCACTAAAGAATAGATCTAGTGACTTTGGAGGTCCTCCTGGAATGGCAATAAATCCATCTAACGCCCCTGCTTCAAACCTATCCATAATTTGCTTCGCAACGTCTTTTGGTGTACCAACTGCAACCCAATGAGCCGATCCAACAACTTCTGGTCGTTCTAGTATTTGTTCAACTGTTGGTTCATTTTTAATAATGAAGTTCCGTAATAACTCGGCATGAGTTTTACTGCGAACAGTTTGATCCCGACTTGGCAGCATCTCTTCTGTAATTTTACTTTCTTGCGGAATCCCTCTCGCATCTAATCCGAGAACCATTTCAAGTAACGCATATCTCTTCTCTTTTGTGAGATGTTGATGAGCTTGCCTATGCATTTCTAACGCTTCTTCATATGTATCACCTATAAAGAAATATAATCCAGGTAATACTCGTATAGCATCTTGCTTTCGGCCATGTTTTTCTGCTCTTCTTCTTAAATCTTGACGAAGTTCAATACCTGACTCTATATCAGGCGTTGCAGCAAAAATTGCATCAGCAACAGAAGCAGCAAAATTCCGACCAGACTCTGAAGCACCGGCTTGAAATAATGGCATTTCTCCTGATATATGCTGCGGAATATTAAGTGGACCTTTTACCTTAAAGTACTCACCATTATGCTCAATAGGCTTTACCATCTCTCTAATAACATCAGGATTATCTACTTTCAATACTTCATTAGGGTGACTCCTCCAAAGTTTTCTTACTAACTCTGTACATTCTGCCGCTTTCGCGTATCGTTCCTCAGATGATGGCATCCCTTCCTCACCAAAGTTTTCAGCACCGTCAATGGATGTAACAATATTCCACCCTACTCGGCCGTTACTAATCCAGTGTAACGATTGTAATTGCCTTGCTAATATATATGGTGGATAAAACGAAGTTGAAGCAGTTGTAACGACTCCAATTTTTTCTGTCGCATAAGCAATAGCAGTAAACAGTAACGTCGGGTCTAAAATGACATTCCCTTTATTACGAGCAATTAAATCTGGGTGCGCCACTAAATAATCGGCTTTAAAAACAAAATCTAACTTAGCCTTTTCTGCCTGTAGTGCCAACTCTACTTGTTCATCAATTCCGGAATTAAACTCATTCTCTTGTTCTTTCTTTCTAGAAATTAAACATAATCCAATGCAAAGTTGATTCTTTGTAGACATATATACACCATCCCCTTGTTTTTAATTCACTTAGTTAAACAAATATTGCTGTCATTATGAAATTCTGTTCTTATGAAAATAGATAAAATGATATTGATAATCATTATCATTTTATGATGTAACTGTAATAAAATCAATAACAAAAAAGACTCCCACTTTTGGAAGTCCTTTATCTCAATATTTCATTCGCTTCTTTTTCATAAATTTTATCAAATGACGTCATAACGCGCTGTGATGCTTGAATCATCTTTTGATCCGTCATAAGATCGGCCATCTCTTTCGTCATATCTACATTTGAATTTTCTAGCATATGATTTTTTACTATTCCTGTTCCGTTCGGTAAATTAGCAATGTTTCCTTCTGCTAGTGTAAAGCTTTTATTTTCACGTTGCACGAGACGAGCATTCGTTTCTGCATCTACTGTTTTTGTTTGCAAACGAGCAATATTATTTTGTGTTACTTCATCATATAATGTACCGTCTGCTTGTACAGCAACCTTTGCTCCTTCCGGAATACGAATACGCTCATTATTCTCTCCCATTACGAAAGTACCTGAAGATGTTTGTAAATAACGATCACTATTTAATGTGAAACTACCATCTCTCGTTAAAAACGTTTCATCATTTTTAGAAGTAACGAAAAATGATGTTGTGCCGGCTGCGCCGTCATCTAAAAAGAAATCTGTAGCGCTATTTGTCATTTGTATATTTCCTTGTACTAAATTCACATGTGTTGCAGCTGGTACTACAGCATAATCGACCGAACCGATATTTGTTACCGCCCCATCTCCGCGGCGATATGTGTCTTGTACATCAAATACTTTAGACGTCATATTTTCTGCTTTAAATCCTGTCGTTTGAGCATTTGCAACGTTATTCGAATGAACATTAATTCGCTGCATGTAGTTCATCATACCCATAGAACCTATATAAAGACCGTTCATATTCGTTTGAATAAGGCAAGCGCCTTATTCTTCACCTCTTTTCTACGATGTTTGTAACATTTGTTTCGCTAAATGTTCAGCTGTAGCGATATGTATATTTTTCCTTATGTCTTGGCCATCTGTCATTAATACAATAGGAGCTGATGATACTGCTGGAATTTTCAACAATTCACCACTACTTGCTGTTTCATCAAATTTTGTAAACACAATACCATCTATATGAATATCTTTAAAGTTTGTAATGATTTCAATCATATCTTTACTTTTCATCGAAGCTGATAACGTTAAACAAATATAATCTGGCTCTACTTGTCCCATCGTTTCAATCATTTCTTCTACTGTTTCTGTCGTACGATAATTTTTTCCGGCTGTATCAATTAAAATATAATCGACGCGCGCTTCTTCTTTAAAATACGTAAGCGCTCTTGTCATTGCAGCTTCATCACGCACAGCAATTACTTCCGATCCAATTGTCTTTACGTTATCTTGCAATTGCTGCACTGTCCCTATGCGCGAATGATCTGTCGTTATAAAACCAACTGTTTTGTTCTTACCGTGAAATTGCCATGCCATTTTCGCAAGCGTCGTCGTTTTACCAACACCAGTTGGACCGATTAATGCAATTGTTTGTACTTCTTTTTCAAAGACGTTTTCCGTATTGAAATGAGATTTCATATCTTCCAATATGTACCTAATAACTTCTTCTTCCGTAATCATCGTTGCATTTTCAAACTTTATTTTTAACTTTTCAGCATAAGCATAAATGAAATATTGTTCTACATCGTTTTGTTCTAGCATCCGAATTACCTTTTGAATAATAAACGGTACAGATTCTTGACTTTCTTTCTTTGGAACTACTTCTTCTTTCTTTACCGGAACGACTTGTTTCACAACTTTTTTCTTTTTCGGTACTTCCGTTTCTTTCGTCTGTTTCACCACGACAATTCCTTTTTCAAACAGCTTTAATAGTTTTTCTTTTTTTCTTGCCCATTCTTCACTATTTCCTGTTTGCATTGCCGCGTATGACATAGAAGTCGTTACGTTTTCTAAATTGTGCAGTACTGATTGAATTCCATTGGCCTTCACAATTTGTTCTGAAGGATCATTCACAACATCCATTAACTGTTCATGAAATTGAGCTGTACCTTCATTCACTTCTTCCTGTTTTTCTTCTGGAAAAGCAACTAACATTTCATAATCCTTTTTCCAGAAAAACGGTATATTTCGTTTTACACTTTCATCGACAACGTAATAATAATCTGTACCATATTGGTCAAATAACTTTCGATACAATTCATTTTTCGAAGCTGCTTTTATTCGCATTAACGCTTCTTTCTTTTCTGTACTTTCCATTACTTCACCCCCTACTATTCAATATAGGCAATTTGATCCACAACAATTTCTGGTGCTAATTCGCTAATACAAAGTACTTGTGCTTCTACTTGATAACGTTCTAGCAGTCTTACAATTGCAAATCTAAAATCTTTTCTACGTGTTAATAACACTGGTTCTCTTCCCATTAAACGTGCTTGCTTAAAGACGCGCTGCACTTGCTCAACGACACGTGTTTCTAAATCTAAATCCCAGTTTAACAAGTAACCTTGATATGAATTATTCACAACATCCGCATCTAACTCAATTGAATCAGAGAAGAGCGCTGCATAAATTTTTCCGTCCGGATTTTTCGCATTTTCACAAATAACTTTTGAAATACATTCACGAACAAATGATGTCACACCATCAACGTGATTTTGATACACTTCTTTTCCGTCAATAATACCTTCAATAATTGTTGGTAAATCACGAATAGAAATACCTTCTTTTAGAAGTTGTTTAATAACATTTTGAACGAGTGATAAATCAATTTCTTTCTTCTTAATCTCTTCTAATAGAACGCCATTATCATTTTCAAGCGAGTTAATTAAGTCTTTTACATGTTGGCGCTGAATTAATTCATGCAGATTACGTCTTACGACAACATCTAAATGTGTAATTAATATGCTAAGCGGCTCTAACACTTGATAGCCTTTCATTTGTGCATCTTGCACCATATGCTCTAAAATCCAATATCCATCTTCGCCGAAAATTGGATCTTTCGCTGGTTCTGCATCTAAATCAGCCATTACGTTCGGTGTTTTTAGTGCTAATAAATAACCTGATTTTAAAACACCTTCAGCCGCCTTCGCACCTTTAATACGAATAATGTAACGACCACGTGGTCTAAAGCTCGTATTATCTTTAAAGTTAATTCCAGGAACGTTAATACCGAGGTCAGTAATAATCGACTTCCGCATAAGAACAACTTTATCACGAGCTGTTTCCCCGTTAATTTTCTGCTTTACAAGTGCTGCTAAATCTAAACCGAGTTCTACAATAATCGGATATTTATCCGTAAATACTCCGAATGAATCTTCCACTTGTTGCAGTTGCTCATCTTCACCTTGAATCATTTCTAATTCTTTTTGAAGCTCGTCTTCTTTTTCTTTCTTTATTCGATTTTTATTACGAATGCCTAAGAAGATAATCGTTCCACCAACGAGTGCGAATGGTAAAAACGGTAGCGGAGTAAAAACACCCATTGCAATAAATAAACCACCAAGTGCATATACAACGACTTCATGTGCTAATAGCTCTTTAAAGATACCTTCTGTTACTGTATCCGGTGAGCCGTCAAATACACGCGTTACGATAATACCTGTTGAAATTGCAAGCATTAACGAACCGATTTGGTTTACGATTCCGTCACCGACAGTTAACTGTGTATAATGAAGAGCTGCATCTGCAAAGCTCATTCCTTGCTGCATCATTCCGACAATTAAACCGAAAATAATGTTTACGAATAAAATGACAATCCCGAAAATAACGTCCCCTTTAATGAACTTTCCGGCACCATCCATCGCTCCGTAAAACTCTGTTTCCATATTTAATTTTTTTCGTTTTGCTTGTGCATCTTTTTCTGAAATAATACGCTGGTTTAAATCAGCATCGATAGACATTTGTTTCCCTGGTAAAGAATCAAGTGTAAAACGAGCTGCTACTTCAGCTGTACGAGACGCACCGTTTGCAACGATAAACTGGAATATGATTAAAACTATAAAAATAACGATACCAATTAATAAGTTCCCGCCAATTACGAACTGGCCAAACTCTTCAATAACATGACCCGCATTTCCGTCTGTTAAAATCGCTCGCGTCGTCGAAACGTTAATCGATACGCGGAAAATCCCGATTAATAACAACATCGTCGGAAATGACTTTAACTCATCCCACTCGTTAATACTTGTCGCTCGCATATAAATAAGCACTGACATACTTAGTAGAAAAACGATAACGATATCAAGTATAAATGGTGGAAGTGGAATTAAGAGCGCCACAACGAATGACGCTGCTAAAAAGATAGAAAAATAGGTTCTTGCAGAATCCATCTTAAACAAAGAGATCCCCTCCAAACGCGCTATTATACTTCAAGTTCATTCGTTTGAATTAAATAGCGCATAACTTCAATTACAGCTACGTATAAATCTTCAGGAATTGTCTCATCTTCCTCGACTTGATAATATAAAGAACGAGCAAGCGGACGGTTTTCCACCATTGGTATTTCATGTTCACGGGCAAGCGTTCGTATATATAATGCGAGCTCATCTTCCCCTTTTGCAACGACAATAGGCGCCGCATCAACTTCTTTATTGTACCGAAGCGCCACTGAAATATGCGTCGGGTTGTTCACAATAAACGTTGCACCATCCATCTTCTTCGCGATTGTCCCTTGCAAGATCGCATGCATAAAGTTTTTTCGTTTCCCCTTTACTTGCGGGTCCCCTTCATTATCTTTATGCTCTTGTTTCACTTCTTCTTTTTTCATCTTAATATCTTGTTCATACTCCCATTTTTGATAAATGAAATCGATAATAGAAAGAACGATTAAAATAATTAAAATTGCTAAGAAGATAAATTTAATTTGCCTAATAATTTCAGTAAGTGACGCAGTCCAGTTAAATCCAATCATACTGACGATTTTCTCTAAATTCTTTTTAAAAAGAACGTACGAAACGTAACCGATTAATCCCATATAAAACAGTGATTTCAAAATATCTACTAAACTTTTACGACTAAACAATCTCGTAAAATAGTTTTTCGGATTAATACGTGACGCTTTCGGTTTAATGACTTTAGAAGAAAATAGGAAGCCGACTTGAATCATATAATTGAATAAATGAAAAGCATATACGAGTATTAATATCGGAGCCGATACTTTCAGTAATAAAATCCCCATTAAATAAAAATACTCGGTTGAATCTGTATTTTTTCCAATTTGATCAAACAGCACCGCTACGGAATTTGCAATCTCATAACCTAGCCAATCTCCGAAGAAATAAACGACAACTGCTAATACGAGAATGGAAAATAAATTATTTAAATCTTTACTCCGGGCAATATTCCCTTCTTCACGCGATTTTTTACGCTTCTGCGGGGTGGCCTTTTCTGTTTTATTATCCTTTGCCATGCGCGTCCCCCTACTTCGTTAAGAAAAAGTTAAATAGTTTCGTATATTCTTCAAGTAATACATCCGTCATATTTTTAAACACATAACCGAGCATCGGTACACTCATCGCAATAAACAAAATACCACATGTAATTTTAATTACGTATGCATTCATAAAAACATTTAATTGCGGAGCGTTTTTTGCAATTAAAATTAGAACAAAATTAATGATGAATAAACTTCCCATAAGCGGCAGAGCAATTTCAACCGCTGATGTGATCGCAAATAATAACGTTGCGAGTAGACTATCTAAAAAACTAGTCGTCAACAATTTTGAAATCGCCTCTGTATATTGAAACGACTTTAAAATAGTGGCAACGAAATAGTTAATGCCGCCAAGTGAAATAAAAATAATAAGAAAAAATATATCAAAAATTGTTGATAGCAAAGTGGACTGTGACCCTGCATTTACATCAAACAAACTTGCTTGTGATAAACCAATATCAAAGTCTAAAATATGCCCTGCCATTTTCGGAATGTTCCACAGCATCTCTACAATTTTTGAAAGTGATAAACCAATTACAATTTGCGTTGCTGCATAAGCTGCAACGTCCCAAACTGTCTTGATGTGAGAGACATCCACTTGATCGGCCACTGTAATTGAAAGAGCAAGTCCAAATGTAACCTTTGCCATCGCCGGAATTGATCGACCTGAGAAAAACGGTAGAAAATATAAAAATGAAGTAATGCGACAAAACGCAAAAAACGTCGCCGCCCATAATTCCATATTCATTTCAGTTCACCTATCTTAGTACGAACGCAATAGCGATGGGATTTTATCAAATAAATCTAAAATAAGCATCGTTAACTCTTGGAACATCCACGGACCTAAAATGATAATAACGAGCACAATACTCGCCATTTTCGGTAAAAACGTCAGCGTTTGCTCTTGAATTTGCATCATTGCCATAATAACCGCGATAATAATAACGACAATTAGACTTACAACGGCAATCGGCATTAAAATCATAACCCCTTTATAAAAAAAGGTTTGGAAAATATCTATAATTGGTGAAGTATTCATTTATATGACTCCTATCACATAGCATCAAGCGCTTCAGGCGACCGTCTTAAACATAATATCGACAATTTTTGTATATCCACCTAAATATACGAAAACGAGTATTTTAAACGGTAAACTTAAAATCATCGGCGGTACCATCATCATCCCGAGGTACATTAAAAGTGTACTAATAATCAAATCTATAAATACAAACGCTAAATAAATGAACATCCCTGTAAGTAACCCTTTTTGAATTTGCGTTAACGTAAAGGATGGTACGAGTGTAAATAAGGAAAGATCCTTTAAATCTTTCGGCAACTCTTCTCCGCGTACTTTCAGCATCATTTTCAAATCATGCTTATACGTATGCTTTGACATATATTCTTTCATAATAGGAGCTGTCGTTTCCGCAGCTTGACTTACTGTTATTTTCTCTTTCGTCATCGGATCCCACACATCGCTCTTCAGTTGCCCGATTACAGGCTGCATCGTAAAGAGTGATAAAAATAATGCAAGTCCAACAAGCACTTGGTTTGGTGGTAAATTCATTACCCCAAGTCCTTGACGTGTAATCCCAAGAACGATCATAAAATAAGTAAAATGTGTAAATAATAGAACGATAGAAGAAGATAATGATAAAAGGGTAACGAGCGCAAATAGTTGTACACTTGAATTACTCGTAAACTCTTTTCCATTTTCGAAATTAATAAAACCGTTCGGGGCCGCATACGCTGGATTTACAAAAATAATTGAAAAAACGATAGAAAATACGAAAATAACGGCTAATAATGATAACTGTTTCTTTATTCTCATGATGGATCCTCTACTTTTTTCGTTTCAGTCTTCACCGCGTCTTCTAGTGCTTGTTGAAACTGATTTCCTGTTCCGGTTAATTGCACAGACTGCACACCGTTATTACTAATAACAGTGAACACTTGCTTTCCGTCCACTTCAAATAAAAAGGCACTCGTTTGATGATTTAAATACACGCCGTCTTTTACTTGAATATGGCCATTTTCACCCTGCTTAAAAAACTGCTGTTTGCGCGTCTTTTTCGTCATATAATATGCACCGTAACCGAGCGCACCAAACAGTAAAACGACTTGAAATAAGGTCGTCATATACGACATATGACTCCTCCTCTACTCTTTATCTTGCATTTGACTTTGCGCTTTCATAAGCGCCGCTTGTTTCTTATCAGCTTCAATTTCAGAAATGATAATACCGAATTTCTCGTCCATTACAATTGCTTCACCGATGCCGACTTTCATATTACTTAAATACACATCTA
Source organism: Bacillus thuringiensis (assembly GCF_001182785.1). Classification (NCBI taxonomy): domain Bacteria; kingdom Bacillati; phylum Bacillota; class Bacilli; order Caryophanales; family Bacillaceae; genus Bacillus; species Bacillus thuringiensis. Next base: position 1,658,422 of record NZ_CP012099.1, on the reverse strand, counting down.
CTTTATGTCCTAAGTTTTTCTCTACTTCAAGAACATCGCCAACTTTTAACTGCTTTACATCACCGAGCGTAATAGATGACTTTCCAAGCTTTACACCAAGTTCAATCGAAATATCTGAAACAGTATCAATATGTGCTTTACCTGCTTCATTTCGCTTTCCTGCAAAATCTTCTAATCCCATTAATGACACAGGAGATACTTCATGCTTCATATGGATCCTCCTACTCTACAAAACTTTTAAATAGAAGCGCCTTACGCGTTCCATCTTTTCCAATAAAACAATTAAATTTATGCTTTCCATCTACATAACCAAGTAATTCATCCGAGACTTTCGTATGAAGCGGAATAATATCGCCTTCTTCAATTTGTTCAATCTCACTCATTGTCATTTTCTGCTCACCAATCGCAACGTGAACAGGTTTGTACACTTGATTTACTTTCACTTCCACTTCAGACGTATACTTCCTACGTTTGTCCGAAGAATGTTCGACAATATTTTCAGACGTTAACTTATCCATAATTTCTTCAACAGATAAGAACGGAATCCCGATACGCACCGTCGTATTCCAAAAATCTGTTTTCATATTTACGTTAAGTAATGAAATGATATCGCTCGCTGTCGTAATCTTTAATGCATTCGGATCTGTTTCCGTCGTTACAAATTTCGGTTCAATCGCAACAACACTTTCAAATGATTGCTCTAAATTTTTACAAAGAAGCAAGAATATATTATCAAGCGTTAAAAACTCAAATGCTGTTAACGGTCTGCGCATCGTAAAGTTACGCTTACTATCTCCGCCAAGCCAACATTCATGAATATAAATAACGAATGCTAAATCAATCTCAATAACAATTTCTCCAAGCTCTGGTAAACCGAGATCAATTACGCAATATAAATAATAATCTTTCGGCATTTTCTCCACATACTCACTCGTAAATGGAACTTGCTCAACCGTTGAAGGCTCTAGTTCAATTGGAATACGCATACGCGCTGATAACGTCTGTGACGTCTGTTTCCCAAACGTAGAAGCAATCGCTTGCAAACTACGTAAATGCTCAACACCGAACTTCTCTGGTCTATTAAAATCATACTCTTGAAATTTCTCTTGCTTTCCTGCTTCTTGTGCGAAAGCTGGCATTTCCTCGCCTTCATTTACCGCCTTCAGCAGGGCATCAATTTGCTCTTGGCTTAATTTTTCGCCACTCATGACAATCCCCTTCCCTACCTTTTCAATTCAACGATTTCAACGTACATCTTCCCATTCTTCGTCAAAATCTTTCCGGTTCCAATCTCTTCATTCTCAAGCATAAGACGCACCGTATTTTTCGTTGAATTTTCAAGACGATACAATGTACCTTTCGTAATATGAAGCAGATCTTCAATTTTCTTTTTCGTATTTCCGATTTCAAAATAAATTGTTAACGGAATATCATCTTGTAATTTCAAATCTAGCCAACTCCCATATCATGTTCACGAAAATTTCATGTTCTCTCTATATATGAAACTCTCTATTTTGAAACGTCGATATTTAATATTTTTTTAATATATCCTTGCGTTTCTTTAAATGGCGGCACGCCTCCGTACTTTCTCACATTCCCAGGACCAGCATTGTAAGAAGCAAGCGCCAATACTAAGTCGCCGTTATTCTTCTTTAAATAACCGCTTAACTCTTTCACGCCACCTTCAATACTTTCAGCTGGTGAAAAGGGATTCTTCACACCCATCTCCTTCACATTCGCTGGCATAAGCTGCATAAGTCCCATCGCACCTGCATGTGACACCGTTTTCGGATTAAAATTAGACTCTACTTCAATCATTTTTTGAATTAACGTTTTCGGAATTCCGTATGTACGACTTACGCGATCAATAATATCCTCATACTTCCCTTCATTGGAAGAACGTATTTTTTGAATATTATACTTCTTCGTTAATTCCCACGTATCAGCAGCCTCATTTTTCGTTTCTGGGAAACGTCGTTCAAACTCTTTTTGCGCAACTTGCACTTCATCTGCTTTCTTCGTTTCAGCCTTTTCTTCAGGCTTACTCGCTTCCTCTACTTTATTAATAGTTTCTTCAGGTTTATTAACAACCGCTTCTATTTTCGTAGATTGTACCGGCTGACTCATATCTTCTACTTTTGCCGGCTGCGTAGTAGCCTTCGTCTCCTTCGCAGGTTCACTCTGCAACTTCTCTTGAAAACGACTACTAACAAATGCTTGTGGACTACTTAGCTTTTGCTGAATTTGCCCTTTCTTATATGCAAGCACTTCTTTTACTATATTTCCAACTATCATAATATCACCTTTTCGGTAAACAAAGATAATCTAATATTAGAGTTTTTTTTAAAAGTTTGCAATAATCCTTTTGATAATATTGTAATAAAAAAATGAACAAATAGGAAATTATCATTTTTTTATATTCATTAATTACAATTATTCGTTGACACGATATATACCAAGGATTACAATTAATCTCGAAATTGATTTTTTTGCATATTTACGTTTAACAATTAACAGAAAAATCAATATAAAAAAATGGGGGTTCTTAACATGAGAATTAATACAAACATTAATAGCATGCGTACGCAAGAGTACATGCGACAAAACCAAGACAAAATGAATACTGCGATGAATCGTTTATCTAGCGGTAAATCTATTAACAGTGCTGCTGACGATGCGGCTGGCTTAGCTATCGCTACTCGTATGCGTGCAAAAGAAGGCGGATTAAACGTTGGGGCGCGTAACACGCAAGACGCTATGTCTGCTTTACGTACAACTGACTCTGCTTTGAATTCTATTTCTAACATCTTACTTCGTATGCGTGATATTGCAACTCAATCTGCAAACGGTACAAATGATACAAAAGACCAAGATTCGTTGGACCTAGAATTTCAAGAGTTAAAAGGTGAAATTACTCATATTGCTGAAAAAACAAACTTTAATGGAAAAACTTTATTAGCTGGAGTTGCCGCTGCAAACAATATTGACGTTCAGCTTTCCGATGTATCTGGTGATAAACTTACAATTACAGCAATTGATGCAACAGCTGCTACGCTTAAAATTACTGGAGATGTTAAAAGCACCAAAAACGCATCTGACTCTATTACGGCTCTTGACGCAGCTATTCAAACAGTTGCTGATAATAGAGCTACCTTTGGCTCTCAATTAAATCGCTTAGACCATAACTTAAACAACGTAAACAGCCAATCTACTAATATGGCGGCAGCAGCTTCTCAAATTGAAGATGCAGATATGGCAAAAGAAATGTCTAACATGACGAAGTTTAAAATCTTGAACGAAGCTGGTATTAGCATGCTTTCTCAAGCTAACCAAACTCCTCAAATGGTTTCTAAATTACTACAATAAAATCCATTTGATGATATAAAATAAAAACTACTGGAGGCTCTTAACATGAGAATTAATACAAACATTAATAGCATGCGTACACAAGAATACATGCGCCAAAATCAAGACAAAATGAACACTTCTATGAACCGTTTATCTAGCGGTAAATCTATTAACAGTGCTGCTGACGATGCGGCTGGCTTAGCTATCGCTACTCGTATGCGTGCAAAAGAAGGCGGATTAAACGTTGGGGCGCGTAACACGCAAGACGCTATGTCTGCTTTACGTACAACTGACTCTGCTTTGAATTCTATTTCTAACATCTTACTTCGTATGCGTGATATTGCAACTCAATCCGCAAACGGTACAAACGAGACAAAAGATCAAGCGTCTTTAGACTTAGAGTTCCAAGAATTGCACAAGGAAATTGATCATATCGCTGAAAAGACAAACTTCAATGGTAAGAATTTATTAGCTGCAACAGGAGCGGATATTGATATCCAGCTTTCTGATGTATCTGGCGATAAACTTACAATTGCATCAATTAATGCAAAAGCTGATACACTACTTACGGCTACTGGTACCAATGTTAAGACCACAGCAGATGCAAGTACTGCTATTACTAATCTAGATAAAGCTATCCAAACAGTTGCTGATAATAGAGCTACTTTCGGTTCTCAATTAAATCGCTTAGATCATAACTTAAACAACGTGAACAGCCAATCTACTAATATGGCGGCAGCAGCTTCTCAAATTGAAGATGCAGATATGGCAAAAGAAATGTCTAACATGACGAAGTTTAAAATCTTGAACGAAGCTGGTATTAGCATGCTTTCTCAAGCTAACCAAACTCCTCAAATGGTTTCTAAATTACTACAATAAAATCCATTTGATGATATAAAATAAAAACTACTGGAGGCTCTTAACATGAGAATTAATACAAACATTAATAGCATGCGTACACAAGAATACATGCGCCAAAATCAAGACAAAATGAACACTTCTATGAACCGTTTATCTAGCGGTAAATCTATTAACAGTGCTGCTGACGATGCGGCTGGTTTAGCTATCGCTACTCGTATGCGTGCGAAAGAAGGCGGATTAAACGTTGGAGCACGTAATACGCAAGACGCTATGTCTGCTTTACGTACAACTGACTCTGCTTTAAACTCTATTTCTAACATTTTACTTCGCATGCGTGATCTTGCTACTCAATCTGCTAATGGTACAAATGACGGTAAAGATCAAGATTCCCTGAACTTAGAATTTAAAGAATTACAGGGAGAAATTGATCATATCGCTGGAAAAACAAACTTTAATGGAAAGAGTTTATTAGCTGCAAAAGGAACTGATATTGATATCCAGCTTTCCGATATATCTGGCGATAAACTTACAATTGCATCTGTAGATGCAACAACAGGAGCCGATGGACTCAATCTTACGAAAACTATTGCCTCTACTGCAAAAAGTGGAGATGCTGCTGGTGCCATTGGAGAACTAGATACAGCTATCCAATCCGTTGCTGACAAGCGTGCGACATTCGGCTCTCAATTAAACCGTTTAGATCACAACTTAAACAACGTAAACAGCCAAGCTACTAATATGGCCGCTTCCGCTTCGCAAATTGAAGATGCGGATATGGCAAAAGAAATGTCTAACATGACAAAGTTTAAAATCTTGAACGAAGCTGGTATTAGCATGCTCTCTCAAGCTAACCAAACTCCTCAAATGGTTTCTAAATTATTACAATAATTTATTTAATGACTTACAATAAAAATAACTCTCTGTAATACAGAGGGTTATTTTATATAACTAAAAACTACTGGAGGTTCTTAACATGAGAATTAATACAAACATTAATAGCATGCGTACACAAGAATACATGCGCCAAAATCAAGACAAAATGAACACTTCTATGAACCGTTTATCTAGCGGTAAATCTATTAACAGTGCTGCTGATGATGCGGCTGGTTTAGCTATCGCTACTCGTATGCGTGCGAAAGAAGGCGGATTAAACGTTGGAGCACGTAATACGCAAGACGCTATGTCTGCTTTACGTACAACTGACTCTGCTTTGAATTCTATTTCTAACATCTTACTTCGTATGCGTGACCTTGCTACCCAATCTGCTAATGGTACAAATGACGGCAAAGATAAAGATTCTCTAAACCTGGAATTTAAAGAATTGCAGGAGGAAATTAATCATATCGCTGGAAAAACAAACTTTAATGGAAAAAGCTTATTAGCTGCGGCTGGAACAGATAAAAATATTAGCATTCAGCTTTCTGATGTAGCTAGCGATAATCTTACAATTACGGCTGTTGATGCGACAACAGGTGCTACAGGACTTGGCCTTACAAAAACTATTGGAGCACCAGCAGCACCTGTAATACCAGCACCACCAGCACCAGCTGCAGATAACGATGCTGCTGGTGCCATTGTACAACTAGATGCAGCTATCCAAAAAGTAGCTGACATGCGCGCAACGTTTGGTTCTCAGTTAAACCGTTTAGATCATAATTTAAACAATGTAAACAGCCAAGCTACTAATATGGCCGCTTCTGCTTCTCAAATCGAAGACGCTGACATGGCGAAAGAAATGTCTGAAATGACTAAGTTCAAAATCTTGAACGAAGCTGGAATCAGCATGCTTTCTCAAGCTAACCAAACTCCTCAAATGGTTTCTAAATTATTACAATAAGCCATTTGAGTTAGTTTCCTGAATAAACCCCTCTGCTTGCAGAGAGGTTTATTTTTTCTATATAGATAGATTGAAAGATTTTTTTAGCTTAAAGAGAAGCTCTAGCCATATTTAGTAGCGGTCAGGGCCTATTTTATTCTCGTTCCGTGTATGAAAACAAAAAGATAAAGTGAGCATAAGTCTCTTTTTCTCTTCATAGCCGTGTATTAGCTTTTGAATATTGATTATATCAATCTATAAGGAGTGTCTATTATGCGTATTGGTACGAATGTTTTAAGTATGAATGCTAGACAGTCGTTGTATGAGAATGAGAAGCGTATGAATGTTGCGATGGAGCATTTGGCGACCGGTAAAAAGTTAAATACTGCTTCTGATAATCCCGCTAACATTGCAATTGTGACTCGTATGCATGCGAGAGCGAGTGGTATGTGCGTAGCAATTCGTAATAATGAAGATGCGATATCAATACTTCGAACAGCGAAAGCTGCTCTTCAAACTGTGACGAATATTTTGCAGCGTATGCGTGATTTAGCCGTTCAATCTGCGAACGGTACAAATTCAAATGCAAATCGTGATTCGCTGAATAAAGAGTTTCAGTCTTTAACAGAACAAATTAGCTATATTGGCGCGACGACTGAGTTTAATGATTTATCCGTATTTGGCGACCAAAACAGCCCTGTTTCATTAGACGATATCGGTCATACGGTACATATATCAAAAGCTATTCCCCCTTCCCCTACACAACATGACATCAAGATTTCAACAAAACAAGAAGCAAGATCGGCAATCCGTAAAATTGAAGAGGCTTTCCAAAGTGTGTCACTTCATCGTGCCGACCTTGGTGCAATGATAAATCGTTTACATTTTAATATTGAAAACTTAAATAGCCAAAGTATGGCACTAACAGATACTGCATCTCGAATTGAAGATGCAGACATGGCGCAGGAGATGAGTGATTTTTTAAAGTTCAAATATTGACTGAAGTTGCACTTAGTATGGTTTCACAAGCGAACCAAATTCCGCAAATGGTTTCTAAACTACTACAATCGTAAAAATTTATCTTCCATCTTTGGAACGATTCCATACAAAACAAAAGGGAAATACATATAAACTATGTATCTCCCTTTTATTTTGTACCCAAATTTTATTACTGTGTTACTGTCATAACTTGTCCACTACGGTCAACCATAATTTTCATTTTACCGTCTTGTGCATTATATAGACCTAGTTTATGTAATTCCATTTTACAATCTTGTACGAAAGTTGGTAATTTACGTATTTGATCAATATCCGAACTTGTAATGAAATGAATTAAAAGCTGCGTCATGCCCTTAATATCTTGTACAAGCTCTTCTTTCTCTCGTTTTAGCCTTTCATTTTCCAGTTGTAACGACTGCAATTCACTTTCTAGACTACGTGTATTCTTCGCTTCTCTAGAACGCCCTGCTGCCATACTAGAAAGCTTATAAATACCTTCCATAAACTGATGTAGTTCGTCTTCTTTCCTTTCACTACATTGATTAATTGTTTCAAAGTTATCAACGATACCAGATATAACTGTTACAAGACTTTTTTCATCCTCTTTATGCTGGATTTCTTCTTTTAATTCGTACTCGTTTTCTTGTTTTCTTGCAACAATTGTCTCTTTTACTGGTATATATTTTCGCTTTCGTCCTGGTTTTTGTTTTTCAATATTTTCAAACGGTATTTCACGTTTTTTCAATTTATAATACGTATTTTGCAATTGACTTTCTGTTTTTGGAAAAAGATTTAGTTCATTTTTACTTACGTATTTTGAAATATTTAAAATGTTTAAACTGTGACGTTGACAAAATTGATATACTTCATATAGTAGCTCTAGTTCAGACTTCAGCCATGTAATTGCTGATTTTTCATATGCTCGCATCCCGCCATTTTTTTCTATATCTATTTGAAATAATACCATTCTATTATGTAAATCAACTAACTCTTCATACTTTACTTGGAATTCTTTTTCTATTTTTTTAAATTCCACCTCTAGTTGCATATCGTTCATTTTATTATTTGACATGTTTTGTAAAAGACCTAATACATTAATTGCTGTGTGGTGATACATAATCTGTGCCACTCCCCCTCATCCTTTCACAATTCTCATCTGACTCCCATGTCTTTTAAGAAAATAGCAATTTTTACATATCCATATTATAACAGTTCGAAATTATCTGTCAAATAATAAACATACAAAAATGTATAGAAAATATAAAAATTTGGAAAATGTTTTTTATTAATATGTAAAATTGCATATTAATTACATTTAATTATATTATATGGTATTTTGAATGTTTTTTCACCGAAAAAATTTGCGTTACCACGAAATATCACTAAAATAATCCCCAAAATACGTTCGGTTATATTTTTAAATTGAAAATCTCTAAATGAAGATTATTCACACAGACAGCGACAAACACCCAAGAAACCTTTCATTTTTCTGCCTATTTAAAGTATAGAATACTAAAAAGGAACTAACCAATGCTTACACATGGCTAATTCCTTCCACCTCTAACAGAATAGAGTTATAAACCCAATCTTCAAATCCTCAACCGAAGTCTCGCTTCTTCTAAAACTATCTCGGCGGCTCTTTCGCCTCATTTACCTAAAATACTCCATACTCTAGTCTTACATCGCATGGTTCTCTATTAGGCACTGACTGTTGCCACACATAGCTAGTTCCTCTATTCCAGCTAAAAAAGTGCTTTTCTTACAACACTAACTTATCAACTAAACCAATTAGCTCTTGAATATCTGGCTTACTTACTTGGGCATTTGCCCCTACAGCTTCACCTTTATGGAATAATTCATTTGTAATTAATGAAGAGAAAATAATGACTGGTAAACGATTCATTACTTCACTATCCTTAACCACTTTCGTTAAATGATGTCCATCCATTTTTGGCATTTCAATATCCGTAATTAGCAAGTGAATATGTTCAAACATTTTTTCGCCTTGCTCTTTCGCTAATTTTTCAATTTGCGCTAACGCTTCTGCACCATTGCTGAAGAAGTTCATTTTCGTATATCCAGCTGATGATAATGTTTCTTCTAATATTTGACGAAGCATCGCTGAATCTTCTGCAATATAAATTACTTTTTCAGCCCGATCTGTTTTTTGTTCTAACCCTGCAATTGATTTATTGTCATAACCAGTGCCGCTAATTTCACATACAATTTTTTCATAATCTAATAGTAAGATGATTTTGCCATCTAGTTTTACAATACCAGATGTCGTTTCTTCTAGTCCCATAGATAATGAAGCTGGTTCATCAATTTGTTCCCATGAAATACGTTGAATACGATGCACTTCATCAACGCGGAAAATAACTTTCATTTGGTTTAATTCTGAGATGATAAATTTCGTTTGATCAAGTGGCTTTGTTGACTTTAAATTAAGAGCCATCGCTAAGTTAATAACAGGTAAAATTTCACCACGTACTTGAACAACACCTTCAACTGCATGATGAGATTCTGGCACAGTTGTAACAGGGAATGGATTAATGATTTCACGTACTTTCATTACATTAATACTAAATAGGTTTTCACCAACAGTGTACGTAACAATCTCTAATTCATTTGTTCCGCTTTCTAATAAAATACTTTGTGCTTGTGACATAAAGGTGTCGCTCCCCTTCCATTAATTCCGTATATCTAATTATTAAGCTTTATAAAAGCGAAAAAGTCAACTACCTATATAAAAAATATAGATAGTCGAACGATTCATTTTATAAAAAAAACAATTAATCTTGTATAAACGAAGCAAGTGCCTCTAATAACACTTCTTGTGCTCCTACAACTTCCGTCGGCATTGCTTCCCATTTTTTCGAAAGCTCGGTCTCTACTCTTATTCTCAGCTCAGAATTCATTTCTGCTAGCACATATTCTTTCGTTGCTATATCAACATCAAGTAGCGCAAGTGCATATAATTCCGGGTCATTTATTTTTTCGAATAATCGTTTTAATACCACCGGTGCTATATGTTTTAATTTTTCAATATGAATTTCCTTATCCGAAAATAGTAACTCATATTGAATAAACGTAACATTTTCTTTAATCACTTTAAAATAGCAATTATTTTTTTTATCATTTACAAAATAACCGTTTGGATCTGCGATAATACTTTCTACTTTACGAATTAAATCTGGCAAACTATTCGCCGCCATTACAGTCCGCTGCTCAACCTCACTCGGCGAAATGAATGTAACGCGATACTTATTTTGCGCCATCCTCCTCACCTCTCCTTTTATAAAAATCTATCATCACAAACATATGAAATGAAACTAGCATACTCTCATTTCATTTCCCTATTGTCACAACTCACAGGCTATAAAAAAGTACTGGCTTGCTATAAAGAGATTATTGTTCAACCATTCCAGTAGATTTCTATAGTTCTCTTCTTACAGCTCCGAGCCACCTAAGCCTAAAAACATTTTTAAGCGCCTTTAAGCAACTCGATATTGTTGAACCAAAACGCAATTTGCTGATCTGTAATGCCTGATAATGTAACAAAAAACTCACGGCACTTCATCTCGTCCTTAAACAGTTGATACTTCCATGCGCCATCACTGCCAACACTGACGAAATAAAACTCATGAATACGACCAATAATCGCTTTCTTTTCAGCAAATGAATACGGGGGCACTTGCTTAATTTCAAATTGATCTGGTAAATATACATGCTCTTCTCGTTCCATTTTTAGCACTTGCTCAGCAAGTTCACGTTTATTCTCGAAAAATGGCAATTGTAAAATTCGTTCTTGTCTTGTCATACGAATAAAAACCCTTCCTACTACATTACGATCTTTCTTTATAATATATTATCGAATTAAGTTTACAACTTCATTTAATACTTCATCTGACACTTTAATTACTTTCGCATTTCCTTGGAATCCACGTTGATATAACATTAAATCAACGAATTCTACAGATAAATCTACGTTTGAACTTTCTTTTGCTGAACCCCTTACATTACCTGCACCATTCTCACCAGCAACACCTATCCCTGGAATCCCTGCTGATGGTGTGGCAATGTAATTGCCATTCCCAGTTTTCATTAATCCACCTGAATTAGGGAATGTAGCTACAGCTAGTTGTCCTACAACCTTCATACTACCATCCGAATATCTCATCATAACGAAACCACCGTCAGAAATTGAATAGTCATTTGCAATTGCAGCTGGACGCCCCGTTACTTCTGTTGTAGAAATAGTTTTCCCTGTCGGATAATTTGTTAAACCACTTAAGTCCAGTGTCAGTCCCTTACCAAAAGGAATTTTAACCGTTCCACCTTTAGTAATTTCACCAGTTACTGGATTTTTTTGTACAGCTTCATCTGTCTCCTTTAGATTTCCTAATGTATCAAATTTAAGATTTTTTTCGCCCGTCATGCCTTCAACCGGCTTAAACTCTTTTTCGTTTTTAGAATCATTTCTTACAGAAACTGTATACGTATATTCACCTGGCACAGGCTTTTCAACTTCTTTACCATCTACAGTCTCTTTTGTAGTCTTTTGTTTAATATTTACACGTAACGTTAACGAGTTCCCTTCCTCATCAAAAACTGTGAATTCGTGAGATAATGCATTTTGATTTCTAGGAAGGTTTCCACCTATTGTTGCTTTATCTGTTTGAATCCCACCAACAGCTGATCCCATTGGAATATGAATTGGACTTGGTCGTGAAGAAAAATCTATTTCTTGAGTTCCTGTTTTCACACCATACCCTAGCACATACTGACCACTTGTATTTGTAACATAGTTATCTTTCGATACACCGAAAGACCCTTTTCTCGTATACTCTACATTTCCGCTATTACGATCGCCAACTAAAAATAAACCATTTCCCTCTATGGCTGTCTCCATTTTATCACTAGTTAAAGTAATAGAACCATCACTAAAATCTGTAGATGTCCCACTAAACTTTACACCGTTACCAATACTCTTTGGATTCGTACCAGCATAAGCACCATCCCCACGTGAACCAACCGTATTATTATATAGCAGATCATCAAAAATAGCTTTTTGCTTTTTATATCCAACTGTTTGTGCATTTGCAATATTATTTGAAGTAACACTTAATGCATTTTGTGCTGCATTCATCCCTGTAATACTTGTATATAACGCTTTAATCATAACCTATATACACTCCTTTTATTAATTTTGCTTAACCTCTTCATTTTTTTCTATATCATCTTTCTTCTCATCTTCTGGATTTGCTTCTGCTATCGGTTTATCTGAAACCCTTTCTACAAAACGAAGTGAGACAACTTGATTATCAACAATAAGTTGTACATCGTTATTTTCGGCAAGTCGAACTGTTTCCACTTGACCAGTCACTTGCTCTCCCTTATTGTTTATACCTCTAACATACTTTCCTAAAAATTTCATCCCTCCATCAAGAGCTGTCGTATACATCGTTGATTGTAGTTTATCTACTGCTTTCGTCATATTTTGTACTTGCTCCATAAGCGATAGTTGAGCCGTTTGATTCATCATTTGGTTCATATCCATCGCATTAAACGGGTCTTGATGTTGAAAGCTTGCTAAAAAAAGTTTCAGGAAATCATCTTTATCCATAATACCGGGTGTTTTTTGATTACTTGCTGATAATCCGTTTGTTTGTTGCACTGGCGATTGTACACCATTAACAGATGCGTTTTTTGCTTGCGCTCCTGCTTGTAACGGAATATGATTTGTACTCGTTGTATTTAACCCAACTGTTGGCACGCTTTATTCCTCCAATAATCCCGCAAATTCTGTTGATTGTTGTTTTTCATGATTTGTATTTGCTAATTTCTGTTTTTGCCTTTGCTCTTGTTCTCGCTGTTCTTTACGATTTTCATCTTTATCTGAATAGCTAATTTGAATATTGATTTCTTTTTCTTTTAACTTTAATTTCAATTCATCAAAAATGATTTCAACACGTTTTTTCGCATCGTGTTTTTCCATTTCTACGTGAACGTCAATTTGATCTCCGTGTTTTTTCATAAACACTGTTAATGTACCAAGTTTTTCTGGATTTAACTGGAATAAAACACGTTCTTGTTTCACTACAAATTTTTGCAGCGCTTCTACTTGCGCTTCCATTTTCTTTCCTAAGTCAGGTAATGAAACTTTCTCAGCACCACTATTTGATTTCCCTATTTGTTCGGTACTCGTCGTTTTATTTAATAACTCTGCACCTGCAGAGCTCGAATCATTTAATGCATCAACCTCTGGCAACTCTACCTTTGCATCATCGCTCTCAAGTTTTGGAAGATCTACCTCTTTAGACTCTTCTTGTTCCTTTGCAATATTACAAGTTTCTGTTTCTACAACTTTCAATGCTTGCATCGTTTGCTCTGGCATCTTCATTTTGTTTAATACCATTTGCATTGTATCTTCTAAACATATAGCATTTTTGATATTCATATTTGAAAGAAGTTCTTGTAATTGTTGTAATTCAGCTGCAGGTAATTCATTAAGTTTAATATTGCCATATTCTTTATATAGCTCTTGTATTTTTTGTATGTATTGATATAACAATTCCGGCTGCACATGTAATTGCTCAATTGCAACCATTTGCTCAGATACAGCTAATAACAACTGTTCTGTCTCTTTTTTTTCTTCTTTCTTTACATTTGGTTCTTCTTTCGTTACCGATTTTTTAGAAAGAATATAATCTTTTTTCTCTTCTGGTGGTGCTTCTTCTCGTTTCGTTTTCTCCGTTTGTGGCTGTTTTTTATTTTCCATTCTCATCGTACGATCGAATGAAGAATCTTCATTTTTTGATTGTACTTCTAGCCCTTTTTCTTTTTGCGGAGGTAAACTTTGTTGCACCGGTAATACAGACTGTATCACTACATTCACCTCATCCATTCATACACATTTTCAAATCCAGAAGCATTTTTTCTTCCAGCTTTTCTTGTGCTTTCGCAAGCTTTTTACAATTTTCTTGATACATCTCATCAATGACACGTTCTTTTTCTTTTACTTGCTCTAAAAGGCTTTCATTTTTTTGAATAAAACCTTCCGTTTTTTTAATTTTTCGATTCCATTCTTCTATTCTTTCAGGTGAAAACGTATGTGAAGAAAGCATGCCCGCCATAATACGTTGCCCAGTTTGTACGACTTTACTACGCGATTTCACAACATATAAATCATATTCTTTTTTTTGTTCTATTTTTCTTTTTTCAGCTGTTAATTCATACACTTCTTTTAAAATATGTTCTTTTTCTTGATTTATTTGCAATTTTATTGTGTCGTACTGCTGTTTATCCACCTGTTTTCATAGCCCCTTCCTATTATAACGTTCTCTTTTTCTATTATATAGTTTTTTTCCAAAAAAATCTGTGAAATATTAAAAAACAAAAAAATAAGACCTCTTAGGCAGAGGCCTTATACTATATGGTGTATCGCTTCAACGATATCATCAAATTGGAAACTATCCGATCGACCTTGCTTTAAAAATGTATTTATACCTTCTACTTTATTTTTACATTCAAAAATATAAGCATTTTCTTCATTTTCTTGAATCGTTCCTAACTTAAAATACAATTCATTTTCTTTATAAATTGATAAAATTTTCCTCATTTCATTTGCAAGTTGCCAATGATGTGGCGACACGATTTCTTCCATAATCCTACTTACTGAATCTAATACTGAAATTGCAGGATAATGACTAAGCGTTGCAAGCTCACGCTTTAATACAATATGTCCATCTAAAATACCACGTGCTAAATCTGGTACAGGGCCATTTAAATCGTCCCCATCAACAAGCACCGTATAAATCCCTGTTATAGATCCCTTTTGTGTTTTCCCGGACCGTTCTAACAGCTTCTTCATATAACTTTCCATTAACAGTGTTTTACCACCAATCGGTAACTCTTTAACAGCAATATCAACACTTCTTCGTGCATCGGCAAAACGAGTAACAGAGTCCATCATAAGTAATACATTATTGCCTTGATCACGGAAGTATTCAGCAATAGACGTTGCAAGCTTCGCTGCACGAAGTTGCATAAGATGACTTTCATCTGACGTCGCTACAACAACGACACTTTTTCGCATCCCTTCCTCGCCTAACTCTTTTCGAATAAAGTCTTTTACTTCCCGGCCACGTTCTCCTACTAAACTAATAACGTTTATATCAGCTTTTGCATTTTTTGCTATCATTCCAAGTAAAGTAGATTTACCAACACCTGACCCAGCAAAAATACCAATCTTTTGACCGATACCAATTGTTAGCATAGAATCAATTGATTTTATTCCTGTTTCAAATACATCAGTAATCTCTTCACGTTCAAATGCATGTATAGGCGGTGCATCTAGTTTTATTTTCTGTAATGGAATGTTTTCAGCTTCCTCATTTAATACTTCACCATTTGCACTTAACACTTTTCCGAGTAAGTGATTACCACGTGGTACAACAACATCTTCTGAAATTAAAGTCACTGAATCTCCATAACATACTTTTTCTGTCTGTTCAAATGGAAGTAGCATATTATTTTCTTTTTCAATGGCAATCACTTCACATAAGACGTTATGTTCTCCAACGAAGCAAACATCTCCGATCTTCGCTTTCGGCCCTTTTGCTACGAAAAACTGTTCTTGTACACTATGAACTTTGCCTACTTTCGTATACAGCGGTGTTTCAATGAACTTATTCCATTTTTCGTTCTCATTCATTAACAGGCGACTCATACATTTTGCTCCTCAAATAACTTCTCTTCTTCCCATTTCTGACGAAGTTTCGCAAATATAGGTGCAAATTTAAATTCAAAGAACTCTTTCTCTTCTTCCAGAACAAATTCACCAAACTGCAGGGAGAAATCATATTTCCATTCTACTAATTGTAGTAACCAATATTCTTTCGTATTCTCCTTCTCTTCTTGAATACGTTCAAACGTTTCTGGATGTACTGTAATGATTAATTTTTCAAACGAAGTTGGCAATGTTTGCACGATGCCAGTTAAAATAGGTAACACATCAAGCGATCGTGAATCTACCGCTTGATTCACGATTTTTTCTGCTAGATGAAAAGATTGATCCCATAATAACTCTGTCCATTCATATGCTGTTTCTTGTTGTTCTTTTTGAAACTGCACACGCGCTGCTTCCATCTGTTCCATTTGTTCATGAATATGCATTTGAAATTGTTCTTTATCTTGTAATAACTGCTGCTGCTCTCGTTCTAGCATTTGCTTCTCTTGCCTTAGCTGATTCATTTCCATATGTAATGATTCTTGCTGGGCGCGAAGTTCTGCATGATCAGCTTGTAATTCTTCCTCTTCTATTTGAACTGAAGCTGGTTTTGGAAATTGTAATTCATACGTTTCTTCAGAAAAAGAAACAGAATTCTTCGGAATTCTGTTTTTAAATAAGGACATCATCTTCACCTCTTTGAACGATAATTCTTCCTTCTTTCTCTAGCTTTTTCACTGTACCAGTGATCGTTTGCTGCGCTTTTTCAGCATCCGTCATCTTAAGTGGTCCTAAGCCATCTAATTCTTCTAGAATCATCTCTTTACGGTTTGAAGACATACATGTAAATAGTTTCTCTTTAATTTCTTCTTTTGCAATTTTAAGTGCTTTCGCAAGAACACCGTTATCTGTAATTTCTTCTAATACACGGCGAAGCGCAAGATCTTCAAGACCAAGTAAGTCTTCAAAGACAAACATATTTTCTTTAATTTTCTCAGATAACTCATAATCGACTTCATCCAGCTTTTGAAAGACTGTTTTTTCAACACCTCGTGAAACATTATTTAAAATGTTTACGATCGTTTTCAAGCCATCAGTTTTATTAATTGCACTAAATGCCATATTATTTAATTTCGATTTTAACAACTCACCAATTTGATTAATTAATTCGCCATCAACTTGTTCTAATTTTGCAATACCCATTACAGTCTCTACTCGTTTATGATCTGGCAATCTCTCAATTAATTGAGACGCAAGTTGCGGTTTAATATAAGAAGCGATAATTGCAATTGTTTGTGGTGATTCATCATTAAGCACTGTAAGGAGTGGCTCTAAATCTGTAAGTGAATTTAAGAACTCAAACGGATTATCTTTGTTATACCAAAGATCTTCCAATAATTTTTCCAGTTCGTCTTCTGGCATGTTTTTAAATATGCGACGAATATATTCTTTATCTGGAGTGACTAAGTTCAATTCTTTTACATTTAGTTCATATAAGAACTCTCCTAGTACATTTTCTAACGTTTCTGGTTTGTATACACGAAACTTTGCGATTTCACGAAGTAGTACTTCTTTTTCCTCAGCTGTCATATATTCAATGACTTTTGCTGCCACCCCTTCTTCTAATGTGCGAATAAGGATGGCAGCTTTTTCTTTGGAGGAGATTTCATCTAACATCGTTGTTCCTCCCTTACTGTCCGTTTAACCATTTTTTAATTACTTTTGCAGTTCCTTCTACATGTTCTTTCGTAGCATCCTGCACTTGTTCATCTAACGTTGGTTCTTTCGGTTCTTCTGGTTCAGGTTTTGGCTCTGGCACTATTTTTTCTTCAGGAATTTCCAAGATACTTTCATTACTTGCAGCCACTTCCTCTTCTGCTAAGTATTCTTCATATTCCTCTTCTTCTTCTTTCTTTCTCTTACGTCTTGCTAATAAGAACCATACTAGACCACCGATTGCTAATAAGCCAGCTGTAATTCCACCGAATAACCACCAGTTCATACCACTTTTTTCTGGCTCTTTCTCTTTTTCGGCTTTCGGCTGATCGAACTGAACAGTTACAACGTTAACTTGACCATTTATAAAGTTACCGTTCGGATCAGCTTGAAGTCCTGCCGCTGTTCCAATTGCTTCTTTAAAAGTTGTCATATCAATTCTACGTTTTACTAGCGTATCATTATCTACCCATACAACAACATTTGTTTTCGTTAATTCTGGGTGTTTCTTAATTGTTTCAACTGTTTTATCTATTTCATAGTTTTCGATTTTGTTACCATTTTTATTATCATAAACAACTTTACCATTTTGATTATTGTTCGTACCGTAGTTTGGCACTTCACCGTTCGCTGTAATACCAGCACCTTGCTTCGTATCTGCCCCTTCTTGCGCAGTAGAGCTTTCCTCTTGCTCTTGTTTACTACGAAGTACACCTTTATCACCATACTTTTCTGACTGACGTGTAACTTCATCGTAGTTTACAGATACTTTCGTATTCACTTTATATTCATTCGGTTTAAACATCGTCATTAACGTTGCATCAATATCTTGCTTTAATTTACCTTCAAGTTGATGCTGCATCTCTACTTCTTTCTCATAAGAAGAAGAACTACTAGAATGTGCTTCATCTGTCCCTTTTGAGATAACACCTTTTTTACTATCAATAACGCTTACTTCTTCTGCCTTTACACCAGGAACTGCTGCACTTATCATTTGCTGTATACCTGCAACTTGATCAGCTGTTAACAATTGTCCACGTTTCACTCCAACCGTAATCGCCGCTGTTCCTTTTGCTTTTTCTTCATCAAAAATTGTCTCTTTTTCAGGCAATGTAATTTGAACATTTGCCGTTTCAACTGTCGCAAAGTTTCTTACAATATCTTGCTCCAATTGCTTCTTCGTACCGACAATTTGCTTCATTTTTTTATCTTGCTCACTTGAACCGAGCGAGCTTTCTAATAAAATTTCCTCACCACTTTTAGAATTAAACGGTAAGCCCATCCCATTCATTTCTTTTCGAACCCATGGAGCATCATTCTTTTGCACACGAATCGAACCATCGGCCGCTAATTGATAATCGACACCTAACTTCGATAATTCTGCTGTAATCTCTTGTTTATCTGTATCATTTAAATTTTGATATACAACAACATATTTATCTGGCAAGGTGAAGTATAAAAGTGCTCCTGTTACAATCGCTAAAAGCGCAGCACCAATTACTAACTTATGCCACGTTTTTAACGATTGGATAACATTTTTCATCTTTTCCATTTAAACACACCCGTCCACTTTCCTAAATTTGCATATTAATTAGTGACTTATAATTTTCAATAAGATTATCACGTACGAGAGCAGCCGTTTTCATTTGAGACTCAGCTTTCTTTTGCTGAATTAAAACGTCATGTGTTTCTCCTACCCCTTTAGTTAGTAAATCATATACTGCTGTTTGTGCATTGTTTTGCGTTTGATTCATATCTTCCAATAAATCAATAAACTTTTTCCCCTCAACTACAGATGTTTGAGAAGTTTTCGGTGCACCAATTGACTGAATTGCTCCAAATGGTTGTGTATTTAACATTGGTTGGATTTTCATATTACTATCTTCCCCCTTATCCTCGGCCGATTTCTAAATCTTTATCAAGCATTTTTTTATTTGCATTTAATACACTCGTATTCGCTTCATACATTTTTTGAGCAACCATTACATTCGTCATTTCAGCAGTTACATCAATATTTGGATAACGTACATATCCTTCTTCATTTGCGTGCGGATGCGTCGGATCATACACTAAATTTTCCGTTTTGTCTGCTTCAATACTTTTTATTTTTACTCCATTAGTAGGAGCACCATCTAACATACTTGCAAAACTATTGTTTGATTCTAGCACCACACTACGACGCTCATATAAATCTGCCCCCGGAGCCGCCGTCGTATTCGCATTTACAATATTGTTAGAAGTAACTTCCATCCACTTTCGCGCTGTCGTTAGCCCTGAGCCACTTGCATTAATTGCCTGAAACATCCGTTGTCTCTCCTTCTACTTTTAACGTCCGCGTGCCGCTTGGTTAATTGCATATTGTGTATTAATTGCGTTAATTGAAATACCATATAACTGATTTGTTTTCATTAAATCTAGCATTTCTGTCGTTACATCCACACTATTCCCGTCTTTATTCGTTTGCATTGATTTTGTTTGAATCTTTGCATATGTATTTTTCGTATTTACTGTCGGCAAGTGCATTTCATTCGTTTGATATAAATCTGGATTGCTCTTTAAATCAGCCGCATTGTTTTTATATAATGCACTACTTTTATTCATCTGCTCAGCAAATGTTACATCTTGTGCTTTATAGCCAGGTGTATTTGCATTTGCAATATTACTAGAAACAGTATTTCGTTTCGTCACTAAATAATTCATATAATGGCTTACATCACTCACTAAATCTGGCATATTCCACACCCTTTCTTTTCTAACTTAATGATCCACTGATAGAAGTTTCACTTCATTATTTATTTTCTTATATGTGTTTATTAAAATATTTACTATTATGTACCCTTACATATTTTATTCCATTTTTCCATTATTGTCTTTAGAAAAATACAAAAATATAAAAAAGAATACAAAAAACTGTATACACCCAGTAATCTATACAACATTTCAATATATGAACTATAAACTAAAATCCATTTTTCTATTATTTAGATTACTATTTTTTCATCACAGTCATAAAATGAAACCTCAATCAGCGGAGTTCTTTATTTAAACGAAGGAATAGACCCCCTTTTAAAAGGGGAATCTGTTTCCAAACGTTATTATTAATATTTACCGTAAAATGAATTAGCCTTCATTCGCCCATCATTTGCCATAATCATTTCTTCCAAAATCTTTTGCTTATCTCGAATATGCTGAGCTGCCTTAATAATGAATGGGCTTACTTCTGCTGCAACTTGCGTACGTTTTTCTTCATCTAGTGTCATCATCCAACGATTTAACATCTCACTCTTCTCAGCAAACTCTTCATCTGACACTTGCAATTCACCGATTTCATTAAAACAGCCGACAAACGTTCGATAAATATCATTGTTCATTTTCAAGCGCTCCACGGTATCCATCTATTAAATCCTGTAGCACTTGCACAATGGCATCAATATCTTTTACTTCACGCGTGACTTTCATCGTTTGAATTTGAATGCTAATCCAGTCATATAAACCAAATAAACTATCGTATAAATCTTTCGTAATATCAGGATTTAACTGGAGCTTCAACTCTTCAAATATACGTTCTAACTTTTCAAGAAGTTCATCACCCTCTTGAAGTTTGAATGTATTTAAAAATTCTTCCAATTTACGAAACTCAATGATGCATCTTTCATAAATAAATATTGTATTTTTAATTGGATTACTAGTCATAATATCATTTTGCATATAACGTTGCCATGCTTGCATACAATCACTTCCTCAGCTTTCATTAGTCATCACTTTTTGTTTTTGTCATTGCTTGAATTGTCTTCAACTGACTATCAAGCAATGCTAACTGACTTTCTAATTTTGCATATTTATCAATAATTGTTTTTTGTTTTTCCTTATTAACTGTATCAATATCTTGAATTTTTCTCTCTAAATCAGTTACTTGCTTTTCAATACTTTTAGAACGTTTCCCAATAATTCCTTCATCTCCAAATATCCCGTCTAACTTTTTCTCTGTATCATGACCTAAACCATTTAAACCAAAGAAAAATTGTTTCGTGGATTCCGGATTCTCTTTAAAAGCTGTTTTTAATTTTTCTTCATCAAGAGTCATATTGCCTTTTTTATCAATTTGAATTCCAAAAGAAAATAAATACTTATCATCTTGGGAGAATTTAAAAATACCTGTCATTGCATTATTGATAGCAAATGACACATTATTCCCTTGCATTACTCCATTTTCTCCAGCAAATAAATCCAAACTTTTAACTGCCTTATTATACTCGTCTTTCATTTTTTTTATTAAATCTATTGAATTTTTTATATCAGAATCTTCAATAGTTAATTTTATTGGCTCTGTAGTTTCCTTTTCTAAATTAATGGTTAATCCTGGAATTGTATCAATCTTATTTGTTTTACTAGTTCCTTTTATTCCATTTATTGTATACTCAGCGTTTATTGCTCCTGTCACTTGATGTGCAACAACATTCGTTCCATCCGTATTTTTCGCAGAAGTAACTAGCCCTATATTTTGTAAAAAACCATTGGCGCCATCAGTTAATTTCAGCTCTCCAGCTTCTCCTGCAGTAGTCGATGTGAAAAATAGTTGATCCCCTAATGTATATACTGATGCACCATAATTCCCATTATTTATCTTATTGACAAGATCTTTATACGTCATATCTTTTGAGATTTTAACTTCTTTTCCATTTATCTGAAATACATCATCTACTCCAAGTTTTAAATCTAAACTAAATTTTTGCTCCATACCTTCAGGAGTTTTTGAAGGAGTAAGTGGAGCTGTAGTTATTTGATGTCTTTCAGCTACCCGTTCTACTGTAATCGTGTATGTTCCAGGAATTGCAGCAGCATCCGCTTGTGCTTTCATAAAGCCATCTTTGGATAGAGTTATTTTCTTTTCATCACCTTTAAATGCGGATAAATCTTTGAACACTTGTACAAGATTGCCAAATTCTTTTTTCATGCTTGCATACACGTTTTTTTCATTTGTTAATGTTTGTTTTTGTGTAGTATAAGGGGATTTTTTCATTTCCAATGCTTGTAACTCTAAATCTACTAACTTCTTTGTATCTATTATGTTATTTCCTAAATTCCATATTTGTTGTCTGCCACCATAATCAGATATTGTTCCTGCCATATTTTTCACTCCTTATCATTTACATGTAATCTAAAATACTCGTTTTACTCATTGTACTAACAGCTTTTAATGTTGCTTCGTACGTTGCGTTTATATAAGCTAAATCAGAAATTGCGACCGCTAAATCAACATCCTCAATTTCTTTACGGTTTTCTTGAAGTGCTACATTTTGCTCGCTTAAAATTGTTTTAAACGTCTCCATTGTGTTCATTGTTGAACCAACTTCAGTTGTACGGTTAATGATGCCATCTAAGTTTTGCTTATTTCCTTCTAATAACGGTTTTAGTGCTTTTTGCTCACCGTTTTGCATTGCTTCACTCATCTGTTTTAACGTTTTTATAACAGGGGATAATAATGCTTCACCGTTACGGAACGCTTTGAATTCATAACCGTCATTTAGTTTCCAGTTCACATCATTTTTTCCACCCTGGTACGTACCATCTTCTGTAAATGGCGGATTTTCTGCACTATCACCACCGAAAATATAACGACCTTGTTCTTTTGTATTCGCTAAATAGACGACCTGTTTTAAAATTTGATCAATCTCTACACCAATAGCCTGCAATTCTTTTTCACTATTTGTACCATTCAATGCTTGTACTGTTAATTGGTCTGCTCTTGTTAAAGATTTCAAAACACCTTGTAAAGTATTTTCAGTTTGTGTTAATACATTTTTCGAATCCGCTATATCTTTCTGCATTTGCTCCATATTTGCCAATGAATGTTGAATCGCAAATGATTTACTTGCTGCAAGTGGATCTTCACTCATAAGAAGGTTTTTCTTCCCTGAGGTTACTTGATTTCGGTGGTATTGCTGTTGCACATTTAAATCCATCAACTGATTCTTTGCCCAGTTTGCATTTTGAAATGTAGATACTCTCATTTCTATCTCCTCCTTAAATATTTCCAATTACCAACTATACATGACTACTCCTTATCTAATAATCGAAAACAAACTATCAAACACTTCATTCATCGTAGTTATAGCTTTAGAATTCGCCACGAAGTATTTCTGGAAGGCCATTAAATTAACCATTTCTTCTTCCATATTTACGCCCTCGATGCTCATCTTTTCTTGCTGGATACCTTCTAATAAATCCTTATGAATATTTTGATATGCATTTACTGAACTTTTATCAGAGGCTACCCCAACTAAAAATTGATCTAAGGCTTGCTTATATGTAAGTCCATCCTTATAGCCTTTATCTGTAATAGCCGCAAGGTTGTTGGCAGTTTCAGCCGAAATTTTCATTTTTGAAATATCTTTTATAAAATCAGGATTCAATTCAAGTTTCTTCGCATCTTCTCCTACAAAAAGCTCTTTCTTCATAGTATTATTCACTTGTTTTTTTAACGAATTTACAAACTCATTCAGATTATCTTTATAATTTGTAATCTTTGCTTTCGTATCAATTGCCGATAAAATTGTCCCACCACTTAATGGGATATCCGTTCCAGATATTTGTACAGACATTGGCTTTTTATCCTTCTGTAATTGAAGTGGATATGTATCTTGACCATTTACAGTTAAAACACCATTCATCCTAACACTTGCAATATTAGGATTTGTAGCTTCATAAGATACTTCTATATCTGCATACTGAGACATTTCTGTCATAATACGATCACGTTCATCTAATAGTTGATTTGGTACTTGTGTACCAGCTTGTCCAATTTTCTTGTTCGCTTCTGCTAAACTAGCAGCAAGTCGATTAAATTCATTAACATGCGCTTCAATATCTTCTGTCGTCTGTGCTTCCACTGTATCTAAGTTTTTCGCGAGACGACTTACTTGACTTGTGAACTTCCCCGTTTCAGCAATTAATGTATCGTAGTAATTTGATTGCTCCGGATTTTTTGCAACTTCACGAAAAGCATTGAAAAACCCATCCATTAAACTAGATAATGAATTTTTACCTGTCGTTCCTACCATAGACTCTACTCGCGACAAAGTAGAATTCATATATGCATAGTAAGAGAACTGTGACATTTGATCATTATATTGCTTTGTCTTCACTTCATCTGTAATACGATCAACACCTAATGTTTGTACCCCATACCCTATTCTTTGTTCTGGTGCATACCCTTTACTCCCTCCAGCAGATCCGTAATTCACCATTTGACGAACATAACCCGGTGTATGAATGTTAGACAAGTTTTGTTTCGTTGTTTGTAACCCCATTTGAGCCGCTAACATGCCTGATAGCGGTGTATTATAATCAGATAATCTCATAAAGCTTCACTTCTCCTTTACAATAGTTCGTTCATAAAGATTTGCGAATTATTGTTTCGCTCTAAGTTATATTCAGAAACAGAATCCACAATACTTTCTGTAGTTTTTAATAGTACGTTTAAGTAATATTGATTTTTCAAAAGAATCATTTTTACATTCTCTTCTAATTCAGTTACGTTTTTTTGTAATTCTTCCATTTTTTCAATTTCTTCTTGAGAAAAACACGAAAATAACGCACTTACACGAAACGATTCAACTCCTTGTTCTTTACAGAAATGAACAACCATTTCTTCAAATGAGCTTGATAACCCTTTTAAACCATCAATGTACTGCAATTGCTCTACTTGCAACTTTTGAACTGCATTTACATTTTTATTTTTTAAATTCTCATATATTTGCTCTCCAAGCGCTTGAATATTTTCATACGCTTTTTGAATAATAACGAGTTTTTCATATAATTGTATGTACATATAGCTTCCTTTCTTTTACAAGACTAAATTCACAATTAAACCATGGATTTCTCCAATTTGATTTAACATTTCTAAATGTCCTGTTTTCGTATTAATTAAATTCATAACATCTTCTAATTCATTCAATCCCATTTCTGCCTGTTTCACAATCGTCATTTTCTGTGAATATCCGTAACGTGGGTGACGAGACATGACATCTTTATACTGCAATACATTATCAACGTAAAAATTCAAAAATGATTTTACTGTATTTTTGTATTCCATTACATTATCAAGCGTTAATTCCATTTCAATTTTCTCTTTAATTTCTCCAATATTATCGACAAACGCTTCCATTTGTTCTAGTAATTTATCTTTTTTCGGATCTGCATGCAAATTATCCGAAAATGCAAGTCCTGTCCTGACATTTGCTTCTTTCGGCATTTGAGTAGCAGGCGGTATATGCGATAAAATTGGATTATGCGAGATAGAACGTAGCATATATATCACCTATTTATTTTTTTATTTCTTCCTAAACTTAATCGTAAAATCCAGTTATTTATAATTATACTCTGAACAGTAATATTTTGCAGTTATTTTTTATAAAAGATATGTTACAATTTAGCATGAGGTGGCACAATTCTATGAATATTTTCCTTTGTGGTTCAAATCAATTAACAGCATTAGATCAAGAAGAAATTAAAAAATTTTTAACTGACTATGCTCACAAACATAAAATTTACATATTATGTTATAAATCTATTGAAAATGAGGTTCTTCGTTTTTTCGTTGAGAATGAAAGACTCGCTCAAAATTTATGCCTTTACACGCTGCAACCATTGCAAGCAATAACAGATGAATTTCAAGAAGTCGTTGATTACTTAAAAAAACACGGAGCCGAATATGTTGCTTTCGATCATCCTTCTGACTCCATTTACCGATCAGATTATATGTTTTTTGTTAAACAAATTATTGAAGACACTGATTTAGTTCTCTGTTTTTATAATGGGGACAAACATACATCTGTCATCCCTGTCGATGTTGCAAAAGAAGCAGGTATTGATGCTGTCATTTATGATTTACCAGGATTACATGAAAAGCAAATGAAAAAAAGCTTTGAACAAAAAATTCGTATGATGTAAAGGGGGAGGCACAATATCATTATTGTGCCCATTGTAAATATGATAATTGAACAAGATTATGATCATTTTATCGCGAGTTTTAAACAACAATTCAATATGGATATCGCTTCTTATAAACAAGATAGAATGCGCCGTAGAATCGATGCTTTCATTTCGAGAAAAGGCTTCGAAAACTACACTAATTTTTTAAACAAATTACGCGCTGATCAAAATTTATTTTTAAATTTTATTGACTATATTACAATTAACGTTTCAGAGTTTTTTAGAAATAAAGAACGCTGGCAAACTTTAGAGTCGAAAGCACTACCAAAATTACTCGAACAAAATAGCGGAAAATTAAAGGTATGGAGTGCCGCTTGCGCTGCTGGTGAAGAACCCTATACACTCTCTTTAATTTTATCAAAGCATCTAGCTCCATTTCGTTTTGAAATTCAAGCAACAGATCTTGATTTTCATATTTTAGAAACCGCAAAACGCGGTCAATATACAGAACGTTCTCTGAAGGAATTACCTAATGATTTGAAAGAACGTCATTTCACAAAAGAGAATGATATATATTCATTGCATCAAAACATTAAACAAAACGTTACGTTCAAACAGCACGACCTTTTAATGCAGTCGTTCGATACAAATTATGATTTGATTATTTGTCGTAACGTAATGATTTATTTTACAGAAGAAGCAAGAGTAAAACTTTATGAAAAATTTAGTCGTTCTTTACGAAAAGGCGGTGTACTATTTGTTGGTAGTACGGAACAAATTTTAACACCCGAACGTTACAATCTTCAGCGATTTGATACATTCTTCTACGAAAAAATATAAAAAAGGTCGTCACAATGGAGTGACGACCTTTTTACATAACTCGAATTAAAATAATACCGACAATCCATATAAAGAGAAAAAGAAACGTCATAGACCATTTATGTTCTTGCACCGTATGTTTCAACGCCTGTGACAATTGTGTCATGTTCATTTCCGCAAGCGCTCTCCATACACTTACATCCCGATCTTTAGCAATGCGGTCTGTAACGCTAATTAAAATTGTTTCGTTAGACAATTTCGTTATATAAGCAGTAATAACCGTTACCATCAAATTTATATTTCCTTCTGAAGAATCACTTTCCACTCTAGAGATAAGTGCACTCACATCTAATAACGGAATATGTACTTTTCTACCAAATGATAGTTGTACTTCAGCGAAATCATATGTTCCATCTAACAAAGGAAGTTCTTTTATATGCGCCTGCTTAACAAGCCCTTGTAGGCTTCTAATTACTTGTTCAAATATTTTTTCTGTTTGCTTACCTTCTCCGGATAACGTATGTAACTTTTTAAAAAGTTGTAACACTGTATCCATCTCTTTCGAAAGCATTTCCTTCATAATCTTTCCATCACTTAAACTTGCAAGTAAAATACCTATTTCATTATTTTTCGAAATAATTTTAGACTGTCCAGTAAACACTAAATTGCTACGCTTTCGTTCTTTCTGGATTTCATGCTCCGAAATAGCTGCAGGCTGTTTTAATGGTTGTAACGCCTTATCTTCAATTGTCGTACGTTTAATCTCCATTTAAGCACCTCCACTACTATGAAATAATTAGCCCCATTCTTTATTACTCTTTAAAACTAAAAACAGTACGAATAAACCTGACATGATAGTAAACACATCAGAAGCTTGCACTCCCTGTTCACCTTTTTCTTCTTTCTTGTCTTTCGGTTCTTCTTTTTGTTCTTTCTTTTTAGAGACAACTTGTTTGTTATTTTTCTCTTTTTGGTCCTTCGCCTTATGTACTTCCTTGTTGTCTTCGAACGGCTCTTTTATAACGTAAGTAAATTCCTCTTTCTCTTTCAACGGTTCTTTTATAAACTTATTTACTATCTCATCTTGCTTCGGAATTTGAACGACTGGTAAATTTTCTTCTGGAAGCGGGTTTTTGACTTTCGAATCTTCTTGCTTCTCATTTTCTTTCTTATCTTCTAATTCATTTTCTAGTTTATTATCTAATTTTTCTTCTTTTTCTTTTTCTTTCTCTTCTATCTTTTTATCATCTTCGTTTTTTGGCGCCAAAACAGAAATGGTATATTCACTTTCCTCAACAAGTTTATTACCTGCTGCATCTATTATCTCTACAAGTAATTCGTATGGCCCAGCCGGCAATGCTTCTGTTATTTCAAATACTTTTTGCCAATCCATATCATGCTTGTTGTAGTCTAATAAAAAGGAAAGCTCTTTATTTTCTTTCCCTTTTAATGTAACGCGCACTTCTTTTACAACCGATTCTATATCTGACGCTTTTACTCGTATTTGTATAGAATCTCCCTGTTTTCGTTCAACTAAGTTCTCTTTTACTTCATCAATAGTAACTTTCTGTAACTTTGGCAATTCTTTATCTATAGTTGGCGTTTCATTTTTAATACGAATGAGCGGGACTTTCACTTCATTTTTTATGAGCTCTTCTTTCTCATTCTCTTTGTAACTTTGAACGAGCTGAAGATTCCAATCACCTTGCAAATCAAAATCCCCTGCTTTATAGTTAGCAACCCAGCTCTTCGTTTCTTCATCATACTCAAAAGATAACATTCTTTCTTGCGCATATTGCTCGCCATTTTTTTGTAACTGCAATATACCTTTCATACTTTGAATGTTTTTCCCATTTGGTTCTACAGCAATTCGCACCTCTTCGCCAACTTTAAGCTCCGGCTTATTTACTGTAATAATTCCCTGTTCTGTTTCTATCTTTCTTTCACTCAATTGTTTATTTGCTACTTCTTGTTGTTCTGCTTCTTTTTGTTTCTCTTCATCTTGTTTCGTTTCCACTTGCTCTGGCGGTTCTTGAGATTCCTTATTTTCTTCTTGTACATTCACTTCATTTATTTTTTGATCTGGCTCAATTTGTTCCTCAGCCTGACTTTGCAAGGGGAAGAACAAGCACACATGTATGCATAGCCAACTCATTAGAAAAAACTTTACGTTTTTCATCTACTAGTTCAAACTCCTATTTCAATGCCTTATAGTGATTTCGTCACTTTTACTCCGAAAAATCCATCTACATTTACAAGTTCACCATACGCCACTAATACATCATTTACATAAATACGAATTGGTTCATCAATATCCTCATCTAGTACAACTGCTTCATTTTCTTGTAAACTTAATATATCTTGAATCGTTTTCACTGTACTTCCAAATACAAATTTCACGTTCATTTCTACATTTTGTAGAATGGACGTGTCCATATATACTGGTTCCATTTGTTTTACTTCTTTAAATTCAATAGGTTGCACAACTGGTTCTACAATTTTTTCTTCCTCAATTTCTTCTGTGGCAATCTCTTCTTCTTCCACCATTGGATACAGAAGTCGCCTTACCATTTCTTTCGCTTCATAAATTGGCAAAATTTGATACATTTTCGATTGAAGCAGATCACCAATTTCAAGATTGAACGTAATTTGAACGAGTTCGTCCACTTCCATTGACTCTCCCAAATACTCCATTTCTTCTTTTAACGTTACAAATTTAACATTTGGCGGCGTCATGTCCATTTTTTCTTGGAACATTTCTGACATCGCCGTAGCAGCGTGACCCATCATTTGGTTCATAATTTCTTTAATACCGCTCAGTTCTAATTCAGTAAGCTCTTTTTCCGGATCAACTTCTCCTGTTCCCATCATCATTAAATCTACCATTGTTAAGGCGACATCTTTCGTAAATACGAATACATTCTCATTCTTTAGCCCTTCAACAAAGTCAACATTTAAAATAACAAATGGCACTGGTACTCCATCATAATGACGAACATTGATTGCTTCCACATTTGGTGTACTAATTGTAACTGGCTGATTTAAAAGCGTTGACAATACTGTTGAAGCGGAACCAATTGAAATATTTGCAATTTCACCAAGCACATCTTTCTCTTCTTGTGTTAAATGCTCTTTTTCAACTTCTTCTACAATCTCAGTTTCCACTACTTCTGCTGGCTCGTCTTTTTCTTCTACTCCACCAGATAATTGCATTAATTTATTTACCATTTGTTTCGCATGCTCAACTGAAACAATTTGTACAAGTTTAGAGTTTACAAGATTATCTATCTTTAAATCAAACGACACTTTAACAATCGTATGATTCCCATCGATTTCAGAGATTTTCTCCATTTCTTCTGATAACTTTACAACATTAATCGTCGGCGGAGACATATCTACTGTATCTTGGAAGAATTCCGACATAGATGTAGCTGCGAATCCCATCATTTGATTCATCGCTTCTTGTACAGCACTTAGTTCTAATTCACCAAGTTCTTTTCCATCCTCCACTTCACCTGTTCCCATCATCATTAAATCAGCGATGGACAATGCAACATCTTGTTTAAGAACAAGAAGGTTTTCCATATCTAATCCTTTTGTAAAATGAATGTTTAATACAACATGTGGAACTTCGACATCTCTTGAATCATATAAATCTACCAACTCTATGCGAGGAGCAGTAATGCTTACTTGCCTATTTAAAATCGTTGATAATACAGTCGAAGCTGAACCAAATGATATATTTGCAATTTCGCCAAGAATATCGCATTCTTGAGGCGTTAAATGCTCATTTTCTTTTTCTAGCACAATCGTGCTCGTATCCCCTTTTGTGTGTTGCTCAGGCATTTTCCCTGCCTCCTCATTTCTGTTTTTCTATCAAATAATATAAACTCTCATTTGATTTTAGCAAACTTATTATATAAAACGTTAATATGTATGTATTCCCATTATTAGATTAGTAACGATTAGCCAAAAAGCTCCCCAATTGTATACAAGTGGGGAGCTTTCCTTCATTCCTATTATAAACCTTCTGGGTTTAAAATGAGGACCACTCGTCCATCACCGAGAATCGTCGCACCAGAGAAATAGTTAGAACTCTCTGCAAAGAAGTCACCTAATGACTTTAAGACTATTTCTCTTTGACCGATAATTGTGTTTACAATAAGTCCATAGCTGCGATGTGTATTACGAACAATTAACACAGGAACCATTTGACCATCATATGACGCAAACGCCTCATCTACTGTTTTTTCACCAAATACAGTACTTAAATGTTTCACTTCAATAATTTGATTACGATAATTTAACACATCTTTTCCTTGTAAGGATTGGATGTCTTCCCTCTTAATTCGAATTGCTTCAACGATATTTCCAAGAGGTAAAGCATAACGCTTATCATTCGTTTGAACAAGCATAGATTGAATAATAGACAACGTTAACGGAAGTTCAATTCTAAATGTACTTCCCTTTCCTTCCTCAGAATCAATAATTAAATGTCCACCTAAACTATGAATCGTATGTTTTACAACATCTAATCCGACACCGCGTCCAGAAAGATCTGATACAACTTCAGCTGTACTAAATCCTGGTTGGAAAATAAGATCAAACACTTCACGATCTGTTAATCTATTCGCATCTGCTTCAGTTACAACGCCATTTTTAATCGCTTTTTCTAATACTTTCCCTTTATTAATACCGTTTCCATCATCCGTAATTTGAATAACGACATGATTTCCACTATGAAAGGCTTCTAATTTAATAGTACCTGTCTCATTTTTACCTGCATCACGTCGTTTTTCAACAGTTTCAACACCGTGATCGATTGCATTTCGAATTAAATGAACGAGCGGATCACCAATTTCATCAATAACAATTTTATCTACTTCAGTATCTTCACCTGTAATTTGTAAATCGATTTTTTTCCCTAAATCTTTCGCTAACATACGTACCATACGTGGGAAACGATTGAACACAGTTTCAATCGGCACCATACGCATATTTAATAGTACGTTTTGAATATCTTTTGAAATATCGCCTAATCGATTTAAATGTTCAATTAACTCCTTGTTTTGAATCGTTTGAGCCAATTCATCAATGCGCCCACGTTCAATTACACTTTCTTCAAACATATTCATTAATCTTTCGATTTTCTCTAATTGAACACGAATTGAACGATTCTCCACTTTAGCATTTTTCGTTTTTGTAGTACTTTTAGCTGGTATAGCACTTTTAGGTTGATTCGTTGCCACTATCGGTGATTCTACCTGCGTAGCCACAGCTGGTTGTAGCGTTCCTTCTACTTGCACAACTTCTTGTGTAACGACTTTTTTAGAAGCTACTTCCCTCGATATAGGTTCTCCTTGCTTTACTTCCACTTTCTCAATTTCAGAAACATGAAGTACTACTTGTTTCAATTCTTCTATACCACAATCAGTATCCATAAATACTGTAAATTCAAATCCGAAAGCATCTGCTTCAATTTCTTCAATACTCGGAGCTGTTTTTTGTATATTCCCTACATTCTGCAATGCTTCAATACACATAATGGCACGTACTGCTTTTAAAATTGCTTGCTGTTCAACTGTTATATGCACTTCATGCGAAACTGCATCATCGTTGTCTATATGATTTTGCTCTATATGTTCCGTAGGAGTTTCTACATTGCCGTTCAATAATGCTTCTAATTTCTGTTTAGTTGAGACTACATCAATATTGCCCATTCCACCTTGTTGCACATCTGCAACCATCTTCTCCAAATTATCAATGCACTCAAAAATCACATCAATAATATCCGCATTTACAACTATATTTCCATGACGAATTTCATCTAACACATTTTCCATCTTATGCGTTAAATCAGCCATCTCTGTAAATTCCATACTCGCAGACATACCTTTGAATGTATGAGCGGAGCGGAATATTTCTCCTACAACATCCATATCAGCAGGATTTTGCTCTAACACTAGCACATTTTCATTTAGCGACTGTAAATGTTCTTCTGACTCTTCGAAAAATATATTTAATAGATCTGTTTGCATTTTTATCCCCTACCTGTCTAACAAACATTTCATTTATGTATAACAATTTAGTGTTTTATAATGAGAAAAAAGGGGGCCACACGTCGATCCGCTATCACTGTTTTGATTCCTTGTGGCACCCCTTCTATATTAACTATTTGCTACTTTTGTTAAAGCTTCAATTACACGATCCGCTTGGAATGGCTTTACAATAAAGTCTTTTGCCCCGCCCTTAATTGCATCTAATACCATACCTTGTTGTCCCATTGCAGAACAAATAACAACCTTTGCACTTGAATCAATTTTAATAATTTCTTTTAATGCTTCAAGCCCGTCCATTTCTGGCATAGTAATATCTAATGTTACAATATCAGGTTGAAGTTCTTTATACTTTTGAATTGCTTCTACCCCATTCTCTGCTTCGCCGATAACTTCAAATTCAGCATTACTTTTTAATAAGTTTTTAATCATCGTTCGCATAAACATCGCATCGTCTACTACTAAAATTTTATGTGCCATTCTTTTTAATTCTCTCCTTCTATGTATAAATATATCTTAATATTTCACCTTATCATTCTCACTCATTATACAAAATAAAATGATAAAATTTAATATTTTTTTAAAAGAATTTTCGTATTTTTATTATTTTATTATTAAAATAATAATATACTACTCTTTTATATAAATAACAACGCGACGGTTTTTTTCCCAGTTTTGCGGTGAATCATTTGGTACAACTGGCTTTGTGTCTGCATATCCTACCGCAGCTAGCCTTTTATCATCCACATTATACACTTCAATTAAATGGTGAATCATATTTGCCGCTCGTGCTGAAGATAACTCCCAATTAGAAGGGAATTTCTCGTTATGAATAGGTCTACTATCTGTATGTCCCTCTACAACAATTGGGTTAGGTACGGATTGAAAAAATCCAACTAATTGACTTATTATCCCTTTCGCTTCAGGCTTAACGTTCGCATCGCCTGTATCAAATATTAAATTATCTACTATAACGACACTTACCCCTGTATCCTCTCGATATACATTCACTTGACTAATACCGTTATTATCTACATACGATTTTAACTTCTTATATAATTCGTCCATTCTCTTTTTTGAGATCATTTTTTCATCATTTTTTTCATGTGAAATATCCGGTATTGTATTTTCCATTACTTTTGCATCTACTTGCCCCGTATCACTAAACTTTTCAAGCATCTTTGACAATTTTACTGCATCTTGCTTTGATGTAGCAACTAGTAATACAAAGAAAGTTAATAATAACATCGTTAAATCTGTAAAAGTCGTCATCCAACGAGGCGATCCCTTTTGCGGTCCTTTACTCATCATACCACTCCTTGAAATATTAGGCTGCTCCTTTTACCTTTTTTACCTTTGTTACCTTTGTTTCGTATACGTATGTATCCAGTTTCAACTTTAATTTAGAAGGGATTTGTCCACGATACAATTCTGAAATTGCTTCTATTACAAACTTCTTCTCTGTATATAAATCTTCAATACCACGATATACTTTTTCCGAAAGAGGGATTGCAATCATATTCGCAAGTACAGACCCATATAATGTCGTTAACATCGCAACTGCCATCCCTGTACCAATTTGCGATGTATCTTGTAAGTTTTGGAGCATAATGATAAGACCGATTAACGTACCAATCATTCCCCAAGCTGGAGCAAAATCACCAATTTTATCTAATAATGCTGCTCCTTTTCTTAACTCATACACTTCCGTTTCAATATCTTTCAATAACACTTCTTTTAATTCATCTTCATCGTAACCGCTTAACATTAATCGAATTCCTTTTTGAATAAAAGGATTGTCTACTTGCTCTCCATCAACCTCTAAAGAAAGCAAGCCATTCTTTTTAGACTTTTTCGAAAAATCAACAAACAAATCCGTTAACTGTTCTAAATCTTCTTCTCTTCTATGTAAAACAGTGAAAATACTTTTCGTATATTTTTTTATTTCTCCAAATCGATATGCCACAACAATTGTCGCTGTCGTTCCCCCTATGACAATTAAAATAGATGAAATATCTAAAAAGTTTTTGAAAGCTTTTATTCCACCGCCACCAAGCATAATCGCCGCTATCACTATGATGAAACCTACTATGATGCCCACTGGGCTAGAAATATCAAACTTCCTTTTTCTTCTTTGTGGTCTAGCTAACACTTGATTTTTTTCTCCCATATTTCTGCCCTTTCCTTTCCATTTTCATATAACATTTTTTTATTTTAATAATACGTTTTCACATATAACATGTATTATACGCTTATCATCTGTTTATCGCAATATACTCATGAAATTGACACATTTCATTTCTATATTAGAATTATGGTATAAAAACATGAGGAGGCTCACGATGGAACACAACATTTTACAAGTCATTGCATTAGCAGAAAAATTAAAATATGAAATGCGACACAGCTGGCTTTCCAACGGACGTCAAGAAAGTGTTGCCGAGCATACATGGCGTATGTCTCTAATGGCCATTTTAGTTGAACCTTATTTGGATCAAAAAGTAAATATTGAGAAATTACTTAAGATGGTTATTATTCACGACCTAGTCGAAGCCGAAGCTGGTGATATCCCTGCTTTTGATACAATGAATAGTCACGAATTACAACTACAAAAACAAAAAAATGAACTAGAAGCTATTTTAAATATTAAACAAACATTAACAGGTTCTCTCGGTGAGGAATTATATGACTTATGGATGGAGTTTGAAGCGAAAGAAACGTACGAAGCAAAAGTTGCTAATGCACTCGATAAACTTGAGGTAAAAATCCAGCATAACGAAGCTGATATTGATACGTGGCTACCAATTGAACATAAAATGACATTCCAAGTAGCAAAGCATACAAACTTTGATTCTTTCCTATCTAAATTACAAAAAATCATTGAACAAAATGGAGAAAAGAAGTTAATCGCTGCCGGCATTGATGTTGAGGCATGCAAGCAATAATGAAATAAGACACTCAACACGAGTGTCTTATTTCATTATTGTTGATACAGCCTGCTTATAAATAAGCTGTTGTTTTCCATCCACTAAAATTAAAACTGTAAATTTATCTACTCCAACAACTTCTCCTACTATTCTAACGCCACTCTTTAAGAAAATTGTAACTGTACCTTTTTCTTCTTTTATTTGTTTATACAATTCTTCCTGTAAATGTTCCAATTACGGTCCTCTCCTTTCGCGAAACATCTTAATATAAAAAACTATAAATTTTTTATTTATGCACTTTGTCTTTTACATTCATAAACTTATTAATTAGTATATCTAAATCTCGGCTAAATAACAAAACTTTATCATGATCCAATCCGTGTCTCGCAACAAGTTGAATTAACTCTTTCTTTTTGTTTTCTATTTTATTTTGTAATTGTCCCATCTCCATCTCTATACTAAAACTCCCTTTTCCCATAATATTACTTGTAAAATTATAGTACATATTCTCTCATAAAAAAATAAAAAAATGGTTTTTTTTACAATTTTTTATTTTTCTATGCCTAAATTACGAATCATGTAAAGATTTATTTACAAATCACTAACATACAATCCTAATGAATCTACAGGCATTTGTCTAATTATAAATGAGACTGGCTCGTTTTCTATACAAAAAACATACTGTATATAGTAGTCCATGAACCATATAGATTAACTTACTAAAAAGGAGGAAAACATATGAGTTATGGTGGAAGTTGCGCTGGTTTCGGCGGTGGATTTGCTTTGCTTATCGTACTATTCATCCTTCTAATCATCATCGGATGTAGCTGTTGGGGTGGCGGCGGATACGGATATTAATATATCCTATCCTTGACAAATGAACTAAAAACTATAGAAAAACAGCTCATATTTGAGCTGTTTTTTTCATACTTTCGTATGAATTTATATCCCTCTTATTTGCGATTTCAACTAACAAAATATCGTTTAATATGGAATAAGAAACATTTTACTAAGGAGGATTACAATGATTAAAGGTCTTTACGAAGCCCATTTACCTGTCCATAGCTTAAAAGTATCTATTCCTTTTTACGAATCACTAGGCCTAACATTATATAAAAGAGGAGACAATATTGCTTTCTTTTGGATTACAGAAAATAAAAGTTGGCTCGGCCTTTGGGAAGGGTCAGAATACAAAGTTCATTATCACCCCTCTTTACGACATATCGCCTTTCAAGTTAGCTTACATGATTTAGAAAATGCGATATATTGGCTAAATCAAAAAGGAATTTCAGCACGAAAAGACTTTGGGATGGAGCCAATTGAACCGATTGTTTTTCCAGAATTGGCACACGCCTCCGTATACTTTAACGATCCTGATGGAAATAGTTTAGAGTTGATCGCACAATTACCTGTTGGACTTCCTACAGAGGAAAAAGTGTATTTAAGCGAATGGAAAAAACAAGTTCAAGCATCATCATTACATAAGGATTAATCTATTTATGTCAGTTTCTTATTCCACACTTCTTAAAACAAATAAAAACTTCAATAAACTATTTTATGGGCAAACATTCAGTGTACTTGGGGATTGGTTTCATACGGTAGCTTTATTAACATTTGTCTACAGCATAACGGAATCGCCGTTTATGATCGCACTTACTTTTATAAGTAAAGGGTTACCAGCGCTTCTTCTTAGTCCTTTCATTGGCGGAGTTGTAGATCGTTTTTCTAAAAAAAATATTATGTTTTTCACCGATATTACACGGGGAATTCTAGTCCTTACATACTTACTCGCAGGCTATAAAATTGAGATTATTTTCATTGCTAATATATGTTTATCTGTACTTTCTTGTTTATTTGAGCCGGCTAAACAAGCAACCTTAAAAAATATCGTACACCAAAACCATTTCGTAACTGCTAACTCTCTTTCTAGTACAATTACTGGTTTTATGTCTATTATAGGTGCTTCTTTGGGCGGGATACTTGCACAATCTTTACATATTGAGTTCGCTTTTTTAGTAAATAGCCTATCATACTTTATTTCAGCTTATTTTATTTATACTATGAGTATCCCTGCTCATAATACTTGTAACAAGAAAAAAGCATTTTTCACTGATATAAAAGATGGTTATACATACATATTACAAACAAAAATCATTTTAACATTAATTCTTGTCGGCATTTCATGGGGCATTATTGGCGGCGCTTATCAACTACTTCTAACGATCTATGCCGAGAGAATTTTCCACACTAACATTGGAATTTTATATACAGTTCAAGGCACTGGGCTTATAATTGGAAGCCTCCTCGTTAATCTTTATATGTCTCATAATAAAGAAAAAATGAAAAAAGTATTCGGTTGGGCCTACTTATTACAAGAAATTTTCTTTCTCGGATTCATTCTATCCGATCAACTTATTATCGGTATCATTACTTTATTCTGTATGCGCATAGCAGGAGGAATCATCGTTCCACTTGATACGACATTACTTCAAACTTACACACACGAAAATATGATGGGTAAAGTTTTTTCATTCCATTATTCCATTTACGGATCTCTTATTCAGTTATCGATGTTTTTTACAGGAGGGCTGTTAGAAATTCTTTCTCCTCAAATGATTGGCAGTTTATTAGCTATATGTTGTATTTTTGTAAGTTTTATATGGCTGTTCTTGTTTTATCGCGGGGAATTTAATGAAGAATCTCCTTCTACTTAATAGCATGTTTATAAACATGCTATTTTTATTTATGTCGAAATACAGAGGAAAAAGATGATTTATTTTCCTTACGTTCTAATTTTTTAGAATGTACAATAAATTTAGATTATAAGAAAAGGGGTGCCATAATGTTTGACGATAGACTTACTATTTCAGCTGAGCAGCAGAAGCTCATTTCCAATGCAACTCGCATTCAAATTCTTCACCTTTTAAAAGATGAAGCACTTACTGCAAAACAAGTTGCTACTAAACTAAATAAATCTGCTGGAAGCGTACATTATCACGTTCAAATTTTATATGATGGAGGGCTGCTTGAATTAGTAGAAACGAAGGAAAAACGAGGGATTATTGAAAAATATTATAAAGCAAAAGCTGCTCATTTCTATATTGAAGAAAGCGGCACAGAAGGAACGAATACAGGTAGTCATATTGTATCTCATTTATTTTTAACTCCAGAGGAATTACAACAGCTTACTTGGGAGATTACACAAGTTTTATTACGCTGGGAAAACAAAACCGCTCGTCAATCAAACTCTGAAAAGGAATACGCTATTTCCTGCAGGATTAAAAAACAATGAAAGAAAGGGCCATTTATTCATGAAAAATAAATTATTATTATTGTCGGGAACAGGAATTTCTCGTTTAGGTGATTTTATGTATCTCATCGCTCTAAACTTAATGGTGTTAAATAGCACAAACTCACCTGCTGCTGTAGCAGGATTATGGATTGTTGGTCCAATCGCCACTGTTGTTACAAAAATATGGTCTGGTAGTATAGTAGATCGATTAAACAAACGGTCCATTATGCTCATCACAGATATAATTCGAGCAGCTCTCATTGGCTGTATTCCATTATTTGATTCTATTTGGGCCATTTATATGTTCATCTTTTTAACTCGCATCGCTACATCATTTTTCGATCCAGCTTCATTTACTTATAAAACAATGCTCATACGAGCTGAAGAGCGCGCTCAATTTAATGCATGGAATAGCCTATGTACAAACGGGGCTTTTATTATCGGTCCAGCTCTTGCTGGAATACTTCTCACCACGTACTCAGCAGCCTTTGTTATTTACTGCAACTCACTTTCATTTCTACTTTCTACCATTCTCATTTACTTCTTGCCAAACATTACATTACAAACAAAGCAAAACGAAGAAGTTGCAAATACTTTCGTACAAACATTACGAAGTGATTGGAAACAAGTTTTTTCGTTCGCTCGAACAGAAACGTACATTATTCTCATATTCGTTTTATTTCAAGCGACTATGCTTGTTTCTATGGCACTCGATTCACAAGAAGTTGTTTTTACGAGGCAAGTACTGTTTTTAACCGATATAGAATACAGTATGCTTGTTAGTATAACTGGCGCTGCTTACGTTTCCGGTTCATTTCTCGTCTCTCTCTTTGCCAAACGATTACCAATTCAACATTGTATCGGATTAGGTATGATTTTCACAGCAATAGGCTATGTAATTTTCGCCTTTTCAAATTCATTTATAGTCGCAGCAGGTGGTTTCATTTTACTTGGTATTTCTTCATCATTTGCTGGTACTGGCTTTATAACATTTTATCAAAATAACATCCCTATATATATGATAGGACGTATCGATAGCGTGTTTGATTCCATAAAAAATTTCATCCAAATCTTTTTCGTTTTAGCAATTGGGGCATCCGCACAATTTCTTTCCGTTCAATTTACTGTAATAAGTAGCTCGTTACTCATTCTTTTCCTTTCCTGTTTATTAGCAATCCGGGTAATGACTCCTTCACGAGAAAAATACTTTAAAACTACAGGATCATCATTAGAATATTAAATGCAACATAAAAAGCGGCTATTTGCCGTGCAGTAAGCCCCCCACTGATTAAAGTTTCACTTTATGTTAAAATATTTATTAAATTTGATTATGTAGGGGGGCTATTTTGGAAATTATATTCATTTTCATATGTATTATATTAGTAGCTTCTATTTTACAAACAAGTACAGGTTTTGGCTTTTCTATTATGGCAACACCTTTCTTACTCATGTTATTTCTACCACAAGAAGCTATACAAATAAATATCATTTTATCATTAATTATTTCCATATCACTCATTTGGAAAATAAGAATGGATATTGATTTTATACTACTGAAAAGATTAATTTTCGGAAGTATAGTTGGTGTTCCTTTTGGTATTTTCATTTTCACTTCCATTAACATCAACACTTTTAAATTAGCAATTAGCATCCTGCTTTTACTATTAACGTTGATGCTAATATGCAACTTTAAGATTAAATCAACAAAATCTAGAGATTTCTTAGTGGGCGGATTATCCGGTCTTTTAACGACAAGTATCGGTATGCCAGGACCACCCCTGTTACTTTACAGGAACTGATACGAAAAAAGAGAAATTGAGAGCAACTACTTTAGCTTTTTATCTATTTATATATTTCATTAGCCTACTAACTCAAATACTCTTTACTGGCACAAACAAAACAATTTGGGAATCAAGTTTTTACGCTATTCCAATTGTATTTCTAGGTTTGTATATAGGGCAAATTATTTTCAAATGGCTTAATCAACGGATTTTCAAAATATTTACGTACATCCTTTTAAGTTGCACGGGTATGTATCTTCTTATTGAAAGTTTGCATTTATTATAAGTAAGTTTTTCAAAATACAAAATCATAAATAAAATACTAACCAAACGATAAAAGCGGCTATTATGCCGCTTTTTATTTTCACATTAAATATTTTAAAACTAGAAGCCCAGCTATCGCTATTACAAACACATTGAAAAAAATCATCCAACTTTTTTCGAAATCTTTATATCTCTCTTCTTTCACTCCACATTGTTTTAGCTTTCCAATTAAAACTGTTAATTCTTGATTATACTCCTTACTTCCTAATTGTATATAATTGTTATTTATTTTAATTTCATATACATTTTTCATTTTTTTATGTTGCGAAATTGCTTGAATTGAGTTTACTAATACACTGTATTCATTTAACTTTTTAAAATAACAATCTAACGCTATAATTTGTAACCTTGTATTAGTTAAAACAATGTAATAATAAAATGTAGCACCTGTGGTTAATATATTAGGTATAACTTTAGAATTTACAAGACTTCCTTCTTCCACTAAT
Organism: Bacillus thuringiensis; assembly: GCF_001182785.1. Taxonomy (NCBI): domain Bacteria; kingdom Bacillati; phylum Bacillota; class Bacilli; order Caryophanales; family Bacillaceae; genus Bacillus; species Bacillus thuringiensis. The sequence continues at coordinate 1,616,372 of NZ_CP012099.1, read as the reverse complement.
ATTTCGCATTGTATTTCCTCTCCTTCTTGCAACTCTTTCCGAACTGATTCTTCCAACATTTGCACCGTTAATTTCTTCAATAACTCCCCGTTTTTCACATAATACTTATCTATATTGATAGACTCATTTGCTTCTTTCTCTAAACGTGTAATTTCTTCCTCTGAATATTGGAGCTCATTTAACATCGATAATAATCTTTTATCCATATTACACACTCCCTTTCCACAGTTTTTGAAGTTTTTTCTTCCCACGAGAAATTCGATTGTATATATAATCCGTCGTTACTTTTAATTCTTTCGCAATATCGTCAATGGAATATCCATCAATATACCTCTTTAAAAAAATATATCGATCTTTCTTATTTAAATCTTGAACTATTTCCATAATCTCTTCTTCTTGTTCTATTTCGTACCTATCATGTACACCTGTATCTATTTCTACGTCTTTATCGATTTTATTCTCTTTATATACTTTCTTTTTATATTCCAATGCCTTCAATTTAGTAATACCAATCATCCAAGATTTTAAGTTTCCCTTTTCTGTATCAAATTGATCGATATTAAACCAAATGACAGTAAATACATCGTTATAACAATCATCCACATATTGTTTTTCAATAGGGGTACTTAATGATTTATGAAAAATGTACAAAATTAATTTTCCATATTGATCAATCACTTCTTTCAAAGCATCTTGATCATGTTTTTTCATAGCTATAATTAAATCCTCTTCAGAATTGAAAATCATAAGCCTCTTCCTTCCTCAGTTCCCCTTTAGCAGCTGCTTTTACTTACTATTGGCATTTTATTCTCATTTTCTATCACTTTTGTAAAAAATTATTAATTTTTATTTCTATGTATATGATAACAAACAAAATACCTAAGATCAGAAAGAATAGACAACTTTCTGGCCTTAGGTATTTCTCCTTCAAAAAAAGGCAAACCCGCATCACAGGTTTGCCTCTTTACTCACTTCTTATTTAATCCTTTTTCACTTAAAAACTCTTTCATATGCATTCTTTTTTCTTTAGACATAAACGAACTCATTGATTCCGTCCATGTTACGCTTTTCTTGTTTGATGATCTTTCTTTGTAATACGAGTTCATCGTTTCATCATATTCATTTAATAATTCATCATATTTCTTTTCATCATATCCATTTTCATGAAGAACTGCTGCTACTGGTAAACGTGGTTTAACTCCATGTTCTTCATCTGGTACACCGACTGTCATTCCGAATACAGGGTATACTTTATCCGGTAAATGAAGCAATTCGCTCACTTCTCTCGGATTATTACGAATTCCACCAATATAGCAAATTCCGTATCCTAATGACTCTGCTGCTAACGCTAAGTTTTGCGCAAAAAGTGAAGCATCTACCGTCGCAACGATAAAGTCTTCCACTCCTTCATGCTTTATTTCTGTACCATGTTTTTCACATGCCATTTCAAGTCGTTTTAAATCTGCACAACAAACAAAAAATGCTGCGCAGTCTTTCACATGGCGATTTCCGGATAGCTCTGCTAGTTTAGCCTTTAGGTCTTGATCTGTTACATATATAACAGAATACGCCTGTACAAAATGTGATGAAGCCGCATGTTGCGCAGCGTGCACCATCTTTTCTACTACATCTTTCGGAATTGCTTCTTCTTTATATTTACGAACTGAAACGTGTTGCTCCATCTTATGTATGATCTCATTCATGAAAATCACTCCTTTTTTCACTTCATAATGAAAAATTAACATATCTTTTTTAATATTCACAACTTATAAGCACAAAAAGAGCAATTCTTTTTTTGAATTGCTCTTTTTTTAAAACGTCTATGAATACGGTAAATGAAATTTTTCATTGTCTTATTACGCCGTTTTCAACACTTTAATACCTTTTACGATATTCCAAATGAAATAGTAAATTCCTACAAGAATGAACACTGCATATGTGATAATCATTCCAATTCCAGCACCGTCAGATTGATTAAAACCTAAACCGTACATGCCTGATACTGCTAGTCCTCCAAATAAGATTACGTATGGGAAAACATGTGACCAAAATGCTTTTTTCGCGTGATATTTCACTTCATCTTCTGCAACAAAGTACACGATAATTGGTAGTAAAAATGGTGCAAAAAAGATACTAAAGTAACATAACGAAGATAAAATATTATTTCCTTTCATCCGATTCACCTCTAAATAGTTTTTGTTACCTTCATTATGTCAGGAAACCATTCTAGAAACTATCGCTTTACCTTTCACTAATGTGACATATTTGTAAGATTTTCCTCAAATTAAATCCCGTCTGAATTTTCAGGCGGGATCACTTTCACTATATTCGATTCATAAACCAATACTGTGTAATTGCTAAATATTCTCGTACATTCGATGGAATGATGATTGGTTTCGGTGTTTTTGCCGGAAGACCTTCTAATTGTAAACCTTGTTTGGCAGCTATTTTTTTCGCTCTAAACATATGAAAATCGTTTGTTACGATCATACCTTTTTTCATATCGGCTGGAATTAACGGTTTTGAGAATGTAATATTCTCATCTGTACTCGTAGATTTGTCCTCCATTATAATACGGTCTTCTGCGATGTTTTGTTTTATTAGTCCTTGTTTCATTGCTAATGCTTCTGAAATGTCTTCACCTTTTCCTTGTCCTCCAGATACGATAGCGATTGTTTTCTCATGTGATTTTAAATATTCAGCTGCTTTATCAATACGATATTGCAATGAATAAGATGGTTTCGTTCCATTTACTTTCGATCCTAGTACAATTATGTACTCAGCATCGTCACTTGCATTCATATGTCCATGCTTATAAATGTGATATTGTAAAAACCCCACATATACGGCGCAAATCATTATAACAACTAAAATGCACTTTATTATTCTCTTCTTTCTCATACTCATATACTCCTATTTTCTTTTACTTCCTTCATGATAATATCCATTTATTTGTTTGTATACAGACAAATTCCAATAAACCCTAAATTATCCTCTGAAAGGTAATATTTATATTACTTTCGGGAATAGTAAGTACAACTTTACACGAAGGAGTGTCTCTATTGCTTCTCTTTTTATGTAACGTGTCGTTCTTTTTCATCTTATTTTTACTATCGCTTAAGTTACTCGGTAAATCCGCGTTAGCACAACTAACTCCCCATGATTTTGGGGCTATAATCTTTTTATCTTATTTAGCTTTCCAGGCCATACCCGTCTCTGGTGCTTTACAAGCATTTCTCGGTATGGTTGTTATTACATGTTTACATTTACTCCTTACAAAATTAAGCCTATTCAACAAACTAAATCGTTTTATTCTCGGACACCCTATCATTTTAATTAAACATGGTGATATTATTTTTGAGAACTTACAAAAAAGTAGATATCCCATTGCCGAACTACTTTCTAATCTTCGCGTTGCAGGATATCCAAGTGTTCATGAAATTGAATACGCCATTTTAGAAGCGAACGGAGCTATTAGTATTTTACCAAAAAGAGAACTTGTACCATTAACTCCAAAAGATTTAAACATAGATGTTAAGTATGCTGGATTACCAATTGCACTTATCGTCGATTCACAAATTCAATATGATAACTTAAAGTTAATACATAAAGATGAAAAATGGTTATATAAAGAATTAAAAGAAAAAGGAATTACAAATATTAAAAACGTTGCCTTTGCTTCTGTTCAAGAAACGGATGGATCTTTTGCGATTAGTTTAAAGGAATAAGAAAATCCCCTTAATTGCTTAAGGGGATTTTCTTCATCATATCGCTTCTTTCTCTCCTGCCATATTTAATGGAACAGGATGTTTCATACGATTCATCGTAAATACGATAATTGCTGTCATTACTTCAGCAACTGGCATAACGAGCCAAATTCCGTTTATCCCAAATAATTTCGGCATAATCCATAACAATGGAATGATAAATAGTAATCCTCGGCTCATTATAATAAGTACTGATTTCTTTGTTTGTCGCACTGATTGGAAGTACTCTCCATACACAATGTTATAACCTAAAAATACGTATTGGATAAAGAATAAACTAATACCTGTTAAGGTTAACTCCAATAATTCTGGAGATTGAACATCAAATAAACCAATGATATATTTCCCGAAGAATAATCCGACAATTATCGCAACGCCTCCGAGGACAACTGCAATTTTCACAGCAAACTTCAATCCTTCACGAAGTCTCTCTGATAAATTTGCCCCGTAATGAAAACTAGCAATTGGTTGCAATGCTGCTCCAACACCGAAGAATAATAGTAATGTCATTGCATGAATACTATTCACCATCGCATAGGAAGCTACTCCTACTTCTCCTGCATATTGGACAAATGCGATATTAAAACCAATCGTTACGATTGCAACCGTGCTTTCTGCTGTAAAACTTGGGAAACCAATCACCATAATTTGTTTGACAGTATCCCATTCAAAATGGAATTTCGTCCACTTTAAAATACTACTTTTTCTAAAGAAATGAGTTAATAATACAAGGAAACCAATCGCTGCCGAAAGAATAGTCGCTGAAGCAGCACCTGTTACGCCCCATCCAAAGATAAAAATAAAGATATAGTCAAACAGTATATTTAATACAGCTGTTACAACAAGACCAGCCATTGCTAAATTAGGATTTCCATCATTTCGTATAAATGTACTTAAAATATTTTCTAAAACGTATATCATTCCAAATGTTAGTAATACGTGTAAATAGTCTAACGCATATGGTAAAATCACTTCATTTGCACCAAATAAGTACGCTAAATCTTCTATTCTCCATAAACAAATAGCCGCTAAAACACCTACGATAACAACTGCTACCGTCATGGATTGAGTAAAAATAGACCTTGCTCTTTCTCGTTTATTTTCACCTAATGCAATAGAATATAACGTTGCCCCGCCCATCCCGATCCATAATGAAATAGAGAAGAAAATCGAAAACGCTGGAATAGCCACGTTTACTCCTGCTAAACCGTTCGCCCCAACTCCTCTACTAATCATGACCGCGTCAATTACAATATTCACTGACATTAATACCATTCCTAGAACGGCTGGTATTAAATAAGAAATAAATAAACTTTTAACTGGTTTTTCTCTTAATTTTTCTGTTGCTTCCATACTATTATGCTCCTTTTTCAACGCTCTGTTCACAGTTTAAACCTTCAAGTAACTTGAAGGTCAAGAGAGAATTAAAAAAATAGGAAATTTAATTATCGGAATTGATGCAGGTTTGTAATTAATAGAAGTCCTACACTCTATTTTTTCATTACTGGAATTTGAATTTCTGTTACTTGCTCCTCTGGATTTTCTGTTACAGACCAATCAATTAATCCAATCTCAATCGAATCTCCACTTATTTCGTATCCTTCTTGATCAATGTATTCCATTAATTTCTTATATGTTTCACCTGTTTTTTCATATGATCCATGATGATAAGCGCACGCAAACATACCAGCTTTAATTGAATCTGAACTATGTACTTGATAAGGCATATAATCCAAAAGAATAAATACGCTGCTATATGCTTGAAACTCCTTTTGCATGAATGCTTTTTTGGAAATTGTCACACCTATATCTCCTGAAAATAGACTATCATCCATTTGCTTCATATTTTTTTGAAGCGAATGGATATAATAATCAAACATATCATCTGTCGTATTCGGCGCCACTGCAATCGCTGTTATTTTTCTTTTTGGTATTTTTTTAATAAGTATTCGATCGGTTTCCGCTTTCGTCGCCTTCTTTATTAAATGAATTCTATGTTCCATTTTTGCTAAAGCATATTCAATTTCTCTTTGTTTCTTCAGCATCATTTCTTGTTGTTTTTCCAGTAAATTGAGTGCGTATGTTGGATTTCTTTCATCAATATATTTCTTAATTTCCTTTAACGGAATATTTAACTGACGTAAAAATTTAATCGTATCTAACAGTGAAAATTGATCGATTGTATAATAACGATAATTCGTTTGAGGATCAACAATGGACGGATGAAAAATTCCTTTTCCATCATAATACCTCAATGTAGATTCTGCGATATTATGCATTTTTGCCATTTCTCCAATTGTAAAGCGTTTATTTAATAACATGTTTCCTTCTCCAATTCATTAAAAATATTGCCTTATTTCTTCTTATTATATAGCCATTCCCTTCATACCTAAATCAAATTCCATCATGAAAATCTGCTATTTTTTCATTGATTTTTAATAAATTTTATTATATATTAATTACAGGTTCAAATTACGAGTTCAAAAGAACTTGTAATCAGACCCTTTTGTTTAATGGGTTTTACATATTTTCATTAGGCAAATTCCGAGAAATCGTATGATAAAACTAAAAATGATGAGGAGAGGATCAGATGGAATTCGAATTTTTCTTTCAAATTGCACTTATTTTATTAAGTACAAAGCTTGCTGGTGATCTTAGTGTTAGATTAGGTCAACCTTCTGTATTAGGTAAATTAATTGTCGGTATCGTTATCGGTCCAGCTGTATTAGGTTGGATTGAAAATTCAGAGCTTCTAACTCAATTAAGTAATGTCGGGGTTATTCTTTTAATGTTTATGGCTGGACTTGAAACAGACTTAGAAGAATTAAATGCAAATCGTAATTCTTCTTTAGCCGTTGCACTCGGAGGTATCATTCTTCCATTCGTAGGTGGTTACGTTTCCGGTCTTGTTATGGGAATGGAACAAGGAAACGCTGTATTCTTAGGATTACTTCTATGTGCGACAAGTGTTAGTATTTCCGTACAAACACTTCGTGATTTAGGTAAAATGAAAACACGTGAAAGTACGACGATGCTTGGAGCCGCTGTATTTGATGACATTCTTGTTGTTATTTTATTAGCATTTGCAATGAGCTTCTTAGGTACTGATGATGTTAACTTAACAATGGTTATCTTGAAGAAAGTAGTATTCTTCGCTTCTATTATTTTAATCGGATGGAAAGGTGTTCCTGCGATTATGCGCTGGTTATCACCACTGCGCGTATCTGAGTCTATCGTGAGCGCGGCTCTTATCATCTGTTTCTCATTCGCATATTTCGGCGAATTATTAGGAATTGCTGGTATTATCGGTGCTTTCGCTGCTGGTATTGCTATTTCTCAAACGAACTACAAACATGAAGTAGAAAAGAAAGTAGAACCAATTGCTTACGCTATGTTCGTTCCCGTATTCTTCGTTAGTATCGGTATGAATATTACATTTGACGGTATCGGCAATCAAATTTGGTTCATCTTAGCATTAACTGTTATCGCTGTATTAACGAAATTAATCGGCTGTGGATTCGGTGCACGAATGACTGGATTTGACGCTAAGTCTTCTGCAATTATCGGTGCTGGAATGGTTTCTCGTGGTGAAGTTGCACTTATCATTGCAGGAACAGGACTTTCTTCAGGTCTATTGGCAAAAGATTACTTTACAGCAATCGTTATTGTCGTTATTTTAACTACAATGATTACACCACCTATGTTAAAATACACTTTTGGTGCAAAAGATAAAGCAATGAAAGCAAGTAAATAAATTTACTATAATAAAAGGAGATTGCTATCTTATAAGATAGCAATCTCCTTTTTATTTTATCTTTAAACAATCCCGTTCTTTTTTAACCATTTTTCAAAAATAATTCGTACTTCATTATCATCAATATCATTCTCAAATGAATACACCATAATGCCATAATCATCTATATATTTACCTAGCTTCATTCCCTCCACTTTCTTATAAAAATCGTCTGCCTCATAGTGCGGAATATAAGCATCCCAAACTGGTTCATTTATTCTTTTGTACGCCGTCACTTCTAAATCATATCCATCTTCATAATATCCGATGTGATAATGTTTGTTAGGATCATATTTCTCCATTAAAAGTCCCCTCCTACTAAACAAAAGCGAGCCTTATATTACAGCTCGCTCCTCTCTCTATTTATTAAATACGTTCCATCGCCGTCTTCAACGTTCCAACAACAAAGGCAATTTCTTCACTTGAAATAATAAGCGGCGGTGCTAGTGTTAAAACGTTATTATATCCTGCCGTTGTCATACCGTTGCGTCCGATAATTAATCCCTTTTCTTTACAAGCATTTACGACACTTGCTATTTTATCATTATCAATTGGCTCTTTCGTCTCTTTATCATTTACTAATTCGATTCCAACTAATAGACCTTTCCCTCTAATATTCCCAACAAGTGGATGTTCCCCAATTTCATCTTTTAGTTGCTCTAATAAAAGGGAACCCATTTGTGCAGATCGCTCAATTAAATTTTCATTCTCCATAATCTCTAAATTTTTAAGTGCTAATGCACAAGCTGCTGGATTTCCACCAAATGTATTAATATGGCGGAAGAATTCATATTCTCCTTTACCTTTAAAAGCCTCATATATTTCTTTTTTCACAGCTGTTGCAGATAATGGTAAATATGCGCTCGTAATACCTTTTGCCATTGTAATAATATCAGGCTTTACATCATAATTCATAAATCCAAATGCTTTTCCTGTACGCCCAAAACCGCAAATCACTTCATCACTAATAAGCAAGGCACCGTGTTTTTGACACGTCTCATGAACAGCTTTCATATAGTCTTGTGGTGGCATTAATATGCCCCCGCCTGTAATAATAGGTTCCATAATAAAAGCAGCAATTGTTTCACTTAATTCCCACGTCATAACACGATCGACTTCTTTTACACATTCTACATCATAAATATGCTGCCCTTCAATTTCAGGCATACGGTAACAATCCGGTGGTGTTACATGTAAAAAACCTGAAGCAAACGGTTCATATTGATATCTACGCTGCGCTTGTCCCGTCGCTGCCATTGTCGCCATTGTATTCCCGTGATACCCGCGATAACGTGACATAAATTTATAACGATGTGGTTCACCTTTTTGAGCATAGTATTGTCTTGCTATTTTAAAAGCTGTTTCGTTCGCTTCTGATCCACTATTTGAGAAGAAAATAACATACTCTCCACCAAGCCACTCGTTTAACTTTTCAGCAAGCTTTATAGCTGGCTCATGTGATTGTGACATTGGAAAATATGATAATGTTTGTAATTGCTTATAAGCCGCTTCTGCAAGCTCTTTTCTTCCATATCCACTATTTACGCACCAAAGGCCACTCATACCATCTAAATATCTTTTTCCTTGTATGTCTTCAACCCAGCATCCTTCAGCTTTTGCCCCTACCATTGTGCTATTTGGACTAAAGGGACGCATTCCGTGCCAAACATATTGCTCATCTTTTGCTAATAATTCATCAGTTTGCTTCGTTTTCATCATTAATTCCACCTTCCATAACAACTTATTTTTCACAAAAGCTGCGCTGGTGCCATGATGACTTAAATTTCTCCCTGCTATTTTCATTCCACAAAATTAAGACAAATCCTACTTACAAATCAGTAATATTTACAAGAAAATGACAAAAGAAAAAAGAGCTTTTCTTATCTATCGAAAAGCTCCTCTTTTATTTAATGTGAAGACGCATCGCTAATGCCATGACCAGTATTAGATTTCACGAGAATTTCATCAAATTTCGCTGCATCTTCTTTCTTACTAGATAAAACCGTTCCTAAATATGCTGCAAGAAATCCGAGTGGAATTGAAATAATTCCTGGTGTCGTATATGGGAATAACGCTTCCCCAACAAAAATAGCTTTTCCAGCTACAGGGTTCCAAACATTCGGACTCAACGCTACGAGAACAATTGCTGATACGAGACCTACAATCATACCCGAAATAGCACCCGTTGTATTAAAACGCTTCCAATATATTGTAAATAAAATTACTGGTAGATTTGCACTCGCTGCAACTGCAAATGCTAATGATACTAAAAATGCTACGTTTAATGTTTGGGCAAATAATGCAAGTATGATAGATAGTATCGCTACTCCAATAGATGCATAACGAGCCATAGATACTTGCTCTTTTTCCGTTGATTTTCCTTTACGAATGATTTCATTATAAAAATCATGAGCGAATGCTGATGCTGCTGTTAATACAAGACCTGCCACTACAGCCAAAATCGTTGCAAAAGCAATTGCTGATACGAAAGCAAATAAGAAGTCCCCACCTAACGCTTTAGCTAATAAAGGTGCTGCCATATTACCCGCTGGATTCGCTTTAATAATTGCCTCATTTCCTACAAACGCTGCTGCTCCAAACCCTAAGAAAATCGTCATAATATAAAACGCACCAATTAACCACGTCGCATATACAACAGATTGACGTGCTGTTTTTGCATCACGTACTGTAAAAAAGCGGACAAGTATATGTGGTAATCCCGCTGTACCGAGAACTAGTCCTAAATTTAAAGAAAGTGTATCAAGGCCAACTTTATACTTTACTCCTGGATTTAAAAACGAATCTTTTAATGGCGTAGCTGTTTTCATTTGTGCAAACATTTCAGTCACACTAAAATTAAACTTTGCGAAAACGATAACAGAAATAATAAACGTACCAGCCATTAGTAGTACCGCTTTAACAATTTGTACCCAGCTTGTTGCTGTCATCCCTCCAAAAATAACATACACCGTCATAAGTGTTCCAACGATTAATACAGATGTCGTATATTCAATCCCTAATAATAATTTAATAAGTGCACCCGCGCCAACTAATTGTGCAATCATATAAAAGATAGAAATCGTCATCGTATTAAGAGCTGCAACTCCGCGAACTTTTTTCGCATCAAAGCGTGCTGCAATCATATCCGCCAAAGTATACTTCCCTAAATTTCTAAGCGGTTCTGCAACAAGATACAGTACAACTAAATAAGCAACTAAAAAACCGATACTATAAAAGAATCCATCAAACCCAGTTAATGCGATTGCTCCGGCTATACCAAGAAATGAAGCAGCAGACATGTAATCTCCAGCGATGGCCAGACCATTTTGCCAACCAGTTAATCCCCCTCCAGCCGTATAAAATTCACTCGCATTTTTCGTTTTTTTCGATGCAAAATATGTTATGACGAGCGTACCAAGAACAATAATTAAAAATAGTGCAAATGCAGTAGTATTCAAGTTCAGCCCCTCCTTTTTTGCATATCTTGCAGAATTTTTTGGGAGATTTCATCAAATGATTCTGCTTTTTTGCTATAAATCATACATAGTGCCCATGTCATGATAAATTGGGAAAAAGCAAATACCCACGCCCATGTAACGTCACCAAATGCAGGTGTATTAAGCACCTTTGAATACGACGTTAAAATAGGCAGTGCAATAAAAAAACTAAAAAAGAAAATACTCATTGGAACGATAAACTTCTTTTTCGTATTTAATAACAATTGAAATTCTTCCGACTGAACGACCTCTGTATAATTCACTTCATTTTGCAACTTACGTGCTGACGTATCATCTCGTTTCATTAACCGATCCCCTCTCTTACTTGAAATACACTTCCTCCTTGTATACCTAAAGACTAAATTTTATAAATATTCAGAAACTTATACTTATTTTAGACAATCCATGCATTCATGCAAAGGTTTTTCGATAGACATTTTTCGGCAATTTCTCCTAAATTTTTAATATACTTTTTCAAAATAAAGTGACACCTTACTTATTTTTTCCTCATTAAGACAAAAGCAGTGCTTAACGCACTACTTTTGTCTTTTTTTCCTTTTCTAAATTACGAGCTGTTTCGCTTAACTCAACATCTTTTCCGTCTTTAAGTGTTCCAAATATAAAATCGAATACTGGATTTGAAACACCGAACCAAAACTTTTCGTTTTTATAATGGTGTAATATATGTTGTTTTTTTAGCCATCTTCCAAACTTAGTGACGGGACGAATCGGTCTATGGGCAATATAATGTTTCCATTCGTAAACGAGCAGCATGATAATCATTCCGATTCCAAATGAAAGTGTAATAGTAACACTTTTTGTAATACCATATGCTATAAGTAAATAAATAGTAAAACTAGGTATACTAAACCATACAGGTAAAAACAAAAGTTTTAAATCATCTGGATATACGTGGTGATCATAATGTAATCTTCTTAACATTTTTAATAGAAATGTGTTTTTAGGCGGCTTAATATGGAATAAAAAACGATGTGTCATGTATTCATTAAGTGTATAGAAAACAATCCCAAACATACATGCTAACATGCCAAACCACGTGAAAAATTGCATTTTTAAAATAATAATGAAAATAAATAGAATGCTATACATAATAACGATATCATGTTGTAAAAAGAACTCTTTCCCCACTTTCTTCATCTTGTTTCCCCCTTTTCCAAAAAAACAGCCGCAACATATCGTTACGACTATTTCTTTTCTATTCTTATTCTATTCATTTTACAAATTTGCCTGCTGTTCTATTGTCGAGAAAAAATTGTTCGGTCCAAATATATTTTGCTTCGGAATAATATGTTCCACCGCAAACACTGTTACTTCTCCTCTTTGCACTTCTCCAATAATGAGACCAAATATTTCATGATTTACTGCAAACGTCGGTTGCTTTGTTTGTAGCAATCTTGCAGCATTATGAAATACCGCTTCATATAGTGGATTTCTATCAGTAATTTCTCTTCGGACTTTTGGCGCTAACGTAATGATAATTTCTTTTCCGTCAATAGTGGTTCGATACATAAAAATCTCCCCTTCAATCTTATGTGAACAACTGTAAAGCTTTGTATGCAAAATGTATAGAGTACCCTACTAAAATAATACCTGCTCCGGCTGTTATATAGCCAAGCGCTTTTGGTTTTAATAAAGTTCTTCCAAAATGTACAGAAAAAGCAATATTTAAATTCCATAAAATAATACCGGCAATAATGCAAAGACTGTACAAAAAAGCTTCTTGTTTCGTTACCTTCGTAAGTAATGAGCTAAGTGTACTTCCGTATATACCAAACCAAAAAACAAGATTTAATGGATTGGATATCGCAATTAAAAATCCTGCCATAAACGATTGCTTAAGGCCACCTACCTCTTCTTTTTTATATTCCATATTCGAGTGGAAAATTCCTTGTTTTACACTTTGAAATCCTAAATAAAATAACAAGAAAAAACCCGTGCAATACATGAAGGCTTGTACATATGTATACATAAACACAGAAGATAAACCGAAATAAATGAGAAGCATAAATAAAACATCTGCAGTCATTCCACCAATTCCAACAACCCAAGCATGCCAAAACCCACGTTCAATTCCTCGTTTTAACATTTCAATATTAATCGGCCCTACTGGCGCAGCTAATGAAATACCTAATACGATTTGCTGTATAATTGCTCCAAACATCGCTCTATCCTTTCTTCTCTTTTTACTACTAGTTAATGATGTAATTTTAAAAAATAGACTAGCTTTCATAATAAAATACCCTTTTTTATCCAAAATATACAAAAGAGCCATCCAGATGACGGCTCTTATTTTTCTATCCTATGAAGAAAAGGACATTTCCCTTTTATTAGCTCTACATCGTCTCCTATGAAATATTGTTTCCATTCACGATGCTCTGGGTCACCGTAATGACTAATGTTAGGATGTTTCGGCAATTGATCCCACTTTTCAACTCGCTCACGGACCATTTGTCTTGAATATGCTCCTTTAGGACGATCCCCCTCTAATCCATCAAAAATAGTGCGTGGCTGAAACCCAATAACGAGAGAATTCCCTAAATGTCTAGTTTTTCGTTGTTTATAAGCTGGCGCATTTCCAAATGCAAATATTGGCTCACCACCAAATGAAAATTCCCATAAATAATGGTCTGGATCTTCAGGAATTTGCTTTGGCCATGCTTGATTATCGTTTTCATGTAAATACTGCAGCACTTTCCAAAAGGAATCACGGTAATATTCGAGTGATTGTTCTTCACATTCCGGTTCTACAAAAAGGAAAAAGCCCCTTCTTACAATCGGCCTCTCTTTCATTAACTCTAAAAAAGATAACATTGTATGTGGCAAATGACTCCAATCATTATGAGAAAGAAATGAATAGCGAAGTTCATTCTTTTTCAAAGCTGTTAAACCGAAATAACATGGAAAAGTTGGTTCTAACACGACACTTGAAAAAATCTCAAATTCTTTTGCAACCCAATCCGGTATGTCGGTTCTCGTTCTCATTTCTTCATTATCTAATAAGTAAGACTTATTCATTCTTTCACCTCATTATGTATAGCATTCAATTAAGAATATTACATACTCGGCCTGTCCTATACCTATTTAAAAATTCGACTGAAAAATTATTTAAAAATACAAAAAATAAAATCGCTTACTTGACTAAATTCTCCCAATTCGTGTATATTTAAATTAATCATTTAGCAGAATATTCAAGAATATAGCATTTTTAGTTTATATTATTTTTCAAATGAATTTCACTAAATGAAAATAGTAAACGCTTTTAGGAGGAATTATAACATGCAAGGAAAAGTAAAATGGTTTAACAACGAAAAAGGTTTTGGATTTATCGAAATGGAAGGCGCTGACGATGTATTCGTACATTTCTCTGCTATTCAAGGAGATGGCTACAAAGCTTTAGAAGAAGGTCAAGAAGTATCTTTCGACATTACTGAAGGTAACCGTGGACCTCAAGCTGCTAACGTAGTAAAACTTTAATCCAACATATAACAGGAGGTTACCTTACTTGGTAACCTCCTTTATTATTCCTTTGTATATTTCCGTTTTACAGAGCAAAAACTATGTGAAATGCGCAATATACAAAGGAGGCAGTAACAATGGGATCAGAAGTAAATGATTTTGAAGAAGTAAAATTCCGTGTAGAAACAGCACAAAAAATGGTAGGCTCAGCAACAATTTCAATGGATCCAGATACATTAGAGCATGCTACTACTGCAGTAGAAGCAGCTCGCTCACAGCTTGAAATTATGAAATCTGTTGCAGTAGATTTAGATGAACCCTTTTTAATGAACGAGGAAAAGAAACTAAGCAAATGCGAGCAGCAATTAAACGAAGCAAAGCACTAAAAAAACATCCAGAGAATTTTCTCTGGATGTTTTTTCATGACAACTGTTCTCCATACTTTTTCAATGTTTCACCAACTGTACATTGCCTTATACAAAATGAATGAGCATAATACTTACTATTTGTCTTTCGATTATGTTCTCGCAAAAAACATCCTTCACAATACGTTTCTAATAAGTCATTTACCTCTGTAATGAGTTGCTTTTTATCCACCTTTGCACCTCTCTATTCGGTTATTTCTTTATGACTATCAATAACTGTTCCTTCTAATGCTTGCGTTGCTAATTGATGTGCTTCTTTATTTTGTTTTCTAGATATCGGTTCACATACAAGTTTTAATTTCATTTGCTTCGCCTTTTGTTCAATTTGATCTAAATAATGGTTTAAATGCTCATCATAACAAGGCCATTCTCCGGCTAATTGCTGCAGTACCACTTGTGAATCTCCGCGAAGTGTAACTGCTTCATACTTAATCCCTAGTTCCTCGAGTATATTCATACCGTATAATAATGATGCATATTCCGCTTCATTATTATCATATATACCTTCTATATATGCATTGCGGCGAATGCGGTAGTTTGTATTTCCTTTTTTATAATACACACATATACCAACGCCAGCTTCTTTCGTTTGCACATCATACCCCCCATCAAAATAAACGAGTATTTCTTGGGGCTCTTCCTCTACTTGCTTACTTAACTTTTTCATCTCTTTTAATGACCATTCTGCGTCCATTTCATCGTAAAATAAAAGTTCCTTAGCTCTTCCTGTTTTCTCAAAATCCTCTGCAAATTGAAGTACTTCTTCTATGTTCATATACTCTGTTGTTAATTCCGTCTGCAATCCGCGCTTCGTTTTATACAACCAATGAATTTTATATTTCATACTACATTCCCCTTATGTAAGACTTCTTATATGTAGCCAGCTAATAAAAGCCTCACTTTATTTTATTATATTTTATCAAGAGTCAAAGAATTATATTCAATATTATCACATGCAAAAAGAGCTATCCCTATAGGAATAGCTCTTTCATCTATTACATAAATCTTTCAAATTGTACTCGCTTATTAATCCAGTACATTACAGGCATACCAATCGCCATGACAACAAATTCACCGATTGCACATGTTAACCAAGACAACATAAATGGTAAACCCAATGCAAGATGAAGTTCAATTGCAATCATAAACATTGTAATCGTAAAGATAACTGTATTAAAAATCATACGAGCCCAAACACCTTTAATAAATCGCATAGAAATAATCGTTGCAACTAATGCAAGAATAGATTGACCTACTCCAAATACTAAATCATAAGCGATCATAGGTGAGAACAAGAGATTCGTTAAAAATACACCTAATACAATTCCGTAAATTGCTTTCTTGTTAAATACAACGAGATGATTAAACATCTCTGAAATACGAAATTGTACATTCGTAAAGCCAAATGGCTGAATAAGCATAGAAACAGCAATATATAATGCCGCTAAAATACCATTACCGACTAAAGTTCTAATATTCATGACAAAATCTCCTTAGTTTTTTTACGTGGGATGGTTTCGAACCACGTTATTCGTTTTTTAAGCAACAAGATTATATTTTACGTCGTAGCCCCTCTTTCGTCAATAGATTCCTATCATAAACTACCTTTTTCCTTTTAGACAACGTATAATGAAACATATGAAAGATTTAGGAGGTTTCACTTCATGACAGCAACAATTCAAAATGAAAAAGTGATCGTTTCCATTTCTGACAAAGGTGCAGAATTACAGAGCGTTCGCTTAAAAGAAGACAACACAGAATATTTATGGCAAGGTGATTCTACTTATTGGGGACGCCGTGCACCAATTTTGTTTCCAATTGTCGGCCGATTAGTAGATAATACATACTACGTAGACGGTAAACCATATTCATTAACACAACACGGTTTCGCTCGTGATCTTACTTTCTCTGTGAAAGAACAAAGTGAAACAAAGATCACTTATATCGTTACTAGTAATGAAGAAACATTAAAAAAATACCCATATGAATTCGAATTACTCGTTTCTTATGAGCTAGATGGACAAAGCGTTCATGTAACATATGAAGTAAACAATCCTACTTCTAAAGAGATGTTCTTCTCAATCGGAGCACATCCTGGATTCAACTTCCCTTTATTGGACGGTGAATCATTTACAGATTATCACTTAGCGTTTAATGGTTCGGAACGCTTAGAAACAAGCGTATTAGAAGGACCTTACCTTTCAAACAAAAAGCAATTAATCGCTGAAAATACGACTGAACTGCCACTTACATATGATTTATTCAAAAATGATGCGCTTATTTTTGAAAATATGAATACGCATGAAATTTCGATTCGTTCTCATAAACATAATAAATTTGTAAAAGTAGAATTTGATGGATTCCCATTTGTCGGCGTATGGACACCAGGGGATAACGCACCTTTCTTATGTATTGAACCTTGGTACGGAATCGCTGATGAAGTAAAACCAGCAAAAGATTTCAAGGACAAAAAGGGAATTCAATCTTTACAAGCGAATGAAACATTTACATGTCGTTACAGCATCACAATCGGATAACTACTCTATCCCCTACTTCAAAAAATATTTAAGTAGGGGATAATCTTATAATTTGGAGGTTTCTCATTTTGATTGAAGTATATATTGATGGTGCATCAAAAGGAAATCCTGGTCCTTCTGGTGCAGGAGTGTTTATTAAAGGCGTTCAGCCGCCTGTACAATTATCATTACCACTTGGAACAATGTCCAATCATGAAGCAGAATATCGCGCTTTACTTCTAGCATTAAAATATTGCATCGAGCATAATTATAGCACTGTCTCTTTTCGTACAGATTCCCAGCTTGTCGAACGGGCTGTTGAAAAGGAATACGCAAAAAATAAAATATTTGCACCTCTTTTAGATGAAGCACTGCAGTACATAAAAAACTTCGATCTCTTTTTTATTAAGTGGATTCCAAGTAGTCAAAATAAAGTAGCTGATGAATTAGCTAGAAAAGCTATATTACAAAATTAACGGGGGTATGAGTGTGAAAAAAGAGTGGATTGCTCCTCTTGCTTTATTATTTGTCTCTTTTATTTGGGGAGCTACGTTTGTTGTCGTTCAAAACGCTATGTCTTTCGTTGGTCCATTTACGTTTAATGGTATTCGCTTTTTATTCGCTGGAATTATTTTATTATTCGTTCAAATTATTTTCTCACAAAAAACTTCAAAACAAGATATAAAACATAGTAGCACGGCAGGGATAATCGTTGGTTTTTTCTTATTTGTCGGTTATTTATTGCAAACATTTGGCTTACTCTATACAACATCTTCAAAAGCAGGTTTCTTAACTGGGCTAAGCATTGTTATGGTCCCAATCTTATCATTTATCTTTTTAAAACAAAAAGCTACCATTTTCATCGTACTTGGTATTGCTGTAGCTACAACGGGTTTATACTTATTAACAGCTGCTGATTCTTTTCAATTAAACATTGGAGACATACTCGTTCTCGGTTGTGCAGTCGCTTTCGCTGCCCATATTCTTGTTAACGGCTTCTTCTCTAAGAAAATATCACCTTTATTGTTAAGCACGTCGCAAGTATTAGCTGTCGGTATGTTTTCTTCTATTTGCGCCTTTTTGTTTGAAGATTGGGAAAAATTATTTTCAGTAGTACTATGGACGAATTCTTCCTTTTTATTCGCTCTATTTTTAACTTCCCTATTTGCGACATCCATTGCTTTTTTCATTCAAACATCAGCACAAAAACATACGTCTCCAACGAGAGTAGCAATCATTTTCGCAATGGAACCCGTTTTTGCTGCCTTAACAGGCGTTCTCGTTGCAAACGAACAACTTTCTATTTCTGCTATTATCGGATGCCTCTGTATTTTCCTAGGCATGATTTTTGTTGAATTACCTTCCAAAACAAAAAAAGAAGCGCAGGCTGCGTGAAGTTACGCTTGTAACTTCCGCATAAAAGCCTTAGCGCTTTTTTTATCTGTAATTTCTTCCTCTTTCAATCGTTCTAATAACGCAACGAAATAACTACCATCAAACTGCAATTGATGTTTAATTGTTGCTTCTATTGCTGCGTTCACAATCCCATCAGACGCACCAGTATATCCTTGTCCGAACATAATAAACCCTTGTGCTTCCTCTGATAATTTAAATCCTTTCGTATGTAAGAATGAAAGATAATCTTCTACTGTTTGCATGTTATTCCCACCTACTCAAAAATTCTCCATCTCCTATCATACATGTTTTTACACGCTATGAGAATGAAATTTCTTTGACAACTTTGTAAATCAATCTTCTACTTCGCTTACAATGGAGGATTTCCTAACAACCTGAAGGAATATGTAAAGTGGAACTTATTTCATATTAAAGGGGAGACACGATGAAACAAGCACTATTAATTATCGACGCTCAACAAGAATTAATTGATGGAAATGAGCAAGAAAATGAAGTTTTTCGCAAAACCGAGCTATTATCTACACTAAATACAGCACTGCAGAAAGCAATAGATTCAAATGCTCTTATTGTTTTCGTAAGAGATATCGATGTTGCTTCTGGCAGCGGCGAAGGATTTGAAGTACATAATCAAATTCAAGTACCCCAGTCTGCAATCCTTATTAATAAAGCAGCAACCAATTCATTCTACGGCACTTCTTTACTTGAACTTTTAAAAGAAGAAAACATTAATCATATTGTTATAGGCGGATGTAAAACAGAACATTGCATCGACACTGCCGTTAGGACAGCAACTGTACAAGGATTTGACGTTACATTAATTAAAAACGGTCATTCAACAACTGATTCTAACGTATTGTCTGCAGAGCAAATTATTGGTCATCACAATAAAACTTTACACGGCCATTATAACGTTGATCATTTTTCAGTTGTTAGAGATGTCGAGGAAGACCTCTTTCAACCTACTCATGACCAATATCGTGATTAAATTGGCTATAAAAAAGAATCCTTTTCACGAAAGGATTCTTTTTTCACCCAAAAACTTGTGCTGCAATGCTATACAGTTCATTACTCCTTTTTAATAATTTATCGCTATTTTTCATCATAATTGGTGGTGTATTAACCTTTTGAAAACCAGTAATCTCTAATTCTTTCATGAAACCATTCTTTCCTTCTGGTACATCCATTCTTAATTTACCATGATGCTCTCTTGCTAAATAATGTACAATCCTCATTGCCATCGTATCATTTTTCGCAACAACTGGTCCTATTATTTTATTTTCTGATGTTTGTATACTTAAACCGTAACCTAATACATTTCGTTTGTTGTCCTTTACAACGATGCACTGTTCACTTTGTATCATTCTTTTCGTTAAAAATACTTTTCTATTTGTTCCAAACGCATTTTCATCTAATTTTATTATTTCTTCTAAATCACACTCTTCATACTTCACCATATAATCTTCATTTCCTACACAATAATCATTCACATTGTACGAGTTACATATGTATTTAGAAACATAGCTTACTACTCTAAATCCTAATTTTTCATATAGAGGCTTTCCCTCATCCGTAGCAATAAGTATAATGGGAGTTTGAACCGATACGCTCTTAATACATGAATTCGTTATCGCCTTTCCAATCCCTCTCCCCTTATAATCTGGATGTACAATGACCATTCCGATAGACGCTAATTTCTCCCCATATAATATTATTGCCGCGCTAGCAATTAGTTTCTCCCTCTCATTCCACACACCATATACGATACCTGAATCAAAAATAGTCTCAATTTCTTCTCTGTTATAATCCCAGCCAATATAAGAAGATAATGCTACAATATCGCCTATTTGTTCTTTCCCAAGACGCTCCACCCTAATTTCCAATTCAATCATACTCCATTCCCTTATCTAGACATTTAAATCATTATTACTAAATCAACTTGTACATGTTTCCCTTTATTTGTCACATACATATGTTATTTTGACCAAGACTATATTGTAAATGAGGTGACAACATGCCCATTACGAATCGATTTTCTACCACCACTAACGGCGCACTCGCTATTACAGGAAATACTTTAGGCTTAAGTAAAATTAGTAATCAAAACCGTGCTGGTACAATCGGGGCA
The DNA here is from genome assembly GCF_001182785.1 of Bacillus thuringiensis. Lineage (NCBI taxonomy): Bacteria > Bacillati > Bacillota > Bacilli > Caryophanales > Bacillaceae > Bacillus > Bacillus thuringiensis. The sequence goes on along the minus strand of NZ_CP012099.1, from coordinate 1,595,356 downwards.
ATTGGTGCATTCGCAACTACGAATACTGCTTTACAAGTACCTACTTTTCCTGCTGGTACAACGTTAAACTATACACAAAATAGTTCTACCGCTATTTTAAATATCCCTGCTGGTAGTACTATTCTTTACGCCGAACTCGTTTGGGGTGGAAACTATTTATCTCGTGATCAAAACATTACGAGTGTATTAGGAAACCCAGTTTCTTTTTCAACACCTGTTTCAACATACTCGATTACTCCTTCAGCTGTTACGGCTTCAAATCAAACATTTGTTTCAAACTCTATTACATTTGGCTTTTACACTCGTTCGGCAGACGTAACAACTCTTATTCAAGCGGGAGGTTCTGGTTCCTATACTACAGGATCGGTTCCTGGACTTGTAGATCCTATAGATGCTTCTAATGGAACAATTAATTCGGCTGGATGGACGCTTATCGTCGCTTATCAAAACGGCACATTGCCAGCAAGAAACTTAACCATTTATGTAGCGGGTAACCGTGTTTCTGCAGAAACTGGTAGTGCCGATGTATCTGTTTCTGGATTTTTAACACCTTCCGGAGGACCAGTAAGCGGGAGATTATTTTTAAGTTCTACGGAAGGAGATGCAGATTTAACCGGGGATCAAGCTTTATTTGGACCAAATTTCAGTTCATTAAATGCTTTATCCGGACCAAACAATGCTATAAATAATTTCTTCGGTTCTCAAGTTAATAATGCTGCAGGGAACTTAGATACAACAGGGACATTTGGAACGCGAAATCAAAGTGCTTCTACAAGTACAAACATCTCCGCAGGAAGACAGGGCTGGGACATTACTTCCATTGACATTTCCTCTTATTTAACAAACTCACAAGTATCCGCCGCAATCCGTTTAACTACTAACGGAGATGCATATATGTTAAATACAGTCGGCTTACAAATTAATATAAACTCCCCAAATATTCAAGCAACGAAAAGCGTGAATAAAAGCGTTGCTGCAATTGGAGATATTCTCACTTATACAGTTACTATCCCTAACACCGGGCTTCTTCCTGCCAATAACGCTATTTTTATAGATAGTCTCCCTAACGGTACTTCTTTTATACCCGGCACTGTAACAGTAGATAACGTACCACAAACAAATGCAAATCCCGCGGCTGGTATATCTCTTGGAACAATTAATAATGGTACTTCTCGCACAGTAACCTTCCAAGCTACTGTCGTTTCTCTTCCAAGTCAAAATCCTATCTCTAACACTGCGAATATTACATTTCAATATACACCAATCGCCGGAGGAACAACCTTTAACGGTCTTGCAACAAGCAATTCTGCTGGAACACAAATTAACCTGGCAGATATTAATGGAACAAAATCAGTCAACAAACTTTTTACCGATATTGGTGAAACATTAACTTACAGTATTGCCTTAGCTAATATAGGAAATATCGCTGCAACAAATGTTATATATACGGATCCGATTCCTAGCGGGACTACTTTCATTCCAGGGAGTGTAACTGTGAACGGAGTTACTCAAGCTGGCGCAAATCCCGCTAATGGTATATCAATTGGATCAATTGCCGCAAATTCTACTACTACTATTTCATTTCAAGTATTCGTTCCTTCTACCCCCCAAACAAATCCAATATTAAATAGTGGTACAACAACATATCAATACATTCCTGTACCAAATCAACCTGCAGTAAGTGGGACTGATACGACCAATATCGTATCTACTCAAGTGAATAACGCTACTGTAACAATGGCAAAAGCAGTAGATAAAAATTTCGCAGATATTGGTGATACACTAACGTACACCGTTTCCTTTACAGGTACAGGTAATACAAATGCGAACAATGTTATTTTTACAGATATCATTCCTACTGGAACAACTTTTGTTCTAAACAGTTTAACAATAGATGGCACGACACAGGTGGGCGCAAATCCCGCTACCGGCGTGAACATTGGATCCATCCCAAGCGGCACAATAAAAAATGTTGCATTTCAAGTAGTAGTAAACACAATACCCGCGTCAAATGTCGTATCTAACGGATCAAGCGCTTCTTATCAATATACCGTCAACCCTAGCCAATCTCCCGTTACAAAAAACATTTCTTCTAATCTCGTTTCCACTCAAATTAACAATGCGAATTTAACTTTAACAAAATCAACTAACAAACAATTTGCCACAATTGGCGAAACGATAAGTTATACAATCCTTATTACAAACAGCGGAAATGCAGCCGCTAATAACGTTCAACTAACAGATCCACTTCCAAACGGAACGATATTGACTCTTGGTACTGTAACACTAAACGGAGTTTTGCAGAATGTAGATTCTCTCGTTGCTTTACCTATCGGCACAATTCCTGGTGGAGCTACTTTTACCTTATCCTTTCAAGTAACAGTCATTAACATCACTGCCCAAAATCCTATCATTAATAACGCTTTCGCCTCTTATATTTACACTGTAAATCCAAGTTTGCCACCGACTTCAAAAACAGCAAATTCTAATTCTGTTACATCAACAATTAGACTAGCAAATCTCCATGTTAATAAATCTGTAGATAAAACGTTTGCGGAAGTTGGCGATGTATTAACTTACACCTTTGCTCTTACTAACGATGGAAATGTTGCAGCGAACAATGTATTACTATCTGATTCAATTGCGAATGGAACCGCCTTTGTCCCAAACAGCGTTATAGTTAACAGTGTTACTCAGCCAGGCGTTACACCAGCTAGCATCAATATTGGTAGCATCAATGCTAATACTACAATTACAGCTTCATTCCAAGTAGTAATAACTAGCATTCCAAATCCAAACCCTATTTCAAATAGCGCTTCCATCTCCTATAACTTTATCGTTGATCCAAACACTTCACCTGTAAGTAAGAACACTACTTCAACCACTACATTTACTCAAGTAAACGATGCAAATGTCATTTCAGCCAAAACAGTGGATCGAGCGTTCGCTACCGTAGGGGATATATTAACTTATACTGTTACTTTGACGAATGCAGGAAGTGTTTCTGCTGATAGCCCTACTTTCGTAGATACGAATCCAGACGGTACTACCTTTATTCCAAACACTTTTCTTATTAATGGTGTACTTCAAAATAACGCAGATCCAAATATAGGTGTTCCACTACCTTCCATTGCTGCTAATGGCTCACTTACTGTCTCTTATCAAGTAACCGTCACCTCTTTACCAACACAAAACCCAACATTAAATTCATCTAGTACACAGTATAGCTTTATTCTAAATCCGGGCGATCCACCAACTATAGAAACATCTGTAAGTAACACTGTAAGTACACAAATTAATTTAGCAAATGTAGTGATTGTCAAAGAAGTAGATTTAACTATCGCCGATGTCGGGCAACCAATCACATATACAATTTCTTTAGCTAATCTTGGCAATACTACAGCAAATAATGTTATCGTTACCGACATAATCCCTAATGGCACCACAATCGTACCAAATAGTATTTTTATAGGTGGTGCTTTACAACTAGGTGCAGACCCTAGTACCGGTCTTCAAGTCGGCTCCATTCCTTCAGGTGGTTTTACAACGATTGTTTTTCAAATAAGTGCAAATGGGCTACCTTCACCAAACCCAATTCAAAACAGCGCTGCACTTCAATATAGCTTTATCGCTGATCCAAACTTACCTGCTCTTGTTAGAAACGCCGCTAGCAATATAGTAACTACACAAATTAATACTGCTAATATTGTTGCTACAAAACTAACGAGTACAAACTTCGCTGATATTGGTGATGTCATACTATATGCGACTATTTTAACGAATAACGGGAATATCCCTGCTGCTAATGTAACATTTACAGATATCATTCCAGCGGGTACCCTCTTCATTCCTAATACTGTAACGATTAATAATGTCCCTATAGCTAATGCAAATCCTGCTAACGGCATTTCAATTGGTACGATAGGAGCGAGTTCATCAAGCACCGTTGCATTCCAAGTTTTTGTACCAACTATCCCTGCTGTAAACCCAATTACAAATCAATCAGGCACAACATTCCAATATACGTATGATCCATCCAAACCTGCTGTGATGCAGATGGTTGCTTCTAACACTGTACAGACAACTATTAATAACGCCTCAATTGCCGCTACTAAATCGGCAGATAAACAGTTTGCTAACGTAAATGATATTATTACGTACACGACTACTTTAACGAATAACGGGAACACACTTGCATCAAATGTAATATTTACAGATGTAATTCCAAATGGGACATCGTTCATCCCTAATAGTGTTACTGTAAACGGGAATACACTGCCTAATGTCAATCCAGCAAGCGGAATTGCAATCGACCCAATAAATCCGAATGCAAATACGATTATCTCATTCCAAGTACAAGTAAATTCTATCCCGAATCCAAATCCAATCCCGAACCAAAGCAATACAACGTACCAGTATGTCGTAGATCCTAACTTACCTCCAGCATCCGCCAATACGTTAAGTAACGTAATAACAACTCAAATTAATAACGCTACTATTGTCGCTACTAAGTCTGTGAATACACCGACAGCTGCAATTGGTGATATTGTTACCTATACGATTGCAGTAACAAATACAGGTAATATCCCTGCTAGTGCAACTGTTTTAACAGATGGGCTTGGCGCAGGAGCTTCATTTATCCAAAACTCCGTAACTATCAATAATGTTCCACAACCAGGATTAGATCCATCACTTGGTGTTCACTTGGCAGATATTTCGCCAGGAGATACTGTATTCATTACTTTTCAAGCACAAATTTTAGCGATACCACCTAGTGGCACATTAACAAATAATGCTCTTGTAAATTATGAATATACCGTTAATCCAAACCAATCTCCTGCTGTTGGTAGCACCGTAACAAATACAACAGTTACACCAATTATTGACGCTACTTTAGTAATAAATAAAAGCGCTAGTACAACTTTCGCTACAATTGGTGATACAATTACATTCACTTCATCTATTACAAACACCGGAAATACTATTGCGAACAACATTACTTTTACTGATACAATTCCAAACGGTACTACCTTTATCTCAAATAGCTTTAAGATAAATGGTGTAACCGTTCCGAATGCAAATCCACAAAACGGTATCAATATTGGTAACTTGAATTCAAATGCATCTGCTACACTCAGTTTTCAAGTAAACATTACAACACTTCCAAACCCTAATCCAATCCCGAACAAATCATCGCTTCAATATAGCTTTATTGTAGATATAAATGAACCGCCAGTTTTACGAACAATTAAATCTAATAAAACTTTTACACAAGTAAATACTGCTTCTGTTATCGCAACAAAAACTGCAAGCAGTGCTTTTGCTGCTGTTGGAGATACAATTACGTATACAACTACCCTCACCAATAGCGGAAATACTACCGCAAACACACCTGTTTTTATCGATATATTACCACCTGAACTTTCATTCATTCCCGATAGCGTACAAATTAATACCATCCCACAACTTGGATTTAGACCAGATAGCGGGATCTCTTTAGACTCAATTCCAGTTGGAGGAACGACAACAATTAGCTTTCAAGCAATCGTTGGCTCAATACCAGCTACAAACCCAACGTTGAACCAATCTAGCACGACATACTCGATTATTGTGGATCCTACCCAGCCGCCGGTGACAGAAACCGCTACTAGTAATCCAACTTTAGTTCAAATAAATGAAGCAATTATTCAAGCAACGAAAAGTGTAGATCGACTATTTTCTGACGTAGCACCTGGAAATTCATTTTTAACGTACACTGTTTTATTGGATAATATAGGAAACACAACTGCTACGAATATCATTTTTACAGATCCAATTCCAAATAACACAATATTTATAACAGATAGCGTTCGAGTAGGCGGAGTCTTATTACCTGGGGTAAATCCAGCGAATGGGATACCAATTGGGGATATTATTGCAGGAGATTTTATAAACGTTACCTTCCGTGTGCAAGTAGTTAGCATTCCAAATCCAATTTTCACAATTGGACCTGGGGGTCCAAACTCACCTGTTGTAAACGGAGCTTCTATTGATTATCAATTTATGACAGGACCTAATTTACCACTCGTTTCAAGAAATACGACATCTAATCCCGTTTCGACACAAATAAATTCTGGGGAAATTGTGGCAATCAAATCTGTAGATAAAACTTTCGCAACAATTGGCGATACAATTTCTTATACGATTACATTAAGTAACCCTGGAAATGTCACTTCACAAAATATAATTTTCACAGATATTTTACCTGACGGAACAACATTTATTTCCGGAGCTCTTACAAACGATTCTGGTACACAGCAAATCGGAAATACAGCTAACGGGATTCAGATTGGAAATATAAACCCAAATGGAACGGCCGTGATTACTCTCAACGTACTTGTTACAAACATTCCAAGTATAAATCCAATTTCTAATTCTAGTTCTGTACAATTTGCACATGTGGTCGATCCTAGCCAACCTGCCGTATCACAAACGAATGTATCTAATGCGGTTTCGACAACTATTAATAGTGCAATTTTAACAACCCAAAAAAGTGCTGATAAATCTATAGTTTCAGTTGGAGATACGATTACGTATACAACTACTATTACCAATACAGGAAATACAGCCGCAACGAATATTACTTTCACAAGCGCTATTCCAGCTAGCACTACCTTTATACCAAATTCAGTCACAATCAATGGTGTTCAGCAGTCTGGTGTGCAACCAGCACTTGGAGTAAACATACCAAATATCGCTCCTGGTGAAACAGTAACTGTTACTTTCCAAGTAAATGTTATTTCTGTTCCCCCTTCCAGTTCAATTATGGGTAATGACACAATTTTATATTCTTATACTGTTGATCCTAACAGCGCTCCTGCTACTACCTCTACTTCAACGAATATTGCTACAAACCCTGTATTAGATGCTATGATAACGATGGTAAAATCGGTCGATCAAACGCTTGTAACACTAGGCGATACCATTACCTATACGACAATTTTAACGAATAGCGGTAATACAAATGCAACGAATATTACTTTCACTGACCTTATACCAGATGGCACAACATTTATTACTGACAGCGTTACAATAAATGGAATCACACAAATTGGATTGAATCCTAATACAGGCATAACGATTGGATCAATTGCTCCTAACAGCTCAATATCTATAGTATTTCAAGTGACCGCTACTTCTACCCCTGTTCAAAATCCTATTGCCAATTCCGCTAATGCTTCTTACACATTTATCGCTGATCCAAATGCACCGATTGTTTCAAGAAATGTTACTTCAAACACAACGTTTACTACAATTAATACTGCTACCATTCTTTCATCGAAACAAGTTGATAAAGCTTTTAGCCATATCGGAGATACACTCACTTATACTGTCACTTTAACAAACAATGGAAATTCCTCCGCACAAAATGTTATTTTCACAGATGCTATGCCGAGCGGAACTACATTTATTACAAATTCATTTTCTATTAATGGAATTCCTCAAAGTGGTGCGGATCCAACAAACGGTGTAAATATTGGGCCGATAACAGCTGGGGCTACAATAACTGTTTCATTCCAAGTAAATGTGACCTCATTACCAACCCAAAACCCAATTGTAAATTTCTCATCAACATCGTACCAATTAGTCTCACCACCTGATGCAGAAACTTCAATTAGTAATCCTGTTTCAACACAAATTAAAGAAGCAATATTATCTATGACGAAAAATGAAAGTGTATCCTTTGCAGATATCGGGCAAACTGCTTTTTATACTACTTCTATTACCAATATAGGCAATACCGATGCAACTAATATAGTATTCACAGATGCATTACCAAGTGGACTCACATTTGTTCCTAACACATTAACGGTCGATGGCGTTTTACAACCGAATGCGAATCCAAATACAGGTGTATTACTTGCAACACTTCCACCAAATGAAATATATAGTATCGTCTTTCAAGTTACAGTGAACAGCATCCCACCTATTAATCCTGCACCAAATACAGCAGCAACGACGTATGAGTTTACTGTTGATCCTGTTAATCCTCCCATTTCAAGTGCAGCTACTTCCAACACTACACTTCTTCAAATAAACACCGCAACTATTATTAGCACAAAAACAGCAGACCTTACTTTTGCGGATATTGGTAATACAATAACATTTACACTTAACCTCCCTAATACCGGGAATGTGACCGCAACTGATGTTACCGTTATCGATATACTTGATAGCAATTTAACTTTTGTTTCAAATAGTTTCACAGTTAATGGGCAAACCATTCCAAACGTGGATTTATCTACTGGTGTAAATATTGGTTTCATTAACGGCGGTAATGCGGCAATCGTCACATTCCAAGCAACTGTTACCACACTTCCTACACTTAATTCTATTTCCAATTCTGCTTCTATCACATATCATTATGTCGTTGATCCTAGCCAACCATCTATTACAACGTCCAATCAATCTAATACAACGACCACACAAATTAATAGCGCTATCCTTACTGCACAAAAAAATTCAAATGTATCTACGGCAGATATCGGGCAGGATATTACCTACACCGTTACAATTACAAATAGCGGCAATGTTAGTGCATCAAATGTTATTTTTACCGACCTTATTCCAGACGGAACTTCATTTGAACCGAATAGTTTTACACTGAACGGAACTAGCATCCCAAATGCAAATATCATTACAGGCGTTCCAATTGGTGATATCGCGCCAAACCAGTCTGTAATCGTAGCATTTCACATTAATGCCAATGAAATTCTACCTATAAATCCAATTACTAATCAAGCTAGCGTTAGCTTCCAGCATATCGTTAATCCAGCTAATCCTCCAGTTTCAAAAAACATTGCTTCTAATAGCGTTTCAACACAAATTGAAAGTGCAATTTTAAACACTACTAAAATAGGAGATAAAACATTTGCAACGATCGGTGATACGATTACGTATACAACGACTATTAGGAACACAGGCAATATTCCTGCTAACAACGCTATTTTTTCAGACCCTATACCATCGTGGACACAATTTGTTGCAGGATCAGTTGTTGTTGATGGCACTCCATTACCATCGGCTTCTATCATTGACGGTGTTGGCATAAATACAATCAATCCAAATCAAACTGTTACAATCATATTCCAAGTACAAATCGTAAGTAATCCAACAACGTTCACACCTGAACTCCAAAACTTAGGATTTGTTAACTTCCAATATAACGTAGGCAATGCATTACAGGCTCAACCTGGCAATGTGGAAACGAACGTCTTCGTTACCTCTATTAATTCAGCAATACTTTCAGCTGTAAAAACTGCTAATACAGCCTTTGCAAATATTGGAGATACGATCACTTATACAGTTTTGATTCAAAATAGCGGCAATACAAATGCAACGAATGTAAATTTCTCAGACATGGTTCCAGCAGGTACGACCTTTGTTGAAAATAGTTTTGCTGTAAATGGAAGTACCATTCCAGGCGCAAATCCAAATAATGGAGTTAATGTCGGAACAGTTAGTGCAGGTAGTTCCTTAACCGTTACTTTCCAAGTCATAGTTACATCAACTCCACCTTCAAATCCAATTACAAACGTAGCATCTATTCAATACGCATTCATCGTTGATCCGGCCTCTTCTCCTGTTACAGGCACGATAAATTCTAATAGCGCTTCAACACAAATTAATAACGCAACTGTTACAACTGTTTTACAAGCAAATCGAACAATCGTATCTATCGGGGATATAATTACGTATACAGCAACATTAACGAATACTGGAAACTTCCCTGCAAACTCTGTATTACTCATTAACGGAGTTCCTGAAGGAGCATTATTTGTTCCAAATAGTGTTACGCTCAACGGGATTTCACTTCCAGATGCAAGTCCAACTCTTGGTATTCCAGTTGGTATTATCGCACCAGGTGATTCCGCTACTATTACGTTCCAATTTCTTGCAAGTTCTATTCCACCGCAAGGAGCGATTATAAATCAAGCACTTACAAGTTACACGTATATTGTCGATCCAAGTCAACCTCCTGTTACAGCAACATCCTCATCTAATACAGTTAATACAGCTGTTGTTGATGCATCATTATCCGCAATTAAAAGTACAGATTCTCTCGTACAATCTACTGACGGTACAATCACTTACACAGTAGTCGTTCAAAATAACGGAAATACTACTGCAAATACAGTTACTTTAACAGATTTGGTCCCAGAAGGAACTGCATTTATTCCGAATAGCGTAACTATTAATAACGTTTCCGTTCCAGGTGCTGATCCTAACATAGGAATACCAGTAAACCCCATCGCACCGTCAGAAATCGTCACTGTAACATTCCAGGTTATCGTTCAATCTATTCCAAGCGTGAACCCAATTTCTAATACAGCCCGTATTGACTACACTTTTATCGCCGATCCAACTGCTCCTATCATCTCTCGAACAATTACGTCTAATCCCGCTTTCACACAAATTTCAGATGCGACTATCCTTTCTTTAAAAGGAGTCAATGCACAACAAGCAACAACAGGTGATATTTTGACTTATACGATAACACTAGAAAATACCGGAAATATTCCAGCTACTAATCTCATATTTTCAGATACTATTCCCCAAAATACTACATTCGTAGAAAATAGTTTTACACTTAACGGAACAACTATACTTGGTGCCAATCCAAATGTAGGTGTTACTTTGCCTACCCTAGTAGCAAACGCTACTCATCTTATTTCGTTCCAAATTCTTATTAACGATTCATTCTCGCAAGAATCGATTACAAATCAATCCAATACAACATATACAATCCAACCAGACCCAGGGCAACCGCCTATTAGTGAAACATCTACTAGTAATATCGTCATTACAAATTTCGTGCAAGCACAATTGACAATTACAAAAACATCCAATCCAACAACTGTAGATATCGGTGGAACTATACTTTATATTTCTGAAGTGAAAAATATCGGTAATGTTGACGCAATAAATATTAATTTCACAGATTCTATTCCAACTGGGACTACATTCGTTCCCGATAGTGTCACAATTAACGGTGTCCTTCAGCCAGGTGTAAATCCTGAAAACGGAATACCAATTGGAACAATTCCAGCAAACAGTTCCAAAACGATACTATTTCAAGTGCAAACAAATAATCCACCTACTGAAACCGAAATTGTAAATCAATCTTCAGCAACTTACCAATATGTAAGTATCCCTACAGCCCCACCAGTAAATCGCTCTGCAAATTCTAACATTGTTACAACATCACTTCAAAACGCAAATATTATTTCTGTTAAAAGCGCGGATGTAACTTTCGTATCAATCGGGCAAATTATTACCTACACAAATACACTACAAAATATAGGAACCGTTCCAGCTAACAATACCGTGTTCATTGATAACATTCCGGAAGGTACTATATTCATTGAAGATAGCTTAGCAATAAATAATGTCATTCAGCCTGGTGCGAACCCAGAGAATGGCGTAACTCTCGGCACGATACAACCAGATGAAACAGTCACTCTTTCATTCCAAGTACAACTTACAAATATACCAGAGGGCAATACAGTCATTAATATTTCAGACACTTCGTACGAATACCAAATTGAACCTAGTTCTCCAATTATTCAGCGTAGATCGTTATCAAATGCAGTAAATACTGAAGTGCGGACGGCAAATGTTAGCGCCATTAAATCCGCCAATAGATCCATTACACGTATCGGTCAAATCATCACATATACAGTCGCAGTTACAAACGCTGGTACAATACCTATTACAAATACGCTTCTACTTGACGCAATTGCTGCTGGCACCACATTCGTTCCAAATAGCATTCTTGTAGATGGCGTACCAAGACCTAACGAAAATCCAATTACCGGTATCAATCTTGATATAACTCTTCCAAATAATACGATTATTGTTACGTTCCAAGTAAGCGTAGTCTCTATACCGCCACAAAATAACATTAATAATATCGCCGTCATTCACTATGAGTATCGACCAGACCCAAGCGCACCACCAATTTCAGAAACAACCTCTTCCAATGCTACAAATATACAATTTATTGATGCTATTCTTATTGCTACAAAATCCGCTAATACTGTATTAGCTAACATTGATGAAACCATTGAATATACAGTATTCATTCAAAATAATGGATCGACTACAACTAACTCCATCTTTTTTACAGATACTATAGCGGATGGAACAGTATTTATTCCAGGAAGTGTAATAGTTAACAATACTGTACTTCCTGCAGCAGATCCGAATATCGGCTTTTCTATCCCTAATGTTGCAGCAGGTCAAATGGCTACAATAACATTCCAAGTTTCCGTTACGAATTTACCTGCTGTAAATCCAACACCTAATACTGCAAACATCGGCTACGACTTTATTTTCAATCCTGACTTTGCACCAATTCAAAAATCTACTACTTCCAATACCACTTTCGTTCAAATTAATGATGCTGATATCATTTCACTTAAAACGGTTGATTTGACCTCTGTAACAATTGGTGACATTTTAACTTATACAACAACTTTAACGAATACAGGGAATACGGATGCCACTGCTGTTGTATTTACAGACAATATACCTGATGGAACAACCTTTATTGACGGTAGCGTTTTAGTAAATAACATCCCTCAGCTTAACGCCAACCCAAGTGCAGGTATACTTGTAGGAACGATTGCTCCTAATATTTCTATCCCAGTCACATTTTCTGTTACCGTCGTAGCTCTTCCTGCTAGCGGCCATGTTCAAAATCAATCAACTTCTCGTTATACAATAAACGTGGAAGAACAAATATCGACTAGCAATATTACTTTCACTGAAGTTATTTCTGCTAATGTAATTGCGACAAAAACAACGCCTATCCAATATGCTGACTTACAAACTATCATCCCTTATACAATTTCCATCATAAATAACGGAAATATACAAGTCGAAAACATTATTGTTACAGATATCATCCCAGCAAATACGAGCTTTATAGAGAATAGTGTTATCGTGAACGGCAACGCTCGGCCAAATGACAACCCTCTTAACGGTATACAAATTGATAACATTCCGCCTAATACGACAGCAACTATTCTATTCCAAGTACGGGTTACTTCGATTCCACAAACAAATCCAATCTCTAACACGAGTACAATTGAATATGAATACACGGTACCAGATCGACCACCTATTACCGAAACTATTATTTCATCAGCTGCCGCAACAGAAATTAATCACGCGAATTTGAATAGTAATAAAGCTGTTGACCTTGCATTTGCAACGGTTGGTGATACGTTAACGTATACGATTACACTAAATCAAACCGGTAATGTTGCAGTAAATGATGTAATCATTCAAGATATTATTCCTCAAGGTACTACGTTTATAGAAAATAGCGTCATTGTAAACGGAGAAACTCTTCCAGGAGTGAATCCAGTAAGCGGCATACCAATTGGTACTATAATTGTAGATGGAGATGCTATCGTTTCATTCCAAGTAACTGTGACTACTATTCCAACACCAAATGAACTAAACAACAACGCAATTACTACTTTTAACTATATAGTCAACCCAAATAACATACCCGTTACAAATACGACTACAACAAATACCGTCACAACTACTGTCCAAAATGATAATGTCATTGCCATAAAATCTGTTGATGTAACAAATGCCTTATCCGGTCAAACTTTAACGTATACGATTACAATTACGAATAGCGGTAATGTAACGATTGAAGACCTTCTTGCTATAGACACCATACCAATAGATACGACTTTTGTTGCTGGTAGTGTTACGATTAACGGAATCAATCAGCCTAATGAGAATCCTGAAAATGGTATTACGTTAGGAAATCTTGCTCCTAATGACTCTGCTATTATTACGTTCCAAGTGACAATATCTTCTTCTACTCTTCAACCTACAATTAATAACGATGCTTCTGTTTCCTATACCGTTATCATTGATCCAACAAAACCACCTATTACAATTACAAAGCAAACAAATACCGTTACAACGACAGTCATTGATCCGATGGTTCGTATTGAAAAAACAACTGACAAATCTATTGTCGTTATAGGAGATATCATTACATTCACATTAGCGGTATTTAATCACTCCCCAATTCCGACAATCAGCACTTCTGTTATAGACACAATTCCAGCTGGTACAACATTTATAGAAAACAGCGTAACAATTAACGGTACTCCCGTTCCAAATGTTCGTCCAGACACTGGTATTAATATCGGCTCTTTACCTGCAGATTCAGTAGCAACTATAACATTCCAAGTTCTCGTAACTTCTATTCCTTCAAATAGTACAATTATAAATTCTGCAACAGTTACCGCTGCCTTTCAATTGACACCACAGGATCCAATTATTACTTTCATTGTTAATTCAAATATCGTTCGTATACCAGTTCAATTTATAACTACAACAGTCACGAAAAATGCTTCCGTCAGCTCAGCTTATTTAAATCAATATTTTGATTACACGGTGCGTATTACAAATACTTCCGAAATTTCACTCTCAAATATTTCTTTACAAGATACCATTCCAGCAAGTTTACAATTTATAAACGGCACTGTCTTTATTAACGGTGAACGCTCTCCACTAGCGAATCCGAATATCGGTTTCCTAGTTGCCACTAATTTAGAGCCAAACGAAACAATTATCGTGTTCTTCACAGTACAAGTAATAAGTCCACCTGTTAATAATCAATTTAAAAATACGGCCAATATTTCGTTACAACTTCAAGTCTCGCCTACCGATCCACCAATTACAGTAACCGTTACAAGTAACGAAAACATCGTCACCTTTGTTCCAGAAAATCCAGATGAAACACTTCCAAATTTAAATTGCTTCTTTGACGGTGAACGCTTCATTCGCATTACTCCTCGAAATGTACGAAATTACCTTTGGACTTGGATTTGGTGGAAGTAATTTAAACAAAAAAAAGAGATTGTAGTTTGGTTGAAACCAAATTACAATCTCTTTTTCATTACCTTTATCACACTACAATGGAACTCGTCCAAGGATATATAATTAAATATCATCTTAAGTTATCTTAGTCGTAATAAGTTGGCCAGCTTCATTAATAGTAACTTTCCATTTCACTCCACTAGCAGTCTTCATGATTATACCTTTACTTGCCTCTATTTCAATATCTCCAAACATTCTTCCACCAGTTGTCGCTAACCAAGCGCTCCCATTTTCCATAGAAGACCTTGCAAAAATACGATTAATTCGAAAACGCTTATGATCTTGAGAATACCCACTTAATGTAATTCTAACTTTATATAACTGACTCGCCTTCATATTCGATATAATTGTATCGCCAACATTTAATGGAACATCCAACGCAATAACCCAACTTCCAGTTGCACTTAATGCATATTCAATTTTAATTTTCTTTGGACTCTCTCCCCACCCAAAATACATTCCAAAACAATTTAACATTTGTATTGGTTTTTTCGTAAAATCCAGTTCAATTACAACTGGATTACTATCTGGAACGTCAATATAGTTTACACTTTGTTCATCTATTAAATTAAAGCAATTTGTGAGATTCCCCCCGTACGGCACTTTCCCACTTACTTGCTTAACATTATATTTCTGCTGAGCATTTACTAAAATATCATCTTGGTTTCCTATTAAATGAGGTCTATTTAACGTCAACGGTAACTGAATTCGTAGGGATTCTTCATAAGTAGACTTACAAACATTGTATTGTCCTTTATCTACAATAGTTGTCGAAAGCAGATTTGAAAAAAGGTAGTTACGATGAGAATTGGAAGAAAATTCAATAACAATTTGTTCACTACTCATCCGGTACGTATCCCAAATCATACAATCAAATGTATTATACGCACCTGAGCAACGAATTACTTTTTTCGTTTGTTGTCTACATTGCACTTGAATATCATGAAACGTATTTCCTGAACTTTCATTTGGCAAATCACTATTTCCATCGACTTCAATCCCATACCCACACCCATCAATAAAAATAGATTGAAATACATTGGCGTTAATCCAGCAAGGTGTATTGATATCATCTATATACTCTGTTTTCAAATATATTGCAGTTTGAAAGTTTTTAATTTGAATAAATTTAACTTGAAAGAAACTAATATAATCCCATACCTTTTGACAATAAAAGTGTATAGCTTTTCCCTTATACGATGGAGTTGTATTTATTATATTTATATTTGATATAACAGATTGATTAGGTACTTCGATTTGTTGTGAACCAGAAACATAAATGACAGCAGATTGAAACAATGAATTTATAACTTGAATAGTACCACCAACAATCGAAGCGTTACTTTGTAGCTCAAACGCATTAAAATCCCCATCAATTTGCAGCGTTACGGTAGGATCTAACTCTAATCTTACGTTTGATTTAATAACAATCGGCTTTACAATTTTGTACGTATTTACCCCTGTAATTCTAACCGTCGAAATTCGATTCGCTACACAATAATCAATAGCTTGCTGAATTGCTAATGAGCTATCATTTCCCGAGTTTGGAACTGCGCCAAAACAATCGATGTGAACGCTACCTTCTGGCGCACAATCTTCTTGGGAAGAAATATATTCTGACAAAATAAATTCACTCCTCATATTACCTTTTTCATATAATATGTGAGTTCTCTCTTAAAAGTTTCTATAATAAAAAAAACAAACGACCTACCCGGTCATTTGTTTAATTCATATATATTTTTCGTTTCTTCTATCATTTTAGTTAACGAGAAATACCTCACTGCTTTCTCTCGTGCTTTCAATCTAATATCATTTACCTTTTCTTCATTACCTTGTAGTTCCTCAAGCGCACTTGCAAATTCCGATTCGCAATATTCAGATATCAAAACACCTGATTCTCCATCTATTACCGCTTCATGTATTCCGCCAACATCTATCGAAACAATTGGTGTCCCTGTAGCCATCGCTTCAATTACTACCATTGGAAACACTTCACGAAAAGATAATAAAAGTAAGGCATCCATATTCCCAATAAACTCATGCGGCTCTGAAATATTCCCTAACATCTTTACACTCTGTTGCAATCCATATTTTTCTATTTCTTTCATAATCGATTCTTTCTCTGGTCCATCACCAGCAATATAAAACATAAAATCATTTCTCTTTTTCAATACATTTGCAATTTTTACAAATAGTTGATGGTTTTTCTCTTTGGATAATCTAGCTAATATCCCTATTTTATATGTAGATTCTTTCTTCTTCTGCTGGAATAAAAATTTTTCAATATCGACACCGTTATAAATTGTATTTATTTTTTCTTCTGCTACATGAATTGAAATTAAATTATTCTTTTCAAACTCACTTACTGTAATAATATTGTTTACATATTTATTCATGAAATAACGAAAAAGCGTTGGCATTTTCTTTTCTAATATCGTTACATTATGTTTCGTATAAACAATCTTTATCTTTTTTTTAATAAACTTTTGAATTAGAAAAGCATATAATACCATTCGCAAACTATTTGCATGAATAAGCTCTATCTTTCGTTTACAAATTTCGTTTCGTAAATAATAAATATTTCTCAAATGATTCCATCGACTAAGTAATATAAAATTTTCTTTTCTAGTAAGAGATTCATATAGTTCTCCATCACCTGCAGCTGTATAAATCTTAAAATCATCATAACGCAAATTACTTTCCAATTTACAGAAATAGCTCTCAGCTCCGCCAGTTATCAATTTATCTGTCATCAACAGTATATTCATAATTGCGTCTTCCCAACTACATTGATTTTATTTTTTTTATAAGCATGATAAGCATACTTACTAAAATAGTAAAAAATTTGCACCGAATTCAGTCGTTCTTGTTCCCTTAACAATTTCCAATACCGGAAAGCTGCTCTAATTTTATTTCTAGAAACAGAATTTGTAACAATTCTATATTTTGCTAACACTTGCTGTATCCCTTTTGCTTCATACCCTTCATGTAATAAGTTCAGCCATAACGCTGTATCTTCCGGCTGTATACTAGGCATTTCGACATATGGAATTTTTTCACGATCAATCATCACTGTTAAACAACCGATAATTGTATTTCCTACTAAATAATGATAGTCAACAGATTTTGGTGCACTCACTTCGCGATTTAATTCATTACCATTTTCATCAATTAAACTATACGACGCATATGAAAAAGCAATATTCATTTCTTCCATAAATAACAATTGTGTCTTCAATTTATGTGGCAACCATATATCATCACTATCTAAAAAGGCAATGTACCTTCCTCTTGCCTCTTTGATCGCTAAATTCCGAGCTTTAGCAGCACCGACATTTTCTTTTAATGATAATAACCTAATTCGTGAGTCTCCTTCTATTATCTCTTTAATTTTTGCGGCAGATTGGTCGGTTGAACAGTCATCAACGATAATCATTTCCCAGTTTTCATACGATTGATTCTGTACAGATGAAATTGTCTCACCTATAAATCGTATACTATTATAAGAAGGTGTTATTACAGAAACATAAGGCGGCTCGTTATGTGCTGATAGACATTTTACCATCTATCTTTCCCCTTCCTTCATATATTGAAATATACTTCACAACAACTGCTAAAAATAAAAAGAACGCTTCGTTAATAATGAGTGACAATGACATCATCTGAAATAAAAATGCAATCATAGTCAATAGAAGATATGGTTTTTCACGAAACAAAGTATGCTGCGCTAACTTGAACATTAATATGAATAAAAACGCGCTATATAGAAGAAAACCAATTGTACCCGATTCAGACAAAATTTCTAAAAATGTATTGTGTACATATAATTTTTCATTAAATTGATACTCATAATAATTCGAAAAGTTAAAAGCACCAATTCCAATATATGGATTGGATAAATAATATTTAAAAGCAGCTTCCCATAATGTAAATCTACCACTTCCATTATCATGAGAAAAATCAGAAATTCGTTTATTTAATATGTCATCTAATTGGCCCCCGATTACACTGTTCGATAAACTAAAAATAACTACACTAAACAATACTAAACTCATAATTATTTTTATTTTTTTGGCGAAACTAGACATACATATATATACAAAAACGACAAGCACAAGCGCTAATATACCACCCCTTGAAAAGGTTAATAGACTCGTCGTAACACATAAAATTAACCCTAGGATGTTAGTGATATTTTGTAAATTCGTCATATAGTACATAAAAAATATTGTATTATAGAAAATAAAAATGTTAGGATCATCTAGCAATCCAATTAACCGTGGATATCCTCTATCCACTAATAACCCAGCAAAAATTTCTCTCTCTTCTCCACCGTATAAACTAAAGTATTGTAAACCGATTATATAGAGTATTAGACTTACAACATTAAATACTACTCCTACATAAGCAATAGATGATTCAAGTACCACTATTTCAGTATTCCCCAATAAATTCCTCATTATAAAATAGCATCCTAAAACGAGTAGCACGCCAAAAATCATACGAATACTAGCATTTAAATACATAGAAAGAATTCCACTTAAACAATAAATGAAATAAAACAGTAAAAATACAACTTCATGAAAATATAACTTTTGAATATGAAAGTTTTTAATTGTTAAACAAAAATATATGACTAAAAAAATCATATATATCTTCAATGAAAATCCAATATATAAATTGTATTTACTTAACATAACAAATAATATTAGAAGAATAATCCATCCCATCGATACTTTCATATTATTTTCCATAGGCTATATCCCCTGTTTCGTAATATAATCCTTTTTGCGTATTTTTCTTATAAAAGAAAGAAGAAGTTTTTTCAGCTCATAATCATATAGGAATATGGCAGCTACTACGATTAGTATATTAAGAACAAGCGCAATTAAATGATATGTATGCAATATATATTGCACTCCAATAAAGGTTACACCAAAATAAATTGTATACGGTATTACAATTTGGAATACAATTTTTTTCTTCACTACACTTACCGCTATGTATCCCACTAAAGCGACGATTTCAAATAAAACCATAGCATATGCCGCTCCTATCACTCCACCAATACTACTAAAGCTATAAAGCATAACCCCACCTATCACCAATGCTACACACTGCACAACAGTCCTCTTATTTTGACATCCACTCGTCGTTAAACCGTCAGCAATGGCAATATTTAAACTTTGTAGCACAATAAGAAATGATAATATTTGGAGTGGTTCTACTGCATTGCTCCATTCTTCATGAAAAAATATAGAAATAAAGTATGGTGCTAAATGATATAAACCGATCGTCATAGATATTCCTACAATCGCCATTGATTTAATTTGAAGTAAATTTAATTTCGTATGCTCTTCTATATTATTCTGGTTATAATGCTTAAAGAGCACTGGAAAAAATGCACCTGCAATCACCCCTGGTACTTGATATAAAGCTGCCGGCATCCGGTACGCCACTGCAAAAACACCTACCATACTTAATGGTAATGTATAGTTAAGCAAGATAGGCGCTAATTGTGGCGTACTCATTATTAAAAAACCGCTAATAATAAAGGGAGTTAATTGCCAAAATAACGCTTTATGAATTACGACTTTCATATTCATATTCATTTTCGTCTTTCTTCTCATGGTATATATACTGAATAAACCACCCATCATATACCCAAAAGCATATAAGCGAGCCGTTACATACACCGGTAACTCTCCGAAAATACAAAAACATGTAATTATAATGACAACTGATGCTGATACAACTTTTATGAGCGCTATATACTTCATACGTTCCGTCAGTTGAAAATAGACAATCCCTATGTTTTGCCAAGTTAATCCTATTAACATGAAAAACATTACGTTTATCATCATATAAATTAAATTTTTATCCGCATACATATAATGAATAGCAATATAACCGATGATAGAAATAAAAATAAGTAAAATCATCCTTATTTTTATATACGATGATAAAATCTTCTCTAAATCTGCCCCATCCTTTGCCCCTTCTCGAAGAAACGTATTACTAAGTCCTAAGTCTGTAAAAAATAACATAACAAACGTCACTGCTATGGCAACACTAAACATCCCATAATGTTGTGCGTTAAAAAAGTTTGCTAAAATAATTAAACTGACAGCCTGAAGAAGGTTAGCTAAAATCGTACTATAAAATAGATGGATAATATTATTTAGAATAGATCTACCCATACCAGTTCTCCTTTGCAAGTAACCTACTTACATATGTTGTTTGTTTGCATATAAATTTATCTTGCACCATTACCGTTCAATACAATTAAAACGGTCTTACATAAAATACGGATGTCCATCCGAATCGTTTTCATTTCAATATACTCCATATCCAGCCTCAACTTTTCCTTTGGATCAAGATTATATCCTCCATTTATTTGTGCCCATCCTGTTAATCCTGGTTTTACCATTAAACGATCCTTAAATTCTGGAATATACGTATCAAATTCATTATAAAAAAACTCTCTTTCTGGTCTAGGGCCTACAAAAGACATATCTCCTCTTAAAATATTTAAAAGTTGCGGTAATTCATCAATTCTCGTTTTCCTTATAAACAATCCAACTTTTGTAATTCTTGGATCATGTTCTTTTGCCCATTGTGGGCCATTTATCTCAGCATCCTTTACCATCGACCTTAATTTAAATACATTAAACTTCTTCCCGTTTATACCTAAACGTTCTTGAAAGTAAATTGGAGCCCCTGATGTTTCTAAAGTAATCATAATACAAAAGAACAACATAATTGGTATCGTTAATAGTAACAATATGAGTGAAAATATAATATCAAACAAGCGTTTTACACTTCGATTCAATATGCTAGGCTTCTCTTGAGCCGGAATCGTATACAACTTGGCTTGATTTGTTTCACGAATCATGGATCGTTACCCCCACATTCAAGAATATAAAATTATACCTATTAATTCACATTCTTTCCTATTTATATCAGCTATTACTTTTTGCACTGTACGTAGTGAATCTTTTCGCTTTTTAACTGCTAAGACCACTCCATCGCATTTCCCTGCAATAATGTGCGTAGCAGGAAGCTCAAATACTTCAGAAGAATAAAAGAAAATGTAATCAAAATCTTCTTTCCACTTAGCAATCGCATTATCAAATTCATCCATAGCAACTAAGGGCGTCCCTGTGTGTACTGTTTTTTTTGCAGGAATACAATATAAGTATTTAGACAAATTACTAGAAAAAGATTCATAATTACAGGGGGAAGAGCTTATGATATCATTTACTGTTATCATGTGATCACTTTGTAATAATACATGTAGTTTAGGGTCAGAAAAATTC
Organism: Bacillus thuringiensis; assembly: GCF_001182785.1. NCBI lineage: Bacteria > Bacillati > Bacillota > Bacilli > Caryophanales > Bacillaceae > Bacillus > Bacillus thuringiensis. The sequence continues at coordinate 1,573,079 of NZ_CP012099.1, read as the reverse complement.
ACATCAATAAGTAATACCTTTTTCTTCATTTCCGCAAACACTAGACCCATATTTACTATAAGCGAGGCAACAACCCCTCTGTCCTTCGTTGAACTAACTGTGAACAGTTGTTTTCCAGATTTTTTCAACTCGTGATACACCGTATAAAACTGCTCTTTCATCAGATCATCATGCAAATCGAATGGCAGCTGTTTCTTTGTCCTAAACATCGACATGTTCACCTCGATATATAGATGATTGTTTATCAAACTCTGTAGGTTTCTTTTTTCTATTCGGTTTCATATTTATGTGACCAATAACAGAGACTGTTGTTATTTTCTCTAAATCCTGTTCCACGTATATACGTTCATCAAAATAATCTCGAAATACAGCTAAACCTATCCCAACAAAAAAACTAACAATTAAAGAAATAGGAATAATCAGTTGAAATTTCGGAAACAATTTTTCAGCCTGTTCCTGTAACTCAGGATCAGTCAATACTTTCACTCCTTGTACATTTGTGTACTGTTGAAAGCTTTTTTGTGATTGCTCTGCCAATGTCTTTACAATGTCTTTCACGACTTTCGGATTGGAATCTTTTACTGTAACAGTTACAATTTGTGAGTTGTCCGTATTCACCACCGAGATTTTTTGTGCTAATTCATAACTTGATTGCTCTAATTTCAAAGTTTTTTTGACTGTTGAAATAATTAATGGGCTTTTTAAAATATCGACATACGATGTTACTAGTTGCTTATTTTCTTGTGTTTTATTTGTTGAATTTTCCTTATTAAACTCATCTAAATTCCCAACAAGAATTTGCGTTGAATATTGATATGACGGCTTTAAAACATACATAGAGATAAGAACTAAAGAAGCGGTTAAACAACACATCGTTAAAATAATCGTTACGAATCTTCTTTTCAATAATTGTTGAAAATCTTTTATACTCATTTCTTGCTTCAATTATTTCACCGCCCTTTTCTGAATAACATCCTGCAAGTCACTCTTTACAGATAACCCTTTCTCCTTTCTATCCACTTGTTTTGTTACATACTTTCCGACTCTGAATGCAAATTTTTCTACATATATATACGAAAGCATTGCAAATATAAACGAAAAAATAAGCGAGAAAATTAAAATAATAGGCAACGGTAATATTTCATGGAGCATGTATACAAGGGAAAATAACGATATAATATGATATAAATAAAGACTGTAAGAAATCTTCCCCAAATATAACAAGTATTTATTACGTAGCAAGGACGACAAAGTTGATATTGACAAGCTTAATATAACAAATAGACATGCACTTATCGCCACTACGTAGTCTCGAAATATAAAATTATTGAGCACTTTAATTTCTCCAATCAGTCCTTCATACATAAAAAGTAAAATCGCAAATAAAAACCATGCAATTTTCGTGTTTTTAGTACAATTACTATAAAAAACTATTAAATTATTTTTATACTTCGCAACTAGTGCTCCTAGTAAAAACAGCACCGTGTAATGCAACGTTAACGCATAGCTTGTTAATGTTAAGCCCGAGCGAAACAAAAATAATATTACGACAGAACATATACTAAAACTAAACAATAATAGTAATGAACGCCTTAACGTTTTTCGTAAACAAATCATCAAAATTAACGGAAAAATTATTGATATTCGCATTTCATGGACAAGTGACCAAATCACACCGTTATATGCATCTGTATTATATTTCCCAACCAATAAAATATGTTGCGCTATTAAGCTTGGAGAACTTTCAATCGTCCATGAGCGATTAAACCATTCACTTAAATAAGAAATACCATATTCACTAATTGTAGCCTGGCATATAATAGCTATAATTATTGCCACAATATAGGGAATATATATTCTGCATATACGTTTTAAAAGGTATGACCCGTAGCTACTATAGGTTTTTTGAATAGATTCATACAAAACAAATCCGCTCAAAACAAAAAAGATAATAACAGATTCGTTACCACTACTAAAAATAAGACGAGCAGGCGTTTCTTTTAATAGATACACAACAAATGGTTTATTATCTTCATAACTGTAATTTTGAAATGCTGAAAAAATCATTAAATGATGACCGATCATTACTATTAATGAAGAAATCCCTCTTATAGAATCCAATTCTTCGTATCTCTTCATCTTTTTACATCAACTCCTAATGAAATGATAATAATCATTTCAAAGCGACATCTTTATTCATATTCCTCTCCTTTCTTTTCATTCCAATTTTTCATATTAAAATGATTTTATAGTATAAATTTGAGTGTATTGTAACATTTTTTGTAATATTATGAATAGCGAATCTCAAAAATTGGTATATACCAATTTCAACCTCGAAAAATGAGTAATATTGATAGAAAAACACTATAAAAATATCTTGCATATTTACATAAATTAAAGAGATGAATAGCGTTTTTTCAATATAAAATAAAAAAGATAGCCTACATAGGCTATCTTTTTTATTTTATTTAATTACTGGCACCACTATATGCTACATGTCGTTTCTCAATTCTCTCTTCAATTTCTTTCATATTTTCTTTATTATTTAATAGTGATTGTTTATTTTCAATTAATAATTGTTTAAAAGATTTTCTCACTTTTTTTCTCATTTTCATTGTCCTCCTTGGGGGATGGTTTATATAAAAGATAAAGAATTATCTGTGTGTCCTTATAATAATTGATTGTTGTGAATTCTATTTGAACTTCATATGAAAATTCCGTTTATTTTCTGACAACTTTGTGAACACGAAAGAAAGACTCTCTAAAACTATGTTGAAATTAATTCACTTCATTATAAAAATTACTATTCCCATCAACTTTTATCATTATATCTTGTCAAAACATTTATATATTTAAAATTGAGTTCGACATAATTTTATTTACTATAATACTGTTTACAAAAACAAAAAGAAGGAGTCACCAAGTCAAATTTCGACTTATGCAACATCCCTCTTTCCAAACTATTTATAGCATATTTATTAATATTTCAGGTCTTCCCCAATTCATTTCTTCACAAACAAATCTAAGTTTTTCTTCATCCATTGTGTGTAATCCCTCTTCTAGTGAACATGAAATTGGAACTTCACAGTGAATTTGTGCTAATTGCAACGAAATATTTAAGTTCTCTAAATCACTTTCAATCTTCGTACGCTGCGCTTTTGTTAATGATTCTACATTTTCTAGTACAGCGGATACTGTTCCGTGCTCTTGAATAAGCTTATACGCTGTTTTTTCACCGATACCTTTTACACCTGGATAATTATCACTTGTATCTCCCATGAAAGCTTTTGCATGGACGATTTGCCACGGCTCTACACCTTTTTCTTCCATGATTTTCTCCGGTGTGTAATATTCGTAATTTCCAATTCCTTTACGCAGAAGCATAACTGTAACGTTCTTATCAACAAGTTGAAGTAAATCTGTATCACCAGTTAAAATATAAACTTCAGCTTCATTGCAATATTGTTTTGCAAGCGTACCGATACAATCATCGGCTTCGTAGCCTTTCATACCGATAACTGGAATGGATAATTTCGCAGTCATTTCTTGCACTAAATCAAATTGAGGAATTAATTCTTCTGGTGGCGCTGCACGATTTGCTTTATAATTCGAGAACGATTCTGTTCTAAATGTCGTACTTCCCATATCCCAGCATGTAACGATATGTGTTGGTTCGATCGCTTGCGTAGCTGTTAACAAGTGTTTCATATAACCATGAATCCCGTTCGTAGGGGTTCCATCTTGTCGTTTCATAAATTGTCCGTAGACACTTGTTGCGTAAAAAGCACGAAATAATAGTGCCATACCATCAACTAATAATACTTTTTTCATAATTCCTCTCCTATTAAAAAAATAATAACCTCACGTTATCACGTAAGGTTATATAAATAGATTACCATTCTACGTTTTTGCTCAACTTTGTCTATTATACATGGTTTTTGTATATTTAGCACCATTAACACATTAAGACATCCTACTACAACAAGTATGCAATATGCCTGAATACGTATTTTTCCCAGTAGAAACAACGACAGCCTTTGCATTTCCACTAACAATATGCGAACCTTTAAAACATACATTTTCAAGCTCAAGTGGATTATAATCTTTCATCCGTTTTAATGGAATAAATCGTTTACGTTCAAGGTGATAGCAGCTTTCAAACTTCTCTATACTCGCTTCGTTTCCCGTTAACACAGACTCATTCACTAATAAATCATCTGCATAAATAATACGTACATCAGCTGGCACAGCATCTCCAGCCGAAAGAAAAATCATATCTCCAGGTACAAGTTCTTGCACTGGTATCTCCATCATTTTCAGTTCACTATTTAGCCCTGTACTACTAGAACATTCTACTCTAGATACAGTAATCGTTTCACGTTGTAATTCATCACACACACGTTGTTTTGAAAAACCTGGAATCATGCCACCAAGCTTCATCATTACTTCTGCAAGAATTGCTCTTTTTGAAGTTAGTTCGTTTCGGCCATATACTTGAATACGTTTTTGCGCCTCTTTCATTGATAGTCCGTCTCTTGTTGTTTTAAAATATGCAAATACAGATTTTACATCTCTTGTTGCAATTTCAATTAATAAATCTTTATTTTTTTGGAGCATTGTTTGTTCTTTTATTGATTTTTTATTTAGTTTATATGACGTGTTACCCACAGTTTTGTTTGCATATAACATATTATCGTCTCCTCCTTTACAACATAGGAAGAAACGCTTTGTTTCTCAATTTATCCACTTTGCTGTGAAAGTGTCTAGCGCTTTATAAACGCTACATTGTGATAAATATAGAGGGAGGAACAAATCGTTTCCTGCCTACATCATATATTTTTGATTTGAAGTATATGGGTAACGGAACCGAGTCAGAATTTGACATGCTCCTCACCTCCTCGTTTAATTTTATATTTTATACTATGATATTACTCATAGCTTGGTAACAAAAAAGACCCCTACCCTTAAGAGAGTAGTGGCCATTACATACACAAATAAACGATTTCTAATATAATTAGAAATCTACGGACCTCTCCCTCGCCGAGTTTTAGCACTGTATAGCATAGGTACATTACCAGCTACGTTAAGAAAAACCTTAATTCGATCATTCCTGTTGACCCATTGGCGTCTCTCGACATTTTTGGGCAGTAGCATTTCTCTATACAGGAGCCTCACCTAACAGAGACTTATTTTCATTACATTGAAAATGTTACTCTTATTTAAATTAGATGTCAACAGTAGCCTACAATTTTTTCAAAAGGTATGGCAAACTAACGTATATAAAGTGAAACTTTAATCAGTGGGGGTTTTGTTCATCCCCCACTGATTATTAGCCCTCACCAATCGGGCTGCCCGGCAAATAGCGGGATAAAATAAAAAACTTTACGTTTAAACGTAAAGTTTTTAATAAGTTATACAACCAGCGATTACAATCCCAATTGAAAGCGATAAAAACATAAGAAAAAGACCGACTGCTTGATTATCTTCTTCGAGACTTTTGTTTATATTAAAGCGTGGTGTAAGCCACTCAGCTAAATAAAAGACGATAATTTGAGCCAAAATCCCAACTGCTCCCCACGAAATCATATCAAGAAGTGAAATTGAATTAGCTGCTGTCGAATATAAAACAATAGCTAACCCAAGTAATCGTCCTCCAAGCACATAGCTTACCGCCTTATTCCCTTGAGCCATTAACTTAAATTCCTTAACTTTCGTTGTCACTTCCATCAAGAACAGACCAATACATAAAAGTCCGAGTGTTACTGCTAGATATAATAAAAAATTAATCATTTTTTCCCCCTCCTTTTTATACCTACCGGTAAATAGTACGATTCATTTCCTGTAATCTTTTCTCCCGCGCGAATACCGATACTACTCGCTTTTCCAGCAATTAAAAACGAACCAAACACATACGACAGTTTCTCCATCCCTTTTTCTGTTTCCAAGGATACGACTGGAAGTTCTATATACTTTTGAAATATCGGCAGTGACGCTTTATACGTTTGGTGTGCATTTTGAAGCATAATATTTTCGTCTTTATCGCGAATCGTAATTGTATCTCCTTCTCTCCCAAATGAAGGTTTTTGAACGAAAGAACCTTTTCCTAAAAATAAATCTGGTTCTAAATATGTAGGTAACATATATTCTTTAATCCACTGTTGTTCCTCATTTGTATAAAAGGCCTCTTCTTCTGCTAACCCCCAAATAAGACACTGAATTGATTTTGGCTGAAGTAAAAATGCTGACAAAGGATTTATTATAAAAAGCTTTCCGGCTTTTACAAGTTGTAACAGTTCCACACCTACCAAATCTCCTGTTTCAGGATCTTGATCCTCAATTAAATCTTCTATCGGATATGTTTGGCGATATAAAACATCAATCTTCGCCCCATCTTTATCGACTAGAGCATCTTTCGTAATTCTAAGTTCTGACATTGGCACTACTTTATTTTCAACATGGCATAACTGACTCAAATACTTAGTCGTATTCCAATCCTCAATATGTTCATGATGTGCTGTAAAAACAACATTTGGATTGTCTAATCCCTTTGTCGCTTCCATTACGGCTTTCGTAACACCAGAAGATAGTAATCGTTCTTGATCCGAGTTTGGATCATCATATCCTAGGTTTTCACAAACTTTTCCATTCATTTGAAAGCATTCCATAATAAAAGTTGGTGTATCACTATTAAACTCAAGCATTTTAATTTGGTTATCGTCCGTTATAACGAAATCAAATCGTGAAATAACAGATTCAGGATATAATTCTTTCATTCTAATGAATGATAAGCTCGCAGGAGGAAAACCAAGCTCAAGAAGCTGTTCGTCACTTAAATTACGTAAAAGTCTAGCAGTCTTAAAAAATATTTTCCCCATTCGTTCAGTAGCTAATTGCAATTGTTCCAAAGTCTGATTTGTTATAGAAAAAACATGAAACAAACTATACTCACATTCATATAAATCCGACCAAAAATTCGGATATTTCAAATAAAACTCTTTTCGATTTCTTATGTATTGCGACATATTTTAGCCCCCAAATCCTCCCTTTGAACCGCTTCCAATTCCACCTTTAAATTCAGCAGACGATTGATACGATTTAAACGCCGATGAATTTTTAAAGGTGGACTTATTTTGATAGTATCGCCCACCATAGAAATAATGCCCACGATAACCTGAACTACTATCATCACACTGCCATACCCCAAGTTCATCATCCCAATCCCAATCAGAACAACTATTATCATTCGGTTTTGGGGGAAGATCTTGTGCGCAGCCAAATAAAGTGCCAGTCATTAAAGATGTTACGACACCACCTACTAGCCATTTCGTTTTTGTCACCTTCGCACTCCCCTTTTTAAATTATATTTCTATTATATAAGACGGCATGATAAAGTAGAAGAAAAAGGAAGAAGAGGGATTAAATGCGCTTAGAATATCGACTTAATGATGAAACAAAAGGGTATCCTGCTTTATGGAACTACGCAAATATTTCTAATTCTGAAATTATCGCACGCATGACTTGTGAATATTTTATTAAAGAGAAAAATACTTATGTTGTTACTGCAACTTCGGTTGATCCAGACGGAACAGTAGTTATTTATATTCAAAAAGAAGTTTTCGCAAATGACCCTTCAGACCCTACATACTCCTACATCGGTTTTGAAATTAGAGAACTAAGTGAAACGAGTTCAAACATAGTAGATAGTCAAGATGTATGGAACTACGAAGAAATTTTACCATCTCTTCATTCAGATATTATATATATTCAGCGAGACGGCATGTCTATGGAATTCTCCTTGGATTCAAGAGAGATTGATGAAGACAGAAAGTGCTACATTTATTACGGAAACTTCACAGGTGAATCAAGATAATATTGATATATCTATGCAACAAAAAAACCTTACGTATAAAACGTAAGGTTTTTATATAGCCCCACATATGCCGTTCTCTCTAGATGTCCATAAACCTGCTCTCACAGGTGGATGCTCTCACAAATGTTTGTAACTTCCTTCTTAAAAAGATGGCATGTTAGCTACATTTAAATATTGAACTTCCATATTAAACTTATTGGTTTAAGACATGCATAAGCTACGTACACCGTAGGAATTTTATATAAGGTTAGTTGAAATAAGACCCCCGCACGTGCCGCTCCTCGTAAATGTCCAAAAACCCGCTACTCGCAGGTGGATGCCCTCACAGTTACCGTACATCTTCCTCCACAAGGAAGGCTTGATGATGGTCGCTAAATATTGAGCTTCCGTATAACTAACATCGGTTTTAGACATAAATAAGTTACGCACACCGCAGGATGTATTATTTACTTGTCGTTATATTATCACATTGTTTCTAATGTGTAAAATACAAAGTTTTTCGAGCAATCTCTTGCTTGTGACCTTATTTTAATACAAATTATTTTTGCATGCAAGTGATTAATCTTCTTCTTTTGCAATTTGATTTTCTGGATAAGAAATCCAATCACTCCAGCTACCTGCATACAATTTAACATTTTGGAATCCAGCCAATTTTAATGCAACGATATTTGGACATGCCGTAACACCAGAACCACAATATACAATGGTTTCCTTATCTTTCGACAGGTTTTGGAATCGTTCTTGTTGCTCAGCTTCATTCTGAAATTGTCCTGATTGCAACATTCCATCCTTCCAAAAATAATTTACTGCTGTCGGAATATGTCCTGCTTTATGATCGACAAGTTCCTCTACACCAGCATAACGTTTTGGCTCTCTTGAATCAATTAACGTAACATCTGCACCTGCCTGGATATTCTCTCTTACTGTTTCCATCGATACAAGCATATGATCTTGTATGTTTGTTTTGAATGTTTTTCGTATAACAACAGGAATTTCCGTTGTTGTCGGTAGTCCATTCTCTTTCCAAACCGGGAAACCACCATCTAATATATATACTTTCTCATGTCCTACATAGTTACATAACCACCATAAACGAGCAGCATTTGCACCAGCTTGACTGTCGTACGCAATTACTGTCGTATGTTCATCAATACCAACCTCCGAAAGCTTGTCCGCAAACTCTTCAATGCTTGGCAACGGATGGCGGCCACCATGTTCTGCTATAGGACTTGATAAATCTAAATTCAAATCAAAATATAACGCATGAGGAATATGTTCTTCTTTATACTTTTCTCTACCCCAATTAGGCTTCGCTAAATCAAAACGACAATCGATTACACGGACGTTCTCATCTTCTATATGCTCACGTAACCATTCGACTGTAACTATCATCTTTAACGACCTTCTTTCTCTTGTAAACGACTTACATACTCCATAACCATTTCTTCTGTAACATATTTACGCTGCAAGGTAACACCATTTTTTGCAAGATCATTAATTTGCTTTGTTACAACATTAATGACATCCACCGAAAATTCTTTCCCATTTGACGCAAGAGATACGGCTGCTTCAATAGCTGCTTCACGCTGCGCATCTAATTGTAAACATGCTTTTACACTTTCATTTTGTTTACGAGAATGTGCTGTAATTGCTTTATGTACTTCCATCTTCTCTTCCCCCTAAATAAGTTATACGTTCTAATTCAATTCCATTGCAAGCCGAATCATATCACGACATACAATCCCATTTTCAATAATCTCTTCTTCATAATGCTTTGAAAAGTAATCAAAATCAATAGAAAAAATACGAAATCCACATTTTTGATATAAAGCAAGTTGTGAAACACTAGAATTACCTGTACCAATTTCAATTTTGGACATACCATATTCCTTAGCTGTTTCTACAGCATGCTTTAATAGCTTCTTTCCAATACCTTTTCCTTGCATATGTTCTACAACCGCAATATTCATGATTTCCATCGTCTTCGGCCTTGTTTCCAAAAGAACATACACACCGATGACGCTGTCCCCTTGCTTTGCTACGTATGTTAACCCTCTTTGTACATATGTAGCTATTTGCCGTTCACTTGGATCAGCAAGTAGCAATAAAGACTTCGGTATAGCCTCTTTTAAAATACGTTCTATTACAAAAGACATAAAAAATCCCCCCATCTCTATTGTTCTAAACCCTCCTTGTCTACCATAAATAATAGAAAGGAGGGATTCACCATGGACAACAATGAGAAAAAATGCAACGTCATCTCTATTGATGGAAAGAAGAAGAAAAGCGACACGTATTCCTACCCAAAATTAGTAGTAGAAAACAAAACATATGAATTTTCTTCATTCGTCTTATGCGGTGAAACACCAGATGGCAGACGACTCGTTCTTACTCATATGATTTCTACCGATGAATTTGCTGGATTTGTCAAATCTTTAGATACTGTACTGCAAAAGAAAATTGAACGAATCTTTTTCTCATAACGACTATATAACATAAATTTCTTTTTCAATCTCTACTAACTGCTTTTGCAATTGTTCTTTACTTTGTTCATATAGAGATACATCGATCGTTTCAGCCAATGCAAACAATATACTTTCATAATAGTTCATCACATCTTGTTGCATCACTTTTTGGAATAAGTTCCACTTCATATCCCATTCTTGCTTATAATGATGAACAAATAAATCTTTTTCATCGGCTACATAGTTTGATACGAGCGGTTCTAATACAGATTTAGCGTCTTCTTGCATAAAAGCTTTGTCATTCTTTTCAAAAAAGCTTTTCTCATTTTTAAAATGTGCCAGTGCTTTTTTGAAATCTTTTATTTCAACTGAAGGGAACGGTTCTTTATGTGTAATATCTTTATATTCATACTCCACTGTTCCATTCATAGAAATTGATTGATTTTCTACTTTACAGTTCACTACAATTTCGTCCTTTGCACGCTTCATCGCTTCGTCTATCCATTTTTCAAGACGTAATGATGTCGCACGCATTTCTTGTAATAAATCATGCTGAATAAATGCTACCAATTCCATAACACACTGTTGCAATTGTGTTTTCACATTTCCATCCGTTCGAAGTGACGCCGGATTAATAAATTCAGTAAACACATCGTTATAGCGTAGGAATAGACGCTGTTGCACGTAATAAAGCAACTCTTTCACTTCATTTTGCATCGCCTGTTCTTCAGCAAGTACACTATATGATGAAATGATATGAAGTAGTTGACCGCGCTCTGCTTCATATTTTTTCGTTTGCTTCTCTTTCTCTTCATTCCCCTGCTTTGCACCATTTATCATGTTTACTAAAAGCTGATCTGCCCCTTGCAACGCACCGTATAGAGCATGCACAGAAACAAGCATTAAATCTCTCATCATAAAGGACGTAAATGATTCCTCAAACTTAGTAATTCCAGAGTTTTGTAAAATACCATACTTCTCTTTTTCAACATTCTTTCCTTGTTTCTCTTCAAGCGCACATAAACTTGAAATTGCAAATAAACGCGGATTTCTAATACCGTATTGCAGTAGCTGATCTGCGATATAACCTTTTACCATTTCAAGTTCTTCTTCAGACTCTGCTAAATCCGCCGCATTAATTAAGAAGAACATTTTATCAAGGGCAAAAGTATCCTTTACACGACCAAGCTGAATTAAAAATTCACGATCAGCACGAGAGAATACATGGTTATAATATGTTACAAATAAAATAGCATCTGCGTTTTTAATATACTGGAATGCAACATCCGTATGGCGAGCATTAATAGAATCCGCCCCAGGTGTGTCTACAAGCGCTACTCCCTGCCTTGTTAAAGCACAATCATAATAAAGCTCCATATACTCAACGAAGCATGATTTTTCTTCATTCGCTACATAATCAGAGAACTCTTCTAATGTGACTTGTACTTGTTCTCCTAAATAAGTAGAAACTGCATCATACCCTTTTTGTACCGCTCGTAAGAAGCTAAATGTTGTTTTTTGCTTCCCAGTCGGTGAAGGATATTTCATAACTTTATCAATTTGTGCTAACGCCTCATCTAACGTAGTAATCTCATAATGAAACAGCTTATAAACAGCTTTCATATCTTCTAATAGAGCTTGCTTTGATTTGAATTGAACCATTACTGTTCCGTGTGGTTTTTCCTCTGTAACCGGCAAAATTTGATTAATCGTTGCCGTCGTCGGATTTGGTGATACAGGAAGTACCTTCTCACCAAGTAAGGCATTGGCAAATGATGATTTCCCAGCACTAAAAGCTCCGAATAACGCTACTGTAAATTGTTTCGTTTCCACACGACGCCTTTTTTCTATCACCTCTTGCTGTACATGTTTCAGCGCTGGCAATGGCTCTAATATCATTTCAGCTTTCTTCACTTTCTCTAATATACGCTGAATATTTAAAGCTGCCGTTCCTTTTATCTCTTCTTCATGAGCCGCTACGTTATCATTTACCATTTCCTGCTCTTGTAGTGTGAATTTCTCACTAACAATTTGTTTTTCACGTTGCAATATCTCCTCTATTTGCAATCCTTCTGGTGTAGCAACACGCTCGTGCCAAACATTTTGTAAATAACTTTCATATGTCTCTAAATTGTTACTGTATTGTAATTCCGTCTCTTTTGCCGTTTGCAACATCGTATATTTTTCAATCTCTTCTTCCATACGAGCAACTGCTTCCTTCACTTTTTGCTTTAAAACGACTGCACTTTTATCAAAAATTTGCTGTGCTTTTGTAAAATAACGTTTCTTCAGTTCATTCGCTACATCCGCTGTATAAAGAAGTAAGTAATCACCTGTGAAACCTGCACCTTGTTTAATGACTTCAGCTAACATTTCTGGTCCAAAAGCAATTTCTAAAGCATATATGTCTTTCCCAATTTCCTCCGTGAACAATCCCTCTTCTTTTAAGAAGGCTACAATAAATTCTTTCACATGAAAATCAAGTTGCGTTTCAACAGTCTTTTGAAGGGCAGAATAAAACGCCTCTACACGTCTTTGTTTTTCTTGCTCCGTCTTTCCTTTCGCAAATAGCAAACCAACTTTAAACTTTGTTAATTTCGTTTCTAAATATGCATTTGCCAATTCTCTCATTTCAAATGGCATTAAATACGCGTTATCTAATATAGCTTGTAAACCTTTTATAAATTCGTTTCTCACATGAGATTCTTTACTAGCCTCGCGATGTTTAGTTTCCGTTAGCTCTTCTTTCTTTTCAACTATTTCTGAAATCGAAAGCGGTGATGCTAACTCTTCCTCATATGTCAAAAGAGCTTTTTCATTTTCAGAAACAATAAACGAGAAATGTTCTCCCATTAAATGTTCTGTTTCTCGCTCCATTCCCTCTCTTACATACTGCTCTTTTTCTTTCATAATAGAAGTAATTAATGTTTCTAAACTTCCAATTTCATTATGTGGATGGTTCATCATTCGTAATGACGTATAATAAACTCCATCTACTTCAATATCCCAGTTAGAGAACGATTGTTTCACACTATCTTTATAATCCTCAAATGATAATTCATTTTCTTTATGTTTATCTATTTGATTTATAACGAGATAAACCGTTTTATTACGTTGTTTCAATTCTTTAACAAATTGCAAATTCACTTCCGATTGGACGTGATTATAATCCATCATATAAAAAATTACGTCTGCTAGATGTAGCGTTGATTCTGTCGCTAGTTGATGGGCATCATCTGTTGAGTCAATCCCTGGTGTATCAACTAACATAACACCCTCAGGAATTGGTGCATCATTCCGATAAATATGAACACCAATTACCTCATCGCCATCTTTACAAATTTGCTTTAATTCTTCTGCTGAATATGCACCGTCATATTCGTACTGTTCTCCAGATTTAATCGTAACAACAACACGATCAAATCCCTTTTCAATTTTAACGACGTTAGCGCTTGTCGGAATTGGACTTGTTGGTAACAACTGCGCTTTATATAGATGATTCATCATCGTTGATTTCCCTGCTGAGAAGTGACCGCAGAACGCTATCATAAGCTGCTCTCGTTTATATTTTTGAATTACTTCAAACAACTTTAAGCTATTCTCTGCATCGCCGTGTTTTTGCCACTCTTCATAAAAACAAACAAGTTTTTTCATACCGTTTGTCTGTACTATGTTTGTCATCCCCTTGTTCCCCTTTATCCAAGATGTATATACTTTTCCCCGCTAATTGCGAGCTCATAACCAGTGAGAGTTACACCTACCCATTGATTACAGTTTCACTTTACTATCATACTAAATTTTCAGCATATTCTCATTAAAAATAAAAAATCCCTTTCATTCTTTTTACAAATGAAAGGGATTTTATGTCATATCACTCATTTTGCTGTTCCTACTCCATTTAAAACATACTTTGCAATAACTGCATATACAGCAACTGTACCTGCTACTAATGCATATACCATACTCATGCACCAACCTTTTTTTGATAATGATTATCACTTTTGAATACATTTTATCATTAAAGAGAATCATTATCAACACTTTCCATAAAGAAAGCTCCTTATAAGAAGGAGCTTTACTGCCTGTTTTGAAAAAGGTTAAAACTTGTTGTGCACTCTTATTATATCTCATCCTACATAACTTAACAGTTTAAAAAAATGGAAATATCCCCTATCCCCTCCATCTTACATTTTGTATAATAAAAGGGAATTACTTAACAAGGAGGAAAATAATGACACAAAACATTTCACAAGGCGAGAGGATACATTCCATCGATATTATTAGAGGAATAGCTGTACTAGGTATTTTTCTTGTAAATTGGCCTGTTGTCGCCGGGGTTGACTCACGTGATCTTTCAGGAGTTTATGAGGGGCTAGATAGCTATATCCGTCTATTTTACGATATGTTTATACAAACAAAGTTTTATACTATCTTTTCGTTTTTATTTGGCCTAGGATTTTATATTTTTATGACTCGTGCTGAAGCGAAAGCAGATCGTCCAAAAACTTTATTTGTTCGTCGCTTACTTATTTTATTATTATTTGGTTTCTTACATTACGTTCTTCTATGGGACGGAGACATTTTACATACGTATGCAATCGCTGGATTTTTCTTATTTTTATTTTATAAGAGAGAACCTCGTACCATTTTAATATGGGCAATCGTTTTATTAAGTATTTTTCAGTTTCTTATGCTAATTGCTAGTATTGGTATTGCCTTCATGCCAAAGGAGGAGCTTGGGTTATCCTTACCAATCATGCCACTTGAAGACTGGGTGTCACAAATACAAAATCGTTTCCATGCATTTTATGCTGATGGAATTAGACTAAACGTATTCATGCTACCAGAAACAGTTGGGCTATTTTTACTTGGTTTATATGCCGGTAAAAAGGATATTTTCCGCCGTACGAAAGAGTTAGATCCAAAGCTTAAAAAATGGCAAATTATTATGTTCATTTTAACATTGCCAATGTGGTTCTTCATGGTCCGTTATTTCTTATCAAAACCATCTTATGAACCAATTTATATGCAGGCCTTTACAATTTTTAGCGGCAAAACATTATTCATATTCTACATTTTCACGCTCATGCGTTTATTACAAAAAGAACAATGGCAAACATTATTACGTCCATTCCAATACGTTGGACGAATGGCATTAACAAATTACATCTCGCATACAATTGTTACATTACTTGTATTCGGGCTATTGTTTAAAAATGATTATCTTGCTCCACTATGGGTTGGACCACTATTCTGCATTAGTTTCTACACGTTACAAATCTTTATTAGCCGCTGGTGGCTTTCACATTACCAATACGGGCCACTTGAGTACATTTGGCGTCTTGGTACTTACAGAAAAATGATGCCCCTTAAAAAGAAAAGCAAGGTCTCATAACGAGACCTTGCTTTTTACGCTTCTCTTACTGCACTTTGCATAGACACCGGCTCTTCTTTTACTTTCTCTTTACGCTGCGGCACCATATTAAATACGATATTTAAAAGTACTGCTGACGCACTTCCCAGCACAATTCCGTTATCTGTTAAAATACGAATACTTTCTGGAAGTTGTGAGAATAATGTAGGAACGACTGTAACACCAAGCCCGATTCCGACAGAACATGCAACGATTAATAAGTTTTCTTGTTTACCAAAATCAACGCTACTTAACATTTTAATACCATATGCCATAACCATACCAAACATTGCTAACATCGCCCCGCCAAGTACTGATTTTGGAATGATTGTTGTAATAGCTGCGATTTTAGGAATGAATCCAAGAACGATTAACATACCACCGCAAGTATAAATAATAACGCGATTTCTCACTCCAGTTAATTGAACAAGTCCTACATTTTGAGAGTAAGTTGTATATGGAAATGCGTTGAAAATACCACCTAACACCATCGCTAGCCCTTCTGCGCGATAGCCTTTTGTTAATTCTTTTTCACCGATTTTTTTATTGCAAATATCAGATAATGCAAAGTATACACCCGTTGCTTCTACAATCCCTACGCACGCAACGAGAATCATCGTAATAATTGGTGTTAATTCAAATGTTGGTGTACCGAAGTAAAATGGTTGAATACCATGGAACCAATCAGCCTCTCCAACCGCTTGCAAGCTTACTTTCCCCATAAACGCTGCAACGATTGTACCGAACAATAGACCTAGTAAAATAGAGATTGAACGAATAAATCCATCAAAGAAACGATACATAATGATGATAAATAGTAACACACCAAATGCTAATGCTAAATTTTCAAGACTACCGAAATCCTTACTTCCTACTCCTCCAGCCATATCATTAATTGCTGCTGGAACAAGTGTAACTCCAATTACAGTAACAACAGATCCTGTTACAACAGGTGGGAAAAGCTTTACAAGTTTCCCGAATAACTTTGCAAAAATAACAACGAACAATCCAGCAGCAATAATTGCTCCATAAATGGAAGACACACCGTATTGTTTTCCAATCGCAATCATTGGTCCAACGGCTGTAAATGTACAACCAAGTACAACGGGAAGTCCAATACCGAAAAAGCGATTTGATAATGCTTGTAAAATTGTCGCAACGCCACACATTAATAAATCAATTGAGACTAAATATGTTAACTCTTTTTGATTTAAACCAAGTCCACCGCCCACAATAAGCGGAACGATAATTGCTCCAGCATACATCGCAAGCATATGCTGCATACCAAGCGATGCAATTTTAAATGGATGCTGCTTCATCGTTTATTTCACCTCCGCAGTTTCTTGCTGTACAAATGTAACTGTGCCGTTATCAAGTGATGCAATTTCTGCTAGTGATTCAACACGAACGCCTTGTTCACGAAGCTTCTTTCCTCCATCTTGAAATGCTTTTTCAATAACAATTCCAATTCCTGCAATACTTGCTCCTGCTTGCTCTACCAAACTCATTAAACCTAAAGCAGCCTGACCGTTTGCTAAAAAGTCATCGATGATTAGCACGCGATCATTTTCATCGATATGATTTCGAGATAATGAAATTTCATTTGTTTCTTGTTTTGTAAATGAATATACGTTTGCAACGTACATATTATCTTGTAACGTTAACGATTTACGTTTTCTTGCAAAGATTACTTTTACACCAAGCTCTAATGCAGCCATAACAGCTGGTGCAATGCCTGAAGATTCAATCGTCACGATTTTTGTAATGTTCTCTTCTTTAAAACGTTTAGCAAATTCTTTTCCGATTTCTTGCATAAGTACTGGATCAATTTGGTGATTTAAAAATGCATCCACCTTTAATACATCACCAGATAAAACCTTTCCTTCATTCAAAATCTTTTCTTGTAATACTTTCATGTTTGTTCCCCCTCTTATGCAATAAAAAAACTCCAAAAGCCGCCACCACTCGTTACAAGTGAGAGACGCGCTTTTGGAGTTTCGCAAAAAAAGAATGCTAAACAAGCAATTATATTCGTCCTCACTCATAGTCAAAGTATTTACGGTACTTCGGTAGAAACTTGCAGGCCATATCCCCGCGATTATATGAGTGTAGCTAACTATTTATTTTATAGAAGGATTATAACGCACTTTTTATACTTTGAAAAGCATTTATCGAAAAAACACGTACGAATTTTTAAAAACTACTATTTTCGTTCGAGTTTTGTAAACTCTTTCATTCCCAATTACAACTTCGTTAAAATGACTGGTCCATCTTTTGTAATCGCAATTGTATGCTCGTATTGAGCTGATAATTTCCTGTCCATCGTTCTTGCAGTCCATCCATTTAAATCTACTTTCGAGTATCGCATACCTACATTGACAATCGGCTCAATCGTAATCACCATTCCTTCTTGTAACTGAGGCCCTTGTCCTTGCTTCCCAAAATGAAAAATTGCTGGTTCTTCATGAATCTCTTTACCAATTCCATGTCCCGTAAAGTCTCTTGCGACAGAAAAACCTTCATTTGTTACATAACTTTCAATTGCATAGCCAATGTCTCCTACATGATTACCGATTACTGCCTGATCAATCCCTTTATATAAAGCTTTTTCAGCTACTAACAATAACCTTTCTGCTTCATCAGAAACATTTCCGACTATATACGTCCAAGCAGAATCTGAAAGACCACCATTTAAGTTTACTACCATGTCAACGGTTACAATATCTCCTTCATTTAAAGGAACATCGGCCGGAAACCCATGACACATTTCATCGTTTACAGATGCACATATCGCATATGGATACCCATTGTAATCTTTCTGTTCAGATGTGGCACCATGCTTTTTTAAATACATTTCAACAAACGTATTAATTTCTTGTGTCGTTATACCTGGCTTTATCATTTTCGCAATTTCTTTATGACATGAAGCAAGTAATTTTCCAGATTCATGCATCAAATCTATTTCATTTTTCGTTTTAATTGTAATCATACTACCTCTACCTTTCCTTACTAAACCTGCTATTTGCTACTAAACTTCTATCATACACATCCTTTACCAAAATTTCAAAACCCTCTATTACATACAACAAGTACAAAAATATGTATCATATATTTCTAAATCAAAATAAAAAACAGAAGACCCCTCTGTTTTTTAATCATGTTTACATATGTAGTTCATTTTCAAAAACTCAAAACAACTACCATTTGTTTTCTGTATAAACGTTCCAACCGCCTCAAATCCTGCTCTTTTATACACTTTGATTGCTCTCTCATTAAATGTCGCTACTGATAGTGTTATATAATTGCATCCGTATTTTTCTTCACTAAAAGCTAGTCCAGCATTTACGAACTGTAAACCAAATCCATTGCCAGTTATATCAGGTCTCATTCCAAGTCCTATATCAACCGTTCCATCATTCATTTTGCAAACAGTAAAAAAACCAATGAGAATGCCATTTTGCTTCACAGAAAATGTATGATTCCCTCTACTCTCACCATGTAAAAATTCCTCTAAATCTTCTTCATCTGCCTCTATATCATAAAAAGAATATTTCCCTTCATAATGCCAGTTATACGCAATTTCCTCCGCTTCTTCTTGCTTCATTACTGTATATGTATAACCCATTCTCCCATCCCCTTTAACAAAAAGAGCTGCAATTAAGCAGCTCTTTTTTTTACAACTCATAAATCTCTTTATATTTCGCTTCTAAATAATCGGCTAAGTAGTTTGCATTTAAGCCTTCACCTGTTACATCTTTTAAAATTTCAAGTGGCTTTTTCGTTTTACCATATTGGTGAATATGTTCTGTTAACCATTCACGAATCGGTGTTACGTTTCCTTCTTCTAATAATGCATCAAAGTTCGGAATATCTTTTAACATTCTTTGCTTAAATTGCGCTGCATACATGTAACCAAGCGCATAAGATGGGAAGTATCCAAATGAGCCACCTGCCCAGTGAACATCTTGCAATACACCTTGCGCATCATTTTCCGGACGAATTCCTAAATATGCTTCCATCTTATCATTCCAAGCTGCTGGTAAGTCCTTCACTTGTAATGTACCATCAAATAATTCTTTCTCTAATTCATAACGCACCATAACATGAAGCGGGTATGTAAGCTCATCTGCTTCTATACGAATGAATGACGGCTTCGATTCGTTAATTGCATCATAAAACTCATCGACTGAAATATCATCAAATTGACCATCGCTATACTCTTTTAATAAATCATAATTTTTCTTCCAGAATGATTTATTACGGCCGATAAAGTTCTCAAAGAATAATGATTGTGATTCGTGAATACCCATAGATGTACCACTGCAAAGTGGTGTACCTTCAAATTGTTCTGCAATGTTTTGTTCATATACTGCATGACCACATTCATGAATTGTTCCAAATACAGCCATACGGAAATCTTTTTCATCATAGCGTGTCGTAATACGAACATCCCCTCTATTTAATGTAATTTCGAAAGGATGTACTGTTTCATCAAGACGACCTGCTTCAAAGTCATAATTCAATTGCTTTAATAGTTCTAATGTAAAGTTCTTTTGTTTTTCTTTTGAAAACTGTTCCGATAAAGCACTTGTTTTTAATCCTTTTTTAGACTCAGAGATTTCTTTTACAAGCGGCACGATGCGCTCACGAAGTTGACCAAATACGTGATCTAAAACTTCTACTGTAATACCTGGCTCATACATGTCTAATAATGTATTGTATTTATATGTTTCATAACCCCAATATGTAATAAATTTCTTTTTAAATTCAACAATTTTTTCTAAGTACGGGCGGAACATTTCGAAATCAGATTTTTCGCGAGCTTCTTCCCACACACTCTCTGCTTTCGCTTCTAATTTCACATAAGCCTCATATTCAGCTTGTGGAATTTTTTTATTTCTATCATATTCTTTCCGACACTCTTCAACCATTTTCTTTGTCGTTTCAGAAAGTTTATCTTCACGTATTAAAGCTTCAAGTTCTGTTAAATAGTTTCCCATCTCATCTGAAGTCGACATAGCAAACACTTCTGACGAAAGCATACCAATTACTTCTGAACGCTGATCTACACCTTTTTTTGGTGCACCTGTTCTTAAATCCCAAAACATTAAACTTAATGCTTCTCCGTAATTCTGTATCTTCTTCACGTATGTTAAAAATTGTTTTTCTACCTCATATGTAGCAACTGTCATCGTATAAAAGCCTCCTTTTTCTACCTCAAACTTAATTCGACACGGAAACATAAATTCCTTTTATAATAAAAAAAAGCTTGGCAAGCGCCAAGCTTTCTCCTTATAATTCTTTACCTTCTACTGGCAGTACATTTTTCACAGCTGCAACTACTTTCTCATCTTCTGAATCAGATAAGAAGATTGATATAGCACCTTTATCTTCACTTGTACGAATTAAACGCCCAATCCCTTGACGAAGTCGTAAAATCATATATGGTACATCTACATCCCAGAATGGATCATTTACGTGCTTACGTTTCGCTTCAAACACAGGATCGTTTGGAGGGAATGGTAATGACCAAATAATAACGTGTGATAATGATGAACCAGGAATATCTAAACCTTCCCATAAATGAACCGCACAAAGTACAGTCTCTTCTTCATTTTGGAAACGAGAAACGAGCTGGCTAATTTCCTGATCTCCCTCATATAAGAACGGAACCGACATTTGCTCTTTACTTACATACTCTTTGAACGCTGCAAGCTCTTGCGTTGTACGGAATAATACAAGCGTACGTCCATTTGTTTTTTGTATATTTTCAAGTGTATATTGACACTTTCTTTCCCATTCATTTTCTTTCGTATGCGATAGTAAGTTTACTGCCATTTGCTCTTCGTAATCAAACGGTGAAGCAACTGAGAATGATAAGTAATCTTTTACCCCTAGGCTATTAGCTGTAAACGCGAATGAATCATTGTTCGATAATGTCGCAGAAGAGAAAATATACGGTATTTTCTTCGAGAACACTTTCTCTTGTAATACTTCTTCAACTGCACGCGGCATAATCACTAACGTGAAGGCACCATCACCTTCTTCACCCCAAGTAATTACATTTTTCTCGTGCATGAACAGACGAAGTGAATGTTCTAATACATCTAAATGCTCATCAACAATATTTAAATCATACGTGTTTACTGTATGCATTTCACTTTCGAATACTAATGCATCTCCAACTTCACCGATTTTTGCATAAAGTCGTTTCGCTTCAGCTGTTACTTTTTCTGTCACAGTAATTTCTAAACGATCAGAACCGGCAATTTCTTTTTTGTTTTCTTGTAACACATCAAAGAATCGCTCTGTTTGCCAAATTGTTTCTTCTACTAAATGTGCAAACTCCTCACGAATATCGTTTTGTAGCAATCTCGTTAAAAGTTGCTCCATCATCGTTTGCTTTAAACGGTACGTTAAAGCTTTTTGAGCTGCATACTCTACAAGATGCCCTTCATCGAATACAACGCAGCTACTTTCAGGTAATAACGGAATTTGTCCTTCACGTTTACGAGCATCGTACGTCCAAATATGATCCATATAGAAATCTTGAGAACAAATAATTAAATCTGCTGCTTTACGATAATGTTCACGAGAAAGAGTTTGACCACAGCGATGACGTGAATCGCAAGTAAAGCAATCCTGGAAGTAATCCCAGTTTACTCTTGACCATTCTTCGTCATTTAAAAGTGGAAATTCTTTTCGATCACCATAGTGAGTAAAGTTTTGCATCGTACCATGATCGAATACGAATTGTGGTAATTCATAATATAGGTCTTCAATTACTTCTGGAGCTCGTCCACTCATAACATCTTCTAATTTTCGTAAACATAAATAATTATCCATTGATTTCGCAAGTCTTACATCAACTGATAAACCTAATGCTTCAGATAATTTAGCAATGTCCCCTTCTTCTTTTACAAGCTGCTCAATTAACGTTTCATCTGCACAAGCGATAATTGCTGGTTTTCCAGTATAACGCGCGTAGCAAATTGCATATAGAAGATATACAATTGTTTTCCCTGTTCCTACACCCGCTTCTGCGAACATAACTTTCTTTTCTTGGAAAGCGCGTTCTAACTGAAACGCCATAAAAATTTGTTCATCACGCTCTTCAAAGCCTTTTTCCGGAAGGATGTCGTAAAACACATCTCCAATCCACTCATTCAACTTATCATAAAAATTATCTTGTTTTCCTACTTCAAATGGTAATCTCTTCTCAGTAAACATCCTTAGCCTCCAACCAAAAAGTTTTTCTATAAAAAGATATAGCAACTGCTACACATATGTGTGCAACCTCTTTCCCCTGTTGCAATACATCGAAATTCACGAAAAAAAATTTTCCTTTCGAAAAAGGAAAATTTTCTTCTATATTAATGACTTTAAATACCGTTTATCAATCGCCGTTTCATGTGAAAGAGCTGACAAATATTCTTCTTGTGCTTTTTGTATTTCATCTACAATTACACCTTGACTATCCACTTCTTTTCCGAGCTCATCATACGTACGGTGAATAGCTTTTTGAATCATTGATAATTGGAAACTATCCATATCACTTCCTCCTTTACGCATTACATAATAGCCAGTATATGCGCGCTGGAGGAGTTTTATACTATGAATTACGCGGTGGACGTTTTCCGAAGTATTGGTAGTAATCTGTACGGATAAATCCATTAAACAGTTTACGCTTCTTCGACGCATCTTTTCCGTAACACTTCTCAAATGCTTCGTAGCTTGTTAATACATACGCTGACCATGTATCTAATGGGCGGAATACTTGTCCCATTTCTTTATACAGTTGTTCAACGAGTGCTTTTTCACTTAAACGTTCTCCGTATGGAGGATTCGTTACAACGTAGCCATAATCCTCTTTTGTTGTGAAATCTTTTACTTGCATTTGTTTAAATGTAATTAAATCGCCTAAGCCTACTTCGTCTGCGTTATCTTGAGCAACTCGAATCATACGATGATCAATATCTGATCCAATGATTTGTAATCGTTGATCATAGTTCGCTAAATCTTCAGCTTCTTGACGAGCTTCACGCCAGTTTTGTTTACCTACCCAGCCCCACTCATCTGATGCGAAACCACGGTTAAATCCTGGTGCAATGTTTTGTCCAATTAATGCTGCTTCAATTGGAATTGTACCTGATCCACAGAATGGATCAACAAATGGACGATCTGGCTTCCAGTTTGTTAATTTAATTAAAGACGCAGCTAATGTTTCTTTTAACGGAGCTTCCCCTTGATCCATACGGTATCCACGTTTATGAAGTCCAACACCACTCGCATCAATTGTTAATGTTGCAATATCCTTAAGCATTGCAATCTCGATACGGAATAACGGACCATCTTCTTCAAACCAAGTTGTACGTTTATATGTTGTTTTTAATTTTTCAACGACAGCCTTTTTAACAATACGTTGGCAATCCGAAACACTGAATAATTCAGATTTTAAAGATTTACCGATAACAGGGAATTCGCCATTCTCTGGAATATAATCTCCCCAGTTTAATGCTTTCGTTTTTTCAAATAGCTCATCAAATGTTGTTGCTTTAAATTCGCCAACTTTAATTTTTACACGGTCTGCAGTACGTAACCATAAATTCGTGCGACAAATCGCCTTTTCATCTGCTTCAAATGTTACTTTGCTGTTTTCTACTTGACATTCATAACCAAGATCGCGAACTTCTCGGGCAACTAACGCTTCAATACCCATTGCCGCTGTTGCAATTAAAGTAACTTTTCCCATTTGTATTCACCTCTTATGTATATTCAAACAATAATTAATAGCAATTGGTTCTACTAATCATTACATTTTACGAAGAATTTTCTCATTAATCATTTTAACTCATACTTTATAACTTCATACAAATAAAAAGCCCTCCTCTAACAAAGGAGAGCTGAGTTATTTCATAGTTGGTTCATAACGTTCTGTAAGCCATGTTCTGTTCCTTTGTACTACAAACGGCCCACGCCTCGTACTCCGGTGGCAATCATCTATCTACAGGTTATAAAACCTGTCCTTTCCCGTCGTTCATTTCCTTGGAAAAGATTCCCCTACCATTATTTGGGTTTCTCGCTCGTGGGGTTTACCTCGTTCCACTCCTATCATTTCTTCAAGGACTTCGTCACTGTGGCACTTTAAAGGTAGTCAAACCATATCCGAAAGGACTTAGGTTTTTTCCCTGCCGTTAAACCAGCCTTACAGCCAGAATACCCTAGCTTATGAATTGGCTAGGCACGAACACTACAGCCATCTCAGGCCGTGCGAGCATGGACTTTCCTCTACAACGTTGGCGTTGCAGCGATTACCCAAACGTTATGACATCCATTAGTATAGTGGAAACAAAAAGATTTTGCAACGTTTTTTTCTATGTAAAATGCTTAAACCTTTTCCCACCTTACATCATTCGTATAACTTACTTCCAAATACAGCTTTTTCTAAGTTAGATAAGCGTTTTAAAATATCCGTATTCGTGTTGTTATAAACCGGTTGTGCAACTGGTGTTTGTACAGGTTGTTGTGGAACTTGCGTTACTGCTAGTTTTTGTTCCTCTAATTCACGCTTTAAACGAGCATTTTGTTGCTTTAATTGCTCAAACTCTTTGTGGAAAGCTTCATAATCTTTAATGATCATATCAAGAAACTTGTCTACTTCTTCTTGCTGATAACCTCTCATACCTGTTTTAAATTCTTTTTCTAAAATATCTTTCGCTGTTAATTTAATTTTATCCGAAATCATTTTCTTCACCTCAAATTTTTACCAAAACTTTCATTAACTAAATTTTTTCAGAAACAATGCTTTTTGTCAATCATATATACGAGTACTATATTACATATTACTCTGCATTATTCCACTGTTCCTCTTCTATTATATCTTGTAAATCAGAAAAAAGAATGAAATAACTGTGATAATTTTCTATTTCCCCTTTTTTCTTTGCTGCTTCTACAATATATTTGGGGCTTCCTGGTTTTTCTTCATCGTATACCGCTAAAAGCGCATCACTTTTTTCAATAAAAAATTGATTTTTTAATTTAAATTGCTCTGGACTTTCATACTTCCTTTTCGTGATACTATCAACATGGTCTGCTTGGGAGAGAATAAATTCGTAATATTCACGATTATCTTCTTTCCAACTTTCTTCTTGTTCTAAAAACGGAGTGAATACCGCTAATTTTAAATCTGGATATTCTATTTGAATTTCAAAAACAACTTCAGCAGCCCATAATTCTACACCTAACTGACCGCTTATTATAACCCACTCTAAACCATCTTCTACAAAAGTGGTTAATTTACGGTGTAATGCCTTCTTTATACACTCCACCCCTGGATGATCATTTTTAAATATTCCAAGTTCAAATGGCTTATATCCTGTTACTGCAATAACTTTCATATCAACACTCCAATTACAAAAAAAGAACTAGCATTTCGCTAGTTCTAACATATCATTTACTTTTTAAATATTCCACCAACGTTTGGTCCGATATTTGGACCAATTGGCGATACATTGTTTGGTAAAAATGGTGATACATTTGGTCCTGGTCCAAACGGTGACACATTCGGTCCTGGTCCAAATGGAGAAATTTGATGTCCGTGATGATGATGATGATGGCCATGGCCACACGGTCCACATCCGCCACCAAATCCTGGATCGATTGGGTCCACAACATTTACATTTGAATTTGTTTGTGGGAAGAAGTTTTGGTTTTTAATTTGTTGATGGTGTACATGTGTTGTATGTGTTGGGAAAATGTGTGGCACCACCGTTGTTGAAAAAGAGTGTGTTACGCATTGTTTCGTCGGATGAATGACAGGAGCAGTTGTACAAATAGGTCCTGTAGGCTTATGCCCTCCAAAGCAAGGATGACAATGATGCATAGTTTTTTCTCTCCTCTCTCGTTAAAAAAATCTGATTACACTTTACAGTATGAGAAAAGAGAGAAAGCCGTTTGTTATATATACCCATTTATTACAAGGAAATTTGTCTAGTCCTTTATTTCATATACAATACTTTCATAGACAACCCTTCAACATTACTTACCAAAAAAACCTCCAACTTGCTTTACAATACCTGTCACCTGATTCATCGCATTCATCATTTGTCCAGCTGTATTCATCATTTTATTTACATCATAGTTACCATCTGATGTTTTAAATTGAGAAACAAAACTAGAAAACTGACTTGGCTGTTGTTGCTTTTGTTTACTCTGCGTCGGATACGGTTGTTTTGGTGGATAAAACATCCCTTGTTGATTAGCATAGGCCGTTGGTGGTGGCATATAATATTGCGAATTCATATAAGGCTGCTGCTGTTGTTGATTCATGTATGGTTGCTGAGCTTGTGATTGTTGAGCTTGATTCACATAAGGTTGTTGAGCCTGATTCACATAAGGTTGCTGCTGTTGTGGTTGTTGAGCTTGATTCACATAAGATTGCTGCTGTTGTGGTTGTTGAGCTTGATTCATAAATGACACTTCAAACGGTTGATAATAATTTTGATTTCCATAATAAGGCTCGAAAGGATACATATTATACCGTAAATATGTATCCGTATTATATTGGTACATATTTTGCTGTGCATATGGATTCGTTTGCTGATATACGTTAGGTTGTTGAAACATGCATTCTCTCCTCCTTTACATAAGTTTCTACATATATAATATGTACCTATAAAATAATATGTGTGATGGAGTATCTGTCTATTTTTGTCGGAAGTTTAAATTTTTAAAAAATTAAGAAAGAAAACCCTTCCATGCTATGATAATTAAGAAGAAGATTCTCATGGGGGAGGAATCAACATGGTATTAGGGGATTTAAAACAAGCGTTTTCTCAAAAAAAGGGGTATTGCACAGAGAATGCAAATGAATTATTAGACTTTGCGAGACATTGGTATCTTGAAGGAAAAATATGCATATCAGATTATCGAACATTAATAAAAGAATTAGAAATAAACGGCGCAACAAAACCTACAACAATGACAGAAGCATAAAAATAACAAGAGGGTTCTCCCTCTTGTTATTTACATTGCTCAACTATATTTTGCAAAGTATACGAAACGGCTTGGTGTGTTTCAAAGAATCGTTTACCTTTACCTTTATTTACAAAGCATTGTAACACATTCGTTTGTAAATTATCGTATACTTGATCAATTTGCTGTACATGTATATACTTTGGCTTTTCTTCTTTAATCCACGTATAAGCTAATTCTTTCCACTTCTCTAATTCCTCATCTACCATATCTACAAACGGTTTCATATCCTTATAAAAATCGTATTCAATCAGTTCTCTTTTTTTTACATTCGCTTCATTATTATACTGCATGAGTTTTTCTGAAGACTGTATTAATGCTTCATTCTTCATTTCTTTCCCACCTTATTATGCACTCACTACGACGTTTTGAAATGTCTTTACCCAATTCCCTTTTTCTTCGTGATGCACTAATTTATTTTCCATATGTTCAATATGCATTTCTGTTATTTCTATCTTATTGCATATTTTTTCACTCGCACCCTTTAATGCATGATTCATTCTAATCCCTATATTCATTTCCAGCAAATCGAGAGAACTTAACATTTGATCCATTTTTTTCATTACATCTTCCTTCTGAACCATCGCCATATACAAAACGCCTCCTTCTTTGCTTTTCCTTTGTCATGTAATTTCGCCGAATGATTCACCACTCCTGCCCACATGACAAAACTAGTTGTTATTCGTCAAAGAAATCATTTCGTATGTCATTTATAGAAATGGTAACAATACAAAAAGGAGGTGTATTACAATGGCAAAGAACAAAAATGAAAAAAAGAAAAAACAAAACAAACAACAAAATAAACCCGAGACTGGCAATCCAAAGCTAGATGGTCCAAACTTCCCTGCTACATAAAGCGAGACTTTATTACGAACGGTTAAATTTCTAGTCACCCTTAATCTCCTACTAGCATTACGTTTTGAGATTAAAGTCGTAGCAAGCATAGCAGGATTATTTCAAATTAAGAAGTCCCGTCTTCAAAATGGAAGACGGGACTTCTTTTTTATTATATCATGAACTCATCCATCCTTTTAGCAAAACGATTTATGATAGATATCCTATAGATTTGTTCCCTCTTTCTTCTATACCATTCTGTTATATTAACTTCCCCTTTAGGTTCTTCAAGTACAAATAGCACATTCATTTTCATATTTGCACAAAACCAATCTCTCATTTTTATTTCTTCATGTGAAACAACAGAATAAACATCTCTAAGTGCTGGCGTACAAGATTTTCTAGTTTTCTTTGCGTAAAATTCATAATCTTCTCTAGACCCAGTATGTGTAGTTTGCAATGCAAACTTATAAAACGAACCATTATAAATCGGATGAAACAATAACCATGCTAATTTTTTTCCCAGTTCTATACGCTGTTGTAACGTTTCAAATTGATAAACCGAAAATCCATACATTCTCCCTTCAATTGTTGGGAAGATAACTGCACTAATATGAAATCTTTCTTGTACTTTAAAAAGTGCAGTATGGAATACATATTTTTTAAAATATGTATTCTCAATGACTGGTTTTTGAATTTTATTTTGTTCATTTATAATAAGCGCTGTCATAAGCCTATTCATATCTCTTCTTTCCCAGAAAAGTAACCATTCTTTTTCCATAAAAATTGATACACTGAAATATTGCAACAAATGAAAGAGAGGTGCACGGCTCTTCTTACTTTCCTCATACAATAATAACTGAGGAAATGCATCTAAGAAAATAATCCAATTAGCTTGTTCGTATAGAAGAAATAAATGTTTTTTTACCGTTTTAGGTAAAATAGTAGCATAATATCTCCCTTCCAAATCAGTCATATTCCATCCTGCATTTCTCGAAACCATACTCGCTAAAAAGGCCCACCTGATTTCACTATTTCTTAAATAATATTCTTGATAAGATTGCGTCCGAGAAATATTGTCCACATTAGCTATTTCTGTTTTCTTTTTAATATTGTAAATAATTTCTTTTTCTTCCTCTGTACAAAACTTTTTTTCTCGATTTTGTTTAATTTTCATATAATCATTCCCTGTAAACATGAATAAGTCATCATACCTTTCATCAAAAAGGTCACATCTTTTTTCATTTTTTGATATAATCACCTTTGTAAGTAATTCTTAACAAGTTGGGAGTGGACACACTATGACCATTCGTTACCCAAATGGAAAAAGGTATAATCAAGCTTCACAACCTCAAAAAACACCTATAAAAACACATACTTATAGTAATAGAGGTATGTCCCTTGAAGAGGAATTGAATGAAACAAATCAATATTACTTAACCCATAATATTGCATGTGTACATAAAAAACCTACACCTCTTCAAATTGTAAAAGTAGATTACCCCGCTCGAAGTGCTGCAGTGGTAAAAGAAGCGTATTTTAAACAACCTTCTACAACAGATTACAACGGTGTATACAAAGGGAAATACATCGATTTTGAAGCGAAGGAAACAAAAAATAAAACTAGTTTCCCACTTCAAAACTTCCACCTTCATCAAATTGAACATATGAAGCAAGTGGTTGCTCATAATGGAATTGCATTTGTTATTATTAAATTTACACTTTTTGATGAATTTTATTTATTAGATGCAAAACATATTATTGCATTTTGGAATCGTCAAAATACTGGTGGACGCAAGTCGATTACGAAAGAAGAAATAGAAGAGCATGGATCCTTATTATCATGCGGTTATCATCCTCGGATTGACTATATCCGTGTACTAGACACGGTTTATTTTTCGTGATAGAGTCATCACTAAGGCTCTTTTTTCGACTTTTGAGGGAGAGAATGAAAGGTAGGAGAAAGTATAATGTCAGATAATTATCGTTCTCGTACAGAACGAAATCATGTAAAAAATCAAGAGAAAAAAACACATAAAGAAGAAAAACCAAAGAAAAAAGGCTCCTTTTTCAAGAAATTCCTTATAGGTTGTCTACTTCTTGGTATCGTTGGTCTTGTAGCCGGCGTTTCCGCTTTCTTTGTTATGGTAAAGGACGCTCCAAAATTAGACAAATCCAAACTTGTTAATCCTTTATCAACAAAGTTTCTTGATAAAAACGGAAATTTCTTCTATGAATACGGTGCTGAAAAACGAACTCATGTTACTTATGATCAAATTCCAAAAGTAGTTGAAAATGCATTCCTTGCAACTGAGGATTCGCGTTTCTATGATCATAGTGGAATTGATTTTAAACGAACTACAAAAGCAGTTATGGAAAATGTCACTGGTGGTTTCGGTTCCCAAGGTGGTAGTACGATTACACAGCAAGTTGTTAAAAACTATTTTCTAACGATGGAGAAAACTGCTAAGAGAAAAGTACAAGAATGGTACTTATCTTACAAATTAGAACAACAATACTCTAAACATGAGATTTTAGAAATGTACTTAAATAAGATTAATTTAGGTAACCGTTCATACGGTATTGCGACAGCAGCGCAAAAATATTATGGTAAAGATTTAAAAGACTTGCAATTACATGAAGCTGCAATGCTCGCTGGTTTACCCCAAGGTCCTAACATTTATGATCCAACCAAAAAGGAAAATGTTGATCGAGCAAC
This sequence comes from Bacillus thuringiensis, assembly GCF_001182785.1. Taxonomy (NCBI): domain Bacteria; kingdom Bacillati; phylum Bacillota; class Bacilli; order Caryophanales; family Bacillaceae; genus Bacillus; species Bacillus thuringiensis. Next base: position 1,541,745 of record NZ_CP012099.1, on the reverse strand, counting down.
AAATCGTCGTAATGTCGTATTATCATTAATGAATCGACATGGTTATATAACAAAAGAAGAAATGAATAACGCCGTTAAGATCCCAGTAACGGAGGGCCTTCAACCGTCTTCAGAAGTAACTGAGATGAAGTATCAAGCATTTTTAGATGCGGTTGTAAAAGAAGTTGAAAAAGAATATCCTGATGTAAATATTGGTTCGGATGGTTTAACGATTCATACAACACTTGATCAAGATGCTCAAGATTACGCCGACAAAATTATGGATGGCAATCTTATTAAGTATCCGGACGATCAATTCCAAGGGTCATTCGTATTTATGGATACACAGTCTGGAGAAGTTCGAGCAATTGGTGCTGGACGTAAAGAAAGTAAGTCTACTTTCAAAGGTCATAATATGGCAACTGATTTAAAACGCCAAGTTGGTTCAACAATGAAACCAATTTTCGACTACGGTCCAGCAATTGAAAATTTACAATGGTCTACATACCATCAATTAAACGACTCAGAGTATACGTATTCCAATGGTAAGAAAATACAAAATGCAACAAAGAGTTACAAAGGTGACGTTTCACTACGTGAAGCTTTGAAAAAGTCATTAAACATTCCAGCTTTAAAGACAGCACAAACAGTTGGTCTTAATAAGTCAAAAGACTTCGCTGAAGGTTTAGGTATGACCTTTAAAGAAGGAAAAGTCTACGAATCAACAGCAATCGGTAGTAACGATAGTTCTCCACTAGAAGTAGCAGGTGCATATGCAACCTTTGGTAATAGTGGTAACTATAATAAACCACACTTCGTAAAAGAAGTAACCTTCCCGGACGGGAAAAAGAAAAGCTTTAAAACTAAAGAACAACGCGCAATGCAAGACTATACAGCTTACATGGTTACTGACGTTCTTCGTGACGTAGTAAAACCTGGTTCTGGTGGTACAGGTCCAACAGCATACGTTTCAGGTGTTGACGTAGCAGGTAAAACAGGAACACAAAACTTTGATGAATCAGTTCTTCAAAAATATGACATCCCAGCTGATGCCAACAGAGATAGCTGGTTTGCTGGATATACACCACAATACACAATGGCTGTTTGGACTGGTTACGAAAAAGATGGTCCAAAAAATTATGTTAGTGATCGCTCCACTAGAATTGCACAGCAAATGTTCCAAGTAATGATGAGCAAATTCGCTACAGATAAATCACGCTTTGAACGTCCTTCTTCTGTACAAGAAATAAACGGAGAGTTATACGTAAAAGGTGCGAAAAAAGATGCAATTAAACAAATTAAAGTAGATGCCCCTAGTGGTCTAAATGTCACTTTTGATGGCGCTAGCACAGTTACACTAAACTGGTCTGGACCTGCAGAAGTTGATGCATATGCAGCTAGCTATAAAGCAACTGACGGTTCAAGTGGTAGCCTATCAATAAGTGGTACGACAGCTACTCTTGGTGGTATTAAACCAGGTGTTACTTACAGCTTCTCTGTAGTAGCGAAAAAAGGCACTGGAACAAGCCCAGCAGTTGGTGCATCCTTCACTGCGCCTGGTGGAACTCCAGATGCGAAAAAAGCTGAAGAAGAGGCTAAGAAAAAGGCCGATGAAGAAGCTAAGAAAAAAGCTGATGAGGAAGCCCAGAAAAAGGCTAATGAAGATAAAGTAAAACAAGACGAAGCTAAGAAAAAAGCTGAAGAAGAGGCTAAGACACAACAACAACAGCAACAAGAACAACAACGTAAACAGCAAGAAGAAGCTCAAAAGAAAGCTGATGAGGAAGCTAGAAGGAAAGCTGAAGAAGAAGCCAAGAAAAAAGCTGAAGAAGAAGCTAAGAAGAAAGCTGAAGAAGAGGCAAAGAAAAAAGCTGAAGAAGAAGCTAAGAAACAACAAGAACAGCAACACCAAAATACCGGAGGAGATACACCTCACGCAGACGGTACTGTTGTTACAACAGAGTCCTAATAAACAAAAAAAGAAGTCCGTTTCTCTTAACGAGAAGCGGACTTCTTTTTTGTTATCATTTTCTTTACATACAGCTTTTCTATTTCGATATACAACTGCGCTAATTGAATATAAGAATGATAATTACTCGGTTTCTTTATTATGAATGAATATCTTTCCATAAAATTAACAGGTTGCACTTTTAATTTATTCGTATTTATTTGCATTTCATTCAAACTATGAACAGGTTGCTCATTTAGCCAATAGACAACCGATAACAAGTGAGCTGCAAAAAGAATCATTGGCTCCTCAGCCTCTTGCTTATTTCTATTTCGAAACAGTATAGCAATGTCTTCATGCTTATTTTTCCATACATTCAATATCGTTGGAATACTGTTTTCAATTTCCTTCCATGGCTCATACTGTCTTTCAATATCAAATATAAAGTAAGTATTTTGTATTATTTCTTCAAAAGACTTGGCTGTATGATACTCAATTGAATTTACGCTTTCTTTAAAAAATGGTAAGTAGTGAAATTCTGTCGGTATTTCTATAACTCGCTCCATCCCTTATTTCACCTTCATTCGCTTCTTTCCTTCACGACATACTTCTAACAGTCTGCACTCCTCACATTGCGGTCGTTGTGCTTTACAATGATAACGTCCAAAGAAAATCATACGATGATGCGTAACTCCCCACTCATCCATCGGTACTTTCTTCATTAACGTTTTTTCTACTTCTAACACAGAATCTTTCCATCTACAAATCGCTAATCGTTTACTCACTCGCTCCACATGTGTATCAACAGCAATTGCAGGAATCCCAAACGCTACAGAAACTACAACATTCGCTGTTTTCCTTCCTACACCGGGTAATTTCGTAAGTTCATCTCGATCGCTCGGTACTTCCCCATTATAGTCGTCTAATAACATTCGGCATAATTTTTGAATATTTTTTGCTTTATTTCTATACAATCCGATAGAGCGTATATCTTGTTGTAATTCTTCTAGAGAAACACTTAAATAATCTTCTGGTGTTTTATATTTTTGAAATAAATTTTTTGTCACTTTATTTACAAGTACATCTGTACATTGTGCAGATAACGCCACCGCGATTACAAGTTCAAATGGATTATCATGAACCAATTCACAATGCGCTTCTGGATACATATCCGCCATTGTATCTAAACAATAACGGATTTGCGTTTTGTTAAGCATATTTCTCCTCCTATATCACTGCTCCAACCAATTATAAAAAGGCACTTTTCCAGTAAATTTCGTCTCTTGTTTTGTCATTTGTTGTGCTCTTTGTTGATTCGCTCTAAATTTTTGACCTTGATTTTGAGCCTGATCTACCGTTTTAATTCCATTCTTTTTCCACTCAAATAAAATACGATCAATATATCGGAAATTTAGTTTTCCACTCATTACAGCTTCTCTAAGAGCCGCTTGAATTAAATTTGGATGATGTTGATCTTGGTCCTCCCACATTCCTAACGTTTCACATTCGAACGGCGAAAGTGGTCTTCCAAATTCTTTTTCAAATACTGTATATAAATTTACTTGCAGCTGTTTTTTCTCTTTTTGCTCTTCCTCTATTGATTCATCCATTAAGAAATGTAATATTTTTTCCCATAACGGTTGTAAAGAATAACTTTCGCACATTATCGCTTCTGATCTTTGTCCACCTTCTAGTGATAAAAAACCTTTTTGAATCAACGCTTGAATTACTTCCATACATTTCATTTCCGTTATCGTCATCCGTTCAGAAATCTCTGAAGGAGTCGGAAACGAATTACCTGATTCTAAAAATGTATGTACATGAAGTACAACCATAAATTCCGTCTCATTTAAACCTAATTTTTTATAATGCATCATAAGCAATTTTGGAATTGCAATGCTTCCCTGCTCAAACCAATGTAACATCATTTTCTTTTTCATCACCAAACACCTCGCTCTCTAGTATAACACACCTTTAGCTATTTCTTTTTGCCACAATTCGTCAAAAAAACCTCCCCATTAATAGGGAGGTTTTTTATATTACATGAATGAAATATACAATTAAGCTTGCACTTTACTTTTCATAAATGTATGGATGCGTTCTAATGCTTTCTCTACTTGTTCAAGAGATGTCGCATATGATAAACGAACATTATTTGGAGCACCAAATCCTGTACCTGGTACAAGAGCCACTTTTTCCTCTTCTAATAGAGCTTTTGCCCAATCATCAACTGTTGTATATCCTGATAAAGCTACAGCTTCTTTTACGTTAGGGAATAAGTAAAATGCACCTTGCGGTTTAATACAAGTAAAGCCAGGGATTTGAATTAATTTATCATAAATGATGTTTAATCTCTCTTCAAAGGCTTGACGCATTGTTTCCACAGGTTCTTGTGAGCCCGCATATGCCGCAATTGCGCCGTATTGAGCGATTGAAGTAGGGTTTGACGTACTATGACTCGCTAAGTTCGTCATCGCTTTAATAAGCTGCTTATTTCCTGCAGCATACCCAATACGCCATCCTGTCATAGAATGAGATTTAGATACACCATTAATAATAAGTGTTTGTTCTTTTAATGCATTAGAAAGCTGGGCAATTGAAGTATATTCTACGCCACCATAAATTAATTTTTCATAAATTTCATCAGAAACGATTAAAATATCATGTTCTAAACATACTTCTCCAAGCTGTTGTAATTCTTCTTTGCTATAAATCATTCCTGTTGGATTGCTCGGTGAATTAATAATAACTGCTTTCGTTTTCTCTGTAATTGCCTCACGCAGCTGCTTTGCTGTAATTTTGTACTCATTGTCTTCTAAACCTTCTACATAAACCGGCTTACCGCCAGCAAGCTTTACTTGCTCTGGATAGCTTACCCAGTAAGGAGTTGGAATGATAACTTCATCTCCCTCATCAAGTAATACTTGGAATAATGTATATAATGCATGCTTTGCGCCATTACATACAATAATTTCAGATGGATCATACGCAATACCTTGATCGCGAGTAAATTTCTTCACAATTTCTTGTTTTAACGATTGTAGTCCACCTGTTGGTGTATACTTCGTATGCCCTTCTAACATCGCTTTATGTGCAGCATCCATAATATGCTCTGGTGTATTAAAGTCAGGTTCCCCTGCCCCTAATCCAATTACATCATGACCTTCTGCTTTTAATGCTTGCGCCTTTGCTGTAATTTCTAAAGTTGAAGACGGTGTTAAAGCAGCTACTCGCTTTGCTAATTTCATTTGTAGTTCCCCCTACATCTATTTTTCAATGCTATATCGTCTTAAAAATTTCCCATCTTTAAATTCAAGATAGTAATAACTATAACGATTGTCATCATCAATATATGTAACTTCCCATAGTGGTACATCATTTTCAAAGCCTAATTTCACTTTCATAATTTCTTTCGGCTTACTTTTTGATTCCTTACTTTCATTGCCGACTTGTTCTAACGTTCTTTGTATAGCCTCTTTTTCAGAAATACCTTCGCTCTTTTTCCTTACTACAGTATCCCCTTTTTTCTCAGGCACCCAAACGATAAGTTGTTCTCCCTTTTCATCTGTACCTTGCACGACTATATATGCAGATTTTCCGTTGTAATAATCAACAGATTTCACCTTTGTAAGCTTTGCTTTTTCTTTAGCAATTTCTACAAATTTCGACTCTTTTGGAATTTTCTTTCCCATTGCTTTATTATAAACATACGCCCCATATATTCCGCTAGCAACGATAACAATAATGATTGCAAAGATCCACTTTTTCATTGTATCACTACGTTCTGTAAATCGTAAATACAGCTGTTTCTTTATCTTTTTCGTCTAATGCTAGTCCGAACATGAGGTCCTGCTCTTTTAACGTACGATTCAAACTATCAACAATTTTATACAAATCAGACGAATATTTAATACGCGTCGTTGATAGTACTTCGATTTTCTTCTCCATGAAAAAACTCCTCCGTTACACAAAAATTTCTAATTATAGAAGAACGCAATGCGGTTACAATAAGAGTACATTCTTTACAACCCCTGCTTCATCACCCATCTATTATAGCAGGACATGTACAGCAAAAAAAGGTTTCAAGTCGAAAACCAACACATTTTGTATACAAGAAGTAAGAAAAATAAAATTCCTCCTACCCACATTTTTTACGCCTGAAGTTTATAAGTACTTCAGGCGTATTTTTCTTCCATTTTTATTCATTTGATGGTTCTTCTAATTGTACTAATAATTCTTCTAATGGCCCTTCATAAAGAGATACGTTAGGGATCGATTGTAGAAATCGTTTTCCATAGGAAGAACTCGTCAAACGACGATCTAACACTACTACCGTTCCTGTATCTGTATTCGTTCGAATTAAGCGGCCGAATCCTTGTTTGAAACGTAATATTGCTTGTGGCAGCGCTAATTTAGCGAATACATCCTCACCTTGATTTTTTAGCCACTCACCTTTCGCTTCCATCATCGGCTGATGAGGAGGCGTAAATGGTAGACGGACAATAACAAGACAACTTAAGGCATCTCCTGGAATATCTATCCCTTCCCAGAAACTGCTCGTCCCTAATAAAATTGATTTGTCGAACTCTTGAAACTTTCGAATTAAGCGGCTTCGACTTCTATTATTCACACTTTGTGTGAGTAATAAAAAACCCTCTAATTCATCATTATTTTTTAAATTCGCATACGCTTCTTTTAACATTTCATACGAAGTGAATAAAACAAGCATTCTGCCCTTTGTGGCTTTCGCTATCTTTGCAATATGTTCCGATATAGATTCAATATATCGCTCATTACTTACTTGCTTAATAAAAGGTACATCCGTTGAAACCATTAATTTCATTTGTTCATCATAACGAAATGGCGACGGAACCTTTAAAGTATTTGGAGCGAAATCATGCAAACCAAGTTCCTCTTTTATATAATCAAACGTATCGTTAACTGTTAGTGTTGCGGATGTAAAAATAACACTCTTTTTTTCTGTTAAAAATTCATCAGCAAATCTTTCACCAATATGAACAGGCTGTGCATATAGAACTGTTGAATGAATCGTCCCTTTCGTTTCAGTCTCCATCCAAGTTACATACGAATTCTTTTCTAATACGAGTAACTGTAATGATTCTGCCATCTTTCTCAGCAACTCAATTAAATGCATAAATTCACCTGTTACAACATGCATCTCCCATTCTAACTTACTTTGCAATATATCCACTTGCTTCTCAAGAGCAGTTACTACCCTTCTTAATTCATATATAAAACGATTTGTTAATTCGACGATACTATCCCACAACTTACCTTTTTCTAGTTCTGTGTTATACCTATAGATGAGCGGCATATTATTCGTTCCTTGTTCTTGCTTTGTTTGTTTAAATATAAAAGTACGTAACATTTGGAAGAGTTCATCCGCATCAAACTTAAGTTCCTTCAAACTATAACTTATCATACGGAAAGTTGAACGAGATGCTTGCTCTGATTTTTTCATCATTTTATATACTTTGGAGAGTACATCTTCTGTTTCTAGCGTCCCAAGACGAGATATAACCAATTGAAAATACATACAAGAGAACTGTTCACCCAATGTTCTACTCGCAGCTTCTTCAATATGGTGAGCTTCATCAAAAATAATATGTTCGCATGAAGCAAACAGCGGTTCTTCACTTGAAAAATCTTGAAATAATAACGCATGATTTGTGATAACGATATCTGCAAATAAAGCTTTATTCTTCGCTCGCTGGTAAAAACAACGACTAAACCAATTACTTTGCATACCGCCCGGACTATACGCATCACTACAAATACGATTCCAAAGTAACTTTCCGCCCTCAGGAATATTTAATTCGTCTCGATCACCCGTTTCAGTTTGCAATAGCCAAACTAAAATCTTTGCCTTCGTAAGTGCCATATCATAATTTTTTTCTTCCTCTTGTAAAGCATACTCAAATTTGTGTAAGCAAAGATAATGCTTTCTTCCTTTTAGAAGAGCTGCCTCAAATGAAAATGGCATTATTTTTTGTAATAACGGTATTTCTTTTTCTAATATTTGTTGTTGGAGTTGTACCGTTTGTGTACTTATAATGACAGGTTCTTCTTTTCTCTTTGCAAAATAAAGACTAGGAAGCAAATACGCAAGAGTCTTTCCTGTTCCTGTACCGGCTTCAATTAGTGAAAAACGAGAATCTCTTAACGCCGTATATATCTCTTTCATCATCAGTTGTTGACTTTCTCTTCTATCAAACTTTGGCATATGTGATTCCAATTTATCCATCGTTTTATTCAAGAAAGCATCAAACTTTGATGGACACGTTTCTCCAAGGTTTAAAGAATAGTTCCGCTTTTTCAGCGCAATATTTCGATGTATTTCATACTCCGCTATATCTTCTTTACCATGCATTACTTTCTTTAAAATATTTTCAGAAAGCACATCAGCTATATCACTTTGGAACACGTCGCTTAATTCATAAAGCGATTGCAACGTGACAAGTGGTAACTTTTCAATTTCATTTAAAAATTGTAAAAATAATTCCGCTGTTGCAAGAGCATCACTATCCGCACGATGTGGTTGATCATGTTCTAGTTCATGCTTCTTAGCTAAATCACGTAATTTATAACTATCAGCTGTCGGTAAAAGAATTTGAGCCAATTCAACCGTGTCGATTTTAGGACAATGTATTTCTGTATATCCAGCTTGCCTTAATTCTTCATTTAAAAAATTCCAATCAAAGTGAACATTATGCGCAACGAAAGCCGCACCTTGTAATAGCTCAACAATCATCGGGGCTACATCTTGAAATAACGGGGCTTGTTTTACAAGACTTTCATCAATCCCTGTTAATTCTGTAATAAATGGTGGGATCTCTCTTTTTGGGTTAACAAAAGACGAAAAAATCTCCAATATCTCTCCATCTTCTACTACAACAGCTGCAATTTGGGTAATTTTATCCTTCCCATCTTTCCAGGAGTTCCCTGTCGTCTCTAAATCAACAACGACATAACGCTTACTCATATATGTAACACCTCAATTTCTTACCTTTCAAACAACAATAATTTATATAATGTTACTATACCACGTTTTATCTCATCTTAATGAAAAGATGCACAAAAAAGCTATCTCCGCAATGGAGATAGCCTTTCTACTTATAATATCGTACCCGCTTTTTCAGCACCTAACATTTCAATAATTTGATTATTATCGTCTAGTACTGCAATTTTTGGTTCTTGTTTATGAATCTCTTCTTCCGTAACTAGCCCATAACAAATAATAATTACTTTGTCCCCTGGTTGTACAAGCCTTGCCGCAGCACCATTTAAACAAACAACACCACTACCGCGTTCCCCTTTAATAACGTAAGTCTCTAAGCGAGCACCATTATTATTATTTACAATTTGGACTTTTTCGTTTTCTACAATATTTACTGCATCCATTAAGTCTTCATCAATTGTAATACTACCTACATAATTTAAATTTGCCTCCGTTACAGTTGCACGATGTAACTTTGCTCTCATCATTGTGCGAAACATAGATGCTCCCCCTTATTTAACCGTTAATGTTATATTGTCAATTAATCTTACATTTTCAAACTTAACTGCAATAGCTAAAATGATTCGTCCTTCGACTTTCTCTACCATTGTTAATGACGGATATGCATATAAATCCGCATAATCTACAGTGCCTTTCGTATGCGTCTCAATATACTCTTTCACAAGATTTGTAATGATTTCCGGATTACGTTCACCTACCTCAATTCTTTCTTTCGCTATACATAGGCTGCGGTATAAATGAAGAGCCTCTTCACGTTCATCTTGTGATAGGTACACGTTACGAGAACTTTTCGCTAATCCATATTCTTCCCTTACAATATCAACTGGTACGATTGTAACCGGAATATTGAAATCAGTTACAAATCCTTCAATTACTGCAACTTGTTGAGCATCTTTCATACCGAAATAAGCACGCGTTGGCAGCGTAATATTAAATAGTTTCATTAGTACAGTTGCAACACCAGCAAAATGACCAGGTCTTTGTTGACCGCATAATACGTCCGTGCGCTTCACAACTTCTACTGTTGTTGTTTGTTCTGTTGGATACATTTCTTCTACACTCGGATAAAATAAATAATCTACACCGTTTTCTTTTGCTACATTTTCATCTCTATTAATATCACGAGGATATCGATCTAAATCTTCATTTGGGCCAAATTGCAGCGGGTTTACAAATACACTTAAAACTACAATTTCATTGTCTTCTCTTGCCTTACGTAATAAGGTAGCATGCCCTTCATGTAAATAACCCATCGTTGGAACAAAACCAATACTCTTTCCACTTGCACGAAGTTCGTTTGTAATTTGCTGCATCTCTTGCACTGTAGTTACGATTTTCATTATTGTTTTCCTCCGTATAACGCTAAGCATTCTTCCTCTTTCATTGTGAACGAATGTTTTTCTTCAGGAAATTGCCTTGTCTTTACTTCAGTAACGTATTGTGAAATCCCACGCACAATCTCCTCTTGAACAGACGTATATTGCTTCACAAATTTCGGAACACGATTCACGCCGTATGAGATAAGATCATGATAAACAAGCACTTGCCCATCTACTTTTTGTCCTGCACCAATCCCAATTGTCGGTATTGTTAGTTGCTCTGAAATAAGTTCTGCTAACTGCATTGGTACACATTCTAACACAAGCGCTATTGCACCAGCTTCTTCACATTTCTTTGCATCTTCTATTAATTTCTTAGCACTCTCCGCATCTTTTCCTTGCACTTTATATCCACCCAACACTCCTACAGATTGAGGGGTTAAACCTAAATGCGCTACAACAGGAATTCCTGCGTTCGTCAAATATTGAATTGTTGATATAACTTCTCCAGCACCTTCTACCTTCAGTGCATGCGCCCCGCTCTCTTGAACGATGCGGCGTGCATTCACCATCGTTTCTTGTAACGATACGTGATACGACATAAATGGCATATCAGTTACAATAAACGTCTCTTTCGCTCCGCGGCGTACAGCTTTCGTATGATGAATCATATCCTCTACTGTTACAGGTACTGTTGAATCGTATCCGAGTACAACCATTCCAAGAGAATCTCCAACTAGAATCATATCAACTTCAGCTTCTTCTGCTAATTTAGCAGATGGATAATCATACGCCGTTAGCATTGTAATCGGCTCACCTTGCTCTTTCATCTTCAAAAAAACTGTTTTTGTTTTCAAAAACTACTCCTCCTTTATGCAGGAGAGAGGAGATGGCCGAAATCATATAAAAAACCCCTCTGGCCATAAAAGGGCAGAAGGGTTGTGTGTTAGTCGGCATTATTCATCCCTCTGTCCCAGTCCGTTATTGGATCAAGGCAGAATCCAAGTTATTATTTTTCGTATTACTTCGAATCATGGTGCAGTTCGCTCTGATACTGCCCACATTCGAACTAATTATAGCAAACTACAAAAGGGAATTACTACATTTTTTCGAAAAAATAATTTTTTATTCTTATTACGGTATATGAAATTTAACACGAGAGTATATATGCTATAAAGTGAAACTTTAATCACCCCTCACCAATCGGACTTTTACGGACAGCCCGCTCCCCCTCCTAACTGCTTTGCTTCCGCTGAATTTTGAGGTAGGGGTCTTACTACCCGGCAAATAGCGGGATAAACTTTTTATAGATAATTCAATCCTGAAAAGATACATGTTTTTTCAACGCATGTTAAAAAAGTCCAAGTTAATTTCTTCTGTAATCAATTTAACTGTATAGTATAACTCTTAAACTAATGATGCAGGTTAATTGAGGAAAAGTACTTAACAAAGGAGAATTGCAAATGTCTATGAACAGGTGGTTATTTCGATTCAGCAGTTTGCTTGTAATGATTGTATGGTGGATGTCTTTAGGATCCTTTCATGTATTTGCCTCAGTTAATGTCGTAACACAACCTACCGATTTAACGAACGTGATTGAGGTTGAACTAAATGATGATTACTTTAATCCAAATGTCATCACGATTCCGCTTGAAGGATCAACAACATTACTATTGAAAAATAAAGGTAAAAACGAGCACACCTTTACAGTGAAAAAACTCGGCATTGACGTCGTAGTCGAGTCAGGAAAAGAAAAGAATATTACCGTGAAACCTAAAAATACTGGTACATATGAATTAATATGTCGATACCATCTCCTTAAAGGAATGGAAGGCAAAGTAATCGTCAAATAACATGCCAGGCCAACTAGACGGAAGATATCTTGAAATGAACTTTAAATATTAAATGAATTTATTATCATATTACAAATTCAACTCAAAAATATTGAAATAAAAAGAAGTTCCAAAAGAGGAACTTCTTTTACTTAATTTCAATATCTGCAGAATGAATATGATGTACTTTCCCCTCATGATCCTCCAGAAGTAATACACCATCCTCTGTGATTCCTTTTGCTAACCCCGTAATCGTCTCTCTCATCGTTCGAGCAGTAATTTCTTTCCCGATGCTCACAGCGTAACTTTCCCAAAGGATTTTAATGACAGAGAAACCATTTTGTAAATACTCTTCATATAATTTTTCTAGTTGTAAATAGATTTGTTGCATAAGTTCTGCACGAACAATCGGCTTACCTGATTCAATCGCTAATGAAGTAGCAATGTGCTGAATTTCTTCATCAAAATGTTCTTGCTTTTGATTCGCATTAATACCGATGCCCATAATAACAGCATTAATTTTATCAGGATCCGCTTGCATTTCTGTTAATATACCTACAGCCTTTTTACCTTGAATTAAAATATCATTTGGCCATTTTATTCCCACGTTTACACCTGTACATTTTTCAATTGCCTGTGCAACACTAACAGCCGCTAACAAAGTAAGTTGCGGTGCATGATGAACTGGGATTGATGGACGTAAAATAATACTCATCCAAATTCCTGTTCCTTTTGGTGAATACCATTTTCTGCTTAAACGACCTCTTCCCGCTGTTTGTTCTTCTGCTACAACGATAGTTCCTTCTTCTGCACCTTCATAAGCAAGTTTTGCTGCAATGTGCTGCGTTGATTCAACAGTTTCTTCAAAATACACTGTTCTACCAATTCGCTTCGTTTGTAGCCCTAACTGAATTTCATTAGCAGTCACTTTGTCTGGCTTACTTGCAATTCGGTAACCTAATCGACGCACAGCTTCAAGTTCATATCCCTCACTCCTGAGGTCTTCCATATGTTTCCACACGGCAGTTCTTGAACAACCAAGTTTATCACTAATCGTTTGGCCGGATACAAACTCGCCATCCGCTTCAGAAAAAACTTGCAATAACTGCTTTCTTATAGTAGATTGCATCCTTGCAGCCACTCCCTTATACGCTCTTTCTCATTAACTACGTTTCCTTGTACGATTGCTTCCTCGATTTTCTGAAGCATGTCAGCAACCCACGGACCAGGCTTTTTGTTTGCCCAGTTTAATAAATCATTACCAGTCACATTCATTTCTTGACGACTCTGGATTGGCAATGCGTGAAACATTGATTGTACTCGTTTAACAGATGTAGGGTCATAGCTTTCAATCATCGCTTCATATACTCTCTCTGCCATTTCAGCGATATGAATTCCCGTTTTATAAAGAAGGACTGTATCCCAATCCTTCTCCTTTCTAGTACGTATTGCCAATAAAACTGCAACAATATCTTTTATTTTTTTATTTGAAAACTTCCATTGACGTAAAAAAACAGATGGATGTTCTTCTCCGATACAATATAAGAAAAATGCCCACGCGTCAATATCCGTTTCGAAAGAATCCCATTTATACTGCGTAGCTTTTAACAGTCTCTCTTCTGACATTTGTAAATATGGCAAATGAGAAAATAGCTTCGTTTCTACTAATTCTTTGAGACCTTTCACACAATATGTACCAGTTAACAGTTTCTCAAACTCTACTGTAATGCGCTCAATTGCTATATGTTCTAGCAAATGCCCATACGTTTCAATCGCTTGCTTCGTTTTCGTTTCTAATGAAAAACCTAACGTGCTTACAAACCGAATACCACGCATCATTCGCAGGGCATCTTCTTGAAAACGATCAGCAGCATTTCCAACTGTCACAATTTCTCTCTGTTGAATGGCTTCCTGCCCAGCAAATAAATCAACCATTTCGCCTTCTTCTGTCATAGCAATTGCATTCATCGTGAAATCACGACGTTTTAAATCCTCTTCTAATGAACGAACAAACTGAACACTACTAGGTCTTCGAAAATCTTCATATTCGCTTTCTGTTCGAAAAGTAGTTACCTCATAAGGCTCACCATTTTCTACAACAATTACAGTTCCATGCTCAAGACCAACAGGAACATTTCTTGGGAATATAGCCATCACTTCTTCTGGTAAAGCAGATGTCGCAATATCAATATCTCCAATCGGCCTATCGATAATAAGATCTCGTACGCTCCCACCAACAAAGTAAGCCTCATGTCCTTGTTGCTTTAATGTCTCAATAATAGAACTAGCTTTTTTAAATCTTTCCATTTTTGTCATCCCTTAGTACGTCATAGTAAATCGTTTCATATTGTGAAACAATTTTTTCTGAGCGAAATTGCTCATAAACACTTTCTCTTGCTCGTTCTCCCATATTGCGGTGAAGTTCCTCGTCCTTTAATAGCTGAGTAGCTTGATTTGCCACTCCTGTTGTATCGCCAACTTCACACAAATATCCTGTTTCCCCGTGTTGAATAACCTCTGGAATACCTCCAACCCGTGTTCCGATACAAGGTACACCACACGCCATTGCTTCTAATAAAACAAGACCAAAACTTTCCTTCTCTGATAGAAGCAACATTAAATCACTCATTGCAAGTAGTTCTGCAACATTATCTTGCTTCCCTAGGAATAAAACGCGATCTTCAATATGTAAATTCTTCACTATCTGTAAAATCGTACAGAATTCTGGTCCGTCTCCAACAAGAAGTAACTTCGCATCTACTTCTTTAACAATTTTAGCAAATGCCTCAACAACATCCTGCACACGTTTCACTTTACGGAAATTCGAAATATGAATAAGTACTTTTTCACTCTCACTTATACCGTATTCTTTCTTTAACTGAGACATATTACGCTTGAAATATACGCGTTCGTCTATAAAGTTATATACCGTTTGAATTTCTTTACTTGGTTTTACAAGCTCATGCGTTTCGTTAATTAATGAATGCGAGACAGCAGTAACAACATCCGATTGCTCAATACCAAAACGAATTAAATTATTTAACGAAGGGTCGGAACCTAACACAGTAATATCTGTTCCATGCAAGGTTGTAACAATTTTAATACGCTCTCCGATCATTTGTTTTGCTAAATATGCACAAATTGCATGTGGTATTGCGTAATGCACATGTAAAATGTCTAAGTTTTCTCTTTGTGCAACCTCTGCCATCTTACTTGCTAACGCTAAATCGTATGGTGGATATTGAAATACAGAGTATTGGCTTACCG
The DNA here is from genome assembly GCF_001182785.1 of Bacillus thuringiensis. NCBI lineage: Bacteria > Bacillati > Bacillota > Bacilli > Caryophanales > Bacillaceae > Bacillus > Bacillus thuringiensis. The sequence goes on along the minus strand of NZ_CP012099.1, from coordinate 1,526,361 downwards.
TTACTTCATGAAAATATATGTTTGGATATACTTTATTTAACCGGAATGGCAAACCCGATGTAATAAAGTGAATTTCATGCCCGCGTTCCGCCAATTGCTTTCCTAATTCTGTTCCAACAACTCCAGAACCACCTACAGAAGGATAACATGTAATACCTATTTTTAATTTCATTTACATCCCCCTAATAAATCAGCATGTAATAAAACCGGTTTCTTACTCATAAATCCCTCGGCATACAAGACTCCAACTTCTTTTCCAAACATCTTCTCACGAGCAATCACAGTTTCAACGTAACCTTCTGTTAACGGTGTCTTAACACCATCACTCCCTGTTGAAAACTGACTTTCATACGCTTCTAATGCTTCCACCTTTATAGAGAGGTACTCACTTATATCTATACAAAAATTCGGTTTATGAAAACCATTAATCATATAATTATAAAAAGACTCCACACGATGTGGTGAAAGTTCCGGCATATATTTACGGATTCCTGCTGAAAAAATAGCCTCTTCCACAAGCTTTGCACAATTTGCATGATCTGGATGGCGATCTTCATAGTATGGCGCAAAAACTAGTTTTGGTTTATATGTACGGATCACCTTGACAATTTCACGTATATACTCTTCTTTCATATACAAACCACGGTCTGGCATCGCTAAATTCAGCCTCGTTTTTACTCCCATTATACGAGCTGCGACCTCTGCTTCTTCTTTTCTCAACTCTATCGTTCCATTGGAAGAAAGATCAGCTTCTGTTAAATCACAAATACCTACTTCATACCCTTGCTTTGTATATTTAGCGATGGTACCAGCCATGCCGATTTCAACATCATCGGCATGAGCACCAAACGCTAATATATGTAATCCACTCATAATTGTTCCCCTCATTTTCTTAACTTACGATAATCTAAATCTCCTCGCTCTAATGCATGCATTAACATTTCAGCACTTGCCATATTCGTTGCAAGTGGAATCCCATATACATCACATAAACGAAGCAATGCATTCACATCCGGTTCATGCGGCTGTGCTGTTAATGGATCGCGGAAGAAAATCACCATATCTAAATCGTTTTTTGCAATCATTGCACCAATTTCTTGATCTCCACCAAGAGGGCCAGATTGATATCTTGTTACAACTAATCCAGTCGCTTCCATAATACGAAGCCCTGTCGTTCCTGTTGCAAATAATTCATGTTGTTCAAAAATTGGTTTATATGCGTATGCAAACGAAACCATATCATTTTTCTTTTTGTCATGTGCGATTAAGGCAATTTTCATCCGTTGTCTCCCCTTTAGTCGATAATATTTTCTAAACCGTACACAAGATGATCAAGGTTCATTACTGTCTCAATTGATAGTTTTACACCTGACATAAATGATGCACGATTGAATGAATCATGACGAACTGTTAACATTTGTCCATCTCCACCGAACATTACTTCTTGGTGTGCAATAAGCCCTGGCAAACGTACACTATGAATGTGAATACCGTCTACATTTGCACCACGTGCACCTGCTAGTTGCTCTACTTCATTTGGATGACCTTGCTGCTTTGATTCACGATTTTGACGAATTAACTCTACCGTTTTTACAGCTGTACCAGATGGTGCGTCTAATTTTTGATCATGATGTAATTCAATTACCTCAACATCTTGGAAATATTTCGCTGCCATTTGTGAGAATTTCATCATAAGAACTGCACCAATTGCAAAGTTTGGAGCAATAATTGTTCCTACTGCTTTTTCTTTTGCATTCTCTGTTAAACGTGCCAATTCTTCTTCTGTAAATCCAGTTGTACCAATAACCGAACGAAGTCCACGCTCAACTGCAAGTGTAACGTGTTGTTTCCCAACTTCTGGTGTTGTTAAATCTAACAACACATCTGCTTCTACTTCATCTAAACAAGTATGTAAATCAGCGTAAATCGGCGTATGTAACGCTGGCATGCCAGGTAAATCAGAAATCTTCTCTCCACCATGCTTATAATCTACTGCTGCTACTAAATTAAAATGTTCTGTTCTTTCCATAAGAAGGACTGCTTCATGTCCCATACGTCCTCTTGGTCCGGCGATAATTACTTTAATTTCTTTCATTATTCTTTCTCTCCCTCATCAATACGTGTCCAGCGATCTTTATCACGTGTATTAAATTTATTCATTACAATGTTGTGTGCTGTCTCTAAATCAATATTTAAACTATTTGCCATACAAATCATAACAAATAATACATCTCCAAGCTCTTCTTCAATACTATTTTCTTTTTCAGTCGTTTTCTTCGGTTTCTCACCATAATAATGATTTACCTCTCTTGCAAGCTCCCCCATTTCTTCCGTTAAACGAGCCATCATTGCAAGCGGACTGAAATAACCTTCTTTAAACTGACCAATATATGCATCTACTTCTTTCTGCATATCTTTCATCGTTTTTGCTTCCATACTATTCACCTCTAATCCTTCCTCTTTCATGTTAGCCAATTCATCGCGATTTGACAAATATTATTCCCCGCCAAACACCTATTTGCGACCCTTTTTTGGATAGACTATAATAAAGTGAAACTTTCTTTTGCGCTTTTTGCAAAAGATTAGCCCACACCAATCAGGTTCCTACGGCTGGGTCGCCTTTCTTCAGAGCTTTATCTCCTACCAGCCGTTGGAACGGGGTAAAGTGAAACTTCTTTTGCGTGCTTTTCCCAAAAGATCAGCCCATACCAATCGGGCTCTTACTATTTTCACTAGCAACTAGAAATTACTTATTATGTTTTACCGTTTCAGCGGAGCAATATAATCATTACATAATTAGGGGGATTTCTATATGACATCAAAATTGAAGATGCGAAATATTATTTTTATTTTAATCGGTTCCGCTATATTTTCTTTCGGTATTGTCAATATCAATATTGAAAACCACCTTGCAGAGGGTGGGTTTACTGGTATTACACTATTATTGTATTTTTTATTTAAGTTTGATCCTTCCTACTCAAACTTAATTTTAAATATCCCTATATTTTTTATTGGTTGGAGGTTACTTGGCAGAACGACATTTTTATATACATTAATTGGCACCTTTAGCGTATCTTTATTTCTATGGATTTTCCAGCGTTACGAAGTACTCAACTTACATTTAAACTTGCAAAATGATATGACACTCGCAGCTTTATTCGCCGGGGCATTTATCGGTATCGGCCTTGGGATAATATTTAAATATGGCGGGACTACTGGCGGTGTAGATATTATCGCACGACTAGCTCACAAATATGTTGGCTGGAGTATGGGTAAAACGATGTTTATGTTCGATGCTGTCGTTATCGTCGTCTCTATTCTTACCTATTTATCATACCGCGAGGGTATGTATACGTTAGTTGCTGTTTTTATCGGGGCTAAAGTCATTGATTTTATGCAAGAAGGAGCCTATGCCGCCAAAGGAGCGACTATTATCTCAGAGAAAAATGATGAAATTGCTGCCAAAATTTTATCTGAAATGGAGCGCGGAGCAACCTTTTTAAAGGCTGTTGGATCGTATACAAAAGTGGAACGTAACGTACTGTATTGCGTTGTTGCTAAAAATGAAATCGTGAAATTAAAGAATATCATTACTTCTGTAGATCCTCATGCTTTTGTCGCTGTAAGTGATGTACATGATGTAGTTGGTGAAGGATTTACGTTAGATGAAAATAAAAACCCTTTACATAATTAAATGTAACTAGAAAAGCGCCTTAGCTTTTCTAGTTTTTTATTACAAGTCTTTTAAGCTTCTCCAAATTCTCATAAATAAGCTCCAATAAACTCCGATTATAAAAAATGGAAGCTGGATGAAAAGTTGGAAAAACATGATATTCATTCTCTGACCATGTAAACTCTGCACTTTGCATATCCTTTAATTTTTGAATGGGCTGTTTTAATAATTGCCCGTGTACATCTGTGATTTTTTTATTTTTTCCTGTTAAACGTTGAAGACCGATATTTCCAAGCGTGACGATAAGCCTCGGATTTATTTTCTCTAATTCATAATCTAACAAAGGCGCATGGGCAACTATTTCTCCTTGATTTGGCGTTCTATTATACTTTTTTTGTATGCTTTCACCATTTCGTTCTTTTTTCTCTCGCCATTTATAAGGTCTACTCCGAACAGCGCTCGTAATATATACTTCTTTCCTTGTAACGTGAATACGATCTAAAAAAACCATTAATTGTTTTCCCGACCTCCCGCTAAACGGAATCCCATTATGAATTTCTGTTTCACCAGGCGCTTCTCCTAACAACATAAATTTGGGATTTTCAGGACCTTGTCCACTTAAAAAACCTTCTAGTTGATAAGGAGCACTACGCTCTTTCACTTGTTTTACTAAATGGTCTGGATATTTCATTTCCCCCACCGCCTTTCCGCATTACTTCTATTATTTCTATTTGCAATACATTATATAATTCAATCCACACAACAAAAAAAGACTATCAAAATTGATAGTCTTTAGTCGTCGCTACGCTGCATACCAGTATACATTAATACGAGACGTAATAATTCAAATACCGCTACAGCTGCAGCTGCTACATATGTTAATGCTGCTGCATTTAATACTTTACGAGCTTGGCCATATTCATCTGTTGATACGATACCTAACGCTTCAATTTGTTGCATTGCACGCTTTGAAGCATCGAACTCAACTGGTAATGTAACAAGTTGGAACACAACACCTGCAGCCATTAAAATAATTCCTAATAACAATAGTTTCGACATTGTCGCAAATATACCAATCATAATAAATACCCATGATATATTCGATCCAAAATTCGCCACAGGAACTAACGAATGACGAATACGCATAAAGTTATAATCTTGCGCATCTTGAATTGCGTGTCCTACTTCATGTGCTGCAACTGCTGTACCAGCAACTGAATGACCATAATAATTATCTGTTGATAATCGAACCGTTTTGGCCGTTGGATCATAATGGTCTGATAAATGACCTGGTGTTTCTTCCACAGCTACGTTGTATAGTCCATTTTCATCTAAAATTTTTCGAGCCACTTCCGCTCCTGTCATACCTGATGTTGAATAAACTTGTGAATACTTGCTATAGGCACTTCGTACTCTTGACTGTGCATACAACGGTATGATCATTATGATCGCGAAGTAAATTAAATAAAACATCATGAACCTCCATTGAAGTTTTAATTATAGTACTTCTCATTCTATTTTCTTCTGCCACTATTGTCAATGAATAAACCTTACAATCCATATCTTTACTTATTACATTATCTATTTTTAGAATGCACATTACTTTTTCTTTTTTCTCTCTCTCCTTTATACTTTCTCCATCCAACATAAGTTAATGTGAATAAAATAAGTCCCCCAGTAATTGTCATAAACCAAATGAGAGAAGGTGCAATTTCATCCTTTTTTACTGTGTGAAATATCTTTTGCAAATCCCCTTTAATAATCCCTAATTGCATTTGGCCACCTTTCGTTTTTAACATAACGTTACGAAATTCATCCAAATAAGATAAATGAACATTTACACGCTGTACCTCGTTTTCTGGCAAAGCAATCATTAAACTTGGATAAATAATATTGAATTCATTTAAAAATGTATTTAATGTTTGTTGAAACTGCCCAGTATCTTCTTTTTCCATCGCTTTTTCCATTTGAGAAAAGGCATCCATTACTTTTCTTTCTCTTTCCATCCAAAGCGGTTGATACTTCGATACTTGCGCGTCAACAGCAAGTTGTAATGCCAACACATTATCCATTTTAGCTTGCTTACCTAAGCCTTCTTCAGAGAGCGATTGCTGTGCCTTGTCGTAAGCTAAAGAAATAACTCTAACTTGATCTGGTGTTACTTCCTGCTTCTTTTCATTCCCCTTCATTAAAAATTGCTCCGAGAAAAGTTGTAATACTTGTACTGCTTTTTCATCTTCATTACGCTTCACTAACTGTAACGAGTCGTCTAACAACCCTGTTAGCTCATTCCACTCTTCAGCATATATACGTAACGGAAACATTATAATTAGAAATGCTATCAATCCAATTAATGTTCTCTTCATCCCGGTCCCCCCTATAACTACTAGTACAAAATATGTTAATTTGGACAAGAATAGAACAGAACTGAACCGAAAAATATATTATCGTTTTACAAAGAAAAAATTCTCTTTAAGCAGAGAATTTTTTCTTTGACACCCTTTTCTTTTTTACGAAATATCTATATAAGCTGTAACAAAGTATACTACCACCTAAAATGAATAATAAAATAGCACACGCAGCATGCATAAAGAACTCCTCTGGTAGCATTAATATAACTGGATCCGTTTCAATATCAAACATCCAATAATCATTACTGAATAAAAACTTATGGAATAATACAAAGCTCTTTTCAAAATTAATAGCGATTGGTAACATAAGCGCTATCGGAAAAATGATTGTTAAAATCGATCCGTGCAGTAAAAACTTTTCATTTTTCTTTTTTAATAAATAAATTCCGCCTATCACTGCAATCATAATTGTCGCATACATCACATATTGAATCTTTACTAAAATATTTTTAACATCTACAAAATGAATACGGCCATTTGTAGACATATCTAATGTTGGTAAATGTAATGCTCCGTCATAAAACGGGGATAAATATGTAATAAGCACATCGTAATTTCTTTTAATTTCATCCTTCGTCATATCCGCTAAATCAGGAATATTTAAAAAATCAATTTCAAAATAATACAGCCATTTTCCATACACAACTGCCGTTGTTGCGAGTGCAAAAATAGAAAATGCTATGCTATATGAAACAACTAAAGTAATCAATCGATCCAATATTTTTGTACCACTCTTATTTTTCTCCATGTTCTCCCCCTAAAAGTTCTAACCATCATAAAGAAAATTGTTTCCTATGCTCACGTAAGCAACAATAATATGTAATACATAGTACAGCAATGCTTAACCAAAACGTAAAATAACCAATTCCCTCTACAAACAAATGCATAATTCCATATCGCGGCATTTGCCAAAATAAATAATCAATTGCATCGTTATGCAACGTCCACACACCCACTACTATAAAATGCCATTTTTTTATACGGTAAAATGGAGCATATAAAAAACCTTGCACTGCCATCGCAAAGTGCGAAAGCATTAACATGTAGCCCATAAGGCCAATAGGACCTTTTACGTAAATCATAATTGCGTTTACAACAACAGCCCAAATACCATATTTTATTAAAGTAACAATCGCTAACGCTTCTATTAATCCCCAGTTTCTCTTTGTCAAAAAAGCAATTAAAACAAAGACAAAAAAGAGACTTGCCATAGGACTATCTGGTACAAACGGCCAAAATATAGGTGACGTTTCTTTCAATTGATTTCCGTACCATATAAATCCGTAAATTGTACCTAATATGTTAACAATTAATAAAAATAATAATACCGATCGTTGTCTTAACATTGCATACAAGTACACCAATCTGTATGTCCAACACCTTTCAAGAAAAGTAATTCATTCACTAAATCCTACTCTATTATAACAAACTTCATCCAACTAAATAGAAAAGCTGACTACAAATTTTGAAGTGAACCCGAATAGTGGTACATGAAAAAAACACCTCCTGAATTCGCATACTAAGTATGCAAATTCAATGGAGGTGTTTTTGGTTTGAAGACAAGAGTTCATTACCCAGAAGAAATAAAGTGGAAAGTGATTGAAATGAAAAAGGATGGATATTCCAATCGGACCATTATGGAGAAGTTTGGAATTAAAAATGTTTCCCAAATTAAGACATGGATGAAGTGGTATCGTACCGGTCAAACGTACCGTTTTCAACAACCTGTAGGAAAGCAATATTCTTATGGAAAAGGGCCAAAAGAGTTAAATGAATTGGAACAGCTACGGTTAGAAAATAAACAGTTAAAAACAAAATTACTGATATGGGGAAAGTATCCGGAAATCGAAAGGAGTTGAACCTGGAAACTGTAGTTACTTTATGGACCGATTTCAAAACAAAACTAACGGTAAAAGAATTGTGTAATGTATTAGAATTACCCCGGTCTACATTTTATCGTTGGTTACAACGAACAGTGGACCTAAGAGATGAGATAGAAGAGAAAATAAAGGATGTTTGTCTTCGGCATAAATTACGATATGGATATCGAAGAGTGACCGCAACTCTTCGGAAAATGGGACTGTGTGTGAATCATAAAAAAGTATTACGAATCATGAGACAAAATCAGATTCTCTCAAAAGTTCGTCGAAAGAAAAAGAAATATATCAGTGGTGCGGAGCCAGTAATAGCCCCTCATCGATTGGAACGCCAATTCGATGCATCCGCACCAAATGAAAAGTGGTTTACGGATGTGACGTATCTATTATTTGGAGAGCGTACCTTGTATTTATCAACGATTATGGATGCCTTTAATCGTGAAATTATTAGTTATGTCATCAGCGAGTCCCAAGCACTGCCATTAGCAATGAAGACATTAAAACAAGCAATGAGAGGGCGAAAAGTAAAAGATGTCCTTCTTCACTCAGATCAAGGAAGTATTTATACAGCGAAGGAATTTCAAGCATATGCCAAAGAAAATGGCATTATCACCAGCATGTCCCGGAGAGGAAATTGCCATGATAATGCCGTCATGGAAAGCTTCTTTGGTCATTTGAAAAGTGAAGCCTTCTATTCACAAGAGATAACAAAAGTATCCAACACAACTGTGCGAAAGATTGTGCTAGAATACATTCATTACTACAATTGTGTGCGAATTCAAGAAAAATTAAACCACCTATCCCCTAAAGAATTTAGGGAACAAGTGGTTTAGGTGTTTTGATAGGTGTCCCGTTTTCAGGGTTCACTTCAATTTTGTAGTCAGCTTTTTATTATTTTTTATTATACTTTGCAACGAATTCCGAGAGCTTCTTCAGTTCCTCATCCGTACCTTTAAATACACCTTTAGGCATGGAACCTTTTCCCTCTTTCGCAATTTTAGCAATTTCTTCTGGCTTTAAAGTTAAGTTTTGCAGTGCCGGTGCTGCCGCTCCGCCCTGTAAATTGTCACCATGACATGTTAAACAAGTATTTTTTTGCATTAATTTATAGCCATCATCATTTTTATCAACTGGCGCTGTTTTTACAATTGCTCCTTGTTTTTTTGCAGCTTCCCAGTCGTGGTGTGCTACAGATTCCCAAGTTAAAAAGATAATCGAAGCAATTGCTAAAAGCATAAATCCAGTTGCTACAGGACGCTTCAATGGACGTCTTTCTGGACCTCGATCAAGAAATGGAGCTAACAGTAATGCACCAAACGCAATCCCTGGCATAATAAACGCTCCAATTACAGTAAATGAACCAGAAGCATAAGAATACTTTAATAACTGATACAAGAATAAGAAATACCAATCTGGAAGTGGTATATACCCAGCATCTGTTGGATCCGCCATTCTCTCAAGCGGCGACGGATGCGCCACTGTTAAACATAAATAACCGATTAAAAAAACTGCACCAACCATCCATTCTTTTAACAAGAAGTTCGGCCAAAATGCTTCTGTTTTCCCTGGGTATTCAGAATAGTCTTTTGGAATATTTGGTTTCCGAGCTACTGGTACCCGAGAATCTCCTACAAACTTCATCCCTTTGCCGCGATGCATAATCTCCCTCCTTTAGTTCTTTCCCCTTTAATTTAGCAATCTCTTATAGTGGACCGGAAATACCTTGTTTGCGAATCATGATGAAGTGGAAGGCCATTAAACCTAGAAGTGCTGCTGGTAAGAAGAAGACGTGAATAGCAAAGAAGCGAGTTAATGTTTGAGCGCCAACAATTTCGGAATGACCAGCGAGTAATGTTTTAATATAAGGACCAATGAGCGGTGTTTGCTCTGCAATTTGAATCCCTACTTTTGTAGCGAATAAAGCTTTCATATCCCACGGTAATAAATATCCGGTAAAACCAAGACCTAACATAACAAAGAAAATAAGAACACCAACAATCCAGTTTAACTCACGGGGCTTTTTATACGCACCTTGGAAGAAAACTCTGAGTGTATGTAAAAACATCATTACAATTACGAGACTAGCACCCCAGTGGTGCATACCACGAACAATTTGCCCATAAGCAACTTCATTTTGTAGATAGTAAACTGATTCCCAAGCATTTTTAATATCAGGCACATAATACATCGTCAAAAACATTCCAGATAAAATTTGAATTACAGTAACGAAAAAAGTAAGTCCTCCAAAGCAATAGACGAATGCAGAAAAGTGATGTGCCGGGTTTACATGTTCAGGTACTTCATGATCAGCGATATCACGCCATATCGGTGTAATATCTAATCTTTCATCTACCCAATCATAAATTTTATTTAACATCTACTTTGCACCCCCTCTTGGCTTCGCTTTTCCTAGATACAGCGTTCCATCTTTCACTTTAGACTCGTACACATCAAGCGGAGCAAGGGGTGGCGTACCTTTAATGTTAATCCCATCTTTTGTATAACGCCCCCCATGACATGGGCAAAAGAATTGATTCGGATGTGCTTTGTCCGAATTCCAGTTAACTGTACATCCTAAATGTTTACATACTGGAGAGAACGCAACAATGTCTCCGCTTTCATCTTTATGAACCCAAGCCGATTTTGGTTCTTCAGACTTGTACCAACCATCAACCTGCTTCACTTTAAAATCGAAACGCTTCGGCTCTGTTGTAATATCCTTTACTTGCGCAACAGCAACCATATCTGTTCCGGCTTCTTTTCTTAACACCGGATCAAGCGCAAATCGCGTCATCGGCATTAAAATACCGGCAGCCATAAAGCCTCCTACCCCTGTGAGTGTGTAATTTAAAAATTGTCTTCTTGACACGCGATGTTCTTTCTCGCTCACGAAAATTTCCCCCCTCTATCAGAAATTGTCCCCTCGTGATAAATTATATAAAAAATAAAAACTAGGACACTATCATGATATAATACGCTCATGCACAGGTCAATATCATACTACTCATAATAATAAGAACTTTCTGTTTATTGTTAGTTTCCCCACTTATCTTCCAACATCACCATTATATTTTTTATATGTGCATGAATAACTTCTCTTTTTGCTTGATCACTAAATTGTTCTAGTGCTAATGAAGGAAACCAAAATAAATCTCCCTGTAACTCTTGTATATCCTCTTTCCATGAAAAATCACTTGTAACATAAGCAATATGCTTAAAACCTTCGCTTCGTAAATGATTTGTCCATTCTTGCAAACGACCTTTTTCATTCTTTTGACTTTCTACTAAATACGTAAACGCAGGCAGTAAAAGCACCCTGCCTTTATACTCTCTTTCCAATTCCATACTCAACAATTCTATAAATTCACCTTGTTCTACAACCATTTTCATTTCTTTTGCTGCCGAAATTGATAAAAGCGGTATTACTCCTGTATCAACATACTCTCTTGCTTGCTCAAACTGTTCCACATCTTTTACAATCCACTTCAAATTCCTTCCCTCCTTCACTTGCAAATGACAGAACTTTCACTTTATATATATTAAACCATACTAAAAGAGGTAAAAAAAGAAAAACTACCCAATATAGGTAGTTTTTCTTGATAAAAGTCTGAAATTTGTAAAAAATTATTAATCCAAATAAATTCTATAAAGTCTTTAACTCTGCCGTTAATCTATGAAACGCTTCCTTATCTTGCTTATCTAACGCTTCATCAATTTGTTTCAAAAGGCGTTCTCTCCTAAACGAAAATACACTTTCTTCCAAAAACCTTTCTGCAAGCAAACGATCTTTTTCATTTACTTCAATATGCTTTGGTAGATATGGGTTTTCTTCTAATACAGCTACATAATTCGCATTTTGAAACGATGATTTAAAGTTGAGTTGAATATAAATATCCTCATCTCGATTTAAACGAATATCATGAAACGATTTTTCAGCATCTGTTGTCATAACATTTTGTTTAAAAAAGTGAAACGGTGTGTCTTTCACACAATTCGCTGACATCACTAAGCCACGCGGACAATATTTTGCATGCTCTACGAAGTGGACTTTATGCATTAATTGATCGTGACTCATTAAATAATTCAGAATCCATACACATTCACGCTGTTTCAGTTGGTAATTATTCAAAAACCATTTTACAAAATCCTTCTTCTCGTTTACAGAAACAGGGGTATTCATAGCAATTAAGTCCCTCCTCTGTCTTTCTCTTTTCTTTTTAGATTCAAGAAGCGGCATTCAGTTTCCTTCCAACTTATGAAAAATCCTCTAAATTATATAACAACTCTTCAATATGAATTTGTGTCGGGTCTAGTTGTAATAACTGGGTAAATACTTCTTTCGCCTCTTTTCGCTTTCCTTCTTCCAATAAGAAATAACCGTATTCTTCTAAGAAGTCTGGATGATTCTTAAAAGAAGTATATGCACTTTCATAGTGTTTTAATGCATCCGAATACATTTCTAATTGTTTTTTTGCATACGCAAGGTCCCAAAGTAGTTGTGTATCTGGTTCTCCACTATCAATAGCACGCTCTACAATTGCAATTAACTCTTCGTACTTTTCTTGTTCTTTTAAGATATACGCATATTTTAATGTTGCGCCTAAATGTCCTGGATCTAACTCAAGCGCTTTTTGAAGAACTTCCTCTGCTTCTACTATTTTTCCTAATTTCGCCGCAATGTTCGCTAACTCTACATAAAACGGAACTGAAAGCTCATCTACTTTAATTCCTTCATGAAGCGTTTCATAGCTTTCTTGAAGCATCCCTTCTTTTTCATAGCTTTTCGCTAAATACATGTACAGTGATGCGTACTCAGGGTCTAATTCTTTTAGTTCTTGCCAAGCACCAATTGCTCTCTGATATTCTTCACCTTGATATAATGTGAAGGCATATCCAAATAATGAGTGAATATCTTTTTGTTCCTCTAGGCCTGCTTCATAATAAGAAATTGCCTCTTCCCAGTTTCCGATTGCGCTTAACGTTTCTGCGAGACGAAGTGCGATCACAACACCACCCATTACTTTATGTTCCGCTAATAGCGATTCATAATAAGTAATTGCCTTTTGTTCTTCACCTTTACTACTATATAATTCTGCTAACCCAAATGTAATAACAGGTTCATCAGGCATCATTTCTTTCGCCTTTAATAGTTTTTGCTCTGCTACATCATCAAAACCTTGCATTTGGAATAAATCTGCAACAAGTAATAAAGATTGAACATATAAATCGTCATTTTCTGGAATATCATGAAGTACTTCAATCGCTTCATCTTCTTTATCTAGATCAATATATAATTCTGCTAAAAATACAGTGAATTCACTTTCTTCCGGATACAGTAAACGTAAGTCTTCAGTAATCGCTAATGCCTCATCTGTAAATCCAAGTGTATGATAGTAACGAGCGATATCATACTTCTCTTCATCATTTGCAATTTTTAATTGTTCTTTTAATAATTGTAATCCTTTTTCCGCTTCACCATTTTCAATATATGAAACAGCTTGTTCAAACTTTTGCATAAACGTCTCCTTTAATTCTAAAAAATATTCTCTTCTGTTCATTTATCATAAGCAACTCACTGTTAGAACGCAACCTTTAGAATGAGCATGCTTCTTCTTATACTTCTTCTTACAGAATAGGTAATTGTTCAAAAGGTTCGGATATGACACCGATACCCTATCATCATCTTCTATTGTACCGCTTTCTTTTATGACCGTGCAAATAACTTCTCTCACTAATTATCAAGCTATACAAACCGTGATTTACAGAACAACTTAAATACCAGACTTCAATCTTTATTTTTAATACGATAAAAAAGGCTCCTATAATAGGAGCCTTCACAATCTCTTAAGAATATGTTTCTTCTTTCTGTACTTGCTCATTTACAAGCTCTTTCAGCAACTCTATAATTTCATCATTTTCTTCTTTCAAACCGACAGTAATACGAATACCATCATCGATACCAAATGCAGCACCAGAACGAACGATATATCCTTTTTTCATTAATCGTTCGAAAGCTTCATTACCCGGTATACCAAGTTTTAAGAAAATGAAATTTGTTTGAGATGGATAATAGAATACGTTATATTCTTTACAAAATGCATAATACTGATTTAGACCTTCAGCATTCTTTTGCACACAATCTTGTAAAAAGGCTTGATCTTCTAATGCAGCGAGTGCTACAGATTGCGCTACAGTTGATGTATTGAATGGTAACCTCGCTACTTCTAGCTGTCCGATTAACTTCGCATCCCCAATCGCATATCCGATACGAAAAGCAGCTAAACCATATGCTTTTGAAAACGTGCGTAAAACCATAAGATTTTCATACTTTTCAAGAAGTGGTAGTGTTTGCGGATAGTCTTCTGCGTCCGCGTATTCATAATATGCTTCGTCCATAATAACGAGAGCCGACTTAGGAACTGATTCTAAAAATGAAAGTAATTTTTGTTTCTCAACATATGTACCTGTCGGATTATTCGGATTACAAATCCATACAATTTTTGTTTTATCATCTACTTGCTCTAGCATTGCATCTAAATCGTGAATACCGTCTTTAAGTGATACTTCACGAACTTCTGCTCCTTCAATAACAGCATGGTGATGATATTGTGAAAACGTAGGATTCGCCATTACAACGTTTGTTCCTTCATGTAGTAACGCTCGGCTAATCATTTGAATGACTTCATCTAATCCACTACCAAATAGTAGTTGTTCTGCTTTTATCCCTAAATGTTCCGCTACTTTTGTCCGAATTTCGAAGGCATATCCATCTGGATAAAGGGCATATTGGCTCGCTAAAGAAGTTAATGCTTCTGTCACACGCGCTGAGCAACCGAATGGATTTTCGTTCGATGCTAATTTCACAATTTTCGATAATCCATATTCCCTTTTTACTTCTTCAATGTTTTTCCCAGGCACATACGCTCTCAAAGTTAACAATTGCTCTTTCACTCTCATTTTTCTTCCCCCAGTCATTTCATTCAATTTGATTACAATACAGTTATAGCCCCTTACTGTAATCTTTTATCATAACCGTCACTATTACGAGAATACCTCTAAATGAGCACTTCACAGCACTTCGCTATCATTTTAAACCATATCTTTTTGAAATGCCTCTAACGCAATATGAACAGTCTCATCTGAAATAGATACGACATTCACTACCCCATATTCCTGCATAAGCACCATATGAATTGCTCCTGCATTTGCTTTCTTATCTTGTTTCATCAATTGAACGAGGCGCTCTACATTCAAATCTCTTGGCATTTTTGGATAGCCGTATTTCAAGAACCACTGCTTTATATCTTCATAAGCAAGATTAACCTTGTACACTTGCTCACTTAAAAATATGGCGAATAACATTCCAACTGCTACGCCGTCACCGTGAGTAATATTTCCATACCCTAGCTCTTTTTCAAGAGCATGTCCTAACGTATGTCCAAAGTTCAAATGGGCACGTACACCCTTCTCTGTTTCATCTTGTGATACAACATTTGCCTTTACAGGAATCGCCTTCGTTAATATATGAATTAACTTCTCATCACGAAGATCCGCTAATGTCTGTACTTCTTCTTTTAACCAATGATATAGCTCCACATCACCAATAAGAGCATGCTTTATCACCTCTGCATAACCTGAACGCCACTCTTTTTCAGGAAGAGACTGTAAAAACGGTGTATGATATACAACTGCTTCTGGCTGATGGAATGCACCAATCATATTTTTACCTAACGGATGATTAATTGCTACTTTCCCACCTACTGCGCTATCGTGCGCTAATAAAGTCGTCGGAACCTGCACAAAGCGAATACCACGCATAAACGACGCAGCAACAAAACCAGCTAAATCTCCAATCATTCCGCCTCCAAGTGCAAGAATTAAAGAATTTCTATCCAATTTATTTTCAAGAGCTGACGTATGAGCCGCATAGAAATTTTCGAAAGACTTCTCTTTTTCGCCACTTGGTACAACAAACGAAAACACGTCCTGCTCTACTTGTAATGCATCGATAACTGTCTGTAAATGTAGTGATGCAACAGATTCATCTGAAATAATCATTACGTTAGATACCGCTGGCTGCATATTTTGAACGATCGTTGTTAAGTATGACAACGCTTCTTTACCAACATGTACATCATATTCTTTTGATTTCGTTTGAATATGTATGTTTCCCATTAAAATCCCCTCGCATATTCATTATGTTTCTCAATATTTTCACGAATTAGTTCCATACGATCTAATCCGAATTGTTCTATTAAAGCTGTCGCTAATTCCCAAGCCACAACCGCTTCTGCAACGACACTAGCTGCTGGCACTGCACAACTATCTGAACGTTCAATGCTCGCTGTAAAAGGCTCTTTCGTACCAATATCTACACTTTGAAGAGGTTTATAAAGTGTAGGTATCGGTTTCATCACACCGCGCACAACAATTGGCATTCCAGTCGTCATACCGCCTTCTAATCCACCTGCATTATTTGTTCTTCGTGTATACCCATGCTCCTCATTCCACAGAATTTCATCATGAACTTCACTTCCCGGTCTATGTGCTGCTTCAAAACCAATTCCAATCTCGACACCTTTAAAAGCATTAATACTCATAATTGCAGCTGCTAATTTCGCATCCAGTTTTCGATCATAATGTACGTAGCTACCTACTCCAATTGGCATTCCTTCCACAATTACTTCAACAATTCCACCGATTGAATCACCATTTGCTTTCGCATCATCAATTGCTTTCATCATTTGGTTACCAGCTTCGTCATCTAAGCAACGTACAGGAGATACTTCTGTAATACTCTTTAACTCTTCAATTGAATTATACGTAACCTTCTTAGCTTGTACACCGCCAATTTCAATTACATGGCCCGCCACTTTAATACCAAGTTCTGCTAACACCTTTTTAGCAACCGCACCCGCAGCAACACGCACCGTCGTTTCGCGCGCTGACGAACGTTCCAGTACATTTCTCATATCTCTATGACCATATTTAATCGCACCATTTAAATCAGCATGTCCAGGCCTTGGTTTTGTCACTTTCCTTTTCATTTCTTTTTCTTCCTGCTCAGTTAAAGGCTCTGCCCCCATAACTTTTGTCCAATGTGCAAAATCACGATTTTCAACAACGAGCGTAATAGGTGAACCTAATGTTTCTCCATGCCTAACACCACTTACAATTTGCGCTTGATCCGTTTCAATTTGCATGCGTCTACCACGCCCATATCCCTTTTGCCTTCTAGCTAACTCTTCGTTTATATCATCCGCTACTAAAGACAATCCTGCTGGAACACCTTCTATAATCGTTGTAAGTTGCGGACCATGAGATTCACCAGCTGTAATATATCGCATACGTTATTCCTCTTTTCGTATATGTATTTATCTCACTATATTAAGCAATAATATTAACTTTTATCATTCTAAAAATATTAAAGAAATTATATCATAAATCGACCATTTTCTTATTCTATATTTCCAATAGGTCTAATTTAAATATCAATATATCATAACAGCTCAAACTTCGTAACTAATTGAAAATAAAAAAAGTGCAAGAAGAATACCCCTATTCTCCTTGCACTTTTTACTATTATCACATTGATTAAAGCGTTTACAAATTATTTCAAAATAATTAGTAAATCCATTCATTCATTAATTTTGAGTAGTCAACTAATTCTTCTTCTTTAAAGAAAATAGCAATCTCGCGCTCTGCGCTTTCTAAAGAATCAGAACCATGGATAATGTTTTTCGCAACAGTTACACCGAAATCTCCACGAATTGTTCCAGGAGCTGCTTCATGTGGTCTTGTTTTACCCATCATGTTACGTGCTGTATCTACTACACCTTCACCTTGCCATACCATTGCGAATACAGGTCCAGATGTAATAAAGTCTACTAACTCACCAAAGAAAGGTTTTTCTTTATGCTCAGCGTAGTGTTGTCCAGCAATTTCCGGAGTGACTTGCATTAATTTTGCACCAACTAATTGAAAGCCCTTTTTCTCAAAACGAGCTACAATTTCCCCAATGAAGGCACGTTGTACACCGTCTGGTTTTACCATTAGAAATGTTTTTTCCATAAAAAATCTCTCCACTTCTGAATTATGTATGTAATTGTATATCCCCACACACATATTATCACCCTTATCACAATTGTGCAATAGTTTTGAAATAGAGAGATTATTTTATTTTTTAGAATAAACATTAAAATTTTCGTTTTCCAATATACTTTGCTACATTTTGCAATGCATACTTCGCCTGTCCACGAGGGAGTGGTTTTATTATTTCTAAAGCTTTATGTAAATACCGTTCACTAAACGCAAATGCTTTATCGATCGCTGTACTATTTTTTACAGCATCAATAATTTCTTGCATTTCACTTGCTGTTGTATTTTCATGTACAGATGTGATTTTCTTACGAAGTACTGGATCTTCCATCGCATATAAAGCAGGGAGCGTAATGTTTCCTTGTAATAAATCTCCACCAGCAGGTTTTCCAAGTTTCTCTTCCGTGGAAACGAAGTCTAAAATGTCATCAATAATTTGATAAGACATTCCTACAAAATACCCATACCAAAATAGACGATTTACTGTATCACGATTAGCACCAGCAGCAATCGCTCCCAATTGGCAACTCGCGGCAATTAATAATGCTGTTTTTCGCTTTATTCTTCTTAAATACGTTCTTAAATTTTGGTCATAATTGTATTTATCTTTAATTTGTTCAATTTCACCTTTACAGACTTCTAAAATAGTATGTGATAACGCTTGATGCGCCTCTGGGATTTCGATATTTGTTATACATTCAAGAGACTTAGCGAACAAATAGTCCCCTGTATACATCGCAATACGATCTCCCCATTTCGCATTCACAGTCGCACTGCCGCGTCGTAAAAATGCAGCATCAATAACATCATCGTGAACAAGAGAAGCCATATGAATAAGCTCTAACGCAACAGCAACATGCTTAATCGCATCTAACTTATAATCTCCAAATTTCCCTGCAAGCAACACAAATACGGGACGAATTCGCTTCCCACCAGCTTCAATAAGTTGTAATGCTGCCTCTTCTACTAATGGCTGTTCAGAAGCAACTGTCTTTTTTAATTCTTTTTCTATCACATTAATATCCGATCGTAAAAAAGAGTACATAAGTTGTAACTTCATATTGTTCACCTTAACCTAAAACTTCTTTTTTCTATTTTGATTCTGGTTTAATACCTAAATGCATCGCTGCTACCCCAAAAGTAAATGGTTTCACTTGCACACGTTCAAGTCCAGCTTGCTCAAACATTTGGGCCAATTCTTTCATCCCTGGGAATGCACTAGCAGATTCTTGAAGCCATGAATATTCTTTATAACTTTTCGCAAACATCTTTCCAAATAACGGCATGATATATTTAAAGTATAAAATATATCCTTGTCGAAAACCAATCATTGTTGGTTGAGATGTTTCTAAACAGATTACTTTTCCACCTGGTTTTACTACACGCGTCATTTCTTTTAATACGTGCATATAATCCGGTACGTTACGTAAACCAAACCCAATCGTTACATAATCAAACGTATTATCTTCAAACGGAAGCTCCATTGCATTCCCATGTAGAAGTTCTACTTGTTTTAATTGTAACGCCTCTACCTTTTGCTTACCGACAGATAACATATTTTCACTGAAGTCTAAGCCAACAACCTTTCCTTGCTCACCTACCGCTCCAGCTAGCGCAATTGTCCAATCTGCGGTTCCGCAGCATACATCAAGCGCTTTACTGCCAGGTTGTACATCCATAATTCGCATCGTTTCTTTACGCCACGCTTTATGTCTTTGAAAACTAATTACAGAATTCATCACATCGTATTTATCAGAAATCTTTTCAAATACGTCATGTACTCTTTCTTCTTTTGATTGTTGCATGCTCGTACCTTCTTCCAATGTAAAATTGCTTATGTCTTCTATTTATCCCTTAACACAGAATTTATTTCATTTATGTCTATGTGATTTTCTAAAAATTGTTTTTCTTTCTTTCTCAATTCCATCATCCAACCATTAATCACTACTTCTGCTTTATCACCTAAAGCATCTTGCATCGCTTGAAAAACAGGTGAATGTTGTTTATCAGCATACAATTGAATTTCTTTTTGAAGGCGATTTCCACCTAATACGTATGTGATAAATGGCTTCCAATGTGATAAATGAAAATGATCACATGTTTTTTGAAGGAGCGCAGACTCAATCGTTACTACGCTTTTCATTATGTCACCCGTCGTTTCATGCGCTTTTTGGTATAACATAATTTTGTGTTCATTTATCTCTTTAATTCCTTCAGCAAGTGCACGAATTAAAACAATATCACGATTCATAGACAATAAATAATAATATAGTCCACTATAGTAATCGCCTGCAAGTACTGTTAATTGACGACATTTATGCGATTCAATCGCTTCCTCGCCTGCTTTATTTGATACCCTTTCATGCGTATCAAGCGCAATTTGCACAAGCATAATTGTTACTACGTAATGCTCAATTTGTTCTATATGTAAGTTTGCACTCTTTAAAGCACCATATAACAATGCTATCTTTTCTTCATCAATAAATGGTTCTTCAATATAGTTTATAAAATAAGGATGGCGTAATTTCTCCATCAATTTCTCTTTTATACCCGCATACCCTCCGTAGATGTCACACACAAAAAATCACCCTTGTTTTCTAATTCATAAAACTTATTATAACACATACACTCTATTTTCTATAACCAAAACTTGGCTACACCTACCATTCATGTAAGCAATCTTTCTAACCTCACTCTGTCTAGCTAAAACTATATCATTTATTTACTAAAAAAAAAAAAGAAAAGCAGTTTCCCGCTTTTCTTTACTTCGTTTTAATAAACGATAAAATTTCACTGCGCGCTGCAGCATCATTTTCAAGCACACCACGAACTGCTGTCGTTACTGTTTTCGCACCTGGTTTTTTCACACCACGCATCGTCATACACATATGTTCTGCTTCTACTACTACCATTACACCATGCGGCTCTAGTACTTCCATAATAGAGTTCGCTACTGTTGATGTAATACGTTCTTGCAGTTGTGGACGACGTGCAATTGTATCTACAGTACGAGCTAATTTACTTAACCCTGTCACCTTTCCGCCTTGCGGAATATATGCAACGTGAGCAACTCCATAGAATGGAACTAAATGATGCTCACACATCGAATAAAATGGTATATCTTTTACGAGTACAAGCTCTTCGTGATCTTCTCCGAATACTTTATGCAAATGCTCTTTCGGATCTTCATGCATACCTGCGAACACTTCTGCGTACATTTTTGCAACACGCTTTGGTGTATCAAGTACTCCCTCACGATTTGGGTCATCCCCAATCGCCTCTAAAATAAGGCGTACTGCATGTTCAATTTGTTCTAAATTAACTTTTGCCATCCGCTAGCCCTCCCGAAAACCTAAAAGTGATACGAACACATTCTAGCATATTTATGTTTTTAAAAGCAAAAAGAAGAGTTCCCAAAAAGGAAACTCTTCTTCCCTGTTAATATGTAAGGATTATTTAACCGCATCTTTTAACGCTTTACCAGGTTTGAATGCAGGTACTTTACTTGCAGCGATTTCAATCTCCTCACCTGTTTGTGGGTTACGACCTTTACGAGCCGCACGCTCACGAACTTCGAAGTTACCGAATCCGATCAGTTGTACTTTATCACCTTGTTTTAAAGCTTCTAAGATAGAATCAAAAACAGCGTCTACTGCTTTTGTTGCGTCCTTTTTAGAAAGGGAACTTGCTTCTGCAACAGCATTGATTAAATCTGTCTTGTTCATGCCATTCACCTCCTCCCAAAGATAAGACTGTATAATGATCATAAAATGAGTCTTACTTTCATTTGTAGGCAATTTTTACAAATTCTATACTACAAAGATGTAGATAAATCATTATCAACGCCTATATTATACGATTCTCCCTTATAATTCAATATTTTTAAGGAAATTGTTACTCTGAAAATGTGAAAATCTGATGAAACTTGACAATTTACAACAATGTATTAGATAATGACTGTTTATTTTTCTATTTTATAATCGAAAAAACAAAAAATCCCTCTACAATGAGAGGGATTTTTCTTATAGTATAATCGCAATTAATCCGCCAGATCCTTCATTAATAATTCTTTCTAGCGTTTCTTTTAATTTATATCTAGCATTTTCTGGCATTAAAGATAATTTCGCCTGAATTCCTTCTCGAACAATCGAGCTAAGCGAACGTCCAAATATATCAGAATTCCAAATTGATAACGGGTCATCTTCAAAATCTTGCATTAAATAACGAACTAATTCTTCACTTTGCTTTTCAGTACCAATGATCGGCTCAAACGTTGACTCTACATCTACTTTAATCATATGAATAGATGGCGCTACCGCTTTTAACTTCACACCAAACCTTGAACCGTGACGAATAATTTCTGGCTCATCTAAGCTCATATCCGCTAGTGCAGGCGCTGCTACACCATATCCTGTTTGCTTAACCATACGCAGTGCATCCGCCACCTGATCGTATTCTATTTTCGCATGAGATAAATCGAGCATAAGCTTCAATAAATGATCTTTCCCTCGAATTTCTACTCCTACTACTTCTTTTAAAATCTGATCATATAATTCATCTGGCGCATATAAATCAATCTCCGCCACACCTTGCCCCATATCAATGCCAGCTAGGCTCGCTCGATCAATAAATTCATATTGACTAAACTGCCAAACAACGCGATCCACATCACGAAGACGTTTTATATCCTTCACAGTTTCTTGAACTGCTTCTTGATAACTTCGACGCAACCAGTGCCCTTCATTTAGCACCATTACCCAGCTCGGAAGGTTCACATTCACTTCTAATACAGGGAATTCAAATAGCGCTTCACGAAGTACATTATATACATCTGTTTCTCTTAAACTCTCCACACTCATTGCAATAACCGGGATATCATATTCTTCTGATAAACTTTGGCGTAATTGCTCTGTATCTGGATGATACGGCTGTACCGTATTAATTATCATAATGAAAGGTTTTCCTACTTCTTTCAACTCATTTACAACGCGTTCTTCTGCCTCTATATAATCTCTTCTTGGAATTTCACCAATTGTTCCATCTGTTGTAATTACAACACCAATTGTTGAATGTTCTTGAATTACTTTACGCGTGCCGATTTCTGCAGCTTCATGGAATGGAATAGGTTCTTCATACCAAGGGGTATTAATCATGCGCGGGCCATTCTCATCTTCATAGCCCTTCGCTCCTGGAACCGTATATCCAACACAATCTACTAATCGAATGTTCACTTCAAGCCCTTCATCTACTTCGATAGAAACCGCTTGGTTTGGAACAAACTTCGGTTCCGTCGTCATAATTGTACGACCAGCAGCACTTTGAGGCAATTCATCCTGCGCTCTTTGACGGTCAGACTCATTCTCAATATTTGGAATAACCACAAGTTCCATAAATTTTTTAATGAATGTTGATTTCCCTGTTCGAACAGCTCCTACAACTCCAAAATAAATATCACCGCCTGTTCGTTCTGCAATATCTTTAAAAATATCTACCTTTTCCAAGTGATTCCCTCCCTCAAAATTTTTGGGAATAATTCCGCGTTTATAGTCAACTAATACCTTCTCTAACGTTGCCTATAATATCTGATATAATATAATGGTATTCTAGAAGTTCGGACAATATATCATATAATTTTGTCCAATTTCATATGACTATTAAAAAATATCTTTTGTTTGCATCGTAAGTTGTATAACATAAAAAACCTTTCTTCTAGAACTTATTCACTAAAAGAAAGGTTCATGACTTATGATTTTAAAAAAATTGGTTCTCCGTCCTTTACTGTGTACGGTAAGGAATAAGCTGGTACAAACGGGGAAGCTTTCAAAAGTATATTCCGAATATCTTCTCCCTCCGTAAACTGCCCTTCATTTTTTTTCAAAGCATCATATAAGTCGATTCTATAATCAACAAAAACTTCTCCTTTTTCATTAATTACAAAAGGAAGTCCCTTACCAGAATATGGGCTTGTCACTTGTGGCACATCTTTATATCCTAGTTTTTTGAAATCCAGTTCATATACACCATCTGAAATTACTTTTTTAAAAGGTGGATATTGATGTTCATCACGATACATCCTAAGCTTTAAAGATAGTTCCTGAACTTGTTCAGCCATCCTAACATCAATTAATTTTACTGTTGGATTTGTTTCAACGTCTATTAATACGTATTGATATATCCCTCCACTTTCATACGCATTCCCCGGTGCTTCTTGTATGTAGCGCGGAGCAATCTGTTGAAAATCAATTGGATACTTTTGATAAATAGGTGTACTCATATCCCTCGTCTTAATTGGCAATATCCCATCATTTTGCTCCTTAAATGTCACAACAGCTTTTTGAACAACCTGTAGCTGATCTTCATAAGGAACCGCATTTTGTTTCATATTTTCTTTCGGATACAGACACCCCGTTAAAAGGCTCATACAACAAAATATTAAAATAATATGGACTTTTTTCACTAGCAATCACCTTTTCATACTAATATAACTTGCTCGTATGTAGTATTTTCGAGACCATTCCAATTACTGCTGTACAGGTCCACTAAATACAACAAGAAAAATAACAATTCCTGACACAATCATAAGGGTGTACGCTACTAATGCTGTAATCCCTTTCAAAAATTTATTCTTTATTTTATGTCTACTTAATAAAATGAAACTTACTGCAAAAAACATAAATCCAATTGCTCCTAAAGCCAACCACATTTTCATAAGCCCTTCTGACATATACACACCCCTTTTTATTAATCTATTTTTATACTATTTTAACAAATTAAAATCTTTAAACAAATACAAAAAGAACATTTTACTACAAATTGCGAATATGTAACTTTAATCAATAGGTTTTTCAGTATTTTTCACCAATCTAGATAAAAATAAAACCGAAGCGAATGTATCTCTCGCTTCGGTTGACCAAATATGCCCAAAAACAGCTCTATTCCCATTCTTTCATGGCTATCATATGCAATCTACAAACTCTTTGTTTCTCATAATTTATTTTTTAAACATTTTGCTTAACGAGCCAAAATCTGCTGGCATATTATTATTAATAATCGCTTTTACAATTTGATCCTCTTGCTCTTTCGGCACTTCACGTCCCGCCATAAGAGCCACTTGATGAATCAATTGACGAAGTACAGTTTCATCACGTAAATTCGCATTTTGCACGGATGATGCTAATTTAAAAATATCCTCTTTATTTACTTTCGCTTCCTTCTCAATATTATTAAAAATGTTATTATCCATTCTTTTCACCCTCTCCTCAAGTTACTCTTCATCCTATGCAAAAATAAAAAAATGGTGAAAAGACCCATAAAATAAAAAAGCGACAGAAGTACAAATGTACTTCTGTCGCTTTTCTTTACAGTAAATCAGGTATAGCTTCTACTTCATGTTTTCGAACACGTCCCATCAATGAACCTACCGCATCTTTTACGTTATTCCCATTGAACAGCACGTCATATAAAGCAGCTGTAATCGGCATTTCAACTTCCATTTTCTCTGCCAATTCATGAGCAGCTTTCGTTGTTCTTACACCTTCTACAACCATACCCATGCTTTCTAACACTTCTTCTAGAGAGTGTCCTTTTCCAAGCATATTTCCAGCGCGCCAATTTCGGCTATGAACACTTGTACAAGTTACAATTAAGTCTCCCATACCAGTTAGACCAGCAAACGTTAACGGATTTCCGCCCATTTTTCTTCCTAAACGAGCAATCTCTGTTAAACCACGTGTCATCAATGCCGCCTTTGCATTATCACCTAATCCAAGACCATCAGTTATACCAGCAGCTAATGCGATAATATTTTTTAGCGCACCACCAAGTTCAACTCCAACGATATCTGGATTTGTGTATACACGGAAATAACTATTCATAAATAAATCTTGTACTTCCTCAGCCGCTTCCATACGCTTTGCTGCAGACGTAACTGTTGTCGCTTGTCGTAAACCAACTTCTTCAGCATGACTCGGTCCAGACAGTACAACAACATCTTTAATTAAGTTCTCTGGAATTTCTTCCTCGATCACTTCCGAAATACGTTTTGACGTACCAGGTTCAATCCCTTTACTCGCATGAATCCAAGTAATCGGTTCTGTAACAATTTCTTTCATCTCTTGTAATACATCTCTGTACGCTTTCGTCGGTACTACTAGCAGTACTGTATCTACATCTACTAATGCTTCTTCTAAAGAAGAGTAGGCTACGATTATGCTTGGCAATGTAATGCCTGGGAGATATCGACTATTCTCATGTTTCGTATTCATTTCATCCATAAGTTCTGGGCGATTTCCCCAAATACGTACATCATGTCCATTGTCAGCTAATACCATCGCTAACGCTGTTCCCCAGCTACCTGCTCCTACTACTGTGATTTTTGTCATAAAATCACATCCTCTCCATTAGTCTCTTGCTCGAGCAATAATGTGAATCGGCGTTCCTACAAAACCGAACGCTTCACGTAAACGATTCTTTAAGAAGCGCTCATATGAAAAGTGCATTAATTCTGTATCGTTTACAAACACAACAAATGTCGGTGGTTTTACCGCAACCTGTGTCGCATAGAAGATTTTCAGACGGCTACCATTATGAGTCGGTGTTGGATTCATCGCTACCGCATCCATAATTACATCGTTTAATACGTTTGTTTGTACACGGATACTATGGCTTTCATTTACCTCATTGATAACCGGTAATAACGTTTGTGTACGTTTTTTCGTTTTTGCAGATAAGAATACAATCGGTGCATAATCCAAGAATTGGAAATGAGCACGAATGTTTTCTTCAAATGCCTTCATTGTTTTTTCATCTTTTTTCACTGCATCCCATTTGTTTACAACGATAATAACAGCTCGTCCTGAATCATGAGCATATCCAGCGATTTTTTTATCTTGCTCAATAATTCCTTCTTCTCCGTCTAAAACAACTAAAACAACGTCAGAACGTTCAATCGCTCTAAGTGCACGAAGTACACTATACTTTTCTGTACTTTCATATACTTTTCCTTTTTTACGCATACCAGCTGTATCGATGATTACATAATCTTGATCATCTTTACTATATGGTGTATCGACAGCATCACGCGTCGTTCCTGCGATATTACTTACAATTACACGTTCTTGACCAAGAAGTGCATTTACAAGCGATGATTTCCCTACGTTTGGACGTCCAATTAAAGAGAAACGGATTGTTTCATCGTCATACGCTTCTTCTTCAATCTTTGGAAAATGATTTGCAGCTTCATCTAACAAATCACCAAGTCCTAAACCGTGTGTACCTGAAATCGGGAATGGCTCGCCAAATCCTAATGAATAAAAATCATAAATATCACTACGCATTTCTGGATTATCAACCTTATTTACCGCAAGTACAATTGGTTTTTTAGAACGATACAAAATTTTAGCAACTTCTTCATCCGCTGCAGTTACACCATCGCGACCATTCGTCATAAAAATGATAACATCTGCTTCATCAATCGCAACTTCCGCCTGTTGACGAATTTGTGTCAAGAACGGCTCGTCTCCAATATCAATTCCACCTGTATCAATAATGTTAAACTCATGATTTAACCATTCTCCCGCACTATAAATACGGTCTCGAGTTATACCTGGTATATCTTCTACGATTGAAACTCTTTCTCCAACTATTCTATTGAAAATAGTAGATTTTCCTACGTTCGGGCGGCCTACTATTGCTATTACTGGTTTCGGCATATACTTTCATCCTTTCAACTTGCTTCTGTTTATTATGTAAAAAACCCTTCTTTGTGCAAGAAGGGATTTGCATTCCAGAATATTTCTCAACGTATCAAAACACCTCACATTATAACACACGTTCCTAATGTTTCACAATAATATATACATTCTCTTGTAAGCGATGCGCAATACCATCTAAAATTGCTTCTAAATTATTTGCAACAAATTCTAGTTCCTCCGTCGACTCACAAACAAATAAAGGAGCACCACCTGCAAATTTTTCTGGCGCTGTTGTAATAACTGCCAGGATAACACTTTCTAACATCATCTCTTATCTCCCCTTCCTTTCGGGGCTTCCGATGACATATGGACAGCACTTTCTAACGTTGGTACATTTCCTATGACACTTATCGCTTTCTCTGCATCTTGATCTTGCGGTAAGACAAAAATTCCAACCCTGCCATCCTCTAAATCACGCTTTGCTAACGGTACAAGCGCTGGCGTACCAGAATCTCTATAAATCCCTAACGCCACCGAAACATCGTGTAAAACAGCTTGTCGTTGCCCTAAATTTGAGATTGTCACCATCGCATCAATTGATTTCGGTTTTAAAATAAACCCCATGCCATATTTCATAATCTCTTCTTGCCTCGCCGGCAATCCAATATTCATAATATAAATATTATCAATATACAGTCCTGCCCCTTCAAAACGAAGCGGAACGTGCTCAATTTCAACAAGATCATGTAGCCTTTTTCCAGACATTAATTTTTTCGCAATAAAAAATGCGATTATAGCCATCATTACTCCAGCAATCCATGAACGGAACCCTATATACGCAAACGTCGTTGCAAACGACGTTAACATCGCCAAATAGTTGCGACTTTCAAAAACTAATGCAATTCCTTCAATATATGTATTTCCACGCGGTACGAGCTCATATCCATCTAATTGTTGAAGCGTATTTCTTTCCATATTACGTACATCACGAAATTGCGTTGCTGCTAATGTAAGAAATGTAATGGCAGAAAAATCTTTTTTCAAAATAGACGGGATTGCAATCGCTCCTAAAGCTGCTGCAATTAACCCCATTGCAATATGAATAATTTTCCCATGCAGCCTCGTCGGATATTGCCGCGTATCCGTCCGAAGCATTAACACCCTTGTAACTGTCCCCGCTATTACGCCGCATAAAATGGCTGGTGTATATTCAGTCATGTATTACCCTCGCCTTTCTTTTACGTGTTTTTCTCTTAAACTGTTCCATGTATACTGATGCTTTTGCAATCCAAAACAATACTGCCATGAATAATGTAGAAACGGCGACGATATCAAAAAATGCTAAACTACCGTAATCATATGGAAAATTCAATTTCCGAAAAATAAATGTCACTAGCAACTCTCCTTGTAACATCCCTACATATAGGGAACATAATCGTAGTATGCGATCCCCATGCAATAACACCGATGCATACACAAGAGCACTACTTAGCAGAAAAACTCTATCCACCACAATCCAAATCGGATCATATATCTCTAACAGATGAAAACTTGTATATAACATTGCAATAATAAGCGCCGAAAGTAAGCTATATAATTTTTTCCAAACAGAATATAGCGTGATTCCTATAAAAGAAATAATACAAAGTAAAAGAGCATTTACTGATACCATGAATGAGGCAATCGTTACATGTAACGGAGAGCAAATTATAAAAATCAGTATACAAGCGCCTAACTTCCACCGAATATGGTCCTTTTTCATAAAAAAGGTTACGACAATCCACCCTATCCAAGCTATAAAATAAAAAGTACTTCCATCCATCAACTTCACCTCCTATGTTTTCCATTATGGGAACTTTTTATGAAAGTTAATCCACTTTATTTACGCATAGTTTTTTCTTATAACAGCAACACTTTTAACAAGGAGGTGTTATTCATTATGGGTAAAGATCGCCAAGAACGAAAACTGCGAGAATCACGCCGCGTTGAATCTGATCGTAATCAATCACTACAATATCCAGGTGCAACTGGACTTGATACACCAGAGCAAGCTCGAAAACAAAACCAGCACTAATGAATACAAAAAGACGGTTTCAATATTGTACGAAACCGTCTTTTACATAATCATTTTAATGTTTTTTATTTATATTGAAATAATATTTTGTATACTATATCCTCCTATCACTTCTTTTTACCTCCACCTATTTCCCTTAGAAAATCAAGCCTTCTCCAAAAATCTAGTAACTAATCATCTTCATTTTTTAACCTTTTTTTCAATTACAACTTTTATAAAATACCAATTCCATTTTTTATTACGAGAAAGAAAACAAAACAAAAAAATCAACCGAACGGTTGATTTTTTATCTCCTACTATAATGCGCAGTATCAATACCACGCTGCATTAACCAATGATATGTTTCACCTTTTACAACAAGAGGTACAGATTGCAACTCTTCTATCGTCTTCGCACCGAGAGCTGCCATAATAAATTTCAAATCTGTATGCAGAAACTCAATTTCATCCACTAATTTCTCGATACCATCTTCCATTAAAATACGTAAAAAGTAACCAGCAAATGCAGTTGTATTCGCCCCTAATGCGATTGCTTTCGCTACGTCAAGCGCTGTTTGTATACCCCCAGATGCAATAAAAGAGAGGTTATTATTTGTAGAGGTTGCTTCAATAATCGAGGTTGCTGTTTGTATGCCCCAGTTATTAAAATAAGAAAGCATTCGCTGTCTTCTTTCATTTTCAACAGCAGCAAAATTCGTACCACCTTGTCCACCAATATCAATTGCTGCTACACCTACTTTTGCTAACTGTTGTACCGTTTCCTTACTCATCCCAAATCCAACTTCTTTTACAATGACAGGAACTTTACTATTTAAAACAATTTTCTCGATTCGCTGAAGTACACCAGTAAAGTCACGGTCTCCTTCTGGCATCGTTAACTCTTGTATGACATTTAAATGAATTTGCAATGCATTCGCTTCAATCATATCAACGGCACGCTCCGCCTGCTCGATAGTTGCCTCACTACCTAAATTAGCAAAGAAAATACCATTTGGGTTTACCTTTCTGATCACCTTATAAGAAGCAGCCTCACTTTCATCTTTTAACGCCGCCATTTGCGAACCTACAGCCATAGCAAGGTTATGATGTTTCGCTACATATGCTAATTGCTCATTAATATGTAACGTTTTCTCTCCTCCACCACCAGTCATCGCATTGATAAAAATCGGCGAACTTAGTGAAAGTTCGCCGATTTTTGTTTCACATGTTATTGTGTCATAATTTGAATTTGGCAAGCTTTGATGCACAAAACCAATATCATGAAAGCCATGCGTACGAGACTGACCAGTAGAAAGAGCGTATTCAATATGATCTAATTTACGTTTTGCCCTTACCACTTGTACCCCTCATTATTTCTTTAATTTTTTCAGTTGTTCACCAATAATATCACTTAATTGGAAAGTAGCAGAATCAGCATTTGGCTCATACTGACTATAATCTTCAATTACATTATTTTCCTCAAGCACTTCTTTTATACTTAAAGAAATACGTTTCTCTGCTACGTGAACTTCAAGTACTTTCACTTTTACTTCCTGTCTCATTTCCAATACTTCACTCGGGTTTTTCACGTGACGATTTGCAATTTGCGATACGTGTACAAGTCCTTCAACGCCAGGTAAAATCTCAACGAATGCACCAAATGTAACAAGGCGTTTTACTACTCCCTCACGAATATCTCCAGCTTTTATTTCACCAGCAACGTTTTCCCAAGGTCCTGGTTGAGCTGCTTTAATTGATAAAGAAATACGTTGTGTATCAGCATCAACAGATAACACCTTTACCTTAACCTTTTGACCTTGCTCTAATACTTCAGAAGGTTGCTCTACACGTTCGTGTGAAATTTGTGAAATGTGAACTAAACCGTCCACGCCACCAACGTTAACGAAAGCACCAAAGTCAGTTAATCGTTGCACTGTTCCTTCAACAACGTCCCCTTCTTTTAATGAAGAAATTGCTTCTTTTTTCTTAGAATCTAGTTCTAATTCTACTACCGCTTTATGCGAAAGGATTACACGATTTTTTTCACGGTCTAATTCAACAATTTTCACCGCTAATGTTTTACCTTTATAGTCAGTAAAGTCTTCTACATAATGTACTTCTACAAGTGAAGCTGGGATAAAACCGCGAACACCAAGGTCCACAACCAATCCGCCATTCACGATATCTTTTACAGTAACATCAAATACATGACCAGAAGTAAATTTCTCTTGTAATTCTACCCATGCTTTTTCTGCATCAACAGCACGTTTAGATAAGACAAGATCATCTTCTTCTAATTTAATAATTTTCAACTCTAGTGTTTGATCTAATTCTACAACATCGCTTGCTTTTTCAATATGAACGTTAGCTAATTCACTAATTGGAATTACGCCATCTGTTTTGTATCCAACATTTACAAGCACTTGTTTCTCTTCAACTTTCGTTACAGAACCTGTAACAACGTCACCAACTTGTAATTCTTTTGAATCCATAACTTCTTCATTCATTTTCTCTACCATGGAAATACCTCCCTACAGAATTGACAAAGCATTTTTATGTATATACGAAATGAAAACAAAGTTTTCATTTGCATGTTTAAGAATTTCTCATCACATACTCTTTTTCAATATCATTCACAAGAAAATATATTAAACCTATATAAATAGTATACAGCAAAACCAGCTTGAAAAAAGTATGTTTTGAAATATAATAGCGAATATATTCTGACAGTTTTATTCCTCTTTAACTAACTTCTTACAAATCAGCTCATTTGTCAAGGAAAGAGACTCACAATTCACGTATCCTTTACATTTCTATTTAAACAAAAAAGAAAGAGGACTATCCCCTTTCTTTATTTCGCAAACACTCCTGAAACAATACTCATAATTTTTTGGACAACTTCTTCAATTGATAAAGAAGTCGTATCTAATTCCAATGCATCATCAGCCTTTTTTAGTGGAGAAACTTCGCGTTCTGAATCTAATTTATCACGCTGAGCAATTTCTTCTTTTAGCTGCTCTAAATTAGAATCGAAACCTTTATTTAAATTTTCTAAATGTCTTCTTTCCGCTCTTTCTTCAACAGAAGCAAGCATAAAGATTTTCACTTCAGCATCCGGTAATACATGTGTACCAATATCACGGCCGTCCATTACAACGCCGCCTTTTTTCGCTAACTCTTGCTGACGACGTACCATTTCTTCACGAACAAGGCGATGCTTCGCTACAATAGATACTCGATTCGTCACATCAGGTGTACGGATTACTTCAGAAACATCTTGTCCATTCAAAAATACAAGCTGTGTATTTTCTCCTTGCTGAAATTCAATATTTACATTCTTTACAACTTCCATTAGCTGTTCTTCATTTTCAATGTCTACTTTTTGTTCAAGGGCTGCATATGTAAGCGTACGGTACATCGCGCCTGTATCAATATAAACGTAAGAAAGTTCCTTCGCAACAACTTTTGCCACTGTACTTTTCCCAGCAGCTGCTGGACCATCTATAGCAATTGAAATTCGTTTATCCATTGTAACACCTCATTTTTTCACTTATAAAACAAAACGAAAAGCAGGTGTTCACCCTGCTTCTTCTCATTTGCTTCACGTCATTAAATCCTCAATTATTGTAGCATAATCCTTCATAGAAGAAAATGAAAACTACCTATTCACCTGCAAGATTTCTGCTTTGTTTTTTACCATGACACCTTCGTAATAAACAATTTTAGATAAATATTTCACTGATGACTTATGTATAAATAACAATTGTACAACAGAAAGACAAATGAATTGTATTATTAATATACGAATAAAAATTGTCTCCATCTTTTTCACCGTAATTGCTCCCTCCTATACTATATTTGCACATTTCGTTTCACGATTTTATACATCGTACATATAGCAGTTAATTTTATTGTCATTTTCGAGGCATACTTTTATACATTTCCATTGTCGAATTTACTCAAAACATGTTATGTTCTAAATGTATTTTTTTACTTGAAAGGGGTATAAGCATTGAAAAGAATCCTAGTTTTACACACAGGTGGAACAATTGCAATGGAGGAAGATAAAGAAACTGGGGTCGTACAACCAGGTGAAAAAAATCCTCTTTTAAAATTCATTCCTGATTTAGAAGGCGATGTTGATTTAATCGTTGAAGATGTGTTCCATCTACCATCTCCTCATATGACACCGAGCGAAATGTTACAATTACAAGTCATCATTGATGAAAGAGTAAAACAAGACAATATTCATGGCGTAGTCATTACGCATGGCACGGATACATTAGAAGAAACAGCCTATTTCTTAGATTTAAC
This sequence comes from Bacillus thuringiensis, assembly GCF_001182785.1. Taxonomy (NCBI): domain Bacteria; kingdom Bacillati; phylum Bacillota; class Bacilli; order Caryophanales; family Bacillaceae; genus Bacillus; species Bacillus thuringiensis. Next base: position 1,492,244 of record NZ_CP012099.1, on the reverse strand, counting down.
AGTACAAGCAACTATTCCGATCGTTGTGACAGGTGCAATGCGCTCTAGCAATGAGTTAGGTGCTGATGGTCTATATAACTTCTTATCAGCTGTAAAAGTTGCTAGTTGTGATGAAGCTGCAGGAAAAGGTGTTTTAGTCGTATTAAACGACGAAATTCATTGCGCTACAAATGTAACGAAAACACATACAAGTAATGTCGCAACATTCCAAAGCCCACAATATGGACCAATTGGAATGGTAACAAAACGCGGTGTTGTCTTCCATCACGCTTTAGTACATCACGAAACATATACGATAAACAAAGTGTCTAAAAATGTAGTTGTTCTAAAAGCATATGCCGGCATGGATGATACATTATTAGCAGCAATCGAAAATCTTCCTGTAGACGGTATTGTTATCGAAGCGCTTGGACAAGGTAATCTACCTCCAAGAACACTTCCTAGTCTAGAACGATTATTAAATAAAGGTATTCCTGTCGTATTAGTTTCTCGCTGTTTCAACGGTATCGTTCAAGACGTATATTCGTATGAAGGTGGCGGTAAACATTTAAAAGATATGGGCATTGTATTCACATACGGCTTAAATGCACAAAAAGCACGCATTAAATTACTTGTCGCATTAGAGAATACAAATTCTCATGAATCCATTCAAAATATGTTTATGCACGAATAAAAAGGAGCTGTCGAGGTTTTCCCGACAGCTCCTTTTTATTTTTCTCTTGATGCAATAGTTTGTGCAATCGCATCTCCATGAAATCTACCGTTCTCGATAAATATTTCATTTGCATTATTTCCAGCAGCTATGACACCTGCAATGAAAATATTTTCAGCATTCGTTTCCATTCTATCCTCTGTATAAATCGGACGTCCTGTTTCTTCATCAATCTGAACACCCATCTTTGTTAAGAAGCTATGGTCAGGATGATAACCAGTCATCGCAAATACAAAATCATTTTGGATTGTAAAAGCTTCACCATCAACTATAAATGTTAATGTATGCTCAGTAATTTCTTTCACATGAGCCCCGAAATGCATTTGAATTGTATCGTTTCGTACTAACGCCTCAAATTCCGGCAAAATCCAAGGCTTTATGCTTGGTGAATACTCACTTCCACGATACAGTACCGTTACACGCGCACCAGCTTTAACAAGTTCTAACGCGGCATCTACACTCGAGTTTTTCCCACCTATAACTACTACATCTCGATCAAAATAAGGGTGCCCCTCTTTAAAATAGTGAGCTACTTTCTTCAATTCCTCACCTGGAACATTCATATAATTTGGATTATCATAATATCCAGTTGCTACAACAATATATTTCGCTATATATATTTCTTTACTTCCGTCACGCTTTGTCGTCTTAACCTGAAAAACTTCTCCATCTTTTTGAACTTTCTCCACTCGCTCAAAAGCATTTACACGTACAGATTTACGTTTTACTACTTCACGATAATACGCAAGCGCTTGATTTCGAACTGGCTTACGATTTTCTGTAATAAAAGCTACATCACCAATTTCTAATTTTTCACTAGAAGAGAAAAATGTTTGATGAGTTGGATAATTATAAATGGCATTTACAATGTTTCCTTTTTCAATTACTAATGGATTTATCCCTACCTTTTGCAACGAAATCGCTGCCGCTAATCCGCACGGACCGCCTCCGATTATAATAACTGTTTCTTTCTGCATACTCGTCCACTCCTAGTCTTCTACCAATACACTATTTATAAAAACAAGAAAAAACCTACTTACAGCAGTAGGCACCTATCTTTATTGTATTCATTTTTCATATATTTGTCATCTAAACGAAACGTACATCCGATAGACATCTGCTAAAAACTGCTGAAATTTAATACCTTGTTTCCCTAATACATTCTCAGGATCAATCTTTCTAGCCGGATCAAGCGTTTTATGTGACACGATATCTTTTTTCGGATTTAAGCCAAAGTTTTGGCATAAATACGCATGATACCATGTAAAACGATTATATGCTTCCCAAAAGTTAACATCACCGCCATAACAAAGTTCCACTCCAATGGCCGCCTTATTCGCGTCATAGCCGTATAAGTCATTATCCGTCGGCACACCATATCGAACATGATACGCAACTTCATTTATAGGAATAATCTCCAATATTGTTTTATCATCTATAAATGTATGCGCCGAAGCTTTCGGTTGTAATTCATTAAAGTAATCTCGATTTCCTATCGCATTGCTTCCAGGATTCCCCGTATCATGGCTTACAATAAATCTCACTTTAGTTAGAGGAATCCCCGGTCGTGAACTTCCATATCCAATATAGTTGCGCTCTATAGGAAACATCGCCATTGCTACCAACTCCCGCTCTAGAAGATTACCTTACTTCCTTATATATGTATTCGGTAGCAATGTCCTTATCGCATATTTCTTACGCGAAGAGAAAATCGAAAATATTTGAAGTGAACACCATAAACAACAAGATACTTACAGCCACTCCATAAAAACCGTAAAACCAAACACAATCTTCTTTCGTATCTAAGCCGAAAAATTTGTTTACCGATTGTAATAATGTGCCACGCTTGCTTTGTTTGTTTCGTAATACTTCCACTCGCTCTACAACATCTGCTGGCATCATAAATCTTTGGTCTACTGTCATTTTCATCATTTATCTCTCCTTAAAATCATTTCCGTTTTGTTTATCTAAGGAGAGTATAGCACGTTTGTTCGAACGGAACAAGTGTTCTTTTTGTTTTTGTTTTATTTTTCAGCAATCCAAGTAAAAATTGAGATTACAAAGGCAATAATCGGCCCTACTACAACCACACCAAATATCAAAAACAGTAGCCCTTCCCCGAACATCCGAACAGTACTTATTTTTCGAGCTTTCACCGTCCTTGCAAGTTCTCCCTCTAACCTCTTAACCTTTTCTTCTAATTGTTCTACTCGTTCCAGCATTTCATTCTCCATATACAACACCTCATTTAATACTTCAACAAAAAAACGTGATTCCCTCGAAAGGAAATCACGTTTTCTCAAGATATAATATTTTATACCCAACCTCTGAAGCGGCTTGCTTCAGCCATTTTACGAACACCAATCATGTACGCCGCTAAGCGCATGTTCACTTTACGAACTTGTGCTGTTTCATAAATAGAATCAAATGATTTTACCATTACTTTTTCTAAACGTTGTTCTACCTCTTCTTCAGTCCAGTAGTAACCTTGGTTATTTTGTACCCACTCAAAGTAAGATACCGTTACACCACCAGCACTTGCTAACACGTCTGGAACAAGTAAAATTCCGCGATCTGTTAAAATTTTAGTCGCTTCTAATGTTGTTGGACCATTTGCAGCTTCAACAACTATTTTCGCTTTAATATCATTAGCATTTTCTTCTGTAATTTGGTTCTCAATTGCAGCTGGAACTAAAATATCGCAATCAAGTTCTAACAATTCTTTGTTTGAAATTGTATTGTTAAATAGCTTTGTTACTGTACCGAAGCTATCACGACGGTCTAATAAATAATCAATATCTAATCCGTTTGGATCATGTAACGCGCCGTAAGCATCTGAGATTGCAATAACTTTCGCACCTGCATCATGCATAAATTTAGCTAAGAAGCTACCAGCATTACCGAACCCTTGAACAACAACGCGTGCACCCTTAATATCAATGCCACGTTTTTTCGCAGCTTCGCGAATACAAATTGTTACACCTTTCGCTGTTGCTGTTTCACGTCCATGTGATCCACCTAATACAAGCGGTTTACCTGTAATAAATCCTGGTGAATTAAATTCATCAATACGGCTATACTCATCCATCATCCATGCCATAATTTGAGAGTTTGTGAATACATCTGGAGCTGGAATATCTTTCGTCGGACCTACGATTTGGCTAATTGCTCGTACATAACCGCGGCTTAATCTTTCTAACTCACGGAATGACATTTCACGTGGATCACAGATAATTCCACCCTTACCTCCACCATATGGTAAATCAACAATACCACATTTTAAACTCATCCAGATTGAAAGTGCTTTCACTTCATTTTCTGTTACATTCGGATGGAAGCGAATTCCACCTTTCGTTGGACCAACAGCATCATTATGTTGTGCACGATACCCTGTAAATATTTTAACAGTCCCGTCATCCATACGAACTGGTATTTTCACTGTCATCATACGAATTGGTTCTTTTAATAATTCATATACTTCGTTTGGATAACCCAATTTTTCTAACGCTTCACTAATAACAATTTGTGTTGAATTCAATAGTTCAAAATGTTGTTCCCTTTGTTGTTGTGTTTTTGTTTGAGTTCCCTTTTCGGCTACCATAGTAAGTAAACCCCCTGTAATTTCACTTGTTTAGTAAACCTTCATTGCCTAGTATACACCCTTAAATTTGGAATGCAATAGAAAACGCTAACAAATATATACAAACTATTTTCTGTTGCAAGCGTTTTCACTATTATTATAGTCCTTTTATTACTTTTAGAAAAGTAAAATACTTAAATATTTAAATATTTTTTATTTTCCTCAGTCACACTCCCATAAAACTACATATTTTATTTTCAAAAAGTATGTTCGAGTATTTACGATCATACCTTCCCTTATCCAAATAAAAACAAAACCTCAGCTATGTTGTATTAGCTGAGGTTTTGTTTTTTCACAAAGTAATTGTGTATTTGTTCTATCGCGTTAAAATCCATTAATTCTTTACCGTACTCCATGATGCGATAAATGGTTGCTGTAGACGGATTGCCGTATTCCGCTAAAATAGCTATAAAATCCGCCTTTAACAATTGAATTTGTTCTTCTTCTTCCACCCAAAGATAGAAGCGCTCATCCCACGTATATAGCTTTCCGCCAGTTACACCAAGGTTATATAAGCGATTCGACAGGTTAATGACGTCATCTAGCGTAGCAAACTCATATAATATATGTTCACTTTCATCTAGAGTCACTTGCATTTCAATAAACTCGTCACGGAACTCATCATCTGTATCCATTTCTTGATTTTCTTTCGTTACAATTACAACCATCCCTTGTGCTTGTAGAGAAAACACTTCAACTGCAATCGGACCATCTGCTTCAAATCCTAATTCCTTATTTGCTTCTTGCATCATATCACGAAATAATTGCTGTACTTTCGGCGCATTTCTCCATAAATCTTCTTTCGTTAATCCTCGTTCAGATAAATCATCAAATGTTAGAAAAATTTTTATCTTATTGTAATTTAATCGTTCCAGCCTCATCTCATACCCTCCCTACGTAACCAATGCATCTAATTTTTATTATATGAAATAGAAAATAGATGGTTCTTTTCGAACAACTATTCCGACATTTTTAACCATTCATCCCATTCTTCTTTCGTATCACCAATTAAGATTGTTTCAATGTCCAACTGGTTTAGAACGCCTAGCTTTCCGATAAATCCAACAGAAAGAGATTCCCTTTTTTCTTGTAATAAATTTATAAAGTTCATCGTCTTTTTCATTTCTTGTTCATCAGCAAAAGATACAAATACATATTTCGGCTGTATTTCCTCTACCGCTAACAACATACCATCTTCAGCTAAGCTTGTCCTAATATATATCGCCTCATATCCTTTTAAGCGTAAATAAGTTGAAAAAATAAATCCTTTCAATGCATTCTTTTCTAACACAATAACTTTGTGTAAAGAAGAAAACATTGCGGCATTGTGATACACCATCCCTAGACGCGTTTGTAAAAATGATAGTGCATATTGAAATTGCACTATTGAAATCTCATTATTATTTTTTGACGTTAATAATTTGTCTGTCACTCGAAGAACGATATTGGCAACAACCTTTTCTGTTGAATATATACTAAAAGCTTCGTTTAATAATGCAGCAATTGTAATTTCATCAAATTTTAACAAAGCTTGTAGCAAATCGTCCACTAAAACAACTTCTTTATCGAAATGTATCTCTTTTTGAACTGTACTCTGCAAACGATTCTCTTCTAATAACTGAACTGCTTGTCCAATCATCATACCGGAAGAAACTTTTTCCATTAACCATTTTAAAATTTGAATATGCTCTTCTGTATATAAACGATGCCCAGCTTGATTCCGCTTTGGGGCAATAATTTGATATCGTCTTTCCCATGCGCGAAGCGTACTCGGCTGAACTCCAATTATATTTGAAACAGCTTTTATATTATATTTCCCACTAAGAGTTGGCATCATTTCCCTCCGCACAATGTAATAATATGTGTTTGAGCAGGTGCTCGGAAACGAAGTGGTATCAATGTTGTTCCGTACCCATTACTAACAAAGAGAATCGTATTCAAATAGTTATATACGCCACCTTTTAAATATTTTTTAGATGGGAATAATCGGATTTGTCCTCCATGCGTATGTCCACTTAATACAAGTGAAATCTGTTCACTTCCAGACATCTTTTTTATTATATCAGGGTTGTGACTAACTAAGATACGAAAACCATCTTCTTTACAATCCGCCAATGCCAAATCTAGACGATCACGGTGCAATCCAACATCATCTATACCGAGCAAACAAATCTTCTCGCCTAATTCAGACTCAAATACTACTCTTGTATTATCTAAAACTTTTACGTTATTTTCTAATAATAATGCATCTAATTCATGATATTCTATCTCATAATCATTGTTTCCCCACACAAAATATACAGGAGCTATCTCTCTTAACTTTTGAATATTCGCAGAGATTTTTGATAAAGAGACACCTTTCTCTGCTAAATCTCCTCCGATAATTACGAGATCTACTTTTCCTTTTACTTGTTCAATTAACAAATTTGAAATGACTCTTCTATGAATATCAGAAATAAAAAACACATTTACTTTTTGAAAACTTTTCGGAAATTCTTTAAATACTAAAGTATGTTCCAACACTGTATTACGCGTCGCTTCTTTATACATCACAAGAAGTAATAAAATCCCCATTCCTATGAGAGTACTGAATAATATAATCCATATCATATTTTTTACTCCCCTCATCATAAAGATAACCCTAGGCTTTTATAACAAACTGTGATCGCCTAATTCGCTAGCTCTCTTGCTTTGTGGACTTATCTTTTATCGGAATTTTTAATTCTTGACCTGCACTCACTTCATCTTCTTGCAAGTTATTATACTTTTTAATTACTTCAACCCCATTTTCATCTGAAAAATATTGCTTCGCTATACTTTCTAAAGTTTCTCCCTCTTTCACAGTATGCGTTATCGCTTTTTCAGACTGTTTCTGCGACTCAGATTTAACTGAATCAAAGAAGATTACTTCAAACGCACTTTTCCCTGCATTATTACTATCGCCCTTCACCTGAATATATTTATCCGTATACCACAAAATACTAATTGGCAGCAGAATGAATAGAAATGTTAAAACCCGGACGAAAATATGATTTATTTTAAACTTTTGTTTTTTCTCTTTATTTCTATGAATTTCACTACGCGGCGGTAAACTTTCTTTTTCTTCTACTCGCTCAACTTCTAATTCCTCTTCAAAATCAGGAATTCGTTTCCTCATGTTGTTCACCACCACCTTCCATTTATTTTCTTAATTGGAGTCCCATTATAAAATCAACAAGAAAGTGTGCAAAGATTGTTATAAACAAATTCCCTGTCCATTCAAATACATAGCCAAAGACAAAACTAATGAAACAGACGAAACAAAACAAAAATGGCTTTGTTATATAACGAATATGTAACACTGCAAATACGAAACTCGCAATTACAATTCCAAAATGAGTCTGCACTACACCTCTAAATAAAAATTCTTCTGCAAAACCGATTACGAACGTAATAATGAGTAAATGCAGAACCGACATTCCTCGAAACATCTTATCGTTAATACCACCATCATCAAACCAAGACTCTGGAAACACTCGCATTGCAACATAATCTAATAACACAATACCAATCGCTAACAAACCACCTATAATAAGTATAGATACTGGTTCCCATCTCCATAAATTAAACACTTCTTTTACATCTTGAAATAATATATATGCTAGTAAACAGCCAATACCGATAATAATTAACTGTGTTATATATAGATTCAGCCTTATTTCCTGCGGACTCATATCTTCAACATTATGCCTTTGAATGTTCATCATTCCCCCATCTTTTCTAGGCCGAAAAGCTTTTGTAACTCTGTTTCCCAATTATAGTCGAAATCCGATTGTTGCGCTCGTCTTTTTTTATAATCTTCTTTTGTAATACCACAATAATCACAGCAATTATTTAACTCTTTTTCTTTCCTATAACCGAACTGTTGCAGCACATATTCACGTCTACATCCTTTAACTCGTATCCATGACTTCATATTTTCTAGCTCACTATATTTATTACGCAACCTTATTTCTACTTCAGCTATTAATCGGTTCATAATTTCATCTGACAAACCCTCTAATAATAATCTTCGTTGTTGTATAATTCCAACCTGTTCGAGATGATAACGAACGAAACGCCAATATTGCTCATTAAATCTTGCTGCATTATAACAAATTTCTTCTACATCTTCTATTGGTAATTCTTTCGTTTGAAACATTCTTTCTTGTAGTAAAGAAAATAAAAATTGTATTTGCAACTTACTTGGCAATTCATCCTCAATGATTGAAATTGGTAAATCATGATCCAACGGACTACACAATAAAATAGCTATACTCGGTTCGCCATCTCTTCCAGCTCTTCCGATTTCTTGTAAGTAAGAAGCTATATTAGTTGGATAATGAAAATGAATAATATATTGCGTATTCGCCTTATTTACCCCCATACCAAATGCACTTGTACATATTACAAGCTGCAATTGATCATTCATAAACTGTTGTTGAATTAACATACGCTCTTCATGTTCCATACCACCATGATAAAAAGCTACACCAGTAACACCTTTTCCTCTCAAGTATTCCGTTAACCTTTCTGTCCACGCTCTACTTGAACAATATACAATCCCCGGCCCTTGTAAATACATCACCTGCTCCAAAAGCGCCTCTTTCTTTTCTTCTATCGTCTCTACAAATTGCACCTCCATTGCAATATTAGGACGATCAATAGAGTATACATGTTCCGCGGCACCCTTTAAATTTAAACTGTCTGCGATATCTTGCAGTACCCCTTTTGTCGCTGTGGCTGTCAATGCTAATACTGTAGGAGAACCAATATTTTCAATAACTACATTTAGTTTCTTATAGTCCGGTCTAAAATCATAACCCCATTGAGAAATACAATGAGCCTCATCAACAACAAATAATGAAATATGAATTTTCTTCAATTCCCTAATTAATAACTCCGACTGTAACATCTCTGGTGAAACAAAAATAAATTTATATGAAGATAATTTTTTCATCGCTTCTCTTTTTTCATTTAATGTCCGAAAACTATTAAATGCTATCACTCGGTTTTTCACAACATACTTTAATTGTGTCACTTGATCTTCCATTAAAGATAATAACGGTGATACAACAAGCACTGTTCCTTCTCGCATAAGCCCCGGAAACTGATAGCATATAGATTTCCCTCTTCCAGTCGGAAGCATTGCTATCACATCTTTTCCTTCTAATAAATCTGTAATAACTCCTTTTTGACCTGGACGAAATTCAGAATATCCAAACCACTTATATAAATATTCTTCAAGTTTCATTTACACCCTCCATCCGCGCTAATACAAGACGAACTTCAAAATAAGAGATATCTTCTCCAACCTCTTGTTTCAAAACACGTAACTTCCGCGTTTGTAATGCTTCAATTACTTTTATTACTTTGTCTATCTTTTCTTTTTCCATAAACATTTCAATAGAAAAATCTTTTTCTCGCAAAGCAATTTCAACAAAATGATCTTCTATCGTTGCAACCTTTAAATTCCGAATCGTTGCTATTTCTTCTAAAGAACGCCCTTGTCTCCAAAAATTATATGTTTTTTTCGTGGATAAACTAAATAATTCAGCTCTCTCATTTGGATAAGATATAATTTCAGCTAATAGTGGAAATTCATTTTCTTTATCACGTACTTCTTGTATAAAGAAATGCATTGTACCCCAAAATAAAAAATACACCCTAAATATATCTTGTTTCGTAATTTCTGCTAATTGTTGCAATGTACAACCAATACGTTCATAGCCCGTTAGTCGATATGTTACAATCGTCGCTTCTATCGCATTACTCTTTTCCAAAAGATTATGTACTTCCGTCCATAGTTTCCTCGCCAACTCACTTCTCTTATATGGCCTTCCTGTTAGAAAACGTTTTACCCACATCATTATTTCTGTATCTTGTTGAATTGGGATAAACTTCGTATTATTCTGTTGTAAATTTGATATGGTTTGAATAATCAATGATAATCTTTTCCAAAATGTTTCACCTAATTCACCATAATGTAAACCATGCAAATGCGCTGGAAAAGCATAAACTTCCTCCCATTTATGTAACTGCATTTTACCCGTAGGTGTTAACACATATGTATTTTCATGTATTTCTTGAATAAAATCCGCTTGCAACAACTTTACAACTTCACCATCATAGTCATTTCTATTTAATGATTTATATATTCCGAATAAAAAAGAAATCCGGAACATATTTCCATCTTGCAAAGTTTGCGAAGAACGTTTGCCCTTTAGTAAATAATAAATAGAAGAAACGGTTCTTTCACCATTCAATTGTTTTAAACAATGCAACAAAGTATATTGTATTTGCATGACCGCTTCCACCTTCCAATCTTAACTTCATTCTTTTCAGTACAATTACACTATCTACTGTCGCTCATTAAACTTATCATATAAGAACTATATACTTGTATATATTCTATTGTATCAAACGAAATCACATTTACGTATTTTGAAAATCTTATGACATAATTCAAAAATAAGTTGACACTCTAATTGATAAGCATTATCATTATAATTTTATGTTGAAAAGTTTCACAAACCGTTTTACAATAAGGTTATAATTTTTATGGCGAGCTTTTCACATACATATTATCAGGAGGGAAAAAAGATGGCAAAATATACAATCGTTGATAAAGATACTTGTATTGCATGTGGTGCTTGTGGCGCTGCTGCACCAGACATTTATGACTATGATGATGAAGGTATTGCATTTGTAACATTAGACGATAACCAAGGTATCGTTGAAATTCCAGATGTATTAATTGAAGATATGATGGATGCATTCGAAGGCTGTCCAACTGACTCAATTAAAGTTGCTGACGAATCATTCGACGGAGACGCTTTAAAATTCGAATAGTCTTTTATTAACTTCAAAAAATGCCCCTCATATTGATGAGGGGCATTTTTTGTATCTGAATTTTATTTTCCTTAATAAAAAACCATTAGTAGTTCCACACTACTAATGGTTTTAATATTTATTATGCATTTTTCATTTTTGCAAACACCCATACTTTCAGGCGTGAAAATAATGCTACAAATACAATTGTTACAACAATTCCTTTAATTAAATTAAATGGTAAGATTGCCGTTACAACCGTTGTTCTTATAGCTTCGCTAGACATAGCCGGTGAATTTAAAAACCAAGTGTAAGCCGGGAATATGATGATGTAGTTTAATACACTCATAATAAGTGCCATTGTAATTGTCCCTAGCATTAATCCTGTCGTTAAACTCTTTACAGTACGATACTTTCTAAATAAGAAAGCTGCTGGTCCAATAAATAAACATCCTGCAATAAAGTTTGCAATTTCTCCAACTGGTACTCCCGTTAAACTTCCTTGAATCCCGTAATGTAAAATGTTCTTTATCGCCTCTACAATCACTCCTGCTACTGGTCCAAAGATAATTGCTGCAATTAGAGCTGGTACATCACTAAAATCAATTTTCAAAAATGGCGGAAGCCCTGGGAACGGGAAATCCAACATCATTAGTAAATATGCAATACTACTTAGCATCGCTACACTCACCATCTGCACTACACTGTTTTTTTGTTTCATCTTTCTCTCTCCTTTTCCATCGATCATCTCATGGAAAGTGGAAAGGTTCTGCTATGCCTATTTTTTCATAGAACGAAAAAACCCTTTGTGTTTTACACAAAGGGAGAATTTAAGGCACATCAAACAGACGTTCAAATCCATATCTTTTTTGAACGCTTGAACCTCCATCTTCTCCCATCCAGACTATACTGTCGGCTTTGGAATCACACCAAATCCTGCCTTAACGGCTCGCGGGCTTAGAACAAAATCATAAATAGTTCATCACCGCCGGTCGGGATTTTCACCCTGCCCCGAAGATAGACCGATATTCTATTTTCCCCTTCATTATACAACAACCTCATAACATTGTGAACTAAAAAATTGTAACTTATTTATAATTAGTTATTTATTTTTCGTAACAACAAATAAATTGCGAGATATTTTACAATACAATCCATATTTTTTATTATTCGGCATTTCTCTTTTGAATTCCCTAGTCATATATAATTAAAAGTGATAAGATATTGAATTGTTAAGATAAGAACATTTTCTGAGTTATGGAGGAAATGTCATGAAAAAAGAAAAGAGACATTCTATTCGAGAAGCGATGAAAAAAAATTTAAGAAAAGAATACTTTTATTTAAAAAAAGAATTACTTTTCTACTGCCCAATTGATTTAGGTACATTCTCAAACGAGACATACTATGCTACTTTCGATGAAGATGGCATCAGTATTTATCAGTATGATAAAAAAACAGAAAGTAAATTAAAATTGTGTGAGCGTCATCCGTGGAAGAGTTGGAATAAAGTGAAGATTGATCACTATTTGACAACTTCTCAATTTATTTTTCAGGGTGAGCGAAATTGGATCTTATCTCTTTTTCAAAAAGGAAAAGAAGCTCAAAAAATTATTGAAGAGCATACATCTTTACAAACAGAAGTTGTTTCCCGCTCTTTCTTAAAAAAACTTCCCGGTTTTCGTTCTAATACACCACTGAATAAATACATCGGTAGCATTTGTTACACTGCACTTATTGCATTTTTATTAAAATGGATGATTCCATTTCAAGCACCACAAATCGCCCTGTATTCTATTTCAATTGGTTGTATGCTTCTTGGCCTACTTTGTTTGACAATCGGTTTAATTGAACCGACTATCGTACTGTTTCGAACAAAAGAGAAAACAAGAACAAAAGTTTTTTACTTATATAGCTATTTAGCTATTTCTGGATTTATATGTGTCTTTATTTTTTGGTAAAAGAAACCGTCCCAAAATAAATTTTGGGACGGTTTTCTTTTAGATATAGATACTCTAATTCACTCAATACTTCTAGCAGAAGCGCCCATATAATTTCATTTACATTGAACCTTATTTAAGAATATTCAAAGTTTAAATTTTGAGACGTTGCCTTCACTTAACATATAATTGTTGATTAGGATAAATTAGCTCTTGCTGCAATCCATTTTTTTCTTTAATTTCCTTAAGTGTCATACTAAATTTCCGTGCAATACTAACTAAAGTATCCCCTTTTTGTACGACATATAATGATGAAGAAACAACTTCATTTCTTTGTTCACTTAAAACAAGCAATGGGTTCATCGCATTCTTTTTCGCCATCGTCCATCTTCCTTGATGAAGTTCTAGATGTAAGTGTGCACCTCGCGACTCTCCCGTGTTCCCTACTTCTCCAATTTTTTCTCCTTTTGAAATATAATCTCCTTGATCCACATATCTCTTATTTAAATGTGCATATACAGCCTCATATTCTCCGTGTTTAATAAATACAACATTTCCATAACTACTTGAATAATAAGACTTCGTTACCTTACCATCTTGGATAGCTGCCACAGGCGTTCCAATCGGCGCAGCTACATCAATACCATAGTGTTTTCCATGCCTTGTCCCAAAATAATCACTTATCTGACCTTCAACAGGCCATGTCCATCGATTTTCTTCTGCGTAAACATGTAATTGAGATACAAACAGTATACTCAATAACATGACGCCGCATTTTAAAACTTTCATATACATCCTCCGTTTTCTAGTTAACACCATACCTTCTCTATTTTGGTATATTACAGAAAAAAGTATACAAAAAAAAGAAAGTGAATTACTTCACTTCCTTCTCTTTCTTGTCACGAAAAACTAATGCACTACGGTTATACTCCACATCTTTCACTTGTAATCGGGCATTTATTACTCTAGCTATCGCAAACAAATAATCAGATAATCTATTTACATACTTTAAGACAACTTCATTTATATTCACTTCTTTTTGCAATGATACTATAGAGCGTTCTGCTCTTCTTACAACGGTACGTGCAATATGAATAGTAGCCGCCGCCTCGCTACCACCTGGCAAAATAAAGCGCTCTAATGCCGGGGCTTCTTCTATATACAAATCAATCTTTCTTTCTAAGCTACCAACCATCTCAATTGTCACTTTATAAGGAATTTTTTGTTCCACTATTGCCAAGTCTCCTCCGCAATCAAATAGTTCATGTTGAATATTTTCGAGCTCATTGTAAATATCTCTAAAAGCCCCGCCTTGAAGCTTAGTCATTGCATATCCAATATGAGAATTTGCCTCGTCTATTGTTCCATAAGCTTCCACACGGATATCATCTTTATCCACCCTGCCACCTATTACACTTGTCGTTCCTTTATCTCCTGTTTTTGTATATAATTTCATTTCTTCACAGCACCTCTCTCGTTATTCTTAATTCGACCAAGATAGAAAAAAGTTCTACCATTCTTTATTTAATTGAGTTTACAAAAAAATAAAAAACAGCAGAACTTTATTCATTATCAACTTTAAAAACGTATATCTAAATTATACGATTCGGTAAATATACAGAGAATGTAGTTCCTTCTCCAACAATACTTGAAACAGAAATTTTACCATCATGACCTTGAACAATGTTTTTCGCAATCGCAAGCCCGAGTCCTGTTCCACCCTTTTTCCCACGTGTTCTTGCTTTATCAGCTTTATAGAAACGATCAAATAAAAATGGAATATCCTCTTCTGGAATGCCTGCACCCGAATCTTGCACTTCAAAAATGAGGTCATTATTTTTCGTATCAATTACAAGCGTTACATGTCCACCCGCATTCGTATGACGAATTGCGTTATCAATCAAGTTCGTCAACACTTGTTCCATCCGATCTGCATCAAACGCATATTCTTCGATCGGATTTCGGAAATCAACTGTTAGTTCAACTTCTTTATCCTTTGCAATCCCTTGGAATTTACGACCAATTTTTTCAACAAACGGATGTATATCCACTTCACCAATATGTAACTCTACATGACCGCTTTCCATACGAGCTAAATCTAACAATTCATTTACAAGTTTACCTAAACGAACAGATTCATCATAAATAATTTGAACAAACTCATCAATTTCCTCTTTCGTTTGCACAATATCATCTAAAATCGCTTCACTATACCCTTGTAGCATTACCATTGGTGTACGAAGTTCATGCGATACATTCGCAATAAAGTCTTGACGCATCTTTTCAAGACGACGTTCTTCCGTCATATCTCGCAGTACTGCTACAGCTCCACGAATTTTCGTTTGATTGTAAAGCGGCGTCATAAGAACTACATAGTTCCCTTTTTGTAAATTAATTTCAACAACTTGTTGTTGTTCGCTTTCTACAACGAGATGGAATAGTTCCACAAGTTCAGAAGGTAGTTTTTTACTTAGCTCTATCTCTTTTTCTTCTTGCCAAACTTGTAAGAAATGTTCGGCCGGCGGATTGATTACTACAACTTCACCTTCTTGATTTAACGTAATAACCCCATCTGCCATACTACTCAAAATACTTGCTAACTGCTCTTTTTCTTGTTGCAAGGCGTTCATATTGAACTTCAACTGTTTTCCCATTTGATTTAAGGCCGTTGCAAGCTCACCAATCTCATCCTGAGATACCATAGGAGCCTTTGCATCAAACTTACCACGTGACACTTCAAAAGCAACCTCACGCATTTTACGAAGCGGCGCTGTAATCCGAGTAGATAAGAAGAACGCAAAGAAAGTTGTTAATATAATCGCAATTCCAGCCGATAAGAAAATAAAATCAGTCGTTCTTTCCATACCTTGTATCGGTACTTGTAAAGATTCATATACGAACACTGCACTTTGATTTTTTGATTGCACTGGTTTTCCTACGATCATAATATCATTTTCGGTGTTTTTATTCTTCCTACTATTAGACGCTTTTCTAACGTTATTTTTAATTTCTTTTTTGTCCGTAAAAACAGCAGCTAATTCTTTATCTTCTTTTAAATCATCCATTGTAAGGGTGACTAACCCTTCTTGTTTCGGTGAAGAAGAGATTTCCTTACCATCTTCTACAATAATAATCCTTGAAAGTGGATCAGAGAATTTGTACGCGATATTCTCAATCGTTTTTACATCGGCACCTTCTTCAATTAACTCCGAAACACTTGTTGCGACTTTTTGAAGCCTAGCTTCACTCATATCAACATAATACGTTCTAAAAAACTGTGAAAGTAAAATCGCAACAAATCCAAGAACAAACGAAACGAGAAGTAATATGGTCATCCATAACTTCCCTACTACACTTCTCCAAAGCATCAGTCGTTCACAACCTCGAATTTGTAACCTACACCCCAAACAGTAACAATCATTTTCGCTGCATCTGGTGATTTTTTGCTTAACTTCTCACGTAAACGCTTTACATGTGTATCAACTGTACGTAAATCTCCGAAGAATTCATATTGCCATACTTCTTTTAACAGTTGCTCACGATCGAATACTTTATCAGGAGCTTTCGCTAAAAATAATAGTAACTCATATTCTTTCGGCGTTAAGTTTACTTCATTACCATCTGCAGTAACACGGTGTGCATCATTATCAATTGTTAAGTGCGGGAATACAGTAACATCTTTTGTTGTTGTATCTTGTGTAAAAAATGTTGTTGGTACAGCACGACGTAATACCGCTTTCACACGTAGCACGACCTCACGTGGACTAAATGGCTTTACAATATAATCATCTGTTCCAACTTCAAATCCTTGTACTCTATTTACTTCTTCACCTTTTGCTGTCAGCATAATAATTGGTGTCGCTTTCTTCTCACGAACCCCTCTACATACTTCAATGCCATCTTTACCAGGCATCATAAGATCTAATAAGATTAAATCGTAATCATTTTGCAACGCCATTTCTAAAGCTGTATCACCATTATCTGCTTCTTCAATTGTGTATTGTTCTCTTTCTAAGTACATTTTCAATAAACGACGAATACGATCCTCATCATCTACAATTAAAATTCTTGATTCATTTTCCATCTCTACCCGCTGCGTACTCTCACCTCAGCGGTTCACACCTACCCTTCTTTACTATTATGTTGCGCTATTCTCGTTTATTTAAGCAATCTTCTAAATGTTTCACTTCCCATATTATGCTTCACAAGAATAATAAATTTTGTTCGATTTTTTTCCAAAACTATGTATTTTTTTTGAACAGTATATAATGTCCTCGACATCATTTTACAAAATCAACCGCTACTTTGTCATGTTTTTCTCAAAAAAGAAGAAAAGTTGACAAAAATAAAATAGGAAAGTGACATGCACTCTCCTATTTTATTTCTCTACGCATATGAATGTAAACCGGCAATAATTAAGTTTACTACAATAAAATTAAACATAATAATTGCAAAACCAATTACTGCAAGCCAAGCTGATTTCTCTCCATGCCACCCTTTAGATAATCGTAAATGTAGTACTGCAGCATAAAAGAGCCACGTTATAAGTGCCCAAACCTCTTTCGGATCCCAGCCCCAAAAACGCGTCCACGCTATTTGAGCCCAAAT
This sequence comes from Bacillus thuringiensis, assembly GCF_001182785.1. NCBI lineage: Bacteria > Bacillati > Bacillota > Bacilli > Caryophanales > Bacillaceae > Bacillus > Bacillus thuringiensis. The sequence goes on along the minus strand of NZ_CP012099.1, from coordinate 1,474,498 downwards.
CATTGCAAAAATTAACGCCCCTAATGTGAAAACTGGGAATCCAATTGCAATAGATCGATATCCGATTTCATCTAGTAAATCACTATTCGTATTCTTTACTAACGGCTGAAGTGCCGCCGATACTCGCTTCCGTAAAACAAGTCTTAATACAACATAAAGTAATGTTCCAACTAACACTGACCAAATAACAGTATTTAATTTTTTCGCATTTACAATCGCTGGAACTTCAACTGCCGGTTCTAATTTATTTTCTGTCAGTAACTTCCCTTCATGCGGTCCAACTAAAGCCGGAAGATTATACTTCATTTCCAGTTGTTGTTCATTTTTATCAATCCATTGAAACTTCGCTTCATATTTCATACTAGAAAATACCGTTGTTACTCCAATAAATCCAACTGTACAAACAAGTGTAAATACTACCATCTCTAGCCAAAATGTCCGTTTACTTCTCGTTGATTGATCTACATTTTTCAATAAATACATAACGCCCGTAATAAAACTAATCGCTAAAATTGCTTGTCCTGCTGCTGCAGTCGTCACGTGAATATGTAACCAATTACTTTTTAATGATGGAATAAGCGGAGATATTTCCCTCGGAAACATACTTGCATAGGCAATTAATAAAAGCGCAACTGGTAATGCAAATAGTCCGATTATACTTACGCGGTACATAAAATACATTACAATAAATGCTCCTACAAGCATCATGCCGAAAAATGTACCGAATTCAAAAAAGTTACTAACTGGCGCATGCCCTGATGCAATCCACCTTGTAACAAAATATACTGTTTGTGCTATAAACCCTAAAATTGTAATTGTTATTCCTATATTTGCCCATTTATGACCCTTTTCTTTAATGGCTCCCCCAAAAAATAGAGTCGCAATTAAATATAAAATAAATGCGGTAAAGAGAAAGTTACTACTTATTTGCACCATATCGTTTCCCCACCTTAACTAATTTTTTTATCAATTACTTTATCATTTGGCTGTGGAATTGCTGTACCTTCTATTACTCTTTCAATATCTTTCTTTAAACCGAACCAATTTTTATTCGTATGCCCTGCAATCCACCATTCATCATTAACCCGTTGTATCCAAATACGGCGATGATTCCAATACATACCTTGAATGACACCAACCATAAATATAAATCCTCCAATACCGAGAATCCAAAGCGTTAAATCTTTTCTTACAGTAAGTGCTGTTGCATTTTGCATTTCAACACCTGCAAACGACATTTTATATTTGTTGTTTCCATCAGGTTCTATATTTTGCTGAATACCAACAAAACTCACTTCACCATCTGGTGTTTCAGGTGTAAACATTTTAAATACAAATGCAGGATTGTTCGGTAATTTCGTTTTTGTATTTGGTTTTCCATTCTCATCGAAATAAAAATCAGGAAAATAGCTTAATAGTTCTAGAGAATAACCATTTCCTAAATCATATTTTTCCTTAGGATTCGTTAAATCTACTTTAATCGGTCCCCATTTTTGATTATTTTCTTTATTTTGCAAGTTGAAGGACATACTTTTAAATTCACTTTCTTTATAATCCACTTGATACACTGCAAATTGATCAAATTTCAGTGGTTCATTCACTCGAATTTCCGCTTCTTTTACTTTTTCCAACTTTGGTTTTTGCCCTGCTATATTTTCACCCACAGCTTTATATAATACAGCATTCGTTTGGAAGTTTTTCGCAATCATTTTATCGCCTACACGATCAATCGCTTCCTCAAAAACTTCCTTATCCTTACTTTTATCATAAACTTCTTTTATAAATTTCTCGTTTTTTAAGTAGTATTGTCCATCCGTCCCTGGTATTTCTTTCGTTTCACCATCACGTAACCAAAGTGCTTCGTCTACGTACATACTCGGTAAAAAACGAAGCATCGCACCGAATAAAAAGATAATAAGACCGATATGATTTACATATGGACCCCAACGCGAGAAGCGTCCCTTTTCTGCTAAAACGTTTCCGTCTTCCACTTTCACATTATAGTTTCTTTTCTTTAAATTCTTTTGCACTGTTTCCAGGTCACCATCTTGCGGTGTACCAGTCCCATATATTCTCTGTCTCTTTAAAAAGCTAGGATGTCTTTTTACGCCTTGCTTTTTTAAAGCTTTATAAAGCGGAATAACGCGGTCTAAACTACATATCACAAGTGAAATACCGATAGAAGCAATCAAAATCATATACCACCATGAACCGTATAAATTATTAAATCCTAATTGATAGTATAATTGTCCTAAAAATCCGTATTCTTGTTTATAATATTCAGCTGGTGCAATCCCTGGAGTTATGTACATTTCTTGCGGAAAAATAGTTCCTATCGCTGATGCAGCTAAAGTTATAACGATTAGCCATACACCCACTTTTACAGAAGAGAAAAAGCTCCAAATTTTATCGACTATCGTTTTTGTTTGCGTGAGAGATCTCCGTGCACTCCCCTCATAGCGCATATCCAATAGTTTTGCATTTTCATTGCTTTCAAATGGTTTCCCGCAAGCTTCACAAAAAACGGTTCCTATCGGATTAACATGTCCACATTCACACTTAATTTCTTTCAACACTCTCACCGCCCCTGTATCTATATGTACTATTGTATATTCTAACCTCGAGTTACCGCAATACTCAGAATTTTTAAACCAGAGGCACTATAGACACGCACCTCTTATGTAAAGGCTTTCTTTATTACGGAGTAATTTTCTTTAAATACCCTTCTAACTGTTCTTTCGTTTGTTCACCTATAATTTGCTCCATTACTTTTCCATCTTTATCAATCAAAAAGCTTGTCGGTAATGGACCTACTCCATATGTTCCTATAATCTTTTGTCCTTTATCAATTGCAACTGGGAATTTCAAATCATATTGGTTCACAAAGTTCTTTACTGCAATATCCGTTTCATCTGCATCTAACGCTATGATTTCAACGCCTTTTTCTTTATACTTTGGATATAACTCATTCATATAAGGCATTTCTTTTTCACAAGGTTTACACCACGTGCCCCAAAAGTTTAAAAATACACCTTTCCCCTTTAAATCTTTTAGTTCAATTTTCTTCCCTTCTAAATCCGTCACAACAAAGTTAGGTGCTTCTTTTCCGATTTGCATTTTCTCTTTATTAGCAAAGAATCCTTGATAAAGGGTAAATCCTACAGCACCACATAAAATGAGTAGAATAATAACGCGAAATAATAAGCGATTTTTCTTCATATTACCTCTCCTCTCCTCGGTAAATGTTATGTATTATCTTCTGTAAATGTTGTATTGAATAAATCACCAGCAGAGCACTCCACTGGTGAATTTTTAACTCTATAGCTTATCTTGGCTTTGTAGAAGCAAGCGCGCGTAATTGTTTCACCTCATGTGGTGTCAATTCTCTCGCATCACCAGGTCGCAGGCTTCCTACTTCTAAGAAAGCATAACGTTCACGTTTTAATTTCACTACTTTACAGTCTAACGCTTCAAACATACGACGCACTTGACGATTACGTCCTTCATGAATTGTTAATTGTACAATAGCCATCTCTTTACGCTTGTCCCAAGAAATGATTTTCACATGTGCTGGTGCTGTTTTACCATCTTCTAGTGCAACACCGCGTTCTAACATACGAATTTTCTCACCTGTTAGTGGACCTTTTATTTTTGCAACATACGTTTTTTCAACTTTATATTTAGGATGCATTAATATATTTGCGAAGTCCCCGTCGTTTGTCATTAATAATACTCCTGACGTATCATAATCTAGACGTCCGATTGGGAATAAGCGTTGTGTAATTTCAGGGAAAAAGTCTGTTACAACATTTCTACCTTTATCATCTGATACACTTGAAATTACACCAGTTGGTTTATATAGTAAAAAATAAACAGGTTCTTCTTTTTCAAGAGGGATGTTATTTACTTCTACTTTATCTTGAGGAGTTACTTTTGTTCCTAACTCTTTCACTATTTTTCCGTTAACTTTTACTTTTCCTTGCTGAATTAATTCCTCAGCCTTTCTTCTCGATGCAATACCTGCTTGCGCAATCACTTTTTGTAATCGTTCCATTTCTTTTTTTCACCTCGAATTTATCTTACCTTACATTAGAAAGACTTGGCAACCGCATACGCTTTACGGTTATTCGCTCCATCTCACTTAAACAACATAGCGATGATAATAAACATATAAAGGTCAAATCATGTTTTTATCCTTTATTATTGTCCATATTTTTCATATTTCTCACAATAAAAGTTCATCATTTTGTCAAAAATACTGCATAAAAAAACCACTATTAAGCTACACCTTAATAGTGGTCGTATACGTATTATACGCGAAATAGCATAAAAAATGAATAGCTTTACTGAAACAATAGAGAAACAAAGACAATCGAGCAAATAATTCCGATTAAATCTGCAAAAAGACCTACTTTTAATGCATCTCCCATTTTTCTAATACCAACAGCTCCAAAGTATACTGTTAAAATATAAAAAGTCGTATCTGTACTCCCTTGCATCGTAGAAGCTAATCTCCCAATGAATGAATCTGGCCCATATGTGGCAATTAAATCAGTCGTAATACTTAGACCAGCAGAGCCAGAAATAGGGCGTATTAGTGCTAATGGAACGATTTCTGCTGGAACATGAATTAAATCTAACATTGGCTTCATTACTGATATCATTGCATCTAGCGCACCTGACGATCGGAATATAGAAATAGACACAAGCATTCCAACCATAAACGGTAAAATGGAAATTGCAATTTGAATCCCTTCTTTTCCTCCCTCAACGAACGATTCATACGTCGGCACTTTCTTTATCGTCCCATATAAAAGGATAAAACCAATTACACAAGGGATTACCCATAAGGAAATTGTATTTACAATACTCATTTTTTCCGCCCCTTTCTACTCCTTCTTCGGTAAAAATAGCGGTCAATCCAAATTGCTCCAATCATAGAAAGTACTTGTGCAATAAAAGTTACCCCAACAATTTCAGTAGGATTCGCTGATTCATACGTCATTCGAATTGAAATGACTGTCGTAGGAATTAATGTAATAGCCGATGTATTTAATGCTAGAAACGTCACCATAGAACGGCTCGCCGAATCCTTTCCTCCATTTAACTCTTTTAGTTGTTCCATCGCTTTAATACCAAGAGGAGTTGCTGCATTACCTAGACCAAAAAAGTTTGCCATCATATTGGATAAAATAAATCCCATGGACGGATGATCCTTCGGTATTTCTGGAAACAACCTCTTTACTATCGGCATAAAAAGTGTAACTAACTTTTTTAACAGTCCCGCTTCCTCTGCAATTTTCATTAAACCAAGCCAAAATACTAAAACACTAATAAGTCCTATACAAATCGTTACTGCATCTTTTGCCCCGTCAAATACAGCTTTATTCACTTCTTCCATCGTTCCGTTTATCATGGCGTATACAATCCCAATAACAGCCATCGCTACCCATACGAGATTAACCATCGTTCCCAACACCTATCATGTAAGAAAAAATCTCTTTCACATTATTCCAGTAAAGTCCCGTTGTAGCTACTAACTTCCGTTTACTATAAAATAAATTCCGTTCTCCAACTTTCTCATTACCAACATAAACATCTGTCTTTCCAACCTTTACTCCGTCCTTAAGATTTGCACTTTTATCAAGTTCAACTTTTAATACCACGTTCTTTCTTTCCTCTTCAGTTAACGGTACTGAAAAACCATTTTTCGTATAAACATGGTTGGCATACTTCTTTTCATTTATTTCAGCAATTGCTCCTTGTCCTAAAACTTTCGTTTGTTTGAAACGTTCAAAACCTTTATCAAACAAATTCATATGATCATCCCAGTCACTAGAAGCACTCAAAGTTACGACAATTAAATCTAGTCCATCTTTTGATGCCGTTGTAACAAGCGTTCTTCCTGCTTTCTTCGTAAAGCCTGTTTTTCCTCCTGTTGCAAATTCATAATAAGATGTCACCAGCTTATGTTTATTTTTCCACGGGTAATCCCAAGAATCTGATTTATACGTTTTTGTTCCAAAGATTTTCTTAAAGTTCTCGTTCCCCATTGCATATTTTGTTAATAATGCCATATCGTAAGCCGACGAATAATGTGATCCATCTCCATCTAAACCATGAGGGTTTGAGAAGTGAGTATCTTTCATTCCAATTTCTTTTGCCTTCTCATTCATTAAATATACGAATCCATCTATACTCCCACCCACACTTTCAGCAATTACTTGCGCTGCGTCATTACCAGATCTAAGCATAAGTCCGTATACTAAATCTTCTAACTTCACTTTTTGTCCAGGCTTTAAATAGATTGCCGATCCTTCCACTCTCACCGCTTCATTACTAACTGATACCATTTCTTTCATCTTCCCTGATTCAGCAGCTAACAAGGCGGTCATGATTTTTGTTATACTAGCAATTTTTTGCGGCTCATGTTCTGCTTTTCCGTATAATACACGACCAGACTGTTGCTCCATTAATACAGCATTTCGAGCACTGACATTGCTGTTCATCTTTGCATATGTAGGAATCGGCATAACGCTTGCGTACATAATAAGAAGCGTAATGATTACACAAATTCGTCTCATATTTCCCCCCACGTCCTTTTGGCACTTTTTGTACAAGTGTATGCTTGGCCTTTTAAAATATGAACGAAATCTTCCTTCTGCTTCCATTAAAAAAGACGCAGGGAATTTGCGTCTAATATGGTGTCCATTCAATTTGTTTCGCAGTTTCAAACCTTTTTTCTACATCAGGCCAGTTTACAACATTCCACCAGTTTTTAATATATTCATCTTTTCGATTTTGGTATTGTAAATAATACGCATGTTCCCAGACATCTAGTACAAGAAGTGGTATCGTATCCCATTGTGTAAATAATTGATGAAGTGTACTTTGCAAAATTTCTAACCTTCCAGACCGGGGCACCCAAACGAGAATTGCCCAGCCTGAACCTTCTACTTTAGAGGCCGCTTCTGTAAAATGTTTTTGGAAACGTAAAAAGCTCCCAAAATCTTGTTCGATTTGTTGTGAAAAAGCACCTCTTGGACTTCCACCACCATCTTTTTTCATGTTATTCCAAAATATTGTGTGTAAGTAATGGCCTGATCCATGAAAAGCCGCTTCCCTTTCCCAATGCTTAATTAAATCAAATTGATTTGTTTTTCTCGCTTCTTCCATCATCTTCTCTGCTTTATTTAACCCTTCCACGTAACTACGATGATGTTTATCATGGTGTAACATCATAATTTCTTTAGAAATATACGGTTCTAACGCATTATACGGATAAGGTAATGGTGGGAGTGTATGTCCTCCAATTGGAACAGCTCGTTCACTATCCCCTCTTTCATATAATTCATACTCCTCTTCTTCTTGCATAAATACTTCCTGCAAGTGATGCTGAATATGTTCTACATCATCGCTTATTTCATACATAAACTCTGCATCTGTTTCATACTCATGCTCTTTCATACGCTCTAATAACGTCTGAATTTTATAAGCAAGCATATGGACATCATACACTTCCATTGCGCGGCTATCTAATACATGAAGAACACTTTCACACCAATTTTCTACTTCATGAAAGTAATCTGTAAATACACCTTGCTGATTCATGTTGCACCTCCCTAATGCTATCCACTTAACTATATTCAACGAAAATCCCTTATATAACTGTACAAAAGGAAAAGAAGCTAAGTCACCTTAGCTTCTTTTTCTCAATCAATATTTGTGTAACATCTTTGTCTGATAATCCGTCTCATAATATTCTAGTTCTTCACGCATCAATTGAAATTTACCTTCTAAACTCTTCATCACTTGCCCCAAAGATGCAGGTGGTGTTTGTTGAAAAACGATAGAATTTTTTCCTGTATATGCAGACCGACTATTTTCATACCAATAATCACTCTTCGGTGAAAAAAACTCTGCAATTACTTGATGGTAAATTTTATATAAAATTTTTTCAGCTGCTGTTTTTCGAAATGGCTGACTATTCAACAAAACAAAACATGCATCATGTCCTTCTTCACAAAAAACGAGAAGTCGTCTCATTGATGCTAATAACCCTTTATAATATTGCTCATTCCCTGCCGGTGTCTCCTCTAATAAAGAAGGCAACGTATGATAATTTACATAATTGGTTATCAAATAAATAGCATCTTCTAAAAATATAGAAACTTGTTCTGTTTGATTTTCAACCATCAAATTAGACATTTTTTCTCTCTCCTTTGCCATTTCACGCTATTTCTACTCTTTTATTTTTATGTAATTCAGCCAATATTTCTTGTACTTTCGACACCGTTCCCTCATCAAAATATTGTTGAAATTCTTCCATATTATTTAAATACAAACGTTTTTGCGCACGAAGCTCCCTATCTTTCACTAAACAACATATCGCTACAATATCGCGCAAATATATGTTTTGTTCTTCTACTTTATACACTGGATTTCCTTCAAAAGGAGTAATTTCTTGTAAAACTTCTTCAAAATATCGAACGTATAAAACCGAAAAAGTTTTCTCTTTATCATTTAATATATATGTCACTTCAGATCTGTTAAAAAAGTCTTCTGATGTATTAGGTTTCGCTTTTTCTAACTCATATCCTACATAACCTTTTATAATCATATACTCCCCCTCCTCCTTCTTTCATCTTATTCTAACTTAATTTTCTGATAAACAAAATATTCTTTTAAATATACCTATATAAAAAATAGCTCCCCTACACAGGAATTTACCTTTTTATTTTTCTTGAAGTTTGTCATAATAATATTATTGTCTCAGTTTTCTTACACAAGGAGAGTTGTATTTATGTCGTTTTCATGGAAACGTTTCTTACAAATCGGGAAAATTATCTTCCCATTTGTTGTATTAACAATTGTATTCTTTCAAGCAAAAAAAGAATTAGCGGGCATTTCTTTTTTAGAAGCGATTGATACAATCAAAAACATTCCAACTGGAGGAGTCTTTTTAGCAATTACACTTGGTGCATTTGCTGTATCAACAATGTTCTTTTATGACTATGTTATGCTTCGTTACTTAAAAGCTGATATCCCTGTCCAAAAGATTTTCCGTATCTCGTGGATTGCTAATACTTTAAATGGATTTATCGGGTTTGGCGGTCTCGTTGGAGCCGGCGTACGCACAATGCTTTATCGTCCATACATAAAAGAAAATGGAAAACTTATTAAAAGTATCGCTTGGATGACAACTGCCTTTATTAATGGATTAGCCATTCTTTCATTTCTTGGTCTTATCGGAATATTAGACACGAGATTTATTTTACATGAAAAACCATGGCTATGGCCTGTTCTTATCTTCTTCGCTCTTTTCGTCCCTATATATATTGGATTTTCTAAATTAAAAAATAGAAAAGCGACGCAAACAGAGGGACAAGAAGAAGAGGAGAAAAATCCAACTGTTTTATACTCATTAGTTTCATTAGTCGAATGGGTATCTGCTGGTATTGTTATGTACGTCATATTACTATTATTTGGCATTGAAATCGAATTCCAAAAGTTTTTAGGCGTATATGTCATTGCTGCTTTAGCTGGTGTCGTTAGTCTTGTTCCTGGTGGCCTTGGATCATTTGATCTTGTCTTCTTAACTGGGCTTGGGCAATACGGCATCGATACAGGTGTTTTACTCCCTGCTATGTTATTATATCGTCTCGTCTATTACATCTTACCATTCTGCCTTGGTCTCATTTTTGCAGCTTTTGAAATGACAGGAGTAGCCATTAAAAAGTTTGAAGATAAACCTTTTATTGCGCCTGCACTAGAGACAACTGGTGTTATATGGACTTTGCAGCGTGACTTTCTAGGAAAGTTAGGTTCTTGGGCATCTGCTGCTTTAACGGTATTTGCTGGCTTAATGGTTATTTTATCAACCATTCTACCGACAAGTATAAATCGGGCACACGCCTTACATATTCTAGCTCCAAAACACCTTATTCAATTTTCTTTTAGCTTATCGCTAACATTCGGTATTCTCCTCCTCATTCTTTCACGGGGAATATATTACGGAACAAAACGTTCTTATTATATGACGATTGTTTCTTTAATTGGAGCTGCTATTTTTAATACACTAAAAGGAATTGATGTTGAAGAAACGTTTATTTTATTAATCGTACTCGCTGTATTGTATATGCTTCGTAAAAGGTTTGTACGTGAGAAAATGGAAGTCTCACTTTCCGATATCGTAAAAGTTTTTATATTCCTACTTGTAACGTTATATTTATATAAAAACTTAGGTATTTTATTTGCAGGTGCAAAAGAAGCATTCAAACCTGATTTTGTCGTTCGTAATATTACACAAGTGAAACGAAGTGCATTAGCAGCTGCCTTTTTTGTTCCTACTTTTTTACTAATTGGTTCACTCATTGCAAATCGTTATCGAAATGAATTTCCCGGGCAACCAGCTAATGATAAAAGATTACAAAACTTCTTAGATGAACATGGCGGAAATGTACTTAGTCATTTAGGTTTTTTAGGAGATAAACAGTTCTTTTTCAGTAGCGATGGAAAAGCTCTCATTCTCTTCTCAATAACTGGAAAACGACTTATTGTACTAGGTGATCCAATTGGGGACCCTTCCTCCTATCGTACTGTATTGCAAGAGTTTTTAGCTGAGGCTGATCGATTTGGATACATTTGTGTATTCTACCAAATTGAAAGCAAATGGATGAGTTTATATCACGATTTTGGTTATAACTTCTTTAAGCTCGGTGAAGAAGCTGTTGTTGATTTAAATACATTTACAATAACAGGAAAGAAACGTGCTGGCATGCGAGCTACTTTCAACCGTTTTGAAAGAGAAGGCTATACATTCTCTATTCACGAGCCACCTTTCTCAGACGAATTATATGAAGAATTAAGAAAAGTTTCAGATGCATGGCTTGGTGGAAAAAAAGAGAAAGGTTTTTCACTCGGATACTTCGATCGTGAATATATTAGTCGCGCTCCTATCGCAACATTATCTGATGCAGATGGAAAAATTATTGCATTCACAACATTCATGCCCGTATATCAAAACGGATCATTATCTGTCGATTTAATGCGATATTATCCCGATGCGCCTAGCGGCATTATGGACGCAATTTTCATCCACTTATTCCAATGGGCAAAAGAAAATGAATACCACTCCTTTAATATTGGTATGGCACCACTTTCAAATGTTGGTTTATCTACACAGTCTTTCTGGTCTGAACGAGTGGCTGCTGCAATCTTTAATAACGTTCGTTATACGTATAGTTTCAGCGGATTACGACATTTTAAAGAAAAATATAAACCAGCATGGAGCGGTAAATATTTAGCATTTAGGAAGAATCATTCTTTACCAATTACAATGCTCTCTGTAACAAAATTAATAGGAAAAAGAAAAAACAGCTAAATTCTTAGCTGTTTTTTCTTTTTTGCACTTGTACAATAAATTCTTTTTCATACTTCTTACCATTTATATAGAAATCCCCCCACATTTTATACGTGCCCTCGGCAGGAAATGTAATCCGGTATTGTAATTGCTCATCCGTATCTACAGGCATAGCGTATAAAAAGTTCTCCTTCGTTTCATCCACGATATAGAGTGACTCTACTTCTCCTCTCTCTGAATGTAATTTCAATTTTTCACCCTTTTTCGCTTGAAACTGAAATGTTAACGTAACTGGTTCATTCGGATGTAATGCTCCAAATAAAAGAGAAACTTCATAATCTCCTATTTTTTTTGTAAGTACACTGTCGATTGGAAATTTCACTTTTTTCTTATTGTTCTCCTCTTTCGTTCTACCAAAATCTTTCCTAGCGAATGACTCTACGGACTTATTTTTATCTTCGTATAAAAATATTGTATATTCTTCGTCTTTCGCTATTTTGGAAGATAACTTATATGACCCGTTCCCTGCAAATGTAGGTTTAATTTGTTGTATGTTTTTTAGCTGTCCGTCTACAATCACTGCCCGAATTTGATCATTTACACCACGAATTTCATTATTCTTTTTGTTTAACAACTGAAATACAATATCTACTTTTTCATTTCCCTTTCCATTTGAAACATCCCACTTTACTTCCTGAACATCTCCTACAGTCTCTTCGTTTTCTTGATATTTTTTTATGTAAAATCCTCCTGCCACAATAAGTACTAACGCAATAAGCCCAATGACAAGATTTTTCAAAACATCACCTACCATTTTTATTGTCTCTATTCATACAAAACTTCTTAAGATATATATTCTAGATTATGATTTATGAAATCCTCCTATTTTGCACATATTACAAATAATAAAAAGATTTTAATTGAAAGGATTCGTAGTGTATAATGCAAATGATATTGATTTCTATCAATACATTATAAGGAGGACTTTTCATGAGTGTACATATCGAAGCAAAACAAGGCGAAATCGCTGAATCTATTCTATTACCTGGTGATCCATTACGTGCAAAATATATCGCTGAAACATTTCTAGAGGACGTTACTTGCTATAATAACGTACGTGGTATGTTAGGTTTCACTGGAACTTATAAAGGAAAACGTGTATCTGTTCAAGGTACAGGTATGGGTGTTCCTTCTATTTCTATTTATGTAAACGAATTAATCCAAAGCTACGGAGTTAAAAATTTAATTCGCGTTGGAACTTGCGGTGCAATTCAAAAAGATGTAAAAGTTCGTGATGTTATTATCGCAATGACGGCTTGTACTGATTCTAATATGAACCGTTTAACATTCCCAGGATTTGATTTCGCGCCAGCTGCAAACTTTGATCTTTTAAAGAAAGCTTACGATGCTGGAACTGAAAAAGGATTACACGTTCGTGTCGGTAACGTTTTAACAGCAGATGTGTTTTATCGCGAAAGCATGGACATGGTTAAAAAACTTGGAGATTACGGTGTATTAGCAGTAGAAATGGAAACAACTGCTCTTTATACATTAGCAGCGAAATACGGTGTAAATGCATTATCTGTATTAACAGTTAGCGATCACATCTTCACTGGCGAAGAAACAACATCTGAAGAGCGTCAAACTACATTTAACGAAATGATTGAAATCGCTTTAGATGCAGCAATTCAACAATAATACATTAAAGAACTCGTCATACGTCTGGTGAGTTCTTTTTATGTGACTTTTTATAAATAACTATTTTATAAAGAGACAGATTTCTCCCCTCTACTTTCTTGTAACGTTTGTTATAATAAAGTGAAACTTTAATCAGTGGGGATTTTTCCCATTCCCCACTGATTATGAGTTGAGCCAATCGGACTTTTACGGGCAGTTGATCTCCCACCTAACTCTCTTGTATTTGCCAAATTTTGAAGTGGGAGTCTTATTGCCGGTTAAAGCGGGATAAAGAAATCATTTACAGTATTTCTCATAAGAGGTGACGCAGTGAAAAACAGAAGTATCGTCTTTAAACTATTTTTATTAACATCAACTTTATTTACAATCATATTCCTACTTTTTTTCCTAGGACAATCTCTATTTTTAGAGAAATTTTATATTAATAAAAAAGTAAAAACAGTCCAAACTGCTTTTGAAAAATTCGTAGATAATTATGACAAAAGTGATAAAAGTTATGAAAAAGTTAGAAAACTAAAACAAGAATTTCATGATAAAACAAATGCCGATATGCAGTTTTTGGATTCTAACGGTATTATTAAAAGTGATAACAATTACTATATCGATGTATATAATCCCAACGATACTAAACAGTATTCCATTCCACTCAATAATCTTTTAACACCAGAAGAATATAATAAATTCGAAAATTTAGGTTTAAAAAAAGATGTAATAATCAATGTTGATGGAGTCGTACAAGAAAATAATATAATCACACCACAAAAATTAGGAACGAATTACAATCAATGGCAAAACGAACATTTCTATTCGGATTTCCAGTCAATTAATGGTAACCCTTCTAAGAATAGACTTGGGAGCCGATACAAATCTACAACTCGCATCGTCTTTACAGGTGTTATAACTAAGTTACAGCTCCCATCCAAAGCTGAGGTTCGTCTTGCAAATGATATTGAAACATTACAAGCCGTTCAATATTTTGCAGATATTATTAGAGATGGTACTTCTAACTCGAACCAATTAAACACTTTCATATTAGATGGCGGAGAAAATATAAAAAATAGTATCTTTGTAAAGCCTATTATGGAAAACGGAAAGATTACAGAATACGCTTTTGCGATAGCATCTTTGCAGCCTGTTAATGAAGCGATGCTCGTTTTAAAAGATTATTATGTTTATGCCTTAATCATCGTGTTTCTCGTTATTATTTTGTTATCCTTCTACTACTCAAAAATCATTGTTAAGCCATTAATTAAAATGAATCGTGTTACAAAAAAAATGGCTAATTTTGATTTCAGCGAGAAATTACCTATTACAGCCGACGATGAAATTGGCGGGCTTTCCGGCAGTATCAATACATTATCTGTAAATTTAAAAGATCGAATCGATCGATTAAATGTTGCCAATACAAAGTTACAACAAGATATTGAACGTGAACGTCAATTAGAGAAAACAAGAAAAGAATTCATTTCTGGCGTATCACACGAATTAAAAACACCTCTAAGTGTAATTAGAAGTTTTGCAGAAGGAATTAAAGATGGTGTTAGTAAAGATACATCGTATTATACTGATGTTATTTTAGAAGAAACAGAAAATATGAACAGGCTGATTGTTGAAATGTTAGAATTAGCAAAGTTAGAATCTGGTACTTACAAACTAGATATGACGACGTTCTCAATCGGTGAATTAACGCAACAAGTCTATACAAAATTATTATTTAGCATGGAAGAAAAGCATTTACAAGTGAACGTCGATGCAGACCCTTCTATACTTGTTAAAGCAAATCGTAGTCGTATTGAGCAAGTAGTTGTGAACTTACTAAGTAATGCAATTCGTTATACGCCAGATGGAGAAAAAATACAAGTCTCCATTATAGAAGCAGAAGATACCGTAAAAGTCGAAATCGAAAATACAGGAAACCCTATCCCTGAAGAAAGTCTTGAAAAAATTTGGGATCGCTTCTATCGTCTAGATGCATCTCGTAGCCGTCACACCGGAGGTACCGGTCTCGGATTATCTATTGTAAAAAACATTTTAGACCTCCATCATGCCGAGTACGGTGTGTATAATACGACTAACAGTGTTGTATTCTATTTCAATTTACAAAAAGTAAAAGAAGTCAAATAATTTGTCTTAATTTCACTAGGAGTTCACATGAAATTCACACTCTCCCTTTATAGTAAGAAACAAGTTAATCCTTTCCTTTACACATATAAAAGAGGAGAGTGCGTGAAATGAAACAAGCAGGACAACCTATTCAAAACGAAAAACAATTAGAAACTATCAAAAATATACTTTTACAATCTTCGAAACGCGATGGCTTATTATTCGTATTAGCTGTAAATTCTGGCTTAAAAGTAAGTGAAATCTTACAATTAAAAGTTAGTGATGTAATCGATGAAAATGAAAATGTTCGCCATTCCATTTTATTTTACAATGAAAAAGTGAAGAAACATAAATGGTTTGCTGTAAATGAAGACTTACAGCACGCAATCGAAGACTACATGAAAGAACGTAAAACTTGGAAACGTAATGAACCATTGTTAAAATCTCAAAAAGGAACAAAATCTATTACGAGACAACATGCATGGTACATTTTAAACAAAGCTGCAAAAGAAGTTGGATTAGAAGGGATTAGCTCACATACACTTCGAAAAACTTGGGGCTATTGTGCATACAAATCAGGTGTTGATATTGCATTTTTACAACACTTCTTTGATCACAGTACTCCATCAAAAACTTTAAAGTATATCGGTATTGCTTAATAGCTCTTATACATAAAAAAGGTTACCATATAAAAAAATGGTAACCTTTTTTATATTTCATATTCTCTTTTCTTGTCTCTCCTATACTGTAGTGGTACTCTAATAATAAGGGGGAGAAATTATGAACACACTTACAATTGAATTACCGCAAGAAACGGCTGAAAAACTTGATTTATTAAAACAAGCTTATGAAAAGAAAACAGGTGCTTCTATTTCTAAGAGCACTCTCGTTCAAACACTTATCTCAAAAGAATTTATCCAAGCGATAACTCCTTTTGATTTACAACAATTCGTCAACGGAAAAGAACAGCATTAATCGCTGTTCTTTTTTTATCTCTATTTAAAATATACAAAGTTTTTTATATATTTTTAGAAAAACCATTGACAATGATAATGATAACCATTATCATTTATTGTGAAGCCAACAATTGATGAATCAACCAAACGCTCAGTAACATTGTTACCCCTCTTTTTCATATAGAAAGGCACTGTACATTCCCCCTGTTTGTACAGTGCCTTTCTTGTTTATTATCATTCAAAAAAATTTAATTGCTCCGGCTTCGGCTCACCATATGTAATGTTCATCATTTTCATAAGCTGTTTCGCATTATCTGCTGCATCTCCACCTGAATTGTTGTTAAACAGTACGTATATATCCTTTGTTTTCTTTTTTAATTGCTCTAGTCGTTCAATCCATTCTTCCAGTTCTTTATTGTTGTAGCGATATAAACAGCGAACCGCTCTCCAATTTTCCCCTTTATCCAGCCAACCATGAACATTTCGACCGTGAAAACGTATTAATGCCATGTCTGAATTCGTAACCTCTAGCACGAGTGGCACCGAACCTATTCCAGCCTGTGGTTCATCACAAATTGTATGAACCCATTTCTCCTGTTCTAGAAACTGTAACGTCTTATCTCTCATTTCTGGATAAAACCATGTTTGATTTCGAAATTCTATTGCACATGGTAAACCTTCCATTTTTTCTTTCGTATATCGAAGAAAATCTACATTTTTCTTTTTGCAATCAAACCATGGTGGATATTGAAATAAAATTGTTTTTAATTTATTAGCTTCTATTAAAGGAAGAATAGACTGTTTATACACATCAAACATCTCATCGAACGTAGAAAAAGGAATTTCACCTTTCATATGTCCTGTCATTCCCTGATACGCTTTTACGACAAAAGAAAAATCTTTCGGCGTTTCCATTGCCCATTTTATATAATTTCGTGCAGGTTGCATCGCGTAAAATGAACTATCCACCTCTACAATAGGAAAATACTCGCTATATGTTCGTAATTTATTTCTATTTTCATAGGAATCTATGTATAAAGAATTATGATCTCCCCATCCTGTCACCCCAATGAACAGCACATATATCCCTCCCTTTTTAACTTCATCTTCTATTCATTTTCCAAACACTTTGCATCATGTAGCCTTTTCTTTAAGAGTATCCTTATAAAAATATGATATACTATATGGAAGAATTTTTAAAATGAGGGGTTATTTATTTATGCTTCCAAACGATGCTACTGTATTTCATGAAAAACGAATTGAAGAACTAGAAAATAAAGTACGTTTTTATGAAGAACTTGTGAATCAATTACCACATCATTTCACATACAAAAATCCACATATTGGTTTACAAATAAAGAAAACCAGAACAACTCATTCCATTCAAGAAATACCAAAAGAGAATAAAGACGCTAATTTTCAACTTACTTGTGATTCATTATTTTTATTTGAACAACTTGAAAAACACTTTGTTCATATTTTTGATGCTTTTTCACATCATGTAACCTTTGTCGATAATAAAGGGAATATTACTTTATGTAATCAAGTTGCCGCAGATGATTTCGGTGTAATACGCAATGATATTATTGGAAAACCAATTCAACAATTACTAAACTTGCCGGAAGAAAAAATCAAAGCAATTGAAACATTAAGAACCGGAACAGAAATATATAATGAAGAAGTTTTAGACAAAAACTATGGCATTATAAATAACCGAATTATTCGTGATTATAACGGTGAGATTTTTAGAGTTATTAGTGTCTTTCATTATTTAAATACAGAACGTGATGCAGAGAAGTTTTCGTTAGCAGGACGAATCGCAGCTGGAATTGCACACGAAGTACGAAATCCTCTTACAACAGTACGCGGATACTTACAATTTTTACAAGAAAGTGTTTCTCCATCAAATAAAGAGTTATTTAAAAACTTGCTTATCCCTGAATTAGATCGTGCAAATAATATTATTACAAAATTTTTAGCGATTTCAAAAACACGTGAATTTACAAGAGAACCGTTTCCCATCAATACATTTTTACGCGACTATATTCAACAGTTACTAGCTAGTGAAGTCTTCTTGCATAACATTTCAATTGATTATAACTTTTCTAATGAATTAGATGATATTTTAGTCAATATTGATCGACATGAACTTGTTCAAGTATTTTTAAACCTATTTCAAAATGCCGTCGATGCTCAAGGCGAAAAACCTCTTTCTATTCAAATCACTAGTTATCGCCTAGATAACTTCGTTCGGATTACTTTCACAGATAACGGAATTGGTATTCCTCCAGCTATTCAAGAATATATCTTTGATCCATTCTTCTCAACGAAGGATTCGGGAACAGGACTAGGCTTGTCAGTAACAAAAAAAATCATTCAAAATCATAACGGTACGCTCAAAATGACTAGTGCTCCAGACGGCACAACCTTCACTATCTCTATTCCGATTTTACCTAAAGTAAATCGTGAAGCAATTAACTTATAAAATGATAATGCTGTTCTATGAACTCCCTTTAATTGTTAAGCAAACTCTAACAATTAAAGGGAGTTTTTTATGCTAATTTATTCTCTTTAAAACATATAGATTTTTTTCTACTTTTTTATTGTTCGTGTTAGGTAGGTAAACTTCTTATTTTTTGAGAAATAGTAGTTTGTCCATCACGAATTTAATTTAAATTTCATTTTAATATATAGTAACGACTATTTATTCTATGAAAGAAAGGAATGAAAAGATGAACAATAAAAATAAAGGAAAAGTATTTTATGGTAATGATTGTTGCGAAGTAAGAGCTTGTAGTTATATCAACATCTCTAAGTCCGAACTTAAAGAATTTGTTAGACTTCTTCAAGTTCTTGGCCAAGCTATTCAAGCTGTCTTTCAAAACCATTCTCAAGTTAATATCAATAACTTGATTGATGTCCTAAATAACCTACAGAAATTCCTTAATTGCTTAGATTTGTCTCCTGCACAAAAACAAATCGGAAATTCTATTATTGCTAACCTATTAACTATTTTAAAAACAACACCTTTCTCATGCGGAGCATTATACGTTGAACTACAAAGCCTGCTTAATTATTTATTGTATATCGCTAAGTTATTCAAAATTGATTGCTGTGCTATCGATAATCTCGTTAAACTCATTTCAGAAATTCAAGCTATCTTAGTTCGATATGGATCTGGTTGCCTAGGTGGAGGAACTACTGGCGCTACTGGCGCTACTGGACCTCAAGGACCCGCTGGTGCTCAAGGTCCGGCGGGTGCTCAAGGCGCTACTGGTGCTCAAGGACCTCAAGGTGCTCAAGGACCAGCAGGTGCTCAAGGTGCTCAAGGTATTCAAGGTCCGGCGGGTGCTCAAGGTGCTACTGGTGCCCAAGGTCCAGCGGGTGCTCAAGGCGCTACTGGTGCTCAAGGTCCAGCGGGCGCTCAAGGTGCTACTGGTGCTCAAGGTCCGGCGGGCGCTCAAGGTGCTACTGGTGCTCAAGGTCCAGCGGGCGCTCAAGGTGCTACTGGTGCTCAAGGTCCAGCGGGTGCTCAAGGCGCTACTGGTGCTCAAGGTCCAGCGGGCGCTCAAGGTGCTACTGGTGCTCAAGGTGCTACTGGCGCAACAGGACCAGCAGGTACTCCGATCCCTATAACTACAGCTGTCTTAGGTAACACAAATGCACAAACAGTATCACCAGGAAGCAATATACAATTCAATGAAACATTCGAATTAACAAACCTCTCCTTTAACGGCTCTGATACTCTAACTGTTTTAGAAACTGGTGTATACGATATTAACTTCTCCGCATCTACAACATTCCCAGGCTCTTCACCATTTGGTTTCGGTCTTTCATTTAATGGCCAACCACCTAGTCGTAATTTTTCAACTAACGTTATCGGTAGTGCGGTTTCTTTCTCAACGATTATTACTTTAACAGCTGGTACAACAATCTCTGTACAACCTACAGCAAATACTATCTCTATTCCAAATACAGGTGAAACAACTGCAGTACTAACCGTCTTCCGAATTTACTAATTTTCGTCAAATAATCATATTTATAGTTATATATTTAATTGACTGTGTATTAAATCTCTCTTTTAATAAAAAGGAGCACTTATTTGGGAGGATAAGTGCTCCTTCTTTACGTTTCTTTACCTCAAATTTACTCTATCTTAATCCTCATTTTGTATGATAAATAATGAAGTCAAAGATATGAAAGAGGGATGAAAAATGAGAGTTATGTCACCGATACGCATTTGGATTGCACTTATGATATGCATTATTTTATGTGTAGGATTTTTTTTAACTCTAAAATATTCCACTATTTCAAAAGCAGAGAGAAAAACAGTTCCATACAAACTTTTGTATACGAAACAAAACGACATCCTTTATTCCAATTCCACAAATAATGAAAAAAAAGTTATAAAAGGAATGCTTATTACGAAAGCTTCTAATTACGAAACTCTACTTCAAATTGCTGAATCGATTAAAGATCAGTATACAAATAAAGGAATTGATGAAATCACGCTGTCTATCCATAATGAAAATAATGGTAGTTATGAAGAAGAATTACCTTACGAACCGATTAGTAAAGGAAAAATAATCGTCACATACGATTCTCAATCCTTTGGCAGTACGAACATTACTCTTAATGAATAGTAGCATTTATCTCACTCATTATGAGCTCACTTTATTTTTCACATGAGAAAGAGGCGAATAATGAAATTCGCCTCTTTTTTCACCATAATGATGGAATCCACTCTTTCACTTTATCAAACCACTCTTGCTGTTCTTTTTTCCTTTGTTGTTCCTCTTCTTGCCTTCTCTTTTCTTCTTCTTTTCTTCTCTTTTCTTCTTCAATTGTTTGCAATTGTTTTTTATAGTCCGCCTCAGATATTAACGACAATTGGAACGCTTTTTGGGCTGGGTTTGCATTTGCTTTTTTCATGATGTCCCGGAACATCGTCGTCGTAATTTGACTACCACCTGGCACATAATGCTCGCTATCTGTTTTGTCATATCCCACCCAAATCGCACCTACTAAATCTGGTGTGTATCCTACAAACCACGAGTCCTTCGCTCCTACGCTCGGACCATTTACAAGTTGAGTAGTCCCTGTCTTTCCTGCTGTATCAACATTATTAACTTTCGCTTTTTCACCTGTTCCCTTTTCGACTACACCTTTTAATAAATACGTCATCTTTTGAGCAATTTTTTCACTCGTCACTCGTGTCTCTTTTTTATACCATTTTCCTATTATTTCCCCTTCAGCATTTTGAACTTCTCTAATTGCATGAGCCTCTACTTGAACCCCATCATTAGCGAATGTACTATATGCTTGGGCCATTACAAATGGAGATGTCCCTACATGCATCCCACCTAAAGCAATTGGATACGTACGGTCTTCTGGTACTAATGGAATACCAAATCGCTCTAAAGATTTCAATCCTTTATCTAATCCTATTTGCTCTAATAACCACACAGCAGAAACATTATACGACTTTGCTACCGCTTCATACATTGTCACATTACCATGAAAAGCCTGATCACTATTTTTCGGTTCATATTCTTTAATATGAAATGGTTCATCCTTTAATATATCGTATACTTCATACCCTTGTTCTAAAGCAGGTACATATACAGCTAGAGGCTTTAATGTTGAACCTGGCTGTCTTTTTAATTGCGTAGCATGATTAAATTGTAAAAACTGATATGGTCCTCTCCCCCCAACTAAAGCTGGAACACCGCCTGTTTTGGGATTTATAAGGACTACACCCGTTTGCATAAGTTGATCTGAGCCACTATCTTTAAAATAACTATCATTATTCACAACATCTTCTACAGCTTGTTGTTTTTTCGGATCAAGCTCTGTATAAATACGATAACCACCTGCTAAAATTTCATTTTGTGTTAATTCATACTTATCCATCGCTTCCCTAACTATATAGTCTACATATTGGGAGTATTTACCTTTATATTTATCATCAACCCCACGTTTTAATACAAGGCCTGACTCTTTTTCTTTATTGTATTGTTCTTCAGAAATATATCCTTGTTCCTTCATTAAACTTAATACGACATTACGTCGTTCAATTGATTTATTAAAGTTTTTATAAGGCGAATACGCAGACGGCGCTTTAATTAAGCCCGCAATCGTTGCAGCTTCTGAAATTGATAAATCTTTTACATCTTTATCAAAATACGATTTAGCTGCCCTTTTTATCCCCCAAGCACCTTCTCCAAAATAGATTTGATTCATATACATTTCAATAATTTCATCTTTTGTATAAGTACGTTCTATTTTTTTCGTTAAAAAGTATTCCTTTATTTTACGAGAAAATGTACGATCTTGTGTCAGAAATACATTCTTCGCGAGCTGCTGTGTAATTGTACTTCCCCCTGCTACAACTTCTCCTGCTGTAATATTTTTAAAAACTGCACTTATAATTCCACTATAATAAATACCATGATGGTTAAAAAATTCCTTATCTTCTACTGCAACAATTGCCTGAACCATAATATCAGGAATATCTTTTCTTTTAACGCCTTCTGTTTTCGAAGAAGCTAATTTAGTTGCGACCTCATTATTTGCATCATAAATTAAAGTCGGTTGTGGAACAGCTTGTTTTAATTCAGATATGTCTTGAATGGAAATTATTATATTTACAGCAATAAATAGAGTAACGAGTACACTTCCCAATACAATTAATGAATTACGAAGTTTCTTCCTCTTATTGAACCACTCAAGCATTTTTTTAAAATGAGTGTTCTTCAATTTCATTCGTTCACTTCCTTCATTTATTTACACTCTTCTTTTTAAAAGGAAGAATATACCGCCTTTTAAATTTATTATAATAACGTAGTCATTCCTATAGTGTAAAGCTTTTCTTTTACATTCATACTTTTTGCAAGAAAAGGACATTCTACAAGTAAGATATTCACTATTGGATATTAATATTATTAATAGAACAACGAGAGTTATGTTAAGTTTTTGTAAACTTTTCGATAAAATGTTTTAAAAAACGACAGTTTTTTGTTAGAATTGATTAGCCAATATATTTTACATATATTACTTTTGTGGGGGTAACAATAATGGTCTTTAAATCAAAAAAAGATAAATTTTCTGAAATGTTAATGAATGTTTCAGAAAATTTAAAAGAAGGCGCGCAATTTTTCGTGGAGTATAAAATTAAAAATGCTAGCGATTTAAAAGAGTTTTCTATGCGCATGAAAGAGTATGAGTCAAAAGGTGACTCATTTATTCACGAAATCATTATGGAGCTAAACAAAGCGTTTATTACTCCGATTGAACGTGAAGACATCCTACAACTTGCAATGAGTATGGATGATGTATTAGACGGATTAGATCACAGTGCTGGTCTGTTCGAAATGTATTCTATTACAGAAGCTGATGAATACATGATTAAATTCGTAGAAGCAATTAATCAATGTGCAATTGAAATTGCAAATTCTGTTGAACTACTGTCTAAAAAGAAGTTAGTCGACATTCGTACGAACGCGATCAAGATTAAGGATTACGAATCACAATGCGATGATATTCGTCGTCATGCGATTAAGCACTTATTCTCTCGTGAGAAAGATCCGATTAAGATTATTCAATTTAAAGAGATTTACGAAGAGCTTGAAGAAGTAGCTGATAGCTGTCAAAGCGTTGCAAACGTATTAGAAACAATTATTATGAAGAACGCGTAAGGAGTTTGATCATGGATACACTCTTGATACTGACCGTTTTAGTAGTCATTTGCGCTTTAGCTTTTGACTTTATCAATGGATTTCACGATACAGCAAACGCTATTGCAACGGCTGTTTCAACGAAAGCTCTAAAGCCTAGACATGCAATTATTATGGCAGCTATTATGAACTTTTTAGGTGCAATGACATTTACAGGTGTAGCAAAAACGATTACAAAAGATATCGTTGACCCATTTGCTTTACAAAATGGTTCTCTTGTAATTTTAGCTGCTTTACTTGCGGCGATAGCATGGAACTTAATTACTTGGTACTACGGTATCCCAAGTAGTTCTTCGCATGCAATTATTGGCTCAATCGCAGGTGCAGCCATTGCTGCTGCTGGTATTAGCTCATTAAACCTTAAAGGATTCATTAAAATTCTTGAAGCTTTAATCATTTCACCAATTATCGCTTTCGTTATTGGTTATATCGTATACAGTATTTTTAAAGTGGTCTTTAAAAACTTTAACTTAACGAAAACGAACAAAAACTTCCGTATATTCCAGATTTTCACTGCAGCATTACAAGCCTATACACACGGTACGAATGATGCACAAAAAGCAATGGGAATCATTACGATGGCTCTTATGGCTAATAACTATCATACTTCTAGCGATATTCCGTTCTGGGTACAATTATCTTGTGCTATCGCAATGGGGCTTGGTACTTCTGTCGGTGGATGGAAAATTATTAAAACTGTCGGTGGACAAATTATGAAAATTCGTCCTGTAAATGGTGTAGCTGCCGATTTATCATCATCACTTGTTATTTTCGGTGCAACATTCATTCACTTACCGGTTAGTACGACGCACGTTATCTCTTCTTCTATTTTAGGGGTTGGTGCTTCTCACCGTGTGAAAGGGGTAAAATGGGGAACTGCAAAACGTATGTTAATTACATGGGTTATTACACTTCCTATTTCAGCTTCTTTAGCTGCTCTGTTTTACTACCTATTACATTTTGTTTTCTAATCAAAAGTCGTCTTCCTTATTTTTCTAGGAAGACGACTTTTTTGTGAACAAGCCTATTTCTCATTAAAAAGCGTGTATAATAATTGGTGGATAAGTTATTTAGAGGAGTTGGCAATTTTGGAATACATCATGTTACTTTTCATCGGACTAATCGCCGGGACAGTCGGCAGCCTAGTTGGGCTTGGAGGCGGAATTATTATTGTTCCGTTATTAATTGGATTACACAGTTTATCACCACAACTTGCAGTAGGGACTTCTATGGTAACAGTCGTTTTTACAGGGCTATCTTCCACCCTTACTTACATGAAGCATAAACGAGTAGATTATAAAAGTGGACTTATTTTATTTATCGGAAGCGGCCCTGGTGGTATTATCGGATCATGGGCAAATAAATTTTTAAACCAAGACACATTTTCTTTATACTTTGGGATTTTCCTTATATTCGTCTCAATTCTACTTATGCTTCGAGACAAATTAAAACCTCTTTCCCTCTCAAATACGTCTGTAATTAAGCGTTCTTTTACAGATAATGATGGAAATACTGTACACTATCAATTCCCACCGTTTCTTGCTATCTTTATTGCCTTTATAGTTGGGTTTATATCTGGGTTATTTGGAATTGGTGGCGGTGCCTTACTTGTTCCAGCAATGATGCTTCTTTTTGCATTCCCAGCACATATTGCAGTAGCAACTTCAATGTTCATCGTATTTCTATCAGCAATTGTAAGTTCTGCAACTCACATCTCACTTGGAAATGTCAGCTGGATTTATGCATTAATCCTTATTCCTGGTGCATGGATCGGCGGAAAAATCGGGGCTTACATTAATACAAAACTGAGTGGTAACGCCGTAATTAATTTATTACGTATTACGTTAATTATTCTTGGAACTAGATTAATCATTATTTCCCTTTTATAACGTATTCTTTTTAGAATGCGTTTTTCTTATACACATGAATATAAAAATCCTCCAAGGAGAACAAATAAAATTAAACAAACACATAATAACATATAATTTGAAATATGTACTTTCTTCAAGTTGACCACTCCTATAACTGCGACTGTTATCTTTATGATAGCGAAAAAATAGTTCACTTGCAGTTACAGAGTGCTAACAATGCAAAATCAATTATTACAAATTTTATCCTTATATTTCATTTCTTTGTATATTCTATCGATTTAATAAAAAAAGATGTCATATTGACATCTTTTTTAGTGAAGAAGTGACCATCCCATAAAGTCTTCATGTACTTGGCACGCCCTCTTATCATTTCGATCATATAATTCAGCATAACTATCTGTTTCTTCATCATAAGCCATCGTATAAATAATTTGGCCGTCTACTTCAACGGATAAAACGACTCCACCTTTCATCTCTTCTACATGAATGATAGCATTCGCCGGAATTCTCATATCCGTCATTCTCATCGCATCTAACAATATACTAAACCCCCTACAGCGTATTCATTGCTAGTACTATTACACACTAAATAGTATACTACTGTAATAGCATACATTTCGTCAATGAAATTGCTGTTGAAATAGCATATTATCTATATACATATACGCTAAAATAGAAGAAATAGAAACATATTAATGGGGGGCTAACATTGATTCTACACAAAGGAGATGTACTATTCCGTCAAGGCGAGGACGGTCCTTTATACTTTATAAAAACTGGCTTATTAAAAGTAGTTCGGTTAGAAGAAGACGGAACACCATTTTTATTCAACATTATCGTTCCAGGTGAAACGATACCTCATCATTCTTTAATTTCACCGAAAGAATATCACGGTACAGCTATCGCTTTAATAAAAACAGAAGTGGAACCAATTACTAGTAGTGAATGGTATGAGAGACTTCAAGCAAATCCTGAATCATATGCCAACATCGCTATGCAATTGCAATCGAAATTAAGAATGATGCAACAACGAATTGATCAATTGACAACCGTCT
Organism: Bacillus thuringiensis; assembly: GCF_001182785.1. NCBI lineage: Bacteria > Bacillati > Bacillota > Bacilli > Caryophanales > Bacillaceae > Bacillus > Bacillus thuringiensis. The sequence goes on along the minus strand of NZ_CP012099.1, from coordinate 1,447,717 downwards.
CACCAAAAGAACGTCTTCATCGTTTACAAGAATGGTTCACATTATATTTAGATGACATTCCTATATATGAAATATTAACACAAACTGAAATTGGTCAACTGATAGGCATACGCCGTGAAACAGTTAACCGTTTATTACGAGAACAAATAAAAAACGAGGTAAAATAAATACCTCGTTTTATTGTTTATTCTCATCCGTCTTATTGTAAGCTTGTTGCTGGGCCGAAAAATTCATAATGAATATGCTCTTGTTTCACACCTAAATCAGTTAGTGCAGCATTTATATGCTTCATAAATGCTACTGGACCACAGAAATAAAATTCTGCTTCAGTTGTCGGAATAATAGTTTGTAACCATTCTGCTTCAATAAATCCTTCTTTATCAAAGTTCTTCGTTTCCAAATCTTTTTCAGTTGGTGCAGAATAACAAGTGTATGCTTTAACTTGTTCATATTCATTGTCTACTGCCTTAACATGTTCTTTCATTGCATGTGTATTACTATTTATTGCTGCATGAACAAAATATACATTTCGTTTTGAATCTTGTTCAATTAACGTATTTAACATACTCATCATCGGTGTAATCCCTACTCCACCACTAATTAGTACAACTGGTAACGTTGAATCCATTTTTAATACGAAATCTCCCGCTGGTGCACTTACTGGCAAAATATCTCCTTCTTTTACATGTTCATGTAAGTAATTAGACACTTTACCGTCTGGTGTATCTACACCTTTTTCTTTCTTTACACTAATACGATAATATTCTTTCCCAGGAGCATCGGATAAACTGTATTGACGATTATGTGTATATGTCTCACCTTCAATATTGATTTGAACCGTTACATATTGACCTGGGATGAATGAAGAAACTTTCCCTCCATCTTCAGGTTTCAAATAAAATGACGTAATAACATCGCTTTCCTTCACTTTTTTAACAATCACAAAGTTGCGGAAGTCTTTCCATCCACCTTCTTTATGTGCAGCTTCTTCATACATCTCTGCTTCAATGCTAATAAATGCATCAGCAATGACACCATATGCTTCTCCCCATGCATTTAAAACTTCATCAGGTGCACCTGCGACCTCTTTAATGGCACGTAGTAAACATGTGCCTACAATCGGATAATGCTCAGCTTTAATACCTAAACTTCTATGCTTATGACCAATTTGTTTTACAACTGGAATAATAGCTTCTAAATTATCAATGTACGTTGCAGCAGCATAAACAGCATTCGCTAACGCTTGTTGTTGTCTTCCCTTTTTCTGATTCGTATGGTTGAAAATATTCAATAACTCCGGATGTTCCGAAAATAAAATTTGATAAAATCTCGTTGTAATTTCAACGCCTTTTTCTTGTAATAATGGTACTGTTGACTTTACGATTTCAATTGTTTTTGCACTTAACATTGTATCCCACTCCTCTATTTCCTTAACTGTTTTTAGTTTAACTGAATCTTATAATGCAGATTGTGATTTTAATCACTATTAACACGTTGTTTTTGTGAATAATATATGAACATTGCATTTACAAAAGAAAATAAGCTAACTAGAATTCTAGCTAGCTTATTATTTTGTTTGTATAGCTTGTTCAATTACCTTTCTATCTTTCCCATCACCAAACTCCGTATACCCCCAGATATTCGTTTCACCTCTATATTTATTTACGATAATATCCAAGTCATGATATACACGGTGGGCATACACTACATACTCAATATTTTGAAGTTCCACACCTTTTTTTACAATTTTATAGCTTCTATTTACATCGCGTTTTATTTTTTCATTCTTTATTTCCGTATGTATATTTTTTAAAGATGGTTCTTGTTGTTGAAACCATTGCTTAAATTGATTCCAATCCCCGTCTGTATAATTCTCTGCTTTACCGTAATTTAAGAAATTATTATAGCTTTCATGTGTCATTCGAATAAAATCTAGCACTTTTGTCTCTTCTTGCACATCTTCTACTTGAGCTATTGTATTTACCTCAGCAGGCTTATTCGCATAATGTAACAGCACTTTCATAAGACTATAACTCGCAATGATCATTACGATAATAATCCCGAATACACTTAACAATTTCTTCATATACAGAACTCCTTCTCTACTAAAGATATTACAATGTATGACTATACTTGTAACATTCTCTCGTAGAAATATAATTCCTGTATTAATTCTTCCTATCATTTCGACAATATTTTTCTACACATTTCGTCTTGGCAAATGCTCCTGTAAAACAATATAACCTTCATAAGCTGTATAACCAAGTATAGCTATTAATCCGATATAACAAGCAAATACTGTCCATTTCGTTTTCGTATCCACTTTATAATAGTTTTCTTGTTGTTCCTTTTCTGTTTTCCATTCATTTAATTTTCTTTCTGACGCTTCAAATGCTTCTCTTATGTGAATAGTATACTCATCTTTTTCATCTTCATATGGAACATAATCTAATGGTTCGAACTTCGGTAAAAGATACTCTAACACTTCCATTTTTTGAAGTTCACCTATTTGTAACTCTTTTTCCCGTTCTCTTTGTCTTAATGCATTCATCTCATGATGCATCATGTATATAGTCCGATGTACAGCACCCGTTTCTTTTAATTCCTCTTCAAGCCTAGCAACATATTCTTTCATCCCATCAATTTTATGCCCTAATTCCTTAATCGGCTCATCTCTCTTTATCACTCTATATAATTCCATACAACCGATAATAACAATAAATCCTCCCAAAATACTTTTAAAGTAAATTGAATAGCCAAGTAATAAAATAAGGCCCGCTCCCCAAATTTTAGTACTGACAACTGAAATAATTCGCCCACCATCTAGCGGCGAAACGGGAATTAAATTAAAGAAATTAATCATACTTCCAAGCAAAATAACAAGCGCCCAAAATGGCTCTTTCGTCATTATATAAAGCGGTATCGCTGGCAAAAATGACAGAAGTCCGAAAAGCGGACCCATATAGGCAATGTAAGCTTCATCTTTTGCATTTTTCGGCATCTCTTTCATTCCAATAAGAGCCCCCATAAATGGAATAAAGATCGCTGGCGATGTTGGGATCCCTTTTCTTTTCGCAGCCCATAAATGGCCCATTTCATGAACAAACAACAAATAAATGAGCGCCACTCCAAATTTCCAACCATAAATAACTGCGTATGCGCCAAGCGATAGAAACATACTAAATACCGTTGAAAACTTTGCTAATTTAAAAATTGCAAATATCCACTTTAACTTAGACAGTAAAAATAATCCTATGGCAACAATAATTCCCCATAATCCTTTTTTATTATTTTTCATCTCTCTCTCCTTTAACCCCCTGTGACGAGTCATAAAAGCCCATCAAAAATTATTCTTGCCTCTATTATGACATATTTTTTTCTATTGTTAGAAATAATGTTTATTTAATCCATTTTTAGCCAAAAATACAAATAAAGGAGGTGCATACGAATGAATTTACAATCTCTCATAATAGGTGTTTTATCATTTTTAGCTTCAACTCTTATTTTTTATACAGTGAGCTATGTATTATTATTAGATTGGTTGCCAAATCACTTACTTATCACTCTTATCATTCTTTCCGCTCTTATGATTTCATTTCTTATTACACGAAAATCAATGAATGAGCCATCTGCAAAAGCAAAATAATAGAGAGGGGTTCTTCCCCCTCTCTATTATCATTTCCTAGGAAAGGCTACATAGAATTTCAATTCAGTTACAGCCAATAAGGATCTTACCTCAAAATTCAGTTGGAACAAAGAAGTTAAGCGGGAGTCAACGCCGAATTGGCAAAGACTATTAATCAATGAAAAATGAGTATCCTCCTCCGATTAAAGTCTCACTTTATCTTTGAAAATTCATTTTTTCACCATACTCTTTAACGATTTGAATTATATTTTGAAACACGCCTATTTTTTCTTTTTCACTGTTTAATATTTTTAAATCATACTTTTCGTAATATGTTTCTAATGATTTTAATTGTGATTCTGAAGCACCTTTTATCGGAACAGTAGCATGCAATTCATATTGCTTATACCCTTCCTTTACTTTTTCACCTAAAATCATTTCACTCTCTTTTGCTCCAATTAATTTTTGAACTTTTTCTGGGAAAGTGAGTTGCAAATAATATTCTTGTTCCTTCACTAACTTGTTGTATAGTGATTGTGAAATCGTATACCGTACCATATAATTCACATTTTGATCGCCTGCTTTAATATGAAACGCAGTAATCTGCAAATCTTTTTTTGTTACTTCCGTTAAAGGACCTACCTGCATCTCATCTTCTTTTTGTTCTGAAACATTTGGAAATATAGCCAGAAGCTTTTCCGTATCTTTTTCATTCAACATATACATAGCTTTCTTATATTGCACCCATCCTCGTCTATCTTCTCCCCTTAACCATGCATAATAAGTTTCTTTTTTCCCATCTCTACTAATTTGTATTTCATATTCAGGTTCACCGAAGCTTCCGGTTATTTCTTGTTTCTCAGCTTTATCCAAAATGTCTATTACTAACTTCGCTTCTGATTCCTGCAACTTTTTCTCTTTATGTTTTTTTTGTATAACGGTTCCCCCTATTGTTTCTTTCACTTCATTCACCGTCTCTTCTACTTTTTTTGTTTCTTTTTTTTGCTCAGCTTGACCACAAGCTGCTAGTAACATAACAAATAACAACAATACATATTTCCCTTTCAAATTAATCCTCCTTTTACGATAAGAAATTCTTATAATCTTCATACATAAAACAAAAACGTGACATCCTATTAAATAAGTTATACTAATCATTGAAAGGAGGTCTTTATCATGTCCATTAATTTTCATGATGCAAATAATAAATACACATACGCAACAAGAAACGCTCATATTTCTTGGGCTGAAATGGTAACAAACATTACAGACATACAAAACAAGCAAATAATTGATATTGGCTGCGGTGGCGGGATTTATACGAAAGAACTTGCTCTTATGGGAGCTAAAAATGTTGTGGGACTTGATTTTTCAAAAGAAATATTACAAGCTGCAAAAGAAAATTGCAACAACTTTCCAAATATTTCATTCATCCACGGTGATGCACATAATATCCCATACCCTAATGAAACATTCGACATAGTTATTTCGCGCGCAGTTATTCATCATTTACAAGACATTCCTACATTTTTACGTGAAGCTTCTCGTATATTAAATAAAAACGGTGTACTTATTTTACAAGATCGAACGATTGAAGATTGTACAGTTCCAGGAAGTCCCGAACACATTCGTGGATATTTTTTCTCTATATTTCCAAAACTCATTGAAATAGAGTCAAAAAGACGTCCAAAAACTAACACGATACAGAAAGAATTACAAAAACATTCTCTTCACGTACTTCCCACACAAACACAATGGGAAGTACGAAAAATACATGATTCTGTAGAAGCATTGCTACAAGATTTATCTCCTCGAACAGGTCGATCCATTCTATATGAGTTAACAGATGATGAAATTTCTCAACTTCTACAACATATACAGACCGCATTACAAAACGTCTCTCCTATTATTGAAAGAGATCGATGGACAATTTGGAGCGCCATGAAGTTGTAAGGAAGGAAGCCTCACAAAATAATGTGAGGCTTCCTTTCTTTCATAATCTAATTTTGCAACACTCTTGATATCCTCCACTTCTGGCCTGTGCACTTCCACACTTCGGACATACTAAATATCTAGACTGATTTGTCAACAAACTACCTTTTTGAAAGAGTAAAACTTCTGCTTGTTTAAACGAACGCGAATAATATAACCACATAAAACCAATTATAGCAATAATGCCAAATAATACTCCCATCGCAAGCATTTCAGTCACCTCTTTTGGTTTGTTCTTTCCAGCAAGTGGATTGTTGTAATATTCTCTGTAAATTCAAATAATCCCTTCTTTACTCCTATAAATATCAACTTTCTCTATAAATTTTACAATTCTCCGCAAATTTTTACTCCCATTTTACAATTCATTATTCCTTTTGCAACAACGAATTTTACTTTCGATATTTCCGTATATAAATATATCTTTCAAAAAACATATTGACTTTCTAAAAAAAACATGCAACAATACTGTCAGAATACTTGAATAAAAATTCATTGACGAGAACGAGTACGTTATAGAACTGTTCCCCAGAGAGTTGGCAATTTGCTGAAAGCCAACGTTCAGTATGTAACCGAAAATCATCTCCGAGAAGTAGAACCGAATGTTACAGTAAGTTCTTACCGGCCGTCCCCCGTTACAAGGAACACGTATCATGTTGTACGTTGCAAAGCCGTATACATATAGATTTATTTCTACATGTATAAATTAGGGTGGTATCGCGGGTAAATATAACTCGTCCCTTTCTTTAGGGACGAGTTTTTTGTGTTCTTACAAATGAATTTAAAAAAGGAGGAAAAACAATGAACACTGTATCAAAAAAACATATTTTTTTCACGGGTCTTATGCTATTTTCTTTATTTTTTGGGGCAGGTAATTTAATTTTCCCTCCCATGCTTGGACAAAACGCAGGTGAAAACTTTTGGCCAGCAATGATTGGATTTTTACTAACAGGAGTTGGCTTACCACTACTAACTGTTATCGCAATTTCTCTATCAGGAAATGGGATGCAGCAACTCGCGAGTCATGTCCATCCATTATTCGGAATTTTCTTTACAGTAGTTGTATACATTGCCATCGGTCCATCCATGGGCATCCCACGTGTTGCAAATGTCGCTTATGAAATGGGTGTTAGTTCTTTCTTACCAGAAACAATCCGCTCTAGCAGCCTAGTGCTATTTGTATATACAATCATATTCTTTACTTTCGTATTTTGGCTGAGTTTAAATCCATCTAAACTTGTCGATCGTATTGGAAATATATTAACACCTATTTTATTACTCTCAATTTTCTTATTGTTTGTTAAAAGTGTCTTTACACCACTTGGGCAATCAGGACCAGCTATGCAAGAGTATCAAACTTCTCCAATCTTCAAAGGCTTTATGGAAGGGTACTTAACAATGGACACCATTTCAGCACTTGCATTTGGAATTATCGTTGTAAATGCAATTCGCTCTAAAGGTGTGAATGATCGTAAGTCCATTGCCATCGCCACAGCAAAAGCAGGGCTTATTGCCGCTACAGGACTCGTACTTGTATATGGTGCACTCGGCTGGCTTGGGGCAACTAGTGTCTCTCTCGGATATGCAAAAAATGGTGGACAGCTACTTACTGTTATCGTACAACAATTATTCGGTCCGTACGGTTTGCTCCTATTATCTCTTATCGTTACACTCGCTTGTTTAACGACATGCGTTGGACTCGTATCTGCGTGCAGCCAATATTTTTCAACATTATTGACTACATTCTCATACAAAACGTTCGCGAGTATCATTTGCGCATTAGGATTATTAGTTGCCAACTTAGGTTTAACGAAAATTATCGCAATCTCTGTTCCAATTCTACTTGTTGTGTATCCAATTGCGATTGTACTCGTACTACTATCGTTACTTCATAAATACTTCGGTGGATATCGCTCTGTTTATGTAGGTGCTTTAATCGGAGCAGCTGTAGTGAGCGTATTTGATGGATTAAAACAAGGTGGTATTTCAGTTTCATTCATCACACCATATTTTGAATTTATCCCTTTATATAATGAAGGAATCGGCTGGCTAATACCAGCATTAGCAGGAGCTCTTATTGGCCTTGCAATCGCTAAGTTAAGCGGTACGAAAAAAGTTCCATTACTAACCGAATCTAACGAAGTAAAAGCCTCCTAAAAAAACTCCCAAAAGGGAGTTTTTTTACATTTGATAAGCATTATGATTAAAACTGCTTATTTTATAAGCTTTCGTATAATATTCAATATTCGTATCAACTGTTTCTACCTTGACAACATCATAGTGCTCTTCTTGCTTTACTAAAAATAAATAGTATTCCTCTGTTGCCTCAATAATCGCAATTTTATCTGTTTCAACATTATATTGTTCACAAAGTGCTTGTAATGCGTTCACATAATCCCCTAATTTTTTAGACTTATCCATTCCGAATATAGTTTGAACTAACATATACATTCTCCCCTTTATATGTACTGTTAACACCTCAATGATAACGCTTACAATATTTATCGTCAATAAAAACATTCAATGGTTTTAACGCCAAATCTATATTGTAGCGATCCAATAATTAGCGAGGAATCCCCCCGCCAATTAAAGTTTCACTTTATCACTTCGTTAATTGATGTCTAAATGCATAAATAACTGCCTGAGTACGATCACTTACATTCAATTTATTTAATATATTACTCACATGTGTCTTTACCGTTTTCAGTGCAATAAATAACTCATCCGCAATCTCTTGATTACTTTTTCCCTCTGCAATTAATAACAAAATCTCAAACTCTCTTTCCGTTAAATCATCATGCAAAGGTTGCTCTTTCTTTTGACGCATACGGGACATCATTTTCCCGGTAACTTTCGGCTCTAATACTGTTTCTCCATCATAAGTAGCTCGTACAGCATCTGCAATATCACTTGCTCTTGATGTTTTTAATAAATAACTAGTCGCCCCAGCCTCAATAACAGGATACAATTTTTCGTCATCTAAAAAGCTTGTTACAACTACAATTTTTGCTTCTGGCCATTCTTGAATAATAGCACGTGTTGCTTCGACACCATCCATCTCATCCATAACAAGATCCATTAAAATAATATCCGGTCTTAATTGCAGTGCTAATTCTGATCCTTTTTTTCCATTTTCAGCTTCCCCTACTACTTCAATATCTGGCTGTGTAGATAAATATGCCGATACACCCATACGAACCATTTCATGATCATCGACAAGCAATACTTTTATCATACTTCTCCCCCTCTCTCAAGCATAATCGGTACTTTCACTTCTATTTGTGTACCTTTGGCCGGGAAACTAAGTACCTTGAGTGTCCCACCAATTTCATGAACACGCTCTTGCATCGATCTTAAGCCATAGGAACCGGCTTTATTAACGCCTACTTCAAACCCAACACCGTCATCAATGATTTTTAAAATCGCATATTGATCAATTTTTCGAAGGCGCACTTCTGTTTTCTTTGCCTTCGCGTGTCGCAACGTGTTTGATAGCGCTTCTTGCACAATACGGAATAAATGATCTTCTACACCTTTTTTTAATTCTATTGGCTCAATAAGCCATTCAATTTTCATATGTTGTTTTCGCGATAATTCCGTTAATAATTCCTCTATACCTTCTGTCAGTTTCTTTCCTTCCAATTGTACAGGACGTAAATGAAGGAGCAATGCTCTCATTTCTGATTGAGCATTTACAACCATATTTTCAACAAGTTGTAATTGTTTTTTTGTCACATCTGGAAATTCAGTTATTTGTTCATTAATCGCTGACATCATCATCGACATTGCGAAAAGCTGCTGACTTACTGAATCATGCAACTCCCTTGCTAAACGATGCCTTTCTTGAGATATCGCTTCTTGTCTCATCTCTTCATTCCAATGAGCTCGTTCATTCGTTACTTTTTGAAAGAGTCCCGCTTGCTCCTCTAATCGACGAGCCAGAGCGATTACTTTTCGTTCCACTTCATGAAATTCATCATCTGCAGTAAACGAAACATCGCTCGGAAAATTCCCTCGCTCTACTTCAAATAGAAAAGTATTTAATCCTTGTATACGCTGCTCTATATAGTAACCGATTGCATATCCTACAATTCCCCCGATAAGTAAACTTGTAGTCATAATAAACAAGCCAATTGGAACAGAAGCGATGGATTCCTTCCATAATAAATCATACACTTGTTGCTCGCTTTTCCATACATATACAATTGTACAAATGAGTGCGATACTAACAGAGGACAACATAGAATAACGAATATACATCCACGAAATATTTTTTTGTTTCTTCATTATACTTTCCTCACTTCCGTGTCGCCTACGACAAGCGAAGAAATAATTTTAATACGACGAGGAGCCTCTTTATACTGCTCTGTTCTAAATGTAACATTGCGGTTAAACCCTGTCTCTTCATGACCTGGCAAGAGCACACGGCCGACAAGAACAGAATGATTTAAAGAAAGTTCAATATCATATGGCACATATAAACGAATATTACCAACGACACCTCGAATAACAATTACTGTTTCTCCTTCTGGAATCATAGCAGTTGTTAAATCCATTTCCACATCACAAGCACCATATTGAACATTAATATCCTCAAGTTCATAAATATGATCCATCATTCGTACATTGCCTACAAACATATTTTTCAAATATGGTTCTGTACGATATATTTGCTTCTCTTCGTCTATAATCCCTTTTTCTTTAATTTCAACCTTCATTGCTTTTTGCTGATGTCCTTGTTGAATCAATTGATAACCAATTAAAGCTAAACAAGCAAATACGACAAGAACAAATGCTGCTGATGAAAATAAGAAGAATAAAAATACGATACCACCAACAAATAAAAATACATTTCCCCGTACATAACGATTCTTTTTACGATAATGCCTTCCAAACATAAGCATAATAAATGCAAAAATGAGACCACCTGGTTCAAAATGTCCAAGTATCATATCAAGAAAAAGACCGAATCCAAATATGATGAGGAGCATCCCCATTAATTGTGTCTTTGAAAAATGTTTCTTCATTTCAGCTCCCCCCCTTCTTGTCACATATACATAGAAGAAAAGGCATTGCTTTCCAACACCTTTTCTCCTATCACTATATCATAAGCCTGTTTTATAATATACTACTATTATTTTGTTAACTCTTTCGTTAACGATACATCATTCTTTTCCTTCATTTCACGCTCAAGTTTTGCAATTTTCATATCAAATGTGTCACGCTCATGCTCTTCATTCATACGAGTTTCTAAGTCACGAATGTGATCTTCAATTTCTTCAAATCGTAAGAACGGATTATTTTCATCCATTTTATGCATCGCAGTATTCATACGACGATTTGCATGTGCCATATTTTCACGTGCCATTAGTTCCATACGCTTTGCGTGCATTTCTTTTAATTTATTTTTCATTTCAGAAAGACGACGCTCTAACTCATCAATTTGCTCTACAACACCTGCATACATTTCTTCTAATCGAGTTACTTGCCCTTCATAATAAGCTACCTCTTCTAAAGCACGTTCGTGCAATTGTAATTCGCCTGCTTCTTGAGCAATGATAGCTTGCTTTGATCTTTTGTTAACGAAATAGCGTGCTTGCTCAAGCTCACGAGCAAAGTTAGATTTTAATGTTTTATGACGTTCAATTAACTTCTCAATTTTTGTTATTTCACGCTCACTATCACGTAAATATTGGTTTAACATCGCAATTGGATTTTTTCTTTCCTTCTCATCTAACACATTATGAAAATCAGCTAAAATTGCATCGCGTACACGTCCGAATAAAGATTGTTTCATTATAAATCTTCCTCTCTTCTACTTTATTTATAATTTGATTTATTGTTTTAGTTTTTCATTAATTTGTTCCACTCATCTTCAAAGTTGCTATATGGTTTAGAACTTTCTGGAGCAGACTCAACAACTACATCTTTTTCTTTTTTCCACTCACGGTATCCGTAGTATAAAACCACTAAAGCAGCGATACCGATTAATGCTGGTGAATGAGAAAGTGCAATGGATAAACCGATTAAACCAACAATACCCCAAGCTAACTTTCCAAAAAATGACTTAGCTCGCACAAATGATTTATAGCTCCAATATACAACTCCTGCTCCGATTGCGAATCCTACAATACCAGCAAGACTACCAAGAGCAATTAAAGCCAAAATACCGGCTGCGATAAACGCTAGAAATTGTTTCATCTTGTGCTTGCCTCCCTTCGATTTGATACTCTTATCTTAACTATTTTTTCATCTTTCCATAACGAGCTTAAGAACCGTTTTTAACTCAGACTTAAGACCGAGTCATATTCAGCCCTTTACGCAAAAAAAACGTGCAGAGTCTATTCTCTGCACGTTTTTTAATTACTAACGTTCATATTAAATTAAGCTGTTTTATGATACTCTTTTTTCTCAGCTACTTTCGAAAACCTTGGAAACCCAATTAAAATAGAAACAATCCCACATACTCCAACTAAAATTGGATAAAATGCATATGGTAACAATTCAACCGGAGATAACGCTGCAAATCCTGCTGCCGTTAACATTTGGGCACCGTATGGAATTAACCCTTGCACACAACATGAGAAAAGATCTAATACACTCGCTGATTTACGAGGGTCTATTTCATATTGATCTGCAATATTTTTTGCAAGCGGGCCTGTAAAGATAATTGAAATTGTATTATTCGCTGTACACATATTCGTCATACTCACTAAACCAGCAATACCAAATTCTGCTCCTTTTTTCGAACGAATATTACGAGTTAATACATTCATTAAATATTGAATACCACCATTATATTGGATTAATTCAACCATACCGCCAATTAATATAGCAAGTAACACTAACTCCATCATACCGCCCATTCCAGTCGTTACACTTTTAAAGAAACTTTCTAACGTGTAACTTCCATCTATAAGACCGATAACACCAGATAGTACAGTTCCACCAGTTAATACAATAAGTACATTCCAGCCAAGTAGCGCTGTAATAAGTACTCCTGCGTACGGTAAAATCTTTATCCACTCAAAGCTATGCGCTTTAATCTGCGTATCACTTCCTGAAGTAACTATTACTAATAGTACAATTGTAATAATAGCCGCTGGTAATACAATTAAAAAGTTCGTTTTAAACTTATCTTTCATTTCTGTTCCTTGTGAACGAACAGCTGCGATTGTTGTATCTGAAATAAATGATAAATTATCACCAAACATCGCTCCGCCAACAACAGTAGCCATCGCAAGTGCAATTGAGATATCAGTTTGACCACTAATACCTACAGCAATCGGTGCTAATGCTGCAATTGTTCCCATTGATGTTCCCATCGCTAATGAAATAAATGCACCAATAACAAAGATTCCAGCTACGATAAATCCTGGTGGCAAAATAGTTAACGCTAAATTAACAGTTGAGTCTACTCCACCCATTCCTTTAGCAGTTTCAGAAAATGCACCTGCAAGCACAAAAATTAATACCATAATCATAATATCCGGATTTCCTGCACCTTTAGCGAACCGCTCGACTTTCACATTAAAACTTTCTTTACGATTCATCACTAAAGCGACTCCTACAGCAATTGAAATCGCTACAAGTATCGGCAATTTATAGAAATCACCTGTAATAATTCCAGAACCAATAAATAGCGCCAAAAATATCCCAAGTGGTAATAAAGCTAAACCATTTCCTCTCGTTTCTTTCAAAGTACCATCTCTCCCTAGTTTCAACCTTTTTTCTAATGAATAACAAAAGACCTCTTCCGACGAGAAGAGGTCTTATACATCTATAAGAAACACTCTTCTCATCTTTCAAGCACACGCTTGCTGGATTTGGCACAGCACTCTGAAATCGAGTCCGCTGCCGAGGCATCGTAGGGCCAGTCCCTCCGCCTCTCTTTATAAGAAGGTTTCATATTTATTTTTTAATAATAATTTCTTCCCTAACTTTACTCGCTTACAAAACAAAAGTCAATTATTTTTTGTATAGATTTTTTTGGTAATTATACAAAAATTTGAATACAATAATCATTTTAACTTTTCGATTTCTTCTTCCAATATTGAAATCCAATAAAATTCACTATTTTTTATTGTTGCTAATATCCATTTCGTCGTGTACCAAACTAGCTCATAATCTTCCTTCGTGACATCGCCACTTTTATAAGCGTCCTCTAGCTCCTCTTCATCTAATACATACACCTTACCGCTAGGTAATAATACTACATCTAAATATAAATCATCAAAATACGGTAAACCACGGTCATCTATTTCATATTCTTTCGTCACATCAATATAATATTGCACTAAATTGTGCCTATCATCTAACATAGCTGTAATCGCAAAGTTCTTTCCATTAATAAAATATTGAACCCATGTATACCCATTACCTGCAATACAAATTTCTTTACCATCATATTCTTTACAACTAGGCTCTCTCACCTTTTTTATATCCAGTATTCCGAGCATTCCCTCTTCTACTTGCTTAACCGTATAACCCTTTTCTATTAGTCTCTTCCACGAAGAACCATCACCATATTTACGTTTCATTATGTCTGCTCCTCTTCTATATACAGAAAAGCTCCCACATATTATGTGAGAGCTTGTTCATATTATAATTAAGCTGCTTGACCTTTTTCAGAAATCTCTTTCAAATAAGCTTGTCCTTTTTCAGCGTCATATTGACCTTCCCACTTAGACATAACTACAGCTGCTAAAGAGTTTCCTACAACGTTAACTGCTGTACGAGCCATATCTAAAATACGGTCAATACCAGCAATGAACGCTAAACCTTCAGGTGGAATACCTACTGTACCAAGTGTCGCTAATAATACAACGAATGATACGCCCGGTACACCTGCAATACCTTTTGATGTAACCATTAATACAAGTAATAATGTAATTTGTTGCGTAATAGATAACTCAATACCGTACATTTGCGCCAAGAAAATAGCCGCAATTGCTTGATATAAAGTTGATCCATCTAAGTTAAATGAATAACCTGTCGGAATAACGAAAGATGTAATTGCTTTTGGGCAACCGAATTTCTCCATTTTCTCCATGATTTTTGGTAAAACTGTTTCTGAACTTGCTGTAGAATATGCTAAAATCAGCTCGTCTTTTAAAATCTTAAAGAATTGGAAAATGTTAATTCCAAATATTTTCGCTGTAAGTCCTAAGACAACTACAACGAAGAAGATCATTGCTCCATATACAACAATTAGTAATTTTCCTAATGGAATTAATGAAGCAAGACCAAATGTAGAAACTGTAACTCCAATTAGCGCAAACACACCAAATGGTGCAAATTTCATAACTTGGTTTGTTACGTAAAACATCGCATCAGCTACACCTTGGAAAAATTGAAGAACCGGTCTTCCTCTTTCACCAATTGCTGCTACACCTAAACCAAATAATACAGAGAAGAAGATAATAGCAAGCATATCTCCGTCAGCTAATGACTTCATAATGTTCGTTGGAACAATATTTACAAATGTATCTGCAAATGAATGACTTTGTACTTGCTCTGTCGTATGTGTATATTTCGAAATATCTGTCTTTGTTAACTGCTCCATATTTACGCCTTTTCCTGGTTGGAAAATATTCGCAATTAATAGACCGACAATAATTGCAATTGTTGTAATAATTTCAAAGTAAATAATTGTTTTTCCGCCTAGTCGGCCCAATTTTTTTACATCGCCAACACCAGCAACCCCAACAACAATACTTGCTACAACAATCGGTACAACGATCATTTTAATTAATCGGATGAAAATATCACCAATTGGTTGTAAATAACTCACTACCGCCGGATTGCCAAAGAAAATCGCCCCAACTGCAATACCAAGCGCAAGTCCTATTAATATTTGCCATGCAAGTCCTATTCTTTTCATATTTGTTGTAACCCCCTCTTCGATGTTTCACTCTATCTCTCATTCTATCTCTATAAAACTTGAAATTAAGAGTATTACATATTATTCGACAATTCACTACATTTTGTCCCTGTTAAAAATCATAAATCAAAAATTAAAATCTGACAACAAAATAAGTTTGCCCGAACGCAAATAATTTTCTTGACAAAAAGTAGACTCATGTCAGAAAACCTCACATGAGAACGATTCCTCACTAGTGTTTTATTAGCTTTTCAAGTAATATTTCACCTCATAAAAACTCTTAGTTTTCTCCTTAATTTCACAGATAAATCCCAAAATATACCTTTGTTACACAAGTAAATAACATGTAAGTACTATGACAATTAAAGTTGAAAAATGATAAATTCCGACAAAACTTAGCAATTTTATAAAGTTTTCTTTACATTATGATTACAACGATAGACACTCTTCTTCTTATGATATATAACATTCATAGGGAAAGGAGTCAGACAACTATGAAAAAGAAATTTGCAGCGTTTAGTGTTTTAGCAGCAGGAACGATTTTTGCTTCCCCGTTACTTTCACCCGTATACGCTGAAACAAATCAAGATAAATTATCTAACATTCAATCTGAATTAGAAGGCAAACAAAGTGACTTACAAAATAAATCAGTCGAGAAAGAACAAATAGAAAAAGAAATTCAAGAATTACAGAAGAAAATCGATGAATTAACTACTTCTATTAATAAAAACGAGGCTGAATTAAACGATACAAAAAAAGAAATTAGCAAAACTCAACAAGTAATTACTGACAAAAAGAAACATATTGAACAATTACAAACAAACATAGATACACGTCAGGAAGTTATTAAACAACGATTACAATCTATGCAAGAAAAACCTCGTACAAATATCATTACAGAGGTACTAACAAATTCTTCAAATATTGCCGATCTTGTTGATAATATGTACTCCGTAAGTTTAATATTAAACAATGATACAGATATTGTAAAAAAACAAACATCTGATCAAAATGCTGTAACTACAGAAAAAGAGGCTGTTGAGAAAAAAGAACAACAACTGAAAGAATCTGAGCAAAAACTAGAACAAAAACAGCAAGAATTACAAAATAACCAACAACAGCAACAAACTCTTATTAACGATCTACATACGAAAGTAGCAAAAGTAGATTCAGAGATTGAAGGATTAGAAGAATCCAAAGGCATTTTAGAAAATCAGCGTCAAGCTGTTCAAAAAGCAATTGAAGAAGAAAAACGGGCCGAAGAAGCTCGTAAAGCGGAAGAAGCTCGCCAGGCAGAGGAGGCTCGCAAACAACAAGCTACTAAATCTGCTCAAGCAACTCAAGCAGCCCCAACACCACATGATACAAATATCGGTGGCTTTATCAAACCAGCAGCTGGATCAAAAACTTCCGGATTTGGTGTACGTTCTTTAGATAACCATAAAGGAATTGACATCGCTGCTTCGGGAACGGTTCCAATTATCGCCGCTGCAGATGGCGTTGTTATTCGTTCAGAATTATCATCTAGTTACGGAAACGTAGTGTATTTATCTCACCGTATAAACGGAAAAACATATACGACAGTATATGCTCATATGAATAGCCGTTCTGTATCGAATGGACAAACTGTAAAACAAGGCGATCAGCTTGGATTTATGGGGAACACGGGCCAATCATACGGACAACATTTACACTTCGAACTTCATCTTGGAGAATGGAATGTCGGCAAGACAAACGCAGTTGATCCATCTCCTTATATCGGATTATAAAAAACCTCGGTGCCTACCGAGGTTTTTTATTTACACTTCACACACTATAGGCATTCTACATAGACTATAACTAAATGCCTATAGTTTACGGGGTGATTAATATGAATACACAATTACAACAAGAAATAGAAGAAGCTAGGGAAACGTTTATTGGCCGAATATTTACATTTGGCGGCTCAGCGTTATTTTTAATCGGTTCATTCATCGCAGTCGTCACAGCTTATAAAGCATATAATCGTTTATTAAATACTTCTACAACATAATAAAAAGACGGAGATTTCTCCGTCTTTTTATTATGCAAACATTTTAAATATGCCTATAGCATTTAAAAATACAATTATTACAGTTACCGGAATAACATAACGAAGTAAGAAGAACCAAATGTTAAATAACGTTTTCCCCTTCGTTTCCGTCACTTCTAATTCTTTCATCAACAACTCTTTACTCATTTTATTTGGTACAAATAATGAAATAGCTAGTACTCCTAACGGTAACAATACGTTACTTACCGAAAAGTCGACTAAATCAAAGAATGTTTTTCCAAATATTTTCACGTCACTCATAATCCCAAATGATAACGCTGATGGAATACCGACCGCAAAAATAAGAATACCAATTAATAATGATGCTGACGGACGCTTCTTCTCGTTACCTTTCGCAACAGATGCTACTACAATTTCAAGCATTGAAATGGCAGAAGTTAAAGTCGCAAAGAAGAATAAAATTAAAAACATAATAAAGAAAAATTGACCAAATGGTATTTTTGCAAATACTGCTGGAAGGACGATAAACAGTAATCCCGGTCCTTCAGTCGGTTTAACTCCTAATGCGAAAATCGCTGGGAAGATTGCTAATCCTGCAAGTACTGTAACAAAAACAGTTAAACTTACAATCGATGTTGCTGATTTCGCTAAATGTTCTTCTTTCTTTAAATAAGAACTATACGTTACCATTACGGATGCACCTACTGTTAGAGAGAAGAAAGATTGTCCCATCGCATATAAAACCGTATCTGCTGTAAGCTTTGAAAAATCTGGTTTTAAGAAGAACTCTACTCCAGCCAAAGCACCATCGAGTGTTAACGCACGAACAATAATTGCAATAAATAAAATAAATAATAGCGGCATCATGTACTTACTTGCCTTTTCTATACCTTTCTCTACACCTTTACTTACAACAAAAATCGTACAAAGCATAAAGATAAATTGTGCTCCAATCGCACTTAACGGATTTGAAATCGTTTCACCGAACAATTGTCCATAATCAGCTACTCCATTCCAGAAACTTCCTGTCACACTATAATATAAATAAAGTAAAATCCATCCACCTACAACACTATAAAAAGATAGTACACTAAAACAAGTAACAACTCCCATACGACCAATCCAAGGATATAATTTGCTATTTGGCACTAGTACTTTATAAGCTGTAACCGCCTCTTTTTGCGTGCTACGTCCAATAACAAACTCCGCTATTAGAAGAGGCATACCTATAAATAAAGTTAATAGTAAAAATACAAGGAAGAATGCGCCTCCTCCTCCATTACCTGCAACATACGGAAATTTCCATATTGCACCAAGACCTACTGCGGCTCCGGCTGCTGCGAGTACAAAGCCTATTTTCGACGTCCATTGCTGTGTTTCTTTCATCATAAACTCTCCTTTTCTGAATATTAAAATTTCTGTTAATTATACACTTTCATTTCATACTCGCACACCTCCTTTAGAAAATAAAAAAGTCCCCTACACGCAAATATGCATGTAGAGGACGATATATGTAATGTAAATACCGTGGTACCACCTCAATTGGATTGATAAATCCCACTTGTTCAAGTACAGGAATAATTCCGATACTCTATCCTTTTAACGGCGGAACCCGGGTTGCCTACTACAATGTTCAACATACCTCTCGCAAGCCCATTCTGTATATTTTATCGTACTGGGCTCACACCTAACCCCAGCTCTCTGACCGCATCAAATATACGTACTCTTCTTGCTCATCGATTTCATCTATTGAAGTTAATTGTGATTATAAATTATATTTCCATATTTGTAAAGCGCAATTTACTTTTTATTATTTTAAAACTTTCTCTTCTAATTCTTGTAAAAAACTTTCTCTTTTCCCCTCGTTTTGCACATATACTGATTTCAACACTTCTTGGAGTAATATATTTCGTTCCCTCTTTTCTAACTGTAAATCTTTTAACTTCACCCTTACTTCATATAAAAAATCTAAATATGATTCATATGCCTCATCATATTTATTTGCAATCTCATCTCGAATTTTTTTTGCGAGCTTCGGGCTCGCTCCCCCAGTAGAAACTGCTATATTAAGCAAACCACGATGAATCGCTGCTGGAAAGTGAACATTACCACTTTCCGGATTTGTAATAACATTTACTAATTGATTCTCTGCGGCATCTTCAGCAACTTGTTCATTTAATATTGAATCACTACTCGCTGCAACAACTAAAAAAGCACCTTTAATATCACTTTTTTCATATTCTCTTTGATACCAACGAATTTTCTTTTCTTCCACAAGTTTTACTAAATTCGCATCCAATTCTGGACTTATCACAACTATATCCGCACCTTGTTTGAGTAAAGGAATAATTTTAAACCCTGCAACTTTCCCCCCGCCAATAACAACAACGCGTTTCTCATTAACTCGCACTGTAAGTGGATACATACTGATCTCCTTTCAATAACTCCGTCGTTTTCTGAATTAACATATCTTGAAACGCTTCATTCTTCCCTAAATATGGACTTATTTTTATCTTTTCCAATTTATATTGGCGCACTTCTTTCTCAATATGTTTCATAAGTAAACCTGTAAATAGCAAATAAGGTAGCACAATGATATTCTCCACTTTCCGTTCTACAACTTCCTGCAATTTCTTCTCAAATTTTGGCTCCGCAGCCGCTAAATAACAAACCTCAACTTTTTTAATTTTCTCCTCAGCTTGAAATAAAGAAGCGATCCATTTTACATCTTGTAATACTTCAGGATCACTACTCCCTCTTGCAACGAGCAGAAGGGTCACTTCAGCCTTATCTTCCTGTTCAATACCACTTCCGTTATATACTGATTTTATAAGTGTTTCTGATACACCAAACGGATTACCATAAGTCACTTTAACATTCGGATATTGATTCTTGAGCTTTACCAATTCAAATGGAATATCTTTCTTCACATGACCTGCCGCTAATAAAAAAACAGGGATAGCAATAATCTCCGTGGCCCCACGCTTCACACATGTATGAAAACCCTCTTCAATAGAAGGATTCGCTAACTCTAAAAAACAAACTTCTTGAATAGTCGCTTCTATACGGCTCATGCACGATGTAATAAATTGAATCGCCTCTTCTTTCGCTGTCTTCAAACGACTTCCATGACATATATATAAGACGGCTTTCATTTTACAACACTCCACTTACTTGATAAGCATTTTCTGTTTGCTTCTCAAACCAATGGATTTTTTCTCTAAAACGGACAACTTCTCCAATTACAATCATGCTCGGATTTTGAATTTTCTCTTTTTTCGCAACATCTACAATTGTTCCTAATGTCCCAACAACTGTGCGCTGCATAGACGTCGTCCCCTGTTCAATAATAGCAGCTGGCGTACTTTTATCTTTTCCATGCTTCATAAGTTGCTCACATATGTAGGGCAAATTACTAACCCCCATATATACGGCTAAAGTCTCTACACCTTTCGCTAAACTTTCCCATTTCACTTCTTCTTCAGCACCTTCTTTCCTATGCCCAGTCACAATAGCAAAACTTGCACTTGCATCACGGTGCGTCACTGGAATACCAGCATAAGCAGGTGCAGCTATTCCAGACGAAATACCTGGGACGATTTCAAATGGTACACCTTGCTTTGCTAATGCTTCCGCTTCTTCTCCCCCTCTACCAAATACAAATGGATCGCCGCCCTTAAGCCTTGTTACAACTTTTCCTTTTTTCGCATACTTAATAAGAAATGTATTAATTGTTTCTTGCTTCATCGTGTGATAATTCGGGAGTTTCCCGCAATAAATTAAATCCGCGTCAGGCTTTGCGTGTGAAAGCAGCTCTTTATTCACAAGACGATCGTATAAAATAACATCTGCCTTCTCAATACATTTCAATCCTTTAACAGTAATTAAATCTGGATCGCCAGGACCCGCTCCAACAATATAAACCTTCCCCATCATCTCTCCTCATTTCTACTATTAAAATGAAACTTCCATTCTTATATACGAATGGAAGTTTTTATTTTTTCGTATTACTGCTCTCTACTCATGAATAACAAATGCCGCACCTTTTCGAATTTTCTTTTTTTCAAACAAAGAAATCTCTTTTACCTCTGGCAACGGTAAAAAATGTTTTTCAAGCTCAATCTCCGCAAGCTTAAATGCCTGTTCTTCACTTTGAGCAACAACAACAATCGGAACAATATCACTCACTAATACAGCTTCAAATCGATATAAATCCATATTGCCCCCCTAAGACGCTATGACTTCTTCTAACACGGTATTTAACGCTATTTGTAATGTGTCTACACCAACACGACCTACAAAATCATAAAATGTTTCGGCTGGTAATTTATTCTCTTTGAAATAACTTATAAATGATGCGAGTACATCAGGTAAATCCTCGCCATCTATTTTTCCTTTTAACTTTTGATTGTAGGCACCGCCATCTAACAACGTTCCACCAACGTATATCTCAAATGCTTCAACAATTCCCTTTTCCTTCGTTTTCATTTTCACCCCTTGTAACCCAATGTCAGCAATTTGACGTTGACCACATGAATTCGGGCAGCCTACCATATGAATTCGAACTGGAACATCGAGTGCAATTTGTGTATCTAAGTATTCTGCAATTTTTCGTAATCTTTCTTTCGTTTCTACTAGTGCAAGATTACAATATTCAATACCGGTACATGAAACCGCATGACCAATAAATGATTTTGGGCTTGCAGATATCGCTTCAAACAACGGTTCACTAAGTAATCCTTTTACATTTTTCGGAGGAACGTTCGGAATAATGAAATTTTGTGAATTACATGTACGAATTTGTCCATTTCCATATTGCTTTGCGATTCTTGCAATCTCAAACATTTCTTCCGCATGTAAACGACCTACCGGTACATTAAAACCTACATATTTTAATCCCTCTTGTTTTTGGTCTTGAACACCATAAAAATAGCCTGCATTCCATCCTTTGAGTGCACTTTCTCCTTTACTTTGTAAAGGCCCTGTATACTCTATTAGTTTCTCTTTAAATTTTTCTGCTCCCCAGTCCGCAACAAGAAATTTCAAACGTGCTAAATGACGTTTCTCACGATATCCAAAATCACGGAATATAGTAGCAATCGCAATCGCCACCGCCTTCACTTCTTCTGGTAAAACGAAAACATCTAATTCATCAGCTAAATATGGACGGGCTGACAACCCTCCGCCTACTTTTATATGAAAACCAACTTTTTTCTCACCATCTATTTCTTTCGTAGCAGGTGTAAATGCAACACAGTTAATCTCTGCATTTGCTGAGTTATAAATATTAGAACTAATAGACATTTTAAATTTACGTGGCAAGTTAGAAAACTCTTCATTATGTTGGAAATAGTCATATACCTCTTTCACAATATGTGTTGTATCAAATAGTTCATTTGCATCAATTCCAGCAAGCGGATTACCTGTAATATTCCGTGTTATATCACCACAAGCCCCTGCTGAAGATAATCCAACTCTTGCTAATCTTTTAAAAATATCTGGAATTTGCTGAATTTCTAACCAGTGAAACTGAATCGCCTGTCTCGTCGTAATATCTATTACATCACGTCCATAATCCTCAGCGATGGCAGCAAGTACTTCTGCCTGCGCATTTGTAATAATCCCTGACGGAATATTTACCCGCATCATAAAATAACCAGCTTCTTTTGGACGTTGTAAATACAATCCTGCCCATTTAAAAGCATCCCACTCTTCTTTCGGAATAGATTCGAATCCATTTTCCGCATAGTAAGGAATATCATTAAAAATTTCTAAGCCATCTTTTTCTAATTTATTTTTCTCCGTCTGATTTAATTTTTCATTGTTAGCCCATACTTTTTCATAACTCATTTTTAAATCCCCCTATATAAAGTGAAACTTTAATCAGTAGAGTTTTGTTCATCCCACGCTGATTATTAGCCTTAACCAATCGGGTATTTACGGGCAGCCCGACCCCCACCTAACTTCCTTGCCCCAATCGAAATTTGAGGTAGGAATTTTACTTCCCGGCAAATAGCGGGATAAAACTACGCTCTTGTAAGTACTTCACGATTTGTTCTGCACATTCTTCTATAGAATATTTGTGCGTTTCTACAATTAATTCCGCTTGCTCTGGCTCTTCATAAGGCGAATCAATACCTGTGAAATCCTTAATATCACCTTTTCTTGCCTTTTTATAAAGTCCTTTCGGATCACGTTTCTCACACTCTTCAATCGGACACTTCACAAAAATTTCAATAAATTCATCTGCCGCTAATAAATCTCTTACTTGTTTGCGGTCTACTCGAAATGGTGAAATAAATGCTGTAAGGACAACTGTTCCTTGATCTACAAATAACTTTGCCACTTCGCCAATACGTCTTATATTTTCCATGCGATCACTTTCAGAAAATCCTAAGTCTTTATTTAAACCGTGGCGAATGTTATCCCCATCCAGCACATAATTTCCAATATTCTTTTCAAACAGTTTACGAGCGACCGCATTCGCTACTGTAGATTTACCCGAAGCTGATAAACCAGTAAACCAAATTACAAAACTGTGATGTCCATTCTTCACTCTTCTCTCATCTTTTGAAACCGAAGCTGTATGCCAAGTAATATTCGTATCCATCTCGTTCTCTCCCTATTCTGTTACTACTTCTTTTTTTAAACCTTTAATTAGCACTTCTACTACTTCTTTACGACTAAATGTACTTGGCGGAATCTCACCGTTTCTTAATAGTTCTCTTACTTTCGTACCCGATAAAATAACATGATCTTCTTTTCCGTGCGGACATGTTTTTGTTGAAGCCATCGCTTCACATTTCGTGCAATAAAAACTATGTTCAAAGAATAGTGGTGTAATGCCTAACTCTTCTATCGTAAAATTCGTGAAGATTTCTTGCGCTTCGTATGTTCCGTAATAATCTCCTACTCCGGCATGATCACGTCCTACAATAAAGTGGGTACATCCAAAATTCTTTCTTACTAACGCATGAAATATCGCTTCTCTTGGTCCTGCGTAACGCATTGCAGCAGGAAATACACTTAAAAAGACACGATTTTTCGGATAATAGTTTTGAAGGAGTACTTCATAGCTTTCCATTCTTACATCAGCAGGAATATCATCCGATTTCGTTTCTCCAACGAGTGGATTTAAAAAGAGACCATCTACAATTTCAAGAGCAGATTTTTGAATATACTCATGGGCACGATGTACCGGGTTTCTCGTTTGAAATCCGACTACTGTTTTCCACCCACGTTTTTTAAATTCTTCTCTCGTTTCAATTGGGTCTAAATGATAAGAAGGAAATTGATTATTTTCAAAGCGTTTTGTTAGAATAATAGTTCCTCCAACGTAAACGTTTGGTCGTTCATATAATTTTTTCACTCCTGGATGAGCCTCATCCGTTGTTTTATATACAAGTAACGCTTCTTTTTCTTTATCTGGTACGAAAATATCTTCTATTTGAATAGCACCATATATATTTCCATTGTTGACAAGCTTTACTTCCTCTCCGGTCTTCAGGCTTTCTGCGACTTCTTCTGTTACCGGTAATGTAATTGGTATACTCCACACACTACCATTTGCTAAACGAAGCGTTTCTACGACTGAATCATAATCTTCCTTCCCCAAAAAACCAGTAAGCGGGCTATATCCACCTGTCGCCAATAGTTCTAAATCACTTAAAGCAATGTTGTCTAATTTAATTTCTTTTTCAATTTGTGATACGTCATATGTCTCATCTATACGGTTTACTAATTCGTTTACTGTGCTCATTTTCTATATCCCCTCTTAGCTTTATTTCAAGATTCATCTTATTGATAATGAAGACCACATTCGGTTTTCACTTTCCCAGCCCATCTACCATCTCTTGAATCGCCACCATCCCCTACAGGTAAAGTACATTTCTCACACCCAATACTTGGATAGCCAACATCATGCAACGGGTTATACGGCAAGCTATGTTTGTATACATATCGCCAAACTTCTTTCCACGTCCAATGAATGAGTGGACAAACTTTAATAGATTGAAAACGATGATCTTGATTTATAAACTTTGTATGCTTACGTGTTTCTGATTGTTCCCTTCTTAAGCCCGATATCCATGCTTTTTCCACGACTAATGATTTTTCTAAAGGTAAAATTTTTCTAATCTTACAACAAAGATTCGGATTGCTCTCCCACAGTTTTTCACCATGCAACTTCGCCTGTTCATCAAGTGTAAGTTCTGGCTGCTTTTCTATAATATTCAATGAAGGAAATCGTTCCCTCACTCTTTGAATTAATTCATATGTTTCTTGAAAATGAACATTTGTATCCAAAAATACAACTTTAGCAGATGGATTTACTTGGTTTATAAGGTGCAGCAATACCATACCTTCCACCCCAAAGCTACATGCGTAGACGATTTCATCTTTATACTCTTCATAAGCCCAATTTAATACTGATAGCGCACCTTTCGTTTCATCTTCTTCCGAAAACGAAACAACATTTTCTTCCCACGTTTCATACGTCAACATGTTTTTTCCCCCTGTAAAAGCAAAAAGACGATTTTAACCTAATGAAAATAGGTTAAAACCGCCTCTAGTTTTTCTAGTCAGCGCTTTTCACTTTAAACGTACTTTTTCACTTTTCTCTAACTGAATTACTTTTCCATCTTGCACAACAATTGTAATTGAGCCATATTTCATATCAGCAAGCATCGCTTCAATCTTCTCGGATACTTCATCAAAATGTTCCCGTACACTCACGCGAACAGCCCCCCTTTTTATTCATAAAAAAAATCTTTCCCATTTCGAAAAGACTGTTCGGTAATATATTTTACCTTATCTTTCAAAATGGATTCCATTTTGCTGGATTTAGCACCTTGCTTTCTATAAGCAGGTTGCCGAGCTTCTTCGGGCCAGTTCCCTCCGCTTCTCTTGATAAGCTTTGTATTTGTATTTTATCACAATTCTGATTTTTTTCAATCCTAGTTTTCCGATATATTTTAATTATTTTATTTTACAAAAAAGGAATTGCCCATCCGAACAACTCCTTTTTCTATTTAAACAAGCTCTTTAATACGTATGCGATCGTTCCCAATAATATTTTCATATGTTTCGCGTTCCACAACTACTTGCGATGTTCCGCCTTTTGCAAAGACAACGGCTGGTCTTCGAATCCGATTGTAATTATTCGCCATCGAGTACCCGTAGGCTCCTGTACAGGAAACTGCTAGTAAATCAGCAGCAGCGACTTTCGGTAAATGAATATCCCAAATCAACATATCTCCGCTCTCACAACATTTCCCCGCAATCGAAACGAGTTCCTCATTCTCATCATTCCCTCGATTCGCTAACATTGCTTCATAACGCGCACTATATAAAGCAGGTCTTAAATTATCTGTCATTCCACCATCGACTGATACATATTTCCGAATACCAGGAATATCTTTCACAGATCCAACTGTATAAATTGTTGTCCCAGCATCACCTACAATACTACGGCCTGGTTCAATCCATATTTCTGGCAATGGATATTCACATACAGTAAATTGTTCTCTCACTGCACTTGTTACAGCTCGCACATATGTCTCAAGAGTTAACGGTGTATCCGACTCTGTGTAGCGTATTCCAAATCCCCCGCCTACATTTAACACTTTTACTACATAGTTTGTTTGCTCTCTCACTTCTTCTAAAAATTGGCGAAGAACTTCAATCGCTCGAACAAAGCCAGCTGTTTCAAATATTTGCGATCCGATATGTGAATGAATCCCTAGCACATTATAATTGGATTTTTGTAAAGCAAATCCAATTGCCTGCATCGCTTGACCGTTTGAAACGCCAAATCCAAATTTCGAATCATCTTGGCCTGTTGTAATATATTCATGTGTGTGCGCCTCTACTCCAGGCGTTACACGAATTAATATGTTCACAAACTTTCCATGTTGCATCGCTAAATCGTGTAAAACTTCTAATTCAAAGAAATTATCTACGACAAAACAACCGATATTCGCCTGAAGAGCCATCACTATCTCTTCTTCTGTTTTATTATTTCCATGAAAATGAATACGTGATGCTGGAAATCCTGCTTGGAGCGCAGTATATAATTCTCCTCCAGAAACAACGTCTAATGACATATTCTCTTCACGAGCTACTCGGCACATCTCCATGCACAAGAACGCCTTGCTTGCATATGCTACTTGATAAGAGAAACCACTTTCTTTAAAAGCACGATGAAATGCTCGGCATTTTCCTCGAATAGACTCTTCATCGTATACATAAAGTGGTGTTCCGTATTGCTTTGCTAGCTGCGTCGTATCGCACCCTCCAATTTCTAAGTGTCCTTGCCCATTAATTCGGCTTGTGCCGTGTAAATACATTTAAATTCCTCCCTTATTTCCTCTAAAACTCATAACCCCAATCTTCTATTCATTGCAGCACGCTTTTAGATAGACAAAAAACGCGCGGAACAATGTTCACACGCGTTTCTTATTAGGAAAAATATATATTGAAAAAATAAACGAGTTGTTATCTCCTCAAAATAAGAAACCGCATCAACATCTCCAAATAGCTCTCCATAAAATAAATCTTATGACAGTACTACATTTATTCAATGTAGTCCCAATATATGAATAAGATGGTTATTCTTATATTTCGGCAATAGTCCCTTTCAGCCTATGATCACAGATTCCATGAAATCTCCCATAGCTTACTCTTTCCTATCGCGGCCTCTACCTTTGAGAGTAGATGAGGTAAGTCTATTTAATTTTCAAACATCTAATTGTTGCTATTAACAATACCAAAGGACCATTTTATTTGTCAAACAATTTTTTATATTGTTTTTTTACAGTTTAATTTTGTATCATTTGGTAAGCGCTTTACTGAAATCTTTTTCACTTCCCATTCGCCTTCTTCGTTATTAAATGTAATCGTTACCTTCTCAAATGGGGGAGCAATTTTCCCAGCAACACGTTCATACTTTGTCACTTCAATACTTGCTTGAAATAAATATGTACCGCTATACACTTTTTTTAAACTAATAATTTTAGGACATTGATACGGTTTCAAACTTCCATATTGTTTTTCAATTGCTTTATTTATTTTTGGAAATAAAACAGAATAAAGTGCATCTTCCATAAGAGGTGCATCATATTGAGCTATTGACACACTCGGTAAAGTAAAAAGTATAACACTACTGCATGCTATAAAATATAATAATTTTCGCATTATAACCTCCGTATTATCACGCGCTTCTTTCTGCGTACGATAATTATCATACATAGAAATTCTGTTTTATTGTCTCCCACCACTCTTTTTCTACTCGATTATTATAAAAAAGCCCACAACTCTCTTTTATTTTCGTATAATGATACTCATAGTATCAGGCTTATCATCATAAGTATTCTGAGTTAGTAGCATCTACTTGGATAAGCTTATTTTTATGAAGGACATATCAGCGATGTATTATGTCTATTTCGTCTACACGTTAGCAAGTACGTTTGCAAACGTGTTAGCACTTTTTTATTTCTTGAATGAAATACATTCTAACAATTAGTATGATTTTCTTGTTTTTAGGGGGGCGATTATTTGAAGGTTGTTCGGTCTATATTTAAGGGGTTTTGTTTATTGAATAAAATTATAAATCCTATATTAAAGGCATTATCTAAAAGTAAATTCTAATTGCATAATAATAAAAAACTGCCCATTTGCACACTGCACCCGATTTGTTAGATATAGTTAGCAAAATAGTGCAACTAAAATGATTAAAATAGTTATGAAGGGAAAACAGATGCGTAAATTCAAAGAATATGACTTAGCTTATATTTGCTACTATTCCGAGAGAATAGAGCTAGCAACTATTGCGACTGGACTTTCAACTAGATTAACACTAAACGAACTAACCCAATTAATTCAAGATTTAAACGATCAGGAACTATTTGATTTTTACAAGAGCACCTATGAAGAAATGTTAGAAGAATAAGGAGAGTGGCTACATATGTTAACGAAATCGGAATACGAACGTCTCGCAGCAGATAAACAATGTATTGAGCATGCATTAACAATGTGGAAAGACTGGATGAGCAAGAAACAGACGTATACTGATGACCTTGCTGCTGAAGGTACCATGTATGTAGTCAATCATATGACATTGCGAGATTATCAAGTCTCACTAATCTTGGACTTTTTCGATGAGTATTTAACTTTGTTAACTCACGGGGAAGAACAAGCTGAAGCTTTTTATAAAACCGTCCTAAGGATGTAATATTCATCCTCCACACAACATATACTGAAACAGACACCGAGAGAAGTTTATATAAAACGGACGCTTTCCTAAAGGGGGCGTCTTTTTATTTTACAGTCATATAATATTTTCCCTCGCATATATTAAGATTGTCATCGGAGAATCCATAAAGGAAAAGACACTTTCAACAAGGAGAGTGTCTTTTTCTCATATTCCAGCATGTTACTACATAAAATGAAATAAACACGTTTCTCTCATATGTTAATCATCTCATGTGACCAGAGCACTCCACAAGAGTACTCTGGTTTTTATTATTCATTTTAATAAAACTATTCTTTTGTAAAAAATCATTTCACATATACATAGGTCTCATTTACAGTTACATGGTATGTTTTGCTTTTATTATTTTGTACTTTATAAGTATTAATAAATGGCATACACACTTACAGTAAATGGTTCCGATGCGTTTTTAGGATTCGCAATATATAATGATCTCGCTGATACTACACTTGTTCTATTACCGCTTAATACATCGTGAAAAACAACAGGATCTGTACCAGCAGATACATCTTTCATAACATTGAAGCTAACAAGATCTGGATTTCCGCCCCCTTCAACTTCCCACTTTAAATATTGTGTACCTGAAGGAAGGCTCTCCGTACTAAAATTCCCACTTGAGCGGTTTTTTTGTCCATCTAAAGGTTTTGGTTGAGATAATACCGTCGCTACTAATTGTTGTGCTTGCGTTTCCATTAACATTCCCCTTTTCTCAATTAAATTTTTTTAGAAGTGGTTAAACCAGTAACCACTTCTAAAATATATCATTTATGTAAATTAAAGGTATTGAGAAAATTCTTTTTGATTTTTATTTTCGCTAAAAAACAATAGCATATACACTTACCTGAAAAGGAAGATTAGAGCCCTTGGGACTAGCAATACAAAGGCTATTATTTCGTATCAAATTTGTTCGATTTCCACTTAAAACATCTCTGAATATCGTACTTCCCATTCCCTGAGATACGTTCTTCATTACATCAAAGCTAATATGCTCACTATGATTATCATTTTCAACTTCCCACTTTAAAAACTTTGTTCCGTGTGGAAGGTTTTCAGTACTAAAAATTTCACGAGGTATTACAGTTGCTATTAACTCTTTTGATTTTATTTCCATCGTTCCTTATTCCTTCCTTTATAAATTTACTTTTACTTAAATATACATCCTAAAAGAAGCTCAAATATTGAGAAATTTATTATCTATTATTTAGCTTCAAAAATATAAAAGCCGCCCAACAGGACGGCTTTTGTATTTGTTCATAAAATTATTCTTTTGTATAGTAATATGTTTTACTTTTCAAACTTCACATATTCACCAGAAACCCATTGATCGCCGCCAACATTATACCAACCATCTCTATATCCCCACGTTTGATATTTTTCACCATGGTACACATTTTTCACGACGCCATAGTTAGTTCCTGGACCAGTACGAACTCGTAATACATCAGTTGTAATGGTTACTACACCAATGCCATCATTTGAAGGTTTAGAAGGTGCCGGTGCATCCCCTCCTGTATAACGAATATATGATGGATCGTTATAAGTCCACTGATCGCCACCAAGGTTTAACCATCCGTTTGATTGTCCCCATACTTCGTAGGACTCACCTTTACCTAATTGACGAATAACCCCGTATCCAGTACCTGGCCCTTTACGAAGGTTAACGCCATTCCCTTCAATATACGCAATACCTGTCCCATTATTTGCCGGAGGAATAGGTGTAGGAGTTACTTTACCACCTCCATTGTATGCATTTTGGACTCTTTTAATGAAGCTATCCCATCGTCCTTCTGCTAACATACGATGAGGACAATACTTCCCGCTCCATGATTGGTGTGTACGAACTTTACTAATTGTAATATTGAACTGTTTCATGAGTTGAGCTACAACGATAGCTGCATTGTCTTCCGCTTTATAATATCGATCTCCACCATTTAAAGAATAACTAATTTCTACACTAATAGATCTACGATTACCTGAACCATTTCCATCACCACAAGCCCATGCATTACGATCTAACGGTAGACCTTGTACAGCTTCCTTATCATCTACCGCGATATGAAACGAAACTTGGTTGTCATTACGAATCATATAAGCTACTTCATTTTGTGCTGTAGCATCATTATACGTATTATGAACTGTAATAAATTCTGGATTCATTGTATAAGGACACTTTGTACCATATTTACTTGGGTCAACTAATTTTTTTCTAATTTCCATTATTGAACATCTCCTTTTTCTCTTCTTGTTTTTGTTTTCCACCCAAAATTTCAACTGCATTTGTTAATGCTGAAGGTAAGGGAATCCCCATACGACCAGCGTTTTCTAAAAGTGAAAGTAACTCATTGCCCATGAAGAAGAAAATAGTCGCTTCACGGATTGCGCTGTTACTTCCCATTGCTGAATCTAGTTGAGCGGCCGCTCCGACCAAAAGAAAAAGCACCACCTTTTTGGCGATGCCTTTGAAACCAACTTTACTTTTTAATTCTCCGTTATATCCTGCTGCAATCATGCCAGTTAAATAATCAATAACTGCCATCGTCACTAAGATTTTCAATGTTGCATCCCATCCTCCCAAGAAATACCCACAAAATCCGCCAAATGTAGCGATAAATGCTTTCATTAATACATCAATACGATCCATCTTTTCATCTCCTTATTTACAATAAAAAAGAGAGACGCTTGTCCCTCTCTCAATAAGTACTTTTATTTTAATAATATTAAATCATCCCTTTTAATATTAAACCCAAAACTGACATAGTGATTGCACTAATAATGATTCGTAAAATCCAAGTTGTATTCATGCTAATCTTTTCTAATTGCTTATTAATTGTGGTGATGTCTTTCTCATTAATTGTTGTGCGAGTTTCTAAATTACGAATATCTCGCATAATTTCTTTTTGTTCTGCTTTTAAACTGTCGATTTTTACATATACATCTTCCAATATATTCACATCCTTTTAAAATCTTAATAAAGCAATCTCTACATGATATGAGACAACCTTATTTATGGTGAATATTTCGCAGAAATTTCAAAACAAAAACCGCATTCTATTCAGAATAGTATTACTTTTAAGAATCCCCTTATAATCTATTATTGTACCGTTTTATTTGTTATTGTATAAAGTAGAAAGTGGGTGTGCACATGGAAAGTATAATTTTCTCTTTAATAGTCTTCATTGTATGCTTGATGTTATTAATAATTATGAAGCGTTTTGACAGGAAGAAACAAGATTACAAATCTATTAAAAAAGAATTAAAAAATCCTTACTCAATACAAAAAAATGGTAATCATAACGATTCAGGAACAAATACTAATGATGCTGAAGCTGACTGGATGAATGCCGTAATGACAACCGCATTTATTACAGCGTCTATGAAAAGTGCTCAGGATCATTCAGAAAATAATCATTATGATTCAAACTTAGGGAATCATGAAAACGTAAATTCATAAGATTAATTAATATTAGTGATTTAATTGACATCAAGAGTAACGTTTTTAAATCACTTTTTATTAATCTTAATGTTCGGTTCTTTTACAAAGATAACTTGCCATGCATCAAATCTGCTCGTTAATATTTTGAACCATTTACACTCCGCTTACAGTCGCCCTTTCTTTATACTCAGTACCTGTTCTAATCGTGTCATCATAGAACCCCACCATAAACTTTTTCTAAAAATAAAAAGCAGGTTATCATACATTTGTCTCTAAAAACCGTATTTTATACAAAATAAAAAACAGCTTATGGCTGCTCTGGCTTTTCATTTATTAATTTTTGTACTAATTCTTTTAATGTAGACACATCGTTTGTCAGTGTTACAACTTGCTCTTTTAGTTGTTTATTCTCACTTTTAACAGTAGTTAACTCTTCGTTAAATTGATGATACTGCTGTTGGAAAGCTGCAATAAAGATTGAAACAGTATTATATAAATTAATGGCCCGTTTCTCTTTATCTGTAAATATATCTTCCGTATCATCTGCAATCATACCGAAATACGTTTCAATTTCTTTTGTTGTATATGGTTCTGTTTGTTCTTCCGGCTTGTTCACACGCATTTGATACAGATCATACATGTCGTCCTTGAAGTTGTACTGTTTGATAGCTAAACTCATGATTTTATCAAGAGCTGAGAAAGGAATATCTTTTATGTTTTCTTTCATATTCCTAGCTGATGTAGGATTAAATGCTTTCGCCCACATTTGACCATTGGCATTTACATTTTCTTGCGCTCGCAGCGTTCTTAATTCTATATCTCGCCATCCATTACCATACACATCTTTAATTTGTAAATTCATATCATAGCCTGATACAAGACTTGCTCTTAGCATTAATCTTCCTATGTTTAAATCATGATCATTAACGCCATTGACGAAGTATATACTGTTACCAGTACTTTTTCTATCAAAATGAAACTCACCATAGTCATTTTTAAAATAATGTGGCTCTGTGGTTGTCACTATAAACTTCCCGTATCCTCGAGCCCATCCCACTGAGTTAAAAACAATGTCATTCAAATTATCAAAGTATAATCTTCCGGCTGCATATGCATAAAGATGTCCACCGTCATTCTGCATATTAATATAAGATGACCATATATTAGTGCCTTCTGCATTTTCTCCTTTAGAAATCCCAAATGTTGCATACGCTTTAGAAGGTTGATCGACTCCATTAATTCGCGGCATGACTTGATAAATATAAAACGATCCTGTGCCGGCGTATTTTCTATTATCAGAACCAAGGACTAATGAAGGTTGAATACTTCCGTCATTTGCTTCCATAAATCCTATATAACCACGCGGCCTATCTGCATCGAAAATCTTCATGTCTTGCTTATTTATTTCAACAAATCTATTTCCACTCGTTTTAAGTGTTACTCCTTCTAAAACTTGTCCTTTGATATGATTTGCTGTAATAAAACCTACTAAGTTAATTCTGTTAGCATTCAAAGTAATGTTTTCTTTACTCATATTGAATGCTGCGATTACATCGTTTTCTTTTACAGATATACTAACGCCTTTTTCCGTTAACTGAAGACGGGTTTCCATATCTCTTACATAAGATGATGTTGCAAATTGCCCATTTGCTTGCTCTTTTGTATATACCTCTGTCTTTTTGGCTGAAGCATTTATACCCTGTTCATTGATAGTAAAGCGGTTATCAATCATAGTCATTTTTTGATTAAATTGCTCAGTCGCAAGTTTGTTAGCTAATTCGCCCAACAAATCTTGTTTATTTTTATCGACTGTTTGCTTCAACTCAGGTATCTTAAATCCAGCAACATAATTTTCTACTTGTTTAAGCTCCACTTTTGCACCGATTGCTGTTGCCTGTTGTTCGAGTTTTGTATTTGCATCAGTAAGCTTTTTCCCTTGATCTGATACTACATTATTTAAATTGCTCACTGTGGAAGATAATCCAGTTGCTGTTTGTTCTACTGTAGTCATGCGTTTTTCGAATCCGGCTTGGTTATCCTGCACCTTAGTTACAGTAGATTTTACACCATCCACACTTTGCTCTAATTCATATGTTGATTTGCTGAAGTCTGTTGGAACAGATCCTTTTTCGAGTTTAGCTTTCTTGAAACGGAACCTTTTCCCTTTAGATGCTTCATTTCTAGCAAAACGAATTCTAAATCCCCAACCAGTAGCACGAACATCGATTTTAAACGTCCATGACTCACGACGCCAGTCTTTAGCTGGCACAGGCTTTTGTACTGACTCACTCCACGATCCGTTGATGTATTGGAATAAAATAAAATCTAAAAGAACATCATTTTGAATGTCTAAAGATATTGTTATATCTTTCCCTTTTTCAAAGTCTCCTATCTTAGTATTATCTAGATGGAATTGATAAAAGGCATCTGTATGATCTTGACATTCAATCGCTACGTATTCGCCAGGCTGAACAAATGATGTAACTTTATTCAATACCGCGCCACCGATCATCCCGATTGTTTGAGGTCTTTCGTTTGGACCTGTATTGATTAGCCAGTTTTCACCACCTACAGTACGAGCCTCAACCTGTTCTAACTTTATTGAGATTTTCCCAGCTTCTTCTTTAATATCAGTTGTTGTTTTCTTAAGCTCATTTGTTGTTTGCTGCACATCAGAAATAGTCTTCTTTGTACCTTCTACAGTTTGTTCGACTATATTTAATTTATTGCTAATTTCATTATCTTTTTTAGTTAACGATTCAATAGAAGTTTTAAATCCATTAGAATCCTGTTCAAACTGAGTTACTTTCTTATCGATTTCACCTTGTTTATTTTCGATATTAGAAATTGTACGACTGAAACCTTGTAAACCTTCCTGTACTTTATTGAATTGTCCTGTAGCTTGATTCTGTGCTTCTTGTACCTTTTGGTTTAATTCTGTTTTTGTGGACTCAATATCTTTATTAACCTGCTCAAGTGTTTCTTTCTTAACAGATTCAACATCTGGTACAACCGATTCCCAAGCTGCGCCTGTCCATATTTTCAAAATACCAGGCTTTCCATTACTAATATCACGCCAAAGTGTTTTATAAGGTTTCAGTCCCGTGGTCGGTGGATTCTTAGCTTCAATGATGTCTACCGTGTTATTTTTAAGATTCTCTTGAACCTTTTCAGCCAATGTTTTCGCCGCTTCGGATTCTTTCTTAGCATTATTAGCTGTTTCATTTGCATCTTTCACTAATTTATCTAACTGATCTATCAGTTCTTGCTTACTTCCTAGTGAACTAAGAATACGATTATATATCTTTCGTAGTTCTTCGTTTGGATCAGTAATTTCGCGATAATCACCAAACACATATTTATCTTGCGTAGGATCGGTAAAAGATTCATCGCCAGCGATTGTTCTCGCTTCTAAATAAAGCTTAGGTGTGAATCCAGTATCTTTAATTCGAATTGTATCTCCCTCATTGATTAACTCGTGAGCTAGTCCAAATACACGCCCTATACTTTGTGCTTGAACATCATAAGAAACCGAGGTATTCACACGTTTTGCTAATTCTGTTTTCATAAGAGTCAATAAACGTTCTGGTGTTATATCTTGTTCTGTTTCTGGTGTGTAAAATCCAAATTTATGTTTACCTTTTTCGTTCCAACGTTGAAAAGCATCGTTATCCACAATATATGGCATACCTTTGTTTATATCTGCGATAGTGAGAACTTCTCCG
The DNA here is from genome assembly GCF_001182785.1 of Bacillus thuringiensis. Lineage (NCBI taxonomy): Bacteria > Bacillati > Bacillota > Bacilli > Caryophanales > Bacillaceae > Bacillus > Bacillus thuringiensis. The sequence continues at coordinate 1,410,762 of NZ_CP012099.1, read as the reverse complement.
CCTTCTTTTTTGATAAAACCAATTAAAGCGGTACAAATGTTTTGTGAGTTTTCAATACGCTTAATTCCAACTAAATCTTTACCTAACGTGACTTCCTTTCCGGTTTCTCTTCCTCTTTTTTTCACCATGTCTACATACCAACCTACAATTTGAGAACCAGCCACTTCAACATGGTATATAATTTCTAGTTCAAATAGGGAAGCAATCTTTTTTAAGAAACTCAATGGATCTATAAATTCGTCAATAGTCATAGAATGAAATCCAGCGTACTCCGTTTTACCACGCTTCCATTTTGTACCTACGAGAGCAATATCCATAAATTCATTTACTGTCTTGCCTTCAATTTTCTGTGGACGAATATAATCATCTTTAGCAAGATTAATCCATGCACCCGATGCGTAAGTAATTACGGATCTATCGTTTGGGTCCTTTTCTACTTCAGTGATTACATAGGGAACAATACGCCCATCCCTTACTTCTTTTAATACTAAGTTTTGTTGCATAAGTGTTGCTGCATATTTCGTGTTATCAAATACTTTAAACTCTAAAGTATCGATATTATTCTTGATTTCCCAATGACGTTTATCATCCCAATAATCTTTTGGTTGTATAGCTGAAACGGTTTGACTCGTTTTAAAATCAATAATATGTAAGATTCCACTTGGTGTTCTCATCTAAACCGCTCCCTATATTTAACCTTTGCTGTTCCGATATCAGGAGGCATGATTTCTAGTGTATGCATACCTTTATTAATGACAGGAAAATTACTGAAAAAGTCCTTAATATTAATTGCATCCTTCCCTTCAATCGTTACATGACTATTTTCTGTATCAATTACAACTTTATCGCCCACATCTACTATATAAGGCGGTTTATTTTTGGTATTTAAATTTACTTTCCAAAACTTTAAATCACTAACAGACATCGCTTCTACTGGCGGTACATCTTGCCATTGCATAATACTAATCTGTATTTGAGCTGCTTTTTCCATATGATAGTTATTTTCGTCTGTCCATCGTGCAAAACGTTCTGAATCATCTTTTTCTGTCCCTGGAAGAAATTTCGAAATATACGCTTCCCACACATTCCCTGTTCTAGCTATCCATAATCGACCAAAATATTGATTCCATGTATTTGGATAATCACCGCTCTCATAAATCAACCCTGTTTTCCCTGGCTTGTTATCGTATCCAATAACCATCGTTCCAAAATTTTGTTCAGCTTGCCAATAGAGATCGTTCATAGCAATTTTTGAAAGTACCTTACTATTTTCATCGAGTATTGCTATCTCAACTCGTCCCATTTCATTGATTTTCTTACTCTTACAAGTTACGTAGGCTTGCATAATAAAATCTTGTACTGGACCACCAGGTATACTCTTTTTAACAGCTGCACCATGCCATCCTTTAGCTGTTCCAGTACCAAAATCAGAACAATAAAATTGATATTTATCTGATTTCATTTCACCGACTGGCTCACCATCTTCCATTGCGCTGACTTTACTCCATCCGACCGTAGTAGCCATTTCATCCCATACGATACGTTGATTCCTTTCTACAGGCTTTTCTACAGTTTTAAGTGGCATACCGATACGAAAATAATCTCGATCACTTAAGGATACTCCGCCGAACCATACATCTAAAAAAGTGTTTGGTTTCGTAATGTTAACCTCGATAATAGGATTAGAATGAACGGTTCCTTTGTTTTGAACATTTGCTGTTAACCCAAGCGCACCTGTTTGAAAATCTACTGTTCGAGTAGGTCCTAATTTATAAGGCATTGGACAAATAAATTTCAAAGTACCTTTACCTAACGTAACGAAATCATCAGGATTAAAATCTTCATCAATTATAGCTAAATATGTTCGGTCAGGAGTTGCATCAAATACTAGCTCGACTGCTTCTTCTGTAATTAACCATGCTGCTATTTCTTCTTTTAACGTTTCTAAATCTGTTCTATCTGGAACGATAATTCCTACAGGAACAGGAAGTGGACGAGGATCTGTATCCGTTCCTAATAATCTTGCACCTGGATATCCAGGTGTTTTTAAGAAATTACGTTTTAGAGGTGCCCATGTTGGTGGACTCCATCCTTTTTCTATTTGAATATATTCTTTTCGTTGATTGTTAAATGTAAAAGAGCTCATTTTGACACCTCATTTCTTTATAAAATAAAAGAAACCCAAACCTAAAAGTCTGAGTTTCTTTTTGCTTCTCTTTCTTGATACTCGGTTGTATAACGATAAGTACCGCGCGCCACGTCTCTTCCTTCTAAACTAACAGGTACTTCCACAACTAAATCACCACCAAGCATTGGAATTACTCCGCCTCCAGATGATCCGAAAGAATTATTAATTACTTGATTTGATACACTATTTGTCATGGCTTGTCTACTGTTTGACATACTTCCATACACACCACTCATAACGGTCTTTAATCCTGCTAATTGACTTGCGGAACTAGCCATCATACGGCTCATATCATCCACTAATTGGTTTATTTCTCCTGATACAGCAAATTGTTGTCTTGGCATGGCTGCTACGATTCCTGCACCAATATCTCCAAGTGTCTTTTTATTCAAAGGTAAAACCGCTTCTTTGCCGGCTTCTCCTGCACCTTGTAGGTTGCCACCATTCATTCCGAAGATAGTCGGTTTAGTGAAGATACCACCTTTTGCACGCCAATCTATATTGAGTCCAGAAGGGAACGTAATATCCTTCCCTAAGACATTTTTCGTACTAGTTTGCAAGCTAAAGTGTGGAAGAGGTGGCATTTCAGGTTTAGGAATCTTTAACTTCAAGTCACTAAAGAAACTCTTGATCTTCCCAATAAATTTTTCTACGCTGTCAACTGCATCTTTAATTGGATCAATAATAAAACGTTTAGCTGCTTCAAATTTTTCTTGAGCTGCATTCTTTACAGAATCAAATTTTTCCCGTGCTGTGTTGTACATATCATTGAATTTCTCTTTTGCAGAATTATAAGCTGAAATAATTGGTTCAACGATATATGTGTAAACCATCTTCCAAGCTTCAAGTGTATACCCTTTTATTTTCGCCCAATTTCCTAATATCCAATTGGATAAATCATTTAACTTTTCTTTTGTTGCGTTCCACAATTCCTGAACAGGCTGAATGACATATTGTTTTACTAAATTCCACGCTGCAGAAGTATATGATTTAACTGTTTCCCATTTCGAATTTAGCCAAGAAACTAAATCGCCAAACTTTTCTTTTACTAAGTTCCAAGTATCTATGACAGGTTGAATAATATATTGCTTAAATAGTCCCCAAGCGATTTGCGCCATAGCTTTCGCAATTTCCCATTGTGTACCAAGCCAAGTGACCATTTCACCGATTTGTGTACTTACCCAGTCGTAAGCTTCCTGGATTGGTTGGATAATGTATTGACAGATTGCTGCCCATGCAATTTGTGCACCTGCCTGTATTAACAACCAACCAGCTTCTAAAACGGTAGAAACTGCCGAAATAATTGGATCTAACACAGTAAGAATCGTATCCCAGGTTTCTTGCCATGCTTGCGTTAATAATCCCCACAATTCAGACGCTGTTTCAGTTAAAGAAGTCCACCAAGAGGAAGCTGTTTCCACAATTCCGGACCATAGACTACTAAAGAATTCACCTATCGGATCAAAGAAACTATGCATCATTTCAGTGAATGAGGCCCAAGCTCCTGAAAAGAATTCAACAATAGAATTCCACGTATCACTACATATTTGCCCTATTCCCGTCCATAAATCACTAAAAAACTGGCCTATTGGATCAAAGAATGAATGCATTGTTTCTAAAAATGAATTCCATGCATCGCTAGAGGATTGAACAATACCGTCCCAAAGTTCTATTAAATATTCCTTAATAGAATTCCATGTATCTATTGTCCACTGTTTTATAGAATCCCAATTTTGATAAATGGCAATTCCTAGAGCAACTATAGCTGCTATGATAATAGGAACTATGGCAACTATGCCTAGTGCGGCGGCGGCTCCGATTTCAAATACACCCATGACAGCTACAACTATTGGTGCAATTGCCATAAGTGCCCCTGAAATTACCCCAATAGCCGTTGCAACAGCTGCTAATGTCGCTGCTAATTCTGGATTATTAGAAATCCAATCAGCAATACTAGCAACAACATCAGCAATTACCCCTAGTATAGGTTCAAGAGCCATTTGTAAATCTCCCATTGCTTTTTGGAACTTTACAACTGGGTTTGTATCTAATTTTTTAACTGATTCATTTAGATTATCTTGATTCTTCTGTAAGTCTACTGTTTTTTCTGAAGACCTTATTAAAGTGTTTGTTAGATTTTGCCCTTGGTCTTCAAACATAGTGGCTAGGACTTTAACCCCAACTTGATTTTTCTTAATTGGGTCTTCTATTCCATCAATAGCTTTAGCTACTTCTACCATCGCTGCGGCACCATCTCTTCCACCCTTAGCGACAGATGCACCCCATTTTTCTATTTGTTCAGTTGCAATACCAGAACCATCAAGTGCTTCTTTTAAAGCTTTGTCAGCTCCTTGTGCGAATTCATTTAATTTAACCCTACCTTCTTTAAGCCCATCTAAGAGATTATCAATATTCCAACTACCTGTTTCAACGCCTGCTTCCATAATTGCTTGGACTTCCTCAGCTTTAAAGCCTGCACGGGTTAGTTGACTACCATATTCAGCAATGATGTCTAGCTGTTCTGGTGGAAAGCCCATTTTTAACAACGCATCAACCATACCAAGAGCACTATCTTGCGTTATCCCTAATTCATTTCCTATTTCATATGTTTCTTGAATTAATTCTGTAAAATCTATACCTTCATAAGAAGCTGAAATTGCTGCCGCTCCCCTAACGATTGCTGCATTCGCTTCATCACTTATATCTTTATTTAAAGCCCATTGCCTACGGACCCCTTCTAAAGATGCTTCTGCATCAACACCATAAGCGGTAACACCTCTAATAGCTTCCTCTACTGATTTTTTAGAGGACTCCGGAACATCAAATGTAATATCGATCTTTGTTTTTAATTTTGACATATCCATCGCTTTTTCAATAGCTGTTGCGATTCCGCCACCAGCCGCTAATCCACCAATAACGTTTTCTAATCCTACTTGTAGTCCTTCAAACTTCTTTTCGGTTCTACCAGCTTCTTGTTGTAATTCTCTTAACTCATTTTGTACTTGCCGTATGGAATTTCCAGCATCCACAGATCGAAGAGCTCTTTGTAATTTCTCTATATCAGTTTCTGCGCCTAATGCTTCACGGCCAATAATTCCAATCGCTTGCTCTAACTGTCGACTTGTAGCTGTTCCATTTCGAATTGCATTCACAAGACGATTTCCTAATGCTCCTGCAAAATCATCAACGCTTTTTCCTGTAGCTCTAAATAATGTTTCTAATTGCCTTGTAGAACTCGCTACATTCTCTTGCTCAGCTTTCATGTTTCCGAGTTTATTTTTCAGACCATTAAGCGATCCTTCTGTAAATTCAATTTCACGCCTGAATGCACGATATTGTTCTTCAGAAATTTTACCGTTTTGAAATTGAGCTTGTACTTGTTGTTCCGCTGCTTTCAACTTATCTAGTTTTTGCGTTGTATTTTCAATCTGCTGTGTAAGTAACTGTTGTTTTTGCGCTAATGCTTCCACATTACCAGGGTCAAACTTTAACAAACGCTCGACATCTTTTAGTTCTTTAGCTAAAGAATCGCTTTGTTTATTAACATCTTTTAGAGCGTTTTGTAACGGCTGAGTGTTACCACCAATTTCTATCGTAATCCCTTTAATTCTCCCTGCCATTTTCTCACCCCTTTCTTAGAATGAATCGAAGTCTTTTTGATTTGCCTTTCTAACTTTTTCTTTATCTGGATTCTCTAGCTCAGCGAATTCAGCAATGTAATCAAAACAATCACCAATTGTCATATCTTCTAAATCCCAGCGTGTTAATTTCGCTTTATAACAAAGAGCAAGAAACAGTTCAGTAGTAAATTCCTCATCACTGAATGTCCCTTGCTCTCCATTATTTTTCTTTATTTTTTTTTTGCTCCCATAGTAACCTGAACTAATTCCATGACCGCAGGCATAATTTCTTCAATTGGGAATTCTTCAAATCCATCTAGCCATGTCATAGGATCAGGAATATTAGAATCAGCCGTTTTAGCGTATAACCACGTTAAGTCATAAATAAGTTCAAAATCTACTTTACTCATATCGACATTAGACATATCAATAGGTTGTTCTGTCCCATTTGATGAAGCTAAAGCATTAATTGCCCCTAACCCCATCAAATCTGCAAATAAATTACGTCTGAATTGTGCTTTATATCGCTTAACTGTTGCTGCTGTAGCTTTTAATTTGACTTGCTTTCCATCGATTGTAATCGTCTTTTCCATTTACTTACGCTCCTTTTGGTGCTGCTGGTTTTTTAACGTACACTTCTTTGTACCAGTTATCGTAAATTGCTTGTGTTGTTTTAGCAGTCGTTTTCGTTTTAACCATTGGTCTTCCACCTGGTACTAAAACAATTGGGCTAGAAACAAACTTCAGTTCATTTGTATTTGGTTCAGCCGAACTTGTTTTTGTTTTGGATGCAAGTGTTGGACGACTTGCTGAACAGTTATACATAACATGTCGAGTTGCGTTCACGTCACCATCAAACTCAAATAATAAAGCGAACGGTTTTCCTTTTGCATCAGCTAATTCATTTAATACGCCATCCGTTTCATCTAATTCCTCACCCAGTGCATCGATAGCAAATTTTTCTGGGATAGTAGCAATACTTAATGTTCCATCGTAACCTTGGTTATTACTTGCTGCGTAATAAAGCATGTCATCTGCATAGAATTCAATTAAATCACCACGCGGTTCAAATGTTAGTTCAACCCCACCAGGCAATGGAATCGGTGTACCAAATTTCACTAAAAAGTCTTGAACATCATATGGAACATAATGTACATTCTTCAGACCAAACGTAACTTTATTTTCTTTATTCACCTACATCAACCTCGTTTCATAAATTTTTTGATACATTTTTTCAGATTCAATAAAAGTCCCATATGAGTCATAAGGAATTTCATGATCGTCTAGGACTTTTTCAAGTTTTTCTTCTGCAACTAAATCTTTTTTAGTTGTGTAAAGTTCAATATTTACATCGTCTATCTTGTGATACACCTTGTTATCAGCCATTAAATTTGCTGATCCATCCACAAGGAAACATATATAAGGTGGCGCTGGAACTGGCTTGGTCGGCGTTGCTGTGAAATGCGAATAAGCCACAGGATAACCTGTAGCCTCAAGGATTTTTGTTAATTCACCTAACGTCATTGTTGAACCGCCCTTTCAATACGTCTTGGCAATTCATCAATTACATATTCTTCAACTGGACGGATATGCACCTGTGCCGGAACACGCCCACCGCCAACTTTCGCATGTCCTTTTTCTAATAGGTGTGTTAATTGTCCTTGAGTATTATGGATAACAACACCATTGCCTTCTTTTTTCTTACGCCAACCTTTACGATATGCACCTGTTTTTTTAGGACTTTTCTGCTTTAATTTTTCTACGGCAACATCAGAAACTTCTTCTTGCGCTGTCAGTAATTCTTCTTCCACAACATTCGCATATCTTTGTAATTCTCTAGCAATCTCACTCGCAAAATCATTCATATTAAGTATGCTCCTTTGCGATAATAGTCAATGTTTGATACATTTCATCATCATTCATTGGCGGTTCAATAATATCAAAGATACGATCCTTCATTTTAATTCGCATTAATTCTGTAATACCTGTTGTATAAGGAATAACAAACCGATAAATTCGCGTGGACTGTGAAGCCGAAGCTTCAATGTACTCCGAACCTTTTACCGTTTTTATCATTGCCCATGCTTTTTTTACTTCTTGCCAATTGCCTGTTTCAACTTCTTGATTCAAATCATCTTTTATTACTTCAGGTTGCTCAATGATAATTCGATTTCTACAATCACCTGTATTCAGTGGTTTCTTGTACTGAAAAGGACGCATATTAATCACCGTCCAATTTAATTTCTTCTAATGCTTTATCGATACCTAAACTATTAATCTGACTTAAAAAATTCTTGTCAAAATACTCTAATGCATCGTTATAAACATAACGAGAACGTTCAAAGACTAATTCTTTGAACTCCTCGTCTTTATTTACATCATAATTCCCACAAACCCTAAGTAATGCCTTGTTAGAGGTAGAAAGGATGCGCTTTAGATTATCATCTTCCTCATCCCCTAAGTGCATCCTATCTTTAAATTCTTGTAATACTACATCTGAAATTACTGTTTCCATTCACATCATCCTTGTGTCGGTGGCGTTACTTCTTCAAGTTTCAGTGTATAAACTTGTGAAGTGTATTTATCCTTCGGTTTACCTGTAGCATATTGTTTAGCGATATAAACAGTTGCATCTTCTAAAGCTAATGTTTCTTCATACTTCTTGATTGGCTCTGTTCCACCCATTGCTGCAACATATTGACCTTTAACAAAGAATAATACTTTTCCTTGAGGTACAAACACTGATTCTGTAAGGATTGGGTTAAATGGCAAGCTAGTTACATATACTCCGGCCGCATTTTGAATTGTCGCGTTTGCCTGAATATCAAAAGTATCAAACGGATTAGTTACCATAACTACTTTACCAGCAATATTTTTTGGTCGATCTGCATCTGAACCATCAGCATTTAATTTTTTAGCTAACAATTTAACAACGCCTTTTAATTCATTGATTGTTTTACGACCTGGTTCAAATGTTAAAGTACCTACTGGCTTTTTATCTGGATACACTCCGCCAACAACACTTCCACTTGGATCTTTTAATAACCCAATAGGTTCATTCTTGCCTGTACCAGCTACAAATCCACGTTCTAAGCCTACTTTCATCGCTTCTGTAATCATTGTGCGAACATATCGTTCTACCCATACTGGACCAAGTTTTAACATGTCATTCGCTAATGGAATAAATGCCGTTAATTTAAGTTGTGAAATGCTATCTTTACGGAATGTAGCATTTAATTGACCTTTAATACCATCAAATAATGGCCCCCATACCGCAGCCCCTTCTGGATCTCCATAAACGAATTCTGTTACTGCACCTAAATTCTCTAAACCAATATGTTGTAAGAAAGGATGATCTTCAACTAAGTCATCAAAAATACGTTCTTGAGTTGTTTTAGGTAAAGTTTCAGTAGACTTAAATCCACCTTCTTCAACTACTGCATTAAAGAATTTCATTTCATCACTTGTTAATACATTAGCGCCACGAGACTGCATAATAGAACGATCTACCATTGATTCATTTACTTGATTTAAAATATCTGCTCGTACATCTGTAGCAAGTGCTCCAATCATAGAATTTAATGCTGCTGTTTGTTCTTCTGGAGTTCCCTCCTGTGTTGCTTTCGCAAATGCTAGTTTCTTTTCTTCAAAATTATTAAATTTAATAACCATATTTTATTTTCCTCCTAAATTTAAAAAGAGCGTACTCAAATTCTGTTTTGTATTAACAGGTTCTTGAATAGGCTCTTTTGGATTTGTATTTGTTTGTAAATCATTCAGAATTTCGTTTTTTAGTCCTAATAGTGCAGCGTTTAAATCTTCTTTTGTAATTCCTTGGCCCTTGTTCATTGTTCCATTTCTAAAACCATCAATTACTTTTTGTGGAAGCATGGCAGCAGTAGCCGTTGAAGCTGTCATTTTAACCTGATTCTCCATAAACATGATTTCATCTGCAAAATTGTTTTCTAATGCTTGTTGTGGACCCATCCAAGTTTCTTCAGCCATCATATTAAGTAGTTCTTCTTCTGATTTACCACTTTTAATGACGTAGGCATTCACAATTGCTCGATCTGTTATTTTCAACATCTCGGCCGCCTTTTCCATGTCACGATGATCTCCACCATGCCACTTAGCAGCATTGTGAATCATGATTTTTGCTGTTGGAGAAATTCGAACTTTATCACCAGCCATCGCAATTACAGAAGCTGCACTTGCTGCTAATCCGACAATTTGAACTTCCACATGCCCAGAATAATTTTTTAATGCCGTGTAAATTTCTGAACCTTCATCTACGTAACCACCTGGGCTATTAATTGAGACAATTAAACTCTCACCATTCGCATTATCAAGTTCTTTTGAAATCTTACCTGGGCTTGTAGCATCCATTTCAAACCAATCATAAATCCAAGCCTCATCATTAGAAATAATTGGGCCTTTCACGTCAATTTTCACCGTCATTTTCTTTCTCACCTCCTTCGGATTCATCTAATTTTTTGTAGTTCTTCGTAATATGATGGATATTGAGATTTGGATCATCTGAGTATTCATATCCAACTTCTAATCGAATCTCATTTCCAGTAAATGCACTTGAGGAAACGAGTTTGTCGATACTTGTCGCAAGATCAAAAATACTTTGATAAGAAACGGCCTTCACTTCAATTTTTTGTCCTTCAAGATACTCTCTCATTTCGAAAAACTTCACGTTTGCTTCATCTGAAATCTTTTTTAACAAAGGTTTCACTGTAAAGAGCATGTAATTTTTTGTTTGCTTCTCCACATCAGCCATTTCTCCATATAACAAAGCTGTTGGGATTCCAATAGCCATTGCGACTTGATTTAAAAAACCATTTGTTACTTTATTGATTTCTTCCACACTTTGCCCAGAACTTCCACCACCAGAAGACGTCTCACTGAATTTAAAACCAGGTTGTTGAGGCACAATTGCAATATCTTTTTCTCCAAATGATTTATACATTTTCTCAACGAACTTTTGCAATTTCCCTCGACCTTCTTCGGACTTTGCCGTCTGAGCCTCTATATCTACTACACCACGAATTTGATTTTTACGTTTTTGAGAACTTAATATCCGCCCAAATAAATCGCCATAATCAGTGAACAAGCCATCAATTAGTGGCGACAGCTTATCATTTCGATATTTCAAATGAATTACTTCACTTTGTTTAAATGAACGCTTAAACTCATAATCTTTTACTATTACATTTGTAAAAGTATCTTCAAATACAGCGAACTCATTATGTTGAAAATAATCAGCAATAAGTAAGTCGCTATCATCAGATTGAATGACTAAACACTCATTTTCATAAATTAATTTACGAATTAACTTTTCCCAGAAAGTGCTTGCTGTCATATTCTTATTCGGTCTAACATTCAATCGATAATACAGTTCATCTTTTAAAAATTCATCACCATTTTTAACTCTGAACTCCGATTGACTAATTGTTCTCCCTAAAAAAGATACACATGTTTCTACAGCTAATCGCTTCATATGAACCCTATTTGAAGTTTCTGAAACTATATCATCATCGTACATATAATCTAATTCTTTATTCTTGTTAAACACATTATCAAGCCAGCCAATTGCAATCACCCCCTTAAAAATCTATTTCATGTAGCATAAACTCAACTTCTTCTTCAAGAATGTTGTCAGCTTGCCATAAAGCGTGAATAAAAGCTTGGAATCCATCCGTTTTCCGCTTAAATTCATCTTTTTTTAAGTACTCTTTATTGCCATCCTTTTTAATATGAACGTAAACGTTGTTGGTGTACCAACGCATTAATGGATTGTCACCAAAGATAATTTGTCCATTTGCAAATAATGTTTCAACACGTGGAGCTAAAAGCGAATGAATAGCTCTTGGGCTGCGAATATATAGTAATGTGAAGCCTTCCGCTTCGAGAGCCATCTTAACTAGGCTTAAACGATAATTATCAGCTACTATTGTACTAACCCCATATATTTCCCGCATTTCCACAAACCAATCTACAATGTGAGAAATATTGATAACTGGTTCATCTACAATAGTTAGTAACCCATTTTCAGCCCATTCATAAATAGGAGCTTTTAACTTCACTTTATCCAAGAAGCCTTTACGTACAAAGGAGTGAGTTTTCCAGATATAATTCCCTTTATATTTAAACAACAATCCAACTGCTGCAAAGTCTTTAATATCAGCATAATCAAGACCACCCACAGCAACTTTATGTGTTAAATCTGGTATTTCCCTTAATGTTTCCCCATCTTCTTCATACCCTGTACGCATGATTTCCTCCCATGGGGCTACAGCCTTTGTTAAATCTACTTCTGGCCAATTCATTCTTTTTGTCATGAAATTTTCTCTGTTAGATGGATCATTTTCAAGGTTTTTATACTGACGCATAACTTTTTTAAATAACCCTCTAGCATATTGACTCATAGGCTTACTAAACATCGGATTTGCTTTTTCCCACATATCTGGATTGTCTACTTCTTCAGGATTATCAAGCTTACAAATAAAAGGAAACAATCTATCTTCTTTTTCTTTCCCTTTCAGGATATTCATAGCTCTTTCTTTCATTTTGTCAAGATATCCCTCACGAACAAATCCATCTGTGGTAATAAAAAATTCCCTAGAGTTAGGAACTTTACCTAAACCACTAGAGAATACTTCTACAACATCGCTATTTTCATATCTGTGTATCTCATCATAAATGACACATCCATCTCTTAATGAGTCTTTACTTCCTGCATTTGATGTATGAAATTCAAAAGTCGAACGAGTCGCTTTATTCGTTATCAATTGTTTGGTTGATACAAATAGCTCGTCTAATATTTCATGCTTTTTATTCTTTTCAAAAACATCTATAAAAGATGTTTTTGCCTGCCTTTCTGTATTAGCAACTACTGATACGTTGTAATGCTCAATACCGTGCAATTCGCTAATAAAGAAATGTGTCAACGCACTAATCAAACCGTTTTTACCAGCACCCCTTGCCATCATCCAGAAATGCTGATCAAAATAAACATCCTCATATTCATCAAACAAAAACACAAATGCTATTAAAAATTTTTGAAAGGAATTTAATTTAAAATGCCACTTTTCTATGAAAGTTACACATTTATGAATTAAATCCATATCAAAATGTAGATCATTACGGGTTAATATATCTTGCTTTAAATAATGAATAAGCATGATACGTTCTTTGTTTAATACCACTGTTCCCGTCTCATATAGTTCTATATATTCACTTACATACTTATGAACAATCATATTAAATCACTTGCCGAATACTTCTTAATTTCTTTTTTATTATTTCCTTCTGGCAACAAATCTGTTAGCTGTTTAATGACCCTTTGATATGATTGATCACGGGTATTATATAGCCGGGCCACAGGCCGTTCTCTTTCATACGGCTCTGTTTTATCAGATTGTGAGAACATTTCATAATCACCATTCTCAGATATATCCATCCACATCTCATTCAATAAAACTCGTAATCTTGCTGCCTGAATAATTAATCCTTCAACTACTTTCAACTTACTAGGTGGGATGTCTTTAAATAGTCTTTTCAAACGATTTTTTTCTTTGTTAACTAGCAACTCACGCTCATCAATGTCCGCCATACTATCACCTCGATTCAATCATATTTTCATACTGGGTAGGGGTCCTATGCGATATGGCTCAAAAATCTGGAAAAACGAGCCCCTCCTCCGGTGCCCCTAAGACGAATTTTTCATGAAATTATTTAAGGGGGGGTATTATTACCGAACCATTTTTACCACTTTTCATCGTTTTCCCATTTGTTTATCTTTTTAACAAACACTCTACCGTGTTCTTTATTATGGCAATCCACACAGACTGTTTCTAAGTTATCTATTTCTAATGCAAGTTCAGGATGATGTTCTAGTTCTTTTATATGATGGACAACGAGCTGAATCTTCTTACGCTTTGCACTCTCACTGTATTCATTGGTGTCCACACGAACACTACCATTGCGCTTACACTCTTGGCATTCATAGTTGTCTCTCTTCTTTACTTGTTCTCGTATCTGTTTCCATTCACCACTATCATAGAACTTACGCTTCTGTTGTTTGGTTTTGTATTCTTTCATAGTTACTTCTCAAACTCTTTCTTCTTATGAAACTTACCAGCTATCTTCATTGTTGCTATTGCTGGCCACACTAGTGTGAAGATACAAATAAGAACTAACGTTACCACAAATGTAATCATCTCTTTATTCGGATCACCTTTATCATCTTTTAACAACTTAAGTACAGTTGAATACATCCCAGAAGAAGTGTATATCATACCTACAATAAGATAAGCTAATAACCATAGCATTCTATCAGTCTCCTTTTAACCCTGATCTATCAATCACCCATGTATTGCCGATCTTCTTTGATACAATCTTTCCTTGAGCACAAAGGTTCTTGATATGACCAGGTGTTACATTAAGAATAGATGAAGCTTCATTTACACCAATTACATTGTATAAGTCACTATCATTTAATAAACAATCAATTAATTTATTAATTACATTTATATGAGTTTCCTTTTCTTCCTCTGGTGTTGTATCTTCTTTTAACTCCACAAATACTTCAACTACTTCTGATATCTTTTCCTTGCTTACATGTCCAATCAACTCTTTATTATCAATGGCATTAAAAATAATACTAAGAGCAACAGCCTTCTCAAGTTTAGTTAATTGCATCTTTTCTTTTCTCCTTCCTCAATCTTTCCACGGAATTGAATATCAAGACATTTTTCACAATAGAAACTACCCAAGATATGGATAGATACTTGGCTATTATCAGCTTGTATCTGTGTTGTTTTACTATCCATCAATCGATATTTATGTTCACATTCTTTGTGTTGATTGATATGTTGTTTGTACTTCTCTAACTTCCACATATCTACAAAAGCACCATTACACTTAGGACAAACAGTAACTTCTTGATATTCTTCTTTAGATGGATAATTTACTCTATCCTGATGACCGCACACTAAACATTTAGAAGTATGATAATAGTTAATCTCATTTCGAACCTCACACATCTATCTCACCCCTTACACTTAAACCCTTTCTCCATTTATCTTTTTCCAACAATTCTTTTATTGATGTTTGTTCCAGGTATTCCACAGAATAAAACATAGGCTTCCCACCATAGAGCTTGTAATACTTAACATCTAATCCAGACTTTTTATGCGCTTTTTCAAGCGGTTTAAGGTATTTGATATATGCTTTCTTATCAATAGACATAAGACCAAGTGCAGCAATCTTACCGTTTAAAACACCATCCAATTATCCTCACCTCTTTTTAAAGAATATTCCAATTATATATTTACCAAATAAATACAAGTTGTTATAATAAGGTTAACATTGCCATCAGGAAAAGTGATTCGCACCCCAATGCGAGTTGCTTTTCCTTTTTTTATGGCTACTTTTCTATGAATTCATCCACCGCTTTACCGAGCAAACTAATCATTGCTTCTCTCTTTTGCTTTGGCGTTGTATTATCTTGCATTTCATTAAAGATAGGAAGTACACTTTCTAATTTCTGTTTATCAATACGCTCATTCACAAGTTCCTGTCCTAACATTGAAATGAAAGTGCCAATTGCAACCGCTTGTTCTTGTTTAGTTAATTTCATTTATTTCACTCCTTTTAATTACACGACCTTGTATTGAATCCGCTGTATGTTCAGCTATAGATTCCGCTATAACCTTTCCATCTAATTTAATGTTAACTTTACAATCCGTTCTAATTGGTTCGCTTTCATTAATTTTTTTAACCACTTCAGATTGTTTAATCATTAGGAAAACATCTGCCTTATCCGCTTTCGAATCTATTTTCGTTGCTAACACATAAACAGATCGATTTAAACTTTCCACTTCTCGCTGTAAATCATTTATTTGAACCTCTAATATTTGTAATTTCATGCCTTTCTTTTTAAAAAACGAACAAATCTTTTCAAACAGTCTCATTAAAACACCCCTCCTCCAAAATAAAAAAAGCACCCAAATGGATGCTTTTTTATTAATCAAATTCTCTAGTTGCAATAAAGCGTCGAACTTCACCACGTCTATTGTATACTTCGTTAGAAATGGTTTGAATGGCAGTAATAGCTAACGTATGAATATTAATTCCAGCTATACTAAATCTTCTGAAATCTGCACGAGATAACGACTCAGAAACACCATCATCATCCCAATAATTAATCTCCATGACATCTTTTCTTACTAAGTTAATTAGACTTTTAGCAATAGGAGATTCTCTTAAATCCCCTTCCCCGCCACGGCCTGGCGCTTTAAGGATAACCTCATGCATGCTACTTCCATCTTCTGCCCATCCACGTTTCCAATGGTCGTCTGTAACTTCATTTTCAAACAATTGTGTATCCTCTGAGATATATCGACCTGTCTCAAATAATCTCACTCTTAACATTGTCACTCGGTAATGTCTGAAAATATGAGCAAAATCTTCATCATCAGCCTCACGAGACGTGTCTAAATAGTTAAATATAGCATTACAAACTGATTCAAAAGCTTGATTTAACATTAATGATAATCGTGTCATATTAGTATCCTTTGATAGATTATCAGGTGGATAGTCCCTATGTTGAACTAAAAGGCGCTTTTCTTGAAGATCTAGTGCTACACATGTACTTAAGTACGGTGATACTTCTGGAACATATGCATTTTTATTATCGTCTACTGAACTGATATTTGATTGATATTCTTCACTCAAACAAAATGTGATTATATCATTTGAATAATCAATATCATTTGTAATGCAGTATTCGAACCTATGCTCCCCAGGTTGTTTTGCCATAGCACCAAGAAACTCGTATAGCGCTTGACCGTGTTGAGTTAAATCATCTGGATAAATTACTTGATATACTCGAAAATCCAATAGTCATACCTCCAATATATAAATTTGTCACATATATATTATATCAAATTTATATATTAGAAAGTATTATTTTTCTGAAATAATAGATAAATCTTCAAAACCAATCCATGTTTCATATCCGTCATTAAATATTACTCTTACTTCTATTCCATGAGAACTAGATTTAGTCTTCATTACTTGTCCAACTTTTCCATATAACTCTGGATTGAACCTTGAAATAACCTCTACTTTATCATCGATACAAATTTCATTCATATTAAATCACCCCATAATTTATTTTCCTCATGATTACCTTATCAAACATTCCCTATACAAAATTACCAACTTTTTATCACATAATTAAAAGCATCCTAATGGATGCTTTATGACTATTTGTCCTATATTAATTTATATACGATAATTTAGGATTTATTCTTCTTCCAGTCACCTAATAATATTTTATGCATCTATACACTAAATACTATTAAGTAACTGGAAGAAGAGCAAAAGCTCTCCCTAATAACGGTATCATTCAATCAGTACCATCTGCTGGTTTCGGATTTTATGTGCCGTCATTATGAACCGTTTAGAAGTTTAGAAACAACATAGTGAGTTGTGTTTTCCGCCACTTCTCACAATACAAATATAACACGGAAATTCCAAAACAACCGGCACATTTCCTGCCAAAAAGCGGTCACGACTCTGCCACTTATTTTATATTTCAAATTTTTCAATCTCATCTATTAGTTCCACCGGTACACCGAAGATACTTTTTTTCATTTCAGTCATCTTCTTTTCAATAATCCATTCTGGATAATTCAATTCCTCTAAAATACTTCTAAAATAAGTTGGATTTAGCTGTAACATATTAGGATTCCTTCCAGTATTCCTTTTATATTTAATTATTGCTTCTAGTAGCTCTTCATTTAACATGAACGACAATTACCTCCCCTTTATATTTTATATTTATGTATACACACCATGCAATTCCTTGACACTGCCACTTACCCATATCTTATATTGTGTGTAACTGACCCCTTCGCCAAATCCCTTGATATCATTGGCTTAATTAAACTTTCCCTTTTGAGTTACACAGTACAAAATTTATGAGTAATTGTATAGATTTAAAAGAAAAAGCAATGCTTAGATTTTAAACCTAGTCATTGCTTTATCCATTGCATCTTGGTTTACACCTATATAACGTAACGTGACCTTCTCTGACGAGTGATTGAATATCTCCATGAGTAATGCTATGTTTTTTGTTTGCATGTACATATGATATCCGTACGTCTTTCTCAAGGTATGTGTGCCTATTTCATCTAATCCGAATTCTGCCGCTGCTCCGCTTAATATCTTATATGCCATACTACGACCAATTGGACGATTCCTCCCTTGTCTACTTTGCAATAAATACTCATTATCTTCTCTTTCTTCAATAAACCATTTCAGTTCTCTTTTCAATGCTGCAGTAATTTGTATTCGTTTCTGTTTCCCGGTTTTCTTTTCTCTCATAGATATATGACTACCTTTGACATCTCCTACCTTCAATTTCAAAATGTCCGATATTCTCAAGCCTGTATTGATTCCCATAATGAAGAGAATGTAATTACGTAAGCTCTTTTCTTTAAAATACTCTTTTAGCTGCTGTATTTCTTCTGGATTACGTATTGGCTGAACAAAATTCATTATTCATTACCTCCAGTCTCTTCTGTCTCGTAAACTTCTAATCCAAGTGCAAAAGCAAGCTTATAAAATGCTTTAGACTTCCAACGTCGATAAGTACGCTCTGACATCCCTATTTCGTTGTAAACCATGTAATCACATACGTCCTCTTCTTCTAAATAACGCTTATAAATAATATCTCTTTGAATGCTTCCTGCACGTCCGTTCCCTAATCGATTTAGAAACTGATCAATACGTACTGACATTCTTTCCAGCCACTCTTCTCGTTTACTTTGTTGAATATTTGCTAAAGCAACATCTTCTAATGGTTTTCCAACTGTATGTGTAGGACCATGCTCACGTACTTCATAAGAAGGAGTGACTTTCATTTCTTTACGCATCATCCCAAATTGTCTATGTATACGTACGCTTTCCAACACACCTTCTAATTCCTCTTGTGTTGCTGTTCTATCAATTTTTGGTAAGAAAGATAATTGTTTAGTCATGTAAGACCACTCCTTTTTATTTTTAAATTACTTTTGTCTTATTGCCCCACGTCTTCGTTCATAACAAGGTCTATGCATCCCCATTAAATCCTCAATGTCACGAGTACTTAATTTCTCTTTTCGCTTTTTCTTCTTTTTCTTCTTTGCTTGATTCGATTGCTTTTTCCATTCACGTAACTGATCCTTTAACCCCTTCATTTCCCCATCTCCCTTTTTAAAATAAAAAGGACACCCATTACTAAAACAGCTTTAATTGCTGCTTTAATGAATTGGTGTCCTCTAGTTTTCTAGCCGGACTATATTATGTTTCCATTCACTTTAAAATACCAGCTTGTACAAAAATGTTTCTCCAAGCTTTATTCACTTGATACTTCTCCACATCTTTTGCACGACGAGTAATAGATTTTCTGATTTTTCTTTTCTTCAAGGGTTTCATTCTCCTAACCTCACTTTCTATTAAAAGGATTATTTTGTTCAGTTTCTTTTATATGGGACCGTAACAGTAGCACTAAACGAACCATCAGGACTACCCCAATCCATTCCTATTATCGTTTGTTTGTACTGTTTCTCGTCCTCCATATCAATTGCTGCTGTCATACATTTATCACAGAAATCAACATCAATTTCTTCATCATTTGGATTACTTGTTTCTTGGCTGCACATCGGACAAATTTGAATCATTTTCTTCTTCCTCCCCTGAATAAAACTCAAAATTCCGTTAATACTATAGATACATTGTTATCTTTCTCCGATTTTTTTACATGAGCAGTTAGCTTTTGCTGGCTGCTTTTTATTTCTTTGAATACTAAGCGTAATCTTGTACATACTAACTATAAGCAGATTTCTTTGCAGTGATTTCTGCCCGAAATCTTTTGTCGAATGTGGAGCAGTTAGCTTTTGCTAGCTGCTCTTTTATTTCGTTCCTGCTCTTGTTTCTTAAAGAATGCTTTAACAGCATCTTCCCAATAAGTACACATATCCATCCACCTTTTCTACAAAATGAAATATTTATATTAATCTTCTAACGCTATAACAGTTAAATAATTACGAGCGTTCTTTCTAATAGCGACTCTTTTTTTATAAGATGATGAATTGTAATAATATACCGTCTTAGGAAGTACTCCCAAATGTTTAGCACACTCCTGTACAGTTCCAATACATATTAGCAATTCACCTTTATAAACGGCGTACACTTTTGGGCTCACGCTCCAACTCCCCTTTTCCCTAAAATGAAAGTTTTATTTCAGTCACACTTTTTAAAGACAAGCATATAGTATATTGACAATTTAAATTCTTTAAAACTCCTCTTTTAAAGATCTTTACCTAGAGCACATATATTAATGTGCTCTTTTTATTTATAAAATAATGGATCAAATAGCGTTTTGGTTAAAGTTTCTTAACATACTCCCAAACGTCATCAATTTTTTCGTTTTGTATATCCAGCATTTCCTTATAAGTATCTAAACGTTCTTTTGAGCGTTTTAAATCCAACTTTATACACACGATGTGACCAAACAAAATACCGATAATTATCCATAAAACCAATTCCATTACCTTTACCTCACTTCCACACAAGATAACGATTTTGTTTTATTCCTGCTAACCGCTCTATCCTTGTATAACCGTACCTTTTTTTACCCATCCTATTAAAACTCTCTTTTAAGGTGGCGCTAATATGAACAAGGTATTTAAATACATTTTAATCTTCTTTTGTGTAGTCTTTTATACTACATTTATAAGCGGTATGATTTATCAAAACTTTGTCCATGATTATTTTATTCCTCCAGCCGAGAACTCTAAGCTGGAACATAATAATTCATGATTAGGTGTCAAGAGCGCTCTTTATTTTTAAAATAACGATTTGATAAAAAACTTGCACATACATTAAAATCATACATACACTAATCATGGTAAGCTTTTCGATATGAGTCTTGATTAAAGGGCGCTTTCCCTAGTGCTCTTTTTTCTATTCAAATAAGGATTTTGTTTGAAATTCATTAACCTTATTGGCTCCTTTACATACAGTATTATCACAAGGACTTCCACAGGTTACTCTGGTCAAGTTACCTTGAATTTCTTGCACACCTTAAGGGAAGAATCCATTCACAAAAATGGATTCTTTTATTTTTTCTCATACAATAAGAATTTCATTTAATTTCCATTAACCGTTTTATCCAATTTACATATAGTAATATCATCCAAGTGAATACCTAGGTCGCTCTGGACCAGCCTCCTGGTGTTCCTTGTGTTCCTGTTACAAAAGAATCCGTTTAGCATCAGCGGGTTCTTTTATTTTTCTGCATAAAATAACTATTTTGTTATAAAGTAACTGCTTCTGCTGCAGGTTTATTTTTCTCTAATTGCTCAATTGCCATTTGCAATCCTAACCAGTAACCAATTAAACGATACGGTAACCTTTTCCCGAAATCACTAACATCTGAAATCGTGTCAGAATCCATTGATGTACTGTGATATGCATCATGTAACCAATATTGATATTCATTCATTGATGAACTTTCATTAATTGCCGACATGATTTTTCTATACATTTCTTTTCCGTCTTCTTGATCGTTCATTTCATACTCTTCCCAATACTCTTTAAGTTCTTTTTTTGCCTTATTACTATCAAAGTTCCAACGCTCCCCACAAAACGCTACTAATTTACCTGTAAAATAACTTAGGTTAAATCCTTTAATATTCTCTAATGTTGCTAAACATGTTAATCTATAAACCGATTCACCGATATCACCAGAAATAAAGACATTCGCACCAGATAATACATATTTTGTACGGTACATATTTGTACCTGGTTTACCCCATTGAATTACTTGTAATCCTTCTTCACCTTTTATTTCAGCAACATGATCTGCGAACCAATCATTTTTAATTTCCTCAATTGCTTTTTCAATGTATCCCATCTTGCATTCCCCTTTACGAATAATCTGTTTTACATTACACATACTATCTACGAGTCAGCTATACTCTTTCATAACGGAGCTTTACCCCTCCGGACTGTTTAGGCACTTGGCAGGTGATTTGGTCCATTACCTGCCATTCCGATTAAAATAACGCTTTTGTTAAGATCCATGAATCCAATTCTTAGGTGAAAAACTTTTATAGAAGCACCTTTTTTGGACAAATTTACCGGATGAATTAACTGAAATTTCATGTTATTCTTAACGTGTTGAATATCCCAATACATTCAACCATGCTCTTGATTGCATACCTAGTATGCAGCCATCCATCCAGATACCTTAGCTAATACGTCCCCCTAATCGTCGTTATTGCTAAGGTATCTTTTAGATGCCCTGTGTGCAGGGCTTTTTTATTTCAGTGAGGATGCTCTCTTTTCCCATCTAGTTATCAACGCTTTTAGTCCACTTTCTTAATAAAATTCAAATTTGGTCTTAATATCCGTTATCCTGGCGCTGGTGGTTCACTTCATTCTTTTTGTAATAACCTTGTTCAATTTCTTCAAATGTGAATCCTAATTTCTTACCTAAACCTAAGAACGAGTACAACAATTCCTCATAAAGCTCAATGTCTTGAGTTGCACGAAACTCCGATACAGCCTCATATACATTGTTAAATTGATTTACTAGCGTACTTGCGGTATAGACGTTCGCATTATGTTCTAATAATTCCAGGCTATATTGATTAGTTTTAAATCCGATGCCATACCCAAATGAAGCTATAAAATGAAATCCATCTACATACTCCATTAAAATGACTTCTTTTTCACTAGGACCTTTATTGCTCCAATGCTTAAAGCATCTTGTTTCATTTGCGAGTTCCCCAATTTCAACTTGTAAAGCAAGAATCATGTTGTAAAATAAATTTTGTCCTTCCAATCCATGCTCCTTAATGATTCTTGTATCTAATACCTTTTGCATTCCGAATATTTTATTTAAATTCATT
This sequence comes from Bacillus thuringiensis, assembly GCF_001182785.1. Classification (NCBI taxonomy): domain Bacteria; kingdom Bacillati; phylum Bacillota; class Bacilli; order Caryophanales; family Bacillaceae; genus Bacillus; species Bacillus thuringiensis. Next base: position 1,387,978 of record NZ_CP012099.1, on the reverse strand, counting down.
TTGTTTTCCCCTTCCTATTTACTAAATGTTCAATCATATACTTATCGGACGGATCTATTTCATACGTGCTAACCTCTACATTTTGTTATAAACTATATTTAGAAAAGGAGGTGTAATCACTAATGAAAGATGATCCTAAATTAAGATTTTCTAAATGTATTTACTGTGAAAATGAAGATTTTTCACCAGATGCGCATTTTTGCAAACGTTGCGGTACTTCTTTATACAATAGTTGTAATGATTCTGGAGATACTTGTTTAAACATAAATCCACCCGACGCTTTCTATTGTGAATCTTGCGGTGGCGAAACATTTTTATTAAAAGTTTCTGCTGAAATGTGTCAAACTGATACAACAGATTACGCTGAAGAGTACATAAGAGGGAAGTAGTTTCCCTCTTATGTGCCCAACCCAATTGAACGATTCTCAATCAAATACTTATCAGCCTGGTCTATTACAAGAAGCGCAACTTCCGCTTGGTGTCTCCTTAAAGCTTTTGCCATCTTTGGTAAGCTCATCCCTTGACTCCACATTTCACGAAAACGAACTACATCTCTTTCATCCCAAATGAAGTTAGCCTCTTCTAAAGCGATGTATACCTTCAAACGTGATTCCTTCATCACTTCATGATTCCTTGCGACACTCATAAGCGAACCCACTTTCTTATTAAATAATTAATCTATCTTTTCATTAGAAGTAGTTTTGACATGGACACCCTTACCGTTTACCCAAATTACGACTTGCTCACCAAAACCACTTTCTGGTGGATTGAATGAAAGGATTTCACCATCTTTTACTACAAGGAGTTTATTACTTGTAACATCGATTTCTTTCTTCATATGTTCTATGTTCCTCTCCCTTTTTTCTCACTTCATGTACTCGACAACATCAGGTTTAAAGCCACTTCCTAAATAAACCCGCACTGGAATTATTTCTTTTTTATCCCTTGCCGCCTTACACAACTCTTCTGCTGTATCCCAACTAAAAAATTTATCTACAGCGCGTTGAAATCTCCAAATTGCCATTACATATTCTTCGAAGATGTCATAACGATCATCTTGTTTTGTTGTGCGTGGTAACTCATCCGTACACTTTGCATTCTTTGGAACATGAACGCGTACATCTGCATATGTAGTGCGTCCATTTCCTCTTTTTACATTTGCCTTCATTACATCGAATTCACAAACGGATGGCTCGACTTCAAAAATATTTAGCTGTTTAGGCATGTTCCATCACATTCTTTTGAAGAAGGTCCAATAACTCACTTGCCCCTTCCTTACTCAAAACCATTCGGCCGCCTAACAATTCGATGTTGGATTCAGACACTTCACCTGTTACAAAACATGACTTTTCTGGTTTTCTTAAAATGATGTTTTCTCCGTCAACATGAAAGTCTAACGCTGTCCCTTCAGCAATACCTAAGGTCCTGCGCAATTCAACTGGAATTACTAATCGCCCTAGCTCGTCCACTTTTCTTACAACACCTGTATTTTTCATAACTTGCTCCCCCTTGTTAACTTACTTTTTGTTGTTGATTCCGTTGCAACTCTTGTTTCATTGACTCGAATTTAATTAAGTACGCTTTCCAACGCTTATCATTTTCTTCTTGCTGTTGTTTTGCTACTTCACAGTTACACCCTTCCGTTAGATCCACACCTGAATAAATTTCTTTACGAATAATTCCTGTATTACGGCATGATGCACACATGATTATTCCTCCTTGTTTTAAATGTATTACTTATCAAAAAGGCAAAGCTTTCTTACGTCTATCAGGTGTATTTTTAAATGTCATGGCTGATTTGCAACCAAGTATCCTAGATGTGATTCGCTGGTCATAACAATACGTGATTGCTGCACCTACTAAATTTGTAGCAATTCCATTAGCCTTTCCTTGTCTACCATCAAAAATGGTCATATAAGTATCATTCATATATTTTGTTGCTCTTTGGAGATCAGTAATATTCCCTTCCCCTTTTTTATTGTGGAATTCAAGTGCTTTCAAGTTGATATCTCTGTAATCACCTAACGTTGAACCGAAATCATCAAATATCACTACATCTGCATCAATTATTTTTTGTAAATAATCATCTTCAGATAACTCAGAACCTCTTTTGAATGTAGCTTTTAACTTTTTGAATAAAACACTTTCGCTAATAAACAACACAGTTTGCGTTCCGTTCTCATTAATTTCTTCAGCTATGGCATGCATTAAGTGACTTTTTCCTCTTCCTGCATCTCCAGAAGCTACTAATGTATATTTCATATCGCTTATAATGTTATGGGCATGTGTTACAGCTTGAGCTCTGTTACTCACTTCTTCATCACAATCAGGTATGAAATTATCAAATTTTGCATTCATGATTGTAGGATCACTGATTAAACTATGATTATGGAAATAAGCTTTTCTTCTCCGTTCCTCTTCACCCTTGTAATATTTGTTGCATTCCGTATACAATCTATCGTGGTCCTTTTGTAAATAACATTTAGGACAAACTTCCTCGCCTTGAAAAATCATTGTTCGTTGCTTAATTCCTTTTTCTTTACACACTTCACATAGATTAGAAGTCAAATTCAGTTTCGTTGTAGTAAACTGCTCCGTTTCTTGCAATTGGATCATTATTTTTCGCTCCTTTTACTGTTTCATTTAAATAGTTATCAAAATGTTTCTGGGCAAATAATGTACTTGGTCTTAAATACTGATTAAGAGGTTTCCCTTCTCTATCAAGCTTTCCAAGCCATTGTGTTACCTTGATATCAATAACAGTTTTAAAGTTTTCAACTGTATACCCTTCATTCCATCTGGCTCTAATTAACTTTCTATGACTTTCTGCTTTATGGTTAAAGTTCTTATCCGCTTTTTTATTTAAATAATTTAGTATTTCTTGATAAGGAATGGATACTTTTGTATCTGATTCGTCAGAAGAAGATGACGTAGTATTTTTTTCTTTTTCTTTTTCTTTTTGTCCACGTATCGTTGACGTATCGTGGTACGTATCGTCAAACCCTGCCATAATACTGATTTTTTTAACTAGCACCTCATTTTTAGTTCTATCTAATACAAGTTTTACCAACGATAAGTCTTTAATTGTTTTTAACTCTTTTTGAATACAATCTTCAATTGGCTTTCCGCCTTTAATCAAGTTGTATTTCCCCCAGTTAAGGATGCATACTTCCCTCGTTTCTTCGTTGTATACTATCAACTCATGATGTTTCGTAAAACGATCTAGCAAAGCTTTAGCGCTTTCTATGGAATAACCTAATTCGAAAGCCATTTGTTTCCGTGTAATTTGATATACACCAATTTGAGTTGTATGTTCATTTGTCATTAGATACAGATAAAAGTATCTATCCTCTGGTGTCATTTCTTCTGTAACCTTTGGATCTGACCAAAATGTAGTTTGAACATGTCTGTATTTAGCCATTTATTTACCTCCGAATACAAATTGCAATTTGCGTTTGCCCACTATTGATAATTCGTTGAATCTCATAATGCGGGTAACCAACACTGAAGTATTGCTCAATCATCATTTTTAATTCTTCATTGCTTTTTGCTAAGTCCCAGAACTTATTAGGTAATAGCACTTGATATTCATTTAAATCCATGTACTATTTCCCTACTTTCCGTGGTATACTTATAGCAACTATTTTTTCTTAAAGGACCCACTGCTATGGGTCTTTTTATTTTGTTTTACATCACTCCAAGCCCATTATTTTATTGGTTCGTAAGTGATGTAAAGCAACCATGAACCACATGCGATTAACATTGCGAATATAACTAACGATGTTGTATCTTCCACTAAATCACCTCCTTATTTATCAAATACGTATATGCTTAAACAATGCTTGATTCTTCTTTTTGTGCTTCAAGCCATGCTTCTAAATCTTTCTGTAAAAAGAGTAACTTACGCCCATCTCTAATTACTGGAAACTGTGGGTGGTTTGCTAATTCATACATTCGAGAAATTGCGATATTGAGATAAGCAGCCGCTTCTTTTACTCGCATTACTTTATTTGGTTGTGCTTGTTGTTGGAATGCAGCTAATGCCGCTTGGATTTCCTCTCGAACAACTTCGCGGATTGATTCTTTAATGATTTGATCTAATCCCATTTCATTTTGCTCCTTTCAAAATAACTAAAATACATAATCACACCAACCTCGGCCGCCAAGCATTTATGTATGATATCGCTTCATTAAAGTCTTTCTGTAAGATGTTGCAATAACTATTTACAGCAAATGCTGACTTCACATCTCTCCATGCTGCTGAGAAAAGTTTCTTTCTGCTATCATGAACAACTTGATTTATAGTTCCGTCATCCCAAAGCTTGTACACTCTACGGTTTAAAGCATTTCTAATTGCTTGTTGCTGACCGTAATCCACTGTTAATCTTTCATCAAAGAATACCTCTAGCTTTTCAACTCGTTCATTTAGTTGTGTGGTACCTATAGCAATTAGTTGAATCTGATTAAATGGATTAATTGGTAAATGTGCTTGCTTTATTTTTAACTCCTGCTCCATTTGATGGAATCTTTCAATATATGTTGCGGTAAACAAGATCCCTTTCTCTCCAGTCATTTTGTTAGCTACCATGTCACAACCTTTACGAGTTAAAAGATATTGTTTATAAGTTTTGTTGTTACCTTCAACCTTATATGAAGATTCTTTAAAGAAATTTTGAGAACGCAATTTTGCGTTTTCTAAAACAAATACGTATTCTTCGATAGTTCTTAATAAATCCGAATGACGTTTATTCAACATTTCAGAGATTTCTAAACTTGTTAATGTAAGTTGATTATTTTCAACGACCTGTAATTGATCCATTTTCGTCCCCCTCCTAAGACTACCTAGGGTAGTCGAATAGTCTAAAAAAATTTCCACCTATAGTGTACTTTTTTTTAATAATTCATCTGTAGAGACACCATATAACTCTGATAGTTTCCCTAACTTATCTATGCTCGGTTGCCTAAAACCCCTTTCAATATGACTATATGCACTTTTATGACAGTTGAGTTGTTGAGCAACATAACCATGAGTATAACCATAATTTTCCCTTAGCTCTCTAGCTCTTTCTGTGTTTAATTTTATTGTTTGAGTCATTTGAATCACCCTCGTTTATTTCGTTGAATTCATAATAACACCATCGACTACTCTTAGTAAACACTTAATTTGATTTTTTTCAAAAAAAACAAAAAAAGTTGTCTTAGAGTAGTCGATAGTGTTAATTTATATATAGAATGGTATTTAATTTCTTTATAAAAAAGGGGAATTTTAAATGGAGAATGCTATCGGCAAACGTGTTAAAGAAATACGTGCTGAATTAAAACTAAGTCAGAGTCAATTTGCAGAATCTATAGGAGTTAGTAAATCTCTAATATCGTTGATCGAACTTGGTAGAAAAAACCCTTCAGTAGAAACGATTAACAAGATTGCCAAGAAAGGTAATATTAGTGTTGATTACATCCTGGGAAGAACAAATAATAGAAATTCCAGTGAAAATGAGGCATCTGAAGTAAAAATAGAACTGAATACTGCTGTAGACAGAATCGAGAAGTTGACTGAAGAACAACAACGATTCATTATCAAAATGTTAAACGGCATGGTAGACAATATAGAGGATTGATAGCAATTATACGCTAACAATCCTCTTTTTTTTATTTGCTTCTTCGAACTCGCTCACATGGTCAAACAATATTTGCAAGTAATTTATAGCTTGTTGGTCCCCTTTATTTGCTGCGTTAATTAAAATCTCTAATTTATCCTTTTCAATAATGTTTAACATACTTTACCCCCCTCGGTTTCTTCATATTATATTGTGAATTAAATCACAATCTTAAAACTTTAACCTTTTACCTTAAAAAGTTTTATAGCCTATAATGCACGAAAGACGCTACCGAAGTAGCGTCTTTTTAAAATCCCCTCATTTTGAGCCTAAAGCCCACCAGGATCCGTCATCATATATTGAATTGTAGGTTTAACAGATAAATTTGCGTTGTTTGCTGTGTCTGCCTTATGTACAAATGCACATAAGGCGAAAGTACAAATTACTGTTGCTATGATTTTTTTCATTTATCAACTCACCTGCTCTTTCGTAAAGGCTTCGCGAATAGCCTGCATGTAATATATATTACCATTTTTAGCAAGTTCTAGCAACGCATTATTGAGATATTCTATTCTTTTTTCCGGTCTAGCGTAAGCATAATAATACCATTGAAAACCAGTCAATTTTCCGTTCTCTTCTAACAATTCGTTTAATAGCTTAATAGCAAGGTTTCGATCGCCATACTTCGCTTCAAAAAAAGCGATTTCAGCCTTATCTATTGCCATAAAATCAATTTTATCAAGATTAAAGTTATGTTCTATGTAAAGAAAAGCTAATGTTGTATGAAATGATTTGTATTTTCTGGTTTTCTGTGCAGAAGATACTTCTTTTAATAAACTAATGGATTCTAGGATGTACTTTTCAGCTTTCAAAATTTCCCCTGAAAATATATAAGATTCCCCAATGCAGCATAATGCTGTGGCTTTAGTGATTAAAGCATTAAAACTTGATTCTACGACTTTATTAGCTATCCTGCGGCTTTCACTAACATTATTATTTAGAAGTTGTATATAGGCTTGGCGTTCATGAAAATATAATTCTACACATTGTTTTATAAACTTATTTTTTACTTTTGGTAGTGCATTTCTAGCATTATCAGCATGTGGAAGCATCGCGCTATAATTACCATGATCATACATGCATACCGTTAATAACAGTTCAATAAGTATTTGGCGGTCTACATCCTCTATTTGCGTCAATGTATTAACCAAATTACTTAATTCTTGTCCACGCATTTCATTACGATTCCTCTTATTGAAAAGTTCATATACATCAATATACCTTTGTAAATTTTCATTATTTTTATATTTTCTAATTAAATATTGAATAGTGTCATATTCCCCAGCTGCCTGACAATAAAAAAGCGATTTTTTCACATTTAAATCGCTTGTACATTTCATTGCGAATTTTTTTATTTTCAATCTAATTTCTCTTTGATTATCATAGATTTCATTCAACAATTTCAAAAAATTTTCGAATTTCATTTCGAATTTTCCATTCAGTCCATTTCCAAGCGTTGTATTACTAACACCTATTTTTATAGCTAAATCATTTCTAACCATATTGTTAGAATCAATAAAATCTCCTACCATGTTCATTAACTTCTTCATTTTTGCTCCTCCTATTGGAACAAAGACTTCGCTTATTTTCTCAACTTCTTAAAAGGAAATTAATACCACAGTAATGTTTTATTATCATTATCGGCATGTTATAATGTGAAGTGTTACTCATGAAGTAACCGAAAAGAGACTTATGGCAAATGTTCCCCTAGTGAGTCGGGCGAATGGTATAAGAGTGTTGTGAGCACTACTTGTACACGCTGTGAGTCTTTTTTTCGTTCCATTTATTTTAATATTTTCATAATACCACAAATTTTCCAAAATTCAGTCGTGGATTTTTCTGATAATTATTGAGAAAATTATGAAATAGCTGTATATCAACGGTTCTTAAGTTACACAAAAATATGCAATTTTGCATGCGGCGTGTGAAGACTTCACATACATATTTTATCATAAATACGAACCTTCGTTCTATTTTACTTCACATATATAATTATTTTTCTATCAATGAATAATATACGACAATAAATCTATCATTTATGGTATATCGATACACCTATAACTATACTTGTACTATGAAAACATTTAGTGAAACTTTAAAAACGTTAAGAAAAAGTCGTTCGTTAAGGCAAGAGGATTTAGCTCATGAACTAAACCTTAGTAGAAGCCAAATAAACAATTACGAAAATGGTTTTTCTGAGCCTGATCTTACTACATTATTTCGCCTCGCTTCCTATTTCAATGTGACACTAGATATACTTACAGGACGCATTGATGATTTTGATGATACAATGTTGCACAATACCATGATTGGCATTCAAAAAACATATGGGGTGTTATCTGAAAGCCAAAGAAAAAACTTCTGTAAGCAACTAGATCATTATGTAAGGTTCCTAAGTGAAAATAATGAAATATTGTGATTTGATTTCATCATAAAAGAAATCATTTCCAATTTCAAATTGTAAAATTTTCTTCCTTTTACAATTTAATCAAGAGAGCCGATGCTCTCTCTTTTTTTATGTAATAAAAAAAGAGCTGTTAGGCTCCTTCTATGTACTATAGTTCCTGGTCCTAATCTTGCTTTCAAGCCACCAGGATTTGTAACTTTATGAGTACCAGGGTCCATTGTGAATTCTCCCATATCCTTTCCCCTCCTATCTAATTCTATTAATATTTTACCATTATTCAACAAGAGCCGACAAACATATCCTATAACCGAATTTGTTTATATATGATAAAATGTATCCATCGCTGATATGTCCAACTATGTAATTTTCATAGCAGCAAAATTACAACTAGACTTTATACAACATGATTCAAAAAATGAAGGAGTGGTTTAAGTGAAAGGACATATTCGAAAAAGAGGAAATAAATATTGCATTATTATTGATATTGGACCAGATCCGGAGACAGGAAAAAGAAGACAGAAGTGGTTTTCTGGGTATAAGACGAAAAAAGAAGCACAGGCTGATGTAGCGAAGAAGATTACAGAGTTGAATGAAGGAACTTTTGTGGAGCCATCTAAACTTACCTTAAAAGAATATTTATTGGAATGGTTAGAAGTAAAAAAAATGAGTTTAGAAAACGGTACGTATATTTCTTATAAAGCCTATATAAATGCATATATTATGCCAACTATTGGGATGGTTTCACTCCATAAATTAAATGCAATACACATTCAAAAATGTTATAAGGCCACAATAGATAAAGGGATCGCTAACAACTCCATTCTTCTTATGCATAAAATTTTAAAGAGCGCTCTCAATTTAGCGGTAAAACAAAATGTTATTACCAAAAACCCTGCTAACTTTGCTGAAATACCAAAAAAAGAAAAATCCTCTATCCAGCCCTGGACAGAGGAAGAAGTAAAGAGTTTTTTATTTCATTCACAAGATTCACGATACCATATCGGCTATGTCATTGCAATTACTACAGGTATGCGTTTAGGAGAAGTTCTTGGTTTACGATGGCAAGATGTTGATTTTAAAAATAGCACTGTTACAATCAATCAGACTATTGGTTTTGATAACAAAGTTAAATTAACTGCAAAAAACAAATCATCCAAGCGTACGATTCCTGTGCCAGCAAAAACTATAGAAGCTCTAAAAAAATACCGAACACAAGTTAATAAGGAGAAATTACGCTTAGGCTCTGCTTATAGCGATTTAGATTTAATAAATTGCAATGAAGTGGGAGAAGTTTTGAAGAGATGTACTTTTAGAGCTCACTTCAAGAAAATTATTAAAAAAGCGGGTGTAAAAGAAATAAGATTTCATGATGTAAGACATACACATGCAACCTTATTATTAAAACAAGGAGTCAATCCAAAAATTATAAGCGAAAGATTAGGCCATACAGACATTTCAATGACCTTGAGGATTTATTCACACATATTACCAAACATGCAAAAAGAAGCGGTTGAAAACTTCGGCAAAAGCATCTTTGGATAACCATTGTTTGCAAAATGTTTGCAAACAAGAAAACCAAACTAGATAAACCTTAATATATCAAGGGATATTGACTTTAAACAACTATACTCATAGTATAATAATCATAATAACAAAGGACTGTTCGTATATATAAAATGAGTCGTTAAGCAAACTGACTCACGAACTGTCATGCTTTTTAGGAGAGGAGTATATTATGCTACAACATCTGTTTCCAAAACTGCGATTTGCACTCGTTGCAGTCGTTTTACTATGGATTAAAACATATATTGTGTACAAGCTAGCATTTGATATTAAAATTGATAATTTCTTTGAAGAATTCATGCTTTTTATTAATCCACTAGCTGCGTTACTTTTATTTTTCGGCTTAGCTTTACTTGCATCTAAGCACCGAAACCGAATTATAATTGGAATCAGTTTTATACTGTCATTTATTTTATTTGGAAACGCAATGTTTTATGGGTTCTATAACGATTTCGTTACTTTCCCGGTTTTATTCCAAACAAACAATATGGCTGATTTAGGGACAAGTATAAAAGAACTCTTTACGTACAAAACATTACTTTTATTTGCAGATGCAATTATTTTAATGTTTATTTCGCGTAAATTCCCATCATTTGGCGACAAAACACCACTTTCCCGCTCAGAGAAGCGAACTTTCTTTAGCGGTGTAACAGCTTTATTAGCACTACAAATTGTTGTATCAGTTATTTATAAACCACAAATGTTCTCACGCTCATTTGACCGTCAAACTGTCGTGAAAAATTTAGGTTTATACACATATCATCTATTTGATATTACACTTCAATCCAAGTCTTCAGCTGAGCGTGTATTTGCAAGTGGTGATGGATTTTCTGAAATTAAAAACTATACAGATTCAAAAGACAAGCAAGTTGATAAAAACTTATTTGGAGCTGCAAAAGGTAAAAATGTAATTTTAATTTCAATGGAATCTACACAAAGCTTTGTTATTAATAAAAAAATAAATGGAAAAGAAATTACACCATTTTTAAATGAATTTATTAAGGATAGTTTCTATTTCGATAACTTCTATCACCAAACTGGACAAGGTAAAACTTCTGATGCTGAATTTATCGTTGAAAACTCACTTTATCCGCTAGATCGTGGTTCTGTATTCTTTACGCATGCAACAAATGAATACACAGCTACACCAGAACAATTAAAGAAATACGGATATTCTTCTGCCGTCTTCCATTCAAACGATAAAACGTTTTGGAATCGGGATGTAATGTATCCTGCGCTTGGATATGATCGTTACTTTAATTTAAATGATTACGCAGGAACGGAACAAATGTCTGTCGGTTGGGGATTAAAAGATAAAGAGTTCTTTGAACAATCTATTCCAAAGCTAAAATCTTTACCGCAACCGTTCTATACAAAATTTATTACATTAACAAATCATTTTCCATTTCTTCTAAATCCGGAAGATCAATATGTTGATGAATTCAACTCGGAAAGTGGTGTCGTAAACCGCTACTTCCCAACTGTTCGTTACACAGATGAAGCTCTTAAATTATTTATTAAACAATTAAAAGAAGAAGGACTGTATGATAATTCCGTTATTGTCATTTATGGTGATCATTATGGTATTTCTGAAAATCATAACGCAGCTATGGCACAGTTCCTAGGGAAAGATACTATTACACCATTCGATTCTATGCAATTACAACGAGTCCCTCTCATTATTCATGTGCCTGGTCAAGAAGGAAAAGTTGTTTCTAAAGTTTCCGGTCAAATTGATATTAAGCCAACGCTCCTTCACTTACTTGGTATTAAAACAAATAAATCAGTTGAATTTGGAACTGACTTATTTATTAAAGAAAAAGACCCACTTATGGTAATGCGTGATGGTAGCTTTGTTTCTGACGAATATATTTATACAAAAAATATGTGCTACAAAAGAGGTACGGGTGAAGAAACTGATATAACACTATGTCAGCCGTACATTGAAAAAGCAAAAACGGAATTAAAATTCTCCGACAAATTAATTTATGGAGATTTATTACGCTTCGACCCTAATAATCGATATAAAACTGGAACGATGACAACAAAATTTGAATAGTAAAGGAAGCAACTTTATACAAGTTGCTTCCTCTTTTTATTTCCACTTAATTTTCAAACCATCCTTCTATGAAATCTTTCACAAATTGGTAATTTCTTTCGTATGAGGAATAAATTTATGGTATGATAAAATAAGTAAACTTTCATACACTAATTAAGAATTCATTACAGAAAGCAAGGGATCAGATTTTGTATAGAGCAGCTATTCCAAACTTATTTACGCTCGGAAATTTATATAGCGGATTTTTATCAATCGGCTATGCATCTTTAGGATATTATAAATCAGCTGCTATTTTAGTACTTATCGGGATGATGTTAGATAGTCTTGATGGTCGTGTTGCTCGTTTATTACGTGTTGATTCACAAATGGGAAAAGAGCTCGACTCGCTTGCAGATGTCGTAACATTTGGTGCAGCACCTGCTGTTTTAATGTATTACACATCTTTCTCAAACTACGGAATCATCGGATTATACATAGCGGGATTATTCCCTCTTTTCGGAGCATATCGTTTAGCACGATTTAATGTAACACCATCTTCTACTTCAATGAAATATTTCACTGGAGTACCGATTACAGCAGCGGGAGGGCTTGTTGCTTTCTTAACATTATTTTCACATACCATTCCAAAAATCGTTCTTATTACCGTATTTGTAACGTTCGCATTTTTAATGGTGAGCCGCATTCGTATCCCAAGTTTAAAAGATGTACCAATTCCACGATATAGCATCATTATTACACTATTTTTAGTTGGAATCATTATTACAATGTATCAAACAGGATTTGGCAATTTTTCTGTTTTCTTATTCATTGCCATTCCACTATATATTTTGTACATGTTATCTCAATTCATTAGACAAAGACCTTCTAAAAAAACGAATAAAGAAAAATAAGAAACCTTCCGAGTCCGGAAGGTTTCTTTTTATTTTGTAACTAATACCTTTTGATTTACAGGTGTTACTGGCTCTTCGCCATTTAATACAGCTATAATATTTCTGACAGCCATTTCAGCCATCGCATCACGAGTTTCAAATGTTGCATTCCCTACGTGTGGAGCAAGTACTACATTCTTTAATCCTTTTAACTCTTCTGTAATTTTCGGTTCAAATTCAAACACATCAAGAGCTGCCCCTTCAATTTCATTCGTTTTTAATGCATGAGCAAGTGCTGCTTCATTCATAATTGGTCCACGTGAAGCATTTACAATATACGCTGTGTTCTTCATCATTTTAAACTGCTTTTCATCAATCATATGATGTAATTTTGGATTATAAGCACAGTTAATTGTAATAAAGTCTGCTGTTTGTAATAATTCTTCCAACGTCACATACGTTGCTCCCAGTTCACTTTCAGCTTCAAGTTTACGATTTGGCCCTGTATATAAAACATCCATTCCAAATGCTTTCGCACGTTTTGCAACAGCCTTCCCGATTTCTCCAAGACCAATAATTCCAATTGTCTTACCGTGGACTTCTCTTCCTAAGAAAAATAACGGTGCCCACCCGTTAAATCCAGTCGTACGACATAACGTATCCCCTTCAGGAATTCTACGCGCCGCTGCTAAAAGAAGTGCAAATGTTAATTCTGCAGTCGCTTCCGTTGATACTTTCGGTGTATTCGTTACTGCAATTCCTTTTTCGCCCGCATACGTGTAATCAATATTGTCGTAACCAGCACCATAGTTTGCAACAATCTTTAAATGAGGTGCCGCATCAATAACTTCTTTTGGCACTTTTGTCGAAAGTAAACTTAACAATGCATCTTTATCTTTTACACGCTCTGTTAATTCATCTATAGAAATTAACTCCTCTTTATCGTACATTTCTACATCATGATCTCTTAATAGTTCTAATCCAATTTCCGGAATTTTTCCCGCTACTAATATTTTTGCCACTACTAACACCTCTTCTATAGAAAATAAGATATCTCTTATATTTCATTGTAAGAAATCCACATATAAAAACCAAGGAATTTGATTATAGTTTTGAAAATCGACACTTTTCCATAAAAAAAGAGGAGATGCAACTCTCCCCTCTTCTTACGCTTTTTCCTGCGATTCTTTTCCGAGCTTCACATCAATAGTTCCTTCTGCAACCGTATCGCTAATTTGCTCCTCAATAACCGATTGAGATGCAGCATTCGTTTCAGAAGTATAAGCTTGTTGCTGTGCACCTTGTACATTTTGTTTATTTTGTTGTTTCGCCATTTCTTACCCTCCTTTTCATTCTTTCTTATTTTGAACAAAAAGGACGGTTTTCATCAAAAAATCGCGTTTCATTTTGAATTTGTTACTTCTTCTCCAATCGACCTCATTACTCTTGCTCGCTTCGTAAATGTTGCAACCTGAGTAACACCGTGAGCTCGTAATGTTTGTACATTTTCTTGTACATAGTTTCCTAAATCATTTGGATAATGGGCATCCGAAGAAATCGTAATTGGAACACCATACTTAGCTAATACTTGTAAATATAGTGGACTTGGGCACATTTCACGAACAGGATAACGATAATACAATCCTGCATTTATTTCTGTTGCCGTATTCTTTTCTACTAACGCAGAGGCAATTTCCTTATAATAAGAAAGCTGTTCATTCTCATCCAATCGATAATTAAATACCTTTATATTATCAAGATGAGCGATAATATCAAATAACTCGGTACGAATCGCACTCTCAACCGTTTTAAAAAACGTATCATATAATGCTCGTAGGTCATGCTCTTCAAAATATTCTTTCGTATCTGGATTATCAAATCCCCAGCCATTTAGAAAATGAACGGAACCAATTACATAATCAAAGTCTCCTAGCCCTAATAATTCTTTTAACTCTCCTTCACAACCGGTAAAATAATCCGCTTCAATTCCAAGTTTAAGCGTGACACCTCTTTTACTCCATCGTTCTTTCGCCTCTTCAATTGCCTTTGTAAAATCATACAGTGAAACTACCCTTACTTGATCTAACCATTCCTTCTGTATACGACCAAGCCTAGAATCACTAATATCTACATATTTTTCATAATATCCTTTCGCTTCATGAAAACGATATAGATGATCAACAATTCCCACTTCTTTTATTCCTTTTCGCACAGCTTCTTCTAAATAGAGATCCATCCATTCTCTTGTAAATGGCCCCTCCTTCACACGCTTTTGCAAACGCTCTTGTGTTTTCATAAGCCAATCAATAGAATGCCTTTCTTGAAGCGGTTCATAACATTCCAATGCTTCATTTATTTTAGCAAGCCATCTTATTGAATACGGTCCTTCTTCTAAGTGAAGATGATAATCTACTTTCATATACATTCCTCCTTATAATGTATCTATTTCCCTTCTATCCCCAACTCTCGAAAGCTTTCCATTTCGTTCTTTCACCTCTCGCATGACATCTTCCAATGCAATATTTTTTTCAGCTAATAAAACGAAACAGTGATAAAATACATCAACCATTTCTTTCACTACTTCTTCTTTATCATTATTTTTACATGCGATAATTACTTCAGCGCACTCTTCACCAATTTTCTTTAAAATTTTATCTTCTCCTTTTGAAAATAAATAATTTGTATATGATTCAGGAAGTGGGCTTTCCTTTCGTTCTTCAATTGTTTTATACAGCAACTTAAAGGCATTTTCCATATGTATCCCCCTATATAATTTGATAGTGAAAGCATGTCTTCTCCCCCGTATGACAAGCAGGTCCTACTTGTTTCACATTCACGACAATTGAATCGTGATCACAATCTAAGTATAGAGATTGCACATATTGGACATTCCCTGATGTTTCTCCCTTATTCCATAACGACTGCCTCGAACGAGAATAAAACCATGTTCTTTTCGTCTCCAACGTTTTTTCATATGCTTCTTCATTCATATAAGCTAGCATTAAAACTTCTTTCGTACCTTCTTCGATGACAATTGCTGGTATTAATCCTTTTGAAAAATTAGGTTTCATAACCGCACCTCAACATTTGCATCTCTTAATTTTCGCTTTACACTCTGCACTGTCGCCTCACCATAATGAAATATGGATGCCGCTAACGCTGCATCAACTGTTGTCTTTTGAAAAACTTCTACAATGTGATCCGTATGACCACAGCCCCCTGATGCGATGACTGGAATGGAAACACTTTTTGAAATTTCTTCTGTTAAACGAAGGTCATATCCACTTTTCGTTCCATCTGCATCCATACTCGTTAACAAAATTTCACCCGCCCCGAGCTTAACAACACGCTTCGCCCATTCTATGGCATCCATTCCTGTATCAACTCTTCCGCCGTTGACGTATACGTTCCATTTATCTTCTGCTACTTTTCTAGCGTCAATTGCCACGACAATACATTGTGATCCAAAGTGTTCTACCCCTTCTTCGATTAGCTTCGGGTTTCGCACTGCCGCTGAGTTTATTGAAACTTTGTCTGCTCCAACTCTTAGTAAATTGTACATATCTTTCACACTTGAAATCCCCCCGCCAACCGTAAGAGGAATAAATACTTTTGCTGCTGTTTTTTCTACAACATCTATAATCGTTTTTCTTCCTTCATGGGTCGCCGTAATATCTAAAAATACGATTTCATCTGCCCCTGCCTCGTTATATGCTTCAGCTATTTCAACCGGATCACCGACATCTTGTAATCCTATAAAATTTACACCCTTTACGACTCGCCCTTCTTTCACATCTAAACATGGAATAATTCGTTTCGCTAACATAACTTCGTTACCTGTAACACTTCTTCTAAATCAATCGTTTTCTCGTAAAGCGCCTTTCCAATTATGACACCATATATATTCATATCATTTAACTTTTTCACATCTTGAATAGATGCCACTCCTCCAGAGGCAATGAGACGAATACCCACACTTTTTTGAAGTAACGCCAATTGTTCAAAATTTGGCCCTGCAAGCGTCCCGTCTTTCGAAATGTCTGTAAACACAATCGTTTGAACACCTAAACTTTCCATTTGTTTCGCTAAATTAATATAAGAAATTTCAGACAGATCAAGCCAACCTCTCGTTGCTACGAAACCATTTTTCGCATCAATTCCAACAATGATTTTCTCTTTATATAGACGAACTGCTTCCTCTAAAAATGACTTATCATAAAGAGCTGCTGTTCCTAAAATCACTTTTTCTACACCTACTGACAATAACTTCTCCACCGCTACAAGTGAACGAATTCCTCCTCCAACTTGCATAGGAATGCGTACCGCCTTACAGATTTTTTCAATGACAGGCAAATTTAACGACTCGCCAGCAATTGCACCGTCTAAATCAACAATGTGTAGTATTTCCGCTCCAAGCTTTTCAAATATGATTGCCTGCGCTACCGGATCTTCATTCATCACCATTTCTTTACTAAACTCTCCTTGATAAAGTCTAACGCATCTTCCTTCTTTTAAATCGATAGCTGGGAAGACTTCCATGTTTCTACCACCCCTTGAAAATTTTTTAATATTTGCATGCCAATTTCACCACTTTTTTCTGGATGAAACTGTGCACCAAATACATTTCCTTTCGCTACAAACCCTGGTACTTGTATTCCATAATCACTTACTCCGCATACAATTTCATCTGGACAATCCGCGTAATATGAGTGAACATAATACACGAAAGAACCATCCACTAATCCATTCCAAAGCGGAAATTCTCTTTCCTTCCTTAATTCATTCCATCCCATATGAGGAATTTTATACGAAACTTTTAACTTACGAATTTCCCCTGGTAGTAAACCTAACCCACTACAATCTTTTAGTTCCTCACTTCGGTCAAATAAAAGCTGCATGCCCAAACATATACCGAGGAGTGGTTTTCCTATATCACAAACTTCTTTTAGTACACACACTAAATCTCTTTCTTCTAATACTTCCATCGCTTTCGGAAATGCACCTACTCCTGGTAAAATCACGCCATCGCTTCTCAATATCTCTTCTTTGTCACTCGTTACAATGTGCTCTGCCCCAATATATGTTAATGCTTGCTCTACACTACGAATATTCCCCATTCCATAATCTATAATGGCAATCAATTACAACATCCCTTTCGTTGAATTTACACCAGTAATGTTGGCATTTTTTTCGACCGCTTCTCTAAGCGCTCTACCAAAAGCTTTAAATAATGCTTCAATTTTGTGATGTGTATTACTTCCGTATAGAACGCGCGCATGTAATGTAATATTGGCAGCATGTGCAACTGCTCTAAAAAATTCTTCCGTCAATTCTGTATCAAAATCCCCGAGCTTCGGATTTGTTAATTCCCCTTGAAATACACAATATGAGCGTCCACTTATATCAATTGCGACAAATCCTAAAGATTCATCCATCGGTACATACGCTGAACCGTAACGATTAATTCTCTCTTTATTTTGCAATGCTTCTTTCAAGCAATTTCCGAGTACAATTCCAATATCTTCAACGGTGTGATGTGCATCGACAAATACATCACCTTCTGCCTCAACTTGCAATCCAAATCTTCCATGCCTAGCAAATAAAGTCAGCATATGATCGAAAAAACCAACCCCCGTTTGAATAGATACATTCGTACTTTCATCAAGCTGCAAACTTAATTTAATTTTTGTTTCTGTCGTCTCACGTACTTGACTGGACTGACGCATTATTTTCCCTCCTCAAACCTTATTTGGATTGCTCTCGCATGTGCATGTAACCCTTCTTTATTTGCAAGCTCTACAATATGATGCTGTACATTTTTTAATGCTTCCTCCGTATAAGAAATAAAACTTGATTTTTTCACAAAATTATCGACTGATAACGGAGAAAAAAATCTTGCCGTTCCGCTCGTTGGTAATACATGATTCGGTCCCGCCAAATAATCCCCGAGCGGTTCAGGCGCATATGCCCCAAGGAAAATAGAGCCTGCATGTTTCACATAATCTAGAGCATTCATCGGTTCTTTTATATGTAACTCTAAATGTTCTGGAGCAATTTCATTTGATAATTTTAGTGCCTCATCTAAGGAAGGAATGATAAAGATGGCTCCATTTCTCTTTATCGATTCACGTGCAATTTCACTTCTTGGTAACATTTCTAACTGTCTTTCTACCTCTTTTTCTACTTCTTTAGCTAGTTCCATATTCGTTGTAATACAAATCGCCGTTGCTCTCTCGTCATGCTCTGCTTGCGATAATAAATCCGCTGCGATATACTTTGCATTACCCGTTTCATCCGCGACAACTACAATTTCTGATGGGCCAGCAATCATATCGATGTTTACTATTCCGTATACTTCTCGTTTCGCTAGAGCGACGTACAAATTTCCCGGTCCAACTATTTTATCCACTTTCGGAATCGATTCCGTCCCGTATGCTAAAGCAGCAATTGCTTGCGCGCCACCTATCGTATAAATTTCATCTACTCCCGCAAGATTTGCAGCAGCTAATATATGAGGATCAATTCCTCCTTTCCTCGGTGGTGTTACCATTACAATCTTTTTCACACCTGCGAGTTTCGCTGGCAATACATTCATTAATACTGAAGAAGGATATGAGGCTGTCCCGCCTGGTACATATACACCTACATTTTCTAATGGCCGAATGAGCTGCCCTCTAATTATGCCTTTACTTTCACAATCGAATATTGAGTGCTTCTTTTGCTTTTCGTGATACGAAACAATGTTTTTCTTCGCCTCTTTTAAAGCTTCTAAAAATGAATTCTCTACAAACATACTCGCTTGCTGTATTTCTTCTTCACTTACACGAAAATCTTTCATCTCTACACCATCAAACTTTTTTGTATAGAAAGATAAAACCTCATCTTTCCCTTCCCTTACATTTCTAATGATTTCTCTTACACTTCTTTGAACAGTTTCTTCTATTATATTAGCGTTTTCTCTTAGCACTTTTATTTTAGATAATGCCTCCTTAAAGTCTTCATAAATGATTTCCATTTTAAGTCCTCCTATTTCCCTGATAAGATTTCTTGCTCCATCATATTTATAATACTGAATATTTCGTCTTTTTTAGTTTTTAAGGCTGCCTTATTTACAATCATCCGAGCCGATATAAAGTGCATTTCCTCAAATACAATAAGTCCGTTCTCTTGTAATGTTTTTCCTGTTTCAACAATATCTACAATCGCATCTGCCAATCCAAGAAGAGGAGCGATTTCTACAGAACCTTCTATTTTAATAATTTCTACATCCTCTCCCTTATCATGAAAATAAGTAGAAGTAATATGTGGGTATTTCGTAGCAATCCTTTTCTTCCGATAACTCTTTGGGTTATACGTAGGAATAGAAGCAACACAAAACTTACAAATCCCCACTCCTAAATCCAGCATTTCATAAATATCTTTCTCGTTTTCCATTAAAATATCTTTTCCAACGATCCCAATATCAGCTACCCCATGTTCTACATAAGTGGCAACATCAACCGCCTTTACTAAAATAAATGAAACATTTGTATTTTTACTTTGAAATACAAGCTTCCGACCTTTATTTTTGAGCTCGGAACAATCAATTCCAATCTGCTCAAAAAGTGGAATTACATGTTTTTCTAATCTTCCTTTCGTTAACGCAATTTGAATGTTACGCATGAAGTCTCTCCTTCTTTCTGGACTACCCATTTTTCATTCCATACATATTCCACTAAGTATTCATTCTTTGCCTCAACGACTGTTCCTATTTTATTTTTTCTTGCAAATTGAAAGGTATCATTTAAATTAGAAAATAAAGATAACCAGGCATTCTTACCGTCCTTTCGAAGTAAATTTCGTAACCTTTCTGCTTCTGCTAATCTATTTAACTCATAATGAATCACAATATCAATTTGATTTCGTTCATATGGTTCTTGCTGCTCTTGCAGCGCCTTCACAATTTGATTTACTTGCACCGCGAGTCCAACAGCCGGCAGCATTTCTCCAAAATTCCCAATTAGCTCATCGTATCTTCCGCCACTAACGATTTCTTCCCCAATTTCATATATATATCCTTTGAAAATAACACCCGTATAGTAATCTAAGTGTTGAATCATACCTAAATCAATTGATATGTAAGAACCATATCCTAACGTTTCAATTGTTTCATACATTTCTTTTACTCTTGCAATTGCCATTTTCATTTCATTACTTGAAGCAAGCTTTTCTGCTTCCTCAATAACTTCTAAATTTCCAAATAGCCTTGGCAATTTCTCAAGTAATCTTACTGTCTCATCGCATCGATCTAATTTCTTTTCTCCGATAAAATTTGAGAGGGCAGCATAATTTTTACTTTCTATATACGTTCTAAGTACTCTTTCTTCTTCATCATGGATGGAGAGTTTTTTTACAATACATTTATATAACTGTACTTGCCCAATCTCAATTGTAAAAGATTGTACCTTCAACTTTTGAAGTGCTTGAATGACACTTATTACACATTCAATTTCAGCTCTTACATTATCAATCCCGATAACTTCAATACCACTTTGTACGATTTCATTATATTTTCCAGAATGGGATTCATTCGCTCGAAATACATTCCCGCTATACGTCAATTTAAGTGGCGTATCCCATCTCTGTGTTCCAATAACTCTCGCTAAAGGAATTGTCATATCTGGACGTAAAACGATAATCCTTCCCTTTTCATCAAAAAATTTATACATCTTCTCTTCATCTATCGGTCTATTTTGAAATGCAAAAACATCATAAAATTCAATTGTAGGTGTTCTTATTTCCTCATAACCTCTCTCTAAAAAAGTAAGCCTTAATTTTTGCTCCACTTCTTCAATTAACGTACATTCTTCGAATAAATAATCTCTCGTTCCATTCGGGTTTGCCCGTCTCCATTTTGTCATCTGAATTTTCACACCTTTCCTCTTCTAATGTATGCCTATTTCATTCACCTAAGCCGAAAATAAAAAGAGCCTTGTAGACAAAATACCTACAAGGCTCTTCAGTAGAGTGTAGGTACAACGGGAATAACCCTTGTACCTACACGTTTTCACGCTAGGTTCAAGGGTTTCATGTATGATGATGTAGTTGTGTAAGCATTGTAATAGATCGCACGATATTCATAATACTTACTCCCTTTCTCCTCTGATTTTCACATAGTATATAACAGTTAATTTTGAATGTAAATACATTTTTAATATTCCGTCACTTTTTTAATGTAAAGCCACTTTTCTTTCATACTCTTTTATTTCTTTTTCATATTGCATTGTAATACTAATTTCATCTAAACCATTTAATAACTTCTCTTTCCACATTTTCTCAATTGTAAAATGGAATCTGTGCGTATTCGTTGTAATTACTTCATTTTCTAAATCTACTTTGATTTGTTCCCTCGCATCTGTTTTAGCAAGTTGTTCACGTATATCTTTATCCATTACAATCGGTAACATGCCATTCTTCATACAATTCATATAAAAGATATCGGCAAATCCTCCAGCGATAATAACGCGGAAACCATAATCAGCAAGTGACCACGGAGCATGTTCTCTTGACGAGCCACATCCAAAATTATCACCTGTAATTAATATACTGGCTCCTTTTCTTTCTTGTGCATTAAGTGGGAAATTAGGGTTTTCTTGGCGATTATTATCATATCGCCACTCATCAAATAAAAACTTTCCAAACCCAGTTCTTTCAATTCTCTTTAAATATTGCTTCGGAATAATTTGATCTGTATCAATGTTATCATTCATCAGTACTGCGGCAGTACCTTTATGAATACGAAATGGCTCCATCATAACTCTCCTTTCTAATATCAACAAAATGACCATATAACGCAGCCGCTGCCGCCATTGCCGGACTAACTAAGTGCGTTCGTGCTCCCTTTCCTTGTCTTCCTTCAAAATTGCGATTTGACGTAGAGGCACAATGTTCTCCTTCAGGCACTTGATCTGGATTCATACCTAGACACATTGAACATCCGGGCTCTCTCCATTCAAATCCAGCTTCTTCAAATATGCGATGTAATCCTTTATGCATCGCTGCTTCTCTTACCCTTTGAGATCCAGGTACAACAAGTGCTCGCACACCTTCTTTTACTTTTTTACCTTTCACGACAGATGCAGCAATTTCTAAATCAGAAAGCCTGGAATTTGTACAAGATCCAATGAAAACATGTTGAACTGGAATGTCATACGTACTTTGGCCGGGACTCAAGCCCATATAAGAAAACGCCCTTTCGTCATTTGCATCATGCTTTTCTGGCAATTTCTCATCAATCCGAACACCCATACTAGGATTTGTTCCCCACGTAACGTACGGCGCTAAATCCGTAACATCTACTATAATATGTAAATCATAAACTGCATCTAAATCTGTATAAAGTTCCGACCATTTTTTCTTAATAGATTCATATTCTTTCGGTGCATATTTACGTCCTTTTACGTAAGCAACCGTTTTTTCATCTGGTGCAATAATGCCAGCCTTCGCTCCCCCTTCAATTGCCATATTACAAAGCGTCATCCTCTCTTCCATATCCAGAGCATGAATGGCCTCTCCGTAAAATTCCATTACGTAACCTGTTCCAACTGCTACTCCGTACTTTGAAAGGAGATGTAAAATAATATCTTTCGCATAAACACCTTGCGGTAACCTTCCTTTTAACTCAATGCCCATCGCTTTCGGCTTTCGTTGCCATAACGTTTGCGTTGCCAATACATGTTCCACTTCACTCGTACCAATCCCAAACGCTAGTGCGCCAAAAGCACCGTGTGTCGCTGTATGACTATCACCACAAACAATCGTTTTTCCTGGCTGTGTGAGCCCAAGTTCTGGTCCTATAACATGAACGATCCCTTGCTCTTCATCTCCGATATCCGCTAATGGCACCTGAAATTGTTTACAGTTTTCCCGAAGTGTATCTAGTTGCTGCTTCGCAATGCGATCGGTAATATTCCAAACATCTTTCGTTGGAATATTATGATCCATCGTTGCAAATGTTAAATCTGGTCTGCGGACTGTTCGATTTGTAAGCCGCAAGCCTTCAAAGGCTTGCGGTGACGTTACTTCATGAACAAGATGTAGATCGATATATAATAAATCCAATCCATTTTCATTTGTCGCAACTACATGTCTTTCCCAAAGCTTATCTAGTAACCTTTTCCCCATTATTTTCCTCTCCCTACTAACGCTTGCTCTTCCATTTCTTGAATGACTGCCTTTGTAAATGAAGTTGTCGTTTCAGTCCCTCCGATATCTGCTGTACATTTTCCTGATTTAAGGACTGCAGAAACTGCTTCTTCAATTGCATATCCTTCTCTCGTTAATCCGAACGATTGCCCAAGCATCATTGCAACAGAACGCATCATCGCAATTGGATTTGCCTTATTTTTCCCCGCAATATCCGGTGCTGATCCGTGAATAGGCTCGTATAATGAAGGCCCCTTTTCAGCGTGACTTGCTGATGGCAGCATTCCTAATGATCCAGCTAATACTGAAGCCTCATCACTTAAAATATCACCAAATAAATTTTCCGTTACAATAACGTCAAATCTTCCTGGATTTCGAATTAATTCCATAGCCGCTGCATCTACTAAAATGTGTTCTACTTCCACATTTGGGTAGCGAAGTGCTACTTCTTCTGTCACAGTTCTCCATAGTTTACTAGACTCTAAAACATTCGCTTTATCAATAGATGTTACTTTTTTCTTCCGCTTATTCGCTAATTGAAAAGCATACGAAACGATACGTTCAATTTCATGGCGATGATACGTAAGTGTATCTGTCGCCACTTCTTCCGTTCGCTCTTTCGGATAAGAAAAATAAATTCCGCCTGTTAATTCACGAACGACAACAAAATCAATTTCATCAGCATTTTTTAATGGTGATAAATGTGCAGTTGCACTTTCTACCGTTACAGGGCGAACATTCGCAAATACACCGAGTCCTTTTCTTAATGCTAATAATCCTTTCTCAGGCCTTTCTTTCGCACTATCCCACCTTGGTCCACCTACTGCTCCAAGTAAAACCGCATCACTCGCTAAACAGGCGGCAAGTGTTCGCTGTGGTAATGGTTTCCCAGTTAAATCGATAGCAACACCACCAAAGTACTCATCTTGCAAATGAAAATGATGTCCATATAGCCTTTCTACCATATGCAATACTTCCTTCGCACTTTCCATAACTTCTGGACCGACACCATCACCAGCTAAACAAACGATACGTTTTTCCATTTTCAACACTCCTTTAACTGAATTTTCAGAACTTTAATTTGATAGGTGAGGAAAACTTCTCTCACCTATCAAATATTTATTTCACAAGCGCTATAAGAGATTTTAATTTCCCTGCTGCATGGACATAAGCTCTCGCCGACGCTTCCAATACGTCTTGCGCAACTCCGAAACCTGATATTTGGTGACTACCTTCTTTTAATTCAACGTGAACGTGAGCAAGTGCATCTTGACCTTGTGTAATAGATTGTATGCGATAATCTGCCAATTCACATTCTAGTCCTAAAATTCTTTGAATCGCATTGTATATCGCTTCAATACTACCAGAACCAGTGGCTGCATCTTCATACACATTTCCTTCCTCATCCTTCAGCACAACTGTTGCGCATTGTGTACTATTTGATACGAAATGCACTTGTAATTGCGTAATGTTATATTGCTGGGCTGCAAATGCTGCTTCACCAAGCATAAGTGCGCGTAAATCTTCCTCAGTAATTTCCTTTTTACGATCAGCCAATTTTTTAAACGCTTCGAATACCGCATCTCGCTCTTCATTTGTAAATTCATAACCAAGCTCTTTCATCTTTTCCGTAAACGCATGACGGCCAGAATGTTTCCCAAGTACAAAGAGATTTTGAGATTCCCCTATAAGCGCCGGTTCGATAATTTCATAAGTTGTTACTTCTTTTAGAACCCCATCTTGGTGGATGCCTGATTCATGAGCAAAAGCATTCGCTCCAACGATTGCTTTATTTTTCGGTACAACCATACCCGTTAACCTGCTTACTAATGTACTCGTTGCCTTAATCTCTTTTAACGTCATCGAAGGTTCTGCTTTATAAAAATCTTTTCTAATATGAAGAGCAACCGCAACTTCTTCTAACGCTGCATTCCCTGCTCTTTCTCCAATGCCATTAATCGTTCCTTCTACTTGCAATGCTCCGCCTTCAACCGCAGCTAACGAATTTGCTACTGCCATACCAAGATCATCGTGACAATGACAAGAAAAAATCGCTTTTTCATATGATGGAACGGATTCTTGTAAGTATTTAAAAAGAGAATAATATTCTTCCGGATTCGTATATCCAACTGTATCCGGAATATTAATTACATTCGCTCCTGCGCGAATCGCAGTTTCTACTGCTTCAGCTAAAAATGCTCTCGATGTTCTTGTCGCATCTTCTGCAGAAAATTGTACTGTCGGAAATAATGATTTTCCAAGCGTAACCGAACGATGAATACTATTTAACACGTCTTCTTTTGACATACAAAGTTTATATTTCATATGAATATCACTTGTAGCTAGAAATACGTGTAGACGAGGAGATACAGCACCTTTCAAAGCTTCATATGCTCTTCGAATGTCACTTTCTTTCGCTCTAGCTAAACTCATAACCGTAGCATTTTGAATTGTATTCGCGATGCGTTTTACTGATTGGAAATCACCTTCGGAAGCTGCCGCGAATCCAGCTTCCATTACATGAATACCAAGCCTCTCTAATTGCCTAGCAATTTGTAATTTCTCTTGTTCATTTAAATTTACTCCTGGTGATTGTTCGCCATCACGAAGCGTTGTATCCATGAACAAAATCTGCTTCATATTATTTAATCCCTACCTTTACTCGCGGCTGTACGAAAGGCATCATTTCACGTAATTTACGTCCAACTACTTCGATTTCATGTTCATTCTCTTTCTCATTTGTCGCGTGGAAATTTGGTCTTCCTGCTTTATGCTCTGCAATCCAGCCTTTTGCAAATGTACCATCTTGAATTTCTGCTAGTACTGCCCCCATCGCTTTCTTCGTATCTTCAGTAACAACGCGTGGTCCTGATACGAAGTCTCCCCACTGCGCTGTATCTGAAACTGAATATCTCATATTTTCAAGTCCACCTTCATACATAAGGTCAACGATAAGCTTCAGTTCATGTAAACATTCAAAATATGCAAGTTCAGGCTGGTATCCCGCATCAACTAACGTTTCAAACCCTGCTTTTACAAGTGCAGTCACTCCGCCGCAGAGTACAGCTTGCTCTCCAAATAAATCTGTTTCTGTTTCTTCTTTAAACGTCGTTTCTAATACACCAGCTCTCGTTGCTCCAATTCCGTCAGCATAAGAAAGTGCTTTTTCAGTCGCAACTCCTGTTGCATCTTGATATACTGCAAATAATGCAGGAACAGCCCCGCCCTCGGCGAACGTACGGCGTACGAGATGCCCCGGTCCTTTTGGAGCTACTAGAAATACATCTACATTAGCTGGTGGTTTTACTTGATCAAAATGAACATTAAATCCATGTGCGAACACGAGAGAGTTTCCGGCCTGTAAGTTTGGTGCAATTTCAGCTTCATATACTTCTGGTTGTAATTCATCAGGTAATAGAATCATTACTACATCAGCTTTTTCCGCCGCTTCTGCTACTGTATATACAGAAAATCCATCTTCTTTCGCCTTATCCCAAGACTTACCTTTTCTTAAACCTACTACTACATCAAATCCGTTATCACGTAAATTTTGCGCATGCGCATGACCTTGCGAACCATATCCGATGATTGCTACTTTCTTTTCCTTTAATACATTTACCGTTACATCTTTCTCATAATAAACTTTTGCCATTTTCATTTCCCCCTATATTTAAATGATTATTGAATTAACATAACTTGCTTATCTTGTTTTTTCATACTACGTGTAAATGCTGTTACACCTGTTCTCGCAATTTCTTTCAAACCGTATGGTCTAAGTAATTCAATTAACGCTTCCACTTTATCTTGTGTACCTGTTACTTGCACAACTATGGAATCCTTCCCAACATCTATTACAGCGGCTCGAAACGGTTCAATTAAACTATATAATTCCGCCCTTGCTACAGAAGTTGCTACTTTAATAAGAGCAAGCTCTCTAGCAATCATTGCTTCTTCTGTAATATCTGATACTTTCAGAACATCGATTTGCTTATGCAGTTGTTTAATTAACTGCTCAACTTGCTGTTCACTTTCCACATGCACAACTATCGTCATCCGTGAAATATCCGATGATTCCGTATGCCCCACTGAAATACTTTCAATATTAAAATGCCTTCGGGTCATAACACCTGTAATTCTATTTAACACACCGCTCTGATTACGAACTGTCGCTGTAACAATTCTCTTCACCTTTTTTCCACTCCTTCCATTTGGTGAACACCTTTCCCGGGCGCAACCATCGGCATAACTTTCTCAGATTGAAGTACACGGCAATCAATTAAGACTGGTTCTTTTAATTCGATCGCATGCTTCAATTGCTTCTTTGCAAGAAGTGGGTCATCAATACGAACACCTTTTATACCATACGCATTCGCAAGAGCGACGAAATCTGGTTGACACGACAATAAAGAATGTGAATATCTTTGATTAT
Source organism: Bacillus thuringiensis (assembly GCF_001182785.1). NCBI lineage: Bacteria > Bacillati > Bacillota > Bacilli > Caryophanales > Bacillaceae > Bacillus > Bacillus thuringiensis. Next base: position 1,359,810 of record NZ_CP012099.1, on the reverse strand, counting down.
AAAATTCGTCTTGCCATTGCCTTACCATCCCTAAAGCTTCATTATTTAAAATAAATACTTTAACAGGTAAAGAATGTTCTTTTAATACACTTAATTCTTGCAGAGTCATTTGAAACCCAGCGTCACCGACAATTGCAATGACTAGTTCATCTGGTTTTGCAATTTGTGCACCAATTGCTGCCGGAAATCCAAATCCCATCGTCCCTAATCCTCCAGAAGTTACCCATTTATCTGGATTTTTCAGCGGATAGTATTGTGCTGCCCACATTTGATGTTGCCCAACGTCTGTTGTTACAATCGCTTCTCCTTTCGTGATTTCATATAGCATATCAATCGCGTATTGAGGTTTAATACTTTCAGAATTTCGTTTATAAGAGAATGGATACTTTTCTTTTCTACTCTTTAATAAAGAGAGCCATTCATGATGATTTTCTTTCTTTCCTTCTGATTGAAGCAATACTTCTAACGCCTGCTTAGCACTTGCAACAATAGGAATTTCAGTCGGCACATTTTTCCCGATTTCTACTGGATCAATATCGATATGTGCGACAGTCGCCCCTTTAGCAAAATAAGCTAAATTCCCAGTAAGACGATCGTCAAATCTTGCACCTATATTAATGAGTAAGTCGCATTCATATAACGCCATATTGGCTGTGTAAGAACCGTGCATTCCCCCCATCCCTAGAAATAGCCCATCATCTGGCGGAAAACCACCAAGTCCAAGTAACGTATGCACAACAGGGATTTCATATTTACGGGCAAAACTTGTCAATTCTTTCGAAGCTTTCGCATGCAGTATACCTGCTCCAGCTAAAATTAACGGTTTTTTTGCGGTTTCAATTGCTTGTAGTAATTTGTTTATTTGAAGTAGATTCGGTTCATAATTAGGGTTATATCCTGGTAAATCCATTTGTACATTGCTACATCGCTCACCCTTCTCGACTACCATATCTTTCGGAAGGTCAATAACGACTGGTCCTGGTCTTCCTGTTTTAGCAATATGAAATGCTTCTTTAATAATTCGAGGTAAATCTGAGGCCTTTCGCACTTGATAGTTATGTTTTGTCACTGGCATCGTAAGTCCCATAATATCCGCCTCTTGAAAAGCATCGCTCCCAATTAACGTTGTTGCTACTTGGCCTGTAAATACTACAAGTGGCAATGAATCGATCATCGCGTCCGCTAGACCCGTAATTACATTTGTAGCACCTGGTCCACTCGTTGCAATTACAACCCCTGGATTCCCTGTAATTCTGGCATACCCTTCAGCAGCGTGAATTGCCCCTTGCTCATGCCTTGTTAAAATATGCGGAATTTCACAATCATACAGTGCATCATAGAGAGGTAAAACGGCACCACCCGGATATCCGAAAATTACTTCTACGCCTTCCTTTTCTAGCGCTTCTAACAATAGCTGTGCACCAGTTGCCAGTTTCTCTTCCGTTTTTGAAGACATTGTTCTTATAAGCCCCCTTTTTCAAACTTTTATACAATAAAAAAATCCTACGTCCACACTCCAGCTATGTGCTGAAGGGACGAAAGATTTCGCGGTACCACCCTTCTTTGCAAGAATACTCTTGCCTCAGTGATCCATAAATGGATCTAGCTAATAACGGAGCTACCGTCTAAGCCTAGACAAATGCTTTAGCTTAGCACTCAAGGGCGATGTTCGTCGACGTGAACCATCGGTTTTCAGCAACCACCGACTCTCTGTGAGGCTTCACAATCAACTACTCCTCCCTATCAACGCTTTTTTTATGTTAAAAAGAATTGTTATACAACTTTATTTTCTGCGTAAATTTTCTCTCCATCTTCTACAACTAACTTACGAAACTCTTCTAATAAACGGTTCGTATGTGGACCTGTTTGCCCTAAACCAATCGTTCTACCATCTACTGTCGTAACAGCAATAACTTCAGCAGCTGTTCCTGTTAAAAACACTTCATCAGCTACATATACATCATGTCTTGTAAATAGCTCTTCTCTTACGTCATACCCAAGTTTATCGCCGATTTCTAAAATGGCGTTTCGTGTAATACCTTCTAACGCTCCAGCAGAACTTGGTGGTGTAATTAATTTATTTCCTTTAACAATAAACACGTTATCTCCTGATCCTTCAGCTACATATCCTTGATCATTTAACATAAGTGCTTCTTGTACTCCAGCTAATTTCGCTTCAATACGAACTAAAATATTGTTTAAGTAATTTAAAGATTTTACTTGAGGGGATAAAACATCGGGACGATTTCGGCGCGTTGCAACTGTTACAACTGGAATTCCTTTCTCATAATATTCTTGCGGGAATAAAGATAATTGTTCTGCAATTACTACTACATTCGGCTTCTTACATGAATCGGGATCCAATCCAAGATTTCCTGCTCCTCTTGATACAACAAGGCGAATGTATCCATTAGATAATTTATTTTGTCGAATCGTCTCAACAACAATATTTGTTACTTCATCTAATGAATATGGAATTTCTAAAAGGATTGATTTTGCTGATTCATACAACCGGACAAGATGCTCTCTCAAACGGAAAACATTACCGCTATAAACTCTAATTCCTTCAAATACTCCATCGCCATATAAATAGCCATGATCATATACTGAAACTTTTGCTTCATCTTTTGGAACAAATTCTCCATTTAAGAAAATCCATTGCTCATTCACTAGAAGCGCCTCCTATGTTCTATGAATTTTTTATTGTTTCCTAGTTTACTCTCCTTTCTAAATAAATCAAGTGAATTTTTAGAAAATTTATAATTTTTAATCGTACGTACTTCTTTACTTATATTGATTTAACAACATTGTTAACGTTTACAAAAAATCAAAAAATTTTTTTCACCAATTTCCCCTAAAAAAATATTTGTTTAAAAGAAGGATTTTCATCAATTGATACGAATCTATTGTATTCAATAAACGGACGTCCGATTTTATAAATCCGGGAATATATAACGACTTTTGCTGAAAAAGGGGGAAAATAACAAAAATAGCGCTGTCTAAAAATAACATTCATATTTTTCATTTCGTAATCATAATCCTATTTTTAAAAAACAATTTGTCAAAATGAAGGAGGAAATAAATATGGCGTGTGTACAAATTAAAGGAACGAGACAAGAGGTAGTAGAAATGCTGCAATTATTTGATCTAATGGATACGAAAGGTTTTTGTAAATTCGATAATTACGTAGAGGTAGAACCAAATACGCAAGAACATAATCATTTTATTGCTTCAATCGACATCCATTCAAATACTTCTTCTGCCCAAGATACATTAAACGATCAATTCGTTAGTCAAATGCTTACTGGCGTATATAACGACTAAACAAAGATTTACTTCCTACCGTCTTTTCATAAATGCAGTGAACTTGAGCATACTAGCAATTAGATGGTAGGAGGTGAGAATTATGGCTAGAATTGGCGTTGAAAACTCATTAACAGACGTTCAACAAGCTCTTCAGCAACAAGGTCATGAAGTTGTTACACTTAACTCAGAACAGGATGCACAAGGGTGTGATTGTTGCGTTGTAACTGGGCAAGATTCTAATGTGATGGGCATTGCAGATGCCTCAATTAAAGGATCAGTCATTACAGCTCACGGTTTAACAACGGATGAAATTTGTCAACAAATTGAAAGTCGCACTTAAAAAATGAAAGAGGACTCCTTTTAAAGGAGCCCTCTTTTTTATATTCACCTAACGGGAAAGTAACATATACTGGATGAAAGCCCTACCTCTCTCTCATCATTACGGTTCCACTGACCGCTCCTTGATTCACTAGTATACATATATAGCTTACAAATACAATTTATAGGGTTTGTTCACAAAAGTTGTTGATAAAATTACCCGATCTTTCGCAAACTTTTTGTATTGCATTCATAAGAGATATTTACTTTACACTAGCTGTAACCGAGACACGAATTAAAATTATAACACCAATACAATAACTTGTCAACATTTTTCCGTAAATTAAAAACAGACATTAACGGTTTGTCTGTTTTAGAATGGAGCTTTTTCTTTTATTACATATACAACAAAGCCGCTTACTAACATAAATAAGCCAACTACTAAGTTTTTGATATTAATCATAAATTCCTCTCCCTTATTCCATACATCATATATATTTACATTTCAATTATTCCGATCATCCTAAAGCGCACTTTTTCTAATATATCATAATTCCTAAAAAATGCAAGTTCACTTTTGACGACCATTCACAAATTTATCTACAGTGCTTGGTACAGTATTTAAAGCCTTTTCAATTAAATGTGTACTGCTGTTGAGATGTAATACCTGCACCCCGTTAGAACCAACTACTAAAAAAGCCACTGGACTAATGGAAACCCCAGCCCCGCTTCCTCCTCCAAATGGATGCCCTTGCTTGTTCTCTTTATGCTGATTTTGCCCACCGTTATGTTTTTCAGTAATAAAATCCCCTTTAAAATCACTTCCACCAGCTCCAAAACCAAAAGCCACTTGAGATACTGTTAATACTACATTTCCGTCAGCTGTTGAAACCGGACTCCCAACAATCGTATTTACATCTACCATCTCTTTTAAATTTGTCATTGCCGTTTTCATTAAATTTTCAATTGGATGTTCCATTATGTATTGCACCCTTTCCTCATTATTCCTTTTTATACTTTCCAAAATAGAGGAAGTCATACTAACTTTTCCTATTTCAAGAAAACATTTTCTTCCTTTTAAAAGATATTACTGCCCGTTAATGCGGGATAAAAAAGAAAAAGAGATACATACTACTATTGAACCTTGTTATGAAAGGAGTCATGACTTTGACTGAGAAATTTGATGATTATAAAAGAAGAGATAGAATAGATAGTGATTATAGTGACTATAAAGAAGAATATGCTGCTGAGGTTGCACCACAACGGATTGATTATGATTACGATGATAAAGACGATAAAGACGTTGTAAAATCATCCGCCGCTGGATCAACTGCTGGTTTTATCGCTCTTGCGCTATCTATTTTATCACTATTTACATTCCCAACACTATTTGGTCTTGTTTCTGTTTTACTCGGTATTTACGCTTATAATCGCGGAGCTACTGTAACTGGCGGTATTGCTGCAATTGTCGGTGGGATTGCTGCACTTATCGCAATTTTATTCCGAGTAGCACTTATTGGCTTATTGTTCTCCCTGTTCTAAAAAAGAAAAAGGTATCTCGCTTAACGCGGGATACCTTATCCTGTAAACACATCTTCCGATGGATATTTTATTTTTTGTTTTGCTGGTCGCGCTAAAGAGAACACAAGTGTTAATGGTCCAATTAATCCGCAGAACATAACAAACATAATAATACATTTTCCGAATGCCGATAGCTTTGCAGTAATTCCCATCGTTAATCCGACTGTGCCAAACGCTGATATTGTCTCAAATAATAATTGAATAAAGCTGAAGTTTTCTGTAAGCATTAATATAAATACCGCTGCAAAAATAAGTATTTGACTGGCAACAGCAATCGCTAAGGCCCTCGTTACTGTCGACATTTTAATTGTACGCTGAAATAAAACAATTTCCTCCTTTTTTCTAAAGAAAGAAAGGACAGATGTAATTAAGATAACAAACGTTGTTAATTTAATCCCTCCACCTGTTGATACACTTCCTGCACCAATAAACATTAAAATCATCGTAAATAATATAGATGATTCTTCCATACCTCCATAGTCAACCGTATTAAATCCAGCTGTCCGCGGGGTAATACCTTGAAAGAAGGAAGCCCACAGTTTTTCATTTAAAGATAAATTCCCTAACGTCTTCACATTATTATATTCCAATACAAAAATCACAATCATTGCTATAACATTTAGCACTACTGTTCCAATAATCATTATTTTTGAGTGAAGTGATAATTTTCGAAAACTGCGACTATACCATATATCAATTAATACGGTAAAACCGAGTCCACCTATTACAATTAAAGAGCAAATCCCAATATTAATAATGGGATCCCCTACATATCTTGTTAAATTATCTGGCCATAAAGCAAATCCTGCATTATTATAAGATGCAATTACATGAAAAATACTATAGTATAAACCTTTTCCAAAACCAAACTCTGGAATAAAACGAAACGATAAAAAGATGACCCCAATAAGCTCAATACAAATCGAAAATATAAAGACACGCTTTACTAATTTTACAAGACCACCTATATTTGTTTGATTAAATGCTTCTCCAATTAATAAACGATGGCGTAATCCGATTTTTTTGCCTAATACCCAAACAATTAAAATGGCAATTGTCATAAGACCTAGACCACCTGTTTGAATTAAAAACATAATAACAATTTCGCCAAACATCGTAAATGTACTTGCTGTATCCACTACTCCCAAACCAGTTACGGTCGCTGCTGACGTTGCTGTAAAGAAAGCATCTACCCAACTAATATGTGCTTTCGTTGCGAATGGTAACTTTAATAACAAACCGCCAACCACAATTAAGCAGAAAAAACCTAACGCTAATATTTGTGGTGGGTTTAATCGTATAAGACGATTATACAGCCCTTGTTTTTTTGTTACTTCCATATCACTAACTCCCTTATTAAAGTGAAGCTTTCCCCTCATAAATAAAAAGCTTTTTAAAGCCCTTAAACAATTGGGACAAACCTTATATTCTTATAATATAGTTGAGCATAATCCTTTTTTTCATAGATTACAACTTTTATTTATATTCAGACTTCTTTTTGTTTTATGCTTGAAAACTATATATCCTAGCTCAATATTGCTAGCAATAACAATTTCATATGTACTATTTTTCAAATCCCCATATCTTTCACTCTATGTTCACATAGAGGTCACATCCACCTTTTATAGTATATGTATCGAAGCTGTTCCTCCCTAATTTATAAGACATTCCCCAGTGTCTTTGAATAGCTTCCATCCCTAATTAAATTGACATAAATTGTCCCCTTCCTTTGACCATCTTATATGCGATGGTCTTATTTTTTTGTCTTTCTATCTTTTATTTAAAACTCCCTCTCTCTTTCACTCTATATTCACACAGAGGTCACATCCACCTTTTATAGTATATATATCGAAGCTGTTCCTCCCTAATTTATAAGACATTCCCCAGTGTCTTTGAATAGCTTCCATCCCTAATTAAATTGTCCCCTTCCCTTGACCATCTTATAAATGATGGTCTTATTTTTTTGTCTTTCTATCTTTTATTTAAAACTTCCTCTCTCTTTCACTCTATGTTCACACAGAGGTCACATCTCCCTTTTATAGTATATGTATCGAAGTTGTTCCTCCCTAATTTACAAGACATTCCCCAGTGTCTTTGAACAGCTTCCATCCCTAATTAAATTGACATAAATTGTCCCCTTCCTTGACCATCTTATAAATGATGGTCTTATTTTTTTGTCTTTCTATCTTTTATTTAAAACTCCCTCTCTCTTTCACCCTATGTTCACATGAGAGTCACACCTATCTTTTATAGTATATGTATCGAAGTTGTTCCTCCCTAATTTATAAGACATTCCCCAGTGTCTTAAAGCAACTTCCATCCCTAATTAAATTGACATAAATTGTCCCCTTCCCTAGACCATCCAATGTGATGGTCTATTTTATTTTCCAAACACAAAATCAATCTATCTGTACTTAAATAAAAAAACGAAAAATTCAGAAAATATTGTCAAATTAGGTATTTTTTCGGTATAATTACTTTAGGAAGGAATTTCGCAAAAACAAAAGGGGGGATTTTATTGAAACAAACAAAAGCAATCTTAATCGCATTATTTCTAGGTCTAGTTGTCGGACTCACTCTAAATTTAGCCGCTCCATCTATCTTTGAGCCACTAAATCAATATGTGTTCAACCCAATTGGTCAATTGTTTATTCGACTTATTAAAATGCTAGTTGTTCCTGTTGTGTTCATTTCTATCGTACTTGGTGCTGCCGGCCTTGGAGATCCGAAACAACTTGGAAGAATCGGTTTAAAATCAATTTCATTCTTTCTCGTAACAACTGCGGTTGCCATCACTATAGCGATTACATTTGCACTTATTATAAAGCCAGGAGCTGGCGGTAATTTTAAAACAGAAGGTCTTAAGTATGAAGGGGCAAAAACTGAAACATCTTTCGTCGACACATTGCTAAATATCGTACCAGATAACCCAGCAAAAGCGATGGCTGACGGAAACATGTTACAAATCATTGCCTTTGCCGTATTGATTGGACTCGGTATAGCTATTTTAGGAAAACGAGTTCAAGGTATCCATTCATTACTTGAACAGGGCAACGAATTAATGATGTATCTTGTTAATCTCGTTATGAAATTAGCCCCAATTGGAACATTCGGTTTGCTCGCTTCATCCGTTGGTAAAATGGGTCTTGCAGGCGTCGCTGCGATGTTCAAGTATATGATTGTCGTTATGTTAGTACTCATTATTCACGGGGTCTTTGTATATGGCGGCTTATTAAAGGTATTAGCAAAAGAAAGTATTGTTCGTTTCTTTAAACATTTCGGACCAGTAATGGCAATTGGATTTAGTACATCTAGCTCTAATGCATCGCTTCCTTTTGCAATGAAAACAGCACAAGATAAGCTTGGCGTTCCAAAAGCGATAAGCTCATTTGTACAACCACTAGGGGCAACTATTAATATGGATGGTACTGCCATTATGCAAGGGGTAGCCACTGTATTTATCGCTCAAGTATACGGAGTTGAACTTACATTACCGCAATTAGCTATGGTCGTATTAACTGCTGTACTAGCTAGTATCGGTACTGCTGGTGTGCCAGGTGTTGGACTTGTAATGCTTACAATGGTTTTAAATCAAGTAAATCTACCAGTAGAAGGTATCGCTTTAATTATCGGTATTGACCGTATTCTAGATATGTCTAGAACAGCTGTAAACATTTCTGGTGATGCAATTTGCGCAATGATTGTCGCAAAATCAGAAGAAAAATATAATACTGATCAATCGGCAGCATCGTAAATCAAAAAAGGAGTGAATATATTCACTCCTTTTTTGATTTACTCCCTTTTTTAGAACGATATTCTTTCCCTTTATTATCATTACCAGTTTCAAATTCAGTGCTAAATTCCTGATTAAACTGGCCGGACTTTGGTGACCCTTGATTACCGCTCCCTTTACTACCGTTACGATTCGTCATATTTCTCCCTCCCTTCCTTGTATTAGTAGTATGGCGCTCTATCTTTTTTCATACACATTTTATTTTTTAACATCTATTACACACGAAAGAAGACCTTCCATATATAAGGAAGATCTTCTCTTTCATTACGTAAGCGTTTTCTTGTTTATTATCACTTAAATAAGTTTTTTGGAAATCGAAATCATTACATTCATTTCATCTTCTGAAAGTGTAGAGAATCTTTCTTGTAAATATTGTTTTTTCGCATCTTCCATTTTCGCAACTAAATCTTTCCCTTGTTCTGTAATCTCTAAATACACAACTCGGCGATCTGATGTAGAACGTGAACGAGTTACAAAACCTTTATTAATTAATTTTTCTGTAACAGCTGTAATATGACTATTCGACACATTTAATTCATTTGCTACACGCGATACCATTTCTTTATTCGTACGATTTAATATTCTCAGGACGATGAATTCATTCCACGGTATGTAACCACCGAATATTTTTCCGATATCATTACGCAATGTGCGAAACATAGCAAACACATTTGTCGATAGTTCTTCCATTAATTGCTCTCGATTTTGAGACAACTTTGACAGCTCCTTTTATTTCATTTAGTTAAATAAAAACCTTATTAATAATTTTACATGAAATCTTACTTTTTGTCACCTTATTTTCCCATAATTCGTAGTTTTTTAATATGTATTTCATGATAAAATGAAGTTAACTTCCAGAAAAAGGGGGTATTTTAATGCATGAGGAGGAGAAATTCTCAAATCTCAGCCTAAAAGATAAAACGATTATCATTAGTATTATCGCTCTTTTTCTCATTATAATTTTTGCATTTATATTTTTTGTATATGTAGGAATCTTTCAAATTACAGGTATAGAGTATAGTTCACGTACTGCGTTACTTCTCTTTTTTTTATTAATCACTTTCTTAGACAGTATTACATTTTTCATCTTCAGTTTCTTCAAAGCGCTGCTATATCCACTGACACAAAACATGCCAAATTGGATTTCTATTACTCTTTTCTCATTCATTGAAATTACACTAGATTGGTTCGTCATTCATACTGCTGATGATTGGATAGAAAGCGTACAAATGTCCAACATAGCTGAATTATGTGTCGTACTATTCTTTTTCCTCTTAAATAAATTATTAAGTGACGAGAAAGAGTAAGAATACAAGCTTTTCTATATAAAAATTGGTACAATGAAAGCAAATCTTACTAAAGAGGTGTTAATTATGAACTTACAACAATGGGCTGATAAAGGTATGTCCTTTGATACATATGTGAATGAAATGCAAGTAAACCAATACGAGCTACTACACATTTACAATAACTTTTTAATTCCAAATGAATTACTTCCTGTATTAGAAGAACGTCAAAATGACGGCTGGCGTGTTATCGTATTAACTGCTGATTGGTGTGGCGATGCTCTTTTATGCGTACCTGTTATGAAACGAATTTCTGAAGTTGCAAATATTGAAATGAGTTTATTAATTCGCGACGAAAACTTAGAATTAATGGATCAATATTTAACAAATGGAACAGCACGTGCGATTCCAATCTTTATTTTCATTGATAAAGATGGAAATGAACAAGCCGTCTTTGGACCACGCGCTCCAAAAGTACAAGAATTAGTAACTTCAATGCGCGCTACATTACCTGAAAAAGAAGATCCAACATTCGAAGAAAAACAAAAAGAAATGTATGCTAATTTCCGTGCTACATTAGCTGATGATACTTCTCTTTGGGAGCATGTAATGGAAAATATGGTGGAAAAAATAGTAAAATAAAAAAACCTGCCGAGCTCGGCAGGTTTTTTTATTACATAATGAAGAAATAGAATACCGCAGCTAAAATGAAACGATAATAAGCGAACGGTGTTAGTTTCACACGAGATAATAATTTCAAGAATGAAACAATTGCAAGCATCGCAACAACGAATGCAGTTATAAACCCTGTTACAAATAGCGTTATATCTGCTGAGCTTAATACATCCCAGCTTTTAATTAAATCTAATCCACTTGCAGCTACCATCATCGGTACCGCTAAAATGAACGTATATTCAGCTGCCGCTGTATGCGACACGCGAGCTAATAAACCACCACTGATTGTAGAACCAGAACGAGAGAATCCTGGCCAAAGAGCTAAACATTGAAACATTCCAATTGTAAATGCCTGTTTATATGTGATTTCATCTAACGTTCTTGCTGTACTTGGTTTTGAAAACTTCTCAGCAACAATCATTAAAATACCACCGGCTACTAAGCTAATAACAACTGGTCCTGGACCAAATAAAACCTCTTTAATAGTGCTATGGAATAATACGCCAAGTATCCCGGCAGGAATCATCCCGATAATAATATGTAATAAATTTAACGATGGTCCGTCTGTTACTTTACCTATTCCAACTAACGACCATAGACGCTTCCAAAATATAACAACAACTGCTAAAATCGATCCCAATTGGATAACAACTTCAAAAACTTTCGCTCTCTCATCGTCAAATCCAATTAAATGTCCTGTTAAAATCATATGTCCTGTTGATGATACTGGTAGAAACTCTGTTAACCCTTCAACAGCACCCATGATTAAACCAATTAACCAATCAGCCACAAGTAGTGCCTCCTTAATAACAAATAATATGTAATTTTTTCACACCTTATCATAATACCTTATCCCTTTTCAAAGTGCATCCTTTTTTTATTGGTTTCATATGTTGTAGGCGCGTATTTCTTTTCTAATCTTTGATTAAATTGTATGATAGTAAGAGTTTGTTTTTTTATATGGAAAGGGGATTTTATGAAAGAAACTACTTCATTTTCACAAAAGTTAAAGCAATTTGTATTACTATTTTTTCCGATTTTCGTAACGCAAATGTCATTATTTGCGATGAGTTTTTTTGATACAACAATGTCAGGACATGCAAGTCCAACTGATTTAGCAGGTGTTGCAATTGGAACAAGTATATGGCTTCCAGTTAGTACGGGATTAACAGGAATTTTAATGGCTACTACTCCCATTGTTGCACAACTCGTCGGATCCAAGAAAAAAAAGGACGTTCCCCACGTTGTCATACAAGCAGTTTATTTAGCAATTTGTGCTAGCTTCGTTGTTATCCTCATCGGTTTCTTCGTCGTTTCACCTATTTTAAACGGCATGCGCTTAGAAGAACCTGTGGAACGAATTGCAGCTCAATTTTTAAGTATTATCGCAATAGGAATTATACCTTTATTCACTTACACTGTTTTACGTGGATTTATTGATGCATTAGGAAAAACTCGCACAACGATGATTATTACATTACTATCATTACCAATTAACGTAATATTAAATTACCTATTAATTTTTGGTAACTTCGGTTTCCCAAAGCTTGGTGGTGTCGGAGCAGCAATTGCTTCCACTGCAACATATTGGTGCATTTTAATTATTACAGTCATTATTATTCAGACGAAAGAGCCTTTTGCCTCTTTCAACATTTTCAAACAATTATATCGCCCTTCTCTTTCGAGTTGGACAACATTCTTAAAGCTTGGCGTTCCTATCGGATTTGCTATCTTTTTTGAAACGAGTATTTTCGCTGCGGTAACGCTCATGATGAGTAATTTTAGTACGACAACTATTGCAGCTCACCAAGCAGCTATGAACTTTGCTTCCTTGTTATATATGACTCCGCTAAGTTTAGCAATGGCAATGACTATTGCAGTCGGATTCGAAGTTGGAGCAAAACGTTACGATAATGCAAAACAATACGGACTGATTGGAATTGGATTAGCCCTTGCCTTTGCTTTATTATATTCAATTCTTCTCTACTTCTTTGATAATCAAATTGCTTCTATTTATACGACAGATGCAAAAGTTCATCATTTAGCAAAAGAATTTCTTATCTTTGCGATTTTATTTCAAATTTCAGATGCAATTGCAACCCCTGTACAAGGAGCTCTGCGTGGGTATAAAGATGTAAATGTTGCTCTAATTATGACTTTAATTGCTTATTGGATAATAGGTCTACCACTAGGTTACATATTAGCAACATATACAGAATGGGCCGCAAAAGGTTATTGGATCGGTCTTATTATCGGTCTAGCATTTGGCGCTGCCTTCCTCCTTATCCGTCTCTTTCAAGTACAACGAAAATATACAACACAAAACAGCCGCTAATAATAAAGCGGCTGTTTTCTTTATGCATATTTTTTCTTGTAACGTATAATATAATGAAAAAGAAAGGTGGGTACATATGGACGACAAAGAAAAAAAGCAATCATTCGATGAAGAATTTGCCCCTGAAATTTCACCTGGATATCGGCAAGATGTACATAAGCCACCTAAATATAAAAACACTTCGTTTTTAATGGGCATTACCATTTTCGCCGCTGTATTACTCATACTTATCATTTTCGTTTATTTTTGATGAAAGGTGGCCTATTATATGAAGAAACAAAATTCCAATCGTTCCAAAAGAACTGTTAAAACACAAAAAGGATATGCAGGCGATTCTGTTCATACACTTAAACAAGTGGAGCAAGGAAATTTATATATTGCTCAAAAAGAACTTGGTCAACAAAATGAAAATCTTTAAAGGTCCTTGATTCCTTGAGGGCCTTTTTATTCCGCATTAAGTAGTACACCCCCAAATGATCTATTGAGCAATGAATTTCCTTTATTGTACGCGCTGCTTTTGTTCTAGCACCATAAATATATTATTAACCTTTACAATTTTCACTTCATAATTCAATTTCATTTCGCTTCTCTTACCATTTTCAGTACCCGCAACGTACGCTACAGCTTGATAGAGAAAACTCTCATCTGTCTCTTCACGTATCTCCTCGTTTGTAAATTTATACTCTAAATCTTGAAAACGATTGGGATAATAATTTTCTATTAATTGTTCATACCCTCTATTTAAAAATAGTTCTTCACCTTTTCGTTTCACATCTTCTTTATTATTAAACTCAAACACGGATAGTTGCTCGGTCACAAAATGCTCTCCTACCTTTTTCATTTCATTATGAGTTAAATTTTCTATACTTTTGTTCTTTAATTCCTTATTTAACTCGTACTGATCAATCGGTTTAAAGGTAGCAAAAACCTCCTCTTTATATGACCAAAACAATACAAAAGCGATACATAGAGAAATGATTAACAGTCTTTTTTTCGTAATACTCCCGCCCTTCTTCATAATGATAGCTATATTTTAACATATAGAAAGAAAATTCTGATATCATAAAGTAGAATAACTTAACTCAGAAACGAGGAACAATTATGGACTCTTACAAACATTATATAAAAGAAGCTTTGCCTAATCTTTCTATACATTCATATAAACAAAATGAAGAAGGTTGGGATAATGTAGCAATTATAGTAAATGATGAGCTACTGTTTCGTTTCCCGCGAAAACAGGAATATGCAATGCGAATTCCGTTAGAAAAAGAACTATGCACAATTCTCACTCAATCACTACAAGAAATCAAGGTTCCACAATATCACCTAATTTATAAAAATGAATCTGATGAGATTCCTCTTTGTAGTTACTATACTCTCATTCATGGTGAACCATTAAAAACAGAAATAGTTACTACACTAGAAAAACAAGAACGAAAAGCACTTATTACACAATTAGCAACTTTCCTTGCTGTTCTACATAGTATTCCTCTAAAAAGTGTTACAGCGTTAGGATTCCCTATTGAAAAAACACTTACCTACTGGAAAGAGCTACAAACTAAATTAAATCAGTATGTTACTAACAATCTTACTTCGTTCCAGAAATCAGCCTTAAATCGTTTATTCGAGAATTTCTTTGCCTGTCTAGCTACATCTAAATTTCAAAATACAATCATTCACGCTGATTTTACACATCATCACATTTTATTTAACAAGCAGAACAAACACATTTCAGGTGTTATCGATTTTGGTGATGCGCAAATTGGCGATCCTGCTTTTGATTTTGCAGGACTATATTATGATTTCGGACATGAGTTTACTACATCTGTATATGAACAGTACAGTACACTTATTTCTCATCATGATCCATTACTCATTCACCGCATTACTACCTTTTATCAATATAGTCCTTTACTACATAATATTATTTATAACTTTGAATCAGAGAATGAACTCGAATTCATTACAAGTACAGAACAACTAAAAACGATATTACAGGGATGAGATTACATTCTCTCCCTATATACTCTCTCCTCATACATCATTAACTTTTTATCCATTTCAACAATAACTTTATACAATTGAAATGCCTGTAAAATTTGCAGTTGAATTTCAAAAGGAGCATTTTGTTCTTTTAACCATTGAAATACTTTCGTTTCATCTTTCATTGATTATTCCTCCCTTTATCCCGCTATTTGCGGGTAGCCCGATTGACCCCCACTGATTAAAGTTTCACTTTATTAAAATCTGCTACAAATATACCGTAAATGATGAAAAGCTTTTCATGTCAATAACAGAAAAGGATGCAAAATTGCATCCTTTAATGTACTATATTTTTCTTCTGTTTCGCTTCTTTCTTTACTTCTTCCCCTTGGCATTCACTACGAAACGCACAACTTATACACTCAGAACGAAAATGACGCTCTGTATAATGCTCAGGTTGCTGTAACATTTCTTTCATTCTAGATAAATCAGCCATTCCAGTTATAATATCTTCCTGTTTCGGAATGTACTCATACTTAGTTCCTTCTATTAAATTAATAACTTCAATTTTTCCTGGAAGAACGCCGAAAGCTTTATAACTGAATACTGTCATTAGCTTCTGACAAAGAGCAAGCATTTCCTCATCCGCATCGACAACATACTTTTTAATTACAAACGACTCAGCATTCCACTCACCAACTTCAAATGTCAATGACATGTGGACACCTAACTCTTCCATATATGTTTGAAACTTCTCGTATAAAAACAATGGTGGTGTCTGACTATCATCCCTTTCAACAAACTGTAATAAGTGATCCGTTAGCTTCGCTAATACAATATAGTACTCCGTCTTCGAAGCAAACATATTAATCGTTACTTTTTTCCAATACTTTTCTATTAATATTAAAAGTACAATTTTCGTTTGTTGACCCGCAGGTAGCGTGTAATACTCGTTAATAATTTGATTCACAATCATTTGCGCTATTTGTTGCCATTCAAATGAAGAAGGTTCTCTTCTTTTTATATGACGAAAATAAAATTTATGCGGACACCGCATAAAATCATACAAATGATAATCTGTCATCGTTTTGATTGAGATTTTCTCATGCACTTGCTCTTCAGCTCCCTTCTGCCATTAAGAAAGGTGTTTTACAAATTCAGCTCCAAACTGTAAACATTTTTCTACATCTTCATCTTCTGGCGTTAATTCTACTTTTAGTCCTTCTAACACAACTGTTGCCCCGCGCTCTTGTAGCTTTTCTATTAAAATGTCAACCGCCACTCCGTATTTCGGATAAGCCGAATCACATGATCCGAATACTGCCGCTTTTTTCCCAGTTAAATCAATAGAATCCATTGCATCATAAAAATCTAAGAAATCATCAGGAAGATCACCATCTCCCCAAGTGTAGGCACCTAAAATAATTCCATCATACTGTTCTAATATAGAAGCTTCTGGTGAATCCATAATATCAATAACTTCAATTTCATTTTCTGTTTCACGAATCACGCCGGCAATATGATCAGCCATTTCCTCTGTATTTCCACTCATACTTGCAAAAATCATTACTAACTTACTCAACTGAACCTCTCCCTTTACTTTGTATCTCTTTTTCTGTTTGAATGCTCTTCTTCTCATCTACATATTCAGACCGAATTACATTTCGTTGCCATTCCATATGCTGATCAACATCTTTATTTTTATCTTTTAATCCCCTCCGTAGAAGGTGAAATTTTTTTCTCATTAACATGTCGCATCCATCCTATTGATAATAATTATCAATTTCAACTATATTTAGATTAATTGACATTGATTATCAATGTCAACAACTATTTTTAAAAAAATGATTAAAATGTACAAGCTTGTCCGTTAGCTATTCATATACTATAAATGAGCATAGTTCTTTCTCAGCCCTCTCTGACGGAAAGAAATAAAAGCAACTGCGATAGAGCGCAGTTGCCTTTTTTTGTTTTTCTATGATTTTAGTAATCTTATAGTAGTCTCTAAGAATAGCTCCACTCCACAAATTAATGCTGATTCATCCACGTCAAATTTCGGATGATGATGTGGATAACAAGTATATATATTTTCATTACCTGTTCCTAATTTAATGAAACAACCGGGTGCTTTTCTTAAATATGCTGAAAAATCTTCCCCACCCATAGAAGGTTCAAGCTTCACAACACGCTCATTCCCAAACAAATGTAGTGCACTTTCTTCTACTATTTTCGTAATATATTCATCATTAATAACCGGATCATATCCATATCGATACGTATATGTATACGATCCTCCATGTGCTTCTGTAATTCCTTTCACAATTTTCTCGATTTTCCCTTCTGCTTCCACCCTCAATGCTTGATTAAATGAACGAACAGTTCCCATTAAAGTTGCTGTACTAGGAATAATATTGTCAGCCACTCCCCCATGAAACTGCGTAACTGAAACGACTCTTTGCATGAAAGCACTTGTATTTCTAGATACGATATGTTGTAGATTTGTAATAATCTGCGCTCCGATAGCGATAGGATCAATCGTTTCTTCTGGCCGCGCCGCATGCCCTCCTTTGCCTTGGATCTCAACTGTAAATACGTCTGGTGCTGCCATCATCGGTCCATATACAATTCCTACCTTCCCACTTTCCAAGCCAGACATAACATGTAAACCTATTACATAATCAACACCGTCCATAGCGCCCGCCTCAACCATTTCTTGTCCACCACCAGGGTATACTTCTTCTGCATGCTGAAAGAATAGACGAATTTCCCCTACAAACTCTTCCTTCATATTATTAATCACCTCTGCAGTGCTTAATAATATAGCTGCGTGAGCATCGTGCCCACATGCATGCATCATTCCTTTATTCACAGATGTATAAGATTTACTTGTCTCCTCTTGAATTGGCAAAGCATCTATATCAGCTCGAATCGCAATTACTTTCCCTTGCTTCACACCTCTTTTAATTGCTAGTACACTATACTTCGTCGGTCTCGTTACTTCAAAAGAAGAAAATGAGCATAATGTATCATATATAAATTGCGAAGTTTCTTTTTCATGAAATGATAATTCCGGATACTTATGAAAATGCCTTCTCCATTTCACGATATTTTCTTCCGAAATTAGACCCTTCCACACTCTATTCATGATAATTTCCTCCTTTTCAAAAGAACTAGAAATTTTACTCCGTCTTAAATGATTAATAAAAACAAATACTGCATTTTTACGTATTCTTATAGTCCACTTTTATGTATTCACACAATCCACTTTCTATTTACATGTCAAACCCATTACAAATTCATGCTGAATGTAATATAATTGCTAAGTTAGGGATTTTCTTTTTTAGTATTTAGTGCTAATATCAGAAAAGAGCCTTTTGACTTATTTTTACCTAAAATGTGGGATTTTGTTTTTTTCACAATAATGTAGGACATGATACCTACAAAGAGCTATTATTTCATTAAGAGAGGGAAAGACATGGAAAGATTAAAAGAGATATGGTCTCGACCACTCACACAATGGGTTGCAAAGACGGTTTATTATCTTGCAATTTTATTTGCATTACTTTGGTTGTATGGATTCCATGATACAAACACAAGTACATTTATTTACAATGAATTCTAGGGTGGGAACGTTATGAAGTTATTAGAACAAATTGAAAAGTGGGCTATTGAAACGCCTGATCAAACCGCTTTTGTTTGGCGAGATGCGAAAATTACGTACAAACAATTAAAGGAAGATTCTGATGCGTTAGCACATTGGATTTCTTCTGAGTATCCAGACGATCGTTCACCAATTATGGTGTATGGCCATATGCAACCTGAAATGATTATTAACTTTTTAGGATGTGTAAAAGCTGGACATGCTTACATTCCTGTAGATTTATCTATCCCAGCTGATCGTGTACAACGTATCGCTGAAAATTCTGGTGCGAAATTGCTTTTATCGGCAGCAGAAGTAACTGTAACTGATTTGCCAGTTCGCATCGTAAGTGAAGACAACTTAAAAGATATTTTCTTTACTCATAAAGGGAACACTCCAAATCCTGAACATGCGGTAAAAGGTGATGAGAACTTCTACATTATTTACACATCAGGAAGCACAGGTAATCCGAAAGGGGTTCAGATTACTTATAACTGCCTTGTTAGCTTTACAAAATGGGCTGTAGAAGATTTCAACTTACAAACAGGGCAAGTATTCTTAAACCAAGCACCTTTCTCATTCGATTTATCTGTTATGGATATTTACCCATCATTAGTAACAGGTGGTACGCTTTGGGCAATCGATAAAGATATGATTGCGCGTCCAAAAGACTTGTTTGCTTCTTTAGAGCAATCGGATATACAAGTATGGACTT
Organism: Bacillus thuringiensis; assembly: GCF_001182785.1. Lineage (NCBI taxonomy): Bacteria > Bacillati > Bacillota > Bacilli > Caryophanales > Bacillaceae > Bacillus > Bacillus thuringiensis. The sequence goes on along the minus strand of NZ_CP012099.1, from coordinate 1,340,178 downwards.
CCACACCTTCTTTCGCAGAGATGTGTTTAATGGAAGCATCTTTCTCTGAGAATATGCTACCAAACATGAAAACATTCTTATTCTGCGGTGAAGTGTTACCAAATGAAGTAGCTAGAAAATTAATTGAGCGTTTCCCAAATGCAACAATTATGAATACGTACGGTCCAACAGAAGCTACTGTCGCTGTAACAGGTATTCACGTGACAGTAGAGGTACTTGATCAATACAAATCACTTCCAGTTGGCTACTGTAAATCAGACTGTCGCCTTCTTATTATGAAAGAAGATGGTACGATTGCACCTGATGGTGAAAAAGGCGAAATCGTAATTGTCGGTCCAAGCGTAAGCGTTGGATATTTAGGAAGCCCTGAATTAACAGAAAAAGCATTTACTATGATTGACGGTGAGCGCGCCTATAAAACAGGCGATGCTGGCTATGTTGAAAATGGTCTTCTATTCTATAATGGTCGTCTTGATTTCCAAATTAAGCTGCATGGTTATCGAATGGAATTAGAAGAAATTGAGCATCACCTTCGTGCGTGTTCTTACGTAGAAGGTGCAGTTATCGTTCCAATTAAAAAAGGTGAGAAATACGATTATTTATTAGCGGTTGTTGTTCCTGGAGAACATTCGTTTGAAAAAGAATTCAAATTAACATCTGCAATCAAAAAAGAACTCAATGAGCGATTACCAAACTACATGATTCCACGTAAATTCATGTATCAATCTTCTATTCCAATGACACCAAATGGAAAGGTAGATCGCAAAAAATTATTGAGTGAGGTTACAGCATGACCGCATATGGATCATTTTATTTTTTCGCTATAGTGGGCATTTTATTAATACCTACTATCATAGCTGGATTAAAAGGTAAAATGTTGCGTAAATATAATGCCGTTTTAACATTAGTCATGCTTGCTATTATCTTCTCAGATAAACCGAAGCAAGCGATTATGTTAGCTGCATTTATTATTTGGCAATATGCCCTGATTAAAGGCTATTTACTTTTAAGAAAACAAAACAATAGTACATTCATGTTTTGTATAGCTGTTGTTTTATCGATTTTGCCACTTATTTTGGCAAAAATCGCACCATTTGCATCGTTATTACCTGAGTTAAAACTTGTTGTTTTTCTAGGTATATCTTACGTAACATTCAGAGCAGTTCAAATGGTATTTGAAGTTCGTGATGGTTTAATTAAAGAGCTTTCTTTCTTTAACTTCTGGGAATTCGTTTTATTCTTCCCTGCGATTTCAACAGGACCTATCGATCGTTACCGAAGATTCCAAAAAGATATTCAAAAGCCACCTAGCGCTGAAGAATATCAAAATTTACTATATACAGGACTAAATCGTATTTTCCAAGGTTTCTTGTATAAATTTATTATTGCTTACTTAATAAAACAATATTGTATGGATCCAGCATTCGCTCAACACGATACAATCTTTTCAAATATGATTTACATGTATAGCTATAGCTTATATCTATTCTTTGATTTTGCTGGTTATAGCTCTTTTGTAATTGGTGTAAGTTATATGATGGGAATTAAAACGCCAGAAAACTTTAATAAGCCCTTCCTTAGTCGTAATATTAAAGACTTCTGGAACCGCTGGCACATGAGTTTATCATTCTGGTTCCGTGATTTTATTTACATGCGTTTCGTCTTTTTTGCAACGAAGAAAAAGTTAATTAAGAACCGTTACACAATTTCGTATATCGGTGCATTTTTAAATTTTTTCATTATGGGAATTTGGCATATCCAAGGAAGCGCTGTTGCGCAGTATATTATTTATGGTCTATATCATGCCGCACTGTTTATTTTATTCGATATTTTCGAACGAAAAAACAAGAAGCATAAGTTTTGGCCCAACAATAAATTTACACGCATCCTTGCGATTGTAATTACGTTCCACGTTGTATGTTTCGGTTTCCTAATCTTCTCTGGACACCTTAACAGATACTTTTAATGCACCCTTCTTATTCCATTAAGAAGTTGCACATATAATATATTTCGGATATAAAGGAGATTTTAAAAATGGCAGAATTCAAAGAGCAAGTATTAGATATTTTAGAAGAAGTATGTGAAAACGATATTGTGAAAGAAAACTTAGATGTTCAATTATTTGAAGAAGGTATTCTTGATTCTTTCGCTGTAGTATCTTTATTAGTTGAATTCCAAGAGCGTTTAGATATTGAAGTTTCTATTTCTGATTTTGACCGTGACGAGTGGGCTACACCAAACATGGTTATTAAGAAGTTGGAAGAAATCCGATGAACAAAGCAAAATTTGGTCCGATGCTTTTAGCATTGGCCCTTTTTGCTGTATTCTTACTTATTCCAACGCGCTTTCTACTTCCACTTTTAAGTGATGAAAAAGTAGAACAAGCTGCTACTTCTTTAAAAGAAGAAAAGATTCAAAGTATGATTTTACAGCAAAAGATGTTAGCAGATCCAAAATATCTTCCGATGTACGGTTCATCGGAATTCGCACGTATGGATGCTTTCCATCCATCTAATTATTTTAAAGTAAAGCCTGAAGGATTTACGCCATTCCTTCTTGGACGCGGCGGAACACAAGACATTGTACATGTGTTAAACTTCGCATCTACAATGGATCAATTGAAAGATAAGAAAATGGTATTCGTTCTTTCTCCGCAATGGTTTGTACCACAAGGTATTGACGAGACGCACTTTGCACCTAACTTTTCAAAACAACAAGGTTACCACTTCATTTTCAACAATGATTTAAAACCTGAAATGAAAAAACAAATTGCAAAGCGTTTATTAAACTTTGAGATTGTAAAAAAAGAAACTTTATTAAAAATTTCGCTTGAAGGTATCGCTTATGATGATACGAAGTATAAAGTAAAAGCACTTGCTGCTAAACCTTTCGCTTATATTTATCGTAATATTTTAGATCGTAAAGATTTATTTACAGCTATGTTTAATATTAAACCGCACAAAGAAAAGCTTGATCCTTCATTAAAACAAATGAACTGGGAAGAGGCTCGTAAACATGCGGATCAAACAGGTGCAGTAGAATCTGGATCTAATGAATACGGTATTGAAGATGATTATTTCAATAGCAAAATTAAGAAAAAATTAAAGCAACGTGAAGGTTACTTAAAAAATGATGCTTATGACCAATCGCCAGAATATGAAGATTTACAAATTGTACTTGATTTATTAAAACAATCTGGTGCAAAACCACTCTTCATTTCTGTTCCTGTAAAAGGTCCTTGGTACGACTACGCTGGCTTCCCGAAAGAACGCCGCGAAGCATACTATAAGAAAGTTCATGAGCAAATTGAAAAAGCTGGTTATCCAATTGCCGACTTCTCAAATCATGAATACGATAAATACTTCTTAAAAGATCATATGCACTTAGGTTGGAAAGGCTGGGTTTACATCGACGAAGCCATCCAACAATTTTATAAAGCAAACTAATGAAAAGGCCACTTGAATTACTCAAGTGGTCTTTTTGTATATATTTTGTAATTGCTCGATTGCATTCTCCGCTTCTTTCATAACTCGCTCCACTACATGCTGAGCTGATTCGATTCGTGCCAACGATGCTGCCTGTCCTGCCCAAAGTGACATATATTCTTCCTTATTTTGCTTCGCTGCCTCTTGGCGTATTTTAGAAGTTAATACGTTTTGCACTGGATACATCGGAAGCCCTTCTTCTTTTCCTTCATGTCTCTCTATAAATTCATTCCGGATACCCCGTGCATATTTCCCGGAAAACGCACGAGTTACAGTTGTGCTCGTATCTGTACTATGTAAAACCGCTTCTTTATACACATCGTGCGTAACACTCTCTTCACTTGTTAAAAAGGCCGATCCCATTTGAACACCTTCTGCTCCTAGTGCCAATGCCGCAACAAGCCCTTGCCCGCTCATTACAGCACCTGCTGCGACAATTGGGATATGCGGAACAGCTTCTACTAACTGAGGTATTAACGCAAACGTACCAATCATAGCATCTCGTTCTTCCCCAATAAACGTTCCTCTATGCCCTCCTGCTTCGCTACCTTGCCCGATAATAATATCTACTCCTAGCTCAGCAAGTACTTTCGCTTCCTTCACATGGGTAGCTGTTCCGATAACTTTTATTCCACTTCTTTTTAAAGCATTTATTTCTTCTTTTTCTAACGTTTGAAATGCAAAACTAACGACCGGTACTTTTTCATCTAATAGCACTTGTAATTGTTCCTTATAGCTTTTTGGAAGCTTTAACGTCCCCTCTACTTCTATACCTAATTCTCTATTCACTCCACTTAGTAATACTTTCGCCTCATTTATCTTCTCTTCTTCTATTTGTATCTCTTTCGTTACAAGTAAATTAACACCGAAAGGCTTATCTGTTAGTTCTCTTATTCTATAAATCGCTTCACGAATTTGTTCTGGGCTCATATAGCCCGCTCCAAGCGTCCCTAATCCTCCGCTATTACTTACTGCTGCAACAAGTTCTGGCGTCGTAATCGCGCCTGCCATACCGGCTTGAACGACTGGATACTCAATTTTTAATATGTCTGTTACTCGACTTGTAAACATCATTTTCCCTCCTATTTCCTTTATATCTTCTTTATTTGATAAGCTTTCCCCTGCTTTTGCAAGGGTTGGACCTCAAATGAAGCGAATATATTGAAAGAGAAGGAGGCTGAGCTTAATGATTTATCCAAATGCATTAAAACAAGGTGATACAGTAATGATTATTGCACCATCTGGTCCACCTACAATCGAAAATGTATTAAAAGGTGTGAATGTATTAAAAGAGATGGGGTTATCCGTAATAATCGGGAAGAGTGTTTACGAGAAATATGGATTTTTAGCCGGAAGTGATCAAGTTCGGCTTGACGATATACATGAAGCATTTACAAATAATGAAGTGAAGGCAATTTTTTGTGCACGAGGTGGTTATGGAAGTGCTCGTCTTCTTCCTCACATTCAATATGAAGTTATTAGGCAGAATCAAAAAATCTTTTGGGGATATAGCGACATTACAGCTTTACATACTGCTTTTTCACGTTATGCAAAGCTTATAACATTTCATGGTCCGATGATTGAAGAACTAGGAAAAGGTATTGATTCCCTATCTTTATCCTCTTTTAATCAGCTATTCCATCCGTATTCAACCATTTTATCTGCATCAGAATGTATCGTACCTAGCTCTCACAGTACAGTTACAAGTACGTTAGTTGGAGGAAATTTAGCTGTGTTAACAAGTATAATTGGTTCGCCCTACGAGATAAATACGGACAATACACTTTTATTACTTGAAGACATTGGTGAAGAACCGTACCGCATTGACCGTATGTTAAATCAGCTACTTTTATCTGGAAAGTTTAATGAATGCAGGGGCGTTATTTTCACAAGTTGTCACGACTGCACTCCTTCAAAGCCATCTCAATCATTGCAAACAATATTATATGAATATTTCGCGCCATATCATATACCTGTCCTATTCGATTTACCAATTGGACATATAAGTCCAAACTTCGGTATTCCACTTGGAGCTACAGCGACAATAAACACGAATAATAAAACAGTCTCTATTTCTTCTGGTATAGCCACTCCATATTCAAATTAAAAAGGAAAAGCGATTACGCTTTTCCTTTTACTTATAATAATTAAAAATTCGTCCAGATGCGATATCTGCAATTTCTTCTGGAATAAATGTTTTACTTATATCAGTGCCAACATTTAATACAGCTGTAGCATCTTTCTCAATGCTACCAAATAACTCTTTCCCACGTATCGTAATAAGGGGCGTTCCTTCTGGCAACACATCTTTTACAAATTCCATTTGTGTAAAGAACGGAACGATCCATCTACCTTCTCCTTGGAAATGACGCAAACGAAGTATTCCTTCTGTTGCCCCGTCCTCTGCTTCTAGTGAACCAGCAACATAAAACTCAGTAGATAAGAGTAATTCATAAAATTCCTTTTGCTTCTGTTTATCATCCCCTGCTACAACAAGTACCTCTTCTAATTTCTTTACTGAAATTTGCTCCATATGATGCCACCCCTATTTTCAAAATGATTGTACTTAGATTATACGAAATATTCTTATTTTTTTCTACATAATTCGCAATTATTTTCTTAAAATAATTTTAATACTTCTTTTGTCTTCACAATCGTAGCAAACTCTTCATGTAAATTTACAAGTGTCATATTGTGAATATCCTCTGCACTATACTCCTTACCATCTAAACCTTTACGGTTAAAAGTAGCCGTTGCATCACTCACTAAATATGTTGTAAATCCTAAATTCCCTGCCATTCGTGTCGTAGTTTCCACGCAATGATTTGTCGTTAATCCTACAACCACTACTGCATTACATTTGTTCTTTCTTAATCGCTCTTCTAAATTTGTCCCAATGAACGCGCTGTTAACGAATTTCTGAATAACCACTTCACCAAGTAGTGGTTGCACTTCTTCTTTAAAGTTTACCGTTTCCGCTCTCTCATAAAACATTGACTGAGCATTTTCTTTATTTACATGTTGAATATGAAAAACTGGTCGTTTCCTTTTTCTCCATTCTTCTAACAAAATTCTCATGTTTTCTTCAGCAAAAATATTATTTCTCTCGCCCCAATCTGGTAATTGAAATGCCTTTTGTACATCGATCATGATAAGTGCTATTTGATTTGTCATCATTTCCCCCTTAATTTGGCTGTAATTGAAATAGAAAACCAAGTTGTTGTGACGCAGTAATAAAGCAAACATAGGCGCAAAGCTCTACAATTTCTTTTTCTGTCCAATATTGTTTTAATGCGTGAAACATAGTATCATCTATTGCTTTTCGGTCATGAACAAATGTATGCGCAAAAGTAACGGCTACACCAATCTCCTCTGCCTTTTGCACATCATCTGGTCTTCCCTTTGCCATACAGTACGGACATTCATTCCCATACGCTAATGTTCTTCTCACTTGCTCCTTCAACTCTGCTGAAAGAGTTCCTTTATTGTACAGTGTATCTTCTAACTTACTCCACGAGTGTAATATATCCGAATTATGCCCTAATAACTTTTGAAACTTTGTATCTCCTACATTTGATAATGAAATTCTCTCCATCATTTCCCCTCCTATTTCCTTCTGTTTTATTGTAAAATAAATAACGTTCACTTTACATTTCATATGAATCTTAATTTATATTTTCCCTTTACAAAAATCATTATTTTACTGGAGGTATATTTACAAATGCAATTAGACCGTGTTGATCGAAAAATTTTAAATGAATTATATAATGATAGTCGCCTTTCGATGCGTGAATTGGCTAAACGAGTAAACTTATCTGCTCCGTCTACTTCAGAACGTGTTCGTAAGCTCGAAAGCGAAGGTGTTATTCAAAAATACACAATTGATATTGATTATAAAAAGGCAGGACTAGTTTTAGATTGTATTTTAGAAATCACCTTAAAGAATGGTGATACAACACGTATGCAACAATTTATTCAGTCTTATCCATCTGCAAGTTTTTGTTACCGAGTAACAGGAAGCTTATGCTACATTGTAAAAATTTCTGTTCCTTCACTCGTTGAACTTGAAGAATTTATCAATGATGTTTCTTCATATGCAACGACAGTTTCTCATATCGTATTATCAGAAGTATCTCTTACTCCTGATATTGAACATATCTTCCCAGAAGATTAATTTATTTTTATTCATAAAATATAAAAAAACCCCTTACAATAAGAATAAAAATAATATATTATGTATTAAAATACATAAAGTTCGAGAAAGGGGCTTTACATTGAAAATCTGGTTTTATGAAAAAACGGCACAATTAGATGACTTGCTTGGTATTTGGGATAATGTTCCAACCATCCCGCGAATTGGTGAAAAAGTGGAGATTTTAAAGACGGTCCGCACTGTTACAGATATTAAATATGTAAAGAACGGTAATAATTTTCGTGTAGAAATTATTACAAATTAAAAAGTAGCTCCTAAGAGCTACTTTTTAATTATCTATTATGTGCTTTCTTTATAACGATTTTATCTTCTTCTACAGATACTGTTACATAATCACTTTCTTCTAACCGAAGCTTATTTACAGCCTCATCTGGTAACTCTATGGCCATCAATCTATCGGTTACGATCACTTGACTATACACTTCATTTTCATGTGATGCACTCTCTACTTTTTGCTCATTTATAAAACGTACTGGTGGCACGCCAACTTCTTTTACTATACGCCATTGTTTCCAAACATAAGGAATTAACCATAGTAATCCAACAACTGTAAGACCGATACCAATCCATAAATTACTTTGCGCTTGTAATTCAGTAATTGAGATTGTACCACTTTCTTCTCCACCGAAAAATTGCATACTTGTTGCAATCAAATTATTTAGAGCGTGCACAGCTATATTCGTCCATATATTTTTTGTCTTTATGTATAAAAGACACATAACGACACCAAACATGAACGCACCAATAACATCAAAATGTCCTAGGCCAAAAATAATTGAAGATATAATTACAGCTTTTTTAATTCCCCATTTATGAGCCATTCGCTGTAAGAAAAATCCCCTAAAAATAACCTCTTCCATAATAGGTGCTAACACACATGCTGAAATGAAAGTAAATATCGTCATATATACGTTACTCGTATTAATAACATTTCCGTCTTCTAGCATAGTAACTAAGAAATTCGGTAACGTATGTGCTAATATGTAAAATTGAATCTGAGATATGCCAACTGAAAAAATCATCCCCATTATCGTTGCTAATACAATTAATCCCCAAGATAAACGTCCTGGCTTATCAAAAAAACTGTTAAATACAACATTATTTTTATTTGTTTTTACGTATAGCCAAAGTAACGGAAATACAAAAAATACAGTTATTTGTGAAATAACCTCCATCGTATTCTCAGAAACATTTGCTAGACTTAATGGAATCATTGTAAGGAACACCCCTATAATCATCCATCCAAAAAAACTACGTAGTCTTATACGTGAAAATGCATAGTGCATATGAAACACCCCCAAAGATAGTAAAAAATAAAGTAAAACTTGAATCAATATTTTATAGGCGTCCTTTCCTTATAAATAATTGGATAACTAAATTGCAATATGAATCTAGTTGAAATTCTTCCTATTTTTCTCAAATCATTTCAAACAGCATATCTCTTAAAATAACATATCGCTATTCTTCAAGTTGCAATCCAAGTGAAATTTATGTAATAAAAATCCCCGTTTTTACAAGCGGGGATTTCTTTTATTATAATACGTCACGTTTTTGGAATAATGCACTTGATGCTACAAGTAACACAACAAAGTATGCCGCTACAAGTAATAATGAAGTTGTAAACGTAAATTCTGTAAATGTTGGTTCCATTCCACCATTGATTAATTTATTGCTATCGTAAGCTCTTAAATCCAAATGGTTGAATACTACAAACTTCGCTACACCTTTTGCAAACATTATCAATACCATATTAATTGCACCTTGTAAGAAGAATAGGAACATCGTAATAATTAATGGTAATACAGACTTTCTAAAGACATTTGCTAGGAAAAATGCAAGTGTTGCAAAAAAGAACGGTGAAAGTAGTTGATATAAAGTGGACTTCATTACGATTCCTAACGTTAATTCTGTTTTACTACCATCCATTACAATACCGCCAATAATCATTGCAATTAGCATACCAGCTAATACGATAAATAACATTGCTAATAACACTGTAATATATTTAGAAAATAAAACTGCAAGTCTTTTTCTTGGACGGATTAACAATTGTTTAATTGTACCTTTTTGGAACTCATCAGTAATAGTACGGGCAGCAAGTGTAATCCCAAAAATCGTTGTAAATAAAACAATTAAGCCAATCTCTGAGTTTGCATAATCTAAATATGATCCCTTAAACTCATCACCTTTTCCCCACTTCAACATTGCTAAAGTACCTAAAATTTCGAGTGCCGCAATGACACCAATTAAAATATACATACCTTTTTTCGCATGCAACTTTAAAAATTCATTTTGAATTAATTTAAACATTACGCTTTCACTCCCCCAGTAATCGCTAAGAACTCATCCTCTAACGTTTTATTTTGAACAGTAACTCCGTATACAAGCACATCAGCATGCACAAGTTTTTTTACGAGTTGCGGAATGTTGTCTTTTGTTACAGATGCTACAATTACATTCCCTTTTGCTTTACCTTTAATGATTTCATTCGCTTTCTGAGCTTCATCTACTTCAAACGCTACAACGACTGCCTCATCATGTTTCACTTTTTCATGTAAGTTGTACTCTTGTACAAACTCACCTTGTTTAATAATAACAACGCGATCACACATTAATTCAATTTCACTCAATAAGTGACTTGATACGATTACAGCAATATTCTCTTCTTTCGCTAAACGTTGTAAATAATCACGAATTTGGCGAATACCAGCTGGATCTAATCCATTTGTCGGCTCATCTAAAATTAAGATTTTCGGCTGATGAAGTAATGCCTGTGCAATTCCTAAACGTTGTTTCATACCAAGTGAATATGTTTTCACCTTTTTATGAATCGCATGCTCTAATTCAACAAGCTTTACAATCTCAGCAATCCGCTCTTTACTAATTGGAGTAATGGCCATGTTCGCAAAATGCTTTAAGTTTTGCATTCCTGTCATATAATCATATAGTTCAGGATTTTCTACAATCGCTCCAATTTGCTCTAGTGCCTTTTCACGCTCCGAGCGAATACTATGTCCACAAATCGTAATATCGCCCTCTGTCATTGAAATAAGACCTGTCATCATACGGATCGTCGTCGTCTTACCGCTACCGTTCGGTCCAAGGAATCCGTATACTTCTCCTTCACGAACCTCAAATGATAAACCACGAATAATTTCCGTTCCACCAATCCTTTTTCGAACATTCTCTAACTTTACTACTACGTTTCCCAATGCTGATTCCTCCTTTAGACTTCTAGTTTTTTATCGATAATATAAGCAATTACATATATTATTAGAGCACTAACCATTACCATGAAACTTATATTAAAAATGTTAAATCCATTTTCTTGAAACATATTAATAAACAGACTCTTGCTTTCACCATGATATTCTACTCTTCGCAATACTTGGAAAGCTGGAGCTAATTTTCCTAGCAAGGTTGTCGCTAAAGTAATCGCTATATTTATTACTAAAAAAATAATAACGATTAGTATATTTTGCGCCTTTTTCTTTTTCGTAAGTAACTTAACTAGAGTAATTACTAATATAATTTGTAACACACTAAACAAAAACTCAAATAAATCGCTTATCGTATATATTAAATTATTAATTATGCCTACTTGCATAATCTCTTTTGCCTCTACATATACAGAAGTCGTAGGAAAAGCTAATATATAACTTACGTAGAAGAGAATTCCACATATCCCATACCATATAGCCATTGCGATAAATGAGAAAATAAGCATAGAAATTACATATTGTTTCCCAGATATTGCTGTAAGTCGTAACATTGGATTAGTTAGTAAGCGTGAATATGATTTCATTGTTTGTATAAACATATAAACAATATAAAAGAAAAATATAATCATAATGATTCCAAATATACCCTCTTGTCTACTGATAGCCGCATCACTTTTTCTTACAATCATTTGTGAAAATAACACAGCTTCAATTAGCACAAAGAATAAAAAAGTAACAATATATCTTTTCTTATTTACATTCCATAAATAGGAAAGTACTGACTTCACTTACTAAACACCTCCTTAAACAATTCATGAACTGCTTTTCCTCTCTGAAAACGAATTTCTTCTACATTTTCATATAGAACCATTTCTCCATCTTTTAAAAAGATCACTTCATCAAAAATATTTTCAATTTCATTTATTAAGTGAGTGGAAATTAATATCGTACAATCTTCTCTATAGAACTGTAGAATTAGATCCAATACATGTTCTCTAGAAAGAGGATCTATCCCGCCCAATGGCTCATCCAGTACGTATAGCTTCGCTTTTCGAGAAAATGTTAAAATAATTTGCAGCTTCTCTATCATACCTTTTGACAATGCTGTAATTTTTTCTTCTAACGGTATTTTAAATTCTGCAATCGTATCTACCGCTTTTTGAATATCGAAGTCTTTATAAAAATCTCGGTAGAAAAATAAAGCGTCTTTTACAGTCATCCAATCATCAAAGACTGGCTTATCGGACATAAATGAAACGATTTCTTTCGTCTGTAATCCTACCTTTTTACCATCTATTGTGATACTACCTTCAGAAGGGTGTTGCAAGCCTGCAATCATTTTCAATAACGTCGTTTTCCCGCTCCCGTTATCTCCAACAAGCCCAACGATTTTCCCTTCCGTAATCTCTATGTTTAATTCACGGATCACTGCTTTTAATCCGTATCTCTTCCATAAGTTTTCTATTTTTAATAGCTCTGTCATTGGCTCTCCTCCCTCTTTTCATGTAATGAAGAACGAAGAATTGTAAGAATTTCTTCTTCTGAAAAACCTAAATTGTCCATTCCATCTATAAAAGAATGAAGTAATTCTTTCGCCATCTCTTTTCGCAGCTCCATAATTTTCTCCCCTTCATTCGTTACATACCGTCCCATTCCTCTACGTGTTACAACAACTCCATCCCGTTCTAGCTCTTGAAATGTACGCTGAATCGTATTTGGATTCACTTGTAATTCACTCGCTAATTCACGGACAGAGGGAATTTTATCACCAGGCAATAAATGTCCTGTTACGATCTCTTTTTTTATGTATTCCATTACCTGAATGTAAATTGGTATATTTGGAGAAAACTCTATTTTCATTTCTTCCCTCCTTTTGTATTGGTGTACTAGTTAAATAATACACTGATACAAAAAGTTTGTAAATACCCATTTAATTACAAAAAGTTCTATCCGTTAACCGAATAGAACTTCCCAGACACAAATCGCTATATAGAAATAATAGTGTTATGTAAACAAAATTATAAAGAAAAGCTGTCTTATCAATGAATAAGACAGCTTTTCTTTATAATCCTATATTAAAAGTTAAACACGAAGTCATCGTCAGCTAACTTTTCAACGTTCGTTGCTTTTACGTAACCATTTCCTTTTACAGAGAAGAAATCATGGTTTTTCGTATCTGTACGTAAACCATTTAAAACGATTGGGTTAATTTCTTCTTCTTCAAACTTCGGCTCAAGTCCTAAGTTCATAAGCCCTTTATTCGCATTGTAACGAACGAAACGATTTACATCTTCTACAAGACCGATAGAAGTGTAAATTTCTTCTGTATAGGCCATTTCAATTTCATATAGTTCCATTAATAACTCTTGTGTTTCTTTTTGCACTTCTTGTTGCTCTTCTGCAGAAAGTTCTGCGAAGATTTGTTGTGCTAAAATACCGACGAATACGCCGTGAATTGACTCATCACGAATTATCAAGTTGATAATCTCACCACTTGCTGTTAGTTTTCCTTGACCAGCTAAGTAAAGCGGATAGAAGAATCCACTATAGAATAAATAACTTTCTAAGAACACACTTGCTACCATTGCCATATATAGCTCTTTTTTCGTTACTTCGGGCTTTAACAAACGACGATAGTAACCAGTAATAATACCGGCCTTTTTCTCAAGTAATGGATGATTGTCTACCCAGTCAAAAATATCATCAATTTCTTCTTCAGTAGCTAACGTTGTAAAGATATGACTGTAACTCTTCGCATGTACTTCTTCCATAGCTCCCATGAAAGCTAATACACTTTTAGCTTGTAAATTTTCAAGATGAACAAGTACAAGTGGCATTCCTTCGCCACCTTGTTTCGTATCTAAAAGTGTTAAACCACCTAATACACGCTTATAAGCAATTTGCTCTTCTTTCGATAATTGCACCCAAGTATTTTTGTCAGACGAAACCGCAATTTCTTCTTCTGTCCAAAACTGAGCGATGTTTTGCTTCCAAAACATTAAACTAAAATCATCTTCTTTTTTGTTCCAGTTTACCGCACGCATTAAATCGCCCCTTCTCTAAATATGATAACTAAGCATGAGCAGGGTTCAGAAAACCCTGCTCATCATGTCTCACTTTTTATATTAAACGGTACAAGCCACACACTCTTCCACGCTTAATTTACGTGTTCTCGTATAATACAGACTCTTTAAGCCTTTTTTATGTGCATAGATGTAGTAACGTGCTAATTCACGTGTTGAAATATCACTATTAACGTAAAGAATTGTACTAATTCCTTGGTCAATATGTTCTTGAATTTCTGCGATTAAATCAATTAATTTAAACTGATTCATATCGTAAGAAGATTTATAGTACCAGAACGTATCTTTTGATAAATACGGCATTGGATAATATGTTGTCGCGTTCGCATATGTTCTTGATTCGATTTGACTTACGATCGGCATTACGCTTGAAGTTGCATTTTGAACGTAACTGATTGATTGTGTTGGAGCAATGGCAAGACGATATGAGTTGTATAAACCATTCTTTTGCACTTGCTCTTTTAAACTTGTCCAATCTTCTTTTGTTGGAATATGAATTCCTTCAAATAGTTGCTGAACTTTTTCAGTTACTGGGCTGTAATCTGTCGTTTCATACTTTTCAAAGTATGTGCCATTCGCATAATCAGATTTATCGAAGTCTTTAAATGTCTCGCCTTTTTCTGTAGCGATTTCCATACTTTTCTCAATAGAGTAGTAATTTAACATCATAAAGAATGTACGAGCGAATTCTTTCGCTTCTGCACTTTCATAAGCGATTTTATTTTTTGCTAAATATCCGTGTAAGTTCATTGCTCCAAGTCCAACTGAATGAAGCTCGTCATTTGCTTTTTTCACAGTTGGTGCATTCGGAATAATCGTCATATCAGAAACAGCTGTTAAAGCTTCCATTCCCGCATGAACTGCTTCACGAATTTCTTTATTTTCCATTACGTTTACGATATTTAACGATCCTAAGTTACAGTTAATATCACGACGGATAATGTCATCTGTACCGTAATCATTTATTTCTGAAGTTTCTTGAAGCTGGAAGATTTCTGTACATAAGTTCGACATCTTCACAGTTCCAATATCCTTCAATGGATGTTGATTATTTGCATTTGATTTAAACATTAAGTATGGGTAACCAGACTCAAGCTGAATCATAGCGATTTTAATAAGCATATCACGTGCACTAATATCTAGTGGCTTCTTCTTCACTTTCGGATTGCTCATTAATTCATCATACATTTCATCAATGTCAATATCATCTAAATGCTTGCCATATTCTTTATAAACCGTATAAGGCGCGAAAACATGGAAAGGTTCGTTTTTCTCAGCAAGCTCAAAGAACTTACTTGGAACGATAATTCCGATTGATAGAGACTGAATACGGCTCTTCTCATCGGCATTTATTTTTTTTGTATCAAGGAATTCAATAATATCCCAATGGAAAATGTTTAAATATACTGCACCGGCACCTTTTCGTTGGCCAAGCTGATTCGCATATGAAAACGAATCTTCAAGCAACTTCATAACAGGTACTACGCCACTTGCAGCGTTGTCAATACCTTTAATTTGCTCACCGCGTGCGCGTAGCTTAGATAAGTTTAAAGCTACTCCCCCGCCGATTTTCGATAATTGCATCGCAGTATTAATGTTAAAGCCGATTGAATTTAAGCTATCGTCCATCTCTAACAAGAAACAAGACACCATTTCTCCTCTTCTGCTTCTTCCCGCATTTAAAAAGGTTGGTGTCGCTGGTTGGTAGTTTTGTTTTACAATCATGCTTGCGAATTGTCTTGCTTTCGAAACATCACCGCGTCCTAAGTATAATGAAACAATTGCTACACGATCTTCATAGCTTTCTAAGTATTGTTTTTGATCATTCGTTTTTAACGCATAATCTTTGTAGAACTTAGATGCTGCCATATAAGATTGGAACTCGAAGTTTTCACCATAAGCGATGTTATATACTTCCTCTACTTCCTCCAAGCTATACTCGTCCAGAACGTTGTAATAGTAATCATGTTCTTTCATATACTCCATTCGCTCTGCCACGCTATTAAAAGGAACGGTATTCTCTCTAGCTTCTTCCATAAAGACTTCTAATGCCTCTTTATCTTTATGAAGCTGATAAAAACCGTCCTGCATTTGCGTGATTTCATTATTCAGTTCAATGTGTCGCAATCTCCCGCACCCTTTCCTTAAAATATTCTACATCGTTATTTGTTCCAGATAACTCAAATTTTGATACAATAGGCACTTCATATTTAGTAGAAATCTTGTCAGCACTTGCACCGAACATGTCTCCCCAGTTACGATTGCCGCTTGCAGATACGCCTTTTAATTTTTCATTATTGCGCTCTAAAAAGTCTAAAACACGTTCTGGTACATTGCCAAAACCTGTTGTATACGTAATAAGAATAAAGTCTTCATCTATTACTAGATCTTCATCAATTTGAACGGCCGGCATATTTAATTTGTGAATGAAACGCTTCACGTTTCCTGTCATAGAATCATATGCAACTAACATTTCCGACCCTCCCTCTCAAATCTATATTCTCTATATGTTGTTCTTGATTTCTCTATATATTGTATTACGTTTCAAAATAAGACACAAGATATATGTATAAATTCTTTCTTTTTTTAAATTTTACTTTTCGACATGATAGCCGTTTTTTTTCAATACAATGACTATGAAACAACATTCTAAAACTCATGTCAATAAAGTGCTTTTCAAAAAAGTTGTCAACGAATTTAACCTTATTTTTAAAAAAGTTAACAATATATTTTGTCATAAAACGGTAGATGCTGGAGAAATATATTTCTCCAGCATCACGCAAAAAAGAACAGATATGAAACTATAATCTGCTCTAAAAAACGATTACATTTATCAAATTTACCTTATTAAATATATTATACATATACTTTCGTTTTTCGTTACATACTAAAAGATAACTATTATAGAAAAAGATTATTATTATGGAACTTCAATTTATTTATGAAAAGTTTATTCAGAGTGCTCAATACGCAAAATATCTTTTACAAATATGTGATGTGGATTTTCATCTTTATCAAGCATTGTACATACAGGAGCCTCTTCATCAAAGTATACAATCATTCCTTCTACGTACTGATATGTATGTTGAACTTGTACAGTTACTTTAATTTCTATCGCTTCTTCATATGCTCTTTTTATTTTCTGAAGCATTTTTGCTGAACATTTTCGTTTCTCTGGATACATAACCATTCCCATAAATCTATTGCCGGCTCTATCTTTCCACATATAATCCCAATGTGGTAAAATGCTTTGTTTAAAATCGCCCATAATTCCCCTCTCCTTTATCTTTTATTTATCCCACATTAAACGTCCGGTTGGTGAAGGCTACTAATTAGTGAAGGATGCCCTGCTGATCAAAATTCCCCTTTATGAACGTGGCGTTTCTGAATATGTATAAATCACTTGCCCGCCTCGCTGTGCGTTACCAATGAAATGCTTAAAGTCTTCTCTATTTACAACAACTTCTCTGAACGTATAAAATACATCTTTCGTAACAACATACTCCGTTATTTCACCATTTTTCAGCTGATCTAAAATTGTATTTGCTAATTCTTTATCCATGTATTTCACCTCTCTGCAATATTTTATTCTATCGTATATTCTATAGGTCAACAACTGTAAAATTATCCCGCTATTTGCGGGTAATCCGATTGGTGCTGACTACTAATCAGTCGTGGAATGAACAAAAAATCTTACTGATTAACATTTCACTTTATCTCGTTGTTATGCCATGATTTTATTTTCGTTATTTCGCAAACAATATCGTTTTACTATATGTCCACTAAATATCATATACTAACATAGCTACTTCTCTATATCAAACATTTCGGCATTCAATTATGCAAAGTTCCATACCACTATGCTACAATATACAAATAGAACTAGGAGGGATACTATGATTCGGAAAGCAAAAAAGACAGATGCAATGGCAATAGCTCCTTTATTGTATAATGCTCTGCATGAAATTGCTGAAAAAATCACAGGTAGCACAGTTGAAGCAGAAGTATTACTAGGACTTGAGACATGGTTCTCAAAAGAAAATAACCGTCTGAGCTACGAAAACTGTTTTATTTATGAACAAGACGAGAGTGCAGTTGGAATTATTGTCGCTTATCACGGTAGTGAAGCAACACAGCTTGACGCACCAATTGTACATCACTTAAGAGAATTACATAAAGATGAATCGATTACGTTAGAAAAAGAAGCTGAGCTTGATGAGTATTACATTGATACATTATCAGTTTCAAGTGCACACGGTGGAAAAGGTATTGGTTCTAAATTAATTGAAGCTGCCGAAATCTATGCAACTGAAAAAGGGCATGAAAAAATCGCTTTACTTGTTAATTTAGAAAACACACGCGCCTATTCACTATACGAAAAGTTAGGTTATAAAAAAGATGAAATTGTTATGCTAGTAGGCGAACCTTATGCTCATCTCGTAAAACCATTAAACGTCAAAATTTCTATATCTTAAAAAGAAAGCACACGATTTATATAAATCGTGTGCTTTTATGTTAAATTCGTATTTAATATATTTCCATCCATCGCCTCGTGAAACGTATATGTTGTACATCCCCATGGCTTTCTATGCAAAATAGGAGAACCAGACCATCCCATTGCCCTCAGCTCCGTTCCAATCATCGAATTAAAATAATTATGACCTACAAGAGCAATACTTCCATGTACGAGAGCATAACGATGTAACAGGTAAGCCGCTTGCCTTGCCCTCTCTCTTACTTCCTTATAAGACTCAACATCTTTATGGTAGCCAAGTATCCATAATGTGCGTCCAATGAACATCCATACCTTAATTGTGCATTTCAACCACTTCGGAGCAAAAAAGTATGAAGGAACTTCAGCTTCTCTAAAAAGAGAGTTTTGCATAAAAGATAAAGAATCCGTTAATTCAGCTGCTGATTGTACAGCACGCCTTTGATCACTTGTTAAGACAAATTTCGCTGCTTCAATTGCCTCTATTGTTTCTATCGGCATTTTAGCTTTTTGTATCATTGACTCGGAATCATACTGTTTCATCCATTCGTGAAATGAATTAATTGTCATCGGTTCTCTTATACGAACTAAACAACCATGACGAATAAAAGAAATCTTCATTCTTTTCACTCTCCATTCATCACTTACGAACTCTATTATGCACTAGTTCTAAACATCATACCACGCAAGAAAAGAAAGGCATATACCTTTACATCTCCCCACCACTATCATGCGTTATCGAAGCATGGATACCATCCATCCCATCAAAATATGTACTCGTATCATATTGACGAATCTTTTTTAAATGCATATAAGAAAATAAAAATAACATTAAAGCTATAACACTCCCCACAAATTCAAACATCATTTTACCGCCTCTAATTTCTCCCACTTCAGCAGGTTATTCTACTTTTTCATTATACCTCGATATAAAGATTCCCGCATTTTTGCTATTTTTTTCAAATAACGTGGATTTTCTACATATTTTCTTACAAAAAGTGAATATTTTTCGAATTTTTACTTTGGAAACATTTACAAAGTAGGAAATATGGTTCAAAATAGGAGGAAATAAAAAAACCCAAATTTATTCTTTTTTTGGGAAAACTGTAACAAGGAGAGTTGCTTATGCAGATCGCAGAAACTGGAGATATCATCGAATTTAAAGGTGGCATGCAAGGCCGTGTTCAAAAAGTAAATCAAAACTCTGTTATTGTTGATATAACAATTATGAAGAATTTTAGAGAACTAGATATGGAACCTCTTACAGTTGTAAGTCATAAAAACTATACTGTCATTAATCAAAATGCATAATATAATAGAAAGAAAGGGCCTGTATACTATACAGGCCCTTTCTTTCTATTAACGATTATCAATTGTTTCCGGATATAGATCGTGGTTCATCATGCGGTAGTCAGCCATTTGTTCATACTTTGTCCCTGGGCGACCGTAGTTGCAGTATGGATCAATTGAAATACCACCACGTGGTGTAAATTTCCCCCATACCTCAATGTAACGTGGATCCATTAATTTAATTAAATCGTTCATGATAACGTTCATGCAATCTTCGTGGAAATCACCATGATTGCGGAAACTAAATAAATACAACTTTAAAGATTTACTCTCTACCATTTTTTGCTCTGGAATATAGCTAATATAAATTGTTGCAAAATCTGGTTGTCCTGTTTTCGGGCATAAACTTGTAAATTCAGGACAATTGAATTTTACAAAATAATCACGGTTTGGATGATTATTATCAAATACCTCTAATATTTCTGGGCTATATTCAAATAAATATTTTGTATTTTGATTTCCTAGTAATGTTACATCTTTTAAATCTTCATCTAATCTTCCTGTCATTTTAAACATCCCTTCTCGTTATACGCCGCGTTTATTTCCCCATACTAACGCATGAAGCTGAGGCAATACTTTTGCATCATTCATCTCTTTACAATTTACAGCTTTATCAATCAGCCACTCATACTTATCTAATAATTTTTTAATAAGCATCGCATCATCCACTGTTTTTGTATCATCGTTTCCTACTTGCAGGAAAAATGGTACACCTGGATAACGTTCGTGCATCTTAACTGCATATTCAAAATCATGATCATCGAATACTACTACTTTTAAACTAATATCTTTTCCTGCTAGTTTCTGAATAATAGCATCTAACTTCTGAAAATCTGTTTTCATCGTCGAACTTGGTGGTTTTGGAGAAATTGTTACCTCATCAATTTGAAGTAACCAATCTTGCCATTTACTCCCTTGTGTTTCAATTGCCGTTCGCATTCCATTTTCTTTTAATATAGAAAGAAGAAACTCAATATTTTTCAGTAATGCCGGATTTCCGCCTGAAATCGTAACATGAGAAAAATTTTCTCCTCCAATTGCAACAAGCTCGTCCCAAATACCTTCTGCTGTCATCTGTCTAATTTGATCTTTAGCCGATCCATCCCACGTAAAAGCAGAATCACACCAAGCGCAGCTATAATCACAACCAGCTGTACGGATAAACATTGTCTTTTGTCCTACGACCATTCCCTCACCTTGAATAGTCGGACCGAATATTTCTAAGACAGGGATTTTACTCATCGAGCATCCACTCCCGTCTTACTTCCGCATAACTAGTCGGCGTCTCAAATAGACGAACAAATTCAACGCGAGCTCCTTTATATTCGTTCACTCGATTCTCTTTTGTTAGTGCTTCTGCCATTTTTTCATAAATCCAAACGACCATATTTTCAGCAGTCGTATTCATTGCTGGTAACGTTTCGTTTAAATAACGATGATCTAAATAAATTTCTATTTCATTCTTCCAAATTTCTTTTATATCTCCAAAGTCAATTGCAAGACCTATTTCATTTACATATCCACTAATTCCAAATACAACTTTATATGTGTGACCATGTAAGTTTTTACATTTCCCTTCATAACAATGTAAATGGTGTGCTGCATCAAATGTAAATTCCTTGCTGACCATTACTCTTTTATTATGATATTTGAGTTGTTTACGCTGAATATCCTTGTCCATTTTTTGCAAATTCTCTACGATGCGAAATCCAAAAAAGTTATCCATTAGTTGTTCGCTCCTTCGCGTTCTTGTAGGTACGTATCTAATCCTGCTTTACGAAGTTGACATGCTGGACATTCACCGCAACCATCACCAATGATTCCGTTATAACATGTTAATGTTTTTTCTCGAACAAACTCAAATGCTCCAAGTTCATCTGATAATTTCCATGTTTCAGCTTTATCAATCCACATAAGTGGCGTGTGAATGACAAACGGGAAATCCATAGATAAATTTAAAGTAACGTTTAACGATTTCACAAACACGTCACGGCAGTCTGGATAACCACTGAAATCAGTTTCACATACACCCGTTACAATATGACGTGCTCCAACTTGTTTTGCCAATACAGCAGCAAATGATAGGAAGAGTAAATTTCGTCCATCTACAAATGTCGACGGCAATTCACCTTCTTCATGTGTAATCTCCATATCCGTTCTCGTTAACGCATTTGGAGCAAGTTGATTTAATAGACTCATATCTAGTACCGTATGCTTTATTCCTAGCTCTTTTGCAATTTCCGCTGCACAATCAATTTCTAGCTTATGACGTTGATTGTAATTAAACGTTACAGCTTCTACCTCTGCAAACTGCTCTATTGCCCAAAATAAACATGTTGTACTATCTTGTCCTCCACTAAAAACAACAACTGCTTTTTCTTTTTTCATTTCACTCATTCTCCTTCTCTACTATAAATAAGAAGAAAGAACGTTCTTGAACTGTCACAATAAAAAAACAAAACAATACCTAAGGATATTGTTGTTTCCATAGTTTTTTATAGAGGGAGTTCGCGAACCTCTCCCGCGCGGTGCACGGAATTTCTTCTTTCATTGACACAGCTTATTGTAACATATTGTATACTAGCGTAAAAATTTCTGATTTTTCCGCTATTTATCATTTCATTTCTTTCATTTTATAGTATGATTAATTTAATATAAGCAGAGAGGAGGCATCCCACTGAAATCCTTTATTATTTATCTCTTTTTAAATATATTATTCATCCTTATTACAATGCTCGTATATCATTTATTTTGGAATCAAAAAGGGAAACGCTCTCCTAAATTAAATTCAGCTATATTCATTGTACTCTGTTGCCTCGCTACCGTACTCTGTATTACATTTGCAGCAAAAACAAATAATGGTTTTCAATTTGATATGCGCCATATTGTATTAATTGTCGGTACATTAACGGGAGGGCCTATTGCTGGTGGTTCTATCTTAGTTGTATTAAACATATATCGCTTATTATTAGGTGGGGTAGGTGTTTTCCCATCTCTTATCGGTTCTGTTATTCTATTTATTGTTCTATTATTAACATATAAATTTTTCAATCGAACTTCTAATCGTATAAAAATAACACTTGCTATTATCTACAGTCTCACATACGGATTTAGTTGGATACCCTTCTTCCTTTCAAAGGTTACAAATAAGGCTGATTATATACCGCATATTATTGTGTATGAGTTATGTTCAATGCTTGGTACAATCCTAATTTTATATTTACTACACATATTACAAACTCAAGTTCGTCTCCAAAACGAACTTATAAATGCTGAAAAATTTCATTTAATTGGTGAAATGGCAGCGTCTATCTCTCATGAAATTCGCAATCCATTAACTTCAACGAAAGGTTTTTTACAACTGTTACAATCAGATACATGCACTGAGCAGGAACGGAAATTATATATCGACATTGCCATTAATGGCATCGAACAAGCAAATCATGTTCTTACAGATTATTTAACCTTTGCCAAACCAAGCATTGAAAAAGAACAAACATTACAGTTAGAAGAAGAATTACTACATGCATTATCGTTAATTACACCACTTGCTAATTTAACAAATGTACGTACTCATTATATAAAGCAAAGCACTTCTTTTTTTATCGCTGGAGAAAAGCAAAAACTAAATCAATGTTTATTAAATATTTTAAAAAATTGCATTGAGGCTATGCCAAAAGGCGGTGATCTTTATTTCACATTAGTTCCTGATCATAAGCATATTCAGTTATATATAAAAGATACAGGAGTCGGTATGGATTCAGAACAAGTAAAACGTCTTGGCTCGCCTTTCTATTCAACGAAAGAAAAAGGCACTGGACTTGGAATGATGGTCGTATTCAGTGTTGTTCAAGCTATGAATGGAAAAATTGATATTATAAGTGAAAAAGGAACAGGTACAACCTTTTTATTAACTTTTCCACTCATACAAAAAACGTGATAAAATAATCATCACGTTTTTTCTGTTCCTTCAACTAATTCAGCAAAAGCTTTCACTTTTCCGTGCGGTTGTTGATTTTCTTTACGCGCTTTCCAGGCACGCTCTTCTTCTCGCTTCTTCTTAGACATATTTTTTCAACTCCTTCTTTTCTTTCTCCATGTAGTATTCCAAAATAAGAAAGAAAACTATGCACGTATCAAAAAAAGAAGTGGTTTCCCACTTCTTCCACTTTAGCGCTGCAAAATTGCATGTTTCGCCTCTTTTAATTGCGTAAGATGTCTTTGTTCATGCAAATCAAGAAATTGAATCCATTGATACAAATTCAGATCATTAAAAACAGGATGCTTTAATCCATTTTCAAATAGATCTTTTTCATCTATAACACTATGAAGCGCATGTAATAGTTCTTGTCGTGAATGTTCTAGTAATTGAATTCCTTGCTGTTTTTTCATTAAAGTTTCTGTTGGTTGCATTTGCTGAGGAGCTTCTCGTTTATGTGTGCGATCAAGCGTAAGTTGGAGGTCTTTAAATGGAGTCATGTTTCTTTCATTTTTTTGTAAAGCATATACAAGGGCAGACGTGACAGATTGTTCAACTAAATGCAAGTGGTGTAAAATTTGAATAATACTCCATTTATCACGGCGTGGCTTTACATTCACTTCTGTATCATTTAACATTTCAATTTCTGATAATAGCGTGCTTCGAGTAGACTGTAATGAGCTTACTAAACTTTCTAAACTCACATCCATATTAGATTGAAGCATACTTCTTTCCCCCCTTTTTGTTGGTGAAAAGAGGTGCTCCTTATTAGAAACACCTCTTTAGTATTCTGAATTTTCTTTTATTATCTCATCATTTTCCCATTATGTCGATGTTAAACATGTGAAAAAAAGCGCATGTTTTTTACAATTTTGTGTCGTCAATTGCATGTAACCATGCTTCAATTTCTGTAATAACACTTTTCACACAGCCTTCAGCAAATGGTGATGTTAAATTTGCAACTTCTACTAATTCTAAGAACGATTTACTTCCACCTTGTTGGCATAGATTCACATAATCTTCCCATGCCTCTTGTCTATTATCTCTTGCACGTTTCCAAAATTGTAGCGCACAAATTTGAGCAAGCGTGTAATCAATATAATAGAAAGGTGAACTATAAATATGCCCTTGCCGTTGCCAAAAACCACCGCGCTCTAAATAATCATTATCCTCATAATCACGATGCGGTAAATATTTCTTCTCTATGTTACGCCATGCTGTCTTACGCTCTTCAGGTGATGCTTCAGGATTTTCATATACATAATGTTGATATTCATCAACAGATACACCATAAGGTAAAAATAGAAGTGCTGAACTTAAGTGAGAGAAGTAATATTTATCTGCATCTTCTTCAAAGAATAGCTTCATCCATGGCCATGTAAAGAATTCCATACTCATAGAGTGGATTTCACATGCTTCATATGTTGGCCAATTATATTCTGGAATTTCAAATTTACGACTTTCATATACTTGGAAAGCATGACCTGCTTCATGTGTTAATACATCAATGTCACCAGATGTTCCATTGAAGTTTGAGAAAATAAATGGCGCTTTATAATTCTCAATATATGTACAATATCCGCCACCAGCTTTTCCTTTTTTCGCAACTAAATCTAATAAATCGTTATCTAGCATGAAATTGAAAAATTCATCTGTTTCAGCCGATAACTCTTTATACATCGTCTTTCCATGATCAACAATCCAATCCGCATCTCCTTTTGGAGTTGGGTTACCTGTAGCAAACTCAAAGTTTTCGTCATAATAAGCTAACTTCTCTACACCGATACGTGCTTGTTGTCGCTTTCTTAATTCCGTTGTAACGGGAACGATATAATCCAGCACTTGCTGACGGTAATTAGCCACCATCTCCGCATTATAATCTGTACGGTACATTCTTGCATATCCAAGTTCAACAAAGTTTTTGAAACCTAAAGATTTTGCGATTTTCGTTCTCACTTTAACAAGCTCATCATAAATACGATCTAGTTCTTCCTCATTTCCAGCTAAAAATCCGTAGTATGCTTCACTTGCTGCTTTACGTTCGCTTCTTTCTTTTCCTTGCATAAACGGAATCAGTTGCGATAACGTTCTTTCTTCTCCAGCAAAGTCAATTTTTGCAGATGCTAATAACTGTGTATATTGCGACGATAATTTATTTTCTAATTGTAAATCTTTCACGACTTCATCTGAATATGTTTTTAAATCACATTCTGCTAGAGCAAATAATTGTTTTCCATAATACGCCTCTAATTCTTCACGAAATGGAGAATTAATGAGTGCCTTATAATATTTTGTACCATATCCCTGTACAACTGGAGAGAATTCATCAAAGAAATCCTGCTCCTCCTTATAAAAAGTATCCGTCGTATCAACAGAATGGCGAATGTAACAAAGGTTTCCCATTGTACCAAAATCGTTGCGAATTTCATTAATTGAATTAATGACTTGTTTTTGTTCTTCTACAGTTTTTGCGTTATCAAACTTCTCTAAAGCAACAGTAAATTTCTCTTTTAACTCTTCAATATTTGGGCGTTTATATTCATAGTCTTTAAATGACATGAACGAGCCTCCTCTCCATTACATACCTTTATTATAATTCAATACGTATTCTCGAATTCCCTCTTAATTTTCAACAAAATTCGGCAGTTACTACCCTGAGTTCATTGCAAACAAAAAAGCCTTGGATTTATTTATCCAAAGCTCCTTTGGAACATATTATTATTTTTCATACTTTCCAATTTTTTTTAATAGATCAAGTAATTCATCTTTTTCATCTTTCGTTAACATTTCAAAAGACTGATGTATAACTTTCTCATGCCCCGGAAAAATAGAAGCAATAAAGTTCTCGCCAGACTCAGTTAATTGCGCGTAAATAACACGTCTGTCATTCGGACATGGGATTCTCTTTACTAATCCTTTTTTCTCTAGCTTATCTACAACATATGTAATGCTGCCACTAGCTATTAAAATGCGCTCACCAATTTGCTGGAGTGGTTGACCGCCTTTATGATATAGCAGTTCTAATACAGCAAATTCAGTTGGATTTAACCCGTTACTTTGTATAGATTTATTTGTAGTATCCATAACAGAACGATGTACACGAGATAATGCAATAAATACTTTTAAAGATTGAGAAATATCTTCTCGTTCATTATTTGATGTCATACAACTTTCAACCCTTCACTTAAATTCTCAGCAATAAAAAGAAAATGCCACTTCATACTTCATGTGAATTCCGAATGAGCATTCACTCATCCATTTCCTCTCCCCTAATATATTAAGAATCATTCTTGAATAAAAACATGACAATTTTAACATAGTTTATATATAATGATAATAAAAAAAGAAGGAGTACCACATTTGAAAGTCAAATTCCAAAGCATAATTATATATATATTGCTTGTTATCCTACCGACAATAGGGATTGGTGCTACATTTTATTCGTATCATACATATAAAATGAAACAGGAAAACAAATTATCCGCTCATACAGTTCTCTTTTTATATAGAGATTATTTGGATCATCATCTTGGTGAAGCAATTTCTGCTTTAGACATGCTTGCAAAAGTTGTGGGCACCGAGACTGGTAATATAAATGGCATTAAACAAATTGTACATGATACAGATGGAAACGATGCACGCTTTTCTGGTCTATATTACGCTACACCAGAAGGGGTCATTACAATCGCATCTGAAGATGAATCAAAGCCTATAGATGTTTCAGACCGTAAATATATTCAAGACGTGCTCCAAACTAAAAAAACCACTGTATCATCAGTCATTACTGATCGCGTTCTTGGACATAAAGCTATTATGATTGCTGCCCCCATATTCAATAAACAAAAGGAGCTCTCTGGATTATTATTAGCTAGTTTACGCTTTGATTACATTTCATCTTCTTTAAATGCCATTAAACCACAATACCATTTTGAGGTAACTGATAAACATGATGTAGTTTTTCTAACCGATGATAATACCGACACAAGTGATTCACATTCTAATATGCTTACTACCCCACTCCAAAGATTAAATTGGAAGGTCTCTGTTTCTCCATTACCTATTCATCAAAAAACCTTATACCAGTGGGTTGCAATAGAGTGTGTAGCTACTTTATTTTTAATGTCTATTTTATTTTTACTTGCTCAATATATGTTGTTAAAACGTCAAACAAAACTTGAAAGACAACAAAATGAACTACAGAAAATTGAATTAGTTGGAACTTTTGCAGCGAGTACAGCACACGAAATCCGTAACCCTCTTACTGGAATTAAAGGACTCGTCGCTCTATTAAAAGAGAAATATAAAGATGAACAAGATCAGTTCTACTTTTCTGTAATTGAACAAGAAATAGAGCGAATCAATGAAATTGTAAGTGAATTTCTTATTCTTGGAAAGCCAACCGCCATCATCGAACAAACATATGATGTAAGAACGATTCTCAATGAGGTAGCATTAATTATTCAATCTGAGGCGAATTTACATAACATTATATTCCATTTACATTTACCAGACCATCCTGTTCATATCCGTTGTTCGAAAGACCATATGAAACAAGTGGTTTTAAACATTACAAAAAATGCAATTGAGGCTATGACTTCTAGTGATACACTAACCATTGTAGTAAAAAACAATGAAACACACGCACAATTGCAGATTATAGATACTGGAAAAGGAATTCCACAACATATTCAAAAACACCTCTTTCATCCGTTCTTTACTAATAAAGATACTGGAACAGGTCTTGGACTTGTCATATGTAAACGAATTGTAGAGATGTATAATGGGCATATTTTTATTGACAGTACAGAAAACGAAGGAACGACAGTTCATATCGAAATTCCGTTACACATAGTATAATTATCCTTATCCTATAAGGGTAATTATACTTATTTCATAAAACCAGCGACAAGCATTCGCCAAAAATTATTTGATTTTCCTTCATACCCGATTTGGAAAATAGGTATTTTTATAATTGAAAACCATTTCGGTGTTTGTTTTTCTTTATAACACTGATATTGTAAAATAAGCTTGTCCAATTCTTGACTAACTTGAATTGTCTCCCTACTATTTAGCCCACTTGTTAATCCTAGTTGAATCATTTCTTCACGTTTCATATGAATATCACGTGAAAGCTTTTCTAATGTGTACTTCCTTTTTACAGTAAACATCCATATCCCCCTTATTATACTTCCATGCTCTCAACTTCACTTCTCCATTGACTTTTTTAACTACTTAATCATATGCAAATTTGAAGAATCAGAAAATTTAACATTTTCTCCCTGTAATTTACAAATCTTTACCCTCACTTTGAGAATTATTACAAATTATTCTATCTTTGTAAATACATTCGCAATAATAGACATTTTTTTCATCTTCTTTTTTTACAAATTCTACGTAAACCGGGGATTCTTAATTTTCCAACTACTTTTCTTCGACATTTTTTGTTTAATTTATATAAAAAAGCAAAACATAATGATGATTGATAAAGTGAAACTTTAATCAGTGTTTTTTGTTCAGCCCCCACTGATTATTAACATTTATCAATCGGGCGTTTATAGGCAGTGAATCTCCCACCTATCCAGCCCAATGTTGAGGTGGGAGTCTTACTACCCACAAATAGCAGGATAACAATAGAAAGGAAATATTTATATGCGAAAATATACGATTGCATTGTTCATCATTGTTTTGTTTTTACCGTCCTTCTTATTTCCTATTCAAGCAAATGCTCATACGAATAAAGTTGCTATTGTCATTGATGATTTCGGCAATAACATGAAGGGGACTAATCAAATGTTATCACTTCCCATTCCACTCACTGTTGCTGTTATGCCTTTTCTTCCTTCCACAAAAGAAGATGCAATAGCTGCCCATAAGAAAGGCCATGAAGTTATTATACATATGCCAATGGAACCTATAAAAGGGAAAAAAGAATGGCTTGGACCGAAAGCAATTACAACTGATTTAAGCGATGAAGAAATAAACAACCGACTTGAACAAGCGATTCAAGAAGTACCGCATGCAATTGGAATGAACAATCATATGGGTTCAAAAGTAACAGCGGATGAACGAATTGTTCGCCTTATACTTGCTGCTTGTAAAAAACACGGTTTATTTTACTTAGATAGTAAAACCAATCCTAATAGTGTCGTCCCAAAAATCGGAAAAGAATTAGGAGTTCCTATTATTGAGAACCAACTATTTTTTGATGATGTGTATACAGCAGGACATATTTCAAAACAAGCCCAATTACTCATCAAAAAAATTCAAGAAAAACCTATTATGGTAGCTATCGGGCATGTGGGCCCCCCAGGTGAAATTACATCACGCGTTATCGAAACTTCTATCCCTAAAATTCGTGAGCATGCAGACTTTATTTTTTTATCTGATCTAGCATTATCTCCGCCTCCTGTTTCAAAATAAAGTTCATTACTCACATATAATCAGCCCTCACCAATCGAGCTTTTACGGGCCCCCATTTCTTTCGCTAAATTTTGAGGCGGGGGTCTTACTGCCCACAAATAGCGGGACAAAAAAGTACCTATCTGTATATAACAGATAGGTACTTTTTTAACTTAAATATAATCTACATGACTCACTCTGAATCCTTTTTTCTCTATTTTTCCGATTAATTGCTTTAATCTTCTTTCATCTAACTCATCTGATATATTTACAATAACACGGCGGATATATTGATCACCGTTATCGAGTGTAAACAACCCACCGATATTATATGCTTTTAACAATGTCCCAAGCTCTTTAATCGTTCCCTTACAATCTTGTGTTGCAATTGTTAATATGTAACCACCTGTTCGCATACCAAATGAATCTTCAATAACATCAAATATATTCGAATGCGTTAACATACCGACAAATTCATTATAATCATTTAGCACGGCTAAAAACGGAAGTCGACGAATTACATAAAAGGCTCTGAAGAAGGAATCCTTTTCAAAAATAAATGCATTGGAATTGTCAAGCATATCTCCTGCACTTACATGATCTAATCCGCTATTGCATTTTTTTTCTAATAAATCTACTTTATAAATAATCCCCGTGAATTTCTTCTCATCTTCTGCTAATACCGGGATGGCTCGAAATCCCGTTTCGTTCATCATTTGCAGTGCCTCTTCACCAGAATCATTTATTTTACAAAATGTTACTTGCTGCTTTGGCAGAAAATGATATTTAACTCGCAAAATATGTTCCTCCTTACATGTCAACATGTAATCTATATATAATAAGGAGACCTATATTTTATGAGTGAAATTATTTTTAAAACGCTTTCATTTATTTATTAGCTTGTAGCCATATCACATACATTTTTATATAACAGAGCTCCTTGCACCCTTAATCATTAATAACTTTACATGATAGTTCATTAAATATTCTATACCCTCTAGCCATTTTTTCGCTTCTTCTGGCGTTTTCCCCCACACAATCATGCCGTAATTATGAACAAGAACTACTCCTCCACCTTCAATGAAATTTGGAACATTGCTTTCTAATAAATCAGCGAATTTTTTTTCATCTTCTACAATTGGAATTGTCATTTCTGTTATACCTTCTTTTCCGAAAACACGCTCCACACTGCGTTTATCGAACGTTACTTCTCCTTCTTCTCCATATAACTCTGATATTAAATGACTATCTACAGTCTGCACTTGTAAAATACATCCTGCACTACTTTTTTTATAAATATCCGCATGCATAAATGACTCTGCAGCTGGTTTTTCTTCATTTTCAAATACTGACTCGCACATGCAATTTACGACAATAAAATCTTCTTCCGAAAATAGCCCTTTATCTCTTCCCTCAACATTTACTAAGAATGTTAACGGCTCTTTTGAAGTACATAGCGATAAACTAATTTTGGTACCATAAAACCAATCACGAAGTGCCAATTCAGATTTCACATCTTTTAATTCATTCCATTTCTTCAGAAAAAATAACATTTCGTCACCCCCGGCATAATATTCATATAAGGTTCGAATCCTTTCTATGTAAAAAGGAATATTTTTTGATTATTCTAAAAATTTAATTGAATTATCACATGAGAACGCTTTTTTGTCAATATAGTTTCGCGGTTCTTCTTTAAAATAGGCTATTCATATGTCTATACTCCTGTCTATTGCCTATTTCATTTTGTACATAAAAAATGCGCTATTCTTTACTTAAAGAATAGCGCATTTTCCTCATTTTTTATCCCGCTATTTGCCGGGCAGTAAGACCCCCACCTCAAAATTCAGCGAACGCAAAGAAGTTAGGTCGGGGTCGGGCTGCCCGTAAAATCCCGTTTGGTGGGGGGGATGAACAAAACCCCCACTGATTAAAGTTTCACTTTATTTCTTTATTGCATTATATAAAAACTGTGCATATTGTTCACGTGTTACGAAATTATCTCCTAAAAAATTCCCTTCTCCGTCACCTTTTGATATTTTATTATCTACTAAAGCTTTCACATATCCTTTCGCCCAATGACCATTTGGTATATCTTTAAAATTCTCTGCACTATTTTCATTTTCTTTTAACTGAAATACTCTTTGTAGTACCACTGACATTTCATATCGAGTTAATACTCCATCTGGACGGAATATATCATTTCCATACCCTGTCATAATACCAGCTTGAACCACTGCATCAATAGCCGTTTCATACATATTCCCTTTCGTATCTGTAAATGCCGTTTTTGGTTCTAGATTATTTTCTAATTTTAAATACCTTTGTATTAGAAGCGCTACTTGTCCACGAGTAATGTTATCCCCAAATCCAAATTCACCATTTCCATAGCCTATAAATAATTTTTCTTTCGCTAAGTAATTAATTGCTTCTTCTGACCAATGTCCTTTTGGTACATCTTTAAATTCTACCACTTCTGTTTTCTCATCTTCTTTAGATGTATTACCTTCTTTACTTTCTACTACATTTTGAATAACAGACCCTGTAAAGAAGATTCCTGTATCCGCAAATGGATCTTTCACACCAAATTCATATACTTTCTCACCTGATGTACTCCATTTCACTACACCATTACTATACGTACCATTATCGCTCTTCAGACGGATTTTCGTAGAAACCTCACCATCTTTTTCATATATAGGTACTTTTACTTCTTTATTTACTTCTGTTTCCTCTAAAAATACTTTTTGATTTTGGACATTAATATAAGCCGTCTTACTTAGTTCTATAACTGGTCGGACATCACGGATTTCATTTGCAACAAAACTTAGAAATACTAATTTTTTCAAATTGCTGACGGGTGATAAGTCTGAAATATAATTCGCTTCTAAATCAAGTTTTTGTAAGTTTACTAGACTTGATAGTGGCGTAATATCCTTTAACTCATTGTTAGGTAAGTGTAATTGTTTTAACTGTGTCATCTTACTTAGAGGAGTAACATCTTTTATTTCATTTTTCCCGATCCACAATTCTTCTAATTGCTTCATTTGCTCAATGCCGGATAAATCTTTAACTTTATTACGTGTTACTACTAAGTCTGTTAAAGGTAATGAATATAACGGTTTAATATCTTCAATTTGATTACCTGCTAAAGTTAAGTATGTTACATTTTTCAAAGCGCTTAATGGAGCAACGTTCGTAATTTTATTATTTGCTAAATTCAAGTAATCTAGTTGTTCCATTTTCGCTAATGCTGTTACATCTTCTATTTGGTTGCCTGATAGATATAAACTTTTTACATTTTTCATTTCAGTTAGTGGTGCAACATTTGTAATTTTATTATTACTTAAATCAAGAGATTCTAAATTATCCATCTTAACAAGTGGCGTTACATCTGCAAATTCATTACCACGCAAAGCTAAATGATTTAATTGCTTTAAGTTCGCAAAGAACGACGGGTCTTTTATCTTCGCATTCGCAACTGTTAAAGATTTTAAATTTGGCATATATTTTAATGCACTATAATCAAGTATCTCATTTGTATTTAAAAATAAATCCTTTACTTGTAATAACTCTTCTTTCGTAATTGGTGTATTTAAATCTTTTCTATTAAATACTTTTTTATTAACAAGTTCTCTTAATTTGTTATCTGTTATCATATTTTGATTATCAACTGGATTATCCGTTTCCGTATTGCCTGAATTAGAGTTATCATCTGGTTTCTCTGTTTCTTTGTTACCTACAGTTGGATCTTTAATTTCAAATTGAACTTGATATTTGTGATCATATCCAATAGCCGGAATAAGTATATGCATTTGCATATTGTGCTTCTTCTCAAACTCGCCAATTTCAAATTGGACTACTTTCGTTCCGTTCTTCCTCTTATCTTCTGATAAAACCTTCACATCATGAAATACACCAGGCTGGTTTCTATCTTCTATTCTAAGATATTGAAAATAATCGCTATCTTGCATTGTTACAGTGACAATTTTTTTGCCAGCTGCAATCGTTACTTTAGGATCTTTTATATATTGAGAAACCATAGATGGCTCGTCTTTTTGGTCCTTATATATTTTAATTTCAGTATCATACGTGCGATCACTCGCTGCTGCTACCGATTGATTTGCTTCAACTTTTAATGCCGCTAATGCTGGAGTAGAATACGTAGCAAATGGAATTGCTAATGTTGTGGCTACTACTAGCGCCTTCATATAATTTTTTTTCAAAATAATATCCCCTATCATATATAATTTTTTATAATTGATAATGAATATCAATTACTCACAAATAAATGATAATGAATATCATTATCATTGTCAATGAGAATATTACATTAAATTTATATTTTTAAAGATAAAAAATAAAAAGCCCTTTATTCAAAGGGCTTTTTTACCTATCGTATGAAGAATTTCACTTTTTTCCTTCTCATTGATGACACCAATTTTTTGCAAAATATTCGCGTACAATACAAGTTTATTATATATTCGTTCTGACATGTTCTCCCTTCTTTCCTTCGACCAACTTTTTTTGTATTGGTAAATTATATGAAAGAGATGAGAAAATGTGTCCACTTTTTGCATAAATGCAAATCTTTTATTTTACGATTTGTAGACAATAAAACTCCCTCCTAAAAATTAGGCGGGAGTTTAGGTACTTTCACTTTATTTAACAAACTGTCCACTGAATATTATGCTTCATAAGTTCTTCTTCAAAACTATATGGCATTTTTTTATCACAAATTACATGTTGAATACGTGAAAATGCTGCTATACGATAATTCCCTTTCACGCCTACCTTCGTATGATCACATAAAATATATGTCTTCTCAGCTAATTTCATCATCGCCTCTGACAATTTCGCTTTCTCTAATTCAAAGCTGGAAACTCCAAAACTAGGTAATAGCCCATCAATCGAAACAAACGCTTTATGAAAATGGAATTGCTGTATTACTTGCTGCGAAATAGATCCCGATACACGCGAATGCTTTGGAGACACTTTTCCACCTATAAATAAAACTTCACCATGAAACATCTTTTTATTAATAGAAGAAATTAATTGTGTTGCGACCGGAAATGAACTCGTTACAATCGTTAAGTTTTTACGATGAACAAGATATGGAACCATTTGAAGCGGTGTACTTCCATCATCAATTGCAATGACATCACCATCTTCTACAAATGTCGCTGCTTTATAACCAATTCTTTTCTTCTCTTCTATATGTAGCATTTCTCTTTCTAACATTGGTGCCTCTATCCCAGCGCCTGGAAGTTGAACAGCTCCACCATACACTTTCTTCAGCTTCTTTTCACGATCTAATTCTTCTAAATATCGACGAATCGTTTCTGTTGATACAGCAAATTCTCTCGCTAATTCTGAAACCTTTACTTTCCCTTTAAATTCTACCTTTTCAAGAATGGTTCGCTTTCTTTCTTCTCCTACTACAGACATAGCTTCACCTCATTTATATCTCCCTCATAAACTTACTTATACAAAGTTATACTTTTCTTTGTAAGTGAAAACTTCTTCATGAATATGAATACCGCGCTTTGCTAGCTCATCAAAAATCAATTGTGGATTTTCAAAAGCTTCTTCCGGCGTAACAACACCCACCCTATTTACATTTCCATTTGCAATTAACTCTGCAGCAATCCCAAATGGAATACCGACGTTTCTCGTATACGCTCTTAATTTTTCCCATCCTACAACAGAACCATCAGATAACGGGTGTGTATGATATAACACATGTCTTTGCTTCTCATTATTTTTCATACCTATTACTTCTACATGAAGTGCATAACCATAAAGCTCTGTTTCTTGTCCTTCTTTCGATTGCAATAAATACTGCGAAATACAATCCATAATGCCTATTTCTTTCCCGTTTATTTCAATCTGATCATTACGCAATATGCCGTAATCATATAAAGCACGTACAAGTTGCATATTTTGCTTCGGCCAAGTTCCTCTCGTCTCTATCAGTTTAACACCTTTATTTTCTAATGCCTTTGCTAACGTAATCGTTTCAGAATGCGGAATGATATACTGCGTTGCCTTACCATAAGGCGCTGGCAATTCTATTTCTCTCGGACGCGCAAACGGAAGTACTTGCTTAAATT
Source organism: Bacillus thuringiensis (assembly GCF_001182785.1). Taxonomy (NCBI): domain Bacteria; kingdom Bacillati; phylum Bacillota; class Bacilli; order Caryophanales; family Bacillaceae; genus Bacillus; species Bacillus thuringiensis. The sequence continues at coordinate 1,303,846 of NZ_CP012099.1, read as the reverse complement.
CACCATCTTCATACACTGTACGCGATGGTAAATGTGGATCATATTCATATGTCGTTGTCTCTGTAATTGATGCAGAAAAAGCAATCGGACGATACGAACCATGACTTACACGGACGGACTCTACAGTATCCAGTTGATTTGCTGCATGCATTGCCATCATTTGCGTTACACCTGGCGTCATGCCAAATCCAGGTAAAAATGTTTTTTCATTTTGAACAAATATAGCATGCGATTCATTTTCTTCACCAAATCCATTTAAGTTCACACCGTGACAGCCTGCTTCTGCAATACAGCGGGTCGACAAACCGTTTAGATTTATCGTCGTACCGTCCATTACAATGTCATAATCTTTCATTTTTGCAACCGTATCCTCGTGATTCGTTACATCTACTTTTACAAAATCAACACGAGGATCATTGAGCCATTCTACTACTTTACGGCCCTCTTCCTCGTTAAAATCAGCTACTGTAATCGTCTCAAAAGATGAAAATTGAACTAAATCCAAAATAGCTTCACGACAAATTTTACCTGCTCCACCTAAGCAAAATACTTTCATCCAATAACAGCTCCTTTAGCAATACTATCAACTAAGCGATTAATATCTTCTTCATGTACATCACCGATATTTCCAATGCGGAACGTATCTACTTTCGAAATTTTACCAGGGTAAATAACAAATCCATAACGCTTTAATTCGTTATATAACTGTTGAAACTCGAACTCCTCTTTTGGATAAATAAAAGATGTAATAATAGGAGATTGATATTTCTCATCTACTAGTGCCTTAAATCCGATTTCTCCCATTCTATTCACTAGTAGTTTTTGATTGTTGTAATATCGATTGTAACGCGCTCTTACTCCACCCTCTTTTTCTAGTTCAAGTAGTGCTTGATAAAAAGCATGTACAACATGTGTAGGTGAAGTAAAACGCCATTTCCCATTTTGTTTTTCCATCGTTTCCCATTGATCATATAAATCAAGAGATAAAGAGCGTCCTTGCCCTTTACACTTCAATAATTCATCACGTTTTGCGATTACAAATCCGAATCCAGGAACCCCTTGAATACACTTATTCGCACTACTAATTAAAAAATCAATTTGTAAATCAGCAATGTCTATTTCAATCCCGCCGAAACTACTCATCGCATCAACAATTGTAACCTTTCCATACTGCTTTCCTAATTTACATACATCTACAATTGGATTTATAATGCCTGTCGTTGTTTCACAGTGAACAACTGCAATATGTGTAATCTCTTTATCTTCTTCCAATAACTTTTCTACTTCTACAATATTAGTAGGTTCCCACTCTTCTGTTTGACTGACCACTACATCAATCTGTAACATCTCTGCCATTTGTACAATGCGCTTACCGTACGCACCATTTGTACAAACGAGAAGCTTCCCATTTTCCTTAATAACAGAACCAATTACTGCTTCAACTGAAAACGTACCGCTTCCTTGCATTAACACTGTTGTATATTTCTCTTCTTCCTTCGTCGCTAGCGATACAAGTTTAGCTCTTACTTCTTGCACCATCGTATTATATTCAACATCCCACGTACACCAATCGTATAGCATAACTTCTTTTACTGATTTTGTTGTCGTTAATGGTCCTGGTGTTAATAATAAGTAGTGATTTTCATTCATGATCCCGTACCCCTTTTATGAAATAATAAGTTCTTGTTTCTCGATATGTTCCATTACGTTTTCGAGCTCCTGCATCGTTTCAATCGTAAAATGAGCCCCATTTTCAACAAACCGATTACGAACTATTTCTATTTTTTCACGAAGCTCTACCGAATCCATACTCTCCACTTCCTCTTCCGTTAAACCGAGCTCACTACTTCCAAGAATTACACCAACTGTCCACATTCCAGCATTTCTACCTTCTTTCATATCTGATACTGTGTCCCCTACTTTTATCATATGGTTCATCGGATACACACCAAGTTCCATTGCATTTTTATAGCACATCCATGGGTATGGGCGGCCTGCTGGAACATCATCTGGCGTAACAAGAAAATCAGGTTTATATCCTTGTAACGCTGCTTCCTTTGCTACAATATCCATCATTTCTCTCGTATAACCAGTTGTTGAACCGATTTTAATGCCTCTCTCACGTAAAGAAGCGATTACTTCTTTTACCCCATTAATCGGCGTGGCATAATTTGGCAAAATAGAAAAGAGAATTTCTTCAAACTCTTCATACATCTCATGAATGTCTGCTTCTGTTGGTAATTGACCGAAGACACGCTTCCACTCATCCGCAATACGAGGCATTTCTGTTAGTGCCCTTACATGATCTATTTTTAATAATCCCATTGGCTTACGTGCTTCTTCTGCTGTAATTTCAACGCCGCGTTTATGAAAAATCTTCATGAATACTTCTAGTGGTGCAAAACATCCGTAATCAACCGTCGTACCTGCCCAATCAAAAATAACTGCTTCAATTTTCATTCTGTCCATCACCCTTCTTACTTATCTTTTTTGCCATTGTGAAGTTCGGTTACGAAGTGCTTTCGTTCCCCATTCATATACAACTCTCACTACAATATTTGTAACAACAATAAGTACACTCATTGCAGCTGCTGGCGCTACATTTCCTGCATCATCCATATTTACGATTGATACGGCAGCTAGTTTAAAATCAGCTGCATATAGGAACACAACTGCCGATACAGTTACCATTGAATTTACGAAGTAGTACATTACCATTTCTAAAATTGCTGGTAAACACATTGGTACTGTTACTCGGAAGAATGTTTTATAAAACGGAATACCCATCGACTGCGAAACAAGCTCAAACTCTCGGTCTAATTTCTTTAAGGCAGTCGTTGCCGTAACAAATGTTACAGAATAAAAATGAATGATATTTACTAGTACTAATACAGCAATTGTTCCGTATAAAGAATGAAACGGATTCGTTACTGATAGTCCAAGAATTTGAATCGTTGGTTGACTAAAGAAAAAGACATATCCTAATCCGAGTACTAAACCTGGTATCGCTAACGGCACTATAGAGAAAAAGTAACCTGTTTTTCTGAAAAATTGTAGCTGGTCTATTTTCTCAATTGCATATGCGAATACAAATGTTAAAATCGCCCCGATAACTGCTGTAACTGCTGAAACAATTACGCTATTTGTAAATGCTTCAAGTCCATCTCCTGTTAAACTTGAAAAATTAAAATGCTCAAATGTAAAACTCATATTATATGGCCATACTTTCACACTTGCAGCAATACCAACTGCAACAAATAATAGAATGATCATAAGGGTAATCACACTACAATATATGAATGAGATTACATCTCTTTTCTTATTAGCTATTATTCTGTATGGTACTGCCTTTGAAGATAAGAAATTCGCCTGCTTTCTTTGCGTAATACGATCAACTACAAATGCGAATATAGCTGGGATTAATAAAATCATTCCGACAGTTGCACCCATCGGCATATTTTGTTGTCCAATCACTTGTTTGTATACGTCAGTAGCAAGCACATTATATTGCCCACCAACAATTTTTGGTGCCCCAAAATCAGTAAAACTAAGTGTAAACACAACAAACATTGCACTAATTAATCCGTACTTTACACTAGGTAAAGTAACCGTGAAAAATTGCTTTGTTTTACTCGCCCCTAACATATTAGAAGCTTCATATAAACGATAATCAGATCCTTGAAAGGCAATTAGCAATATGAGAAAGGCTTGCGGAAATGTATACATAACTTCAGCTATTACAATTCCTACTGGTCCATATAAAGGGATTTGTATACCTTCAAATAAACCAAACATTCCTTTCGTTACTAGCCCTTGATTACCAAATAAATATGTAAGTGCTATACCGTGCATCATCGTTGGTGCGAACAATGGTAATAACGCTACATACTGAAATACGCGCTTTCCAAAAACATTCGTACGGGCAATTGCATATGCGTAAACAAATGCGATTGCAACTGAAATAATTGTTGTTACGCCCGAAATCCATACTGTATTTTGTAAAGACTGCACTAAAGTTGGTGTTGTGAAATATTTACTGAAATTCGCTAAACCAATGAAAACTCCATCTTTATTATAAAAAGCTTGTGTAAATAGTTGTAATAGCGGTAGTACAAGTATGATAAGGAAGGAAAGAATCATACCGATAATTACAAGCCTTTGGATCCATTCCTCTTTCCCTATACTTCTCTTAATCTTTTTTTTCGTACTTTCTACCTTATAGTTTTCTAACATCTCCATCTATACAATGACCTTCTTTCCATATGACAACATATGATTTTCTGAGAAAGAGATTTGAATCGGCTTTCCTTTTCTAATAGCCGTTGCTTCTACTTCTGATGCTAATATATCCACTACAATTTTCTCATTATAAAGGTGTGTGTTTTCTTCTACGACTCGAACTTCCGTCCGATATACAGATCCGCGAAATTCCATACTTTCCACAACTGTTTTAATACCGTCCTTTTGTACAATTGTTACATGTTCAGGACGAATTGCATGTTCTTCGTTATTTTTCGAAAAGAAATTAATAGAACCAATAAAATCTGCCACAAACGGATTGGCTGGTCTTTGATAAATCTCCTCTGGTGTTCCAATCTGCATAATTTCCGCATGATTCATTACAACAATTTTATCAGCCATCGTTAATGCCTCTTCTTGATCATGCGTTACCATAATCGTCGTTATTCCTATTTTCTCTTGCAAATCACGCATTTCCCTACGTAATTTTTCACGCACTTTTGCATCTAAAGCTGATAACGGCTCATCGAGTAACAAAATATCTGGAGACAGAGCGAGCGCACGTGCAAGTGCTACTCGCTGCTGTTGTCCACCAGACATTTGAGCAGGATATTTATCTTTTACATTCAGCAAATCTACAAGTTTTAACGCATCTAGCGCTTTCTCTTTCACTTCTGCTTTCCCATATTTTTTTGTCTTTAAGCCGTATTCAATATTTTCAAGTGCTGTTAAATTCGGAAATAAAGCATACGATTGGAAAACCATTCCGAAGTTTCTCTTTCCAGGAGGCAATGCTGTAATATCTTTTCCATTCACAGCTATACTGCCAGTCGTTGGTTCCTCTAGTCCCGCTAAAATGCGAAGCAACGTCGTTTTCCCACAGCCACTCGGGCCTAATAAACAAACAAACTCATTTTTGTTCACAGTAAAAGAAATATCTTTTAACGCTGTAAATGCATCAAACTGTTTTTGAATGTGTTGAATTGATAAATATTCGCTCATTTTTCTCTCTCCCACTCACTTACTTTTTCGGTTCTGCTTTTTGGCCAAACTCTTTTTCCCATTTTTCTAAAATTTTGTCACGATTTTCTGCTGCCCATTTAAAGTCATTCTTTTTATATAATTTTTCAGTAACATCTTTCGGGAACCCCTCTGGAAGTTTATAATCATTTTTAATTGTCGCAAATCCATTTTTCTCAAAGTATAACTTCATTACATCATCAGTAATTGCCCAATCTAAAAATGCTTGCGCTATTTTATCATTTTTCGCATTATCTTTCTTAATAAGTGCGTTCGCTTCTACTTCCCAGCCTAATCCTTCTTTCGGCAGTACAACTTCAACTGGTGCACCTTTTTGTTTCTCTTTTAAAGCACTATAAACCATTGATACACCGACTGGATATTCACCTGCTCCTGCTAATTTCGCTGGTTTTGATCCTGAATGCGTATAACTTGCCATATTATCATGAAGTTTCTTCATGTAATCCCAGCCTTTATCTTCACCCATGATTTGTAGCCATGCAGAAACTGTTAAAAATCCTGTTCCAGATGATGCTGGATGTGGCATAACAAGTGTTCCTTTATACTCTGGTTTCGTTAAATCTTCATATGATTCTGGCATCGGTAAATTTTTCTTCTTTAACTCTTCTTTATTTACAGCAATCCCCGTCATAAATGCAGTATTTCCTACCCATTTTTCAGGTTGCTTATCATCTTTAAATTGCGGAAGAACACGATCTGCTCCTTTTGGAGAGTATCCTTTTAACATATCTTTTTTATCTAAAGCTAATAGACTTGATGCCGCAGTTCCCCATACAACATCTGCTTGTGTATTTTTCCCTTCAGCTAGCAATTTCGCAGTAATAACTCCTGTTGAATCACGTACAATGTTCAATTTCACATCAGGATATTTCTTTTTAAAGGAATCAAGATAAATTGGTACAAGCTCTTCTTCAATTGCTGTGTAAACAGTTAATGATCCAGATAATTTGTCATCTTTCACTTTCGCTCCAGCACTTTCCTCCTTCTTTGCACCACACCCCATTAATAACGAAAATACCATTCCAGTTGCTACAGCTTTAAAGATTGTTTTTTTCACTGTCTCTCTCTCCTTTTACAAATCTTATGTACAACTCAAATATAAACAACTAGTGTAAAAGCAGTATTAAACCAACATTAATCTTTTGTTTGTTGTTTGTTTTTGTGTAATACGTTGCTACTTCTATGTTTTTTCGCATTTTTCTGCTAATAGAAAACACTAAATTTACAAATAATTAAAAAAACCTTTATAATCCCACAAAAAAATGAGGCGTTTGTAAAAAACGCCTCATTTTTGTTTCCCTTTTTTCGAATTACGATTAGCATACTTTGCGCTATTTTCTCCTTCATACTCTAATGCAAATTCTGCATCTGGTAAGCTTTCTTTCGGAGTTTTATTATTATTGATTGCCGCATTTTGTTTCACTTTTCTTTTTACCAATACATTCACCTGCTCTCAAGAAATCACTTTCTACTCTAGTTTGAAACAACTTAAAATAATTATTACTGGCAAGTGTTAACAAGTACATAAGAGGCGTTCGATGGAAATACTACGTATGAAGAAATCATTATAAAAAGGAGCGATGATTTTGAAGAAAAAAGAAAAGATTCAATCACCAATTTTAGACGAAACGCTCCCGCATCAAATGAATTTTCCATCTTTTAAAGGAACAGGAAAAACGATGCAACAACCTTTTGTGAATCAATATGATGTTGTAATTGGAGACAGTAAATATAATTCCGAGAACAGTCCGCTTAACAATTGGAGTGATGAAGTAGATCCTGCCATTATGGCTGGCGATGAGTGGATCCATCCTACAAATGATATTGGGTGGATTTCAGAAGAAAATCAAGAGTTGCTAAAAAACGAATCAGATAATAAAAATGAAGCTTTTATGCATCCACAATTTGGAATTAACGACTAAAAAACCATTCTACCTAACGTAGGTAGAATGGTTTCATACTATCCAATAATAATCCGCTCTTTCGGGTATTTATAGCGAGGTGGTTGTTCCCTTCCACCACTAGCTAAAATAAATGTTAAAATACCAACGCGTCCGATGAACATAAGCACAATGAGTACAAGTTTCCCAACAGTTGTTAAATCAGGCGTAACACCTGTTGATAATCCCGTCGTTCCGAAAGCAGAACAAACTTCAACAATTAAGCTCATAAGCGGTACATTTTCCGTAATAGATAAAATGAATAGCGCAGTAGCACATAACAAAATCCCCATCGTCATAACGACAGATGCTTTTAGTACATCCTCTTCATGTAGCTGACGTTTGAAGACTCTAACTGTTCTACCGCCTCTTGCAAAGGTGTATAGTGACAATATACTAACAGCAAATGTTGTTGTACGTATTCCGCCCCCAACCGAACTTGGAGATGCCCCTATAAACATTAATATACTCATAAATAAAAGCGTCGGTTGTGACAATTCACGTATATCCATCGTAGCAAGTCCACCACTTCGCGTCGTCACAGATTGGAATAATGTATAAAATACCGTTTCATGCCATGACTTTCCTACTAAAAAGTGATTTCTCTCCAGTAAAAAAATCATAATTGTACCAACAACAACGAGTGCAAAAAATGTTGTTGTCGTCAATTTTGTAAATAATGAAAAACGAAATAATTGTTGTCCTCTTTTACTAAGGAATTGTTTCACTTCCATTAGCACAGGGAAACCAATTGCTCCTAAAATAATTAGTAGCATATGAATCATTTGAACAATATAATCTTTTTTATACGGAATTAACGATTGTCCTGTTAAATCAAATCCGCCGTTCGTAGTCGCACTAACTGCTGCAAAGAAACCGTGAAAATAAGCTTCTTGCCAAGTCGGAAAGTAAAGTAAAAATCTTGTACCTAATAGGATTGCTCCAATAAGTTCTATCGAAATAATTACAATTAAAATAGAACGCATCAATTCTACAAGACCCGATAAATTTCCTTGATTATGGTCTGCCATAATTAATCTTCTTCTTTGCAAACCAATCTTTTTCCCCGTAATGATCCAAACAAATGTACCAAGCGCCATAATTCCTAAGCCGCCTAATTGTAAAATAAGGGCTAAAACAATAATTCCTGCTGTAGTAAACGTATCTGAAATCGTAATAACAGACAGTCCCGTAACACTTACCGCACTAACCGATGTAAAAAGGGCATCTATAAATGTCCATTTCACACCAGGTTTCGTAACAAACGGTAAACTAAGCAAGATTACCGATACAACTACTGCTAATAAATAAAATAAAACAATGAGTTGTACTGGACGTAATTTTTGTAAAAACTTTTTTATATCTCTCATTCCATCACTTCGCTACCTTTTTTCTATCGATTAAATAAAGAAAAATCTTCCCTTTCTTTATTTGTAAATAACTGTTCAAATAATTTGGCAAAGACCATTCCATATACAGTTCCATTCCCCCCATACGGCAATGCGTAAAATAAATTATGTATCTTTTCGTCTTCTTTTAAAATGGGGAGACCATCATGAGTACCACCAAATGCTGCTGCCCAATAGTAGTCTGCCTGTATATTTTTATACTGCGGGAACATCTCTTTTACAATATTAATAAGGATATCACGCTTATGCAATAATTTCGTATCACCGATTGTTTGAATTTGCATCGCTTCATCTAATCCGCCTACAATAATGCGGTTTTGATACGTTCGAAAATATAAGTAGGGCCGTGCCGTTTCCCAAATTAACGATTGCTCATGCCAGCCTTCAAACTGATCTATTTCATTTGTTACAATTGCATAAGAAGTTTCTACTGTTGTATTTTTTTCTTTTTTTCCAAAAAGCGCTTCATAACCTGTCGCCATAATAATATTCTTTGCTACAATTTGATTTCCTGTTTTCGTGTAACAAATTAAATCATTTTGGCGTTTTTTTATATGTATTGCCTCTGTATGTTCATATATATTAGCTCCCATTTGGTTTGCTTTATGCAAAAAACTATGTGCTAATAAATACGGATTCACCTCAGCATCACCTTGCGTATATAACGCTGCTTGTTTTGCAAAAGAATAACGTTTCTTAATATCAGCTTCTGTAAAATATTCAACTGGAAATCCATAATTCTGTAACGTATTATATTCCTCTTGTAAAAATGAGACATCCTCACTTTTACTTGCATAATATAAACTATTTCGCGGAATAAAATGGGGATCAATATCAAGAGTCGGTATAGCCTCTTCCATTGTTCTTAGCGCTTCATAACAAAGTTTATATGCTCGTATCCCTTTGTCTTTACCAAATGTATGGATAAGAGAGGTTAACGATTTATCATGAAGAAATTGTAGTAAGCCTGTATTAGCAGCTGTGCTACCACACGCAATTGCTCTTTTTTCAATAAGTGTAACACTCATGCCAATTTTCGCTAATGAATGCGCTATATGAGCACCGGCTTCGCCGCTCCCGACTACAAGCACATCACATATCATATCATTTTCTAACAGTTGATAACAAGGTACAGAAACCCCTGTATTCCAAAACAACTTACCAGTCATAAGTTTCATAATTATACTCCTAAAATATAAATTTCTCCTTTCTATGTTTTGTTATTTTCCATAAAAAAATCCAACTAACATAGGCTAGTTGGATTTTTTATTTTTAATTAGAACGCTCTTCAAGCCAATTTCCAATCGTCGGATATGTTTGTTTTACAGCTGTTCCACCGTAAACGATAGACATATGCCCTGTCGGTAAACATACATATTGTTTATCTGTGCTAGAAATATGGTCTAGTAATGCTTCTACTTGACATGGCAAAGCAATATGATCACGTTTCCCGGAAATATTTAAGACATTCGCCTTAATATTTGCAAGGTCTACCTTTTGTCCGCGAATAACGAGTTCACCCTTAACCAGTTTATTATTTTGATAAAAATCACGAATCCACTGTCTGTATGATTCACCTGGGAACGGAATACCATCACCAACCCACTTTTGAACCAATCTCCAGCTTTCGACGAAGCGCTCATTCTCTGAACGATCTACTAAAGCAACATATGGACCGACAAAGTTTGTAATTGGTTTTAACATTTTGTTTCCGAAATCAATCATTTCTGGCGGAATATTTCCAAATGTATCAACCGCTTTATCTAAATTGAAGTATTTCTCATCTAATAAAGGACCATACAATCCTGTTTCAGAGAAATCAAAAGGACTTGTCATGAAAATTAAATTACGAATTGGCATGTGCGGATGAAGTGCTGCATAAATAGAAGTTAGCGTTCCACCCATGCAATAACCAAGTAAAGAAATCTCGTCCGATTTTGCAGTTCGCATTACTTTTTTTACTGCTTTTGCAATATAATCAAACACGAAATCATCAAATTTCAAATGACTATCTTCTAAACCAAATGTGCCCCAATCAAGCATATACACATCAAAACCACGATCCACTAGATATTCCACTAAACTATTTCCAGGAGTTAAATCCATAATATATGGTTTATTAATAAGAGCGTATATTAACAGGATTGGAACTCTTTGTGTTTTTTCTTGTTTTGGAATGTAGCGATAAAGCTTCGTCTTATTCTTCGTCCAAATAACCTCTTTCGGCGTTAATCCTACTTGCGGCTCTGGTTCACGTAATAAAATTTCACTCGCCCTTTTCACTCGGCGGTATGCTTTTCGGTACTCTTCTGGGTATAGCTCTAATTGCTTTTCCCATTCTGTTGCGAATGTAGTCATTTTTTTATCTCCTTTTTGGTCGATTTCCTTCTTAAAAAAAGAAGTGCATTCCTGCTATGGATATGCACTTTTTTCTTACTTCATTACATATATAATCCGCCGTTAATGTTTAATTGCTGACCTGTGATATACGCACCGTCACGGCATAGGTATACTACACCTTTTGCAATTTCATCAGCTTGACCAAAACGTTTTTTCGGGATTTTTGCAACGATTTTTTGACGTACTTCTTCTGGTACTTCTGCTACCATTTCAGTATCAATAAACCCTGGGCAAATTGCATTTACAGTGACATTTGTTTTTGCAAGTTCTAACGCTAATGATTTTGTAAATCCTAACATACCCGCTTTTGCTGCTGAATAGTTTGTTTGGCCAAATCCACCTGCTTGACCAATAATAGAAGAAATGCTAATAATTCTTCCTTCTTCCGCTTCCGTTATGTATGGAAGAACCGCGCTTGTCGTATTAAATACGCTACTTAAATTCACGTCAATTACGCGCTCCCAATCTTCACGATTTAACTTTTTGAATGTACGATCTCTTGTAATACCAGCATTATTAACAAGAATATCAACTTTACCAAAATGATTCACAGCTTCTTCTACAAGTCGGTTTGCATCTTCTACTTTAGAAACATCCGCTTGCACTGCATAAACGTCATGTCCGTCTTTTCCTAGTTCATTTACTAAGTTTTCAGCTGCTTCTTTACTGCTATTATAGTTAATAACTACTTTCGCTCCCTCTTGTGCTAATGCTACTGTAATTGCTTTTCCAATCCCTTTTGCTCCACCTGTTACGATTGCTACTTTGCCATTTAATTGAACCATTTCTTTTCCCCCTTAAATGAATTTGTGAACGATTGTTATGAATCATTTTGGCACTCATACTGTAGAGTCCCTATATAATTATGTTTCGCTGTTTACACGTGAAAAGAGATTCTCCCTCTCTCTTTTACCTGTTATAAACAAGCGCTTTTATCATTTTTTATTTTCCGGCTTATTCGCAGGCTTTATCTCTTCTTTTACAGGTACTTGTAGTTTAGCTAGTACTGCATTTTGCTTTTCTAGCAATTCTAAAATTTGATCTACTTTTGTTTCAAGCGTACGAATATCTTGTTTCACTTTCGTCACATCACGCTTTAATGTAGGAGCTTGTCCTAAAGAATCTACTTTCTCCTCTAGAAACTCCTCAATGTTATCTACTTTATTTTCTAAGTTAATAACAAGCGTAGCCACTCTTGCGATATCCTCTTTCGTCGGCACATTTACTTGTTCTAAATAGTTTTTTGTCGTATCATTTAATGCTTTTTGATAAAACAAATTCAAATCTAGAACGCTGCCCATCCAAGCAGAATATTCTTCTGTTTTAATTGTTTCATTGAGCGCTTTTCCCCAAAATGTTTCGGTTTGTTCATAAGCATTTTTCCATGCTTGTAGTGGATCGAATTTTTGATCAATCACTTTACCTACACTCCCTTTTTCGTTTTTGAAACAATTCAACCTATTCACTATTTTCTAATATTCTGAATAAAACTTCAAGTCTATATTTTATTTTTTTCTATTTTCTAACAAATGTGTTGACTTTAAAAACAGATAGGTGTAAATTGCACTTATAAGCAAAAAATTCCATCTAACTGATTCATGAGGTGATGCACAATCATGCTACAAAATGAACCAGAACAACGCGAAAGTTTGGAGAACAACCAAGCGAAACAACCAAACTCCATGCCAAAAAACTTCTTAGTTCCCTTCTTACTTCTCTGTCTAAAAGACTGGAGTCTTCATGGTTACAAACTTATTCAAATGCTAATGGATATCGGCTTTTCTTCTGTTGACCAAGGTAATGTTTATAGAACACTACGCAAATTAGAAAAAGAAAACCTTATTTCTTCTACTTGGGATACAAGCGATGGAGGGCCGGCAAAAAGAATTTATTCTTTAACTGAATATGGAGAGCAATATTTAACAACATGTGCGACTTCTTTTGAACATTATCAAAATATGTTGCGAACGTTTTTCACGTTATACACCAATGCATTCTTTCCATTTTCTACTTCTCCAGAAAAGGATGAAAAGGATTCTTCATCTTCACCTGGTGGTACAGCAGAGTAATCTGCGTTCACAATATGCAAAAAAACATTTGGGGGTCAAACAATGGAAACTAAACCATACGAATTAGTCGATGCATTTTGGAAAAACTGGTCTCAATCACTTTCCCTTTTCTCTTCAGCTGGGAAACAATTAGAGCAACTTACTTTAGAAACATTAAAACAACAACAAGACGCTTTGCATAAATTAACATCAGGAGTAGATGAACTAGAAAAAGAACTACAACAAATCACTGCTCAGTTCAATAACCAATATACAGATTACGTGAAACAATTAACTGGTAACTCCTTAAATGATCAAATTAACGAGTGGCAAGACAAGTGGAAGGAACTTTCTGCTCATATGCAGCAGCTTACTGTTTCTCCTACAAAAACATCTTTGTCAATTCTTACACAAACAAGCGGTCAATTTGAAGAAACAACAAAACAATTTATTGAGCAACAACAATTACAACGTGAAGAGGCTCAAAAACAGTTAGAGGGTTTTTTGGAAGAGTTCAAGTCAAAACAGTTGGAACTCGCAAAAAAGTTCGAGGAAAACTCAAAAAATCTATTTACTTCCATCAAGTAAGAAAAATGTGGGAGCTAACTGCAGCACAAACAAAACTCTTTCTTCCTCCTACTACATCAAGATGGCTAACATTTTTCGATATGGAAAAGAAGGAGGACAAAATGAATCCATTTCAAGAAGCACAAACTGTTCCGGAGCTTCGTTATGATGAGATTCAAGTCGGTGATCAAGCATCCCTTACAAAAACAATTACAGATGAAGATGTTATCAATTTTGCAAAATTGACTGGAGATGTGAATCCTATTCACATTTTAGATTCTTTTGCAAAAACGACAATGTTTAAAGAACGTATTGCTCACGGTATGCTCGTTTCGAGTTTTATTTCTACCATCCTTGGAACGAAACTCCCAGGCAAAAATACGATTTATTTATCCCAAAACGTTTCATTCCGTGCCCCTGTCAAAATCGGTGATACACTTCGCGTTGTGGCAGAGGTTATTAAGAAGCGTGACGATAAAAAAATCATTACGTTGCAAACAAACATATATAATCAATCGGATGATATTGTCGTGGAAGGTACAGCGACAATACTGAAAAAAGAGTAGCAAATTTGCTACTCTTTTTTCTATCCAAGAACTTCTAATCGCACCGATTACTTCCGCGTATGAGTATGTCGTTTCCACATAAAATAACGTTACCAGTTTAGATAAGAACTTAGCTGAACTGGACTACTCATAAGGATGTGTATCAACATGGTAAAAACAAACAAATTATTAGTTCCAGGTGCAGAACAAGCGCTTGAACAATTTAAATATGAAATTGCACAAGAATTTGGTGTAAGCTTAGGTTCTAATACAGCATCTCGTTCTAACGGTTCAGTTGGCGGTGAAGTAACAAAACGTCTTGTTGCTTTAGCTCAACAACAATTACGTGGATAATAATATAACATATGGCTTAGAGGCAGATATTATCTGCCTCTTTCTATTTTCAACATACATAACAGTGCTTTTTCACATACTAATCAAAGCAAAACGAAAGGAGCAATATGTGACATGAAACGGATTAATATTAGCATGAGCCCTCCCCGCGTTCTTACTTTATCTTTTATTGTATTATCAGTTGTCGGCACATGCTTATTAAAACTGCCAATTGCTACGACAACGTCCATTTCATGGCTCGATGCCTTATTTACAACCGTTTCCGCTTGTACTGTTACTGGGCTTGGTGTTGTGGATACTGGAAAAGTGTTTACTTTATTTGGACAATGTGTCATTTTAACGCTTATACAAGTTGGCGGGCTTGGCATTATGAGCTTTGCGGTCTTAATTGCCATTATGCTCGGAAGAAAAATCGGTCTTCAAAACCGTATTTTATTGCAACAAGCATTAAATCAAACGAATATCGGCGGCGTTATCCGTCTTGCCAAAGCATTATTTTTATTCTCTTTTACAGTCGAATGTATCGCTACTTTAATTCTTTCTTTTGAATGGGTACCAAAATATGGGGTTACCAAAGGGATCTATTATAGTTTTTTCCATTCAATCTCAGCCTTTAACAATGCTGGTTTTTCTGTGTGGAGCGATAATTTAATGTCCCATTCTCATAGCATTCTTGTCAATTTCGTCATTTCCTCTCTCATCATTTTAGGTGGAATTGGTTTTACAGTAATTGTAGACATAAAAAGAAAGAAAAACTTTAAAAACCTTACACTACATTCAAAACTTATGCTCACTTCTACTCTAATCGTCAACATTATTGCTACCCTTTTTATTTTTATATTCGAGTTCCATAACTCCCTTTCTATGAGAGGTTTTACCCCATTTGAAGAAGGAATGGCCTCTTATTTTCAAGCAATTTCAACACGAACTGCCGGGTTTAATACTGTTGATATTTCTACATTGTCAAAACCTTCCCTCCTATTAATGATGCTCCTTATGTTTATTGGTGCTGGTAGTGCTTCAACGGGTGGTGGGATTAAGTTAACAACATTTTTAATCATATTTTTTGGCGTATTTAAATTTTTACAAGAACAAGAGGATATTGTCGTATTTAAAAAATCCATTAAAGATACTCTCATTGTCAAATCATTAACCATTACTATTATTTCCATTTCATTTATCTTTTTTGCTATTTTAATTTTGAGTATTACTGAGCGAGTTCCTCTATTGATGAGTGCTTTCGAAGTATTTTCAGCATTTGGGACTGTTGGCCTCAGTATGAACTTAACACCTCACTTAACTATAATCGGAAAAGCTATTATTATCTTTATGATGTTTTTTGGGAAAATGGGTCCTTTAACATTGGCTTTTTCATTTGCTCGTAAAAAGAACCGGAAAATAAAATATCCTAATGAAGATATTTTAACAGGTTGACAACCGTATAAATTATCCATATAATGAGAATACAATAACATATCTCCAAAGGGGAGTAGCGTCCAAGAATATTTCTTGGAAACAAAGTCGTCATTACGTAGAACTTAGTTCTTCCGGCTTTGTTGGCATTTTTATTACATATGTCTAGCAAGACCTTTGCCTATTAACGGCAGAGGTCTTTTTTGTATTCACTTCCAAATTCTTCCAAAGTTAATAGGCAGGAGTATGGGGAAACTAAATAGTGGGGAAATTCTTCACTTATTTAGAACTTATAGAGATGAGAGGAGAATGTACATGGATGTATCATTATTATTGGAGTATGGTTGGGTATTACTCATCCTAATTGCACTTGAAGGGATTTTAGCGGCTGATAACGCTCTTGTTCTTGCAATTATGGTAAAACATTTACCAGAAGAAAAACGAAAGAAAGCACTATTTTACGGATTAGCGGGGGCATTTGTTTTCCGATTTGGATCGTTATTTATGATTTCGTTCTTAGTCGATGTATGGCAAGTGCAAGCAATCGGTGCCATCTACCTTATGTTTATCGCTGGTAATCACTTATTTAAAACATATGTTAAAAAGAATACAGATGAAGAAACAGAAGAAAAAGAAGCAAAGAAAAAACAAGAGAACTTTTGGTGGACTGTATTTAAAGTTGAAGTTGCTGATATCGCCTTCGCAGTTGATTCAATTTTAGCTGCGGTTGCACTAGCAATGACTTTACCAAAAACAGGATTAGGTACAATTGGTAGTCTAGATACTGGGCAATTCGTTGTTATCTTTGTAGGTGGACTTATCGGATTAATCATTATGCGATTTGCAGCAACTGCTTTCGTACAAATCTTAAAACGTAAACCAGGACTTGAAACTGCAGCATTCTTAATTGTAGGTTGGGTTGGTGTGAAGCTAGCAGTTTATACATTAGCACACCCTGCATTAAATGTAATTCCACATTCATTCCCAGAATCCACTCCGTGGAAGCTTACATTCTGGATTGTATTAGTCGGAATCGCAGTTGGTGGTTGGTTCTTCTCAAAAGAAGTAGAAGTAAAAGTAGAAAAGAATTTAGACGAAAAAGCGCTGTAATTACAGCGCTTTTTCTTTTTCCTTTCTTCCTCTCAATGTCCAGAAAAAATTCCATTATACTATCTTTTGTAAACGTTTTCTTAACGTATGTATGTCCTTTTTGTGAAACATTGCACAAACTTATTGAAAGTGAGAACAATTCCATGTACTTTATTCATATAAGGAGTATTTATAGAAGATTTACTAAAGGAGCGTATTACTCATGCTAGAACAAGGACTAGATTATGTTGTCAAACTGGCTAAAAGCAAAAAGAAAATGCTAGATACAAACCCAATGCAATATTTCATTCGTGCTGCACTTGCGGGTATTTATATCGGTTTTATTATTGTACTATGTTTTAAATTAGGTAACTTTTTTCACATTGCAGATTCACCAGCAACTTATTTAGCTGCTTCTATGTTTTTCGGGATTGCTCTCGTACTTATTATATATGGCGGTGCTGAATTGTTTACTGGAAACACAATGTACTTTACTGTAGCAACTTTAAGGAAAGAAACAACGATTTCTGATACACTTCGTAACTGGGTTGCTTGTTATGCAGGTAACTTAGCCGGCGCGTTATTCTTTGCCTTACTATTTTACGCAACTGGAATTTTTGAAGCAATTGATCACGGTCACTTAATGAATAAAGTCGTTGAAGGAAAGATGAACACACCTACAATGCAGCTATTCTTTAAAGCCATTTTATGTAACTGGCTCGTATGTCTTGCTTGCTTCTTACCATCTCAGGTTAAAGGCGACACAGCAAAAATAATGGTCATGATGCTACTTGTTTTCACATTCTTCTTATCTGGTTACGAACATAGTATTGCAAACTTGTCACTCTTTGCTTTATCTTTAGTTTCACCGCATCCTGAGACAATTTCTTTTTCAGGTGCTATTCATAACTTAATTCCTGTTACAATCGGTAACATTATTGGCGGATCAGTATTTGTCGGTATGGTATACCACTACTTAACAAAGAAAACACCTGAAGTTCAACAGGAAGAAACTGAAATCGCAGCAACTCAACAAGAAGAGATTATTCCTTTACAAGCACATATGAAACATTAAAAACTCCAAAGTTTTACTTTGGAGTTTTTAGCTTCCCACGTATTTAACAACAAGGTGAGGATTAATTTCTCCTTCTTCCTTTCCCTTATCCATTCTCTGTTTCATCTTGTGCATACCGATGATATCATTCGTATGAAGGTGAATTTCATTTACATATAACCCCTCTGTACAAAAAGCTTCTACAAAATCCAGTCCATTTTTTGCTCCCCACCCCATATTAAAATCAAGGGAAAGAATATTCACATCATAATCCCGGACCATTTGCAAGGCACATTCTACTGTAGTTGCGGGCACATACCCGAACGGGCAACTTCTTTGATCATCCATATATACGTTCATTTTCTATTCCCTCTCTAATTTGAATATGCGGCCAATACATAACATATTGCCGCAAGACTAATAAAAGGACCAAATGGAATTGGTTTTCGTACTTCTATACGTTTTAATACGATACCAATCCCGAAGAAACAAAGACTGAAACAAGACGCTAAAAATAAAACGATAAAAACTCCCTTCACTCCTACTATAAACCCAAGTAACGAAAGTAGTTTTATATCTCCTCCGCCAAGCCCTTCTGGATATATCTTTTGCATGCAATATAACAAAATGAATATAACACCACTACCAACTATACTATCTGTCCAAGTAACTAATTGTACAAAAACACTTTCAAGAATGAGTAAAACGGCAAACGAAATTAAAATACAATCAGGAATTAACATATATAAGTAATCTGTAACTGAAATAATAAGAAGTAGCGAAAAAAGGGATAAAATGATAATAAGCTCTCGTTCTATTCCAATCATATACACGGTAAGAAGAAATATACTTCCTGTTATACATTCAAATGCTACATACATAATTGGAATTTTTCTCTTACAATTCGTACAACAGCCTCTTTGTATATAAAATGAAATGATGGGGATTAATTCTTTTGGCCTTAGCACATATTTGCAATAATAACAATGTGAACGCGGGGTAATGATAGACGCACCTAATGGAATCCTCATCGCAACTAACATAAAAAAAGAACCAAACACCATCCCTGCTAACATTGCATATAAATAAGTGAACATCCCTTCCTCTCCTTTCCCAAAAAACATAGCAAAAAAAGGAGAGAACTTCTACTTCATATTATCCTTTATTCTACTAAAAAAGCAGGCCATTTTCCGGCCTGCTTTCCCCTCTTTTATACGATGAAATATACTGCTTTTAATGGTCCATGTACTCCGACAACAAGATTCATCTCAATATCAGCCGAGTTACTTGGCCCTGTAATAAAGTTAATACAAGATGCCGCTGTCTCCCCATTTTCTACACGTGAGTTCATATCCTGAACCGCTTGTGTAATACGAGGCACAAGTGTTTCACGTGGAATAATAGCAAAATATACAGTCGGTAAAAAGTGTAAAGAACGTCCTTGCCCTTTATGGCTTTGTACAACAATTGTACCAGATTCAGCTAATGTATAATCACTAAATGCAATACCAATATTCGCTTTTTCAGCTAAACGCATATTTTCGTCTTTTCTCTCTGGATCCCATACGTTTACTTCAATGTCTCGCTTTGGAAGTTCTTCTTTAAATAAAGATGTTAAACCATATGCATCAAAACGCTCATCTGCTGATAATAAAATAGGTCCCCCGCCGTTTTCCATGATTACTTTTTGAAGGTCTTCACCTAAACGGTCATTTGTCGTTTCTACTACATTTGTATGAATGTTTGTACATTGCTTTTTAAACACTTCTAGTAATTCTTCTTGTGAATAATCTTTTAACGTTTCTATATTCACATTACTTTTCCATACTGGACGCTCTACACCTTCTGTTTTACGCGCGCGTCCAAGTTCTTTTGCAATGTTATCTAGAAAGGCATCACGGTTTTGAATTAATCCTGTCATTATTTATCTCCGCCTTTCTTATGATCTTTATACCAATCACGGAATCGTTCTTTACTTGGAGCTGGAAATTCACGAATATCCGTCCAGTTTTTAAGTGGTCCAACACCTTTTGATACACGATTACCAGATGTAAATGGACTCATTGCCGCTGGTGCCATTTTTGAACCCATTTTATATAAAGCAGCTGAAGAAGCACCCATACTAAACATTTTCATCGCTAGTTTTTCTGCAAGTGGTGCACGACCTTCTTGCTCAACGATGACTTGACGATGTTTTAATAATAAATCATGCAATGGAATTTTTACTGGACAAGCTTCTGTACATGCTCCGCATAAACTAGATGCATAAGGAAGCTCTTTGTAATCATCATATCCACCTAGAAGCGGTGTTAATACCGCACCGATTGGCCCTGAGTAAATCGATCCATATGAATGTCCACCAACGTGACGATATACAGGACATACGTTAACACAAGCAGCGCAACGAATACATTGTAATACTGAACGGAATTCAGATCCAAGAATTTGAGAGCGACCATTATCAACAACAACTAAATGGAATTCTTCAGGTCCATCAACTTCCTCTTCTTGAATTGGTCCTGCTACTGTAACATAACTTGTTAATTTTTGGCCTACTGCACTACGACATAGTAAACCAACTAAAACATCTAATTCTTCCATTGTCGGAACCATACGTTCCATACCCATTACCGCAATTTGTGTTTTCGGAATTGACATAACAAGATCTGCATTACCTTCATTCGTTACTAAACAAAGAGAGCCAGTATTTGCAACAGCAAAGTTACAACCAGTTACACCAATTTCTGCATCCATAAATTTCTCACGAAGTTGTTTACGAACAAACTTTGTCATTTCATACGGGTCATCAGAATTTTCATATCCTAGTTTTTCTTTAAATACATCGCGAATTTGCGTTCTATTTTTATGAAGTGCAGGTGCAATAATATGTGAAGGTGGATCGTTATCTACTTGTAAGATATACTCTCCTAAGTCACTCTCTAACACTTCACAGCCAATCTCTTCAAGCGCATGGTTCATACTGATTTCTTCTGTTACCATCGACTTTGATTTTACTACTTTTTTCGCTTGTTTCTTTTTGGCAACGTCTTGAATATACTTTGCTGCTTCCTCTTTCGTCTTCGCAAAGTACACGTGTCCGCCTCTTTTTGATACATTTTCACTTAACTGCATTAAATAATAATCAAGATTTTCTAATGTATGTTGACGAATTTGTTCACCTAGTTCTCGCCACTCTTCCCAGTTTCCTAATTCATCTGCGGCTTTTAAGCGATTCGTATATAAACGCGTTTGTGCAGAAGAAACTGCTCCGCGCATAAACGAATCTTGAATTCCATCACCAACGCGATCATTAAATTTTTTCTCACTGATTTTCATAGACATAGCTTATGTTCCCCCTTCATGAGCGACTATTCAGTACCTCAGCAATATGCATTACTTTTACTTCTTTTCCTAAACGCTCAATACGTCCGCCAATGTTTAACAAACACCCACAATCTGCACCGATTAAATAATCTGCACCTGTTTCCATTACACTATCTACTTTTTCGTCTACCATTTGCTCAGAAATTGGAGTCATCTTAACTGAAAACGTTCCCCCAAACCCGCAACAATTTTGCACGTTTGGCAAATCTCTCACAGTTAATCCTTTTACATTTGATAATAAAATTCCTGGTGCTTCTTTTATCCCAAGCATACGTGTCATATGACATGATTTATGAATAGTAGCTATCCCTGGTAAACTTGCACCAACATCTGTAACTTTTAAAACATCTACAATAAACTGTGTAAATTCATAAGTTTTATCAGCAACTTTTTGTGCACGTTTAGCCCACTTTGGATCATCTTTGAAAACATGCGGATACTCATGAAACATTGTCGCACACGAACCAGATGGCGTAACAATATATTCTGCATCTTCGAAAGTTTCAATCATATGTTTCATCGCTTCTTTTGCTGCTTCTACATGGCCACTATTATAAGCAGGCTGGCCACAACAAACTTGTGCTTCTGGAAATTCAATTTCACAACCTAAACGCTCCAACACTTCAACTGTTGCTTTGCCGACATTTGTTTCAAACATATCGACTAAACAAGTAACAAATAAAGTAACTTTCATAACTATTACTCCCCCTTTTTACAACTTCACCAACAAACATATGGTCATCAGATGACTGAGTAGAGAAGAAATAGGCTCAACCATGGCCTATCCTCTCCCTCTTCTAAAGAAAACGCTTACTTAATCTTTCTCTATTTTATCAGAAAATTAAATTTTTAAAAGATTAAATTACGAATTTATATCGTTTTTACCTGTGACAATATGTTCTACATTTGTTAAATGATCTAGCATTGCTTGCTGCGCTAATTCTACATCTTGTTTTAACACCGCATCATATATAACTTGATGCTCTTCTATAAGTCGTTCTGATGTCGTTTGTTCACCATATAAAATAATGCGTCTTGATTCACCAATCGTTTCAGCAATCATCTCTGAAACATGATTCATGAGTTCAAGCAAAATGTTATTATGCGAAGACTCTGCAATTCCCATATGAAATTGAAAATCGGCTTTTTCACCAGCCTTTTCATCTCCAATGCTCTTTGCCATTTCATCTAACCAATGTTTCATATTTTGTAAATTAGCTTCCGTACGTTTTGCCGCCGCTACTCGAACTGCCCCCACTTCAAGCACCTTTCGTACTTCTAATAAATTCAAAATATCTTCTTTCTTCATTAATAATCTATTGTTTAATGATTTCGTTAATGAAGAAGAATCGAAGTTCTTCACATATGTACCTTCTCCTTGTTTCATCTCAATTAAGCCCATCGCTCTTAGCGCACTTAGCGCTTCACGAACAGCAGATCTGCCAACTTGAAACTGCTCAGCTAATTGATGCACAGGGAGTAGTTTGTCACCAGGTTTTAACGTACCATTTTTAATCATTGTTAAAATAGCTTCAGATACTTCTTCGTAAATTTTTTTCGGTTTAATAGATTTGTACTCCAGTTAAATCACCTCAGTATCTTCCAAACAACAATTGAAACGATTTATAAGAACTTTGCATCATAACTATTTTAGACCGAATTGATAAGAAGTACAAATGTTTTGTTCATAAAATAGTCAAATTTTTGATATTTATTACATATTAATTTATATTTTTACGTATAAAGTGAAACTTTAATCAGTAGGGGTCTTGTTCATTCCCCACCTAACTTCTTTGCTTCCGTTGAATTTTGAGGTGGGGATCTTACTGCTCGGCAAATAGCGGGATAAATATTCCCTTCAATATAAAGAACATGTCCTAAAAATTAGAACATGCCCACCTCATCCTGTACATTCAGTTTAATAATAACCGTTGTTCCTTTATCTTTTTCACTTTCAATTCGCCACTGTCCACCATGTATATGGACAATTTGTCTCACAATAGCAAGACCTAAGCCTGTTCCACCATGTTGACGACTTCTCGCTTTATCAACTCGGTAAAAGCGCTCTCCAAGATTTTCTAAATGCTCTATATCAATTCCAATTCCTGTATCTTGTATTTTCAATTCACAGTAATCATCGATTTGCTCTAAAGTTATAACGATATTTCCGTTTTCGTTTGTATACCGTATCGCATTATCTAACACATTATGAAGCACTTGTTGCATACGATCCTCATCAATCATGACAATGACCTCTGGATTTAAATTGGTTGAAATATGAATTTCCTTTTCTATAAACTTAATCTCATACGTATCTAATACGTCTTCAATCAGCTGTGAAAAAACGATAGGTTGCTTCTTTAACGGAAAGTGCTCACCTTCTAATTGTGCTAAGTCTAACAAGTCATGCACGAGACGCTGCATACGACCTGCTTCTTTATGAATTAGCTGCGTTACTTTTTCCTGCTGCGGTCCCTTGGCAACGCCATCTAAAATAGCCTCGCTATACCCTTTTATATAACTAAGTGGTGTTCTAAGTTCATGCGAAACATTTGCTAAAAATTCCTTACGCTTTACATCTTCTGTTTCTAATGAATTGGCCATTTTATTAAATGCTTTTCCTAATCGTCCAATTTCATCCTCTGAAGAAACTGTAATCCGCTCTGAGAAATCTCCCGTAGCCAAATGATTTGCAACCCGTTCCATTTGCGAAAGTGGCTTCGTAATTGCAATTATAATTTTTCTTCCAACCCATATAGTAATTAAAATCATAGCAATTGCTAATGGTGCTAAAATAAGACCCATATCATAAATTAAGTCTTTTATACTTTTTAAAGGAATATACGAATAGACAATTCCGACTAATTTTTTATTTTCCAATACAGGGATGACAACCCCCATAATATTACGGTCAAAATGTTCTTCATATCCTATTTTTGTCACAGTTTTCCCATCTAATAGTGTTTGCCTATCTCCTTCACTTATAAGGGAATGATGATGCACATCAAAAGGCAAACATGCGCTTAAATCACGCGGATTAGACACGAAAATAACGTCTGAACTAGATATTTGATCAAACGACCTTACTTTCTCTTCAAAAGTTGATATTCCTTCGTGCTTATCATATTGAGCAGCAAGATTTTTTCCTTCCATTACTAATGAGCCTTTTAAATTATCAACGTATAGTTTTTCATACGAGTATAAAGATACGAAATAAAGAAAGGACACTGTTACACATACTGCACATACTACTGTAAGCCAAAGTTTTTGTACCATCGTAAACATACGTTACACCTCGAATTTATAGCCTACACCCCAAACAGTTTGAATGTAGTTTCCACTTTCTCCAAGCTTCAAGCGCATCGTTTTCACGTGCGTATCTACTGTTCTTGTACTTCCGGCATAATCATATCCCCATACCTTTTCAAGTAATTGCTCCCGGCTAAATACTTGTCCTGTATGCTGGCAAAGAAAATATAGTAAATCAAACTCTTTTACAGTAAGAGAAATCGACTCACCATCCGCCTCGATTCGTCTACTTTTTTCATTGATAAGAATTGGTCCGAATTGAATCTCTTCTTGCTGTTCTTGCTTTGTATATCTTCTTAACACAGCTTCCATACGGGCAACCAATTCACCAGGACTAAACGGTTTTACAATATAATCATCTGCTCCCATACGTAAGCCGTTCACCCTATTCCACTCTTCACCTTTTGCGGTTAAAAATATAATCGGCACATCTGACGTTTTTCTAATTTCTTTACAAACTGAAAGGCCATCCATTTCTGGCATCATAATATCTAATACAACGAAATCATAATGATCCGTTTCTATTTTTTTAAGAGCCTCTTTTCCATTTTCAGCTTCTCCCCACTCATATCCGAAGTTATCCAAATACATTCCAACAAGCTGCCTCATATCACTTTCATCATCTACAACTAGCACTCTATATTTATTCATTGTCCTTCCCTTCCCTCTCTATGAGTTGAAACGGTCCTTTTCCGACTTTAATTGTTTGTTTTATTTTTAAATTCTTCATATCCATAACGCACACTTCATCACTATCATAACTTGCTACATATCCTTCTACTCCGCTCTCCAAAAATGCAAATGGATTCGATCCTACTTCTACAGAAGCTATTTCTTTATATGTGCTAATATCAAACTTTCTAAGTGTATTCGACCCATGACTTAATGCATATACGTACTTACTATCCTTCGTTATATTCACAGGCATAAATGGAGCATGTAAAGAACGTACCATTTCTCCATCCTGCAAAGAATACACTAACACTTTCTCATTTACTTGATTTCCATCACCATGTCCGCCAATCCATATTTCTTTCCCATCAGGACTAATCGTTGCTCCTGTTGATGCTGGTGGAATCATAAAGGATTGAACAACCTCTTTTTTCTTCGTATCAATTGTCGTTAGTTTCGTATCATAAAAGTTTAATACAGATAACCGATTATGATACTCTACCATCGTTATAGGTCCTTTGCCTGTTGAAACATTTCCTGTCTCTTTCCCATTTATCGTAAAGAACCTTACCTTTTGAACATTTTGATCGGCAGCAAATAATTGTTTTTTATCTTCTGATACGACCACATTTACAATGCCCTTTCCAGTTTTATATTTTCCTACTTGCCTTCCTTCCGCTAGTGAATATACATACATATATTCTAATTGCTTACCGTATACAAGTATTTCCTCACCGTTTGGAAGCAGTGTGATTCCGGCCATTGGCTCATTTAGTTCCCATGTCGTGATTAACTTTTTATCTTTTTTATCAATAAAACTAATACTGCCTTCTTTTATATTCGTTGTTATAATAACATTTTTATCTTTAGCAATTGGTGTATATGAACTTCCTTGACACCCTACTAATAGAAATAAAAAACAGAGAAGAAAAACATACTTTCTCAAAAGATTCCCTCCATCTTCGGATGATTTCGTTATAATTGTAAAATAACAAATAAATGTGTGGAAAGTGTGAAATTTTCCTTTCTTACTGCATTTACATATATAATGTACAACAAATAGAATTTGAGGTGTGTCAATTATGCTATTTCCTGATTTAGCGAATAAAATTGTACGAGAAGTACGCAGACTAATTACAGAAAATATTATTATCATTAATATAGAAGGCGTTATTATCGCAAGTACAGATACAGAAAGAATTGGTCAATTTCATGAAGGTGCACTCCGCTGCGCCAAACAAAAGAAAACCGTCATAATTACAAAAGAAGATGAAAGGCGATTGCAAGGTGTAAAGGCTGGGATGAATCTTCCTTTATTATTTCATGATGAAGTAATTGGTGTCATTGGAATTACAGGAGAACCTGAAAATATTTCACGCTACGGAGAAATATTGCGTAAGATGACCGAATTATTAATTCATGAAAACTACTTTTTAGAGCAACTAGAACTTGAGCACCGCTCCTATGAAGCTTTCGTCTTTGATTGGCTTCAAAATACAGAGTGGTCCCCGAGTTTTCTCGATCGCGCCAAAACACTTGGCATTGATTTATATAAGAAGAAACAACTTATTTTGTTTTCTATTGGCAAAAATGACACGATGCTCCAGCGTAAAATATGGCAACATGTACGTAATATTTTAACAAAAGAGCATCTATTTGTTCGCTGGGGAAATGATCGTTTTATTTTATTTACAGCGATGAGCTCCAAAGAGCAAACTTATCAATTTTTAAAACGGTTAAAACAAGACTGCGAAACTTTATTTTCGATTCCTTTATATATTGGGATTGGACAAACAGTTACCCCAAACAATATGAACATATGTTACGAACAAGCATTACGTGCTCTTTCTGTATCATTGGAAACGAAAAAAATTGTATTTAATGAAGATTTACGTTTAGAAATGTGTTTACAAGATATTTCTGCCGAAACGCGCGAACAATTTCTAGAGCGTACCATCGAGAACTTACTATCATTTCCTGAGCTTATGCACACTTTACGCTTGTTTATCGATTATAACCAATCTTATAAACAGACGGCTAAACAATTACATATACACATTAACACATTACATTACAGGCTAAAAAAGATTGAAGAACATACAGGACTTGATCCAAAGCAATTCAAAGACTTAAACGTTTTATACTTCGCACTCCTCCTATTAGATAATCATACAAAAAAGAAGGATAAAACAGATTAATCTTCAGATGATTACACATAGAAAGAATCCCTCGACTTTTTTATCATTATAATGAAAGCACTGTTACCACGTTGTTTATTATAACTAAAAACGTTAACAGTTTGAGGGGGATTTCCAATGTTAGAAAAGCAAATTATTCATTCATTCGTATCTATTGTTGGCGAAGATAATGTAGATACATCCAATATGGGTCGTTTAACTTATAGTTATGATGCCACTCCAAACTTCCAAGCAATGCCTGATGCAGTCATTGCTCCTCGTAATACAAATGAAGTAGCTGAAGTGTTAAAAATATGTAACACTCACAAAATTCCTGTATATGTGCGCGGGTCTGGAACAAACCTTTGCGCAGGTACATGTCCACTTGAAGGCGGTATCGTCCTTATTTTCCGCCATATGAACAATATTTTAGAAATTGATGAAGAAAACTTAACAATTACTGTACAAGCTGGTGTCATTACACTTGATATTATTAAAGCGGTAGAAGAAAAAGGTTTATTTTATCCACCAGATCCAAGCTCGATGAAAATTTCTACAATCGGCGGCAATATTAATGAAAACTCAGGTGGATTACGCGGTTTGAAATATGGCGTAACACGTGATTATGTAATGGGGCTTGAACTTGTCTTACCAAATGGTGATATTATTCGCACTGGCGGTAAATTAGCAAAAGATGTAGCAGGTTACGATTTAACTCGTTTATTTATCGGTTCTGAAGGAACACTTGGTGTGGTAACAGAAGCTATATTAAAACTTGTTCCTATACCTGAAACAAAGAAAACAATGCTTGCATTATATGAAGATATTAATGAAGCTGCACGTGCTGTTTCTTCTATTATTGCAAATAAAATCATTCCAGCAACCCTGGAGTTTTTAGACCAACCGACAATTGAAGTAGTAGAAGAGTTTGCGCAAATCGGTTTACCTACAGATGTAAAAGCAATTTTATTAATCGAACAAGACGGCCCGCCCGAAGTAGTCAATCGAGATATTGAAAACATGGCTAACGTTTGCCGCTCTATGAATGCAGTTGATGTTCGCATTGCAAAAGATGAAACAGAAGCAGATGCGCTTCGTACTGCTCGCCGTAGTGCTCTATCAGCGCTCGCACGATTAAAACCTACTACAATATTAGAAGATGCGACTGTACCACGTTCACAAATCGCTCCGATGGTTGAAGCAATTAATGCCATTGCAAAAAAATATAATATTCCTATTTGTACGTTTGGACACGCTGGTGATGGTAACTTACATCCAACTTGTATGACAGATGCTCGTAATGCAGAAGAAATGCACCGAGCTGAACAAGCTTTTGCTGAAATATTTGCAAAAGCAATTGAACTTGGTGGCACAATTACTGGTGAACACGGTGTTGGTGCGATGAAAGCTCCATATTTAGAAATGAAATTAGGTAAAGAAGGTATTGCAGCTATGCAAGGAATAAAGCAAGCTTTTGATCCAAATAACATTATGAATCCTGGAAAAATGTTCGCGAAAGACACTCGAAAAAGAGTGGTGGTTGAGCGATGACCACATTAAATAAAGAAAATATTCAAAAAGAATTTAAAAAACGATTAAGTGAAGATGAGCTACTAAACTGTATGCGATGCGGTTTTTGTTTACCTACTTGTCCTACCTACATTCAATCCGGATATAAAGAGTCACATTCACCGCGCGGACGTATCGCATTAATGAAAGCAGTCGTTGATGGTTTAATCGAACCAGATGAAGATGTTGAAAATACATTAAACGTTTGTCTTGGTTGCCGTGCTTGTGAGCCTGTTTGTCCATCTGGTGTAAATTATGGACATTTATTAGAAGAAGCTCGAGATATTATTAATCAAAATAAAAAATTCTCAATGCCAGTGAAAGCTGTTCGAAAAGTCGTTTTTGAAGGATTATTCCCCCATCAAAATCGAATGCGAACATTAACCGGACTAATCGGATTTTATCAACGTTCTGGTTTACAAACGCTAACACATAAAACAGGTATTATGAAGTTATTCCCTGAAACACTTGCAACGATGGATCTCGTTTTACCAAAAGTCCCTAAAATGAAAGCAATGAAAGATCGTCCTTCATTTTTACCTGCAGAAAGTACAAAGAAAAAACAAGTTGCATTCTTCACAGGCTGCTTAATGGATACGATGTTTTTAGAAACAAATAACGCAACGATGAAACTTCTCCAATTAGCTGGTTGTGATATTGTTATTCCGAAAACACAAAGTTGCTGCGGTGCATTGCATGGACATGCTGGTGAAAAGAGTGGAGCAAAAGAATTAGCAAAGCGAAATATAAAAGCATTCGAAGATTTAAACATCGACTATATTATTACGAATGCAGGAGGTTGCGGAGCTTACCTCGTAGACTATGATTATCTTTTAAAGGATGATCCGGATTGGGCTGAACGTGCTAAGCAGTTTGTTTCTAAGATTAAAGATATTACTGCTATACTAGTAGAACTAGACTTCCATAAGCGAACTGACTTACGACTCACGCCGCAGGTTATTACGTATCAAGACTCTTGTCATTTACGCAATGTTATGCGCACATCTTCTGAACCTCGTATGTTACTAGAGGCTATCCAAGGTGCAACATATCGAGAAATGAAAGATGCGGACCGCTGCTGTGGCTCTGCTGGTATTTACAATATTGTTCATTCAGAGTTATCAATGGAATTTCTAGATTACAAAATGGACCGTGTGCATGAAACAGACGCAGCAACCATTGTTACTGCAAATCCAGGTTGTTTATTACAAATGAAATTGGGCATTGAGCGAG
The DNA here is from genome assembly GCF_001182785.1 of Bacillus thuringiensis. Classification (NCBI taxonomy): domain Bacteria; kingdom Bacillati; phylum Bacillota; class Bacilli; order Caryophanales; family Bacillaceae; genus Bacillus; species Bacillus thuringiensis. The sequence goes on along the minus strand of NZ_CP012099.1, from coordinate 1,273,403 downwards.
AAGGGCTTTCTCATAAAATGAGAGGAATTCACATTGTGGATTTATTATTAGAAGCAATTGAAACTAACTCGTAATAACTCGTAACATACGTAATAATAGGAAAACGGCTATCTCCTTCGTCTATGTAAAGAGATAGCCGCTTTTTTGTCTGCTACAACATTAAAAATATGTTACTTTATTATAAAAAAGAACAACAGAAACATTACAGTTTTGTAAAAATCAATCCATTATATTCCTCAAAAAATCGCTCAAACCATTGATACAATAGGATTCTTCATTTTCTATTTAGGTAACTTTATCCAAAAACACCCTCTTAAAACCAAGTATAAAAACACTATAAATTCCTTTTATACTCTATATTTCTCTTATTTTTTCTCCCTTCTTCTCTTAGGATAAATTAGGTAATTTTAAAGTCTATGAATTTTTTTCCATCTTTTTTCTTGCAAATTGTATGCTACGATGAATTTGTCAGTCAGACAGGCTGTCAAAAACAAATCGTGTGAAAACAAATTAAAACTTTATATAGGGGGACACACATCATGAAAAAGCGTGTTTTATTATCTGTAGCTGCTGCAACGGCTCTTACTTTAGGAGTATCTTCTCTAGATGCACAAGCTGCAACAGTACAACCATCTAACATAAAGGTTCAAAATATTCAGCATTCAAAAATGATGATGAAGCAAATGAGCCAACAAGAATTACAAGCATTCTTACAATCTATGGGAGTTGAATCATTAGCACAATGGCAACAAGGAAACTTCCAACCAAACTGCTTCATTCCTGGTCAACAACCTACTGAAAATGTTGCAACTGAGCAACCAACAGCTAAGCCAGAAACTCAAAAGCCTGCTGAGCAAAAACCAGTTGAGCAAAAGCCTGCTGAAGAAGTTCAAAAACCTGCTGAACAAAAGCCTGCTGAAAACAACAATACGCAAAAACCTGCTGAACAAAAACCAGCTGAGCAAAAGCCTGCTGAAGAAGCAAAATCTTTAAGCGAGTTCGAACAACGTGTTGTTGAATTAACAAACGCTGAGCGTGCAAAACAAGGCTTATCAGCACTAAAAATCGATACTGAATTAAGCAAAGTAGCACGTATTAAGTCTGAAGATATGCAAAAAAACAACTACTTTGATCATAACAGCCCTACATACGGATCTCCGTTTGATATGATGAAGAAATTTGGTATTTCTTATACATCTGCAGGTGAAAACATCGCTCAAGGCCAACGTACACCTGAAGAAGTAGTACAAGCTTGGATGAACAGCGCTGGACACCGTGCAAACATCTTAAATAACGGCTTCACTCACATCGGTGTTGGTTATGTAGAAAGCGGCAACTACTGGACACAACAATTTATTACAAAGTAAATAGATTAAAAGAGTCTTCTCATAATGAGAAGACTCTTTTTTAAGTTTCATAGCTTTCTATTATGTATGAATAGAAAATATATAACATAAACAGCATAGATCCACAGCTTATTATACTAAGCAATACATAAAATCCCCACTCTAATTTCAAAAACAATGAAAACAATATACTACATGCCATCACTTGAAAAATCCGTCTACTTACTAAACGAATTTTTTGTAATTTAATTGGGTCTTTTTCTTTACCTTTTATTTTCTTAAATTCTTTACTCAGCATAAAAAGAAACATACTAATCCCAATCGTTAATCCTGTTTGAAAGAATATCAAATCCCCAAAATTAATAAAGAGGATAAGCATATGAATAAACAACATAAATAACGTAATTTTCTTTATAAATCCATCTATAATACAATGCTCTCTTTCATTAAACTTAAATATATTATGTGAAATAATATACAAAAATCCATATGAAAAAATAATAAAACAAGGAATAAATGCTACAACAACTTGTTTACTCATAAACTCGTTTGGCTCACCATTTACATTCCAATGTACTGCCATACGATTTGGTAAATAGGGATAGAGGCATAGAGTAAGTAAAAGACAAGCGAAAAATATTCCAAGTACATACTTATATTTGATCAAGTAATTCTCACCTCTCTTTTCTCTTAACGGCTTCGCCTCTTTTAGAGAAATCCCTGCAAAAATCTACTTTTTTCAAATTAAAACTTATACTTTACGCATTTTCTTTTTGAAATTCTTTTATTTTATTATTTAACTTTGTAGGAAACGGCACATCAACTTCAATCGCTTCTTTCGTAATTGGATGCAAGAAATTTATCTTCATCGCATGTAATGCTTGACTGGACATATATTTTGTTTGTCCACCATATAATACATCCCCAACTAGCGGATTACCATTATGGCTCATATGAACACGGATTTGATGCGTTCTACCTGTTTCTAATTGTAACGTTACGAAAGTCGTGTTTTGCTTCTTAAAATACTTTTCTACTTTATAATATGTGATAGCTTGGTCACCTTTTGGAGAAATACGACGCCTTGTAGCATGATGGCGATCCCTTCCGATAGCAGCATCAATCGTTCCTTGTTTCTTCTTTACTTTCCCTTCAACGAGCGCTGCGTACGTCCTTTTAATTTTTCTTTCCATTAATAAACGATCCATAATTGCACCAGCAATTCTATGCTTAGCAAATACGACACCACCTGTCGTATCTTTATCTAAACGATGAATATGACGCACCTTCGTCTCTAAACCTTGCATTTGAAAATGAAAAGCAACAAGATTTGCAAGCGTCCCGGTTCCACCTTTTTCAGCAGGATGTGTGTCCATTTTCTCTGGTTTATTTACGATGAGTACGTGATCATCTTCGTATACTACATGTAATTCACCATATTCTGGATCTACACCGTACTCTTCCCCCGCAAACATATGAACTTGTAACTTATCGTTCTCTTTTAAAAGCTCATTCCATCTTCTTTGTTCCCCGTTAACCGTAACACCTTTTTCCATACGAAGCTGATGCAATAGCTTTTTCGGTATTTCCCATTCTACTTTTAATACGGATTCAATACTTATACCATTCCATTTAGCTGGAACGGTAATTTCACACCATTCGCCCTTTTTCTTTGTTTCCATACTGTTTATCACCTTATTTCTATTGATTCTCTCATTGTAACGGAAAACACACTTTGATGCACCGTCAAAAATAGAGGACAGTCTTATAATAGACTGCCCCTCAAGCTCTAAGCCTTTTCATTTCTAACAATACTTCTTCAGCTTTTTGTTCATACGATAAATCTTTAAAGAAATCCGCCAACCTTTTATAGTCATTGTAAGCATCTAATAAATCGTCCATCCTTTCTATTTTCATCACTTGTTGTTTTTGTTTCATTTTTACTGGATAACGATAACCTGATACTTCTTGTATTTTGTAATACTCATCCTCTACTTGAACGACCTTTACAAGTTCTTCCTCCTCTGCATCCATCGTATACCCGTCAAATTCTCTAAGTAGTTCATAAATGATATGAGTCCATTCATCTTTTGGATAAAATCCCTTTTCTAACCGATAACCGACAATGCGATACATATGCCCATCGTTTTCTGCAAACTGTACTGTATCATTTAACTTAAACTTAAAATAACGAAACATTGCCTTCACCTACTTGTATGTAATGTTCTTATCACATACTATTTGCAAAATGTAGGCCTTGCTATTCATAAAAAAATGCTCATCAATATGATGAGCATTTTTTTACGATGATTTTTCTCGTTTTTTTCGAAATGGTAACCACCAATTCCAGTCTCCAAATAACTTCATTAAGCTTGGAACGAGCATAAGACGAATAATTGTTGCATCAAGAAATATTGCTAATGCAACGCCAAGCCCCATCTGCTTTACTGGTAAAATATCAGTAAATGCGAATGCACCAGTTACAACAATCATTATTAAAGCAGCTGATGTAATGATTCTACTTGTTGAAACGAGCCCTTCTAACGTTGCTTGATCATTATCGCCTGTTTCTTCATAGAGCTCATGAATACGTGAAATAAGAAATACTTCATAATCCATACTAAGCCCAAATACGAGACCAAAAATGAAGATTGGTAAGACAAACAGAACCGGACTCGCTTCTAAACCGAAATGACCACCTTCAAATAACCAAACAACAATTCCAATGGTTGCACTTAAACTAAGTATATTCATAATAATTGCCTTAATTGGAATGAGTATAGATCGGAATGCAAATAATAATATAACAAAGGTCGATCCAAATATAACAGACATACCAATTACGACTTTATCTTTAATTTCATCTTCTAATTCTTGTTGAAACGTCGTCATTCCGCCTAGATAATACGTAACATCCGTTTCTTTATAGTTCTTTTTAAAGTCACGCACCCACTGTTTTGCAGTCTCTGTACGTGGTTTTGTTTTCAAAAAGACTTCTATCGTCGTCTTATTCCCTTTCGTGTATGCTTCAAATACAGGAGTTAGTTTTGCAGCTTCTGGCGACTGCAATATTCCAGCAACTTGATCTGCTTTCATTCCAATTAACCCGTCGTATAAACTTCTTACTTCATGTACTTTCTTATCATCTTTTAACTTTTGAACGACTTCTTCTATCTTTTGTAGACTTTCTTTTTCTTTCATATCTTTTTTCGTCTCTACAACTAACGTAACATCAGCGTGTGTTTTGACAGTTTTATTAAATGCTTCTTCATACTTTTCATATGCAATCCTTGTATCACTCTTTTCAGGTAAAGCTTCAACACTAGGGAACTGCAAATTAGCTGTACGTAACGGTAATAAGCAAATAACAATAAATGTTGTAACAACAACAATCATTGCAATTGGATGTTTCATCACAAATTGTGCAAATTTACGCCATGCTTTTGCCGGCGTATGTGCTACTTGATTCTTTTTTAATATTCTTTTACCTATTAACGATAATAGCGCTGGAAGAAGTGTGAGTGAGAATAAAATACTCATAATCACAACAATCATTCCGCTAATTGCGACAGATTGAATATAATCTATCTTAAAGAAAAACAAACCGGATAACCCAACAAATACGCATAATCCTGAAAATACAATTGCACGTCCTGCCGTCTGATATGTAATTGCTATCGCTTCTTTTACCGTTCGTTTAGCAACTTCCTCTCGAAAACGGTTCACAAATAATAGCGCAAAATCAATAGATAGTGCAAGTCCAATCATCGGTGCAACGTTTAACACGAAAATAGATAGCTCTTTATCCACACCGATGAAATACAATATACCCATCGTGCTAATAACACTAAGCGCCCCATTCAAAATCGGTAAAATTGATGCCAAAAGGCTACCAAACGAAAATAGTAATACAAGAAACGCAATTGGTAATCCAATCATTTCTGCTACTTTTAAATCATTTTGCGTTCTTTCATTAATCTCTTGATTAATTTTTGGAAATCCTGTAGGTGTTACTTTTAATGCTGCATTACTTTCTTTCTCAATCTCATCAGCAAATTGTAAAGTCTTTTCCATTCTTTCTTTATTTGTTTTCCCGGAAAATAAAATTGTCGCATAACCGATATCATCTTGTAACATTTCTTTATTTTGCATTGGGTGATGGAAAGATTCATAGTTCTCTTTCTCTTGAACATTCTTTACAATTTCATCTATTCGCTTTTTAAATTCCTCATGTGAAGCATCTTTATTTTTCTCAAAAACGAGTAGCAGCGTATCTTGAGATTTCTTAAAATCTTTATCTAAAATTTCTTTTGTTTTTTGATAGTCTCCTTCCGTTTGGAAACCGTCACCACCTAATACTCCCGGTAGCTTTGGAGCAAAAATCCCAAGTGCGATTGCAAGCAACAGTAACGCTACAATTACTGTATAACGAAATTGATACAAAAAAGCTCCTAACTTCCCCCACTTATCAACTTTATGAACATTTGTCTTCACACATTTTCACCTACTTTAAATAATTCAATTGTCACTTATACTGTATCATATCTTTATACAAACAAAAAACGCCTAGGAACACTATAATGATAGTTTTTCCAGGCGTTTTTTCTATCTCTCTTTATTAAGTCCCAATCTCTCAGTAAGTAAACGATGGTAGTAAATCGCGATAATTAACAAAATACCACCTACGCAATAACCAGCTAAAATATCAGTTGGGTAATGTACATTTAAAATGATTCTACTTAATCCAATCGATAAGATTACTATCCCCATCAAAATCGTTATGACACATTTCCCAGCTACGCTTTTCAAATTAGCCGCAATGATATAAGCAAGAAATCCAAATGTCATAATCGATAGCATTGCATGTCCACTAGGAAAACTATATCCAAGTGCATCTAGCGCTTCATTTAATGACGGACGTTCTCTCTTTACAATCTCTTTTATCCCTTTATTCACAAGATGTGTTATTAAAATTCCCATTGGATACACAATCATCGCAGCATAATAACGCTTCTTCCAAAAAACAAGCAAACTTATCACGAGCGTAGCGACTATCCCAATTGCTGATCCCAATTTTGTAAAGTACGAGAAAAATGTAAGGGAACTTTCCGTTTGTAGCCCTTTTACTAATCCGCGGACATATGTATCCATCACTGTAACACCACCTGCATGTACGCGCCAAGCAACAATACTAAATACAGCAAATAATAAACCGATACACATTACCTCATACTGATGTAACTTCTTCTTCAAACGATTTCCTCCTACTATGAAAAAATGCGATTTCTACTTTAGAAACCGCATTTTCTTACTTATTTACCTTTTGTTTTTAGCTCTGTCCAGTAACGATCATAGTCTTTTAACTTATCGTCTACATCAACAAGCCATTCTGTACGATCTAACTCTTCTTTCGTTAAGAAAATCATGTGATTATCACGGTATTCTTTGCTATGAAGAGGATGAGCTTTTTCATTTGGATTACTGTAACCAATTGACTCGTAGTTTTTCACACTTACTTTTTCATCAAGTAAGTAGTTCATAAACTTCTCAGCAAGCTCTTTATGTTTTGCACCTTTTGGAATTGCTAACGTATCAGCCCAAATTGTGCCACCTTCTTTTGGTACAACGTATTCTACATCTTTATTATCTTTTGCGATAAATGCTGCATCTCCAGACCAAACTGTTCCGATCCAAGCATCTTCTGTAATGAATTTTTGTTTAATGTTATCTGTATCAAATGCTAATAAGTTTGGAAGCAGTTTCTTTAAATCATCTGCTGCTGTCTTTAACTCCGCATCTTCTTTCGTGCTGTTTGAGAACCCGTGCTTCTTAAGACCCACTCCTAATACTTCACGAGAATCGTTTAGTAACGTTACATGTCCTTTATATTTCTCATTCCATAAGTCAGCCCAGCTCGTAGGTGCTTCTTTCACATACTTTTTATTGTATGCAATCCCTGTTACACCCCAAGTGTACACTAAAGAATATTTATTCTCTGGATCAAACGCAGGTGTTTTGAAATTAGAAACCATGTTCTCGATATTTGGGATATTCTTTTTATCTAATGGCGCTAATAAATCCATTTTTGCCATTGTTTTAACCATGTAATCAGATGGCTGAATTAAATCATACTTTGCGCCACCAGCTTGTAATTTCGCAAGCATTTCTTCGTTACTTGCGTACTTATCATAGTTAATTTTCACATTATATTTCTTTTCAAAATCTCTTAGCACTTGCTCATCAAAATTGTCAGCCCAGCTATAAATATTTAATTCTTCTTTCTTTTCACCACAACCAGCAAGTACACCAGCAACAAGGCTAAAGCTAATTGCTGCGCCAGCTATTCTTTTCATTAATTTCATCGGTTTATTACCTCCTCGTACTTTCTATATCGTTCGTATTATAAAGGAAGGTGTCCTCCAGAGTTTTCTTCACCATCTGCACCTTTGTTACGGAAGATTTCAGATAGAACCATTAATCCTACGATAGCAACAATTAAAATTGTAGAAAGAGCATTAATTTCTGGTGATACTCCGCGCTTAACCATACTGTAAATGTATAATGGCAATGTTGTTGATCCTGGTCCTGATACGAAGAAACTAATTACAAAATCATCAATTGATAATGTGAATGTTAATAATGCTGCTGAAATAACTCCCGGTGCAATTGCTGGGAACGTTACAAAACGAAACGTTTGCCAAGGCGTTGCTCCTAAATCATTTGCAGCTTCTTCTAAGTCACGTCCCATACTTGAAAGACGCGCAGCTAAAATAACAACAACAAACGAAATACTAAATGTAATATGTGCAATAATAATCGTTGTTTGTCCAAGTTCCATTCCTAGCTGACTGAAAAGAATTAGTAAAGATAATCCCATTAAAATATCAGGAATTAAAATTGGTAAATATACAAGGCCATTAATAGCCCCTTCGAAACGATATTTATAACGATGTAAAGCAATCGCAAAGAATACACCAAGTACCGTTGTCACAATCGTTGTTATAACTGCAATCGTAATACTATTTACAAATGCATCAATAACATCTTGTTTTTGAAATAAATCTGTATACCAATGGAATGTAAAACCTTCCCACTCCGCATTAATGCGAGAGTCGTTGAAAGAATAGACCATTAAAACCATCATTGGAAAATACAAGAATAACAAAATTAACCAAGAATAAGAAACTAAAAACTTCTTCATCTTTGCCTATTCCCCTCCGTTCTCATTATATTTATATACTTTCGTTGCACGATAATATAAGTAAATTAACAGAACAGAGAATAGAACAACGATAATCGATAACGCAGATCCAAACGGCCAGTCACGTGCACCTAAGAATTGGTTTTGAATAACGTTTCCGATTAATGCTACTTTCGATCCGCCCATCACGTCTGATACAACAAACATCCCGATAGAAGAAACGAATACTAAGATAGAACCAGTCGCAATTCCTGACATTGTCATCGGCACTGTTATATTCCAAAATGCCTTTATTGGTGTTGCTCCTAAATCATAAGCCGCTTCTAGCTTACGCTTATCCAGCTGCTCAATTGCTGCATACACTGGTAAAATCATAAATGGTAATAAAGAATAGACCATTCCGAGTATTACAGAAGGCGTATTATATAATAAATTTAACGGTTCACTAATAATGCCGAGTTTTAATAACAACGTATTCACAAGACCTTGTGAACGTAAAATAACAATCCATGCGTATGAACGAACAAGAAAGTTAATCCAAAACGGGATCGTTGCCAATAATAAAAGAATAGAACGATATTTGCGGTCAACAATTGTAATTGTATACGCAAATGGATAACCAATTAATAAACATATTACTGTCGTAATAACTGCAATCTTAACAGTTTCCCATAACGTTCCTAAGTACAATGGATCAAACACACGGGATATATTCTCCAGCGTAAATTGCATTTCTACTGTCCCGTAAGCTCCGCGCTGCATGAAGGCGAATCCTAATACGAATACGAGCGGGATTAGGAAGAAAATTAACAGCCACGCGACTGTAGGTAGTGCGAGTAATTTCCCTTTTTTCAATTTAAGGTCACCTCGTCCTCTTGCTCCCAGCCTACATATACATTATCTCCAATGCTCCACTGCGCTGCCTCTTCAGCAGTTTGATATGCCATTAGTAATTCTGATGTTTTCTCATCACGTACATAAAGCTTCTCCATATTTCCGACAAACTCGATATCTTCAATATGTCCAAGATGGTATTCTTTTAAAATTGGTTCTTCAACCGAACGCACTTTCACATTTTCAGGGCGAATTGCTACATAGCCTTCCCCATTTTTCACAATATTATTTTCACCGATGAATGTCGCAACGAACAATGTTTTCGGCTTATTATAAATTTCTTTCGGCGTTCCAATTTGTTCGATATGTCCTTTATTCATAACGACGATACGATCGCTCATGCTCATTGCTTCTTCTTGATCGTGCGTTACGTATATGAACGTAATTCCTAAATTACGTTGTAAGTTTTTCAATTCACGTTGCAAGTCTTTTCGTAACTTAAAGTCAAGCGCTCCAAGTGGCTCATCTAATAGTAATACACGCGGATTATTTACAATCGCTCTTGCAATTGCAACACGCTGCTGTTGTCCACCAGAAAGCTTCGCAGGTTTACGATTACGGAACTCAAGTAACTGCGTTAAACGCATTGCCTCTTCAGCACGCTCTTTCTGCTCTGCTGCTGATACTTTCTGCATTTTCATACCAAAACAAATATTCTTCTCTACTGTCATATGTGGGAATAGTGCGTAATGTTGGAACACTAGGTTCATATGACGCTTATATGGCGGCAAATCGTTAATTCTTTCATCATCTAATAAAAGATTCCCTTTAGTTGGAGTTTCAAATCCTGCGATCATACGAAGTAAAGTCGTTTTCCCGCAGCCACTCGGCCCTAAAATTGTTAAAAACTCTCCCTCTTTAATATCTAAAGAAAGAGGTGGGATAATCACTTGATTTCCAAAATGTTTTTCAACTGCTTCAACTTTAATAATCTTTTTCATTTTCCCGTCCTATCTACCTTAAATTTTAATTTTTATATTCATGAATAAATATTTATGTTCTATAGACTATTTTTTGTTTCGATCCAAACAAAAATGGTTATTTAGCAAGCGTTCGTTTCTATTCTTTATGTAGTATGTTTGATTCATTTTCGCATGATACATAACGTCGAACAGAAAAACCCCTTCCATTGCGAAGGGGCTATTATCATACGGCTACGCCTACTGATAAACACCATCATCATTTTAACAACTTTCGTATGAATTTTAAAGCACTTTTTGTAGAAGAGTAACGAATTTTCATGTCGAATGCTGTAGATTGGGCTAAAATGCTTTTATAATGTGAAAAAGTCCGAAAACTTTCTTCCCCATGATAACCCCCTAATCCACTACTTCCAACACCCCCAAAAGGTAAATATGGCGTAGCAAGATGGTAGACAACATCATTAATACAGCCTCCACCATATGAAATATTACTCGTCACTTTCTTTTGTACTTCTTTATCTTCCGAAAATACATATAACGCTAACGGCTTCGGATGTTGCTGGATTGTGCCAATTACCTCTTCTATATTGTCGTACTCTATGATTGGTAAAATCGGACCAAAAATTTCATCTTCCATAGCAGCATCTTGCCATGTAATATCCGCTAGTACTGTCGGTTCAATATGTAATGTATCTTTCTTATAGTTTCCACCAATTACGACTTGACCATCTTGTAAAAATCGACATAAGCGTTCAAAATGACGCTCACTTACAATACGCACGTAATTTTCATTTTGCAAAGGTTCTTTACTATACTGCTCTATAATTTCATGTCGCAGTGCCTCAACTAGCTTTTCTTTCACGGAAGAATGCACGTACATATAATCAGGCGCTACACATGTCTGCCCTGCATTTAAAAACTTACCCCAAACAATTCTTCTTGCTGTCACCTCTATCTTTGCATCTTTATGTACAATACAAGGACTTTTCCCGCCAAGTTCTAAAGTGAGCGGCGTCAACTGTTTCGCTGCTGCTTCCATTACAACTTTTCCAACGCCAACACTACCAGTAAAGAAAATATAATCAAACGGTTCCCTCAGCAAAGATGTACTCTCTTCAACGCCGCCTTCTACTACCGCTACAAGCTCTTCTGGGAATAATTCATCTAACATTCTCTTAAGCACTTTTGAAACGCTTGGCGTTAACTCTGACGGCTTTAAAACGATTGTATTTCCAGCTGCCAGTGCTCCTACAAGTGGTGCAATTGCTAATTGAAAAGGATAGTTCCACGGTGCAATAATAAGCGTCACACCATACGGTTCTGGCACTACTTTTCCTTTTGATCCAAAATGAGTGAGTGCCGTTCGAACTCGCTTCGGTTTACTCCACGATGACATATGTTTCAATTGAAAGGAAATTTCTTTTAATACATATCCAACTTCCGTTGTAAACGACTCGTGAACTGACTTATTTAAATCTAATTTCAACGCCTGAAATATTTCTTCTTCAAAATGCTGAATGCCTTCATAAAGTTTCTTCAAATTATTTTTTCTTATTTTGATGCTTCTCGTATGCCCTTTTAAAAAATATTCCTTTTGCCTACTTACAATAGAGGAAATACTCATTCACTCACCTTCTCCCACTATTTTTATCCAATTCTTTCATTATTTATATAGACTTCATATATAACAAATTTCTATTCTTAAAGTTACATTATATATGACTTTTTCAGCTATATAAAATTCATTGCTCACAAAAAAACTACCGAAAGAAAATCTCTCGGTAGTTTTACTGTATTAACGATATAAACGAACAGCACCTGCAGAATTATCATCAGCTTGTCCTACTACTTCAAACTTCAGACCAAGCTTCGGTAAAATACGTCCTGCATCTGGAATCTGTTGGTTAATATACGTTTTCGAATCATCAAACTTCGCTACACCCGCTAAGCCATCATACGTAAATGTTCCACGCGTTGGAGATACAACTTTCCAAGCTGGCGTTTTGTCGAATGAGAACGCAGCATCAGCGATTTGGAATCGTGTACTGCTCTTAACTGTTGGTTTACCATTTAAAGTACCAACAATTGCTTCTGGATGAGAATCAACAACACCAAGGAAACCGTGTCCTGGATGTACACCAACCCAGTTATCTGTATAAGCTGAATCTGCATACCATACAACCATACCAGTGTTAAATACTGGACCGCGAGCAAATTTCAACGCGTTATCTGCCCCAGCATAGTTTCTCCACTCAACATAGTAGTTATGTTTTTTCTTTTCTGTTCCGTTAGATACAACGAAACCATCTAATTTTAATTGTGGTGTACCTTCTGCATCATCAGAGAATACTACTTTACCATCTACTGTTAATGAAGCATTATCAAGAGCGAATCCATTTAATGCTAAACCACCATCAGTAATGTAATCAAATGTTAATTTTACTTTCTTGCCTTTGAATTGACTTAAATCATATGATTTGTCAATCCATTTTCCATTTGTCGAATCTGCATTTCCACTAGTTGCTTTCTCGCCAAGTCTTTCAATTAACGTTTGTTTACCATCTTCTGTTACAGCGTGTACTTCAAGGAAATCATAACCTGCTTCAATCTCATATAATGACTTGAAATCAAATTTTGCATTCGTTGCATTCGTTGCATTCGTTAAATCGAACAACGGTGTTTCCATCTTCGTATGAAGATCGTCACCTTTTGTGCTGTAATAATATTGTTTACCAAATGCTGGCTCAATTGTTTTAACATCTTTATCTGGTAAGTTAACACGGATCATACCTGGTCGATCTGATTTCGTAACACTTTGATCCAAATATGTCGCTAGACCGATACCTTTATTTAATTTCTCGTAATCTACTTCTACGATATTTGCCCAGTTACCACCAATTGTTTTTTGGAAAAACTCTTTATTTTGTGGTGAGAAACTCGTTGGCGTCGTTCCTGCGATTTTACCAGCCCAGCTTCCGCCACTCATAATAGACCAAGCTTCAATCGGCTCACCTTGACCACTATATTGTGTATCGTACTCATCTGGAAGACCTAAATCGTGACCATATTCATGTGCGAATACACCAACCGCTCCATCTTCTGGTTCAATTGTGTAGTCGAATGCTGCCATCTTTCCGCCCCAATATGGAACTTTCGCTTGTGTACCTTCAATTGGGAATGGCTTTGGTCCAACTGTCCAACGGTGCGACCAAATTGCATCATCGCCTAATTTACCACCGCCTGCTTCTTGTCCAACACCCGCATGAATAATCATTAAGTGATCGATTAAACCATCTGGTTGATTTTTATTTCCATCACCATTTACATCGTATTGATCAAATTGATCGAACTCTGATAAATCAATACCACTATCTACAGCTGCTTTTAATGCATCTTTTACTAAATCACGTGGTCCTTTTGGCCCTTTATTATCATGACCTGTCGCACCATCTGCACCGTAATCAGCAGCTTTACCAGGAACTGTTAACCATTTTGTAACTGTTCCGTCTACTGTATAACTACCGCCAGATTGCTCTTCGTAATATTGTTTAAACGTTTCGATTTTGCTGCCATCCTCTAATGCGAATGGCTCATTACCGAATAACATTTTTTCATAATGTTCTTTATTAAAATCGTTAGAATACATATATCCAGGCTCTTTGTCGATATTATTATGTTTAAAGTCAGCGTACTCTACAAGTAAAACGAGTACTTTGTCTTTACGAACTTCACCGTTATAGTCTTTTTGTTTTGCTGGAGAAGTTGGCACTTTACCATTTAGTCCGCCTTTAACTGGGCCTGACGCTGCAGGTGTCCCTGTTGCTGGTTCATTTAATTTTTCTTTCGTGTCTGCTTTCGCATCTTTTACTTTCTTTAAAAAGTCGGATGCATCTTTCGTAAGCTGGTCCCCATTTGCTGCTTCTTTTCCAGGATTTTCACCCTTTTTGTTCTCTACATACTTTTCGACTGCTTTCTTTGTTTCTGTCTCTGAAGCCTTCGAATCAATTACCCCACGTTTTTTTAGCGCATCTGCTAAACGTTCTTCCGGAATTAAATGATCATCAACTGGGCTCGTAGCTGTTTTATTCACAGGCGTTTCAGCATATACAGATTGAGTGCCAGCTCCGAATGAAAGGCCTAATACAGCTGTCAAAGCGATTGATGACAAAACTTTGAACGGTTTCTTGTTCATCCCATATTTCCTCCCCTAATAAATAATATGTATTACAAATTGAATTTTATTAAAAATTCAATATTTTTTCAATATTTAGTCACATTATGTAATGTTTTTAATATATTTGTAAAAATTTCATAGTTAGCATACGAATATATCACAATTCAACAATGTTTTCTGAAAATATTGAAAGTTTTTATCGAACAATTTATAATTTCCATAGAGGGAGTTTAATGGGGATTTTATCTTTGTTTCATCTACACAATATTTGATAATTCACTATATAAAACACAAAATCCGATTGCATTATCATGTATTTTGTAGCAGCAATTATGACCGATAATTAGGGAGGAATTACATTTGTACAAAGATAAGACAGACGCACTGGATCAAGAATGGATTGATTTAATACTTGAAGCTCTAGATGCTGGTATCGCCATGCAAGACATCGAGCAATTTTTCCAACGTATGAAGCCATCCAGTCAGGCTCAATAGGTTTGTTCTTTTTAACGAAGTTTATGTTATAATAATGACATCATAAGACAACTACATATTGATAGAAAGGTGCGCAAATATGATTGGAGAACGTATAAAACGCCTTCGTTTACAAAAAGGGATTTCATTAACTGAACTTGCCGAAAAAGCTGGCGTTGCTAAATCTTACATTAGTTCTATAGAACGAAATTTACAAAAAAACCCTTCCATTCAGTTTCTTGAAAAGATCGCAGCAGTTCTACAAATTCCAGTTGATACTTTACTTCATGATGAAAAAACAAAGGAAACTAACCTAGACTCCGAATGGACACAACTCGTTAAAGATGCAATGAACTCCGGTGTCTCCAAAGAACAATTTCGTGAATTTCTTGAATTTACAAAGTGGAAGCAAAATCAAAAATAATAATAGAAAGAAGTGCGTACAACCAGCACTTCTTTTTCTTTATAAAAAAAAGCGGGGGATACCCGCCTTTTTTTATTATCTTTCTTCCCCAGCTTCTTGGTTAGCATTGAATGTCCATTCTAAATTCAATGTATCACCTTGGAAGATATTTTGGTCTTTTCCATTATCTACAAATTCAAATTGTACCCATAGATAGTCCTCTGTACCAGCTTCTAATCCACCTTTTTCTCCCCACTCAGGAGCGAAGATATCTTTAGCTAAAAGATCTGGATCAGCTTTTTGTAAGTCTGCTAAAGTTGTTTCGTATACAGGCTCACTTTGTTTATCCCAGTTCCAAAGGAATTTTACTTTAACGTGCTTACCAAAGTCTTCACCAGCATTATCACCTTTTGCATCTTTAACAGTATACTTTGTTGCTAATTTAACGTCTTTAATAGTTAAAGAACCGCTGTTTTGTAATAAGAACTCTTTCTTAACAGAATCCCCTGGTTTTAAATCTTTAATATCTACAAGCGTCTTAGGGTTTAATGTAAGATCTAACGTCCCAGCTGCAAATGTATTGTTTGATACTTCTTTATCGCTAAAGAATGCAAATGTTCCTCCACCAATTAAAGATAACCCCAATGCCGCTGATGCAACTCCCATACCTAATTTCTTTTTCAGACTCACAATCAATTCCCCCTAGCTGTTTTTTATATTTTTATCACTTATTTTTCAATAAGTGATTTAAAGAAAACTATATTAGCTTAGCTAATATGTGTTCTTTTTTAAAAACCTTATGTTCATTATAACGAACAATTCTATATAAACACAACACAAATTTATTAATATTTTCAGTTATTTTTATTTCTCAATATTATTTAGATTTTTCAGAAAATAAAACGTGATACTTTATACTAATTTATAACTTTTTTCACACTCAAATGCATTTAAAAAAGAAAAACAAAGAGGTGAGGGCTAACGTTCCCTCACACTCATATAAATATTACTAGTTTTGCTTATTCGTTCATTATCTCTTGCACCACATTCTTGTTTTCCAGCTGTTTCACTAAAGCAGTTACTCCGCTTTTTTCTGTTCTTCTGCTTTCTTCTGTTCTTCTACTTTCTTTTGTTCTTCTGCTTTCTTCTGTTCTTCTACTTTCTTTTGTTCTTCTGCTTTCTTCTGTTCTTCTACTTTCTTTTGTTCTTCTGCTTTCTTCTGCTCTTCTACTTTCTTTTGTTCTTCTGCTTTCTTCTGCTCTTCTACTTTCTTCTGTTCTTCTACTTTCTTTTGTTCTTCTGCTTTCTTCTGCTCTTCTACTTTCTTTTGTTCTTCTGCTTTCTTTTGTCCTTCCGCTTCAATTGCAACGTTTAATTGTTGCTGAAGAGACTGAATTTGCTCATCGATAGCTTTCAAGCTAATTTCTTTCTCAATATAGTCACGTTTCTCTTTGATACTGCGAAAGCCTTCATTTACATATACGGACACTTGCTGCATCGACTCATCTTTATTTACCTTTAATTCTTCTTGTATTTGATTGTAAGGAGCCTCTATTTCAGTATATACATTTTGCAGAGCTTCCTTCTCAGCAACAATTTTCTCACGCCCTTGTTGCCATACAGAAATCGCCTGTTTTATTTCTTCAATAGAAGTTGCTTTCGATTTCCCCTTCATCGTTCCATACTCACGCTCAATAAACTGTTTATGTTTCTCAGATTGCTCTTTTAACGTATTAACTGTTTTCGGAAATATAATTGCTGTAGAAAGCGTCGCTTCCACTTTCGTTTCATGAATGAACGCCGCTTCTGTATGCGTCATAATTTGAGATCCTAAATAAAACGTAATAGAACACATACACGGCAATATAAGCATCTTTTTAAAATTCCGCGGTCTTTTCAGCATCTTAATCTCCCCCATCGAACATTACGTTCTTTATACAGAACATTATCTATATTATAGTAAAGAACTATTAAAATTGATAGACAAATACTAGAAAAATAGAAAAAGGGCTATCCATGTGATAGCCCTTTTTGTTATTATCTTTCTTCACCTGCTGTTTGTTGTGCATCAAACGTCCAATTTAATTGTAACTTATCGCCTTGGAATTGATTTTGATCTTTTCCATTATCAACGAACTCAAATTTCACTTTGAATTTATCAGATTTACCTGCTGAAATACCTTTTTCATCCCAGAACCAAGCCGATAAATCATTATCTACAGCTGTAAGTGTGTCACCTTTTAATTTATCTAAAGTAGTTTGTTTCACAATTGTCTCATGCTTATCTACATTTTTTAAGAATGTTACTTTAATATGTTTACCAAAATCATCTTTATTATCTTTCTTTACATCTTCTACATTATAATCTGTTTTCAGTAGAACCTTTTTAATATCTAAAGAGCCTTTATTTTCTAGTTTAAATTCTTTTTCAATTGTATCCCCAGGTTTTAAATTCGATACGTTAACAACTGTTGATGGATTTAATGCTAAATCAAGTGTCCCAGCCGCAAATGTATTGTTTGACACTTCTTTATCACTGAAAAACGCAAATGTTCCTCCACCAACTAACGCTGCTCCTAGTACTGCTGATGTAATACCCATTCCTAATTTTTTCTTTAAAGTCATGTCCATATCCCCTTAATATATATATTTGTTAACTTCCTAAACGGAAAGTATAACCAAACGAACTAGACGGATTGTTCTACTTTTTTATCTTTCTTTTCTCCGTCAATGCTACGAATAGCCCCAAAAATAGAAATCGCGGAATAACCAAGTAAAAAGACTCCTGGAATAATAAGAAGTAATGCTGCTCCCGCTTTTGAATTCGCATAATTCAGTAAATAACCAACGTACGGAACTGTAATATCTGCATACTTTCCAACTACATTTTCTGCAAGTACTGGCTCTAAATCTGGTCCGTTGTTGTTATCCCCTTTTGTTTCATACATTACTTTTCCATTTGTATCTTTCACACCGATAATACGGTGAGTGATAATTTTTTGATCTTTCTCTTTAAAGGTAATAACATCACCTTTTTGATATTTAGAACCATCTTTGTTTGGTTCTATTGCAATGATTGATCCTGTTAAAAACGTCGGCTCCATTGATCCTGAAAGAACACTCTTAAATTGGTATCCCATCACTGTCGGATCACCACCGCTCGCTTTTGAAGAAATAACTACAAAAGCTAAAAAAACCATCAATGCAAATAAAACAAATGAGATTGCGTTGCTAATTACCTTCCAAATTAATTTCATCGTCTCTCTCCCTCTCCGTTGTTTTATATTATTTGAAGTATGCAATGTTCATTTTGTTCTTTAACAAGAACACAAGTAAATGATATAACGAACTTTAAATTATTGCAATAAGAAAATTTACAATTATTAGTTAAATGTCTCTTTAGTATAAAAAAAGACTGTGACAAAATCTCTCCACAGTCTTTTTACTACTACGTTATTTTTCTTCTGTTTTCATTCCTTTTGTATTTCGGCGTAGCACTACATATAAAATGGCTCCAAATAATACAATTGCGCCTATCCCAACACTTATTACTTTCACATTTGACTCTTTTCCCTCAGATGCAACTGTATCTTTTTTAGGCATCGCAAAAGTGACATCTTCTGTTGAAAGAACATTTACCGTCGCAATTGTTTGATTATTTTTCGTAATATCAACTGCACCAACTACCTCACCACGATGTATTCCTTTATGATACAAAGATTCTTTATCTAATGAAGCTGCCCGGAAAATAGTTTTCACATTTTTCCCTTCATCTTTCTTAAGCATAAGTTCTGCACTTTTTTCCAACTCAGAACTAACATCTTTATTTAAATATGTTGTTTTTTGATGCCAATTATGTTTATCGAGCACTGTTTGCTTCGTAAATTGACCGAAAGAATAGTCCGCCATTTGCTTCAAATCTTCATAAATTTCAGGTCTTTGAGAAGCCATTACTACATTTATAATACGATTTCCATCTTTCTCATTTAATAAAACCAGTGTATTACGCGCTTCATTCGTAAACCCCGTCTTACCACCAATACTATATGGATTTTCAAAATAAGTAGATTTATTAAAAATAGACACCGTCTGGCTAGACGTCGTAACTGTCGTTCGTTTCGTATTCATCGCTTGTAAAATTTCAGGATATTTTTGCACACCTCTCGTAATCATAGCCATATCATACGGCGTCGTATAATGGTTCGGATCATGCAATCCATTCGGTGTTACAAAGTGGCTATCTTTCGCCCCTAATTGCTTCGCTTTCTCATTCATCATATTGGCGAAATTCTCAACACTCCCGCCAATCCGCTCCGCAATCGCATACGACACATCATTCGCACTCAGCACCATTAAAATCATAAGCGCAGTATTTCTATTAATTGTCTCTCCAGGTTGAAACTCAATTTGATAATTACTCTTCTCTTGATCTAACGCTAATTGTGAAAATGTAAATTGATCCTCTGGCTTCGTATGCTCCATGAGTAAAATCGCTGTTAACACCTTCGTCGTACTAGCAGGATATGCTCGGTGATATGCGTTTTTGTCATACAAAACATCTCCTGTTTTCGCATCAATTGTCGTTGCAAACTGACTAAAAACATTCGGTCCTTCTGCAGGTGGTGGTGCAACTTGTTCTGGATTTACTCCAATATTCGTCTCAGCACGCAATGTCATAGGTGTCAACAAAAACAAACAAATAACTGTAATAAAAACCAAAATTTTCTTAAAATTTACCATATGACTCTCCCTTTTCCATTTACTCCCCTAACAAAATAATAAATCTACCAATCATATGTAATTTGTATTAAACTGGAAGAATTTTCACTATTTTTTACTATATCATATTTTTACGATAAAGAACATAAATATACAATAAAAATAAGAAGGAATTACTCTTTCTTATCCTTCTCATCAATCAACGAATCTATTAACTTTTGACTAGCTTCCTCGGGCGTAATCTCATCCGTTATCCCCATAAACGACCAACCTTTAGAATCAACCCACTCAACAAACTCTTGTAAAAATTCATCATGTGTAACATCCACATCAAGAATCGATCCATTAATCGAAATCGTTCTATTTTTAGACACGCGCATCTTGAACGTTTTTCTTACCATTACAACTTTTCTCCCTCTACTTCTGAATATTTATAAAGTGAAACTTTCATCAACCCTCACTAATCGGACTTTTACGGGCAGCCCGACTCCAACCTAACTTCTTTACTTTTGCTGAATTTCGAGGTAAGGGATCTTACTGCCCGCAAATAGCGAGATAAAATAATCATGTATCTCTGTTATACATGATTTTCAGTAAATTGTAAAAAGGATATATTGGCCAATTTAAATAGCAAAAATGAAAATCTCTTACCTAAGTAAACGTAATACGACATACAATCGCTCATAAATTATTAAATAAATCCATAAAAATATACCCTTTAAAACATAATTGAGTAAGCCATTCTAGTCTTTTGGAAGATATTATCTAAAATAGTATACTAAACGGATAAAGGATATTTGAATACAGAAACTGAGCCTTTCTATTTAGCTGGACTCTTAAGTTGTAGACTTAGAGACTGATGCCGGAATTCATATTTAATTTCTATTTCTGTACATAATATCGTAAGAAAGAAGGTAGTACTGTGAAAACAACAGAAAATTTTACTGACAGGGCCGATATATATGCAAAATATCGCCCTAGTTATCCTAATGAATATATTGAGTACTTGCTTTCAGCTAACCAACTGAAAGGGAATCGGATTGTGGCTGATATTGGTTCAGGTACAGGGATATTTAGCCGCCAGCTGCTTGAAAGTGGTTTACATGTTATTGGAGTTGAACCAAATCATGATATGAGGAAGATCGCTGAGCAATCGTTAAAACTATATTCTCGTTTTCAATCCATAAAAGCAACTGCTGAAAATACTACTTTAAAAGAAAATAGTGTAGATTTAGTAACTGTTGCCCAAGCATTTCATTGGTTTGATAAAGAGGCTTTCAAAATCGAATGCCAACGAATTTTAAAACAAAAAGCAAATGTTGCTCTTGTTTGGAATAGTAGAGATTTAACTAGTCCACTTATTAAAGAGAATGCAGAAATTTGCCAGAAAACCTGCCCAAACTTTAAAGGCTTTAGCGGTGGAATAGATGAAAATCCAGAAGTATTTAACAGCTTTTTTAAAGATGGCAAGTATGAGTTTAAAGAATATCAAAATGATTTACTTTTTGATTATGAAGGGTTTTTGGGAAGAAATTTATCAGCGTCTTATGCTCCGAAAGAAAATGACGAACAGTATAAAAACTTTGTTTTTCTCCTATCAGATCTATTCGAAAAATACAGTGAAAATGGAAAAATTATTCTCCCGAATTTAACGCGAAGCTATCTAGGCAATGTATAAACAGCCTGATACAAAGAGACTTTGATCGAAATTAAAACAAGCCTAGCCCCTTCCTGAATGTAGAACGTGGTTAGGCTTGTTTTGCATTTTACCACATCAAATTCAAATGACTTTCGTACAATAAAGTAGAATATATTAGAAAGCACCTTAAACTGAGGAGGAACTCAATGGCGCGTTGTACGTATTGTAAAACGAAATGGAAAGTAAAAGATGTATGGTCGATACTCATGACATTTGAAAAAGATTGTCCGTATTGTTTTGGGAGGCAATATCTATCAAAGAAAACAGTGAACGCTATGCCAGAACTCATAAGCTTACCTTTACACTTCTTGTTCCCTTTTCTTGTTGATTTGAGTGATGAAGGTCCTTTGGATTGGTATCGGAAATAATATAACCTCTACATCCAAAGACTACTTTCTACTAAATTCGCTTCTCATCATTATCCCTTTATACATTACTATCATAATCGCTTATACTTTCCCTTTTGAAGATCCCGTAGCTCAGCATGAAGAGCGTCCCCTGAACAAGATTTATCAATTATGACTTTAATTAACGATGATATATTGTATACTGTTAAACATAAAAAGTTAGCATTAAGTTCCAATTAAATATTAATTGAAACCCAACACTACTTGTATTCTGAATTACAGAATACAAGTAGTGTTTTTTATTATGCATTTTTGCATACAGTATGATTTTTTCTTGTAAATAGATAATAATGGTATATAATAAAATCAACGTTTTACCAATAAAAGGTAATAAAGAGTGGTGGAATAAGCAAATAACCAAAACGTATTAACAGATTTGTTCTATGTAAATCATGATACATATATGGAATCAAAACTATGAAATTTTATGTAGAGGTTAGATTACTACAAGATGAAAGATTCATAGCGAATACACTCGAGGAAAAAAGCGTTCGATTAGATTAATGTTATAAAACTACTTAATGTGATATCTATGGAACGAATTGAGAATATACTTAGGGGGAATTTCAAGTGAAAACATTTGGTAAAGTATTATTAACAGGAGCTTTAGCTTTAGGTGGTTTAACAGCTATGAACATTGATACACCGAAGGCACATGCTGACGGAGCAAGCGAGTTCTGTCGTTATATTTGTGGTCCTAGCGAAACGTTGAATGGTGTTACAGTTCAAGTACACGCTACAGAATATAGCTTTGGTCAAAACGTAATTGCAAGAATTACAAATGAACGAGCTGAAGATATTCATTACAATGTCAGCATCGAGAAAAAATATGGCGATAACTGGGGAGAATATGATACTTTCTTCCATTGGCAAAATCAATGGGTTCCAGCTGGAAGTAATGATGAAATTTCTACTTTCACAGGATATGGCGAAAACATTTCAGACAATGGAACATATCGCTATAAAGTTGAAGTTGTAAGTGCTGACGGTTCTGTAGATACAATTTACACAGCAGGAATGACAGTTACAGGACGATAGCTCATGAACGAGCTCCATTATTTATGATTGTATTTTTGAAAATATCATTGATAATCGCGGTGATATTATTATTAAAATAAGCTCTTCGGGGCTTATTTTTTATATACAAATTGGAATGATAATATCCAGAAAATTACATCTTTACACTATTAAAGTTTGTTGCTATTATAGGAATACATCAAATGTTACAATATTCAATAAATTATACAAATCCTTCGATTACACGAATGAAATGAAAACACATTGCTGATCGTAATATTTATAGTTGGGATCCCGTAGCTCAGCAGGGAGAGCGCCACCTTGACAGGGTGGAGGTCGCTGGTTCGAGGCCAGTCGGGATCATAGGAAAAACCCCTTGATATTCAAGGGGTTTTCTTTATGTAGCAAATAAATGATTATTATTAAAACTAAATTCCCCCCCTACTTCTTGTCTTCATTTTGGAGAAAAACATAAATTATATCAATCATCGCTCTGCGTTGTTCGCCAGAACTCGATTCTTTACTCTCTTTTGGGATCTTTTTAAAGTTCTCTTTGAAAAATAGCTTAATACGATAATTTATATATAAAAATTATCGTAACAACAAAAAACTACATAGATTAACTATGTAGTCTTTTTAAATATGAATAAACCAATCTTATTTTTCCCCTAACTTGATTGCCCTTTTGATATTACTAAATGCGCCTTTACCATATAATAATACGCCACCGCGGTAAACACGACTCGTTAAACCAATCATCATACATATTGTTGCGATTAGAATCGCTAATGCAAGCGCAATCTCCCATACTGGGATATTGAGGAATCCAATTCGAACGAGCATAACAATAGGAGTAAAGAAAGGTATATAACTAGTAATGGTAACAACCGTGCTACTTGGATTTGACATTCCATAAAGTGCGATATATAAAGCAGCAATTAACATAAATGTTAACGGCATAACAGCTTGAGAAGATTCCTCTATACGACTAATAATAGAGCCGAGTAGACAAGATAATGAGCCATATAATAAGAATCCTAATGTGAAGAATAGAATCCCATACACCACTAAAGTAGGAGCAATAGAATTAAAATCAATACTGTTTAAAATATCATTTTCCGAATCATTAACTGATGTTTTATACCCAACAGTTGCGACCGAACACCAAATTATGATTTGCGTAATACCTGCTGATAATGTTGAAAATAGCTTCGCATATAAATGTTTGGTAGGCGAAATACTTGAAACAACTAACTCCATGACACGAGAAGATTTCTCTGTTGCAACATCTGTAGCTAATTGTGCAGCATACAATAATATCATTAAATAATTTAGCATGATAAAGGTATTAATTAAAATCCCTACACCCTCTGTATGTTTTCCATCTTTAACCTTATCTGATATAGTTTTGGTATGAATTTCTACTGGCATTGTTAACACCTTTAATTCATCTTGTGATAGATTTAATTGCTGCGCGAAATTAGAAGATTGTATTTGAGATAAAATCGTTTGAACCTTACTAACATCTTGCTGATTTGTATCTGTCTCAGTTATATACGTAGCCTTTAGTTGCTTATTATCCAATTCCTCTACAACGATTGCATATGTATAATTACCATCTTTAACACCTGATTCTGCTTTTTGTTTATCCGTACTATGTTTAACATGTATCTTACTATCGACATTTTTAAACACTTGTTGAATTGTTGTATATAATTCTTCTTTTTCTGTAACAACGACAACTTGCTCTTCCTCGTTACCTACAAAATAGTTATAAATTTTTTCAAAATTCATCATTCCTATAATTAACATAGAAATCATGATTGTAATAACAATATATGATGTAGCTTTTACCTTAGATTTATAGTTTTGTAAAAAAATCGTCCAGAAACTATTCATGCTGTGCACCTACTTTCTCAATAAAGATGTCATTTAATGTAGGTTCTTCTACTGCGAATTTTTTAACAAAACCTAATTTCGTTATCTCTTTAAATAAAACATGCGAAACTTCTTCATATGAAATTTTAAGAGTAACTGCATTTTTACGTTTCTTCATACTTTCTACACCTTTTATTTCTTTCAAATGATCAAAGTCATGATCGCCAACGATTACAACATTCTTTTTACCAAAGTCACTTTTAATTTTGGCAATATCTCCTTGAACAACAGGTACTCCTTTGTGCATGATACAAATGTGTTGGCATAACTCTTCCACATGTTCCATACGATGTGAACTAAAAAGTATCGACGCCCCTTGTTTTTGCATATCAAGAACAGCTTCTTTTAACATTTCAACATTTACTGGATCTAAACCACTAAATGGTTCATCTAAAATTAAAAGTTCAGGCTTATGTATAATCGCTGTTATCAGCTGAATTTTTTGCTGATTCCCTTTAGAAAGTTCTCCTACCTTTTTGTTCAGATGCTCAGTAATATTAAAACGCTCCAGCCAATAGTGAAGTTCTTTTTCTGCATCTTTACTTTTCATGTTCTTTAATTTTGCAAAAAAATTAACTTGTTCTTTGACAGTCATTTTCGCATAAAGCCCACGTTCTTCGGGTAAATACCCAATCTTATCCGTTACATCATAATTTATAGGCTTACCATTCCATGAAATGGTTCCGCTTGATTTCGATAAAAGGCCAAGTATCATTCGAAATGTAGTCGTTTTACCTGCTCCATTCCCGCCCAAGAATCCAAATATTTCACCTTTTGGTATCTCGATATTCAAATTATTCACTGCAACATGCTCGTCAAATTTCTTTGTTAAATCTTTAATTAGTAAACTCATTATCCACACCCTTAATTCTCAAGATGATTTATTTATACAATTGTATATCCATAGTCAACTACAATATTTTGCCCTCTAATGGCGTCACTCTTATAAGACATTAAAAATAAGATGACATTTGTAGAATCTGAATTTTCAACAAATTCCCTATATGGAATCTTTTTTAATAACTTATTTCCTTCAATGGACTTCAAATAGCTTTCGTTATTATCGTTTATGCTATAGGACAGTGAATTGTATACCACTGTAATGATTCATTTTTTATCTTTCAAAAATGAATCATTACCAACAAATGTTATATTTCGCATTATAAGGTTAGCATAAGATTTTAAATATTTAATATGCAATTCTGCATATTTTAATACTCTCAATTATTTACATAGTGTTTGACCATCTTTATTTAAAGCAGCCCCCACATTTACAAAATTCACTTAAAACAAGAATTTGTTTATCCATACTTTTTCTATAATTTTTCATGGAAGAACTGAAATTAATTAGTACCCCTGTTAAACACCTAAATCTGATACTTAAACTAACTAATCTTCCTCTAATAAATTGTTGTCTTATTTAACTTCACAATTAATAGTATCCAGCAGGCATAGTCACAACATCTTCGTACACCTCCTCATTAAAGCTGAAGGAACACTAATTAAAATCTGGTCCAGAAATTTTACCTTTCTACGTTACAGGATCCGCATAAGAAAACATAGAATACAGTACCTCCTCTGTTACAACTAGCTTTATGTCTTGAATTCCAAAAACACAATATCTAATTTATATAATTAATTTCGTGAGTTCAAACCTCTCCAGGTTCATAAAAAAGAGACACCATATCAACCTTCTACGTGATATGGTGTCTCTTTTTTATCTCATTCAATTACTTCCCACCAAACATCTTCTCCAAAGACTTTGCATTGGCAAACAATACTTCTTTCAAGTTATCGTCAGCAACGATTTTATAGTCGCCATCTTTGTCTTTCTTTAAGTTCAATGTAACTTCGCGAGTTGCCATTGCTGCATCTTTATCCGTTAAGTTTTTGATGATAGTTGAGGTCATTGTTTTTTCGATCGCTTTTTCAGATTGTTCTTTGTCTTCGCTAAATGCGCTAGCGAAAGCCATTGGCATAACTTCTCCCACTGCTTTTGTTACAGCAACGGATAGATCAGCAGATGTAATTTTCACTTTCACTTCTGCTTTGTCATCCTTTTTCGATACTTCTTCTATCTTTTCAAATTTAAAGTTCTTTGTAATTGCACTTAGCATTGCTTTTGCCTCAGCATCATCTGTTTTTTCATTTAGTTTATTAAATTCCTTGTCACTCTCAACAAATGTACGAGCCTTTTCTACATCACCTTTTTGTATCGCTGTTAAAAATTCTTCTGTAGTATCTTTCGGATTTGCACACCCTGCTAAAACACCTGCTGTTAATCCTACTACCATCATTAATAGCAATAATCTCTTTATCTTTTGCACGCTCATTCTCCTCTTATCTTTTCTAGTAAGTCAGCATCATACAATATTATGAAACTGACATTACAAACATTTTTTAGTATAGCATTTATATGATTCGTTTTCTATTAATTTCCAAAAGATAAAGGGCCTTGCAGCATTCCTACAAGGTCCCCCTTCTATCAATCTGTATCCGTAGCACAAATGAACCACATTTTCTGTTCCCTACTATCTAACACCATCCAAGTAACATCCCACGCAACATCGTAAAACCAATCTGTCCAAGGGCGATAGCTTTCGAACACTTTAATATCTTCGTATCGATCTTGGAACATATATTGACATACATTGACTGCTAATTGTTTTGCGATAACTGGTCGTTCCTTAAACCCTTCATATGCTCCGCCCCACAAAATTTGCGCAGCAATGCTACCATCAAGCATAACTGCCAGCTGCTCTTTAAAACGAAACTTATATTTGTCTGATGTATGTATTTTTAACTCTTCTAAGTTATTGATTATGTCTAAAGAGTTGAAGATTCTTCTAAAGAAGTGCTCATATCCATCTTTCGAATGTGGTATTTCTTTAAAAAAATTTTCGTTATGCACTTTAAAACAGCTTATTATTGCTCCACCAATTAAGTTTTGTTCCTTAAACGTGTTTATAAGTTGCTCAACAGATGAGTCATTCGTGTCTATTTTTTCAAACGTTCCCTCTTTCCATCTCATAACGCCCACTACTCTCTATTAAAAATTTGTTTCTTCATTATAAATAGCAAAATAAAAACCAGCAACTTTAAGGTTGCTGGCTTAGCTCTTATTCATATTCGAAAAAACAATAACAACTGCTCCAAACAAATAATGCCCTACTACCATCCACATACTCCAATCAAAAATCATAAGCAATAACCAAAGTGATATATTCATAGCAGCAAATAATAAATATAAAATCTCTCTTTTGTATCGCTCCTCTATTCATCAAAATGTAAACAGCACCGATAGGAGGAAAAAGACAAATATTTTTCTTAACACCCACGGATACGAAATTAATGTCTACAAAAGAATCTCCTTTTCATCATAATACTTGCTTCAACATCGGCCTCACTACCCTATATTCATCACTATAAGTTTCCTTTATGATTAAAGGCTGGTAATCACTTTTTTCTCCCTCAATCATTGTGAATACTTCTGTTTTCTCTTGTAATGTATTAGGTTCTCTATTTTTAGTAGGTTTTTTACTTGTTTTAATTTTCTTTGTTACTTCGCCAAGTTTTTGCCCAACTTCTTCTATTTTGGCAGGTTCATTTGTAACATAGTATTCTTGTTCGTCCGATACTAATATAGGTGGCACTTGTTCTCTTTTGTTACATATTATATAAGTAGTACTAGCTACAAGTAGTAGACAAGTTAATAAATAGAAGATAGTTTTTTTATTCATATACTACACTCCTTATCTATCATTTAATTTGATTATATAATATAAGTAATTTATAGTAAATGGATTTAGTGGTAATTTTTAGGTCGAACAATAAAGAAAAACCTTACCGAAGTAAGGTTCCGTTTTTACATTCTATAGTGACTGACTTATTAAAACGATCATTACAATAATCGCTATAAACATAACAACTAAACAGCCGATCATTTTATAAAATCCTCGTTTCGTTAACGTCCCGCCTTGAACGTCTTTACGAATAAATAAGAATACAGCTAAAAATAATACAAGCCCAATGCCAAAAGCATACATCATTTGCATATGTTAATCTTCCTTTCTCTCTTCCATCTTAATATCTTTTTGCCAAAACAACAAATGAGATAAAGACGGTACTCATCGTAAGTGCCATAAGTATATTCAATAATTCAGTAGCAGATAGTGTAAGTATTTTTAAGTTTAAGCCAATAGAGAAAAGAAGATAATATGCCGTTAACGCAAAAAAACTGAAGAACATTCCTTTATAACGAATGAGTTTCATTCGCTCATCTTTTTCTTTAAATTGCGGGTGTAAGTAGCTTAGACAGAAACTCATAATCATCATTCCAAGCAATGGATACGTTATAGCTGGTGGTGCAGAATGCGTCATTATACCTGTTAATATCATAAATCCACTCATAAATAGAAAAATAACACCCATAATTACAAAGTACTTTTGTGAATAATTCATCCCTATTCCCCCTCTTCTTTTCCTTCATAAATAAATACATGTTCTATCGTTGTCTGAAATGTTTTCGCTATTTCAAATGCTAGCGGAAGTGATGGATCGTATTTCCCTTTTTCAATTGAGATAATGGTTTGTCTGGAAACCCCGAGTTTCTCAGCCAGTTTTTCTTGAGATAGTCCAAATTTCTTTCGGTATTCGACCATTTTATTTTCCAAGGAAATTTCTCCCTCCTCCCATATATCGAGTATATATGTAAAGTAAACTTTACGTCAAGGTTCCTTTACATTCATCCTAATCATTTTTCACTCTATTTATATAGAAGAAACTTGTTCGATTTCAGCACGTCTATTTTGTAATAAAACATGGAACACTGTATGTAATCGTTACTATATTTCCTCCTCAACTTTTTTTAAATTTAATATCTTCATATTTGTTTTATCCTTTTAAAATATTTCATTCTCTTCTTTATTAGATGAAATGTGTTATTGGTTTTACGGTGTTTTTTGGCATATTTATAGAAACTAACGGGTTATGAACCATTTTTTATGTTTAACAACTTTTTTTGTAGAAATCCTTCATTTTCCTTTCGATAGTTAACACTATCGAAATAAAGTTTACGCTAAATTCATAATTTTTTATTTTTTATACTATATCCCGTTATATTGTTGTATAATATCTATGAAAGCGCTTATTATTTCAATATACATAATTCAAACTAATTTTTATCAAAACATTCTAACTATTGTCCCTATATTTAAATGCAACAATTATAGCTATTAGTATAGGCATACCAAATATATCCACCCCATTTTTCTGTAAAATTACTTTATAAAGTGAAAGATTAACTTGGGTGATAAGTTATTGTGAATGTTTTTTTACAAAACAGATAAGTAATAGTGTTTGGTATTATGTAAATTATTGTAATAACATAAGAGTAAAGAAAACATTTACATTGATTATTGATTCATTACTTATTGAAAAAGAGCAAAATGCACCTTTGTATGGAAAAGGATTATATGCATTGGGAGGTTTAAACAAATGACGAGGAAGAATACAACGACAAACCCTTGGGCCAAGTTCCACGGTCCGAACCTTGGTTATGTTATTGAGCAGTATGATCTTTACGTAACTGGAGCAGGTTCTGTTGATCCGGAATTACAAGAGCTTTTTGAAATTTTTGGAGCTCCTTCGTTTCAAGATGATGTCGTAACAGGGGACAACACAGCAACACATTTTTCTCCTCAAAACACAGGTAACATTGAAAAGATTCTTAAAGTCGTTCAACTTGTTGAGCAAATTCGTTCTTTCGGGCATACGTTGGCTCACATTAACCCGATGGAAGATGCTGCAAATGGACAATCACTTCTTGAGAAAGCAATGAGTGAACTGAGCGATGCTGACTTGAAAGCGATTCCAGCGAAAACAGTATGGCAAGATGCACCAGAAGGTATTCACACTGCACTTGATGTAATTCATAGATTAAAAGACGTTTATACAAAATCTTTAGCTTATGAATTTTCTCATATACAAGATAGTGAAGAACGCGCGTGGTTGCATCAAATGGTGGAATCAAATTCATTGCGTCAACCACTATCAAATAAAAAACGAACTGCTCTTTTAAAACGTTTAACAGCTGTTGAAGGTTTCGAGCAATTCTTGCATAAAACATTCGTTGGGCAAAAACGTTTCTCTATCGAGGGCGTTGATATGCTTGTACCTGTTTTAGATGAAATTGTTCTAGAAGGTGCTAAGAACGGCGTAGAGGATGTCATGATTGGTATGGCTCACCGCGGTCGTCTAAGCGTACTTGCTCACGTATTAGAAAAACCATATAGTCACATGTTTGCTGAGTTCAAACATGCAAAAATAGAAGGCGCAGTAGCCAATTCTGGCTGGACTGGCGACGTAAAATACCACTTAGGTAGAGAACAAGTCGTTAGTAACGAAGAAATTAGCACTCGCGTGACATTAGCAAATAACCCGAGTCATCTTGAGTTCGTGAATCCTGTAGTCGAAGGTTTCGCACGTGCTGCTCAAGAGAATCGTAAAAAATCTGGTCTTCCAGATCAAGACACTTCAAAATCATTCGTAATTTTAGTTCATGGTGATGCTGCATTCCCTGGTCAAGGTATTGTATCTGAAACGTTGAACTTAAGCAGATTGAACGCGTATCAAACAGGCGGAACGATTCATGTTATCGCAAACAATGCAGTTGGTTTCACGACTGATAGCTATGATTCTCGTTCTACGAAATATTCAAGTGACCTTGCAAAAGGTTTCGATATTCCGATTGTTCACGTGAACGCTGATGATCCAGAAGCTTGTCTTGCAGCTGCTAACCTTGCGATTCAATATCGCATGTTGTTCCAAAAAGACTTCTTAATCGATTTAATCGGTTACCGTCGATATGGTCATAACGAAATGGATGACCCAGCGGTTACGCAACCACAAGTGTACAAAAAAATTAAAAACCACCCTACTGTAAGAGCAATTTACGCAGATCAATTACAAGCTGCTGGTGTTCTAAATGCAGATGAGGTTGAAACAATTACACAGTTTATACAAGAGCAATTAAAATCCGATTATGCACAAGTACCACCAGCTGATACGAGCGATGCAACAATTCACGTTAAAGTGCCCGATGTTGTTGCAAAAGGTATTCAACCAATCGATACTGGTATTGAACTTGACTCACTTCGTGCAATTAACGAAGGTCTACTATCTTGGCCAGAAGGATTTAACGTATATCCAAAAGTGAAGAAAATTCTTGAGCGCCGTAAAGATGCTCTTGAAGAGAACGGTAAAATTGAATGGGCACTTGCTGAATCGTTAGCATTCGCTTCTATTTTACAAGAAGGTACGCCAATTCGTTTAACTGGTCAAGATTCACAGCGTGGTACATTCGCACACCGTCATATCGTACTGCACGATACAGAAACAAATGAGACATATTCACCATTACACCGTTTACCAAACATTAATGCTTCATTCTCTGTTCATAACAGTCCGTTATCAGAGGCTGCTGTTGTTGGTTACGAATATGGTTATAACGTATTCGCTCCAGAAACTCTTGTTATGTGGGAAGCACAATATGGTGACTTCTCAAATACTGCGCAAGCATTATTTGATCAATATGTTTCAGCCGGAAGAGCAAAATGGGGTCAAAAATCTGGTTTAGTTCTTCTATTACCACACGGTTATGAAGGTCAAGGACCAGAGCACTCTAGCGCACGTCCAGAGCGTTTCTTACAGTTAGCTGCTGAGAATAACTGGACAGTTGCAAACTTAACGAGCGCGGCACAATACTTCCATATCCTACGTCGTCAAGCATCTATCTTAGGAACAGAAGCTGTTCGACCATTAGTACTGATGACGCCGAAGAGCTTGTTACGTCACCCACTTACGCTTTCAACTGCTAGCCAGTTAAGCGAAGGACGTTTCCAACCTGCTTTAGAACAAGAAAACCTTGGTATGAAACCAAATAAAGTAAAACGTCTTGTTTTAAGTACAGGTAAAATGGCGATTGACTTAGCAGCAGAAATCGAGTCTGGTAAACACGAGTACAGCTTAGACGAAGTTCATGTCGTTCGTATTGAGCAATTGTACCCATTCCCTGCTGAGAAAGTTCAATCTATTATTAAACGCTTTAAAAACTTAGAAGAAATCATTTGGGTTCAAGAAGAACCTCGTAATATGGGCGCGTGGCATTACATGGCTCCAATTCTGTTCGAACTTGCTGGAGATAAAGTGAAAACAGGTTACATTGGACGTCCTGATCGCTCTAGTCCATCTGGCGGCGATCCATTCGCACATAAAGCTGAGCAAGAGCTAATTGTTGCACATGCTTTAGATGTGAAGTATAACTTCCGTCAAGATAAACAAGAAATTGAAGTTTACAGCAACTAAAAAGTAATAATGAAGGTTTCTAGCTTGTTCCTTGGGCAGATATTCTGCCCAAGGCCCGGCTAACAAATGGAGATTACCGAAGACAAAAGAAGAAAAAACACACCGTTAGGCAAATAAGGGGAGGACATTTAAAATGATCGAAATTAAAGTACCTGAGCTTGCAGAATCTATTACCGAAGGAACTATTTCACAATGGCTTATCAACGTAGGCGACAAAGTTGAGAAAGGTGGCAGCGTTGTTGAGCTTGAAACTGATAAAGTCAATGTAGAAATCATTGCAGAAGATTCAGGTATTGTATCGAAGTTACTAGGCGAACCTGGGGATACAGTTGAAGTTGGCGCAACTATCGCAATTTTAGATGCTAATGGAGCACCAGTTGCAGTAAGTACACCTGCTCCAGCTGCTGAGCAACCAAAACAAGAAACAGCTGAAGCACCGAAAGCTGCAGCTCCAAATGCTGAACAAACTACGGGTCTACAAGGCTTACCAAATACGAACCGTCCTATTGCATCACCAGCTGCTAGAAAAATGGCTCGTGAATTAGGAATCGACTTAAACGACGTACGTAGCACAGATCCACTTGGACGCGTGAGACCACATGATGTACAAGCTCATGCTGCAGCACCAAAAGAAGCACCAGCTGCTCCAAAGAGTCCAGCTCCTGCTCCAGTTGCAAAAACTGAATTCGAAAAACCAGTTGAGCGTGTGAAAATGTCCCGCCGCCGTCAAACAATTGCAAAACGTCTTGTAGAAGTTCAACAAACATCTGCAATGTTAACAACATTTAACGAAGTTGATATGAGTGCGATCATGGAATTACGTAAAGAACGCAAAGATGCTTTCGAGAAAAAACATGATGTACGTCTTGGCTTCATGTCATTCTTCACAAAAGCAGTTGTTGCAGCATTAAAACAATTCCCATTATTAAATGCTGAAATTCAAGGTGACGAGCTTATCATCAAAAAATTCTATGATATCGGTATTGCAGTAGCAGCTCCAGATGGATTAGTTGTTCCAGTTGTACGCGATGCTAACCAATTAAACTTCGCTGAAATCGAAAGCGAAATTCGTAATTTAGGTATGAAAGCACGCGATAACAAACTTTCATTAAAAGAACTACAAGGTGGTACATTTACAATTACAAACGGTGGTGTATTCGGTTCTCTAATGTCAACACCAATCCTAAATAGCCCTCAAGTTGGTATTTTAGGAATGCATAAAATCCAAGTACGCCCAGTTGCAATTGATGCAGAACGTATGGAAAACCGTCCGATGATGTACCTTGCACTATCTTACGATCACCGTATTGTTGATGGTAAAGAAGCAGTTAGCTTCCTTGTTGCTGTTAAAGATATGCTTGAAGATCCAAAATCATTATTATTAGAAGGTTGATAGATTTTTAACCTATTAAAGGCTGTAGAATGAATCATTCTACAGCCTTTTTTTATTGTGTTCATACGGGACAAATTTCATGACATAAAGTAATAATGTATGCCTAAACGTAAGGAGGATTAAAATGAATAACCTTCCAATTCATGCAAAACTTAAAGTAAATAAGGATACTTTCTTCCTCCCCGATTCAAACGGGGGTGTCTATTTTCGAAATAACGCCAGTTCATTTCGCATGGACGGTGCTGGAATTTATGACTGGATTGAAAAATTAATGCCCATGTTTAACGGTAATTATTCTTTAGCAGAAATAACTGATGGACTCCCTCTCCCCTATCAAAATCGTGTATTTGAAATTGGAGAGGTTTTATATGAAAATGGTTTCGTTCGCGATGCAAATCAAGATGCACCTCATGAATTAAACAGTTCATTACTCGACAGATATGCTTCACAAATTGAATTTTTAGAAGCTGATTCTCATTCAGGTGCTTTAAAATTCGAAACGTACCGCGGGGCAAATGTACTTGTACTTGGTTCTGGGGATATGCTTACTTCCTTAGTTTCTTCTTTGTTAGAATCTGGTTTACCTACATTTCATTACCTCGTTACAGATCGTGATGAAACAAACTATGACAGAATACATGAGCTAATAGAACGTGCATATGAAGTTGATAACAATGTACTTGTTCAAGAAATCGATACTACAATTGACCGTCCCTTGCATGAAGTATTCGAACCTTTTGATTGGATTTTATATGTTTCTCAAAATGGAGACATTGATGGTTTACAAACAGTTCACACTATTTGTAGAGAAACGAAAAAGAATTTCATACCAGCTATTTGTTTATCTACACTCGGTATAGCTGGGCCTGTCGTAACGGAAAATCGTGATGAATGCTGGGAATCCGCATGGCATCGACTACATGAAACGACTTTACAAAATGAAAATTCATCGGATTCCTTCTCACCAATTACATCTGCAATGTTAACAAATGTAATCGTTTTTGAATTATTTAAGCATGTCGCAGATGATTCACATCGGGAAAAAGAAGCACAATTCTTTTTATTAAACTATGAAACACTCGAAGGAACGTGGCATTCTTTTATAAAACATCCTCTTGCAACTGATGAAAGTTTTACAATTGATACGATAGAAAATCTTTCTGAAAAACTTGAGCATCGGTCGAACCAACATACTTCAACTGATGTATTCCGATTTTTTGACTCACTAACTTCTAAAGAAGCCGGTATATTCCATGTATGGGATGAACAAGATTCATATCAATTACCGTTATCACAGTGCTATATTCAAGTAGCCACTCCACTATCAGATGGCCCAGCTCCCCTTCTGCCTCTTATGACTTGCAGTGGATTGACTCATAATGAAGCACGCCGAGAAGCTGGTTTAACAGGAATTGAAACATATGTAGCAGAAATCATTCACCGCCTTATTCCTGAACATAACGATATCGGTATCGGTGCTGGAGAAACGATGACAGAAGGATTTTACCGGGCACTACAGCAACATTTAAACAATAAACTGTATGAGCGGCAGTCACATACGCTAGAAGAACTTACAACTGTTGATTTAACTGATATTCAAGATAAACATTGTAGATTTTATTACGATGCTCTCTCTACAATCCATGAAACACCTCAAATAGCAATGAGCGAAGAGATTCTTAGTTTCCCTGTCGTTTGGATCGGTATAAATGATAGATGGTACGGTGCATCTAATATAAATATGACGTTAGCGTTACGAAACGCACTACAACTATCACTCTTTCACATTCAAAATGAAGAAATTCCTTACAGAGCTAATATTTTGTATGACTCATCTATTATTTTATATGACACTGATTCTTTTAGGGTGGAGATACAAGCGGAAGAAGAAATTCCAAGTGCGCAATCTTTACAGCTTGCCTTACAGCATTTAGAAGAACATAATTTTTATCCCTTCGTGTTTGATTTAGCAATCGAACCATTTTTGAAAGAAAACTTAGACAGTGTGTATGGGGTATTAATTGCAAAGGAGGACGGTTTATGATTCAAAATATATTGCTTATAGGAGATGGCCTACTCGCAGACTATGTACATGATCAATTATGCGAACAATATTCCATCATTCGTCAACATACCCTTACAGAAGAACTCCCTGAAAATATTCATCTCGCTCTCGTATTACATGACGGATCTCCTTCTACTATTCATCATGATGCCGAACTTATTTTTCGCTCAAATCATATTCCGTGGCTTCGTGGTTTCACTTCATTTGGCGAAGGTATTATCGGTCCTTACATTCATCCTCTTACGCCCGGATGTTCCCATTGTTCTGATGGACGCCGTTTTATCGCTGGCTTTGATCAAAAAGAAATGTGGGAACTACAGCGGAAATATGCCTTTAAAGCCGAAAATGGAACGAGGCGTGATGTACGTGCCACCCAAAATGGAATGTTACAAATGTGCCATCTTATTTGTGCCGAAACAGAAAAAATATTAACTCATAACCATTCTTCTTTAGAAAATGAACTTATTTTACTAAACTTACAAACATTACAATGTACGCGGCATTCTTTTCTTCCAGATCCTCTCTGTCCTGTATGTAGTAGTTTACCTGATGATACTGCGGATGCGGCGGAAGTTTCTTTACAACCGAGTTTAAAAGTAAGCACCGAAACGTATCGCTGCCGTTCCATTCATGAATTAAACACATTTTTAACGAGAGACTATTTAGATTATCGGGTCGGTATGTTGAACGGCAAAATGCAGCATTCTTTATTACCATTCGCTGACGTCATTATAAACATGCCATTAATGTTTGGAAATGAAGGTGTTGCAGGCCGAACTCATTCATTTGCAGTCAGTGAAGCAACTGCTATTTTAGAAGGTTTAGAACGATATTGCGGTATGTCGCCTCGCGGGAAAAAGACAAATGTGCATGGTAGTTTTCATGATTTAGAGGAACATGCACTAAATCCCCTTACACTCGGTGTGCATACAAATGAACACTACAATCGTGATAATTTTCCATTTAAGCCGTTTGATCCTGATTATGAGCAAAACTGGGTATGGGGATATTCTTTATCACAAAACAGACCACTTTTAGTTCCTGAATCAATTGCTTATTATAGCCTTGGTCATCGAGATGCTTTCGTGTATGAAACATCAAATGGATGTGCAATTGGCGGTAGTTTAGAAGAAGCGATTTTTCACGGCATTTTAGAAATTGTAGAGCGTGATGCCTTCTTACTCACTTGGTATGCCGAATTACCTCTTCCCCGCCTTGATCTTAATTCAGCAAACGATACAGAATTACAATTAATGATTCAGCGGTTACGTACAATTACCGGGTATGAATTACACGCTTTTAACGCGACGATGGAACACGGCATTCCTAGCTTATGGGTAATTGCAAAAAATACGCGTGAAAATGGAATGAACGTTGTTTGTGCGGGAGGCGCTCATTTAGATCCTATTCGAGCTTTAAAAAGTGCCATTCAAGAAATAGCAGGCATGTTACTTATAACAGACGATGAGCTCGAGCACAAAAGAGAATACTATGAAAAATGCTTACAAGATCCTTATTTCGTTAATAAAATGGAAGACCATAGTATGCTGTACGGATTGAAAGAAACGGAAGAACGTCTTCACTTCCTTTTACGAGAAGATGCACCGGTGCAAACGTTCCAAGAAATGAATGTATCACAATCATTTGATATGGATTTAACATCCGATCTCCACCAACTTTTAAATCGTTTGCATCAATCTAATCTTGAAATAATCGTTGTAGATCAAACCGTTCCCCTTATAGAAAAGAACGGACTACACTGTGTAAAAGTCATTATTCCAGGCATGTTACCGATGACATTCGGCCATCACCTTACTCGTGTTACAGGATTAGATAGAGTCTATACCGTACCGATGACACTTGGATATAGCGCTGAACCGTTAACAAATGAACAATTAAATCCACATCCGCACCCGTTTCCATAGTAAAGGAGGGATTTCATGCAGCTAGATACTTTTTTACATCATCTCCATTTCTCTATTGATGAAATTATGCCGAATCATGAGGTGGACTGGAAAGACGCACCGCTTCCTTATAAATTATATCGAAATGTACCTACCATCCCGCTCTCCTTAGAAATCCCGTTATCTTTATCGAACTCTTCTACTACACCTACTCTAAATGAGATTGGTCACTATCTTTGGTATTCATTTGGTGTAACACAATTATGTCAGCTAAATAGCGAGAGAAATGTATTACGCAGATCCATTCCTTCAGGCGGTGCTTTATATCCGAATGAATTGTATATCTATTTAAAGATTGACGATTATCCAGACGGCATTTACCATTATGACGCCGCGCATCACCGACTTATTTTCCTTCGCGAAGGAAATTTCGATTCTTATTTAGCAGACGCACTCGGTAATCGCTGTAATATACATGATTGTTTCGGTGCCGCATTCGTATCCACTATGTTTTGGAAAAACTTCTTTAAATACAATAACTTTTCATATCGCCTTCAAGGATTAGATAGCGGGGTTCTCATTGGACAATTACTAGAATGTGCAAAACAGTTCGGTTATACGAATGGCGTATACTTTCAATTTCTAGACCGTGCACTGAATCATTTACTCGGATTGTCAGAAGTTGAAGAAAGTGTGTATGCCGTCATTCCTTTAAGTACAGAACCAGAAACTAATTGGTTTCACAATGATTACCGTGAAAATAAAACAGTTACTTCTCATGAGTTGTTGCAACAAATTCCGCCGTTAGCACATGAACATTTCGTTCGCTCAAAACATGTAAATGAACATCCGATGATAACAAAAATAAATGAAGCTTCTATGATTGAATCGACAGCACACTTCCAAACACTACATCATGAAGAGCACTATCAACATAATACGTACGCTGTACAGCTACCGAAAGTAGAACGGTTATCGTATGATTTCCTACAACTTTGTAAAAAACGATATTCTCCTGATGCGGACTTTATTTTAACGAAATGGGATGCAGCTGAGCTCGCTACTTTACTACAAGAAGCGAGCCTCTCCTTCCCCTATTACAGCGACCTTGATGGTAAGTATGTAAATGAAAATGCACGCGTCTCATTATATGGATGTTTCTATAACGTAAAAGATATAGAAAACGGCGCTTACACTTATAACAGTAAAACACATTCCATACAACCACTTCGATATGGGGACCTTCGTTATCTCCTTCAATCTAGTATGACGATGGATAACGTAAACCTTTTTCAAGTACCACTTTGCTTACATGTAGTCGGAAAGAAAGATTACTATACAAATGCATTAGGCTATAGAGGATACCGTATTCACCAAATGGAAGCTGGTATCCTCGTTCATAAACTCGTTTTTGCTGCAACTGCTATGGGGATGGGTGGGCATCCTTTACTAAGTTTTGATACAAATTCATGTGATCAATTGTACGGAATTGATGCTGGGAATGAAACATCTCTTATTCAAGTTCCAGTTGGGGCATATCGGGCGCGAAATTGGTTAAAAGGGGCTTTGCATAGTTAAAAGCACGCCGTCAATCGGCGTGCTTTTTTAAAGGATTTAATTTATAAAAAGAGAAATGAGTATATATTCTTACATAAAAGGAGAATTTAACTTGAACATTTTACAACGGTTAATTCAGCAAGCAAAAAATCCTAGCGGAACAATTGGTTCCTCCATGCTTTGTATTATGAACGCTGGACATACGAGATTAATAAATTGGGCATTACAGAAAGTACACATAAAGACAGATGCAGTCGTATTAGACATCGGCTGTGGTGGAGGCAAAACCATACACACTCTTTCAAAACGAACTCCACTTGGGGAAATATATGGGATTGATTACTCCGATCAAGCTGTGAAAAATTCTATACAGACAAATGCAAAAGATGTTCAAAAACAAAAAGTAATTGTTCAACAAGCAAGCGTGTCTTCTATTCCAC
This sequence comes from Bacillus thuringiensis, assembly GCF_001182785.1. Classification (NCBI taxonomy): domain Bacteria; kingdom Bacillati; phylum Bacillota; class Bacilli; order Caryophanales; family Bacillaceae; genus Bacillus; species Bacillus thuringiensis. The sequence continues at coordinate 1,232,485 of NZ_CP012099.1, read as the reverse complement.
ATCATACGAACTTCTTCGATCTCATTACCGCCTTTCAAACTCATTATTTTTGGCCTGATATTGAACAAGATATAAAAGAAGTATTTCGCGTCTTAAGATCGGACGGCTCCTTTTTATTAGTGGCTGAAACTTTCAAAATTCAATATCATATGGAAAAATGTAAAACGACTGAAGAATTAATAAACCTATTTTATAAGACAGGATTTAAAAGTGTGAAATGTTACGAAGAAAGAGGATGCCTTTGTGTAATAGGAAATAAGTAAAAAAGCAGACCTTTATGGGCCTGCTTTTTACTAGATTAACTTAAAAATACTCTTAATTTGTCTAGCAAATAACCAATTTTTCGTACCGTAGTTATCATTTAAACTATCTAAATTAATAGATTGTCCGTTAGCAAACTTTAATTCTAACGTTGTATTTTTGTCATTTGTTTTTAAATTACTATTTGTAATATCATCATACTTTAATTTTTCAATCTCAATATATTCGTCTTTTTCTTGTCCGATCACGACATGGTCTTGGAAGAAGAAAAATACTTCTACTTTTTTACCGAAACAAAATACATTTTTCGTATAAATTAATGTCGCGTTATCAAGTCCGACACATACTTCTTTCATTTCTTCTACAACGTGTCCAAAGTCTTCTTCATGTCTTGTATTTGATTCAACAATCCATTCTTCGATTGTTTTCATATTAATTGCCATACTGCGCCCCCTGGTTCGTTCATTGCTTCGTTTAAAAAATAAATACTATATGAAAATATAAGCGATTAGTAATATGTTTTCAAGGGGGAACGGTATATTCAAAATAAAGTGAAACTTTAATCAATAGGGGTCTTCATCCCCACTGATTATTAGTTGAACCAATCGGGCTTTTGCGGGATAAAGTTAAATTTCAAAGTAATATAAAAGGAACACCAATTTCATTAAATTTTAAACGTTTGAACGAGGCATTCTTCCTCATCAATTAACTGCTCTCTCTCATCAAATTCAATGTTCAGTTCTTTATATACTTTCTTCCAAAACGACACTGCTGGTACATTTTTTACAAGTTCGATAACGAAATATTGTCCTCTTTTCTCTTCTAGTAAATTCTCAACAGCTTGTTTACCGATTCCTTTTCCTTTATATTGATTCAATATGAAAATATCATTAATACCAAAATCATTTTCCTTCTTCAAAAACGGACTTTCCAGTAGTAATAAGAATCCTACAATACTATGATCAACTTTTATAAAATACGGCGTGATTCCGTCATTTTTCCAAAACATATGCAAACCTTCGTATTCAAAAAACCCGTTCGCTCCGATAGTTATATTCATAGTGAACTTAGAAAGGTCATGAAGATATAATGCGTACAAATTACGTAATATTTCTTTTTCTGATTCTTGAATTTTTTGAAGTGCTACAATCATAAAAAACTCCCCTTCCTCATATGTAACTATTTCCCAACCCTCTTCATTCGACAAAAATGATAATTCCCCTTTAACAAAAAAATAGCACTTTAAAAAGTGCTATTCTGCTCTCCTTGCCGCTTGCTGAATTGGATCCCAAACGCTGTTATATGGTGGTGCATAACTTAAGTCGACGTCTTCTAAATCATGAATGCTCATTTTATTGAAAAGCGCCATCGCGATCACATCAATACGTTTATCTACGCCTTCTTCTCCAATTACTTGCCCGCCCAATAATTGTTTCGTATCGGAGCGATATAGTAATTTCAAGTAAAGTGGTTTTGCATTTGGATAATAGCCCGCCATATTTGTAGAATCTACTTTGACCGTTTTATACGGAATGTGTAGCCCTTTTGCTTCTTTTTCATTTAAGCCTGTTCTTGCGAGTGTCAAATCCATAAATTTAATAATGCCTGTGCCTAACGTGCCTTTAAATGCTCTTCGTTTATCGACCATATTAAGTCCGGCAAGTCGCCCTTGTTTATTGGCAGTCGTTCCGAGGGGGATATGATCATGAATTTCCTTTATAACGTGGTAATGCGTTGCGCAATCACCGGCTGCATATACGTCTTGCACATTCGTTTGCATATATGCATTTACTTCGATTGCTCCTTTATGATTCTTACGTATATTTGTCCCTTCAAGAAAATCAGTATTTGGCTTCACTCCAACCGACACTAAAACAAGATCTGCTTTATACGTACCTTTATCCGTTTCTATTGCTTCTACTCGTTCATTCCCTTTAAACGCTTTTACATTTTCATTCGTTAAAATTTCAATATGATGCTTATCTGCTTCTTTATGTATGTACTCTGCCATATCTGCATCATAAATCGTACCGATATGATCATTTCGTTCAATCATTCTTACTTTCTTACCAAGTTCGACGAATGTTTCTGCCATCTCCAGTCCGATTGCACCGCCGCCAATAATGGTTACATCTTCAACTTTATTCGTTTTTAGCGTTTTTAATATGCGCTCAGCATCCGGAATTGTTTTTAAAAGATGAACGCCTTGCAATTCCCGTCCCTCCCATTCTGGCATAACAGGACGCACTCCAGTCGCAATTAATAATCGATCATATGGAAATTCAAAAACATCTTTCGTCTTCGTATGTTCTGCGTACACCATTTTCTTTTCCGTATCTACTTTCGTTACTTCATGACGCACTTTTGCATCAATGCCATATTTATCACGAAATGTCTTTACATTGCGCGCAACTAATTTTTCAGTTGAAGCGATAGCACCGCTAATAACATAAGGTAATCCGCACTGAGCGTATGAATAGATTTCACCTTTTTCTAGCGTCACAACATTTGCAGTTTCATCGTTTCTAACAATTTGCATAGCTGCACTCATACCAGCTGCATCTCCGCCAATAATGACATAGTTCACTTTACCACTCCTTCTTTTTTACATACTCTTTACGTTTTCCATATTTTATAGAAATAACACCTACTTCCATTGTAAAGAAAGAGAATTTCATCTTCAAATTTGGTGCACAAACCTATGCATGAATAGGTAACCGTCGTGTCTTATAAACAACATGTTTAATATGCTATAACAGTAGCTATTGAAAGTAGGTGAAACATACATGTGCGCCGGCCTTCTCGTCCAGCTTCCAGAGGAACCGATAGAACCGAAACCCGCCCTTCCGCTTGAACAGGAGTTTACCGTTAGTGTAACTTTATACAGTGCTCGTGCTTGGTTATCTGACAATGACACTTTCTCACAAACTATTTGGAAAGCTACCCGCTTCGCTTCTGCATCACACGCTCGCAAGGCCATCTTTCCAGTCGGTACTGTTAAAATTATAAATTTTTCTGACGATACAATAACAGTTACTGCATCATCAGAATCAGATGATACGCTTAAAATAATCGTCCCTCCTCATTCCGAAGCTGCTTTAACGTCTAGTTCTTTATCTGATGTGCAAGCCAGTACATCAGGGGGAGCAAGTAAAGTCACATTTCTCTTTCATATCTTTTTCTCTAGGGATCCTGGTCCAGCTAAATAATCATAAAAAAGGTACAGTAATCTGCACTGTACCTTTTTCCCGCGCTCTATTCTCTTGATTTAATTAGTTCAATATTATAAGTTTCGATATCTGTTAACTTTCCTGTAAAATAAGGATTTTCTCTATACCAAGACTGTTTTGCAAAATACGCTTGCATATCTTTCGTTTGAAAAATATGTCCATGCCTTGCATATATTTCATTTCTAGCAATTTTCAACTGTTCTTTCGATAAATAGGTTAAATCTGTGCTCGTTAATTTTCGAATATCACTATCAGGAAAGATGAAACCATTATATACATACCCAGTCGTAGGTGACGGGGTAACATTATAAACAACTGTTTTTTCTGCACTTTTCGTTTGGAATGGAAGATTATAAGACGAAAGTGCCGTTACCGTCTCTACTTTTGTCGTTTCCCGTCCATTTTCTCCATTTCGTTCTAAATAAATTTTCGCGCTTCCATCAGTCGCTACAGGCCCCCATGTAATTTCTTCTCCTGCGAGCGCTGTAACTGGTTTTTGATTTACGTACAATGTTGCACCAGGCGCGTTCGTTTGAACTGTAATATATTGACCTTGCAACGTTAAATCTATCGTTACGTTATTTTGGCTTTGTTTCATAAGTACAACCTTTTCCTCACGTGATAGTTTTACATAGTCATTTTTATATTCTGATTGAAACACTTGATTTCCCGGAAGAAATGGCCCATATTGCTTCTCAAACTTTTTGTCATCTGTCTTATCAATTTCTTTTCCGTTCATTTTTAACGATACGCCTTTTTCATTTGTAAGCAAAGTTGTATAGTACGTCTTCGCTTTCAATTTATACCGATCAAATATAAAGAAATACTTTCCGTCTTTCGTTAATGAAAAATCAGCCCTTTCTATTCCGTCCCGTTGTTTTTCACCTTGTCTCAAATATCCTTTTAATTCATTTACGTAAGATGGATTTTCTTTTATATATGAAAATAGAGGCGTTAAACTCTCTCTCGTTATCATAACCGATGGATCATCTGCCGTAACGATCTCAGCTAATTTCTCTCCGTCCCGCTCTTGTAAAATCGTAATCATCCGGTCTACTTGTGCCACCTGCGTATAATACGATGATCCGTACAAATACAATCCAATAATCGCTATAACAAATAGTGCTAACAGTGTAATGCCAACTTTTGTACCACCGCTCATGTTCTTCTTTACTGCAGGACTTCCCCTCTTCATCCCGCAGTTTTGACAAAATTGTACACCATCTTCAAACTGAACTCCGCACTTTGTACATACATTCATTCAGTCAACCACCTTTTCATTAGAAGCCAGTTATTCCCTGTGTTAAGGCTTGAATTATCGTGCTAATGTAAGACCAAAGTACAATGAACGTTGCAATTCCAATTAAAACATTTGCAATAATAAGTGTGTAAACGAGATCTAATCCGCCATTGTCTAGTTTTAATACGGCTACAGTTATACTAATCCCTATATAAGTTGCAACTACCGATAATAATATCGGTAAGAAAAAGATTAATAAAAAACTAAAAAGAAAAGAAAGAACTAATATGACAATAGCCGGCGTCGCTATCGTTCCCCATATACCAAATACTTCAAGAAACGAAAAAGATGATTTCATCATCTTACCACTTACAAAAATAATAAATCCGACAAATAAAGTTAAAATTAATAAAAAGAAAAAGACCGTTATAGATTCTCCAAAAAACGTGGGAGTAGATATATCTGGTGCAAATGTTCTCGTAACTGCTGATGCTGCACTCATCATTCTATAAAAAATACATGCTCCTAAAAAACAAATAAGAACAAGACTTACAATTCCATTTCGTACTTCAATAGTGCCGCTTTTCATAATCGCTGTCGGTGCTTGTAATGCACGTTTAAAAAATTGAAAATAGCCGCTCGCAAACCGCTTCGCTTGTTCTACCGTTTCATTTGGACGCGTTTCCTTTTCTTGTGCCACACGCGCTTGTTCCTGCCCTTCTTCTTTGCCACTACTTGCCACTACTTCTTCCGTTAACGAATGTCCACAATTCCCGCAAAACTTTGCCTCTACTGCATGTTCTGTATGACATGACGGACATTTCATTCTCTAATCCCTCCTTAAGCATATACCTTATAGGGTGTTACAAATTCAATATATGACTTTGTACATAAAACATGACTACAAGAAAAAGATTATGAAATCCTTCTTCCGAAAGAAAATATATGTGCTAGCAATCTTGAAAAATAATGCTATTATGAAACAGAACAAATAACATTTTTAACAGATTGGATGAAAGATAATGGAATTGGTAAACTCAATTTTTCAAATACTCCTTACAAGCATAATCCAATTATTTTCCTTAATTGGCGTTATCATTGTAATTGGATTTTTATTAGGTTATTTAGAATCTCTCACACGGATGTATTGGTCGAGAGCTTTTGGACGAAAAGGATTCCTATTAACGGCTTGGATCGGTGTTCCGATTCACGAACTTGGACATGCCATTATGTGCGTGCTGTTTCGTCATAAAATTGTAGCAACGCAGTTTTTCCCAACAGATACAAGTCAAGGGGCTTTAGGCTACGTACAACATCAATACAATCATAAAAGTGTATATCAACGAATTGGGAATTTCTTCATCGGCATTGGCCCTATTATTTCTGGTATTACTGCATTAATCCTTTTAATGCGCTATTTCGTACCAGAATCATATTTTTTATTTAATACAACTCTCGAAAAAACGATTGCTTCTACTTCTATTAATATAGAAATGATCCAAAACATGCTCTTATCGACGTTTGTATTATTGAAAAGCTTATTTACAATCGGTAATTTATTGAATCCTTCCTTTTGGTTATTTTTATTTATCGCCATTTGCATTTCCGCACATATCGCTTTAAGTAAACCAGACATTAAAGGATCAATAGACGGGGTTATCGTCATGTTTATCGTTTTATTTTTATTCAACATCATAGCGGGACTGTTCCAATATGATAGTAACCAACTAATTAGCAAAGTGATGAAATATAATATGTATCTCATTGCGTTTTCTAGTGTGGCACTGCTTTTCTCTTGTATTTCTACACTTGTTAGTTTTTCGTTTTATAAAATAAGAAGAGGGCGTTCTTTTTGAACGCCCTCCTCTCCTCAATTATTCCTCTTATAATCACAATGCTCAACCGGAACACGTGCATGTCCACCTTCGTCGGTACACCATGACTGCGACTGGAAGGCAAGAAAGATACCGATCCATTCTTCCTCCTTTTCGAAGTGAATGAGTATTCCTCCGTCTTGCCATATACCATTATCACCTTTCCATTTTTCTACATTCCCTTGATTCATATGAATATCGTGTATACCGTTTCCTGGTTTGAAGTGAAAATAAGAATCGGGTGTATCTTCTTCTGGTCGCCATCTTTCACCAAACGCGTAAATAATCGCTTTTTCTTCTATTGCTCGTTTTATATAACGTTCTATTTTTTCATTTAAATCATTATCTACTCCTGCTTTTTCAGCAGGTAAAGGAATCATTTGTTTCGAATCAAATACATTACCTCTTACGTAGTCTAAAGCTACTTTCGGTTCATTGTTTTTTATTTCTGTAAAACCGAATGGTAATGTCGGTAAAATATGAATTGCTTCTGAATGAATATTGTCGCTCGCAAAATATAAAACTTCTGACGGATAACTTTGCGATTTCACGTTAATTGCAATACGATAATCTACTCCTGCTTCATCTTGTAAATGAACTTGATAATGAGGAGTTTTCCGATACGATAAACTTAACTAAATCTATACAATTCAATCAAATTTACACAAATTAGTGCTTCAAAGTGTTCTCGCAACCCCAAAGGGACGAGGGGTATAACACTCCACACGAGGCAGTATCGTTACCTCCTATTATCAAGCATTTAATTTTACCCATCTTGATAAATTTATCGACGCATTTACATCCCGATCGTGATGGCTATTGCATGAAGCACAACACCACTCACGTATTTTTAAACTCCACTGTCCTTCTGGTTGAACTGAATGGTCGTATTTCACGCCGCAACATGAGCAAATCTTGCTTGAGGCGAACCATTTATCAGCTTTTACATACGCAATGCCATACTTCTCGCACTTGTATGATAAACATTGAAAGAAGAAGTTTAATTTTTGAAAGGAAAATGCTTTCGATAGTTTTTTGTTTTTTAACAGGTTTGAGATAGATAAGTCTTCCACAACAATCCTCATTGGTTTGGTTTTCACCAATTTAGCTGTTGCTTGGTGGATATGGTTATTTCGGATATTCGTAATTTTCCTAGATAACCGCAGGTGCTCAGCTTTCGCTTTTTCATATCCGGCAGATTGAATTTTTACACCTTTTTTAAATCTCCTAGACATATCTCTTTGTGCTGACTTTTTCCTTTTCAAAAGTTTTTTAACCTTGGCATCTTTGTTTATATTTCGTTCTTTCATACCATTAGAAGCTACAAACAGCTCTTTTAACCCAACATCCACACCAATCGACTCATTGGTTAGTTCTTGGAATTCAAAATCTTCTTGGAACCCCACACTAATCCACCAGTGACGACCGTCAAATGTAACTCTTGGATTGGATGGTTTTTTGTTTCTTGGTAGTTGTTGGCTTGTTTTCACTTCTCCAATAGACTGAATATGAACTACTTTCTTTCCTATAACTAGTCTTTCATAATTGGCATAAAATCCTTGGATTACATCTTTTTTGGATTTATAAGAAGTGTGATAACCATTTTTGTACTTTTTGAACGAATGTTTTCTCGCCATATCAAAATCTTTTGAAGCCTGTTTTGGCACTTGTGCATTAATGCCTTTTAACCACTCATATCTCTTTCGCTTCTTGATCTTTGTAAATCGTTTCTGTAAAGCTAACTGTGAAACAGATTTTCCAAATAGCTTATAGTATCTATCACTCATTCTTTTACAATAGTTATAAGTAAATCTTGCAGCATCAGCATGGTTTCTCAGCACTTTTTCTTGTTCAGGCGTTGGAATCAGTCTAACTTTCTTCGCCAATATCATCAGAATGTAACTCCTTTAATGAAAGATTTGTTCTTCTGAATCGTAGCGTGTTCCACCAGCATTCTCGTAAGACTCCTCGGATGCAAACCTGTTAATTCTGATACTTGACTAACTCGTAAAAATTTCATTATTATTCTTACCTCATTAAACTTATCGTAGCACATACGTTCGATAGATTCAATGAGATTTGATAGATTTAATCAAATGTATCTCGTTCAACTAAGGGCGCAATTCCTTAGCCAGTTCTCTTATGAACTTCTCATATTTTCACATGAGCGCAGACTATATATTTATCTACTTAGAGATAGAGGATTTTCCCACCACCATAAGCTTGTGATGTACTCTCGTCAGTTATACGAGATAGTCGTTGAACGTTCATCTTATCCATGTTGACTTAGATGATTCGAGGCGGAAGATCCATTGTTCTAGTGTTTAGGATTTAACCTTGCGCCATCTGATTGATTTTTTCTGATTTCGCAGCATGCACGTTCACCATTTCTAGCCACGTTGTTGTTCAATCATATTTAGAAATTGCCCGCAGTTCCCCCGCCCGCTAGCCAACCACTTGACTGGCAGGGCTTACTGATATATTTAATTCACTTTAGTTATAATTAGCTAAATAAATTGTAACAGTTAGTTACCCTTTTCCTATCTTTGATTGTATAGCTGTACCTTTTAACACGCCGTAGTTTTTTAGTGCCATACATTTCATCTCCTATTCATTTAGTAGCAGCTTTTCATAATTTAAAGCATTATCCAGTAACAAAGAAAATCCTCCTAAATATAGGAGAATTTTCAATTTCTCAACATATACCAGAAAATAACTTCCACTACTATAAGTAATACCGCACCAAAGATCATTAACGTCGTCTTCTTTAATAGTTCATTTTCACGGTAAGGGATATTACATAAGTAAGCACCTAGTGTAATCCGTGATGGACAAGCGATTGTCGCTACTGATGATGCAGTGTTTTGAAGTGTTGTGACATATTGCCACGGGAGTGCTACGTTTTGTGCGGTTTGCATTTGTAGTTTTATAAACATTGCATTTGATCCTGCGTTACTACCTGTTAAAAATCCACCAATAGCGCCAATAAACGGAGCAACGAAAACGAAAAAGGTTCCAAATGTTTCACCAGCTGTCTTTGCGAGTAATGAATGCATGCCTGATGCACCCATTAGTTCTGAAATGGCGATAAACATTGTCGTCGTAATCGCAAAAGGAATCCATTGTTTGATCGTTTGCAAGAGTGATTGTTTAATAATATTAGACGGGATGCGGAAGAAAATAATAGTAAATAAGCAAGTCATACCGAGCCAAAATCCTGGTGAATATAGTAACTCTAGTTTGTAAGAGTATGATTTCAAATCAAGAACCGCATATGATCTGAACAAATCATGTAATGCTGGAACGAGGCGAGAAAGTAAAATACAAACTGTTAGAAATATATAAGGGCTAATAATTTTTATAATGGATACTTCTCTCTCCGTTGCAGCCGCATGTTCTGTTATAAGATTTTGCCCACTTTTTCCTTTTAATTTAATGATAAGAAAGCCAAATGTAATCGTAACGATAGAACTTAATATCCCGGCTAGTTCCACGCTTACGTATGCGTTAGAAAGATAGATTCCGAGAGAAAATAATAGAAAGAATCCTACTCCTTCTTTCCACTTTTCTATAATCGCTTGCCAGCCGCCAACAACGTGTAAAGAAAGAATAATAAAGTAAGCAAACATCGGAATACTTAATAGCGCTGTATTTGTACCAAGTGTTGTAAGAGGCATATTTATTAGCTGCGAACCGATAATCGTACCAGTTGCCATTGCGCCCCATGAACTAGCTAGTAAGCCGATAAATGAGAGCAGTACAGCTTGAAATGGTTTATATCCTAGTGAAAGAAAAATAGGTGCTGCAACCATGAAGCCGATACCGAATCCACTTACTGATTCAATAAGCGGGCAAATGCCAAAACACATAAGCAGCATTTGTAATAAGCGATCCTGAGTAACTTCTTCTAGAAAACGTGCTACTTGATCGATGTACCCCATTTTGTTCATGAGGTGAAATAAAAAAATACCGAAAAATAAAACGTACCCGACAATAAAACAAATTAACCACCCTTTAATCGTTGCGTGCACAGTTTCACTTATCCCTAATCGAAACGTTGGCGAGAGTAAAACGATTCCAACAGACACAGCATAAGAAATTAACGAAGACCTTAATGACGTTTGTTTAAATAAAAATAAACAAATGAAAATCATTATAATTGGGATAAGTGCCAACAATATGACCATGTTATCATCTCATTTCGTTATAAAATACAATTTTTAACTATTATATAACAGATGTCATAATTTTCAATTGTTTTTACAACAGATTTAAAAAAGGAGCCGTTTAGCTCCTTTTTTAAATCACTCCCATTTTCTATTATCCTGAAAAACTGTCTGCTGTCCGACTATTTTATCTAACACAACAAACACAATATAAGCACATATTACTTGCAATACAATATTTCCAAATTTCATTAATTCAAATGAATGAATCCACCTGAATAATTCGTTTAATAATACAATCGAAACGATACTAAATAATTCTACACTAATCGAAAATATACATATTTCTAAAATAGACTGTTCTTGAATGCGATTTAAATTTGAAAAGATGAATACATATCCTAAAAATAGAGCCATCAACTCTATTTTCGTCATGCTAATGAGCCAAGCGTATAGTGGTACAGTTAAAAGAAGATATAGTAATTTCCGTCTTAGCATGCCTTCTCACCCTCTGAATTATATGTATTTTCTGTATATTTTAACATTTATTACGCAAAACAAAAAGAAGAGACTACGCCTCTTCTTTTTGTTTTGTTGCATATATTAATTCACATATTTCTTCTCGCTTTTCATTTTCTAAAAGCTCAATGATCTTACTTCCAACGACAACTCCGTCGCATATTGTAACCATTTCTTCTACATGTTCTTTTGTTGAAATGCCAAATCCAGCGACTACTGGTAAGTTGACGTGTGATTTTACTTTTTCTAAGTAACTATGAATCTCCTCTTTAAAGTTTTGACGTACTCCCGTTACGCCCGCTACTGTAACAGCATAAACGAACCCTTCTGATTCACTCGTAATTTTTTCAATTCTTTCAATAGGGCTCGTTACGGTAACGAGTGGAATGAGCGCAATGTTTGCCTCTCGAAGTAACGGAGCAATAATATTTTGTTCTTCATACGGTAAGTCTGGTACGATGATGCCGTCTACACCTGCTTCCATACAGTTCTCGATGAATCGCTCTTTTCCGAATGCAAGTACCGGATTTAAATATGTCATAAGAACAAATGGCATTTGTACTTCTTTCCTTACTTCCGCTAAAGCTTGAAAAATGCCTTTTAATGTTACACCGCTATCTAACGCTCGCTTTCCTGCTCTTTGAATCGTTGGACCATCTGCGACTGGATCTGAAAACGGAATACCAATTTCAACGATGCTTGCTCCAGCCTCATCTAGAAAACGAATTCTTTCTTTTAATTTCTCAAGTCCACCATCTCCGCCCATTACGTACGGAATAAATGCTTTCTTGCCATTTTCAAACGCTGCTTTAATTTTTTCTACTCCCATTTTTTACACCTCTTCCATATAACGTTTTATACTCTCTACATCTTTATCGCCGCGGCCAGATAAACAAATAACAAGTCCTTCATCTTCCTTCATTTGCGGAGCTAATTTTAAGGCGTATGCGACAGCATGTGAACTTTCTAGGGCCGGGATAATGCCTTCTTTTTTCGTTAATAATTGAAATGCTTCTAATGCTTCTTCGTCTGTTATCGAATGATAAGAAACGCGGCCAATATCTTTTAGCAAGCTATGTTCTGGACCAACACCTGGATAATCGAGTCCTGCTGAAATAGAGTGTGCTTCTTGAATTTGCCCTTCTTCATTTTGCAGAAGATACATCATTGATCCGTGTAAAACACCGACGCTTCCTTTCGTTAAAGTGGCTGCATGCTTTTCTGTATGAACGCCTTTTCCAGCTGCCTCTACGCCGTAAAGAGCAACTTCTTCATCATGTACGAACGGATAAAACATACCCATCGCGTTACTCCCACCACCAATGCAAGCAACGACTGCTTCTGGTAATTTCCCTTCTAATTCTTCATATTGTTTTTTCGTCTCATTCCCAATTACACTTTGGAAATCACGGACAATTTGCGGGAATGGATGTGGTCCGAGAACAGATCCCATAATGTAATGCGTATCATGCACATGTGAAACCCAGTAACGAAGCGCCTCGTTTACCGCATCTTTTAATGTACCGCTACCTGCTGCTACACTTTCTACTTTCGCTCCGAGTAATTCCATTCGGAACACATTTAATTTTTGACGTCTTACATCTTCTTCTCCCATAAAAATGACGCATTCTAACCCGAGAAGAGCACATACAGTAGCTGTTGCAACTCCGTGTTGTCCAGCTCCTGTTTCAGCGACAACTTTTTTCTTACCCATTCGCACCGCAAGAAGTGCCTGACCAATTGTATTGTTAATTTTATGAGCTCCTGTATGATTCAAATCTTCACGTTTTAAATAAATCTTTGCACCTCCGCAATACTTCGTCATATTTTCAGCGAAATAAAGCGGTGTTTCTCTTCCAACGTACGTTTTTAAATAATGATTTAATTCCTTTTGAAATGCCTCATCTTGCATCGCTTCTTTATATGCTTCTTCTAGTTCTAGTACAGATTGCATTAACGTTTCTGGAACGTATCTTCCTCCGTATATACCGTAATGTCCTTTTTCATCTGGATATGCGTAGTTCATTTGGAACACTCCTTCGCTTTTATAATAAATTGTTTTATTTTCTCTACATCTTTTTTTCCTTCTATCTCTACTCCGCTGCTCACATCAACCATATAAGGCCGAACAGTTCGAATTGCTTCTTCTATATTAAGAGCATTTAATCCACCAGCTAATATCGTTTTCTCTCGCGACTCTTTTGGCATATGTGCGAGTAACTCCCATGAAAATTTCTTTCCATTTCCCCCGTGAAACTTTTCTTTCGGACTATCAAACAATATATAATCCGTTTCATATGTTTGAGCATTTTTCATATCGTCCTCCGAAGTCACTCCGAGAGCTTTTATAGACGGAATATTCAATCTTCTAATTCGATGATTGTCTTCATCCCCATGTAGTTGTACATGTGTTAACCCACACTCATCTGCAATTTTCTGGATCACTTCTACTGATTCATTTACGAAAACACCGATTTTTAACACGTTGGCTGGAAGCTCCTGAATAATTTCTTTCGCTCTCTCTGGAGTGATTTTCCGTTTACTTTCTGCAAAAACAAATCCGAGTGCATCTGCGCCATATTCGCACGCACTTTTCGCTGTTTCCACATCAGTGATGCCGCAAATTTTCACTTTCATATATTCACCTTACAATCTTCAAAAAAACTATTAATAGAAGATGATGTCATAAGCGCCTCTCCAACTAATACACCTTTGGCTCCAGCTCTTTTAACACGAATAATATCTTCTTTTGAATGAATGCCACTTTCACTAATCCAAAGTAGTTTCTCCTCATTCAATCTTTTTCCAAGCTTTTCAGTTTGGCTTAAATCTACTTCGAACGTTTTTAAATTACGATTATTAATGCCAATAACGTGCGGATTTAATACAATCGCAGTTTCTAATTCCTGTTCATCATGAACTTCAACAATCGCTTCTAATCCTTTTTCTAACACGTAGCTATACAACTCTTTTAACTTCTCTTTCGTTAACGCTGCTACGATTAGTAAAATAATATCTGCTCCCGCTTCATACGCTCTATCGATTTGAATCTTATCGATTATGAAATCTTTACATAAAAGCGGAATGTTACTTTCTTCTCTTGCTGTTTGTAAATCGTGAAACGATCCTTTAAAAAATTGACCATCTGTTAAAACAGATACTGCTCCTGCCCCGCAGTCTTCGTATATTCCCACTTGTTTTCGTACGTCAACGTGTAAATTGATATCTCCTTTTGATGGTGATGCTCGCTTTACTTCTGCAATGACAGTAAACTGCTGTAACGCTTCTACAAGTGAATGTGTCTTTCTTTTTGCTTTTACGGGTGTATATATTTCATATAACTCCGCAACTTCCTTTTTCTTCTGTTCTACAATTTCATCTAAAATCGTCCCCACTTTAGTTCACCCTTTCTAATTTTTCGTTGCTTGCTGCAATTAATAAGTTTAATTTGGTTAATGCTTTTCCAGAGTCAATGCTATGTGCCGCTAGTTTAATTCCTTCCTCAATCGTTTCTGTTTTTCCATTTGCGAAAAGGGCTAGACCTGCATTTAATAAAACTGTATCGCGATAAACACTCTTTTCTCCGCTCAATACGCCGACTGTGATCTTTGCATTTTCTTTTGAATTCCCCCCTCTAATTTCTTCATTTTTCACTCTTGAAAAACCATACTTTTCTGGATCAATACTCATTTCTACTATTTCATTATCTTTTAAAAGGACTACGTGATTTTCCCCTTGTAATGATGCTTCATCTAAAAATCCACTTCCGTTTACGACAAGCGCTTGTTTTCTTCCCAGCTTCTGTAATACTTGCGCAACTGGTAGTAACATATCTCGTTTATAAATGCCGACAAATTGTGTTTCTAAATTTACCGGATTTGTTAAAGGACCAATTAAGTTAAAAATCGTCGGCACATTCAATTCTTTTCTTATTTTCATAATGCGTCTTAATGCTGGGTGCATCGCTGGTGCGAATAAAAATGCGATGCCGACATGCTCTAATAAATAATCAATTTCGTTTGGGGTACTGCTAATATTTACACCGAGTTCTTCTAATAAATCTGCACTTCCTGTTTTACTAGAAACAGCTCGATTACCATGTTTTGCAACCTTTACGCCAGCTCCTGCCAGTACAAATGCCGATGTTGTACTAATATTAAACGTTTGGGCACCGTCACCACCCGTCCCGCAATTGTCCATTGCTCCTTGTATATGGTTCGAAAACGGCAATGCCTTTTCGCGAAGAGCCCGAACGAGACCGTATATTTCTTCTGCAGTTTCACCTTTCGCTTTCAGTAAGACTAAGAAAGCTGCAATTTCACTTTCTAATATGTTTTCACTTAATAAAAGTAGTCCTGCTTTATACATTTCCTCTTCTGTTAAATGTTGACCCTCCACTAATTTACGAAGATAGTTATTCATACTCTTTCCTCCTCTTTTACTTCTGTTAAAAAGGCACGTATTAACTTTCCGCCTTCTTCTGTTGCGATTGATTCCGGATGAAACTGTAATCCGAAGAGCGGATAATAATTGTGACGGACTGCCATTATTTCTCCATCGTCCATCGCTGTCGCTAGTATGTCAAAACACTCTGGCAAGCTCGTTTGCTCTGCAACAAGGGAATGATAGCGCATTGCCGTTAGCGGCTGTGTAACGTATGAAAAGATTGACGTTCCGTTATGTTTCACACGCGATGTTTTTCCGTGTTTAATACGTTCTGCTCTAACAATGTCTCCTCCAAATGCAGCTATAATCGCTTGGTGGCCAAGACAAATCCCTAATATGGGAACGTTCTTATAAAAATGACGGATGACGTCGATACAAATGCCAGCATCCTCCGGTTTTCCTGGTCCTGGTGAAAGCACAATTCCTGTTGGATTCATCTCTTCTAGTTGTTCTATCCTTATTTCATCATTTCTTACGACTACAATATCTTCTTCGTATTCACCTAACAGTTGATACAAGTTATAAGTAAATGAATCATAATTATTAATTAGTACAATCATTTCATTACCTCCAATAGTGCTCTCGCTTTATTTAACGTTTCTTCATATTCAGCTACTGGGTCTGAATCATAAACAACTCCCGCTCCTGCCTGAACGTATGCTTTTTCATCCTTCACGACCATCGTTCGAATAGCGAGCGCCATATCAAGATTTCCTGAAAAACTAACGTATCCAACTGCACCCGCGTATACATTTCTTTTTTCATTCTCTAGCTCATTTATAATTTCCATCGCTCTAATTTTCGGAGCTCCCGACACTGTTCCTGCTGGTAGGCAATACGCTAATGCATCAAATCCGCTCATTTGTTTTCGTAATGTTCCGTAAACTTCAGATACAATGTGCATAACGTGAGAGTATTTTTCTACTTTCATATATTTATCTATCGTAACCGAGCCGATTTCGCTCACTCTACCAATATCGTTTCGCCCAAGATCTACAAGCATCATATGCTCTGCTCGCTCTTTCTCATTGCCTAACAGTTCTTTTTCGATTTCCTCATCTTCCCTCTTCGTTTTCCCCCTCGGCCTTGTACCAGCAATTGGATTCGTCATCACTTTATTCTCCCTTACTGATAGCAAACTTTCCGGCGAAGAACCGAGTACAACATAATCTTGAAAATCGATATAGAACATATATGGTGATGGATTTGCAATTCGAAGTTTTCGGTATAACACGAATGGATCACCAATACATTCACTTTGCAAACGCTGTGACAGTACGACTTGGAATATGTCTCCGGCTCTTATATGTTCTTTCGCCGTTTCTACCATCTCACAAAACTCTTTTTCCGTTATAGAAGAAGTGAATGATAATGTGGATTGTATTTCATTTACTTCAGCTTCTTCTCCTTGTAGCACTTCCTCTTTGTATACTCGCAGCCTTTCGTATACTTCCTCATAATCTGCTGACTCATCTTCCCTGCATACATATACAAACGACAACTTTTGGCGTAAATGATCGTAAACGATAAACTCACGATATAGTAAAAGGTGTACTTCCGGAATATTTAATGGGTCGTGTAAATCCGCTCCAATGTTTTCATACTGCCGAATGACATCATATCCAATATAACCAACTGCTCCTCCGCAAAATGGAAATGGGCTGTCTACTTGTGATGGTGCGATTATTTCTTCTAACACTTGTAGTACGTTACCTTGTAAATTTTCTGTTTGCCCGAAAATCGTTCGTTCTACTTCCGTACCAACGCTTTTTACTTCTCCATAAGGATTACATCCTAAGCAAGAATAACGCCCTTTATCTTGATGAAGCTGTGAACTTTCTAATAAAAATTTCTTCTTTCCTTTCATACGTCTATATAAAGAAATTGGCGTAATGCTATCTCCTTCTTCTTCAGTGATTACTAAAAATGTCTTTCTCTCTCTTTTTTGTTTTATAAATTCTTCTTTCGTCATCATGTCCTTCACCTCACTCTGAAAAATAAAAAAGTCCCCTACATATCAAAAATATGTAGAGGACGATAAATATACCGCGGTACCACCTCGTGTTGGATGCAAAAGCATCCCGCTTTGTTCAGGTACAAATTTTATACCTTATCCTTGTAACGGCGGAACCCGGGTTGCCTACTGAAAATAATTGTTCAGCATACCTCTCGTAAGCCCATTCCGTATATGGCACCGTACCGGGCTCCCACCTATTCCCGGCTCTCTGTAACGTCTCCAATATACGTACTCTTCTTACTTAAACGATTTCATTTATTTAATTTTTTATACACAAAAAGGGAGTACTCATCCTATAGAAAGGACGGGTACTCCCGTGGTGCCACCTTAATTCGTTACAAATGTAACGCACTTTACCGTATCAAAAACAATACGTGTCTCTTGTATCGATGAGATCATGTCGCCAAAGCCTACTTCTTTCGTTTCGGTTTGGAAGCTCCGAAGCCCATTCCACATCAATTCCATACTGATTCGCACCAACCATCAGCTCTCTGACATGTTCATCATGTGTACTCTTCTTCATCAACGCTTGCATTTTTTTAAGTTGCACTCATTATAGACCTGACTTTTTTCACAAGTCAATACTTTTTTAAAAATTTTATTTTTCTTTCCTTTCAATATTATATTGACAAAACAACCTCTTTTTATGTAAATATAATAAATACTCTATTAAAAATAAGGTTTTTTGTATGAATATTATATATTAAAAAAGTAAAATGACATCAAAAAACGCTTACATTTCTGAAAATTCGTATTTCTATATGGATTTTTCAGAATAATCATGATAGATTATAAAGTGAAACTTTAATCAGTGGGGGGGGTTCATCCCCACTGATTATTAGTTGAACCAATCGGGCATTTACGGACAGTTGATCTCCCACCTAACTTCCTTGCCCAGCCAATTTTAAGGTGGGAGTTTTACTGCCCGTTTATGCGGGATAAATATGCATAACGCATCAAAAGACCTGACAAAAGAAAGGGGAACTACATGAGTACGCAGATGTTAACTTTAACTTCTATCTCTATTTACATGCTCGGGATGTTAGTAATCGGCTATTTCGCCTACAAACGAACGTCCAACTTAACAGATTATATGCTTGGCGGGCGTACACTAGGCCCCGCAGTAACAGCATTAAGTGCTGGAGCATCCGATATGAGTGGTTGGCTTTTAATGGGATTACCCGGTGCAATGTTTAGCGTTGGATTAAGTAGTAGTTGGATTGCGATCGGCCTAACACTAGGCGCATACGCAAACTGGCTTTATGTTGCTCCTCGCTTACGTACCTACTCAGAAATTGCAAACAACTCTATTACTATTCCAGAATTTTTGGAACACCGTTTCCACGACAAATCTCATATGCTACGCTTAGTATCCGGACTTGTTATTATGATTTTCTTTACTTTTTATGTAGCTTCAGGATTAGTTTCAGGCGCTGTATTATTTGAAAATTCATTTGGCATGAACTATCATGTTGGATTATTCATTGTAGCAGGCGTTGTTGTCGCTTACACATTATTTGGTGGTTTCTTAGCAGTAAGTTGGACAGACTTCGTGCAAGGAATCATTATGGTAGTTGCTCTTATTCTTGTTCCTACCGTTACAATTATGAATGTAAATGGACTTGGTCCTGCATTTAGTACAATTAAATCGATTGATCCAACATTATTAGATATTTTTAAAGGCACTTCTGTATTAGGAATTATTTCATTATTCGCATGGGGCCTTGGTTATGTTGGACAACCTCATATTATCGTACGCTTTATGGCGATTTCTTCTGTAAAAGAAATTAAAAGTGCACGACGAATTGGTATGAGCTGGATGATTTTCTCTGTTGTCGGAGCTATGTTTACCGGTCTGATCGGTATTGCATACTATTCACAACAAGAGTTGACATTATCTAATCCAGAGACAATTTTCCTTGAACTTGGGAAAATTTTATTCCATCCACTTATTACTGGATTTTTATTAGCGGCCATTCTAGCAGCGATTATGAGTACAATTTCATCTCAGCTACTCGTTACTTCTAGTGCTGTAACTGAAGATTTATATCGTACATTCTTTAAACGTTCTGCATCTGATAAAGAACTTGTATTTGTCGGTCGTATGGCTGTACTTGTTATTGCATTAGTTGGGTGCGCATTAGCGCTTAAACAAAATGATACGATTTTAGCTCTTGTTGGATACGCTTGGGCTGGATTTGGTTCTTCATTCGGACCTGCTATTTTATTAAGCTTATATTGGAAACGTATGACGAAGTGGGGCGCACTTGCCGGTATGATTTCTGGTGCCGCTACTGTTATTATCTGGACTCAGTTTGAATTCTTAACAAAATTCTTATACGAAATGATTCCTGGTTTCACTATTAGTTTACTAGTAATCATAGTTGTTAGTTTACTAACACAACCTTCAAAAGAAGTTGAAGAGCAATTTGAGGATTTCGAAAAACAACATCGTCATAATTTATAAAAAAAGCTCTGCTGTTATCGTAACAGCAGAGCTTTTTACAGTTCGACAATCTTCTTATCAAATTTAACAAATTCTTTATGTTTCGTTAAATTTAACATAACACTACTCCTTTATAGTATGAATATCAGCACTTATACAGAAAGGGGACTCCAATATGTTAGCAGCTTTCCAGCAACAACAAACACGAAAATTTTCACCTATCACAAATACTTCTGCGTCTTGTTTAAACATGCAACCTAACCCGCCTAAAATTTCAATTGCTCCTTCTGTTATTTCAGTCATCGGTGTTCATATGGAAAAGCATAAATTAAAAATAAAAACGGGACAAAATATTGTTTTATCAGCTTCCATTTTGCCAATACAAGCAACAAATAAAGAGCTTATTTGGTCAAATATGAATTCTGATATCATCACCATATATCCAAAAGGTGACACCGTGACGATTACTGGAAAAAGTGCAGGTAGAGCAGTCGTAATTGTCACAACTGCTGAAGGCAAATTCCGTGACCTATGTGTCATTCATGTACAACCTTATATGACAAATCCAAAGTAAAAGAGTGGCTTCGTAGCCACTCTTTTACTTGATTTCAATATTTGAGTTTTTACTTTTTACAAGATTAATAAATTGTTCTTTATTTCTTGGAGAAATAATTTCTGTTTTATGTGTATCGTAAACAATTTCAAGTCGATCGAATGATAGAGCATGAGCTGCTATTGGATTTTTCGTATTTGAAATTTGTTTTATATCTCGTATAAAAATACGTTTTTTAATAAAACCTGACCTAATGATAATCATTTCCTCTTCCACAATATATTTGGTTGAAAACCACCCAAAAATAAATACTATGGCTAACGGAATCGTAAAAAATAAAAGAAAATATTCTCTCTCTGCAAATATAGGAGCAAAACACGCTCCTATGACAACAAAAAAAATCGGATATAACCATACATCTTTTTTTGATGGAAATTCCACTAAACTTTCCCCCTCTTGATTTAAGTCAATGAATCTCCTCCTCTTCCCTATTACAATGAAAACAATATTAGAAAAGGAGGACGTATTATGACTGAACGAAAGTACGCCTTATTTGCTGGTACCTCTCTTCTTGTTATGGCATTCATTGCATTTTTTTCTTACGGTTTTGTTCATGGAAATCTCGTTATACAAGGAGATGCGAGTACAACATTCCATAATATCCAAACTTCAAATTCACTTTTCAAAGCAGAAATCTTCGGGTGGATTACCATTTTTATTACTGATATTGTCGCCGCATGGGCTCTTTATTTCTTTCTAAAACCAATTCATACTAGCCTCTCATTACTAGCAGCTTGGCTTCGTCTTATGTATACAGCTATACTTGGGATTGCTATATTCAATCTAATATTGGCATTGTTGCTTTCAAAAAATACAATTGCGAATCCAGAAACATATACGATGTTGTTTCTCAGTGCATTCGAATACATTTGGTCTGTAGGATTGATTATTTTTGGATTGCATCTTTTCGTTTTAGGATATGTAACTTTTCTCTCTAAACAGATACCAAAGTTTATTAGTATACTGCTGTTCATTGCTGCTACCGGTTATATGCTAATTCACGTCATGAATACAATGTTTACACAATACGATACAATGATTTCAATCATACAATCACTATTCCAATTACCTATGATTGCAGGTGAATTAGGACTTGCGATATGGCTACTATTGAAAGGTGGTAAACACTCTAATTAAGCCGTTTCTTAATTCTACTTAATGATTCTGGTGTCATGCCAAGATAGCTTGCTAGCTGATATTGTGGAACGCGATTAATTAAATACGGGCGTTTTCGTAACAATGTTTTATATCGTTCTTCTGGTGTCGATGAGATAAATACAGCAAGTTCATCTTGTACTTCACCGAAATTGTACTCGATCATTTTACGCGTCATTTCTTCTAATTGTGAATACTTATTATACATGTCCTTTTCACTATGTAGATCACCAACAACTACAATACAATCTTCTAAACACGTTAACGTATATGATGAAGATTTATCTTGTTTATGATGGTTGAAATTCGAAATTGCCTGTTCTTCTGTATAAAAATTTGATGTAACTTCTTTCCCTGCTTCATCTATACTATGTTGCCTAACGCATCCTTTTAATACAAAATAACATTTTAACGGAACATTTCCTTGTCTTAGGAGCACTGTTCCTTTTTTATATTCTTCAATTTGTAATTCACTGAGGATCATTTGCTGCTCTTCTTCACTTAATGTTGTAAGATTCTTCATATACTTCTTTAATATCTCTGCCATTTCCCTCCCCCTTCTACGCCCGTATTTCTATAAAACAAAAAGAGAAGTATCACAACTTCCCTTTTCTCCCCTAACACTATAATTCCTGTGTATACACCGGCTCGTTTACGACATTTTTTGATGTTCGCTTTTGTTGCTGTAATAAGAAAACAGATACACCAAACAATACGAGCATGCTACCGATAATTTGCATTGCGTTTAATTTTTCTCCAAGTAAGAAGAACGCAAGTATAGATGCTCCAACAGGTTCTCCTAAAATACTCATTGAAATTGTCGTTGCATTTACATAATTTAATAGCCAGTTATTAATTACATGTGACACTGTCGGCACAACCGCAAGTAAAAGAAAAACGGTCCAATCCCACTTCGTATAACCTGTAAAGGGTACTTGCAATATGACATTATAAATCCCCATAAAAAGACCTGCGAATGCAAAGACTGTAAAGCTATAAATCCAGTGTGATACTTTCTTTACTGTCGTTTGCCCGATAAATAAATAACCGACAACTGCTATTACACTTAGAAAGGATAATATGTCTCCATAAATTGCTTGCTTACTTAAACCTAAATCTCCCCAACCAATGCACATTACGCCTAGAATAGCGATTCCCATCGTTGCAATGGCTGAATATGTTGTTCTTTCTTTAAACAGAAAAAAACCTCCAACTAAAGATACGATCGGTTGAAGTGCCAAAATAATTGTTGAACTAGCAACTGTTGTATGCTTTAAAGATTCAAACCATAAAAGAAAATGAAGTGCTAAAAAGAAACCAGATCCAATTAAAAAGCCCCAATCTTTCATTTGGATCCTATTAAATTCCTCTCTTTTTTTCCATACGATAGGCAGCATAATAAGTACGATAATCCATAAGCGGTACATACTTAATATTGAAGATGGTGCTGAGGACATCTTTACAAAAACTGCTGCAAAGGAAATGGCAATTATAGAAATAGCTAATGGTAGTGCGATTGATTTTTCTTGTTTCAAACCCTGTCTCCCCTCTCACCTGTCAAAAATCCCACTTCATTATATCCGTTTTCTTTCATAACTTAAATACTAATTTTTTAGATTCTTCGTACCATTATGGTAAAATAGAAATTAAGGCACCAATTAGTGAATAATTATTTCCTTTTTCACTACAAGCGTCGCTCTTACAATCGTTACAGTAAATTTTTATTTAGGGGGATCTACATGAGTCAAACAATAGGGAGAATTGAAGAAATTTCATTTTATAGCGCATCGCTTCAAGAAGACGTTACTCTTCTCGTTTATTTACCAGTAAATTACACACCACTGCACAAACATACAGTTGTAATTGCACAAGATGGTAGAGATTATTTTCAGCTCGGTAAAGCGCACCGTGTAATTGAGCGCCTTCGTGAAACTGAAGAAATTGACCGTACAATTATTGTCGGTATTCCATATAAAAATGTACATGATCGTAAAGAAAAATATTTCCCAAATGAAGTAAAAAATGCTGCATATATTCGTTTCCTTGCTCATGAACTTGCACCGTATATTGATGAAAATTATCCAACGTATCAAATGGGAAAAGGTCGTGTTTTAATTGGTGATTCTCTTGGCGGAACAGTTTCCTTTATGACTGCACTTATGTATCCGCATACATTCGGTAAAGTCGTTATGCAATCACCATTTGTGGATGAGACAGTGATGAACTTAGCAAAAGACTTCAAAGATCCACAAGCATTAGAACTGTATCACGTCATTGGCACAGAAGAAACGGCTGTAAAACGTACTGATGGACAAGTATCTGATTTCGTAGAACCGAACCGTGAGTTAAATACGCTTCTTATAAATAGAAATTTCATCACGCATTACGAGGAGTTTGAAGGTAATCATACTTGGAAATATTGGAAAACTGATTTACCGAAAGCCTTCTCTCATATTCTATCAATGAAATAATAGAGAGCAGTATTCAGAATAATTTGATATAATAGATAAAGAGATTTATTTATCTCAAAATCTAACTAGACTTACAAAGGGAGGAATTGGAACATGAAATTAGGCATTGTAATTTTTCCATCTAAAATGATTCAAGATAAAGCGAACGGATTGCGTAAGCGTTATGACCCGCACTACGCATTAGTTCCGCCACATATTACATTGAAAACACCCTTTGAGACGCAAGATGAACAATTAGAATCGATTGTAAACGAGCTACATACAATCGCAGGTAAAACGAACCCTTTCACCCTTCATGTTGGGAAAGTTGGTTCATTCGCACCTGTTAATAACGTCCTTTATTTTAAAGTAGAAAAAACACCTGAACTTACTTTCTTAAATGAAGAAATGCATGGCGGGTTATTCACGCAAGAACGCGAATATGCTTTCGTACCTCACTTAACGATCGGACAAGGCTTATCAGATGCAGAGCATGCTGATGTATTAGGTCGATTACGTATGAAAGATTTCTATTATGAACAACCAATTGATCGTTTCCATCTTCTATATCAATTAGAAAATGGAACATGGACTGTACACGAAACATTCCACCTTGGAAAGGAGAACAACTAATTTGCACGCACAGATTGTACAAACGGACGAACAACTAAGAGATGCATTCTCTGTACGTAAACAAGTGTTTGTAAATGAACAACGTGTCTCTGCTGAAGAAGAGTACGATGAGTTTGAAGAAACTTCAACACACGTTGTTATATATGACAATGATGTTCCAGTTGGTGCTGGACGTTTTCGCACCCTTGATGGTATCGGAAAAATGGAACGCATTTGCGTGCTAGGTTCCCATCGAAAAAAAGGCATCGGAAAAATTGTTATGGATGCGCTTGAAGCGTATGCAAAAGAAAATTCGCTACCAAAATTGAAACTTCATGCTCAAACACATGCTGAAGATTTCTATAAAAAACTTGGATATGTAACGAGTTCTGATGTATTTATGGAAGCAAATATCCCGCACGTCGTAATGATAAAAGAATTGTAATTTGAAAGCAGGAGGTGACCCCTCCTGTTTTTTACATTGCTATTTTCTTTTTCTTCCGCTAAAGTTAAATGTTGATGCTATAGTTTTGAAGGTGAACATATGACACAAGAAAAATTTTCACAAAAATCATTAACACACGCTGATATTCCGCGTGCGACATATCATATTCCGAAAACATCTACCCATTTAATTATGGAAGAAGATGTAGATGCGGCTTATTTCCGCGCTCTCGAACAACAAAATGTTTTTTTAAACGAAAAACAACTAGAAGCCGTGCGCACAACCGAAGGTCCTGTTCTCACACTAGCTGGTGCTGGAAGCGGGAAAACATCTGTTTTAACAACTCGCGTTGGTTATTTAGTAAATGTAAAACAAGTTCATCCACGAAATATTTTATTACTTACATTTACACAAAAAGCAGCTGAAGAAATCCGAAGTCGTGTCGCGAAGTTACCAGGTATGAATCATGCAGCAAGTAGCTACGTTGTTGCTGGTACATTCCACTCTGTTTTCTTAAAATTGCTTCGTAGTCAAGGGTATAATCAGCAAATTTTAGCAAATGAAAAACATAAACAAATTATGATAAAGAAAATCTTAAAAGAATTGCGTTTAAAAGACGATTACGATGCGGAAACGATGCTCGCAATGATTTCACTTGAGAAAAACAAATTAAATCGTCCGAAAGATGTAAAAGCGAAAACACCAGTGGAACAAGAATTTAAAGAAGTATATGAACGTTTTGAAGAAGTAAAACAACGATACAATTATATTGATTTCGATGACATCTTATTGGAAACATATTATATGTTAGAAAATAATGCTCCTTTACTAACTCAATTACAACAACGTTTTCACTACATTGAAGTAGATGAGTTTCAAGATACATCGTATGCACAATATGAAATTGTAAAATTGTTAGCCACACCAAGAAATAATTTATTCATCGCAGGTGATGATGATCAAGCTATCTATGGCTGGCGAGGGGCAAGTCACCAAATTATTTTATCTTTTCCAAAAGAATTTGATAACACAACAATCATTGCACTAAATACGAATTATCGATCCAATCCCTTTATCGTCGGGCTTGGAAATGAAGTTATAAAATTAAATCAAGAACGTTTTGATAAAGAGCTATACTCCGTTCGTGAGGAAGGTGTACAACCTTTTTATGCAAGACCTGCTACAACTCTTGATGAAGCAAATCAAATTTTACAGCTCATTCAAGAAAAAGTAGATAGCGGTGAACGAAACTATAAAGATTTTTGTTTACTGTATCGCACACATTCTGTAAGTCGTTCGTTACTTGATCAGCTTACCATTCATAAAATCCCGTTTATTAAACACGGGGCGAGCCAATCATTTTATGAACATTCTTTAATTAAGCCTGTATTAGATCATTTACGACTCGTGATTGAGCCGTTTCGACTAGAATCACTTTCAAACATATTACCGACGATGTATATCGGACGTGATGATTGTATTTCATTTATTGAACGTGAACAATGGAAATATGGTGAAGGCCGTTTTCCTTCTCTTCTTCATTTCTTACTATTAAATCCGAGCTTAAAACCTTTTCAAGTGAAAAAGGTAAATGAGCGTATTGATTTTATTAAATTTATTAAAGAATTAGAACCGAAAAAAGCATTAAAAGAAATCATTCATGGTAAAGGAAAATATTTAGAGTACTTACAAAGTAACGATCGTTCTTCCTTTACGATGCATAAAGACATACAAGAAGAAATGTTGGAAGAATTAATGGAGTCTGCAACTCGTTTCACCGATATTCCAGCTTATTTACAATTTATTGACGAAGCGATTCAAGGTCAAAAAGAAATGGAAGCATTAAAAACAATGCCGCAAAAAGATGCCGTTTCACTTATGTCAATTCATAACGCAAAAGGCCTTGAATTTCCATGTGTCTTTTTACTTGGAGCGAGTGATGGGATCCTGCCGCATACTTCTTCTTTAAAAGATGCAAATGATCGTGTTACGGAAACTTCTGAAGCATTAGAAGAAGAACGCCGATTACTTTATGTCGCCATTACACGTGCGAAAGAAGAACTTTACATTTCTTCTCCGCAATTTTTCAGAGGAAAGAAATTAGATATATCTCGTTTTTTATATACTGTGCGAAAAGACTTACCTGAAAAGACATCCACTAAATAAGGATGTCTTTTTTTTTATAATGTGTTATGTACATCCCTCCTATATAAATTCCTTGTTTTTATCATAAGAATTAACGTAATATCAGCCATATCCCACTCATATTGTAATAGTGTATGTCAGAACTCACGAGAAGGAGTGAACATAATGAGCTGCAATTGTAATGAAGATCATCAACATGAGTGTGATTTCAACTGTGTATCGAATGTCGTTCGTTTTATACATGAACTGCAAGAATGTGCAACGACAACATGTGGATCTGGTTGCGAAGTTCCATTTTTAGGTGCACATAACAATGCATCAGTAGCTAATACACGTCCTTTTATTTTATACACAAAAACTGGAGAGCCTTTTGAAGCATTTGCACCATCTTCAAGCCTTACTAGCTGCCGATCTCCAATTTTCCGCGTAGAAAGTATAGATGATGATGACTGTGCTGTATTGCGTGTATTAACTGTAGTTTTAGGTGATGGTACCGCTGTACCACCTGGTGACGACCCAATCTGTACGTTTTTAGCTGTACCAAATGCAAGACTAATATCAACCTCCACTTGTCTGACTGTTGATTTAAGTTGTTTCTGCGCGATTCAATGCTTACGCGATGTTTCTATATAAAACTAAATACTGATTTAAGCATGGATTGGGTGGCAGAATTATCTGCCACCCAATCCATGCTTAAAGAGTATTATTATGTAAATTTCTTAAAATTGGGAACTTGTCTAGAACATAGAACCTGTCCTTTTCATTAACTGAAAGTAGAAACAGATAAAGGAGTGAAAAACATGTTCTCTTCTGATTGCGAATTTACTAAAATTGATTGTGAGGCGAAGCCAGCTAGTACACTACCTGCCTTTGGTTTTGCTTTCAATGCTTCTGCACCTCAGTTCGCTTCACTATTTACACCACTATTATTACCTAGCGTAAGTCCAAATCCAAATATTACTGTTCCTGTAATCAACGATACAGTAAGTGTCGGAGATGGCATTCGAATTCTACGAGCTGGTATTTATCAAATCAGTTATACATTAACAATTAGTCTTGATAACGTACCTACTGCACCAGAAGCTGGTCGTTTCTTCTTATCATTAGGTACACCAGCTAACATTATTCCTGGATCAGGTACAGCCGTTCGTTCTAACGTTATTGGTACTGGTGAAGTAGACGTATCCAGTGGGGTTATTCTTATTAACTTAAATCCTGGTGACTTAATTCAAATTGTACCAGTTGAGTTGATTGGAACTGTAGACATTCGTGCTGCAGCATTAACAGTTGCACAAATTAGCTAGTAAAAAGCGGTATTTCTAATACAGAAATACCGCTTTTTATATATAATAAAAAACACTCACAGTAGCATGAGTGTTTCATTCTTCATATTGTTTTATTGTGTTCTTCTTTTTCCCACAATTGCATCCCTTTTTCTTCACAAATCCTTGTTGTTGTAATTGTTCTTGATATGCCTGTTGTTGTGCTTGGTGTTGTTGCTGTATATGATACCACTGCTGCAGGTCATATGAATTCTGCCTTGGATTATTGCTCACAGCAAACATCTCCTCTACTGTCAATTCTGTCTATTTACTATATGAACAACTCTTTATTTCCGTTCCCTCATTCTTTTAAACTCCGCTTTTTCTCGTATTATGAAAATATATTATTCTCCCATAAAATATCCTGTAATTGTTTCAATGATTGCTGCTGCTCCTGCAATGGCTAATAATGCAAGTAACGGCTCCGCAACGATAGGAATCCAATTATATAAAACTAATAAAAAAGCACTAACCCATACACCTGTACACCAATAACAGCTTAATAATTCGCCAATCCACTTTCTTAATCCATTACCTTTTACTTTTGTAAACGTTGATACACTTCCATCCGGCTCCGTAATCTCTAATTCATCAATAAATGGTCTTCGCAAAAAGGCTGTTATTTTATCATATACAATTAAACGAGTGAGCCTAAAAGCAGCTAACGCAAAAATAAAAAATAAAAGCCAGCTTGTAAACAGCATAATTCCACCTTCCCTTATCCTCTTTCGCCTATTTAAAAAAAAAGGTCTTGAGATTGTGACCAAATCTCCTCGACTCCAATATCTTATTAATGTAAATACAAACAAGAAGATAAGGAGTGACATTAATGAGTTGTAACGAAAATAAACACCATGGCTCTTCTCATTGTGTAGTTGACGTTGTAAAATTCATCAATGAATTACAAGATTGTTCTACAACAACATGTGGATCTGGTTGTGAAATCCCATTCTTAGGTGCACATAATACTGCATCAGTAGCAAATACACGCCCTTTTATTTTATACACAAAAACTGGAGAACCTTTTGAAGCATTTGCACCATCAGCAAGCCTTACTAGCTGCCGATCTCCAATTTTCCGTGTGGAAAGCGTAGATGATGATAGCTGTGCTGTGCTACGTGTATTAACTGTAGTATTAGGTGACGGTACTCCGGTACCACCTGGTGACGATCCAATTTGTACGTTTTTAGCTGTACCAAATGCAAGATTAATATCTACAACTACTTGCCTTACTGTTGATTTAAGCTGTTTCTGTGCGATTCAATGCTTACGCGACGTTTCTATCGTAAAGTAAACTAAAAAACTATTGGGGTGGTAGAAGCTTTCTACCACCTTTACATATTTAAAAGCCGGCCATACTAATCGATTGGATATCATCTATAGACAACCTAATATCTCTCATACTATTTTGCGGCATAATAGATACAATGCCATTACGATACGATATGATCGATCCAATATAAGAAACTGTAGCTGTTTTTATTCTGCACCTTACTTTCGGAATGTAATGAGGGCGGTTTAGTAAAAAATGAATTTTTTCATCATTATTCATATCCTTAAATGATTTATTATACGGGACAGTTCTTACTGGTTCTGGTTCTGGTTCTTCTTGTTCTGCATGTTCTTCTTTTTCCTCTTCTTCTATTTTTTCTTCCACTTGCTGCTCTTCTTGTTGTTCTTGCTCTAATACCTCTTCCACAGCACTGCTTACAATATTTTCTTGTCTATTACTTTGCTCTTTTTGATCTTCATTTTCAAAGTTTGTCAGGATAATCCTTTTTATTTTCGGTGCAGCAAGTTCTAAACTTACTTGCGTGATATATAACAACGGTTTTCCAACTGTTGAACTTTTATTTTTATTCTTCACACTCGTCCCTCCCACTTCCATACGTAGCTGAATAAATCGTGTTCTATTATAGTTATATTCATCACGTGGTAAGAACTTTCGTTAAAAATCGTTCTTTCTCAGAACAAATAAAAAGGACAATCTCAGCATTTAGAGATTGTCCTTTAAAAATTAATATTATATTTATCCTAGGATATGATACCCTGAATCAACGTGAATGTTTTCTCCTGTTACTCCACGTGCTAAATCACTGAATAGGAATACTGCTGTATCGCCAACTTCTTCTGGAGTTGTTGTACGACGAAGTGGTGCGCGCTCCTCAATTTCTCTTAAGATTGAGTTGAAATCGCCTACACCTTTTGCAGATAACGTACGAATTGGTCCTGCAGAAATAGCGTTGACGCGAATACCATGTTGACCTAAATCGTTCGCTAAATATTTCACGCTCGCTTCTAATGAAGCTTTTGCAACACCCATAACGTTATAATTTTTCACAACGCGCTCGCCGCCAAGGTATGTTAATGTTAAAATATTTCCGCCTTCTGTCATTACTTTCTTCGCTTCTCTTGCTACAGCTGTTAAAGAGAATGCACTAATATTTTGTGCAAGTAAAAATCCATCGCGAGAAGTATCTACAAATTCACCTTTTAAGTCATCGCGATTTGCAAAAGCAATACAATGTGCTACACCGTGAATAGTACCTACTTCTTGTTTAATTGTTTCAAAGCAAGCTGTAAGTTCCTCATCATTCGTTACATCACAAGGTAATACAAGTGATTCTTGTCCTTCTAATGTGTCCGCTAATTCACGAACATTTCTTTCTAAACGTTCTCCTGCATATGTGAATATTAATTTTGCACCTGCATTATGCAAAGAGCGAGCAATTCCCCATGCAATACTTCTTTGGTTCGCAACGCCCATAACAACAAATGTTTTCCCTTGTAATAGTTCCATGATATATCCTCCCAGAAATACTTATACTTGTTATTAGTACCTGATACTATAATTATAGTACCATAAAACCGCTTAAAGGCAAACAAAAAAGT
Organism: Bacillus thuringiensis; assembly: GCF_001182785.1. Classification (NCBI taxonomy): domain Bacteria; kingdom Bacillati; phylum Bacillota; class Bacilli; order Caryophanales; family Bacillaceae; genus Bacillus; species Bacillus thuringiensis. The sequence continues at coordinate 1,200,652 of NZ_CP012099.1, read as the reverse complement.
CATTAACAGAAATTTGTTAATGACTTTTGGTTTCTATAAAAAACCGCTCTAATCCTTCTTCCCAAGACGGCATTTGTAAAAAACCATTTAATCGTAGCATGTTATGTTGAAAGATAGAATATTTTGGCCTCGCAGCTGCAGCCCCGAATTCTTCCGTTGAAACAGGTAATACATTCACTTTCATATTTGTATACGAAAATATCTTTTGTGCAAATTCAAACCAAGAGCATGAGCCTCTGTTTGATACGTGGTATGTACCGTATAAAGAAGTATGAATGAGCTTATTAATAACCATATTTAAATCCGCCACATACGTAGGCGAGCCAACTTGATCCGCTACAACAGATATTTCATCTCTTTCTTTTCCTAATCTCATCATCGTTTTCACGAAATTATTTCCATATTTACCATATAGCCACGATGTGCGAACGATAAAATATTTATTATGTAACTCTTTGACGAACTGCTCCCCTGCATACTTAGAGGCTCCATATATATTTATCGGCGCTGGACTATGAAATTCGTCGTATCCATCTGGTCTGGTACCTTGAAATACATAATCAGTACTAATATAAACTAGCTTTGCTCCTACTAATTGTGAAGCAACCGCTACATTTCGAGCTCCAATTGCATTTATTCTATATGCAAGATCCTGTTCTTTCTCCGCATGATCTACTTTCGTATAGGCAGCACAATGAATAATTATATGTGGTTTTATTTCTTGTACCACTTGTTGTATTCGGGATATATTTGTCACATCTAATAACTTTTTATCAAATGGATATATATCATATTCTTCAGAATCTAACTCTTCAAATAGTTGCTTTCCTAATTGACCGTTTGCTCCTGTTATGATAACCCTCTCTTTCATTTAACATGCCCCTTACTGGTCTTTTAGTGGTTTCCACCATTCCTTATTCTTTTCATACCATTTCACCGTCTCTTGTAATCCTTGTTCAAACGTATATTTCGGTTCCCAATCAAATTCATTCTTCATTTTCTCTGCATCAATCGCATAACGACGATCGTGTCCTAAACGATCTGTAACATATTCAATGTCTTTTTTTGTTTTTCCTAAAAGAGTAATAATTTGTTCCACAACTTCTACATTTGTTTTTTCATTATTTCCACCTATATTATATACTTCTCCTACACGTCCCTTATGCAGAACAACGTCAATCGCACTGCAATGATCCGTTACATGTAACCAATCTCTTACATTTAAACCATCACCATATAACGGTAGTTTTTTTCCTTCCAGTGCATTCGTAACCATTAACGGAATTAATTTTTCTGGATACTGGTACGGCCCATAATTGTTAGAACAACGCGTTACTATAACCGGTAATTGATATGTTTTATAGTAAGATAAAGCTATCATGTCCGCGCTCGCCTTACTGGAAGAATATGGACTATTTGGAGCTAACGGCGTTATCTCTGTGAACTTCCCTGTTTTCCCTAAAGAGCCATACACTTCATCCGTTGATACTTGCACAAGTTTTATATGCGAATATTTTTTAACTAGTTCTAATAAAGTGACCGTCCCAATTACATTTGTATCATAAAAAGGAATCGGATTTTCAATACTACGGTCCACATGTGATTCAGCTGCAAAATTTACAATCACTTGTACGTCTCGCTCTTTTATAACGTATTCTAATAGCTCTCCATTTTGAATTTCTCCTTTTACAAAAGAGTAATTCGGGTGATTCTGAAGAGATTTTACGTTATTTAAATTCCCGCTATATGTTAATGCATCGTAATTAATAATTTTATATGATTCATAACTTTGTAGCATGTAATGAACGAAATTACTTCCAATAAATCCAGCCCCACCTGTTACTAATATATTCATAAACAACGCTCCTACTTAAAAACTATCTTCATATTCCTCTAGTAATGGTAATATCTGATCCTTACCAGACAATATAGGATCTGTTACTGGCCAAGGAATTGCTAAATCTTTATCTTCCCAAAGTAATCCTGAGTCATGCTCTGCGCTATAATATTCATCTACTTTATACATAACGATAGTATGCGGGACAAGCGTGCAAAATCCATGCGCAAACCCTTTTGGCACTAGCAATTGTCGATGGTTATCTGCACTTAAAATATACCCTTTCCATTGTTTAAATGTTGGTGATTCTTTTCGCAAATCAACGATAACATCATAAATTGCCCCGTGCATAACTTGAATGAGTTTCGTTTGTGCCTTCGGTTTTTTTTGAAAGTGTAGTCCCCGAATCGTTCCTGCCTTAGCCGAATAAGATACGTTATCCTGTACAAATGAATACGTAATCCCTAATGTTTCTAGCACCTGCTTATTATAGCTCTCTGAAAAAAAGCCACGCTCGTCTCCAAACAACCTCGGTTCTAACAATTTTGCATCGGTAAAATTTGTTTCTACAACTTTCATATTCTCACCTATTCTCCGTTAAACTGTTTCCCAAAATTAATATCCCGTGCTAACGTATTTGCCTTTTGAAGAGAAGCATGAGTTCCCGCATCAGTCCACCAGCCGCTCATTTCATTATAAGTAAGTACCCCTCGTTTTAAATACCAATTATTTATATCTGTAATTTCAAGTTCTCCCCGTGCAGAAGGTTTTAATTCTTTAATATAAGAAAAGACTTTTGAATCATACAAATAAATTCCCGTAACCGCATAAGAACTTTTCGGCTCTTTCGGCTTTTCTTCAATTTCAACTATTTTTCGGTTTTGAATATGTGCTACGCCAAATCTTTCGGGATCTTCTACAGATTGCAATAGCACTTTCGCACCTTCTTTTTGATTTGCAAACTCTTCAACATACGGAAGAATATCATCTGAAAAAATATTATCCCCTAATATAACTACCATACGATCATTCCCGACGAAATCTTCACAAAGTCCTAACGCCTGTGCGATTCCGCCCGCTTTATCTTGCACACGATACGTAAAGGACACGCCAAATTCATGACCACTCCCTAAAAAGCTAACAACATCCCCCATATGCTCTTTACCTGTAATAATCATAATATCTGTAATATCGCATTGTTTTAGCTTATATACCGCATGATAAATCATCGGATACCGACCAACAGGAAGTAAATGTTTATTCGTTACTTTCGTTATTGGATATAATCTCGATCCAGTTCCACCTGCTAAAATAATTCCTTTCACCCTGCATCTCTCCTTTATGATGGAGATAATATATCTTTGTAATGTTCTACAAACACTTTCCGGTACTTCTCATATGTATCCGCATCAAACTCATCCCCGTTGTAATGAATACACCATAAATTTGCTTGATTTGGGATACCGATTAAATAACCAGCCCTTTGAAACTCTAAAGAATGTGACACATCATAAAAGTGAAACCCTTGAAACAAATCTTCTCGCCACGGAATATCATACTGCGTTGCCATGAATAAACCATCAATTGCCTGAACTGACAAAAATGGTTGATTATCATAAAAAACCTGATCTAAATTTAATAATTGATAATTCTGTTTTCTATACTCAATCACTTTCCCTACTAAATTTTTTCCTTCCCACCATATCCCGTTATTCGGTAAAAACTGAGCCCCAGCGACTCCTATTAAACCAAGCTTTTCATTTTCTTTAAAAAGAGATATAAGTGTAGAAAACATGTCTCGATTAATAAGATATGTATCTTGATGTATATACACTTTGTATTTCGCTGGATATGAAAGGGCTCGGTTGTATGCACTTGCCATACTTTGCGCATCTCGTATCGGAAAAATTTGCACGACATAACCAGGGGGAACAAAAATGTTTCTTATTTGGCTCTCACATTGTTTGAAAAGCTCTTCATTATTTACACAAACAACGACTAATATTGTATGATCTTTCATTTTTGTCCCCCCCTTATTCTTCCTTATTTACATCTGACATATAGTGTTCCACAAATATTTTTCGATGCTTTTCATAGTTGGTCATATTCACATCAAAATGATAATGGATACACCAAGCATCGCGCTGTACAGGTACACCGACTGTATATCCTGCTTTTTTAAATTCAAATGATTGAGATACATCATAAAAGTCAAATCCGTCAAATAAGTCTTCTCGCCACGGAACATCATATTGTGTCGCCATTAATAAACCGTCAATACATTCTACAGGAATAAATGTTTTTGATTCGTGATACGGTTGTTCTAAACTTGCCATATAAAACAAATCATTCATATAGCCGATGACTTTTCCTACAATTCCACGCCCTTCGTTCCATACACCAGTTGGAGGCACATATTGCGCTCCGACCATCCCAATCATACCAAGGTGTTCATGTTCCTCAAATAATTGAAGTAATCCGTATAAAAAGGCTCTATTTATAATAAAAACATCTTGATGTAAATACACTTTATACTTCGCTGGATGCGAAATGGCTTGATTGTACCCACTCGTCATACTTTTCGCATTTCGAATCGGCATAAATTGAACAATATACCCTGGAGGTACTAACAATTGCAATATATGTCGCACGCAGTTTGCATACAATTTCCGATCATTTATACATGTAACAAATAATATGGTTTTGTCTGCACCACTCATAATTGTGATTTTTCAGCTTCAATAATATACTGAAATACAACTGTCTCAGCCATGAAGCCACTTCCAAGACGATATTTTTTACAAATTCCATATAACTCCTCAATAAGCGGCTCATACATTTTATGATCAACATATACACGATCTACTTTACTAATAACATATCCTGCTTTTAAAAACATTCTTAGCATTTCATTAAATGTAAAAAAACGAATATGCGTTTTATCTAATAAACCATATTCTGTATACGTCCAATTTCCAGCAAGTAAAGGCGCTAATACTGAAATATGAGCAACATTCGGTATACTAGCTAAAATCACACCATTTTGCTTTATATATGGCTTAACCTTTTCAATCACAGCCCATGGATTAAATAAATGCTCTAATACATCTCCAAATATGACGCAATCAAATTGCCCCTCCTCATAAGGAAGATCCATCGTTTCTATATCACCTAAAATCACGTGATCCAGTTTCTCTCTTGCCTTTTCTGCCGCCTCCGGAAAGGCCTCCACTCCTGATACACGTGTACCATTTTCTTTAATAGCTGCTCCCAATGCACCACTCGAGCAACCAATATCAAGAACTTCTTTCCATTCCTTTTTTATATGTTTTAATAAATTTGGATTCGCTGCATTATAATAATGTTCGGATTTTTCTTCATATAAAGAGCTGTTCTCCCGATTCATTTCACACACTCCTTATGCAATTTGAATTTGAAATATAAATCTCATATGAATTCTATAAAGTGCAGATTTTGTTCATCCCCCACTGATTATTAGCCCGCAAATAGCAGTATAAAATCTTTTATCCATATTGGTTACGTTACTGATACTCTAATATATAACCAATCTATTAGAGTTAGAATAACGATAAATCATTTCTAAAAAACAAAACCTATTACACTTTATATGGTTTATCAAAAACTCCACGAAAATATTTACGGTTATATTCAATTGCAGCATTATTCGGAACATAAGAAGCTGCTAATTCATTGTAATAATACGCTTTATCCTGCTCCCCTAACCTGCTATAACAAATACACATTTGTAAATAGGGTAGCCATGTGTAGCTAGCTGGACTATGGAAAGGACTTTCAGTTGCCATTGGTACTTCCGTTGCAAGTTTAAACCAAAATATCGCTTCATTATATTTTTCTTGTTCCATATATATATATCCTATTCTTGTACAATTCTCTCCTCTAGGGACGTCATACCGAAACGACTTCACACAAGATTCGATTGCCTTCTCCCACATTCCGAGTTTCGCATAGCAATCTCCTAACTTACCACATGCATAAATTTTTTCTTCATACCATCCTTCGTCTTGATTAAGAAATGTTTCATAAAGAAGAATTGCATCATCATATTTTTGATTATCTGTAGATTCATTTGCGTAATAAAATAAATCCCTCGAACTCAACTCTTCTCCTGCAGCTACAGTGTTTTGAAAAATTTTCAAATTACGGTTTGTGACTTTTTTTTCTTTTTTATGTGTAATAGCAACTTTACTACTAAAAGTCTCACCAGCAATAGCTAAATACTCGTGAACCTTTCCAAACCATTGAAATTGTTTTTCACGCTTTACAAGACGATTTCTTTTTGTACAATATAAAGGTTTCCCGTTAGAATCCATCGTAAGATGATAAGGCATCGAAACAGCATCAAATTTAGGATCTAATTCTCTTTTTAAGAGTTTCAATGCTTCTTGAGCATCTTCTAATAATACGTCATCTGCATCTAGCCACAATATATACTCTTGCGTCGCTTTTGAAAAAGAAAAATTTCTTGCTGCCGCAAAATCATCAATCCACTGGAAATCATATATGTTAGAAGTGTATTTCTCTACGATTTCTTTCGTTCGATCGACGGAACCTGTATCAACTACTATAATTTCATCCACAATTTTCTCAACTGTATCTAAACAACGAGCTATTGTCTCCTCCTCATCCCGAACAATCATACATAAACTAATTGTAATCCCTTGCTTGTTCAACATAATCACCCTCTTCCAAATCAATCATATGTTATACATATACTAAACTTTCCATTTTTTTAAATTGTTCAAGCAGTTTAAGATTTCTTTTCAATAATTCAAATGTCCGTGTCATTTTCTTTCGGTTTTGCATCTACTATATAATGAACGCTTTATGGAGGTGAATTTATGTCAAATAATAATTATTCAGATGGATTAAATCCCGATGAATCTTTATCAGCTAGTGCATTTGACCCTAATCTTGTAGGACCAACATTACCACCGATACCGCCGTTTACCCTTCCGACTGGACCTACCGGGCCTACTGGGCCTACCGGGCCTACTGGACCTACTGGACCTACCGGACCTACCGGACCTACTGGACCTACCGGGCCTACTGGACCTACTGGACCTACCGGGCCTACTGGACCTACTGGACCTACCGGGCCTACTGGACCTACCGGGCCTACTGGTGACACTGGTACTACTGGACCTACCGGGCCTACTGGTGATACTGGGGCTACTGGACCTACCGGGCCTACTGGTGACACTGGGGCTACTGGACCTACCGGGCCTACTGGTGATACTGGGGCTACTGGACCTACCGGGCCTACTGGTGACACTGGGGCTACTGGACCTACCGGACCTACTGGACCTACTGGACCTACCGGGCCTACTGGACCATCCGGACTAGGGCTTCCAGCAGGATTGTATGCATTTAACTCCGGTGGGATTTCATTAGATTTTGGAATTAATGATCCAGTACCATTTAATACTGTTGGATCTCAGTTTGGCACAGCAATTTCTCAATTAGATCCTGATACTTTCGTAATTAGTGAAACTGGATTCTATAAAATCACTGTTATCGTATATACTGCGGCAATAAGTCTATTAGGAGGACTTACAATCCAAGTAAATGGGGTATCTGTTCCAGGTACTGGGGCCACTTTAATCTCAGTTGGAGCACCTATCGTTGTTCAAGCAATTACGCAAATTACGACAACTCCATCATTAGTTGAAGTAATTGTTACAGGGCTTGGGCTATCATTAGCTCTTGGTACGAACGCATCCATTATTATTGAAAAAGTTGCTTAATTTTTTACTTAGCAGTAAAACTGATATCAGTTTTACTGCTTTTTCAATTTCAAATTCAATCATGAAACATTCGCTATCTACATAATCATATTGTTGTATGACATTTTGCAGGAGGCACAAATATGGAAAGTAAATCTGCTGTTCAGCTTTATCTCGAATTGCTAAAGAAAACAATTTTATTTGAAATATGGTTAGAATATGAGGCATACTTACCCGCATCTCTACATATTTCGAAAGAACTAGAATTCGAACCAGTTACAGTCCCCCTCCCTTTATTCATTAAACAATATGCCGAAAACCATAACTTAAAAATTGTAAAACCAAATGTTTCAAAAAGTGAACGTCATGATGGAATGGATTGGCCAAGAGCAGCACATAGCATGATCGGTCGAGAACGTATGAACCAATTACAAGAGGCAATGGAAACCGTTGTTCGTGAAAATATAGAAGGAGATTTTATTGAAACAGGTGTATGGCGCGGAGGATCATGCATTTTTATGAATGGTTTTTTACAAGCAAACAACATTACGAATCGTAATGTTTGGGTCGCAGATTCATTTGAAGGTTTGCCAGCACCGAATCTAGAACAATATCCAAAAGATTACGGTGATTATTTACACACATTTGATTACTTGCGCGTCTCTTTAGAACAAGTACAAGAGAATTTTAAAAAATATGATTTACTAAATAATCAAGTAAAATTTTTAAAAGGTTGGTTTAAAGATACTTTACCAACAGCACCAATTGAAAAAATAGCAATTGCACGGCTTGATGGTGATATGTACGAATCCACCATGGATGGTCTCGTGAATTTATATGATAAAGTTTCTAAAGGTGGCTATATAATTATCGATGACTACGGGCTACCGCCATGCGCTGAAGCTGTGACAGACTTTAGAAATCAACGAAATTTAAAAGCCCCTATTACTAAAATTGATGTATTTGGCGTTTATTGGAGAAAAGAATAAAAAAGATTTAATCTATAGGAGATTCCATTTTCACTCATCCTTCTTTCACTTCTAACCCAATAAAGTATTTTTTCGGAATCTCCTTACATATAACAATCGTTTTCCTGTGTTCTCTCACTACAAATTGAAAATTTTATTAATAGAGTTACTGCAAACAACTGGATAAAACAGATACTGTTTACTGCATCTTTTTACACAAGAAAGGGGCATATTCATGAGCGAACTTGACAAAGAAATAACTTTACTCCCCCCTCCTGAACTCGTCCAATATGTAGGTGGCGACTTCAAAAAGGTTGGAAAAGAGTTCCTAAAGCATTTTATTCAAATTGGCGCTTTAAAATCAAACGAAAAAGTATTAGATGTAGGCTGCGGCGTCGGCCGAATGGCTGTACCATTAATGAATTACTTAACTGCTGATGGAGCGTATTATGGATTTGATTTGTTTAAAGATGGGATTACTTGGTGTCAAAATAACATTTCAACTATGCGTAATAATTTTCATTTTGAACATGTTGACATATACAATCAATTCTATAATCCAGAGGGTAAAGAAGATGCCTCTCAATATCGTTTCCCCTATGAGGACGGGACATTCGATTTTATCTTTTTAACTTCTGTATTTACGCATCTTCTCCCAAAAGAATTAGAACATTACGTATCTGAAATTGTACGTGTATTAAAAAAAGATGGGAGATGTTTCATTACATTCTTTCTAATAAATCCTGAATCATCCTATTATTTAAATGCAGGACAAAGTACATTAGGTTTTTATGATCGAATTGAAAATTGCTATGTTGTAAATAAAGATATTCCCAACTTCGCAGTTGCTTATCCTGAGACAGATATTTACAATCTATTGAATAAGTACGGCCTAGAAGTAATCAATAAGCCGCATTATGGTTTATGGTGCGGCAGACATGAATATACAAGTTACCAAGACATTGTTCTTACAAAAAAAAGCTTCTGAAAGGAAGTTATGTATGACGAGTGAAAAGGATCTACCTCTCGTTTCCATCCTTATTCCCACTTATAATCGACCCCATTATTTCAAAATCGCTCTAGAAAGTGCATTGGCACAAACTTATTCAAATATTGAAATCATCATCGGTGATGATAGTACAAATGATGAAACAGAAACTTTAATACACGAACAATACTTACCAAATTATAAAAATATAACATACATTCGAAATCTACCTACTCTAGGACAATTTCACAATGACCTTATGCTCATAGAAAAATCAAATGGTGAGTATATAAATTTTTTAATGGACGATGACGTGTTTTATAAGCATAAAATACAAAAAATGATGGCCTATTTTGAGCAAGATTTCAATAAAAATCTTGCTCTTGTTACTTCTTATCGAGTACGTATTGATGATTGTGGAAATCTAATCGGTGATGCCCATCCAACACAAAGGTTATATAGTGAAGACACCCCCTTAAACGGGATATTTTTAGGTAATTGGATGTTAAAGGGCGGGCACAACATTATCGGTGAGCCTACAACTACTTTGTTCCGAAAAAAATTTCTCACTGAGCCTTTTGGCACCCTTAAAGAGCGACAATATTCTTGTAGTGTTGATATGGCCTCATGGATTTCTTTACTTTCTAAAGGAAATGCAATATACATTTCTGAGCCTTTAAGTCAATTTCGCTACCATGCTGGACAACAAATACACAATAAGCTCCTTCAAGGTTGTGAAGATTTCACACACCTCGTTATAACAGCAAAAGAATATGGCTTTTTACAAAATACTACGGACTATAGAGCAGCTCTACTTAGTGCTTACCAATGGTGTAAAAGTTCCTTAAAATACTATCTTCATCAAATAGATATTTTTCCTGACGCACATGTACGTCTTTCACATTGTTTGGATATAATTATTAAAGAGTTAAACAATTAAACTACTCTGCAAAATTAAAAGTGTATGGACTATATGTGAATCATTCGTATAGTTCATACATTCTTTCTCATACTATAAAATCCATTACTATAAAGAGCAGTAGAAAGGAATACCTACATTGAAAGATCCAAATTCTCAATATCAAATAGACTACGTATTACTATTTATTTTATTTGCCATTGGGATTGTTAGTTGTTGTGCTATTGCAAGTGCGCAAGCCTCTTTACCGCCATTTTTACAAAACGTCAATTTTGTACTAAAGCAAATCCAATGGTACTTCATTGGATTTATAGCCATTGGTGTTATTATGATTATTGATTTCGATCGTTATCAAAAAATTGCTTGGTATTTGTATAGCTTTGCAATGGTACTACTTATTGGACTAGAACTTCAAGTACCAGGTGCCGTTACAATTAAAGGCGCTACCGCTTGGTACAGGCTCCCAGGCATCGGAAATTTTCAGCCTTCTGAAATTATGAAATTGTTTTTAATTATCGTCATTGGACGAATTATAGCAAATCATAATGAGAAATATTTTTCCCGAACAATGCGTGACGATTTTTTATTACTTGGAAAAATATTTGCGACAAGCTTGCCACCACTACTACTTATTGCAAAAGAACCAGATTTAGGAAACACAATGGTCATTTCAGCGATGCTTGCAGCAATGATACTAGTTTCTGGCATACGATGGCGTTTTATTTTCGGATTAGTTTCAGGTACTTTCGTGGCTGGATCTACATTAATATATATTTTTTTTACTCACACAGATTTCTTTAAAGCACACATTTTAAAAGAATATCAATTAAATCGCTTCTACGGATGGTTAGCACCTTACAAATATGATGCGCAAGGCTATCAATTAAGACAAGCATTCTTAGCGACTGGATCCGGAGAAATGCAAGGAAAAGGGTGGGAAAATGGACAAGTATATTTTCCGGAACCACATACAGATTTTATTTTCACTAATGTCGCTGAACAATTTGGATTTCTAGGCGCAAGTGTCATTATTTCACTTTTTTTCTTACTCATTTTTCGAATGATTCATATCGCTTTAGAAAGTAATGACCCTTTCGGTAGTTACATTTGCGCTGGTACAATCGGAATGTTTACTTTCCAAGTATTTCAAAATATCGGGATGACAATCGGATTACTTCCCATTACAGGGATAACATTACCTCTTATGAGCTACGGAGGAAGTTCACTGCTTACATACATGATTGCGATTGGATTCATTTTAAATGTTCGCTCAAGAACGAAAATCTTTATGTTTAAATGAACAACAGAAAAACGCTATATTTTTATCTCTATCTTTTTTTAGATATACTAATGAAAAATACGATGGAGGTTTAAATATGAAATATGACATTATAGGAGATATTCATGGATGCTTCCAAGAGTTTCAAAATTTAACAGAGAAACTAGGATATAACTGGAGTAGCGGTCTACCGATTCACCCTGAACAACGTAAACTTGCATTCGTTGGTGATATTACAGACCGTGGTCCTCATTCATTACGTATGATTGAAATTGTATGGGAACTTGTCATACATAAAAAAGAAGCTTATTACGCTCCTGGAAATCACTGTAATAAACTATATCGATTTTTCCTTGGGCGTAATGTAACAATCGCTCACGGACTTGAAACAACTGTTGCTGAATATGAGGCACTTCCTTCTCATAAGCAAAACATTATAAAAGAAAAGTTTATCACTCTTTATGAGCAATCACCGCTCTACCACATACTAGATAAAAAAAGAGTAATCGTATGTCACGCTGGGATTCAGCAAGATTACATAGGAAGACGAGATAAAAAAGTACAAACCTTTGTATTATATGGCGATATTACAGGAGAAAAGCATGCCGATGGCTCACCTGTCCGTCGCGATTGGGCGCAAGAATACAAGGGACAAGCTTGGATTGTATATGGACATACACCAGTAAAAGAACCTCGATTCGTCAATCAGACAGTCAATATTGATACTGGTGCTGTATTTGGAGGCAAATTAACCGGATTACGTTATCCTGAAATGGAGACTATCTCTGTCCCTTCTTCGTTACCTTTTGTCGCTGAGAAATTCCGTCCAATTTCATAACTACCTTACTTAGCGAGAGATTACTGTATTATTTAGGCAGATTTCATATAAAACTAGGTAAAGTAATTAAAAAAAGATGCAATAAAGTGCATCTTTTTTTAATTACCCTACATATAATGTCGCAGGAGGTGACAGAATGAAGAAAAAATCTTCTAAACAAAAAAGAAAATTTCCCCCTTTATATCTGCCCATGTACGGAATTAACAACTGGTGTAGTATTCGGGCTGCAGCGATAGAAGAACTGGAAGAACAAGAGTCATCAAAAAAAAGCAAAGTAAAACCAACATATGTCTCTTTAGAAAATGCTGTGATGAGCCGCATAATCGATCGTAAAAAAATAAAGATGCAACAAAAAAATAAACAGCTCTCAAATCAAGATGAACAGGTACTACATTCTAACCAAACAGAAGAAAAGGCGGAAGAAAATATTTCTGCAGCAATAAATAAAAAAGTGGAACCAGAAATTCCAGCTGCTATTATAAACAAAGTAAAAAAAATAAAAGAAGCATTAGCTTCATCGAATGATATACAAACTGAAAAACCACTCATAATTGAGACACCTACACCTGAAAATACAAAAGTTAAAAGGGGCGGCCGATATGCATATGCGGAAGGGCTTCACTCTCATGCGGAGGGCATGGCAGCACATGCGGAAGGCTTATTAACACACGCAAAAGGTTCATTCTCTCATGCAGAAGGATCAAACTCAAAAGCAACTGGACATAGTTCGCATAGTGAGGGAAGTGAAACGACAGCAGGCGGTGCTTATTCTCATGCGGAGGGTAAACAGACGATTGCTTTAGGCGAAGCAGCACACGCAGAAGGAACCGCAACTATCGCTAACGGATCCTCTTCTCATGCGGAAGGTCATCATACATCAACAGCTCATTTTGCAGGTAGCCATATTATGGGGCGCTTCGGCACTGCAGAAGAAGCTTATTCTTGGTTTATTGCAAATGGTGTAAACGACACCGACCATAATATCGGTGCTAAATGGCTTGCCCATAATGGAGAAATGTACATTGAGGGCGCGTCTTACAATGCAAGCGGAACGGATTTTGCACAAATGTTTGAAACAGAAGACCATAAACCTATTGATATCGGTTATTTCGTTACATTTAGTAGCGAAGAAAAAATTCGGATAGCTACTTCACACGATTCATTCATTTTAGGAATATCTAGTGCAACCCCTGCACTTATAGGAAATAGCGGGGCTTTAAGTTGGCAAAAACGTTATAAAACAGATAACTTTGGAAAACGCCAATATGTATGGACGGAAACCGAAGAAATACAACCTCTTTTAAATACAGAATGGGATCCAGCTTGCAAATATGTAGCAAGAAAAGATCGCGCGGAGTGGCTTCCTGTCGGATTAATTGGGCAAATATTAGTACGTGATGACGGCACTTGCGAAACGCATGGATATTGTCGTCCAAATGACAATGGCATTGCTACAAAAGCCGAAAGTGGATTTTTCGTTATAAAGCGTACGGGTGAAAACCAAATTTTAATATTATTCCGCTAAGAAAAAAGGGAGCAAAATTCTTTATAATATAAGAATTTTGCTCCCTTTTTAAGTATTCATAAGTAATTCTTGCATATCGCTTGGAATCTTTATAGTGAAAGACATTTCTTTCTCTAAAATAGGATGATAAAACGTCAAAGATTTACTATGAAGTGCTTGCCGTTTCATTTCATCTCTTCTTCCTCCATATAAGTTATCACCGAGTAATGGATGTCCTATATGAGCCATATGCACACGAATTTGATGCGTTCTTCCTGTCTCAAGCTCCAGCGCTACATGTGTCTTATCATATGTACTATCAATTACTTTAAAATGAGTAACTGCCCTTTGTCCATCCTCACAAACCGTTCGCTCAATAATGCTATCAGATTTTCGACCAATTGGCGCATCAATCATTCCTTCTCGTTCTACCATCTCACCGTGAACAATTGCTTCATACGTTCGTTTCACAGCTTTTTGTTGATGTTGCTTCGATAAAAGATGATGCACGAAACGATTTTTTGCAATAAGCATAAGCCCTGAAGTATCACGATCTAACCGTGTTACAATGTGTACTGTACTTGCAAGATGCTGCTTATCATAATGAGATAAAAGCGCATTGGCAACACTCCCTGTCGGATGTTCTCTAGACGGAATCGTTGACATGTTCGCTTCTTTATTAATGATAAGAACCGCATCATCTTCATATACAATGCATAAAGGGATATCTTCTGCAATCATCCCTTCACTTCTTTCCTCCACTGGAAAAAAGACACGTAATTCTTCACCAGCGCGCAACTGATGACGAACACTCGCATGTTGACCATTTACTTCAATTGCCCCGCCGTGAAACTTTATATCCGTTAAAGCGGCTTTAGAAATACCTTTCGTTTTCAAAAATTCCCTAACTAAAGTTCCCTCTTCAGCCAGCCCTATATCCCATTTCAATGTAAATCTGTTCAAATATATAACCCTTTCTATTTATCTGCAACAAACGAGTCACGAACTCGTTTCCAGAACGGGAACGGGCGGAAACGAACAAATCGTACTTTCTCGTTTGCGACGCGATACTGGATTGATTTCACATCTTGATGAACCATCGTTAAATGATCCACTGTAATTTGTAAGTTCATTCCTGCAGCCGGCTTTAACACACATGTATGATGCTTCGGCAATACGAGTGGCGATCCTACGGTACGAAACACACGATTGTTAATGGACGCCATTTCTGCAATTTGAATCGCTTCAATAGATGGGTGAATAATTGCTCCGCCAAGCGCTTTATTATACGCAGTACTTCCTGAAGGAGTAGAAATACAAAGGCCGTCCCCGCGGAATGTTTCAAAATATTCTCCGCGTATTTCTACTTCTGTTACTAATGTACCTTCTGCACTTTTTACAGTCGCCTCATTCATCGCTAAATACTGTGACTCTTTACTTCCATTCACATAGCGAATAATAACTTCTAAAAGCGGATATTCCACCACTTGGAATGGTGTTTTTGCAATCGCAATTACTAATTTCTCTACTTCTGTCGGTAACCAATCTGCATAGAAACCTAAATGTCCTGTATGTACACCAACAAATGCTGTTTCATCCAATCGATTATAATAACGATGAAACGCATACAAAAGCGTTCCATCTCCCCCAACAGAAATTACAATATCGGGTTCCTTTTCATCCATTATAAATCCAAAATCTAGCAAGTACTCTTTCATCGTGCTTGCCAGTGTATCTGATGATTGATCTCCCTTTGACATAATTGTAAATTTCATCGCCCAACACCCTTTAGTTTATGATTCGGAATCTTTCGTTTCTTGCTTTCTTGAAAAAGCCTTTTGCGCTTCTTGAATTTCAAGACGAATAGAAGACATTTCTTCATCTAATAAAAACGCCGCTTCAGCTGCACGTTGCAAGCGTATTTTAATATCTTCAGGAAAACGTCCACTATATTTATAATTTAAAGAATGCTCAATTGTTGCCCAAAAGTTCATTGCTAGCGTGCGTATTTGGATTTCTACCAATACTTTTTGTTCACCCTGAATCGTTTGAACAGGATAACTAATGACAACATGATAAGAACGATAACCGCTATCTTTCTTTTGCGTGACATAATCACGTTCTTCCACGATTTCAAAGTCATTTCGTTTTCGAAGATATTCTACAACAGGCTTAATCTCATCAACAAATTGACACATCATTCTAAGCCCAGCAATATCCTGCATATCTTCTCTCAATCGGTCTAGCGGTACATTTCTCTTCTCCGCTTTATCAATAATACTTGCAACCGACTTTACCCTTCCTGTTACAAACTCAATTGGAGAATGCTCTGTTAACATTGCAAATTGAGTACGCATTCCTTTTAGTTTCACTTTCAGCTCTGCCACCGCTTGGTGGTAAGGTGCTAAAAATTCTTCCCAATTTCGATTCATTTCAACCACCACCAAAATCAATCCATTTGCTTATAGAAATACTTTTTCTACAGCAGTTACTAGTTCTTCTCCGTAATTTGCATTACCTTCAATATTTTCAACTAAATATTCTACTTCTTCTTTTAATCCTTCTAATTCCATTTCAATGTCATTCACGCGGACGAACATGACCACATCATTATTCATCGCTTCATGCATTGCTTCCCAGCATGTGTGCGGAATACTTACATAAATGAAAGATGATTCGTTTTCTAAGATATATAAAAATGATAAATTGTCTGAGTCTACAAGTACGTGATTACGCGCACTTAACTCCTTTACCTCTATTTCACTATTTTCCGCACAAAAAATAAGAGCATTCTCTCTCTTTTCTACGCTCTTAACTTGGATTTTATTTTGCATGCTCTAACTCCTCCATCTCAACTTCCTGTCTTACTTAACAGTATTATTGTATCATAACATGGACGCAAACAAATAAAACATTGAACCAAATTTATGAAAAAGCGATAATGTGTAAAGAATTATTTTTCAAAAGGAGATCATACAATGACACAAGAAATTGAAATTGAATTCAAAAATATCGTTACAAAAGAAGAATTCGATACATTATGTAAATCGTTTTCTATTGAAGCATTTACGAAACAAGTGAATCACTACTTTGAAACACCTGACTTCTCTTTAAAAGAAGCTGGCTCTGCACTTCGTATTCGTCATAAAGGAGAAACTTATACGTTAACGTTGAAACAACCTGCAGAAATCGGCTTATTAGAAACGCATCAAGTCGTAACAGAAGACGAAGCAAAAATGATGATGGAAACAAACACAATCATTCAAGGAGCAGTAGTAGATCAACTACACAAATTACAAATTCCTGTTTCTGCTTTAACATATATGGGTAGTTTAACAACAGAAAGAGCCGAAACATTATTTAAAGGTGGAACGCTTGTCTTTGATCATAGTTTCTATTACAATCACGATGATTATGAAATTGAATTTGAAGTGCAAGATGAAGAAACAGGAAAAGCTGCATTTATTCATTTATTAACGCAACATAACATACCTGTTCGTCATACAAATAACAAAGTAAAACGCTTTTTCCTTGCCAAACAAAACAAAGCACGCTAAAGTGAAAATTCCACTAGTGAATATGTTTCGCTAGTGGATATACCTCACTAAAAAAATTTACATCCGTAGAATAAGCAAAGAATGTTTGAGAAGGCTGTTTATTTGCCCTCTCGAACATTCCATTGCTACAATAGATATACATTTCATGGAAAAAGGAGTTTATAAAGGATGAGCAAGCAACCGATGACACCATTTGAAGCAATTGGCGGTGAGCAATGCATTGCAATATTAGTAGATACATTTTATTCCTATGTCAGTAAACACCCTGACTTATCTCCCATCTTCCCGGAAGATTTAACAGAAACCGCTAGGAAGCAGAAGCAATTTTTAACACAATATTTAGGTGGTCCTAATTTGTACACTGAAGAACATGGTCATCCTATGTTAAGAGCACGCCATCTTCCGTTTGAGATTACTCCAAAACGAGCAGAGGCTTGGCTATCATGTATGGAGCAAGCAATGGACGATACTGGGGTGCATGGTCATATAAGAGAGTTTGTTTTTGAACGTTTAGCATTAACCGCTCAGCATATGGTTAATACTCCAAACGAAACAGGTGAAGTGTAATGGATAAGCAGGAAGCAAAGCATATAAATATGCCATCTCCTTCCGCATGCGAGCATAAGTCTGTAGAAGCATATTTATTTATTGATCCACTTTGTAAAGATTGCTGGGAAATTGAGCCTTTTATTATTAAACTATGGCTTGAATACGGGAAATACTTCTCTATTCGTCATATCGTAACAGGAAAAGTGGATGGAACGAACGCTTCCTCACACAAATGGAATAAACCTGCTAATATTCGATTTGTGTGGGAAAAGACAACAAGTTTACAAGGTTTTTCATGTGATGGAAAGGTACATATGCAAGAAGCATCGTCAACACCATATTTAGTTTCGATGGCAATTAAGGCAGCGGAGTTACAGGGCCGAAAAGCAGGTTCGAAGTTTTTGCGAAAACTCCAAGAATACATTTTTCTTGAAAATGTATCAAACCCTGACTGCGAACTATTACTTGCATGTGCGAAAGATAGCAATATTGATGTAGAAGAATTTAAAAAAGATCTACATTCTGCTAGTGCAAAAAAAGCTTTCCAATGTGACTTGAAATTCACGAATGAGATGCATATTACAGAAATACCCTCCCTCGTCTTTTTTCATGCGAATTCAGATGAAGAAGGTATTAAAATCGCTGGAAATTATTCCTACGATGTATACGTACAATTATTAAAAGAACTTGTAAAATGTGAAATTGAGCCAGAACCATTACCACCTTTAGAAGTGTTACTAGAAGCAACACAATTTATATCTTCAAAAGAAGTAGCATTTATTTATGACTGTTCGCAACAAGAAATTGAGCGCGAACTTAAAAAATTACAACTGAAACGAAAAGTACAAATGATTGAAGTAAAATGCGAACGTTATTGGAAATGGATAGCAAAAGAAAAAGACCTGGTGTAAACACCAGGTCTTTTTCTTTACGGCTTATAAAAATATTAAAGGGGATGGGAGAAATTTTCACGTTCAAACAAAGGGGTATATGTTTGTATGTGAATTCGTTCACGCTTATTATATTACAAGATTCGACGCCAGATGACAACCCCTTTTGTCGAATTTCACACTTTTGTCACATTCTAAACGTTTTCATTTTTGAATAAGCTATAAAAAAGGTCATTTAGGGGGTTTATTTATGAAAAAATCTTATATTGCTCTTCTCTTTCTAGCTGTCATCGTTTCTTTTTTCTTGTACATCCTCTCTCTGCTACAAGCTTTTCCTAAAATTATTGCCTTACCTCTTTTATTCGGAATCATCGTGATCACTCTCTCTTATTTCAATCATAAAAAACGATTCAAAGGGTTTTAATTTCAAAAATCAGCCGTAAAACTATCCTTTCAGTTAAAAAAACAAAGAAATCCACCTTGTTTTTTCGACAAATATCGACATAGAATCTATTCAACAAAAAAGACGAGGGTACAATCCCTCGTCTTTTTTCATTACTTTTCTTCAAATAATAATGCTTCTAACTCATTTAATTTCTCTTCAAATACTTGTAATGCCTCTTTTACTGGTTCAGGAGATGCCATATCTACTCCTGCTTTTTTCAGCACTTCAATTGGATAATCAGAGCTTCCTGCTTTTAAGAACTCGTTAATATAACGTTCTACTGCTGGTTGTCCTTCTTCTAAAATCTGTTTAGATAGAGCTGTCGCTGCACTAAATCCTGTTGCGTATTGATATACGTAATAGTTGTAGTAGAAGTGCGGAATACGAGACCATTCTAAACCAATCTCTTCGTCGATTACTAAAGCCTCACCGAAATATTTCTTATTTAAATCGTAGTAGATTTCCGTTAGCATATCTGGCGTAACTGCATGTCCTTCTTGTACTTTCTTATGAATAATATGTTCAAACTCTGCAAACATCGTTTGACGGAATACAGTACCACGGAATCCTTCTAAATAATGATTTAATAAATATAGACGCTCTTTCTTATCTTCTGTCGTTTTTAGTAAATAATCATTTAGAAGCGCTTCATTACAAGTTGATGCCACTTCTGCTACGAAGATGGAATAATCACCATATACGTGCGGTTGTGTTTTTCTTGTATAGTAACTATGCACCGAATGACCAAACTCATGAGCAAGTGTAAATAAATTATTTACATTATCATGCCAGTTCATTAAAATATACGGATTTGTTCCATATGCACCAGATGAATATGCCCCGCTTCGTTTTCCTTTATTCTCATACACATCTACCCAGCGATTTTCATATGCTTCCTTCAAAATATCAACATATTCATCACCAAGTACGTTTAAAGATTTTAATAAAAGGTCTTGCGCTTCTTCGTATTTCACATTCATTTTCACTTCTGGTACAAGTGGTGTATATAAATCATACATATGAAGCTCATCAAGTCCTAATGCACGCTTACGAATATCGATGTAACGGTGTAATAAATGTAAATTGTCATTTACCGTTTCAACGAGTTGATCGTATACTGCTTCCGGAATATTATTATTGCTCAGTGCAGCTTGGCGAGCAGAATCATATTTACGAACACGTGCATTGAAATTATTACGTTTTACTGCTCCGCTTAACGTACTTGCGAATGTGTTTTTAAATTTCCCATACGTTTCATATACAGCTTTAAATGCATCTTCGCGAACACGAGGATCATCACTTTCTAAAAACTGAATGTAACGACCATGTGTAATTTCTATTTCTTCTCCGTCTTCACCTTTAATAGATGGGAATTTTAAATCCGCGTTATTCAACATACCGAAAGTATTGCTTGATGAACTCATTACTTCAGATGCTTCCGCTAATAAAGCTTCCTCAGCTTCTGATAATACGTGCGGGCGTTGACGTGTAATTTCTTCTAATGCATGTTCATATACACTTAAATCTCTATTTTCCTTCAAGAATGTTTGCAGTGTATCTTCTGAAATCAATAAAATTTCAGGCACAATATACGCTGTGCTACTAGATACTTGTGAATATAAATTTGTTGCGCGATCATTTAATGCTTGATATACAGAGTTTGTTGTATCTTGATCGTAACGCATATGAGCATATGTATATAGCTTACCTAATCGCATTGAAATTTCATCTTCATATTGCAATGCCTCAAGTAAATTGTCCGCAGAGTCACCAAGTTTCCCTTTAAATTCAGTTAACTTCGGTAATAGCTCTTTAATAGCCTGGAATTCTTTTTCCCATTCTGCATCCGTTTGGAAAATATCTTCTAATCGCCACGTACTTGCTTCTTCAATCTCGTTGCGATCTGGTAATGCTTTCGCTTTGTTTTGTTCAGACATCCTTTAAGCCCTCCTTTAAATATCTCTACTTAAGTACAATTCGTTTTTTTCTTATGTAATTCCTTCACAATCATTCTTTATTATATCCCCTTTTCCTCCTCTCATGTTAAAATTTGCCTCAAATAAAGATAGCGCATGTATTAAGCAAATCTCATCATGTTTCATAATTTCCTCCTCTGTTTTTAACATCACTACACCCCTTATTTTTCGGTACGTATAAGTTCCCACTTTATGCAATACACCTATATAGCATAAAAATGTCATATATTCATTAACTGCCACTTTCCATGTTTGCTGTGAAAAGTACGGAAGTATCCGCCTTTTCGTATACCTTTTTACATAACTACACACGTATTGAAGAGAAATACACTCTCCTACTGCAAGCTCCCCTATACACTTCATATATAGAAAAGCTTGCCATATAAATGGGTTTGTTTGAAAAGCAAATCCAGAAGGAAGTGGAACACCAATTTCAGAAGGAAAGCTCGCTGGGGTACATTTAAATTGATATAAGAGGCGTAATAATGACTTATAATTATAATTCCAAATCGGCAGGGCATTTTGGCGAAAGTATTTCTTTCTCTTCTTCCACTCTTCCCTTAGTATCTCTTTCTCGAAAGGAACCGGAGAAAAAAGCATTTCAAAAGTAGTTTTATCGGTTGGTAAATATACAGTATGCGCGAAAAAGATGTTTGTAGAAAATGGAGTGACAAATGCACATTTCATAAATGATTTTTCTTTCGAACAGAAGAAAATAAGAAATGGTTGAGGATAAGATTGTAAGGAGAAAGCCATAAGTGAGGAGAATTTCATCCAATATGCAGATTGCTTTTTCAATTGATTTCCACCAGCGATCCAAATGACCTGTATACCAGCTTGCCAATACGAATATGTTCTTTTATACAGCTGCTCTATAGCGAGGTTTGCGCATTGGTATTCAATTGCAATTTTTCTGCCCGCCCTCTCTACAAAAACATCTGGTCGTTGCTTAATTTCTGGAAGGTAGTACTCTATATCCACCTGAAAGTTTTGATGTTTGAACCATCTATATAACAATTCTTTACCGTGCATATGATACGTTGATTCCGCTTCATAAAAGGCAAGACATGAATCCACTTTTTTATGAGCAAAATCCCAACTTTTTTGTTTTCCTAATTTCATTTGCACTTCCTTTCCACAAGCTACACAAAAGAATCGTTCCTGTTGACGCATACGGCGCAAAAGCTCTTCATTACAATTATAGAGTAAATGAATTTTTTCTCCAGTTTCTCTTTTAGCGATAAATATCGTAATCACACCCTTTCAGCTCCTTATATTCTACAATTTGTTACAAATTCCTTTTAAAAAAGAGATGTCCCAATTTCGGACATCTCTTTTTATAATAAAGGTGATAATAACCGATACGTTGATTCAACAATTCGTCTATGAAGACGTCTTTTATGAAAATGATCAACATGAATTTCACTTGATTCTTCTAAGTCATCTTTAAAGTCTTGAACAAGTCTTTTAATGCTATCTGTATCATATAAAAAGGCATTTACTTCAAAATTCAAATGAAAACTTCTCATATCCATATTAGCTGTCCCAATTGAAGCTAAATCAGAATCAACGATGACAATTTTACTATGAAGAAAACCTTTTTCGTATTCATATATCTTTACTCCTGCGTCTAAAAGCTCTGGGAAGTACGATCTCGATGCGTAAAAGACAGTACGCTTATCAGGTTTACTCGGCATTAATAAACGAACATCAATACCAGCAAGTGCAGCAACCTTTAATGCGGATAAAATATCATCATCCGGAATAAAATACGGCGTTGCAATCCAAATAGATTTCCGAGCAGAAGCGATCATTGCGAAATATAAATGCTTAATCGTTTCCCACTTATTATCAGGGCCACCTGCGACTAACTGCACTCCTCCCCAATGATCACCCTCAACTGCTTTTGCTTGTAAATATTCAGGGGCTAGCACAGCCTCTCCAGTCATATAAAACCAATCTTGAAGGAAAATAAGCTGTAAACTTTGAACCGCTTCACCACGTAAATACAAATGCGTGTCTCGCCAGAAGCCAAAATATTTATTTTTCCCTAAATACTCATCACCGATATTTAATCCGCCTACAAACCCTTCGTTCCCATCAATCACAACAATTTTCCTATGATTTCGATAATTAATCTTATCGTTTAAAATCGGAAAGCGCACAGGAAAGAACGGAATCATTTCTACACCTGCATCGTTTAATTCATCAATATACGATTTCGATAACTTAAAACTTCCAACCGCATCATATAAAAAGCGAACAACAACGCCCTCTTTTGATTTTTGTATTAAAATATCTTTAATTTCTGTTCCTAATTTATCATCACGCACAATGTAATATTCCATATGAATGTGATGTTTCGCTCGTTTTAGCCCATCTAAAATAGCCCGAAACGTTTCATCTCCATTTGTTAATGTTCTCGTTTCAGTTTGAAATGAAATATTTAAAGCACCTAATCGATCTGCTAAACGAAATAATAGCTCCTGATGTTTGTGATTGCGCAAAATTCGTTCTTCATGATCTTCATGCCCTTTATATTGTAAAAATGCCTGTTCATCGAGTAATGCCTTCTTTTGAAACATTCTTTTTCTCCGAAAATTTTGTCCAAATAATAAATAAGCAAAGAAGCCAAATACCGGAAAAATACCTAACACAATTAACCATGTAAGTGTTTTAGATGGATGCCGATTTTCTAAGAAAATAACACAACCAATCAAAAATGCAGATACTGTAAACAAAATACTAATAATACCTAAAATCGAAACATCTTTTATCCCAATCACATCTGAATAAAATGCTACATCAATAAACATACGTAACGAAACAAATAATGCGAACAATAGCAGGACAAAGAAGATCAGCTTTAACGTATTTTTCATCTCTTACCTCCTAACTAAGAAAGCTTTCCTATTCTTCATATAAAAAGCCGATTTCATACTACAGAAATCGGCCTACGTTTTAGCAGGAAAATTATTGCGAATCGTTTCAAGCGCATGCTCTTTCACAATTTGTTTCCCATACTCACTTACACGATGAATTGTTAAAGTTGATTCTTCTCCATATTCTAAAATAATACTTAAAATACGATCGATTTCTTCTTCATCATGTAGCACTTCATCGAATTCCACATATACATAATAGCGGTCCTCAAATGAATGCAGCTCATCTTTTATATCTTCAAAGATAAGACGATGACTTAATGAAATGACATCTTCAAAATCATTAAATTTAATTAAAAAGCCAAACGTACCATCTTCATTAAAGTTTGTTCCTGTTTGTTCTTCTACCTCTTCGACTAATTCTTGTTGAAATAATGATTCGATGCCTTCATCTAGAGGAATATCTATAATTTTGTCTACCCCTATCGGTAGTTCCAGCTTTTGTCCATCCTTTGAAAGCTCTGCTTTCGTGACAAGTACTTCAATCCCTTTATCGACTGCTTGCACTTGAATCCATAACGGCCCATCAATAAAGAAATCGTCATGATCACGAGCTTCGTCCATCATCTCCCAAAAGAGCTCTTCACTTCGTTCGCGATCATACCAAATTTCTTCACGATTAAACCCTCTGTCCTCTATATCAATGTACGTAATAAAAAATTTCATCGTATAATCATTAATTCTTTCAATATCCAAAATACAACTCTCCCTTCCTGCTTAGAATTGTTATGAAGGGATTCCCCACTCATATGACAAATCAATAGATTCTTGTACTCTCATTTTATGATAAGATTCTCCAGAAGGGAAATAAAATCGATTTATTTTACAAAAATAGTTATATGCCTACCTTACTCGATCCTCTACATAAATATATTATTATAGCGATTTCTTATTCACAAAAAATTTGGACATACATTTCCACATTCCCCCGTACACTGTAATAAAGTGAAACTTCTATTGGAAGAGATTATTTAACAACAACTTTCTTCATCACATACATATAGTTCGCTTATTAAAACATCATAAATGGAGGCAGACGAATGGACTTAGAGTTTTTAACATCCGTACTAATGATTGTCGGTATCGATGTTGTATTAGGTGGTGACAATGCAATCGTCATCGCACTAGCCAGCCGAAATTTACCTGAATCAAAACGAAATAAAGCTATTTTGATTGGTACTCTTTTAGCAATCGTACTAAGAATTGTCCTTACTATACTAGCTGTCTATTTACTCGACATTCCATTTCTACAATTGATTGGCGGGGTTTTACTTACATTAATTGCGGTCAATTTATTAACTGATGATAACAACGACCTTTCTGCTATTCAAGGAAAAACAACTTTATTCCAAGCCGTGCGGACAATTGTTTTCGCGGATCTCGTTATGGGGTTTGATAATGTTATTGCCATTGCAGGTGCAGCTCACGGGAGATTTTTACTCGTCATAATCGGCTTACTCATTTCTATCCCTATTATTATTTGGGGCAGTAAACTTATTTTAATACTTATGGAACGATTTCCATTCCTCATTTATTGCGGTGCAGCGATTCTTGCCTATACTGCAGGGAAAATGGTTACACATGAAGACAGACTTGCAACCTTTTTTCATAACAACCCAAGTTTCACTGCAAGCCTTCCTTATTTGTTCATTTTCACTATTTTATGCATCGGCTTTATCGTAAAACAAGTTCGATTACGCAATGTGAAACATTAAAAAAAACCTTCTACTATATAATAGGTAGAAGGTTTTCATATTATTATAATTAATTTACAAGACGTTGTGCTTCACGTAATTGGAACGTTCTTACTGTACGTGGTAAGAAACGGCGAATTTCGTCTTCGTTGTAACCAACTTGAAGGCGTTTCTCGTCAATCATAATTGGACGACGTAAAATCCCTGGATAGTCACGAATCATCTTATATAAATCTTGAAGTGGTAAAGATTCTAAGTTTACATTCAATTCTTGGAAAACTTTCGAACGAGTAGAAATAATCTCATCCGTTCCGCTTTCTGTCATACGTAAAATCTCTTTAATTTCCTCAATCGTTAATGGATCTGAGAAAATATTACGTTCTGTATAAGGAATATGATTTTCCTCTAGCCATAATTTCGCCTTTCTACAAGACGTACAGCTTGGAGAACTATATAATGTTACCATACAAAGCTCACTCTCCTTAAAGAGTACAAATTCTGTACTAAATACAGTTTTAATTTCTAACTTCAGCAATTTTTCGCGATAACTTGTCTTATTGAAAAGTACAAAACTCGCATTTCATGTAAGCAACAACTTATAATAAACAACAATTACTTTTAATAAGTAACTTCTATAATCATTATACAATAGATTTTGCAAGAAATATACAGTAAATTTCCTGCTAGTTGAGAAAACTCTTCCGTGTATTCCACTGCTATGTAACATGATTATGCTCACTTCAGCTGTACTTTAACAATAACTTTCAATCCCTTTAATACTCACTTCCCATAGATTTTTCATATAATATATAGTTATTTATCTATAATCTTCCCTATGAAAAAGAGAACGTTTTCTTACTTTTTCTTGATAATTCAATTAAGAAATGTAAGACTATATAAATGAGAATAAAAAGGAACATCTGTTCTAATCTTAACAAACATTCTCCCTCTTGTCTACACGATTTCTAAAGTAAACTAAAAATTTTTCTGACATTTCTTTCTTTTTCATTTTTTATCTCATACAATAAACATACAGACAGGCAAAGGGGGAGTTTGCAAATGATTGCTTTTTTTATTGATTTTATTACGGTTGCTGCCCTCATCATCGGAATAACAGCATTGATTGGTGTTATTACAAATAGCATCGGCGAAAAGCTCTTTGGTGGAAAAGAAAAAATGAAGTTTGTTAACAAAAGTTTGGATGTACAATCCGGCTGGAATCAAGTTGGCGGAAAAGGCATTTATAAGAAACGCACGTATTAAAAAAAAAGCAGGTAGTTATGAACTGCACCCCAATTGTTAGACACAGTCTAACAATTGGGGGTGCAGTTTTTCTATGGCTAAATTTACAGCTGATGAAAAAATACAAATCGTTCTACGTTATTTGAACGGAAATGAAAGTTATCGAGAAATAGGTAGATCGCTCGGTATAAATGACACAATCATCTTGAATTGGGTAAACCAATATAAACAGAATGGTCTGGAAGCTTTTCTAAAACGATGTACAAATTACACACAACAATTTAAACTAGACGTACTAAACTTTATGATTGAAAACGGTATGTCCTTATTTGAGACGGCAGCTATCTTTAATATTCCTGCCCCTTCAACGATTTCTGTTTGGAAAAAACAGCTCGAAACACAAGGAATTGATGCTCTTCAATCTAAGAAAAAGGGGCGTCCATCCATGAAAAAAGATTCAAATAAACAATTAAAACAACCTTTAGCTGAAGGGTCAGTCGAAGCACTTGAAGCACGCATTAAACAGCTTGAGATGGAAAATGAGTACTTAAAAAAGTTAAATGCCTTAGTTCAAAACAAGGAAAAATCACAAAACAAGACAAAGCGCAAGTAGTCTACGAATTAAGGCATAAATATTCGGTGAAGGCACTCGTGGAGCTAGTTACTATTCCTCGAAGCACGTATTATGATTTAGTAAAGAAAATGAATCGTCCAGATGTAGATGCCGATTTGAAAGCTGAGATTAAAGCGATTTATGAGGAAAATGAAGGTCGTTATGGTTACCGTCGCATTCGTGATGAATTAACGAATCGTGGCCAGAAAGTGAACCACAAGAAGGTTCAGCGCATTATGAAAGAGCTTGGGTTAAAGTGTGTTGTGCGTATGAAGAAATATAAATCCTATAAAGGAAAAGTCGGTAGAATTGCACCTAATATTTTAGAGCGTAATTTTTATACAGATGCACCGAATCAAAAGTGGGTAACAGACATCACGGAGTTTAAATTGTTTGGAGAAAAACTGTATGTATCACCTGTATTAGATTTGTATAATGGTGAAATTATTACCTATACAATTGGTTCTAGACCGACGTATTCGCTTGTTTCAGACATGTTAGAGAAAGCATTGGAACGTCTACCTGAAACCCACCAGCTACTGATGCATTCGGATCAAGGATGGCATTATCAAATGAGACAGTACGTCCGTACACTTGAATCAAGAGCTATCGTCCAGAGTATGTCTCGAAAAGGCAACTGTTACGACAACGCAGTAATAGAAAATTTCTTTGGGATTATGAAGTCGGAGTTCCTCTACATAAAAGAATTTGAAAATGTAGAGCACTTTAAAATAGAATTAGAAAAATATATAGATTATTATAATACGAAACGGATTAAGGCAAAATTAAAAATGAGCCCGGTACAATACCGGACTCACTTTTATCAAGCTGCCTAATGAAATAACCGTGTCTAACTTTTAGGGGTCACTTCATTAGCCTGCTTTTTTTTATTTTCCTACGGATGCCCACTTAAAGCTTAAATCTCCGCCATATTTATGGTTGTACATATCTTTAATTGTTTCTCTTTGTAAGTATGCTCTACCACGTTGATATACTGGAACAATCGCAGCGTCATCAAGTAACATTTTTTCTGCTTCTAATAAGTTCTTCCAACGAGCATTTACATCGCTTCCATCTTTTTTCGCCTTCATAATGATTTCATCGTATTTCGGATTAGAGTACTTCATCTTATTTTGTGACCCATCTGTTACAAACATATCAAGATATGTAATCGGATCTGGGAAGTCCGCACTCCATCCAGAGAATGACATGACATAATCGCCCGCATCTTCTAATTTTAGTTTTTGCGCGAATGGTTGTTGTTTAATTTTCACTGTTAAACCTGGTAAATTCTTTTCTAATTCACCTTTTAAATATTCACCAGTTTTCTTTGATAACTCTACATCTTCATTTAATAATTCTAATTCGATTTCATTTTTACCAAGTTCTTTTTTACCAGCTTCCCAATATTTCTTCGCTTCTTTCACGTTTGGTTTTACAATATCCCCATTTACAGCACGGAAATCTTTTTTATCTGGTCCTTTAATGAAGTTATCAGGAATTAATCCTGTCGCGGCCTTAGAACCGTTGTTTAATAATGTATCAACGAACGGCTTACGATCAAAAGCAAGTGAAATTGCTTTACGAATATTTTTATTTGCTAAAGCTGGATCTTTTTGATTTAAACGTAGGAAGAATACAGATGTATCTTCTACTGTTTGGAAATCTGGTTTTCCTTTATATTTATCGATAAACTCCGCTAATAACGACGCTCGATCAATTGCATTTGTTTCATATAAGTTAATTGGCGTAGATGTATCTTTTACAATATTAAAGTTTACTTCTTCAATCTTCACTTCTTTATTGTCCCAATATGATGAGTTCTTTGTCATTTTAAAGCTACGTTCATGCTGCCAATCGCTTAATGTAAATGGTCCGTTATAAAGTGTTGTATTTGCTTCTAAACCAAACTTTGCACCTTGCTCTTTAACAAACTTCTCATTCACAGGATAGAAGATTGGATATACCATTAAATCTACAAGATATGGAATGGAATTGTCTAATTCAACTTCTAATGTGTAATCATCAATTGCTTTTACACCTAGTTGATCAGGACTCATCTCTTTTTTATTAATTTTCTCTGCATTTTTTATATCGTACATAATATAAGCTGATTTCGCAGCTGTATCTGGATTAATCGCTCTTTGCCATGCGTATACGAAATCTTTCGCTGTCACAGGCTCACCGTTTGACCATTTCGCGTCTTCACGTAACTTAAACGTATACTTTTTACCGTCTTCTGACTTTTTAAATTCCTTCGCTACACCTGGAACTAGCTTATCATCTTTTCCTAAACTGTATAAGCCTTCCATCGTATTGTTCATTACTCTTGAAGAAACTGCGTCAGCTGATAATGCTGTGTCCATCGTTGGAATTTCTTGTGTTTCAATTAAGTTAATAACTTGCTTCGCACCGCTTTTCCCGCTATCCCCTTTTGCGTTTGCTTGCGGTTCATCTTTTTGATAGCTACATGCCCCTAACATCATGCTCATCGCTACTGTTGATGCTACAAAAACTGGTATCTTTTTTTTCATACTTCCACCCTCCAAAAAAATGTTAGCCCTTTCATTTTCAAACAGAAAGAAATATATATATGTTCTAATAATTCATATTATACACACAAATATATTTTTTGTATATTTATATTTCTATTTCATTAAAGTTTTCTGTTAAAAAATATATCTTTGTAAACGTTTTATATTGCTGTTTCCCCTTACTAAAGTGCCGGAAATAATTATTTTTATATTTTTCTAAATTATCAGAGAAAAACAAATTTTATATTTCATAATACTTTATGTATAATTATCCCACCCTTTTTAACATAAAGTAGCAGTCCCTTCATATTAAAAATATGTAGGCTAAAATGAGTGCAAAGGATAAGAAAGTATGTTACGATACATTTTGCTAAAAATAGATATCGGTAAAGAGGGGACGGACATGACAGCAATTCAGGCCAAAAATGGGCCGACAGAGAAATTAAGTTTATTCTTATTAACATGGCCTATTTTTCTAGAAGTTTTTCTTTTTATGTTGATGGGGATCGCTGATACGTTCATGTTAAGTGCATTATCAGACGATGCTGTATCTGGGGTTGGTGCAGCGAATCAATATCTTCATATTGCGATTTTGGTATTAGAAGTCATCGGGAACGGCGCTGCTATCGTTGTATCTCAATACCTCGGTTCCAGACGCTTTATGGAAGCATCTAAAATATCAGCATTAGCCGTCACATTAAATTTAATAGTTGGGCTCGTTATAAGCGCTGGTTTTCTTTTATTTTCGAAACATATGATGCTCGCAATGAACTTACAAGGCGATGTACTATCGTATGCGCAAAACTACTTATCTATCGTCGGAGGGGCTATCTTCCTGCAAGCTATCATTAACTCATTAGCCGCAATTATCCGTGTACACGGTTTTACAAAGCAAGCGATGTTTATTTCACTCGGAATGAATATTATTCATATCGCTGGAAACTACGCACTCATTTTTGGGAAATTTGGTTTCCCAGAGCTCGGTGTACAAGGGGCTGCAATTTCTTCCGCTATCAGTCGATTGATCGCACTTATTGTTTTCTTCTGGTTACTATACCGCGTTATGGAATATCGTGTGAAATTACAATATTACTTCACTTTATCCAAAGAATACATTGGGAAAATTTTAAAAATCGGCATTCCATCTGCATTTGAACAAGTGATGTATCAAGCTTGTCAAATCGTCTTCCTTTATTACGCAACGTACTTAGGAACGGAATCATTAGCTGCTAGACAATACGCTACTAACATTTCCATGTTCACTTATTTATTTGCAATTGCGATTGGTATGGGAACAGCCATTATTATTGGCCGCCTTGTTGGTGGTGGGGAAAAGGATGAAGCATACGAACGCTTGTGGAAAAGTGTAAAATGGGCGATTGGTGTAACTTTATGTATGGTCGCTCTCGTTATTACATTCCGTACACAATTAATGGGACTGTTTACAGATAATCCGCACATTATCGGGTTAGGCGCAAGTGTTCTTTTACTAAGTGTATTACTTGAAACGGGACGTACGATGAACATCGTCATCATTAATTCGCTTCGTGCAGCTGGTGATGCAAAATATCCTGTTTTAATCGGTGCATTCTCTATGGTGTTAATGAGTTTACCACTAGGTTACTTTTTCGCCTTTCATTTAGATATGGGGCTCGTTGGTATTTGGCTAGCGATCGCCATCGACGAATGGACGCGTGCCATTATTATGTTCTTCCGCTGGAAAAGCAGGGCGTGGGAACGTTACGCACTTGTGAAACCAGAAGAGCAAGACGAGATTGGTTCTGTTCAGGCACAGTAGCACTTGTTTGATCATGATGTAGTTATTAATAAATGCAATTTATATCGACTTACCGACAACTCATTTATATAGTAGAAAAAAGCCATCCTTCCTTAATGGAAGAATGGCTTTTTTTATTATTGATAAATCTCTTTATATTTCTTATACTCCGCTTCAGAACATAGTACGAAATGTCCTGGGCGAATTTCACGCATTGTTGGCACTTCGCTACCGTAATCATGCTGCGATGGATCGTATACGATACGTTTACGATTACGCTCATAATCTGGATCTGGTAGCGGAATTGCTGATAATAGTGATTTCGTATATGGATGAACTGGATTCGCATATAACTCTTCACTTGTTGTAAGTTCTACAATTTGCCCACGGTACATTACGCCGATGCGGTCACTAATGTATTTTACCATCGATAAATCATGGGCAATGAATAAGTATGTTAGACCTTTTTCTTTTTGTAGCTTTTTCAGTAAGTTTACAACTTGCGCCTGAATCGATACGTCAAGTGCTGAGATCGGCTCATCGGCAATGATAAATTCTGGTTCTACAGCAAGCGCTCGAGCGATACCGATACGCTGACGTTGTCCACCTGAGAATTCGTGCGGGAAACGGTTTGCGTGCTCTTTATTTAAACCAACTGTGTTTAATAATTCATGGACACGATCCATGCGCTCTTTTTTACTTTTCGCTAATCCGTGAATATCAATACCTTCTGCGATAATATCCCCTACTGTCATACGAGGATTTAATGATGCGTATGGATCTTGGAAAATCATTTGCATTTTACGGTTGAATTTCTTCAATTCTGCGCGTGATTTCTTACCATGTACGTTTTCACCATCGAACAATACTTCACCAGCAGTTGCATCATATAAACGAATAATCGTTCTTCCAGTTGTTGATTTACCACAACCTGATTCTCCTACAAGACCAAATGTTTCTCCGCGGTAAATATCAAATGAAATATCATTAACCGCTTTGACAACACCACCACTCACGTCGAAGTGCTGCTTTACATTTTTTACTTCAATTAATTTCTCACGTTGTTTAGTCATGTTGTTCACCTGCTTTCATTTGAAGAATACGTTTTTCAACAACTGCCGGCGGTTTTACTTCTGGAGCTTGCTCGTGAAGTAACCAAGTTGCCGCATAGTGTGTATCACTTACTTTAAATAAAGGTGGGTCCATTTCAAAATCAATTTTTAGTGCCTGTGGGTTACGTGGTGCAAAAGCATCACCCTTTGGCGGCTTTAATAAATCCGGAGGCGTTCCAGGAATTGCATATAACTCTTCCTCTGAGCCATCTAAACTTGGCATAGATGCGATTAAGCCCCAAGTATATGGATGTTTCGGATTATAGAAAATTTCATCTACAGTTCCAATTTCAACAACTTTACCAGCGTACATAACTGCCACTCGGTCAGCAACGTTTGCTACTACACCTAAGTCATGCGTAATGAAAATAATTGCCGCTTCTGTTTTTTGCTGAATGTCTTTCATAAGTTCTAAAATTTGTGCCTGAATCGTAACGTCTAGCGCTGTTGTCGGCTCATCGGCAATTAATAATTTCGGGTTACAAGCTAACGCCATCGCAATAACTACACGCTGTCTCATACCACCTGAGAATTGGTGAGGATATTGTTTTAAACGAGCTTCTGGATTTGGAATACCTACAAGGTCGATTAATTCTAAAGCAACTTTACGTGCGTCTGCTTTACTCATCCCTTGGTGTTTAATAAGGCCTTCCATAATTTGATTTCCAATTGTCATCGTTGGGTTTAATGATGTCATTGGATCTTGGAAAATCATCGCGATATCTTTACCACGTACTTGCTGCATTTCTTTTTCTGTTAATTTCGTTAAGTCACGACCTTCAAATACGATCTCACCATTTTTAATGCGTCCAGGAGGATTCGGAATTAATCCCATTAACGCTTTAGAAGTAACTGATTTCCCTGAACCAGATTCTCCTACAATCGCCAATGTCTCTCCTTTTTTCAAATCAAAAGTAACGCCGCGTACAGCTTGTACTTCACCTGCATGTGTATCAAAGGAGACTTGTAAATCTTTTACCTCTAACAATGTTTTCATCTTTGCCTCTCCCCTCTTTTACTTACGCATTTTTGGATCTAACGCGTCGCGTAATCCGTCTGCCATTAAGTTAAACGCTAAAATTAATATACTGATGACAACCGCAGGGATGAACATCATATGCGGATACGTTTGAATAGATTTATAACCATCATTTACAAGAGAACCTAGTGACGCAAATGGTGGCTGAATTCCTAAACCGATGAAACTTAAGAACGCTTCACCAAACACCGCTGATGGAATTGTAAACATTGTCATTACGATAATAGGTCCCATTACGTTTGGAATTAAATGTTTCACAATTAATTGTGTATTTGTTGCACCTAATGTACGAGATGCTAATACATATTCTTGGTTTTTTAATTTCAGGATTTGTCCACGAACGATACGCGACATCCCTATCCAACCTGTAATTGCCATTGCGAGTGTAATTGACCATATACCAGATCCCATAATGATTACCATTAAGATAACGATGATTAAGTATGGAATACCGTTAATAATCTCCATAATACGTTGCATAATATTATCTACTCTGCCGCCATAAAACGCTGAAATACCTCCGTATGCAACCCCAATTACTAAGTCAATCGCTGCTGCTAAAAGAGCGATATATAATGATACGCGTGTACCTTCCCATGTTCTTGTCCATAAATCACGACCAAGATCATCTGTACCAAACCAGAAGTACTCTTTAATATCACGTTTTTCATATTGGTCAACACCATATTGATCTGTACCGTCAAATGGTAACCAATGAACATTTTCAATAACTGGAATTTTTGGTGGCATTTTCGCACGACCTAAATCTTGCTCTTTATACGAGTGTTTACTTACCATCGGCCCAAAAATCGCTAGTAATATAATAAGGCTTAATAATACGAAACCAAGCATCGCACCTTTATGTTGGAACAAACGTCTTCTTACATCTTGCCAAAACGTTAAGCTTGGACGGGCAATGACTTCATTATCAACATTATTTTGATTGGCTTGTTGAAATAAATCTGGAGATAATTTTTGTACATCTTTCATCATTTTTTCCCTCCCGCTAAACGAATACGAGGATCAATAATTCCGTATAAAATATCGACAATGAAAATAACTAAAATGAAGATCGCACTATAGAAAATCGTAGTTCCCATAATAACTGTATAGTCATTCACTGTAATAGATTTAACGAATTGTTCCCCAAGTCCTGGTACAGCATAAATTTGCTCGATAACAAGTGTTCCTGTAATTAATGCCGCAACCATTGGTCCTAAAATTGTTACTACTGGAATTAATGCGTTACGAAGTGCGTGTTTGACAATGATAACGCCTTGGCTAATTCCTTTAGCTTTCGCTGTTAAAATGTAATCGGCTTGCATAACTTCAATTAATTCTGCACGAGAGAAACGTGCGATTGTTGCGATAACTGCCATCGATAAAGCAATTGTAGGCATTACTGTAAACTCTGGTCCTTTCCAGAACGCTACTGGGAACCAACCAAGTTTTACCCCTACGAAATATTGTAGTAAAGCGGCGAATACGAATGATGGTACCGACATCCCGAGTACGGAAATAATTGTCGCTCCATAATCGACCCACGTATTGTTACGAAGTGCCGCAACGATTCCTAAAATTAAACCGATAAATGTTCCTAATATAATCGCTTGTAAACCAAGCTGTGCTGATGGTCCAATACGATCCACAATCATATCTGTTACTGGACGGTTATCATATTGGAATGATACCCCTAAATCACCTTTTGCTAAGTTACCTAAGTAACGTGCGTATTGAACTGGTACCGGATCATTCAATCCGTATTTTTCAAGAATGATTTCTTTTTGTGCCGGTGATAGCTTCTCCTGGTTTTTAAGCGGAGAACCCGGAAGTAATTTCATCAAAAAGAAAGTCAGTGTAGTAATTAAAAATAATGTCAAAGCCATGTACACGAAACGTTTTAATACATAACGTCCCATAGTCAAGCACCTCCCCGTTTTTCTCAAAAGCAATAAGATAGTTTAAAATATTCTTACTTTTATTTTTTTAAAATAAGAGCATATGCCCATCATAGGCATATACCCTTATTCATGATGGAAACCATTTTTAATTTTTGAGTTCAACCCACTTATAGCTAAATTCTCCGCCATATTTATGTTCTAATAGGCCAGTAATTGAGCCACGTTGTAAATATGCTTTTCCAGGTTGATATACTGGAGCAATCGCAGCATCTTCAAGCAGTTGTTTTTCCGCTTTTAATAGTGCATCCCAGCGAGCTTGTACATCAACTTCTGTTTTTGCTTTTTTAATTAAATCATCATACGCTGAATTTGCATAATTTACTTTGTTTTGCGCATTACCTGTTGTATACATTTCAAGGAATGACATTGGATCCATATAATCTGGACTCCATCCGGCATACGACATCGCATAATCTCCACTTGCTTCAAGTTTTAATTTTTGTGCAAATGGCTGCATTTTTGTCGGAACTGTTAGACCAGGTAAGTTCTTTTCAAATTGGCCTTTTAAATACTCTCCGATTTTTTTAGCATCATCAGTATCAAAGTTTAATAGCTCTAACTCTACTTTGTCTACACCAAGTTCTTTTTTACCAGCTTCCCAGTACTTTTGAGCTTCTTTAATATCCTCTTTTATAAGCTTTCCGTTCTCTTCACGGAAGTCTTTTCCATTCGGACCTTTTGCTAAGCCTTTCGGAACAAAACCATATATCCCCTCTGAACCATCGTTTAAGATAACTTTTCCGATATTTTCACGTTCAAAGGACATTGCAATTGCTTTTCGGATATTTTTATTTGCTAAAAATTTATTCTTTTCATTTAAGCGAATAAATTGTGTAGATGGCCTCTTAATCGTTTTGAAATCAGCATCTGATTTGTATTTATCTACAAACTCTGATGTTAACACTACACGATCAATTGCTTTCGTTTCATATAAATTTATAGCAGTTGAACGATCCTTAACAATATTGAAGTTTATTTCCTCAAGTTTTACTTCTTTATTTTCCCAATACGTTGGGTTTTTCTTAAGTTTGAAGCTTTGTTCATGCTTCCATTCATTTAATACGAATGGACCATTATAAAGTGTCGTATTGGATTCTAATCCAAATTTTGCTCCTTGTTCTGTTACAAACTTCTCATTCAAAGGATACAATGTTGGATAGACTGTTAAACTTACAAAATAAGGAACAGGATTATCTAATTCCACTTCAAGTGTATGATCATCAATTGCCTTTACACCAAGTTCTTCAACTGGTAATTCTTTTTTGTTAACTTTCTCCGCATTTTTAACATCAAATAGTATGTAAGCAAACTTGGCACCCGTGTTTGAATCTACAGCTCTTCGCCAAGAATAAACGAAGTCTTTCGCTGTTACAGGGTCACCATTAGACCATTTCGCATCTTCACGTAATTTAAATACATACTTTTTGCCATCCTCTGATTTCTCATAAGATTTCGCGACACCTGGAACAAGTTTATCATCTTTCCCCAGACGATATAATCCCTCCATTGTATTATTCATGATGTTAGAAGATGTTGCATCTGTTGATAACGTCGTATCCATAGTTGGAATTTCAGCTGTTTCGGTTAAATTTAACACTTGTTTGTTTGAGGATTTTTCTTTTGCGCCTGCTTTATTATCCTCTTTTTGGTAACTACAAGCCCCTAACATACTGACTGTCAACGTCGATGCAACTAATAACGGTATCTTTTTCTTCATGTTGTGTTACCTCCCCTACTTGCACTTCCTGTACCCTCACTTGTTAAAAAGTAGAATTGAAAGAATAATCTCCAAGTTTCTACAATTTTCATTATACATATAATATAACAATTGTGAATATAGTTTTTTGTTTTTTTGTTAAAATTTTTAATAAAATGTTTATATTTTTATTTTTTTGTAAAGGGATACGTTAACATTGCTACCATCATCTTGAAATCAGACCTTTAATTGCGTATAATTTTCAAAAAATTAATTCTAGTACATATTATAGCTTTTATAGTATAATAATTCTAGTAATATTTTGACGGAGGGGAACATTTTGAATAAAGTTTTTTTTCATACTTGTATACTAATTTTCATAGCGATAATCGCTTCTAGTATTGGCGCATTCCTCATTTCATCGCAATTTTTGTTGAATTTTGTCAACATCTTGTTTTATATTGCACTGTTTTTTATTCTTATCGGTGGTTTTTTATACATATTTCAAAATGGTTTTTTCAATGTAACCATTTACGCATTCCAAAGAGTATTTGGTACGAACAAAAAGATTGACTCTTTAATTGAAGAAGTCGAGGAGCCTACAGATAAGAAAGAACGTATTTATAAAACATATTCATTCAAATGGACATATCCAATTTGTATTACAGGTATCGTTCTTGGGTTGTTCTCGACCCTCATTAGCTTTACTATTTTGATGTAGTTTGCAAACACTATCCCATATGATATAATAATCAGCAAAACATTTTGTTATAAAACTTTAGTTCTTTCATATTAAAAGAGCTAAAGTAACAATAAATAAATTTATATGTATGCGATGATAAAGAAGAGTACATATTGAGGCAATTTCAGAGAGCTTGTGGTTGGTGTGAACAAGTAATTGTACAGTATGGAATGGGCTTTTGAGCACCAAACCGAACCGAAAGTAGTAGGCTTTGGCGTTATATCCAAACGTTATTATGGATTAGAGAGATTTCACGGTAGTGAAATAATTAGGGTGGTACCGCGGTCCATTCGTCCCTATAGTTTTTGGGATGAATGGGCTTTTTTGTTTGCCTTCTCTTCCCCCATCACGCATTCTATTTTAGGAGGAATTACTTATGTCAGTTATCTTTTCTGGTATTCAGCCAAGTGGAACGATTACACTTGGAAACTATTTAGGAGCAATGAAGCAGTTTACAGAGCTTCAAAATGAACACGACTGTTATTTCTGTATTGTAAACCAACATGCGATTACAGTACCTCAAGATCCCGTACAACTTCGTAAAAACATCCGCAGTCTTGCTGCACTTTATGTAGCATGTGGCATTGACCCTGAAAAAGCTACTTTATTTGTACAATCAGAAGTACCAGCACACGCTCAACTAGGATGGATCATGCAATCTGTTGCTTACGTTGGAGAATTAGAGCGTATGACGCAATATAAAGATAAAGCTTCTGGTAGAGATTCAGTTCCAGCTGGATTACTTACGTATCCACCATTAATGGCTGCTGATATTTTGCTTTACAACACTGAAATCGTGCCGGTTGGTGATGACCAAAAGCAACATATCGAATTAACACGTGACTTAGCAGAGCGTTTCAACAAACGTTACCGTGAAATCTTCACAATGCCTGAAATTCGTATTCCAAAAGTAGGAGCTCGTGTTATGTCATTAACAGAACCTACGAAAAAAATGAGTAAATCTGATCCGAATCCAAAATCAATGATCAGTATGCTTGATGAGCCAAAAACAATTGAAAAGAAAATTAAGAGTGCTGTTACTGACTCTGAAGGTATTGTGAAATTTGATAAAGAGAACAAACCTGGTATCTCTAACCTATTAACAATCTACTCTTCATTCTCTGGAAAAACAGTTGAAGAAATTGAAACAATGTACGAAGGAAAAGGATACGGCGACTTCAAAGGCGACCTAGCGCAAGTAGTCGTAGAAGCAATTCGTCCAATCCAAGACAAATATAACGAACTAATCAACTCACCAGAACTAGACGAAATTCTAGACAAAGGTGCAGAAAAAGCAAACCGCGTTGCATTCAAACAACTACGCAAAGTAGAAAACGCAATGGGACTAAGCAGAAAACGTAGGTAACATATAAAGCGGAGGCGACTGCTTAGGGTTCTTTCCCACAGAAGGTGCTTTTTACCTTCTCGTGGGGAAGGTTCTTAGACGCGAAGGACTAGGAGCCGGATTTCATATAAGCGAAAGCGGCTCGTTCAGCTCTGACTGGCTAAGGTTCTTTCACATAGAAGACGCTTTTTGTCTTCTTATGCGGAAGGTTCTTAGACACGAAGAGCTCGCTGCTGGAGCTGGATTTCTACAAAATTAAAAAACCGCCAATTGGCGGTTTTTTAATTTACCTTTTGCTCATTTTCCATTTCCCATAACTTTTCAAAAAATGGCTGTCCTTTTACGAGACGCTCGCATAATTGTTCATGTTTCTCAGACCAGCCAGCTTTCGCTTCATCATACAGTCTAGCCCAAATATCCTCGAACTCCATATGTTGAACCGTTCCATATGCTGATGGATCCCACTCTGTGTACCAATAGCGAATCTCTGCTGTATTTTTCGTTGTATGTAATTGATCTAACGCCATAAATAATAATTGTTTTAGCTGTCGTTCTTTACGAGTCAAGCCATTCATAATGAAAGGCGATGGTGATAAAATGTGGTGTTCTTTTTCTGTTTCTTCTACTTGGAACTCATACTTTTCTGCTTGTACGTTTTCTACCATCTCATATACCATCTGCTCTTGGCGTGGTATAAGTCTGCTTTTGCGAATTGGTACATTGTAACCAATTGTGTCAATCGCAATAATTCCTTTTCCATCTGTAACAACAAAGCAATACTCTTGCTGCAAACGTTCATGATTTTTACGAATATAAGCCTTATGATGTACGTCTTCCAGCATTTTTTGCGGAAGCTCTAACAATTCGTTCTCGATGTAATGATATAATGTGGCATCTACTTTTAATAATGGCACTTGATCTAATAGCTCAATCGTATCATCTTTCCGCCATTCGTAAAAATGACAAACGTTATACCCATTTTCTTCACCTTCAAACCAATTTACCCATACATCATGTAGATATAACATTCACTACCCCTCACTTCACTACTGTTTGTACCAATCATTATGTTCATTTTTGCTTAACTTTATTCCACTTAAGGAAATATATTCTAATTATTATTTTTTCTTCTATTAATACTAAAAAAAACAGGAAATCAAGCTCCTGTTTTTTTATATATGAAATGTATTTGCTTTATTCAATATTTCTTTTGCATCTATAGATAATAAAGAAAGTGTATCTTCTCCTTCCAAAGTTACACAATCTTTGACAATATGAAATCCAAGCGCATAGCCAAGCATCTTCGGATAAGAGTGAAATCCATTTAATAAGATGTCATGTTCCCTTGTTCCTCGTTTTATACTTATTCTTTCATGTACAACATTTTTCCAATAATAAATAGCCTCTTCTTTTGAAAGATACGCCGTCCACGGTGCATTGTTTTTTTCTGAATATCTTTCCGTCACTGCTTGCTCAGCTAGCCCTTCCATAATCATCGTATCAAGTAATGTATATTCTGTTTCTTTCGTCTCAATTTGATGTAACCTACATATGTGATGATATTCATGCGCCAATAACACTTTTAATTCTTCTACCGAATTCCGTCCACATACGAATAAGAAAATAACATGACGCATAGATAATCCAGCCCTACCGTTATACTCTTCTTGCACAGTTCGATTATAGGAATCTGATAATAAAATAAAGACAGGGACATCCGGACCCTTCAACCAATTTTTCAATTTATCATACTCCAGGCTCAACTCTTTCCAAATTTCCTTTTCCTCTAATTCTTTAATTTCCTTTTCCCCACGCATGACCGGACGATACATCCCTTTTGAAATTAAAAAGCGATACAACCTTTCTTTTGGCAACGGAATATACTTCGTAAATTTCTCACAAAGTTTTTCTGGCCGTCCATAATATAAATGTAGCCACTCAGCTGTTTCAATAACCCCCATCTTTATCCCTCCTTTTTTCTTATGTATATGCTACAGGAGAAAAAGACGTAAAAATAAATAAGGAGTTTTTTCGCAATATATTGCGGAAAAACTCCTTATTTCATCTATTATTTATACGATTTAAATACTAACACTGCGTTATGACCACCGAATCCTAATGAGTTACTTAATACTGCATTTACTTCTTGATGTCTCGCTTGATTCGGTACGTAATCTAAGTCACATTCTGGATCTGGTGTCTCATAGTTAATTGTTGGAGGAATTACTCCGTCTGTAATTGATTTAATAGAGAAAATCGCTTCAACAGCACCAGCTGCTCCTAATAAGTGACCTGTCATTGATTTCGTTGAGCTAATTGCTACTTTATACGCGTGCTCACCGAAAGTTTCTTTAATTGCCATCGTTTCATATTTTTCATTCGCATCCGTACTTGTACCATGCGCATTAATGTAATCAATATCTTCTGGCTGTAGGCCTGCATCAGCTAAAGCTTGACGCATTGCACGCACTCCGCCTTCACCACCAGGAGCAGGCATTGTAATATGGAACGCATCTCCAGTTGCACCATAACCAGCAATTTCCGCGTAAATGTGAGCACCTCGTGCTAATGCGTGCTCTAATTCTTCAAGAATTAGAATCCCTGAACCTTCACCCATTACGAAACCGCTACGGTTTTTATCAAATGGACGGCAAGCCGTTGCTGGGTCTTCATTAAATGTTAATGCTTTCGCTGAGCTAAATCCTGCGAATGCCATACTTGTTAGCGGTGCTTCTGCTCCGCCTGTAATCATTGCATCAGCATCACCACGCTGAATTGCTTTAAATGCATCACCAATTGAGTTTGCACCAGATGCACAAGCCGTTACAGAACAAGTGTTAATTCCTTTTGCTCCTGTTGCGATTGATACTTGACCTGCTGCCATATCTGGAATCATCATTGGCACGAAGAATGGGCTCACGCGGCGCGGGCCTTTCTCAGTAAAAATCTTAAATTGTTCTTCGTATGTTTCCATACCGCCAATACCAGATCCAATCCATACACCAATTCGAGGTCCGTTTTCTTCTGTAATTTCAAGCTTTGCATCTGCAACTGCCATTTTCGCTGCTGCTACTGCATATTGTGTAAAGCGGTCCATACGGCGCGCTTCTTTTTTATCAATATATTTCTCGACTTCAAAGTCGTTAATTTCCGCTGCTACTTTTGCTGGAAATAGTTCTGGATCAATTCTTGTAAGTCGCCCGATTCCAGATACACCCTTTTTAATGTTTTCCCATGCTGTTTCAACATCTGTTCCGACCGGTGTAACAGCTCCTAGTCCTGTAATTACGACCCTCTTTTTTTCCATACAAAATACACTCCTTTTTTTCTCTCAGTCCTTATTTACCCCAACGAAGAGCGACTGCTCCCCATGTTAATCCGCCGCCAAAACCAACAAGTATAATTAAATCACCGTCTTGAATACGTCCGTTTTGCAATTCCTCT
Source organism: Bacillus thuringiensis (assembly GCF_001182785.1). Classification (NCBI taxonomy): domain Bacteria; kingdom Bacillati; phylum Bacillota; class Bacilli; order Caryophanales; family Bacillaceae; genus Bacillus; species Bacillus thuringiensis. The sequence continues at coordinate 1,156,996 of NZ_CP012099.1, read as the reverse complement.
ACCATTGCAATCGGAATTGAAGAAGCTGATGTATTACCGAACTTCTCAATTGTCATACTCATTTTTTCTTGTGGTAAATTTAACCTCTCTCTTGCAGATTCCATAATACGAATGTTTGCTTGATGCGGTACTAAGAAATCTACATCTTCTTTCGTAAGACCAGCTTTATCTAAAACGCGAAGACAAGAATCACCAAGTTGACGAACGGCAAATTTAAACACTTCTCTGCCATTCATCATAACATACTCGTCTTGATAAAGGTGCTTGCCGCCACTTCCGTCTGCTCCTAATTCAAAAGATAGAACGCCTTTACCTTCTGAAACAGCTCCCATTACGATAGCACCGGCTCCGTCTCCAAATAGTACTGCTGTATTTCGATCGTTCCAGTCTACAATTTTAGATAGTTTATCACTACCAACTACTAATACATTTTTATAAGTTCCTGTTTGAATAAATTGCTGCGCTGTAATCATTCCGTACATAAAGCCAGCACATGCTGCACTTAAATCCATTGCAGCTGCATGTTTCGCTCCTATTGCTTCTTGAATTACACAAGCAACTGCTGGAAAAGCACGATCTGGTGTTACTGTCGCTACTAAAATCAGATCGATATCCTCTCCGTTAATTCCTGCATCTTCAAGTGCTTTTTTAGAAGCCTCTACGGCCATATATGAAGTATCTATTGTATCATCGGCAATGCGTCTTTCTGCAATTCCCGTTCTCGTACGAATCCATTCATCGGATGTTTCCATTATTTTCTCTAAATCGTGATTTGTGACTACTTTTTCTGGCACATATCTTCCGATCCCTAAAATGCCCACGTTCACATCGCAGCCCTCCGTTTTATATCAATTATTATGACTTGGTACTAATTTTAAAACATAAATGTATTTTTGTCTAGAATATATTTCGCATAAAACAGAAAGCTAACGCATTATCCACTTTATTTTTCATTAAAAGAAACAGAATCATACCTTTTCGTATTTCATTCCAAATAAAAAGGCCCGAACCGCTTCTACTCACGATTCGAGCCTCTCCTCCATCAAAAAAGACGGATTTTATTCTTTATCTGCTTTCCCAAGCTCATAAGCTTCGTTCATAACTTTCATTAACAATTCTAACACCGGCTGTGCCTTCTCCATATCAAGTGCAATTCCGTTATCATCTAAAATTGCCTTTGCTTCTGGTAAATGCTTCATTGCGATTTGTAAAAACTGCATGCTTTTTTCGTTCATATTATACTCTTCCTCTCCATTAAAACTTTCACATACAATAGTGTAACACGCGTGCTACTCTTCGTATAACTCTTTATATTTTTTCATGTGTGCCAGTTGCTTATTTAAACCGTATTCTAACGGAGTATTTCTTTTTATCGAAATGACTTCAATAGCCTCATCTCTTATTTCATTATTATTATTATTTTTATTTACTTTATCATCCGCGCGTAAAAGATTCATACCTTTTTCCCATAATGACTGTTTACCACTAAGTAAATTGTATATACCAAGATGCGCCCCGTTCGTTCCATTCTCCCATAAGTATTCACATACATCTTCAATGTAAAGCAAATCACTTCCTTTTTCCTCACTCGTACAACGGCACTCTTTCTCGTCTAATTCTGATAAAATGAGCTGATGATACATCATAAAGGATGGTTGCCACGGTCCATATAATGTAGGAACTCGAAATACACTATATTTTAAATTCCCTTTTTTCAATCCTTCTTCTACTTTCAAAAATAGGCGCTTATTTTCGGATTCACCTGTACTACTTACTTCAATAGAAGAAATTAAATTTAACTTCACTTTTTGTTCTTCACACATTCTTATAATTCGCTTTAAATATTGTAATATGACTCTTTCATTCCGAAATCCACATTGCTGATTTGGCTCATATAAGCAAAAGTAGACAGTATCGAATCTCTCTTCCTCTACCGATCTCCATCCATCTTCATCTCTTATCGAATAATACGTAAATAACGCATTTCGCCCAATTAACAATAACTTCTCTTCATTAATTTTGGTCATACTATCGAATTCATCAAAATCAAGACCATACACTTCTACTTCTTCTGCGATCATTTTATTCACAAGGTGATAACCTACAAACGTAAGTGCACCTATTATCAGCACGCGTTCCATACCACCAACCCTTTCCCTCTGAAGCAAATAGCTCCTCATTTATGTATATGGGAGCTTCACAATTCTTCTTCATATTTTTTAAAGAAATCGGTCGTTTGCCTAACCATTTTATATTTCACATCTTGCAGATGGAACAAGACAGAAGTATCACATTGATTTAATTGCCTCATTTTCTCATATTTACGCAACTGTTGTTTTCTCCCTCTTTTTTCTTGTGTTGATACAAAAATTTTAACAGGTACACAAGATGGAAGAAGCGTAAATGATTTCTTATTTATTTTTAATTCTAATTCTTCTTCTTTGGAATCATACGCCAAACTTAATTCCTTCACGAGTCTCTTGTAAAAAAACTTATGCTCTTTCTCAAAACTCACATATTCTGGTAAATCTAAACACGGATTTAACATAACAACAGAACGAATACATTCAGGATATTTGTTCATCATTTCAAGTGCCACAAGCGCTCCCATACCATCTGCCATAATGTGCATTTTCGCATTTAACGTCTCTTTTCTCAAAACAACATCATATAAACGTTTTGCCAGACGAACAGATTGATCGTTTCCCCAATGTCTTCCGTATAAATTAGAGGAAAAGACCGTGTAGCCTTGCTCAATAAGACCATGTAAGAAATAAGATTTACCCGCATGTTGCGTCCATAAACTTGTACCATTCTCAATAAAGTAGTTATAATCACCGAGGAGCATAACAGAAAATCCATTTGGCTTCTCCGGTAAATAAATAACACATGGTTCTTTTTCTAAGTAAAAAAAACGTTCCGTAATACTCATTTTTCCCCCGCCTTATTTTCTAAACATATAAAACCACTCTTTTATAATGTATGAACGGAATGCAAATTTGCGTTGAAAAATCTACAAATATTTTTCTATATTCTTTTTTCAATTGTGTTACAATAAGGACAGATTGAACGAATAGAGGTGTAAAATATGCGTTTCATTTGGGCATTAATTTGGTCGTTCTTACTTGTACATATGATGAGCTATGTAATCGGCTCTATGACTGGCGGTACATACGACTTTAACCAAGCGTCTATTTTCTCAGTTGTTCTTGCTGTATTAGTACTAGCAATTTCAGCTGCAATTCCAAACGAGCCAGTAGAACAACACTAAAAAAAGAGTCCGGATTTTATCCGAACTCTTTTTATTTTTATTTCACATGAACGACTAATTCGTTATTTTCTACATCAACAACTACGTGACAATTGTCAGTAATTGTTCCTGCAATTAATTCTCTTGCTAATTTCGTTTCCACTTGACGTTGTACGTATCGTTTTAACGGACGAGCTCCGTACATTGGATCGAAACCAGCTTCTACAACAAATTCTTTTGCTGCATCTGTTAATTCTACTGTAATGTGACGGTCAGCTAGACGACCTTGTAATTCTTTTACAATTTTATCAACAATGCCTTTAATTTCATTCGTTGTAAGAGGTTTGAATAAAATAATTTCATCAACACGGTTTAAAAATTCAGGGCGGAAATGCCCTCTTAATTGCCCCATTACAAGGTCTCTTGATTCCTCTTTAATCGAACCATCTTCTTCTAATCCGTCTAGTAAATGAGCAGATCCAATATTTGAAGTCATAATAATAACTGTGTTTTTAAAGTCCACTGTACGACCTTGCGAATCTGTAATGCGTCCATCATCTAACATTTGTAATAAAATATTGAATACTTCTGGATGTGCTTTTTCAATTTCATCTAATAAAATAACGGAATATGGTTTACGTCTTACCGCTTCTGTTAATTGACCGCCTTCTTCATATCCTACATATCCAGGAGGTGCACCAATTAAGCGTGACACTGCGTGTTTCTCCATATACTCAGACATGTCAATACGAATCATTTGCTCTTCACTATCGAATAAAGACTGCGCTAACGTTTTTGCAAGTTCTGTTTTACCAACACCCGTAGGGCCTAAGAAAATGAAGGAACCAATTGGACGATTCGGGTCTTTAATACCAGCGCGAGCACGAAGAACCGCGTCTGATACTAAGCTTACTGCTTCCTCTTGTCCGATGACACGCTCTGATAAGATTTGCTCTAAGCGTAGTAATTTCTCGCGTTCTCCTTCAACAAGTTTAGCAACAGGAATACCAGTCCAGCGTGAAACAATATCTGCAATTTCTTCTTCACTTACTTCCTCACGTAATAAACGATTTTCTTGTTTATTATGCGCGCCCATTTCTTCCGCTTCTTTTAATTCTTTTTCGATTGCAGGAATTTTCCCGTGACGAAGTTCGGCTGCTTTATTTAAATCGTAATTACCTTCTGCTTCTTCTAATTCACGGCGCAAACGTTCTAAATGTTCACGTAAGTCACGAACTTTGTGAATGTCTTCTTTTTCTTTCTCCCATTTCGCTCTCATACCACTTGCAACTTCTTTTAAATCCGATAATTCACGTTGCAATGTTTTTAGGCGCTCTTGGCTACCACGATCCGTTTCTTTTCCAAGAGCTGCTTCCTCAATTTCTAACTGCATAATACGACGCGTTACTTCATCTAATTCTGTCGGCATAGAATCAATTTCTGTACGAATTGTTGCGCATGCTTCGTCAACAAGGTCAATTGCTTTATCCGGTAAGAAGCGATCTGAAATATATCGATCTGATAAAACTGACGCTGCTACAATCGCTCGGTCATGAATATTTACACCGTGATAAATTTCAAAGCGTTCTTTTAATCCACGTAAAATTGAGATTGTATCTTCAACAGTTGGTTCTTCTGCTAATACTTGTTGGAAACGTCTTTCTAGCGCTGGATCTTTTTCAATATATTTACGATATTCATCTAACGTTGTCGCCCCGATACAATGCAGTTCACCACGCGCAAGCATCGGTTTTAACATATTCCCTGCATCCATTGCACCTTCTGTTTTACCAGCACCAACAATTGTATGAAGTTCATCAATGAATAATAAAATGCGTCCTTCACTCTTTTTAATTTCATTTAATACAGCTTGCAGACGCTCTTCGAACTCACCACGGAATTTCGCACCAGCTACGAGCGCACTCATATCTAACGCAAAAATCGTTCTATCTTTCAATCCTTCAGGTACATCCTTTTTCACAATACGCTGTGCTAATCCTTCAACGATTGCTGTTTTACCAACACCTGGCTCCCCAATTAAAACAGGATTGTTTTTCGTTTTACGTGAAAGAATGCGGATAACGCGTCGAATTTCACTATCTCGGCCGATAACAGGATCAATTTTCCCGGCTCTCACTTCTGCCACTAAATCACGGCCATATTTTTCTAACGCTTCATAAGTTGCTTCTGGATTTTGACTAGTCACTCTTTGATTCCCCCGAACTGTCATTAAAGACTGTAATAAGTTATCTTTCGTAATATGCAATGTTGTAAATAATTGATTTATATCGCCTTTTTCTTCAGAAAAAGCAAGCAATACATGTTCTACTGAAATGTAATCATCCTGCAGTTTTTCTGCTTCTTTCCCTGCTCTTACAAGCAGTTGTTGCAGAGCGCTCTTTACATACAATTTTCCAACTTCTGCACCGCTTCCCGTTACAGAAGGTTTCTTTTTAATTAAGCTTTCAGCACCTTGCTTTAACGCTTCTATATCAACATTCATTTTTTGAAATATACGTACCGCTAATCCATCTTGCTCTTCTAATAATGCAAGTAATAGATGAACAGTATCCACCTCTTGGTGATGATGAGATACCGCTAAAGATTGGGCACTCATAATCGCCTCTTGTGTTTTTGTTGTCATTTGATTTAAGTCCATCTTTACAGCCCTCCAAAAGTTTGACTTTCTTTGACCTTTGATTTGATTATACGCCAACTGACTTTTTTATACAATAATTTTGCCTATGTATTTTCAAACTTATTATTGGAAAAAGAAAACAGGAACATTCATTACGCTGCTCAAAACAGTGCGGTAAATGAAATTATAATGTGTCATGACAAAAAAGCCGCAATAAAGATTGCGGCTTCTGTTACGGTTTTCTTTTATATGTCCACTGACGGTTATGATTCGTATTATCTGGAAACTTTTCACCGGCAGTTAATTGTACCATTTGCGGATTTTTCACCATACTTCCCGTTTCACCAATTTCTACATAAACCCCATCATTTGGCGCTTTTTGTCCAGAACGAAACCTGCGATTTTGTCCCATTTTCATTCTCCTTCCATGACGTCTTTGCCTCATTAGTATATCCATTTTAAAAGAAAGCTTTTCTGTCATGTTTAGGAAACAGTACTACATCTCGTTCTTGTACATATATATGAATGACACAAGCGTAAGCAGGGATTTCTTTCCTACTTGTAGAAAAAAAAAGAAACCAACCTACTCTAGGCTAGTTTCAAAGGAGAGTCAAACATATACGAGAAGATTACATGTTCATTATAAGTCTCATCACACGGGCAATGTAACCCTTTTCACAATTTGTACATAATGAAAGAAACATTGTTTGAACTTTCTAAAAAGATGTTGACTTTTCTTAATTTCCAACGAGAAATAGTAGACACCGCAGCACTTTGAGACGTAAGATGGATATATAGTGAAATTTTCATCTATGGTCATTTCACCAGGTCTAACCTCTTATTTCTGCATATTAAAGACGGAAATACAGATAGAAATAAAAAAATTATTATAAGAGGTGAAATTATGAACAAACAACATTTAATCGCATTAGACTTAGACGGCACTTTATTAACAGACAACAAAATAATTTCCACTCGAACGAAACATACAATTGCAAAAGCAAAGGAACAAGGACACGTTGTCGTTATTTCAACAGGACGTCCATTCCGCGCTAGTTATGATTACTATAAAGAACTCGGTCTGAATACACCTATCGTAAACTTTAACGGTGCGTACGTACACCATCCTCTTGATTCAAACTGGGGTATACATCACTCCCCTCTTGAGCTAGCAACAGCGCAAGAAATTGTACGAGCTTGCTTTGATTTCGGCGTGAAAAATATATACGCTGAAGTTATGGACGATGTGTATGTTCGTGAAATTGATGAAGATAAAAAACATATTTTCGAATTCGGATCTCCTAAGATTTTTACAGGAGACTTATTAAATATTTTAAACGATCATCCAACCTGCTTATTAATTGATGCACATGACGAGCATTCCACTGCAATTCGTCAACATTTAACGGATATGCACGCGGAAGTAATCGACCATAGAAAATGGGGCGCACCTTGGCCGATTATTGAGATTGTGAAAAGCGGATTAAATAAAGCGGTTGGATTACAAAAAATTTCTAGTCATTACAACATTCCACAAGAGCGAATTATCGCTTTCGGTGATGAGGATAATGATTTTGAAATGATTGAATTTGCTGGTCACGGCATCGCAATGGGAAATGCCATACCTGAATTAAAATCACTCGCAAACCATACGACGTTAACGAATGAAGAAGATGGTATTGCTTTATATTTAGAAGAGGTTCTTGGGTTGTAATCTAAAAATTCCCTACTTATAGTTTCCTGCCAAATGTCCATACTATAAGTAGACGCATGAGACATCGCGTCGATTGTTTTCAGCTAAATAAAGGGGGTTTTTCAAATGGGTAAAAAGAACAAATCAAAACGTTTTATCCAGCAAGGAGCCGATGCTGTTATGAAGCATGATGCAAGATTCCCGTACAGAGGTACATTAGCTGAGGCAGAAAAGGCAAGAAGTAACTCTTCTTTTGGAGGGGTTTAAATGGGGAACTTACTATTCCAACAAGCTAAAGATGCTGTTGAAAATGCCGTATCTTGTTCAAGCGGTACTGAGCAACAAGATCTCGTGTATAGAGCAAAAAATGCTTTGCAATCCGCTTACGCAAACTCTTCAACTGCTGAAAAAGTTCAGCTCCGTGAAATGCAAGAGCAATTGCAAAACATTACGAATGTACATTAAAAAAGAGGACCAACTTTGGTCCTCTTTAATCTTTCCGAAACAATCCGAACACCCCAACTGTTTGCAGTATATTTGTAAATGCACTTGGGTCCACTTGTTTAATAATCCTCTCTAATTCGTATAACTCATAACGAGTAATAACCATCATTAACATTTCTTTATTTTCATTCGTATAAGCACCTGTTGCTGGTATCGTTGTAATCCCTCTTACTAATCGCGAGTGAATCGCCTTTCTTACGTCCGCCCCATTCTTCGTAACAATTAATGCTGTAATCTTTACATGACGAGTATGAATCGCATCAATAATTCTCGTTGATACATATAAAGTCACTAGCGTATATAACGCTTTTTCCCATCCATATACATAGCCAGCAGCGATAATGATAATTGCATTAAAAAAGAAAAAGTATGTACCGACAGGCTTATCTTTTATTTTCGATAAAATCATGGCGATAATATCTAATCCACCTGTAGAAGCACCCCACTTTAAAGCAATCCCTACTCCAATTGCCGAAATAATCCCGCCAAAAATCGCATTTAATATGATATCATTCGAAACCGCTCTAACAGGGATGATTTCTAGAAACAAAGTCATAAATATAACACAAAGAAAACTAAAAAAGGTGAAGGCCTTTCCAACCTTTTTCCACGCTAAAATAACGACAGGAATATTAAATAAGCTAAACAATACTCCTGTAGATATGTGAATCGATAAAAAATCACCTAATATTTGTGATAATAATTGAGACAATCCAGCAAAGCCACTCGCATACACTTTCGCTGGCGTTAAAAATAAATTCATCCCAATCGCGTTTAATAAACCTGCGATGATTACAACGATTAACTTCTTTATAAGTTCAGTATAATTCAACTTCAAATCCATTTCGAATCCACCTTTACCCTTCATAAATGCACCGCTATACATAGTCTTTACGAAAAAGGAAATGATAAACGTACAACGTTTAGAAATGGAGTTGATACATATGCCACATACGGGTGATAACGACAAAAAAGCACGCGATAATAATGCAAAACGCACACAAAAAAATGAGCAAGAGCAAAAAAATATTCAGCAAGGTAAACGTGCATACTCTAAAAAGACCGATCACCTTTGATTCCATCGTACATCAACAATTATGTTGATGTACTTTTTTACATTTTAAAGGAAAAAAACATTAAAAATTCACTTCATGTTCACTTCTATATTCTACAATAGCGATAACATATTCGGATGAGGTGTTGGCATGAGAGGGAAACATATTTTCATTATTACTGCACTAATAAGTATATTGATGCTATCTGCTTGCGGACAAAAAAACGGATCAGCTACAGTCGCCACAGCAACAGACTCGACTGTTACGAAGGACGACTTCGAAAAACAATTGAAAGATCGTTACGGAAAAGACATGCTATACGAAATGATGGCACAAGACGTCATCACAAAAAAATATAAAGTACCTGATGAAGAGGTAAATAAAGAAGTAGAAAAAGTAAAAAAACAATATGGAGATCAATTCAAAAAAGTATTAGAAAACAATCGTTTAAAAGATGAAGAGGATTTCAAAAATCAAATTAAGTTCAAACTTGCTATGAATGAAGCGATTAAGAAAAGCATTACAGAAAAAGACGTAAAAGACCACTATAAGCCAGAAATTAAAGCGAGTCACATTTTAGTAAGTGACGAAAATGAAGCGAAAGAAATAAAGAGTAAACTAGATGCTGGTGCTTCATTTGAAGAATTAGCAAAACAAGAATCACAAGATCTACTATCAAAAGATAAAGGTGGAGACCTTGGATACTTCAATTCAGGTACAATGGCTCCTGAATTCGAAAGCGCTGCCTACAAACTAAATGTTGGACAAATTAGCAATCCCGTAAAATCATCAAACGGTTATCACGTTATTAAATTAACTGATAAAAAAGATCTAAAACCTTACGATGAGGTAAAAAACTCTATTCGCAAAAACTTAGAGGAAGAACGTACTGCTGATCCTACATTCAGCCAAAAATTGTTACAAGATGAATTAAAAAAGGCAAATATTAAAATAAATGATAGTGATTTGAAAGATACATTTACTCTTGTTTCACCGCAAGGAAATTAAAAAAAGCACAACCTTATCTTTTTACATAAGGTTGTGCTTTTTAATCTTTCATCAATATTTTCAACTGTTTCTTCAAGCTTTTATAATGCCAATTGATGTGATCTAATTCTATCTCCACTTCAATTAACGCATCTATTAAGTCTTCTTTAGAATGTTTCGAATTCATAATATTTTCAAGCATTTTTCAAACCTTTCAGCACTCTCATATATATCATGTAAATCAACTGCTGCTATTTCGCGTTCTTTTTCAAGGGATAATACTGAGAGACTCTTTATTAATTGTTCCAGTACATTATCTTGCATTTTCGTACCTCTCTTTCAATATCTCATCTATTCTCTCTCGATCACTTGTAACTAAAAGTATACAAAATACATCAGAAACTATTAAAACATTTCCAGTTTCATGTTATTACACCAAGGGAAAAAATCAATAATCCTGAAATGTAGGCCAAACTTATTTACATATTGTTAATTTTTTTGTGATCCCCGCAATCATACAACTTTTATTGATAAGTTCTCTATCATAAGAAATTATAAGATATACGGCATTATAAAATTTCATATGCTCACCTCTTTGTCAAAGCGTATTACTCACACTCACTTTCGTTTGATAATTCAGATATCTACTTCCAGATAACCTCTAAATATTAGGGCATTCATTCAAGCACATTGCTTATTATCATACTTCCAATTACCTATAAAGTTTCTATTTCACGGATGCTCTCTAGTTTCTTTATATTCATCAATAATATACCCTGAATAAGTAGTAGCCTGCCTCTCATATCCAATTCTCGTTAGTTTTATATCATTAATCCATTGGAAATAATGCGTTAGTTCATGCGCAATAGTAAACAAATATCCTCCCAAAGCATCATCTTTTCCTCTTTTCTCTAGCTCATCACAATAATCTCCTGTCGAAATACGAATATACGGCTCATCATTCCGATTAAATGGTTCAAAGAAAGTACCATAGACCAACTCACCATCCATCGCCTTTATTTTATATGAAGATTTCACATAAATAGGTACTCTAATCGGGAAAAAATATTCTCGGCGTATCCATTTGCAAAACTCTTTAATAGCTCTTCTCACTTCAGGATCAACATCTTTATCGAATTTTAATCGTAGTCCCATGCGATGACTCTTCTCTTCTAAATTATAATATTTCCGCCAATTTGTTAGTGTCCAAATATGCATATAATCATCCTAATTATTTTATATTTTTAATACTGTCAGCGTTGTAAAAATTCAAAACATAGTGTAAAAGCTATCAAGATTTTATACATAAAGTGAAACTTTAATCAGTGAGGATCTTACTGCCCGGTGAATAGCGGGATAAACAGTACAAACACTGCGATAAATCTCTTATATTCTTATATTCTTTTTAATGAATCACATAAGAAATACTACAATCAAAATCTTACTTAAAAAACTATATAATAATTAACCATATATTTTTAAAATTTTATAACATACCTCTTCTATAACTTTAGCTTCCATCCTGCCTACTTCTTTCAATGTTTACCTTATAGAGCGAATACATTATTAAAAATAAAAAGAACTATCCCTTCTCTTAAAAATTCAGAGAAAGAATAGTTCTTTTTTCATTTACTTTATTTTTTAAAGTAAGTCCAACCTTCTTCTTGGTAAACTTTTTCTTCTTTCATCAACTTACCAAGTGCGCGCTTAAATGCAGCTTTACTCATGTTAAAGCGTTCTTTAATATCTTCTGGATGGCTCTTATCCCAAAACGGCATTGCTCCGCCTCGTTCTTCCATATATGCATAAATTACTGCCGCATCGTCTTCCATTCCTTCTTCTTTACGAGGAAGAAGTGAAATGTTAATTGTACCATCATCTTTCACGTCAATAATACGGCCGGTTACACGCTCCCCGATGCGGACTTGTTCTTTTCTTTCTGTATGGTGTAAGAAAGCACGGAAATGCTCATCAGTTAGTACGAATGAACCAACTTGAAGCGAACGATATACACGTCCATTTACGTTTTTATTACGCATAGATGGCGTTGCATCTACGATAATTTCTTGCATATCACTGTCCCTTGCCGGAAGAGCAATTAAACGATCACGATTCGTTAATTTTAACGTACAATATAATTCGTCGCCTACTTCTGGCCATACTGGCATATAAATCGGGAACTCATCAGCTGGAATTAGTATATCTTTTGATACACCAATATCAACAAACACACCTAAACTAGGAATGACTTCTACAACCTTTACCCAGTTCCAATCATACGTTGTAATAATTGGCTCCTTCATTGTTGCTGAAATACGATTTTGGTGATCAAGGTATAAGAATACATCAATCGTATCGCCTTCTTCAATTTCTCCAGCTACTTCGTTTTTATGTAGGAAAATTTCTTCTTCTTCATTCCCAACCATATATCCAATTTCCGTTTCGCGTAAAACAGTTACCTGTTCAATCGATCCTATTTGCAAATACATATTTTTTAATTCCCTTCTATATATATAAAATTATCTTTTTTATCATTCCAAACAAAAGTTAATTATAACATGATTTTTCCTGTATTTGTCCAACTGCCCAAAATTCACTATAATAAAGTGAGGTTACATGAATATAAGTATGAAAACACTTAAGTCTAGACTCGTTTTCAGCTATACTTTAGTATGTACAGTACATAACAAGATTAGAAATTTATTTGGAGGTGCTAACTATGGCAAAAGATAGTTCTTTTGACATCGTTTCGAAAGTAGAATTACCTGAAGTAACAAACGCAATTAATATCGCATTAAAAGAAATCCAAAACCGATATGACTTTAAAGGAAGTAAAAGTGATATTAAATTAGAAAAAGAAGTACTAGTTTTAACTTCTGACGACGAGTTCAAATTAGACCAAGTAAAAGACGTTTTAATTTCTAAACTTGTAAAACGTAACGTTCCAATTAAGAACTTAGATTACGGAAAAGTTGAAGCTGCAACTGGCAACACTGTTCGCCAACGCGCAACACTTCAACAAGGTATCGATAAAGATAACGCTAAAAAAATTAACAACATCATTAAAGAAATGAAATTAAAAGTAAAAACACAAGTACAAGACGATCAAGTACGTGTTACAGCGAAAAGCCGTGATGACTTACAAGCCGTAATCGCAGCTGTTCGTAGCGCTGATTTACCAATCGACGTACAGTTCATTAACTACCGCTAAAAAGAAAACTCCTCTTAATTAGAGGAGTTTTCTTTTTAGCCTTGTAGAGACAATATTACAAGAACAAACCATAGAAAAAGGGTATATGCGGTAAAAATTGCTAAGTAAATTGAAAATAAGGAAAAGACACCTTAAGACGTTTTCCCTTCGATTTGAATTAATTTTCTTAGTAATTACATCCTAGGCCAAAATCATCTTAAAAATTGCTATAACTCATAATTCCTCTCCTCGCCAAAACGTAACAATTTATGAGTATAAGAATATTTCCCAACCTTTAATGTAATGTAAAATTAATAAGTATTTTAAAAAATGTTAATTAAAAAAGAGTTAGAAGTGGTTATTTGAAGAAATTAATATTATGGTTTTTATTGGCCACATTCTCCCTAAATACTGTAGGATGTTCTAATAATACGAATACACTAACGGATAAGTCTAACTGTATCAACAAAGCTTGGTACAAAAAAAATATGTCATGTAATCATTTAAAAAACATTAAATAGTTAATGATAAAGGTCAAAAAAAAGACACCTCAAAGTGCCTTCCTCCGACTTGAACCATCTCAATTTTAACAATATTTGGATGGAATTAAAAAGAAGCATAAATTGTTAATAAAGATGCAGACTTCAAAATAAAAAGTACACTAAGTAAACTCTTATTCAAAAATTTATATTAAACACTAATATTTTAGAAGCAAGTTTATAAGTATAAAACCTACAGGGATTTCCCCTGTAGGTTTTATTATATCTCAAGTGATTTTCAAATGTATTATGAATGACTTTTTTCAGTTTGGTTTTCAAAATATTTTTCTTTAACCACTTTTATCAGATTTTCTTTTTCTGTTAGTTCAAATATAAATAATGCTTTTTTCATGTTATTTGCAATATCTTCTTCATCCTGTTGTTTAAATCTTAATAAATTACATCCTTTTAAATAGTACAGTTCACCTAATAAGTATAAAGTATTTAGATTAATAGCTAATTTGATGCCCTTATCAATGTATTTTACCGCTTCTTCATATTGATAGGTCATACCTAAACATTTCGCTAAATTAAAAATGATTTTTAATTTAATCGCTTTATCTCTCGGAAAATCTAACTTATTAAAATTAGTTAAACATCTTCCTAATATAGTAATACTTTTATCATATTCTTTATTTTCCGCATAAAATATAGACATTGTCTGCATAATATCTATTTCTCTTTCTGATAAAAAATCAACATTGGTTAAAGTTAGTTTTAATGCATTATTTAAAAGATTTAAAGCAGTTTTTATGGATTTGTTCACCTCAAATACAGCAATTGCTTCATGCCATAGGAGAAATTGTTTATCTTCTTTTGCCTGAAAATTTTTTTCATCTTTCTCTTTTTTCACGATTTCATAAAGTTCTTTATATTGTTTTTGCTTTAAGCAATCTTTTATTACACATTTTACATTTTCTACATATTTTAACTTTTTGTTTTGAGTTAATGCAAATATATTATTTGGGTCAATACCAAGTCTTTCTGATAATTGATATAACAATATACTAGATGGATAAATCATACCTTTTTCTATTTTGCTAATTTGACTTTGCGAACATATTCCATGACATAATTCGGATTGTGATATATTTTTTTTAATTCTAAGCTCTTTAATGGTAATACCCAAATCGTAAAATTCCATTTTCCCACCTACTATTTAGCACTGTATTAGTATAAGAGTATTCTCTAACTTTTAATGTAATGTAAAATTAATATAGTTGCAATTATTGTTTGTTTCAAAGGTCTTTCTCTATCCGTATTGACACAAAAACAGGCTAGGAAGAAGACTTTCTCCCTAACCTGGCCCCACCGAACAAACTTACAAATCCAATAAGAAGACATGAACATAGAGCGAGTAACTTCTCATCTCATCTACGTTTCCTTTTAACTGCAATTAAAAACGCAATAAATAATACATTCACCCCAACGATTAAGGAGATAAATAACCAATTCACACCTGTTTCTCCGTTAACTTTATACACATTTGATTCTTCACGCTTTAAAACGAGATAAAACTTTCCGTTTTCTTCTCTTATAATTTCATCTTCTAACAATCCTCTTAACTCTTGTTTTTCACCAATCGCACTTGCAGGTAAGGAGACTTTTTGTGTTTCTTTCGTATTATTAATTGCTACTAAAGTTACTTCATCTTTATATTTTCGTTTTAGTATACTCATCCCGCTCTTATCATACAGTAGCTCAAACGTACCGCGTCGTAAAGACGGTCTCGCTTGTCTAAGTTCACCTAGTTTTGTTATGTGCTGCATAAATTTTTCATCTGATTTGAAATCCATTAATCGTCTATTATCGGGTACACTTCCTCCATCTAATGCAATTTCAGTTCCGTAATAAAAATTCGGAATTCCAGGTGATGTTAACAAATATGTAAGCGCCAGTTTTAAACGTGATGGCGGATAATACATATTTTCTTTTGCAATACGAGCATATCTTTTTGTATCTTGGTTATCTAAAAATATAATGGATTCCCCGTCTTTTTTACTCACATCATATAAAGGTTTCACCGATACATCCGCTTTAGAAAACGATTCTACTATTTTTTCGTTATACTCACTATCTTCCTCTGTCATAATACGAAAATCTTTCTTTATTGCTTGCATGTCTTTTTGTACGCCATCCCAAAAAGCATCCGATTTTTTTTCACTATGTATCACATAACTACCATCTAAATCAACTTCTTTGACCCACCATTTCAACGCGTCGATGACTTGCTGTTCGTTTCCCCCAAGTGGAAATTGAAGTACAACTTTCATTCCTTTTGCGTGCGCTTTTTGGATAAGTTCTTTCACATCATTTTCTGTTCCGAAATGTTCATTTACCTTTTGAAAATTTCGCACATCTAACCCATCATACGTTCCACTTTCAAAAAGCGGAGAAAGCATAACAGCGGTAAAACCCATTTCTTTTATGTAATCCAGTCTTTTTATAATCCCTCTTATATCTCCACCCTGATACCCTTCCAAATTGCCAACTTCTAACTGTTTGTCATTTTTCGGTTCTCCATTATTGAAGCGATCAATCATAATGGAATAGATAACTTCGTCTCGCCACTCTCTTTTTTCGTCTGCAAAAGTATGTATTGGTACAAACAAAACAAAAGCTAAGCAAAAACAAATGAATAGTTTCCTAGTCCGTATTTTTCCCACACGCATCCCCCAAGTTTTTTAATTGTAAGAATATTATACCAATTTTCTGAATGAAACGCATATGTCGATTTCAAGCCTCACAAAATAATACATGTTAGGTTTTCTGACATTATGTATATAATTTTCTGAATTTTTAGTTGATTTTTAGTTTAATTTCGAATATGATATGAAACATAACAAAACGATGTTATTTTTTCTAACATTACAGGAGGAGAGCTCATGAATATGGGAGATACGGTTTTTATGTTTGTAACGACAGTAATGGTCATGTTAATGACACCAGGATTGGCACTTTTTTATGGAGGTATGGTTCGCAGCAAAAATGTACTCAGTACAACGATGCATAGTTATAGCGCAATGGCTATCGTTTCGATTCAATGGATTGTTATCGGCTATTCTTTATCATTCGGACCAGATTGGCACGGGATTATCGGTACACTTGATTGGTTCGGGCTAAACGGAGTTACCTACGCACCAAATCCAGACTACTCATCTACTATTCCTCACAATTTATTCATGATGTTTCAACTCATGTTCGCCATTTTAACTCCAGCTTTAATTTCAGGTGCATTCGCTGAAAGAATGCGATTTTCTGCCTTTCTTATTTTTATCCTTCTATGGACAACGATCGTTTACAATCCTGTCGCTCATTGGGTATGGGGCGTCGGCGGGTGGCTAAGGGAACTTGGGGCACTAGACTTCGCTGGCGGAAACGTCGTTCACATCACTTCCGGAGTTGCTGGTCTTGTATTAGCTATTTTCCTTGGAAAACGAAAAAACATAAATGGTTCTTCTCCTCACCATTTGCCATTTACAATGTTAGGCGCAGGCTTATTATGGTTTGGCTGGTTCGGTTTTAACGTCGGCAGCGCATTATCCTTAAACGACGTAGCTTTAACTGCATTTATTAATACAAATATAGCCGCTGCTGCCTCCGCTCTAACTTGGATGCTTTCTGAATGGTTCTTCCAATCAAAACCGACCGCGATGGGAGCTGCTTGCGGAGTTGTTTCTGGTCTAGTCGCTATTACACCAGCTTGCGGGTTCGTTACACCTTTCTCCGCCCTTCTTATCGGAGCAATTGGTGGTATATTATGCTTTGGCGCCGTTTTCTTCTTAAAAACAAAATTCGGGTATGACGATACACTTGATGCCTTTGGATGCCACGGCATCGGAGGAACTTGGGGCGGTATTGCAACAGGAATATTTGCAACTACTACCATAAACGGAGATGGTGCAAACGGATTATTTTACGGAAATTCCGCTTTACTGTTTAAACAATTTATAGCGATCGGTGCAACATATGCATTCACGATCATCATGACGTATGCCATTATTAAAGCGATTAACTTCTTCCTCCCTGTTCGGGTTGATGAGCACCAGGAACACATGGGACTTGATATTTCGATGCATGGCGAGAAGGCTTATGAACATGCAGAACGAGTAAACTAAAAAAGAGATGCAATCTATTAGTAATAGATTGCATCTCTTTTTTGCGTACTAGGGGCAACATACCCCACCTAGTATAAATGTAAATATATCATCGGTTTTTTGGATATATCAACGATTTTTCAAATATATCGATTGTTTCTTTCAATGTATCAACGGTTCGACACAACATATCGATTTACAAACAAATTCCGACATAATTTACAAGCAAAATACCCCACATAACTTTATACAAAAAAGACGACCGAAACCCGGTCGTCTTTCCCTATTTATTTCGGAGCATTTCCTACATATTGCGTAATATCAACATTTAATGCCTGCGCTAAACGCATACCGTATTCTTGATCTGCACGGAAGAAGTTACAAACAGCTAGTAATTTCGTGCGTTCATTTACGTCTTTTAAGTCATTTGTTAAGTTTGCAATTAAGTTAGCTTGCTCTTCTTTAGAGAATGAACGGTAACGCTCACCTGCTTGTTTAAAGTCATTTGGTTTCTCGATTTTTTCACGAGATACATAACCTTCTACTTTCATAGTTGAATCGCGGTAAGCCTTATCTTCAACTGGATTTTCAGTATGACGGCTCGGTTCGTAGTTAATTGTAGATGGATTTTGATTCATTTGCATCGCGCCATCACGTTGTTGGTTGTTAACAGCTGCGTACGGGCAGTTTACTGGAATTTGTAAATAATTTGCCCCCAGACGGTAACGCTGTGTATCTGGATAAGAGAATAAACGACCTTGTAATAATTTATCTTCAGATGGTTCAATACCATTTACAGTTGCACTTGGAGAGAACGCCACTTGCTCTACTTCTGCGAAGAAGTTTTTCGGGTTACGATTTAACGTCATCGTCCCTACTTCAATTAATGGGAAGCGATCTTCTGGCCATACTTTCGTTGGATCTAGTGGATCAAAGTCTAAAGAATCCATTTCATCTAATTGCATAACTTGTACGTGTAAATCCCATTTCGGATGACTTCCTTTTTCGATTGCATCGAACAAGTCACGAGTTGCATGGTTGAAGTCTTTCCCTTGTACTTCTTGCACTTCTTTCGCATTTAAGTTACGTACATCTTGTTGTGGTTTCCAGTGGTATTTAATGTAAACAATTTTACCTTCTTCATTAATCCATTTAAATGAATGGACGCCGAAACCTTCCATTTCACGATAGCTTGCTGGTGTACCGTAATCAGAAAATACCCATGTCATCATATGTGTAGATTCTGGAGTTAACGTCATGAAATCCCAATAACGATCTGGCGTTTGAATATTTGTATCCGGTGCTGGTTTTAAAGAATGAACCATATCAGGGAATTTAATTGCATCACGAATGAAGAAAACTGGTAAATGATTACCTACGATATCGTAGTTTCCTTCTTCTGTATAAAATTTAACAGCGAACCCACGTGGGTCACGTGCTGTTTCAGGAGAACCTTGACCATGAATAACCGTTGAAAAACGAACAAATACAGGCGTTTCAGTTCCTTCATTTTGTAAAAATGCTGCTTTCGTATATTGCTTCATACTATTTCTCGTTACGAATACACCGTGAGCACCTGCACCACGTGCATGCACAACACGCTCCGGAATACGTTCACGATCAAAGTGCGCAAGTTTTTCTACTAAATGATAGTCTTCTAATAATACCGGTCCACGACGACCAGCTGTACGAGAATTTTGGTTGTCTCCAACTGGAGCACCTTGGTTTGTTGTTAAGCGATTATTTGGATTCATCTAGGGGGATCCTCCTCTTTCTTTCATAGTAATTATTATTTATTTAAAATTATTATAAACTAATTATTATTCAAAACTAAATCTTTGTCAACTATTTCCTTCACTTTTTCGGAAACAATTTCAGCCAAACAGTCGATAAATGCAGATTGTGCATTTGGCATATTCGGTCTAAAATATTTGGCATTTAATTCATCAGTTACAACTTTACACTCATAATCGTTGTCATATAAAACTTCTAAATGCTCCGCCACAAAACCAACTGGACAATATATGAAAGATTCATACCCATGCTCTTCATATAAATCTTTCGTTAAATCTTGCACATCTGGACCAATCCATGGATCTGGAGTATTCCCAGCACTTTGCCAACCAATTGTATAGTTTTGAATATTTGCAGCTTCTGCAATTAAATCTGCAGTGTGCTTTAGTTGCTCTACATATGGGTCTCCTGCTGCAATAATTTTTTCTGGCAAACTATGCGCCGAAAAAATTACGACGGCTTTCTCTTTATTTATAATATTAGTAAACGTCTCTTTTATTTGATCTGCCCAATAAGAAATAAATTTTGGTTCGTCGTACCACTGCTCAATCGGTTCAATAACAGGACCTTTTATTTCTTTTGATAGGCAAATTGCGCGCTCATTATACGCTTTAATGCTAAAAGTCGAATAATGCGGCGCTAACACAATACTAATTGCCTGCTCAATTCCATCTCGCTTCATTTCCTCTACAGCATCTTCTATAAATGGCGCAGTATGTTTTAAACCTAAGTAACAAGTAAATTCATACTCTGTAAATATGTTATTCATTGAATCTGTTAATTTATGCGCCTGCTCTTTCGTAATTTTTGCAAGCGGCGAAATTCCACCAATCGCTTTATAGCGCCCAATTAAATCTTCAAGCGCTTCTTCTGACGGCTTACGCCCGTGACGGATATGTGTATAATATGCCTCTACATCGTCTAATGATTCTGGTGTTCCATACGCCATTACGAGTAAACCTATTTTTTTCTTTGTCATCTATATAACACCTCAATTTTATAAATGAGAATCCTTTTCAGAACGTTTGTTTCCAATTATAACAAGCAATAATAAGTACGTCAAAATAATAATTCTAATTAAGTATTATTTATAAGGTGATTTCGAATTTTATATGACAATTTCTTTAATAAAAAGCGACTTACATAATTGTAAGCCGCTTTTCCCTTATTCCTTAATATTTACCCCATATTCTTTAAACCAAACGTGAATTTGTGCTAAATGAGCTAAAAGCTGTGGCCCAGTCATCAATTGACCAAACCATGGTGTTTGAAATGCACTGCCACCAGACTGAATTAATCCGTTCAACTGCTCTTTATCAAACAATTCGTGTAAAATTGAACCTTTATCCGTTAATAGATTTTGAAGCCATACTGTTACTGCTTTTGTATAGTGTGGATTGTGCGTTTTCGGATAAGGACTCTTCTTTCTATATAAGATGTCATGTGGAAGTACATCTTCTAACGCTTTACGTAATAGACCTTTTTCGCGGTTTTTATACATTTTCATTTCCCAAGGAATATTCCACGCATATTCGACAAGACGATGATCTGCAAATGGAACACGTACTTCTAAACTTGCCCCCATACTCATGCGGTCTTTTCTGTCTAATAATGTTGTCATAAACCATACCATATTTAAATAAAATAATTGGCGTCTTTTTGCTTCTAGTGGACTTTCTCCCTCTAAAATAGGAACTTCTTGAATCGACTCTTCATAGCGCCTTTGTACATATTGTTGTAAATTTAATTTATTTCTCCATTCTTTCTTTAGCAGTTGTTCACGTGCTTCTGTAGAGCGCATCCACGGAAAGGCACTCGATTGTAAATCATCTTCTCTATAAAACCACGGATATCCACCAAATATTTCATCTGCACATTCCCCAGATAAACCGACGACAAAATCTTGTTTAATTTCACGACAAAACCATAATAATGACGAATCGATATCTGCCATACCAGGCAAATCCCGAACGAGTACTGCTTCAGTTAAATACTCTGCTAATTTTTCATTCGAAATGACGCAGCGATGATGGGTTGTTTGAAATGTCTCAGTCATTAAATTAATAAACGGAGCATCTGAATTTGGCTGGAACGCATTCGCTTTAAAGTATTTGTCATTATCTTCGTAATCAACAGAATATGTGTGTAATTGCCCTTTTCCTGATCTCTCGTATTCTTTCGCTGCAATAGCTGTAATAGCGCTCGAATCTACACCACCTGATAAAAAAGTACATAGTGGTACATCAGAAACAAGCTGCCTTGTAATCGCATCTTGTAATAAAAAGCGTGTTTTCTCTACTGTTTCTTCAAAGGAATCTTCATGTTTTTTGCTTTCCACATTCCAATATCTCCATATGCATAAACCGTTCTTTGAAAATGTCATCGCATGACCTGGACGTAATTCTTTTATACCAGCATAAATACCATGACCAGGTGTCCTCGATGGTCCAAGACCGAATATTTCGGATAACCCTTCTAACGTTACTTCCGCCTTCACATCTGGATGAGCCAGTATCGCTTTTAACTCTGAACCAAATAGCAATCGCCCACTATCATATTTATAAAATAGCGGTTTTACACCTAGTCGATCTCGCGCAATAAATACTTGTTCTTTCTGTTCATCCCATACAGCAAACGCATATATACCGTTTAAATGATCGACACATTCTTCTTTCCATTCAATATAAGAAGCTAATAATACTTCTGTATCAGAATGACCTTTGAACGTATATCCTCTTCTTAATAATTCCTTTCGAATGTCTTCTGTGTTATAAAGTTCACCGTTATAGCAAATGGCGTAATTCGTTTCATCTTTTAAACAAGTCATCGGTTGTTTCCCGCCCTCAGGGTCAACAACGATTAATCGTTTATGCCCAAATGCGACATTGCCTTTAATCCAAACTTTATTATCATCCGGACCACGTTTCGCTAACGTCTCAGCCATTTTCGTAACGACATCTCTTTCTCCTTCTAATGAGCGTTTATAATCCACCCATCCTGTAATCCCGCACATATAAATCATCCTTCCATCTTATTTCTTTTCTTGAACGTGCAGTAATCCCCACCCTAAGAGTGCGGATCAAAAAATGAAAAACTTGACGATAACCTACTATCCACATATGGAATAGCATTCTCACTCAGTAAAACGTGTTTTATTGTATGCCCACCTATGTCTAGATGTGTCTAGTTATAAAGAATGCACGAACTGTCTATAACAGGAATAACTACTTTTCATAAAGGAGAAATCGTGTATGATACAACGTAACCATATTTTATATAACCAGCCCCGCGCTCATACAGTCGGTAATGTAGAATATATAAACAATGAATGGGTATTCTTTGATGATGAAAATGATGAAGCATTTTTATTAGAAGATATTGCCGAAGATGGTTTTGAGATTTTATATAACAGCAACTGGCTACCAGCTCGTTTCTATGAACAAGATATATTACAAATTGCCAACGAACAACACCACCTGCAAAACGGGGAAATGATACGTATTCGAAAAAAATTACTTCTTAGCTATAATGAATGGCTCGAAGAATTACCTGACTCCGTCTTCACATTATTAACCGAATCATTGCAATCACTTCACTACTCTTTATATGATTGCATGTATTGTCATAATTATTTATCCTTCTTGCCGAAAGAGGAGTCACGCGTAGGAGTAAACATTCTTCTATTTGATAACGAAGAAATGATTTGTACACTGCAGCACCATTTCGTCCGTCACACTACATCCAATAAAAATATGTTTCGTTTTACGAAAGTAAACGGAGAAGAGTTGCATATCGATGCAACTTAAAATAAAAAACCACCTTATCTCCCAAACACTTGAGATTATAAGGTGGTTTTATTTTTATTTAAATACGTACCAGCCAAGCGGTAATTTTAGTCCTAAGTATAATACCGCTACTAACGCAACAATAAATAAGCCCCAAACCGCCCCTGTTGGTTTGTTTTTGCTCATTTTTACAAGAACCATTTCCATTCCACCGATAACTAAAATACCAGCTAACATTTTTAAGCCGTACCACATGTGCATGCTACCTGTTGCTGTCTTTACAATACTCATGTACAACATGAAGCCTGTCACAATAATGAAGATATACACTAGGCGAAGCCCCATATGTACACCTTTACCTTTTCTCCCTGCTGAATAAAGTGAATACGCAACGAAGAATAAAATTAAACCTAACGCCCATGCTGTAATATGCATATGTACCATCGTATCCCTTACCTCCTCTTTTCACACTTTTTCACTCTATATGATAACATGTTCATTTATTTTCAGGAAATGTTTCGCTTTTTTACATTTAAATGCTATAATATTTAGAGTATTTACAAACTTCTTGTAATAACAAAAGGGGGAACAATCATGATTCAAACTAAGGATATTATCGAACTTACAGACACATACGGAGCAAATAACTATCACCCACTTCCAATCGTTATTTCTAAAGCAGAAGGTGTTTGGGTAGAAGATCCTGAAGGAAACCGCTATATGGACTTATTAAGTGCATATTCTGCAGTAAACCAAGGTCATCGTCACCCGAAAATTATTAACGCTTTAATTGACCAAGCTAATCGTGTTACGTTAACTTCTCGTGCTTTCCATAGCGATCAATTAGGTCCTTGGTACGAAAAAGTTGCGAAACTAACTAATAAAGAAATGGTACTTCCAATGAACACAGGTGCTGAAGCTGTTGAAACTGCAATTAAAACAGTTCGTCGCTGGGCTTATGATGTGAAGAAAGTAGAAGCAAACCGTGCTGAAATCATCGTTTGTGAAGATAACTTCCACGGACGTACAATGGGTTCTGTTTCTATGTCTTCAAACGAAGAGTACAAGCGTGGATTCGGTCCAATGCTTCCTGGCATCGTTGTAATTCCTTACGGTGATTTAGAAGCATTAAAAGCCGCAATTACACCAAACACAGCAGCATTCATTTTAGAGCCAATTCAAGGTGAAGCAGGAATTAATATCCCACCAGCTGGTTACTTAAAAGAAGCTCTTGAAGTATGTAAAAAAGAAAACGTTTTATTCGTAGCAGATGAAATTCAAACAGGCTTAGGCCGTACTGGTAAAGTATTCGCTTGTGACTGGGACGATGTAACTCCTGACATGTACATACTTGGTAAAGCACTTGGTGGCGGTGTGTTCCCGATTTCTTGCGTTGCAGCAAACCGCGACATTTTAGGTGTATTTGAGCCAGGTTCTCACGGTTCTACATTCGGTGGTAACCCACTTGCATGTGCTGTGTCTATCGCAGCCCTTGAAGTGTTAGAAGAAGAAAAATTAACAGAGCGTTCTCTTCAATTAGGAGAAAAATTAGTTGGGCAATTAAAAGAAATTGATAACCCAATGATCACTGAAGTTCGCGGTAAAGGTTTATTCATCGGTATCGAATTAAACGAGCCAGCTCGTCCTTACTGTGAACAACTAAAAGCAGCTGGGCTACTATGTAAAGAAACACACGAAAACGTAATTCGTATCGCACCACCTCTAGTAATCTCTGAAGAAGATTTAGAGTGGGCATTCCAAAAAATTAAAGCTGTATTATCGTAATAATAGAGAGGTTGTCCAACATGTTGGGACAACCTCTTTCTTTTTATATTCATTTATATTAAGATGAAATTGTAATTTTCTGTATTTTTGAATTATAAAGGAGGTGCGATATGCTATTAAGATATGGTAAACAGATTAACTATTTAGCTACATCTTTTATTTTAGTTACATTCTTTAGCTTCCTACTTTCCACAACATGGCTTCATTACTCAACTCCTACTACATTCACACTACTGAAAGCATCATTTTGGACTGCTGTTATTCTTACTATCATTGGTTTTGGACGAGAAAAAAGCGCACTTGCGGTTATATTATTTGGCATTTGTACACTTGCATTCATTGGTCTTTACACTTTTGCCGTTATCGATTACCTCTATAATCCGAGACCATAGAAAAGAGCTATCTTTATACAAGATAGCTCTTTTCTTTATTTCACTACATTTCGCAAAGTACCAATTCCTTCTACTGTAATGACCACTTCATCACCAGCATGTAAAAACTTCGGTGGTGTAAAACCTTTTCCGACACCAGCCGGGGTTCCTGTTGCGATAATATCGCCTGGTTCTAAAGTCATTCCTTTGCTTATCGTTGAAATAATTTCTTCTATCGAAAAAATCATTTTATTTGTGTTGGAAGTTTGCCTTACTTCTCCATTTACTACCGTTTCAATGTGTAATTCATTCGGCGCATTAACCACCGATTTATGAATTAAATACGGTCCCATCGGGCAAAATGTATCGAAGCTTTTCCCAAGGAAAAACTGTTTATGTTTTCTTTGAATGTCTCGAGCTGTTACATCATTTATAATCGTATAACCAAAAACATGCTCAAGCGCTTTTTCTTTTTTAATTTGCTTCCCTCGCTTACCAATAATGATAGCTAGTTCTCCTTCGTAATCTAGTTCGTCCGTTGCGTGAGGATGACCATTAATTTGCTCATTTATGCCAATAACTGTTGTTGGTGCTTTCGTAAAGATCATTATATTTTCTGGAATAGACTCTACTCCGCCCATTTCTACCGCATGCTCACGATAGTTTTTTCCAACGCACAAAATATTCTTTCTTGGCCTTGGAATCGGCGCTAATATTTTCACCTCTGTTAACGGATAATACGCCGCTTCCCCGTTCTCTTTTGCCCAATTTACAATTTCACATACTTTCTCAAAGCATTCAGTCCCTCTTTCAATACACTCTAACATTGTAATAGGGATTGTAACCTTTTCCCCTTTTTGTCTTTGCGCTTCTCTTAAGTGTAATACCTTTTCTTCTTCTTCATCCACAATACCTACAAATACCTTTTCTTCTTTCTTCGCCGTTACAAAACGCAATATTTCCACTCTCCATCCTAAAACTCATGCCCTTTAATTGTATTCGCATCCGCAAGAAAAAAACCTTCTCATGCACGCTAATTTTTACAATATTCTTCTCGCACCTTATTCGTTACTTATTCATTATTTAGCATAAAATGTAGAAATTTTACTTTTTTTAGCGAAGGCATTTCTTTTTTATGAATTTTTTGTATAATATGTACTACATATATACTAAAAATTTCATTTAGAGATGGAGCCGATTTCAATGTTTGAGCAAGCTATTGAAAAAAAACGTGAAAAAATGATCTATTTTGCTGAACGCTACGGAATGACTTCTCAAAGAACAGTGGATTGTAGCCAAGAACTGGACAGGCTCTTAAATGTAATTTGTCATGTACATACGGATTTCCACCCTACTCAAACGTTCAACACACACGCGCAATAACGCGTGTGTTTCTTTTATTTCAAAAAAACACACATTTTATTAGAAACGCCCATACAATAGTAGAAAAGAAAATTTAAAAAACGAAAGGTGTTTTGTATGCCAGCTATGGTCGGACATATCCGCATCGTCAATATTGGATCAAGTGGTATTTTTCATATCGGAGATGTATTTGCGATTAGGCCTATTAGTTACTCACGCGCTTTCGCCGGGGCCGGCTCTTTCAACGTTGGAGATAACGTTTCTGTCTACAATTATCAAAGTGCAACGACTGTCAACGATTCAGATGTAATCGATCAAGCGATAATTGGCTCAACTTAAAGGAGGCGATTGCATTGAATTTGTATGTAAACCAAAGTATCATCATCAACAGTATTAAAATTGATAGCATCACAACCTCTTCTGTATTCCAAATTGGTACTGCTGGAAGTATTAAAGCCCTATCTAAATTTTCAAATACGGGCGGATTTACGGAGCCACTTCGCCCATTACAGGCAAAAGGACAAATTATTTCTATCAAACCATCAACTAGTTCTTCTTAAGACATCCTTGTCATAAATATATAGCAGGAATATTTTTACCCTCCCTATTGAAAAGGAGGTTTCACAAATGAATCAAGATATATATACTTACTTACACCAACTTCAACAAGCTCTTCAAACACAACAAGCAGCCATCCTGAATTTAGAAGATCAAGTACGCCAACTCCAAGAAGAGCTTAACGAATTAAAAAATCGCCCCTCCTCTTCTGTAGGAAAAGTGGAATACAAATTCGATCAATTAAAAGTCGAAAATTTAAATGGTACTTTAAATATTGGCTTAAATCCATTTTCAGCAAAAGGACAACAAATTGAAGATTTTCAAGTGGATACAGAAACATTGAAGGTAAATCCTGAAACCGAAACAAACCCAGACTTTTATCAAGGTATCCTCCAAGAAATGCATCGATACTTAGATGAAGAAGCATATAATCGTATTCTACATTTTGAACAAGAAGAGAGAACACCGCTTGATGAAATGTATCGACAAATGATGGTGGATGACATAAAAAAACAGATGGAGCATCGCCTCCCTTATTATTTATCACAAGTTCAATCATATGAAGGTATTTCAACAGATCCAGATTATTTACGAGATATCATTATTCAGGCAATGAAACAAGATATTGACAAAGCCTTTCTCTCCTTTATTCAGCACATACCGGGAAATTTCCGAAAGGAGTAAGTATGTATGAACCTTAACGTTGTAAACCGTGAGTTAAAAGTCGGACAGATTAAAATGAACGGTGTATCGTCGTCCGCACTCTTTTTAATTGGAGATGCCAATCTCCTCATTCTATCTTCTATTCTCGATACACCATTCGAAACTGTTACAGAGGGACCATTTGTACCATTAGTAACAGATGTCCCTCCTACTCCAGGTTAATAAGGAGACTGAGAAATTATGTTGCATCATGTGTCCATTGTCCAAAATGTTTCTATTATTTCTTTAGGGATTACTGCCGTATTTCAAGTTGGAGATGCAAACCAAATGGAATTAAAAAGTAGAGCTCTTGCCGTCCACCGTGAAATTCCTTGTTATATAAGGGGAGAAGGTCGCTTTGATGCTTTTGAAATCTTTACAGATGAACACATTACAATTCCAAAACGAACGACAGATGTAAAATTAAACATTGTAAATGAATGCCCTTTTATTGAAGTTAATAATGTTGAATTGCGGACACTTTTAAATTCTGGTTGCTTTCAAATTGGAAATGTTGATTATGTTTTTAATAACTCTCGTATTATGCAAATCCGCCAATATATTACGGATGAACCTTCCGCACAATAATTCATATAGTAATTAAAAAGCTTAGTAAAGTAGGTGGATGGTATGCCTTCGGTTGTAGGAAATCTCGTCGTTCAAAACAGTAACGGCTCTTTCAACTTAGGAGATTTTTATAACGTGTCTCCGAAAGAAAACACGAAAGCCTATAACGGATCTGGAGCTTCCAATGTTGGGTTTGTTGTGAATACTTTTAGCGGTGTTAGTGCAACAAATACGTTTGATTCTGATGTGGCGGATCAAGATCAGATTGGAACAGCGTAAAAAAAGTAGGAGATATTCTCCT
The DNA here is from genome assembly GCF_001182785.1 of Bacillus thuringiensis. Lineage (NCBI taxonomy): Bacteria > Bacillati > Bacillota > Bacilli > Caryophanales > Bacillaceae > Bacillus > Bacillus thuringiensis. The sequence goes on along the minus strand of NZ_CP012099.1, from coordinate 1,127,818 downwards.
ACTTTTTTCTTTTATCTAATTCAAATTATTAAAATGAAATTTTAATAATCAAGAGCTTTACTGTTCACAAATAGTAGTATAAACAAGTAAGTAGTGAAGAGGCACTATTTCATTTTATTTAAATGATAATCCGCTCTCCTCCAAAGCATGTCTAAGCTTCGGCAAAGACGCAGGTCCCATACCATGCAGTTTTAAAATTTCTTTTTCACTATATTTTGAGAGTTCTTCTACAGTTTGAATTCCACGGTGTTCTAATGCCCTTCTTGCTGGCGCTGAAAGAAGAGAGAGAAAACCTTCTTTTGGTTTTCTCTCTTTCTCACAGGTTGGGCAAGTTGGACAATCGCTACTTTTATAGTACTCGTGTCCCTGTTCACAAGTTCTTAACGTTGTCATTTTTTTATAGCCCCTTTCTGTTGTCTATCCTTCAATATTTACAACGTGATTCCCATCAAAGAAGTATAAACATTTCTCTTTCACAGGATGTTGTAAGCTTTTCTCCAGTGCTTTTGCATATAACGAAAGTTGCACTTTATATCGATCTTCTAAAATTGGTTTTGCTTGTTCGAATCCGCCTGGGAATTTCCCTTCAATCGTATCTGTTTTGAAGTCGATTAACGTAATGCCATCTTCCTCTTCAATCATGCAGTCGATAACCCCTTGGACAAGAATCGTTTCTTCACTCTTCCCTTGCCAATCTTGATATGCTTCTTTTGCTGCAAGCATCATCGTAAATGGTACTTCGCGCTCTACACTTTTTGCCGCTAATACCCTTTTACCTAAGTCACTGTCAAAGAATGAAATTACTTTTTCAATCGCTATTTCTTCCGCCTGCTCGAATGTTAATAATTCCTTATTTACCATTCCAGCAATTTGCTCTTGAAGAACTTCAACCGTAATCGGCTTCTTCAAATCAACATGCTGCATAACGGCATGGACTGCTGTTCCACGCTCTGCGTACGTTAACCCTTTTTTCTCCATAAAGCGCGGGCGTGTTTTAATTGGTGCACGTAGTTTTTTAATAAAGGCGTTATCGCTACCTTCTTCAGATTGATAATTTCTCTTTATTTCTGTAACAGACTGCTTCGCACGATGAGATGTCGCATCCTCATATCCGTACTTCCACATTAATCTGTTATACACTTCTTCTTTCCGTTCACTTTCTAATGGAACAGCCTTTTTCTCACGAAGCGCTTCTAACAATTCTTGTTTCTCTTCTTGAACTGGCTCTGGTGCAAGTAGCGTATTACCGTCCACAACTTCTACTTTCCAGCTAGTGTCATACCCGTAAATTTCACTTGGAATACTTCCTTGTCCTAATTCAAGAAGCATTTCACTATCACGATGTCTATATAATGAAGGTGCAATCCAGTCTAAATAACAAGACGCTCCGGCACGTATGTGATCTGGTAATAACCATTCATTATGTTCCCTCGCATCAAGCCATTTTTCCATTTCCTTATTTGCATCCTTAACTGTTCCGATTAAAATTAACTTCTCTTTCGCACGCGTTAACGCTACATATAATACACGCATTTCTTCCGCGATTAATTCCATTTTCATTTTGCGTTTAATTGCAAGTTGCGATAATGTCGTATATTTAATTCGTTTACGCGGATCGATAAATTGTGAACCGAAACCGAAATCTTTATGCAGTAAGAAACGCTTCATTAAGTCTTGTGTATTAAAACGACGACCGAGTCCAGCTACAAATACGACCGGGAACTCTAGCCCTTTACTTTTATGAATCGTCATAATGCGAACAACGTCTTCTTGTTCACCGAGGGCTCTCGCCGTACCCATATCATCACCGCGTTCTAAAATACGTTCAATAAAACGCAAGAAGCGGAATAACCCTCTAAATGATGTTGCTTCATATTGTCTTGCACGGTCATATAGTACGCGTAAGTTTGCCTGTCTTTGCTTTCCTGCTGGTAAACCGCCAACGAAGTCGTAATAACCTGTCTCACCGTACACTTTCCAAATTAAATCAGAAAGTGATTGTTGACGTGCAAATTCACGCCACCCTTGCAGTAAATTATAAAACCACTCTAATTTATCATGAAGTTCTTGCTCTTCTTCAAGCGGTGCTCCTTTTAAGAACGAGCTCATTACTTCATAAAATGACCCTTTCTTCCCATGAGCACGAAGCGTCGCAAGGTCTTCATCATTTAGTCCCACAATCGGTGAACGAAGTACAGCTGCAAGCGGAATATCTTGCATCGGATTATCAATAACGCGGAATACGTTCATCATAATATTTACTTCTGTCGCTTCAAAATAACCAGTCGCAAGGTCAGCATATACTGGAATTCCTTGCAATTTTAACTCTTCCATAATTTGCGGCGCCCACGGCATCGAGCGGAGTAAAATAACGAAATCACGGTATTGTACAGGGCGCATACTATCATTTTTACGATCATACACTTCATAACCTGAATCAACCATCGCTTTAATACGCTGCGCCATAAGACGAGCTTCTAGCTGTGCTTTTTCGACTTCTGCACCTTCTTCTCCATCCATTACTTCTTCTTCCGTTTGCTGAATACATAATAGCTCTGCCGCTACATCTTCACCTTCTGGATAGCTAGCACCTAGCTTTAATTCAGCATCAGCATCGTAGTCAATCTCCCCAACTTCTTCGCCCATAATTTGTTTGAAAATAAAGTTCGTACCTGCTAGTACTTCATGACGACTACGGAAGTTTTTCGCTAAGTCAATCTTCATTCCGCCGCCCGACCCTTCTTGTGTGAAGCGTTTATACTTTCCTAGGAATAGTCCTGGTTCGGCTAGTCGGAAACGATAAATCGACTGCTTTACATCACCAACCATGAACAAGTTTCCTTCACTCTCAGAATCTTTCGTTACGAATTTAATAATGGATTCCTGTACAAAGTTCGTATCTTGATATTCATCGACTAACACTTCAGCAAATTTATTACGATATTGAAGCGCTACTGCTGAAGGATTCATTTCACCATTTTCACTTTGTTCACTTAAAATTTGTAAACAGAAATGCTCTAAATCTGTGAAATCGACCATTCCTTTATCTCGCTTCATCGCTTGGAAACGCTCTGTAAATACTTTTACAAGTTGAACAAGCTTTTCTAATACAGGGTGCATATCTTGAAAATCTCGTAAGAAACTTTCAGGTTTGCGGCTAAATAACTCTTCTTGTAATTTCTTTACTTCATCTTTCGCTTTATTACGAAGAGAGTCTACTTGTTTTACAACATCTTCATTGTAATCACTTTTCTTAATACGCTTTAATGTTTGCCACGATACGTTTTGCATCGCTTCATACAATCTTGTCCACGACTCACGAGCAGCTGATGATAGCGTTCCAAGTAAAGCTACATCTGCTTGCAGGGTTTCAACGCGAGGAGCAGGACCGTCAGGAAGCATTGCGAGTTCAGTTGCCTTACGAATATGCTGTTCCGCTGTTTCAAGCTGGAATTTCACATCTTCTAATAAGTAAGAAGCATATACTAAATCTTCAATAGTCTTTCCTTCTACGTCATATGCTTCTACTAATTTATCAAGCCATTTTCCCGGATTTGGATGCGCTCTTGACTCTGTATGAAGCGCTAAAATCATACGTTGTAAGTCATCATCACTACGGTCACTCGTATAACGATCAACAAGTTCAAAGAAGATTGTATTATCTTCGATTCCGTACTCTTCTTCTAATATGTCATCTAGCACTTCTTCTTTTAACAATTCATTTTCTGTTTGATTCGCGATACGGAAACGAGGATCAACATCAAGCATGTAGTAATATCCTCTAATGACTTGTAAACAAAATGAATGAATTGTTGAAATGGAAGCTTTATTTAATAGGCTCAGCTGCTTTCTTACGTGCTGAGATCCTGGTTCATCAATTAATACCTTTTCTAACGCTTCCCCAATTCGGTTTTTCATCTCTTGCGCTGCTGCATTCGTAAAGGTTACAACGAGCAGGCGGTCGACATCGACTGGATTTTCTTCATTAATAATCTTCTTGATAATACGTTCAACTAATACTGCTGTTTTACCTGACCCAGCTGCAGCCGCAACTAAAATATCACGTCCGTTCGCTACAACAGCTTTCCACTGGTCATCCGTCCATTGACTACCTTCTGGTTTTTTAGGCCAATTTTCTATCATTCTCCGCCAACCTCCTCTCTTATTTTCTCCATCGCTTCACTATCTTTCATATCTTTTAACGATCGGAACTGATTATCTTCAAGTGACTCATCAAACTGACAAACAGATTTAAAGTTACAGAACGTACATGCTGCTTTATTTCCCATTTTATAAGGAGCAATATCAATAACACCTTCTGTAATGTCTTTTCCGATATTTTCAAACGTATGGTGTACATATTTCTGTAGTACGTTAAACTCTTGCTCGCTTGCAATACTTGAACGCGCACTAAAGCTACCGTCTTTTTTCAGGCCAGCAGAAATAATATCTGAACTTCCTGTTGAAAGTTTGTTATCCATTAAACGAACAACGTCAGCATCTCCTAGTACGAGTCCTTTCATTTTAAATTTCTTTAATATTTCCTTTTCAATCTCAGCTTCAGATGCGTCACCTTTCATCTCAACAATTGGGTTATGAATATGGAAGTACAGTACACCAGCTGGTGATGCTGCGTGGCCTTTTTTCATCCACGTCTGTGCATTTGAAGTAACAACGTCTAAATACGTTAACATTTGAAGTGCTAATCCGTAATACACTTCCGTTAAATCTAACGCTTTTGAACTTGATTTATAATCAATAATACGTAAGAACGTCCCGTTTTCATCTTCTGCCTTATCAACACGGTCAATACGGCCGACAACTTCCATCTTCACACCATTTGGTAATGAGAATTCCATCGGCGGAAGCGATCCTGTACCACCCATACCGAACGGCACCTCTAAATCAACTGGTACGAATCCGCTCGACTTCGCATGTTCACGAAGAATGATTGACGTACGGAAAATGATTTGTTGTAGTTTTTGTTTTAAATAGAAATGACGGTTTGAACTTAATAAAATTTGTCGTTGTAATAACGGTGCGATTTCTTCTATTACTAAAACAGAAAGATGTTCACACTCTTTTATGGATAAATCCGCCCAAGTGCGGTTTTCACGCAATAACTTGTCCGCAATTTTCTTTAATGCCGCATGGAATAATTCGCCTATGTCTGGCGCATCAAGCTTGAAAATATCACGCTCTCTAAGCGATAAACCGTGCTGCGCAAAATGAGCATATGCACAACGGTTAAATAGTTCCATACGAGAGACGCTTCCTTTAATTGTATCTCCGTATAAATCTCTACTTACTGCTGTACTTAGTTTCTGCGCACGATTTCGATAGAATAAACTTGATAAGACGCGGCTACTTTTTTGTTTCCATTCATCTGAAGTTACGTAGAAATTATATACGTCCCACCAAAAGTCTAAATTCCCTTCAAATCCGTATCGCTTCCACGTTTGTAGTTGCTGCATAACGTAAGATAACGTTACTTCTGGCGTTGCTACATATGAAATTTGTTCTGAACGTGATAAATCGTTTACGTCATTCGTAATAAATGAATCTTTCACATTAGGGAACATTCTTTTTATTTTCTTAATAAAGCTAGACGCAAGTAACGTCTTTCCTTCTTCATCTGCAAGCGGGCATGAAATGTATAACTTCTCAGACGCTCTCGTTACCATTTGATACATAACGAACTGTTCTTCTAACAAAGTTTGTCTTGTCGTTGGCGCTAATTCAATCCCTGCCGCACCAAGAACTTCTCTTTCCTCATCAGAAAGCATCCCTTCGTCCATAGGTGCTGCTGGAATGACACCCTCATTTACACCTATAATAAACGTTGCTTTCACGTCAGATAACCTGGAGTGATCAATATTAGCAATTAACACTTGGTCTAATGACGGCGGAATGTTAGCAAATTGAAGTGCCTCAAGACCTGTCGACATAACGTCAGTAAACATAGAAAGAGACATTTTCTCTTCCCCAAGCATCTCTACAAATGTATCAAGAAGGCTCATTACTTCTTCCCATACTTGTTCATGATCTGTCGCAAATAAGAAATCTCCACTTTCTTCTGCACGTATACGTAATTCTTCTAGTTTCTTCGGAACATCCAGTTCTTCTAAAAACAAGTAAACTGCTTCACACATTTGCATAACTGTCCCTGCACGCTTTAACCTTTTTTGCATGCGAATAACAGGTGTTCTTACAACGTCACGTAGCCTATTTATTTTCTCTTCCATTTCACGTTCACTGTCTGTAATCATCCCGTTCGTATCATCAAGAGAACGATAACGGCGATACATCCATGGATCTTCAGCAGTCCATCTCTTTCCTTGTACACCGTACGCTAAACAGTAATTTTCAAATTCATCCATTTCTTCACGCATCGCTTCTTTTCTTATGTCTAATGGATATAAAAGCTCTGTTTTCACGCAACGGAACACCGCATCATAACGCCAATTCCCACTAATAATCTCGAGTGCAGAACGAATACATTCTACTAATGGGTGGTGTGACATCGGGCGTTTTTCATCGATGAAGTGCGGGATATTATAATCTGTAAATAACGTTCGCATCACATCGTAATAACTTTCCCCATTACGAAGAAGCACTGCAATATCTCGATAACGATATTTTTCATCCGCGACAAGTTTACGAATTTCACGAGCAACACCTTCTACCTCCGCTCGTAAATTCGCAGCTGTACTAATCGTTACACTCGCTTCACCGTTAAATTTCTCATTCGGACGCGCTTCATAATGAGCTTCTAAATGCGCTAATGCCGGAGAATGAAAACGCGGCTGTTCTATAAGTGGAATTGTTTTTTCAATTTCTATTTTCTCTTCACGCGCTACTTGTTTTATTTTTTCATACGTTAACGTCGTTTCATAAAATAAATCGAGTTCATTTACTGGCTGCGCTAACGTTTTTTCATCTATCGTTAACGTGATCGTCACTCTCGCTCCACAAATCATAAGCTGCCTTAAAATCTCTAACTCTTGCGGGGAGAATGAATGAAATCCATCTATATAAATTTCCGCACCATTTACATATTCAGACTGCGGAAGCTTTTCCACTAGCAATTGCAGGTAGTCTTCTGAATCTAAGTATTTTCCAATTAAAGCACGCTCAAAATCATCATATAGTAACTGTAAATCATACACTTTATTCGCTAGTAACTTTTGTTCGGCACTGCTACTATGCGCATCTAATTGTTGCCACATTTCATATACGTTAGATGGCGTTACATTGTAACGTTTAAACTCTGCAATCATACTGCCAAGATGTTCAAAGAAACCGTTTTGCTCCGCTGCTTTTTGGAACACCGATAATCCATCTTTACGAGACTCTACAATTTTACGGAGTAACATATGTACACCAGCTTCATCAATATGAAGACGACTTGCTCCGCCAACTTCTTGCAGCACCTTCCACGCTAATCGTGAAAAACTAAAAACTTGTGCCCGAATAGAACCTCTTACATCCTCACTTCCAATTAACGCCTGCTGCGTCTGGAATGTCATCTGTTCTGGCACAAGATATAATATTGTTTTCCCTCTCGGGCGCTGTTTTAACTCTTCTTGCACTTCGCGTAAACAAAGTGTACTTTTTCCACTTCCCGCTCTACCAATCACAAATCGAAGTGACATGTAACCCCACCTTTCACTTACATAACGAACGTTAGTTTGCTACTATAATTGTATTATAGTACACGAAAAAAGACAAACTGAGTTGTTTGTCTTTTCTATACTTCTACTTCATTATATCAACCTTTTGAAAAATTCGTTTGCACCTCTTGAATTGGCCAATATCGCAAATCAACTTTCCCGACGACTGTATCAGCTTTTACAAAGCCAAAGTGCCTACTATCCCAGCTCCCGAGCCGGTTATCACCTACTACAAAAATAAACCCGGGTGGCACCAGCTTTTCTTTCGTTAACTCTTCTAATTTAAAATCGCCTGTTAGTTGCCTTCCATTTATCTCTTTCTTATACTTCTCTAAATACGGCTCATCAATAAATTGTCCGTTTATATATAATTTATCATGCCTATATTCAATATGATCTCCAGGTAAACCGATAATTCGCTTTACATAGTCCTCTTTTTTATTCGCATGAAACACCACAACGTCAAATCTGTTCAAGTCCCCAACTTGATAACTCACCTTATTTACAACGAGCATATTGCCATCTTGCAAGGTCGGCATCATTGACTTCCCCTCTACAACATACGTTGAAAAGAAAAACGTTCGAAAAAATACAGCTAATAATACACCAATTAAAATTGTTCGTATCCACTCTATGCCTTCTTTTTTCAAAGTTTTCTTCATCTGCTTCTCCCCTTATCCTTTAATAATGAAGCCTACACTTATAAAGAAGACTATTCTTACTGTAATTCTAACTTTACTTCAATTTTCTTACCGACATACCATAAAATAAAAATACCAATCGCTACAATGACTGATTTCACTGGATTATGAATAAATGACATTAAATCATGACCGATATACGTTAAAATAAAAATCATCACAAGCTTTCCGAATGCTAACGCTAGCCCAAACTGTTTTACACTAATTCGGGATAAACCAGCGACAACATTTATTAGCGCTGACGGTGTAAACGGAAAACAAAATATAACAAAAATCGGTGCGAATCCTTTCCTTTCAATCCACCCCATTGCTTTTCGTACTCTCTCATGCTTATTTACAAACGAAAAGAAACGACTGCGACCAAAATGGCGGATGATGAAAAAGACAAGTAAGGCACCCATTACTGATCCAAGCCATGAATAAAGAAAACCGAGCCAAAAGCCAAATGCAACAGCATTCGCCAGTACAAATACAATAAGCGGTAATGCTGGAATCAACGCCTCTATCATCGGTAAACCAATACCAAGAAGTGGTCCGAACGCTTTATAACTCTCAACAATATGATCCATATTTTCTGGTGAAAAATACTCTTTGATTGTCTGAAAATCCATTCTACACTTTACCCCTTTACTCTAAATACTATCCCTACTGTATCATCGCTTATATGAAAGAGGAAATGGTAGATACGACATATGGAGATGTATTTATTAAAGTTTCCATATCTTTCATAAGAATTCCTTCATTATTTAGCTATGATAATCTATCAATATTTGACAAGATATTACATATTAATAACACCCTATCCAACAATATTCTTATATCCCTTCAAAAATAGTATATTGCAAATAATTTATTTAACTATAAAAAAATAGTATTTTTTACATTTTTTATTAAAATAACATCATAAATCCGTTATACTTAATATCGCAATATATTTATTTTATGTTTTTAGGAGGAAATACTTTGAAAGACACAGTAAAATTATTAAAATGGGTTACTGGTGCCTTAGAGGCTTTACTGGGAATACCTGTACTCGGAGGAACTATTGTTGTTTCTTTACTTTGGTTACCACTTCTTTTCATGCTAGTATTACATATCGTTACTTTAGTATTGGCTAAAAAAGCTAATATGAGTGCTAACGGTAATGTGCTAGGAATTGTAACTTCTTGCCTTGCATGGATTCCGTTTGTAGGAATGATTTTGCATATTTTATCAGCTATCTTCATTATGATGGATGCTGCCCGTAAGGAAGAAACTTATTAATATTTAAATAGCAAAAAAGCTGTCCTAGAATGTCGCTTAAAGCAACATTCTAGAGGCAGCTTTTTCTATATTACACTTCATCTTCTCTAACAACATACACCTTCTCATAAGCGGGTCTTAATGTTGATTCCTCTTTTTTATCAATCTCTTTAAAACAAGGGCTCCCTTGTTTTTTCCTACGATCTTCATATTCAGTACGTAATTTCGCTGTACGATTTTGTTGATTTTCAAAACTAGTTTTTGATATTTCTAATTTCACAGCAAAGCCATTTATAAATCTAATAATAAGATTTCCATCTTTTAATTCTTTATTACTTTCAATATAAAAATGAGACAACCACGCGCACTCTTTTCTAGAGTAAGAATAGGTAGGGAAAAAATAAAGTTGATCTGTAGGACTAATCGCAATTGGTGCTTTATGTGTGATATTAGTTAACTCTTTCGTTCCTTCTTTTCTGCCTAAGAAACTCGAGCCATGCTTTCGGCAACTTCTTTCTATAATATCTAGAGGTTTTTGAAATACGAAAAAAGAATCATTCATTTCAACGACTCGCGTAACAATTTTCTTTTCACTGAGAATAATAGGAAGTAATGCCATCGTATTTTTCGTTACAACATAATTTTCAACATAGCGTTCCACTTTACTTTCCATACTCTATTATCTCCTTTTTCCATTTATATTAGCAGCTGCATGTATAATTTTAGCACCTATGAAAAGGAAATGGTCTGTACATTCCACTATTTTACATTATTTTATCATTTATCAAACATTCTTTAAATTAAAAATAAGTATATAATAATAAAAAGATAATATTATGCACAAAAAAGCATTTATACTACTATAAATATTTGAAATCACTTCTTCATTTCACATCATTACAACAATTAACTTTGCTATAATTAAAATGTAAATCCAATATACGGAGGGCCACTATGGAAGAAAAAGAGATTCAACCATCGATTCAAATGAAAAATAGTAGCGTCATTATCGTGAAAAACTCAGCTAGTATTATATTCGGTTTATTTTTTATTCTGCTATTCTTTGCCAAACCGTTTCGTAAATCAAAATGTCCCGAATGCAAAAAACGTGAGAAGAAAAAAGTGGCGAAAGAAGAATAAAAGGCTTTCCTTTTTGGAAAGCCTTTTATTCTTCTTCATATTCATATATTTTCGCGTATGCTTTTATCTCTTCAATCGTATATATCAAGTACAACTTCACTTGTATATTTTTCAATCATACCTACTCCCGTCCCCTCTTCCTTCCCCTTGTCCTTATCACTCATATATCTAGACAACAAAAAAAGGATGGCATAAGCCATCCTTTTTTCCATCATCAACTATAAAATTATAGTTTGATTACGTTTTTAGCTTGAGGTCCACGGTTACCTTCTTCGATTTCGAAGCTAACTTTTTGGCCTTCTTCTAGAGATTTGAAACCTTCAGTTTCGATTGCAGAGAAGTGTACGAATACGTCGTTTTCGCCTGGAACTTCGATGAAACCGAAGCCTTTTTCGTTGTTAAACCATTTTACTTGTCCTGTTACTGCCATGATTATTTCCTCCTAAGAAAATACAAATTTAATTTTTTTAGTCTTCCTGTCTAAAAAAAGAATCCACACATTATCAAATACGAAACATAAACTAGTTCTCACATACTTTTTCTCGTTCGTTTTCAGCACTTGATAACATATGGATTGCTTAATTTAACTATTCAACTGACATCATCATAGCACATTAAAATAAAATGTACAATCTTTTTCTAAAATGGAATTTCTAATTTTTAGTATTTCTTATAAAATATAATTATCTCTATTCCAAATAAGGAGGAATTTATGAACAACAAAATTCCTAGAAAAACATTAAAAAGAATCGAAGAGGATATTGAAAATAATAATCTTGGAAAAGCAAGAGATAGATTGCATGGCCTCATCTTTACATACCCAAATGAATTACATCTTCGAAAACAACTCGGAGATATTTATTATACATTACAATATCCAGAAATGGCTGGACGTTACTGGTATCTAGAGAAACATAAAACAGACATTATGCATGAATCATGTTTATTATTTGAAAAATCAATGGGAAATAATCCTCATCATATTGCACGTGCTTTAAAGTTTAAAGGCGATTCTAACCATTTAAAAGGTTTGTATAAAGATCAACCTTTATCTTCAGTGCAGAAGAAAGTAGCAGAGGAGTTAATTTATGAGTATAAAGAAACATGGCAAGATAAGCTAGTTCCTTTTGGCTGTCTAGCATTCCTTGCTTGCCTTCTCTTTTCTGCCATTGTTGGTCTATTCACTATTTGGAATTGGATTTTTTAATTATAGGGGGAATTTTCACATGTCAAACTACGATAACGAAGAAAAGCTAACAGGCGGAAACGTTTCGAACGTATATCGTTCTGAAAATACTGTTCGTCGAGAATTAAAGCCAGATAGCGCAAAGATCCATAAGCTATTACAACACTTAGAAAACAAAGGATTTCATTATGCTCCAAAGTTTTTAGGTGTAGATGAAAAAGATAGAGAGATTTTATCCTTTATTGAAGGAGAAGCTGGCAATTATCCTTTAAAAGAATATATGCGATCTAATGATGTATTAAAAGAAATCGCAAAGATGCTCCGCCTTTACCATGATGCTGTAAGTGATTTTCCGTTATTAGATGATTGGAAACCGATGAATCACACGCCAAATAACATTGAGGTTTTATGTCACAATGATTTTGCCATATATAACATTATTTTCAATAATGAGAAACCAGTAGGGATTATTGATTTCGATGTTGCTGCTCCTGGTCCAAGACTATGGGATATCGCTTATACACTTTATACTTGTGTGCCTTTAAGTAGAGTGTATTATACAGAATCTGGTGAAGCCATTCATTATGAATCATCGCAACATGCAGATCGTATTAAAGAAAAAGTGAAGTTGTTTGTTCAATCCTATGGTAAAAATATGGGTGAAGATTACTTAGGAATGGTGTTGCTTCGTTTAGAAGGGTTATGTACATATATGAAAAGAAAAGCTCAAGAGGGCGATATTAACTTCCAAAGAATGATTGATGAAGGACATCTAGAGCATTATGAAAAAGATATAAAGTTTATTCGCGAGCATAGAGGGGATTGGATCTGATAAACATATGACGATATTGTCATTTCGTGTCGGTAAGTTAGTATAATTTCCTTTACTCTCGCATCAATTACAAAATAACAAGGGGCACCCTTCAAAAAGGTGCCCTTCCTTTTATTTCGTAAACTGTGCTTCTTCTGTAGATCCTTTTAACGCTGTCGTTGATGAAGTTCCGCCTGTAATTACTTGTGCAACTTCATCAAAGTAACCTGTTCCTACTTCGCGTTGATGACGTGTTGCAGAGTAGCCATGTTTTTCAGCTGCGAATTCTGCTTGTTGTAGTTCAGAGTATGCTGCCATGCCGCGCTCTTTATAGCCACGTGCTAGTTCAAACATACCGTAATTTAATGAATGGAATCCAGCAAGCGTTACGAATTGGAACTTATAACCGTAAGATGCGATTTCCTTTTGGAAGCTCGCAATTGTTTTTTCATCTAGTTTTTGTTTCCAGTTAAATGATGGAGAGCAGTTGTAAGCAAGTAGCTTTCCCGGATGCTCCTTATGAATTGCGTCCGCAAATCGTTTTGCATCTTCTAAATTTGGTTCCGACGTTTCACACCAAACGAGGTCTGCATACGGTGCATACGCTAAACCGCGCGCAATTGCTTGATCAAGACCTGCATTCGTACGGTAAAATCCTTCTGGTGTTCTTTCTCCTGTAATAAATGCTTTATCAACAGGATCGATATCGCTCGTAATTAAATCAGCTGCATCTGCATCTGTTCTTGCAACGATAATTGTCGGCACTCCCATTACATCTGCTGCAAGGCGTGCAGAAATTAAATTGCGTACTGCTGTTTGCGTTGGTAGTAGTACTTTTCCGCCTAAATGGCCACATTTTTTCTCTGAAGATAATTGATCTTCAAAATGCACACCTGATGCACCTGCTTCAATCATACCTTTCATCAGTTCGAATACGTTTAATTGTCCACCAAATCCAGCTTCTGCATCTGCTACAATCGGTACGAAATAGTCTGTATCATCGCCTCCTTCCATATGCTGAATTTGATCCGCACGTTGAAGTGTTTGATTAATTCGTTTCACTACAGCAGGTACGCTGTTCGCTGGATATAAACTTTGGTCTGGATACATATGTCCAGAAAGGTTTGCATCAGCTGCTACTTGCCAACCACTTAAGTAAATCGCTTTTAACCCAGCTTTCACTTGTTGCATCGCTTGGTTTCCTGTTAATGCGCCAAGTGCGTTAATATAGTCTTCTGTATGAAGCGATGTCCAAAGCTTCTCAGCACCGCGGCGCGCTAATGTATGTTCAATATCAATCGATCCGCGCAGGCGAATTACATCTTCTGCCGAATATGGACGTGTGATCCCTTTCCAACGCTCATCTAATTCCCAGCTCTCTTGTAATTTCTCGATTCTTTCGTTTTTCATTTGTTCCATCCCCTTTTCATTTTTTATAAAATTTCATAACCCGGTAATGTTAAAAATGGTACGAATTCATCATTTCGAACGAGATTTGTAAACAACGTTGTCGCTTCTTGGAATCTCCCTTTCTTAAAGGCTTCCTTACCAATCTCTCTTTCTATTTTTGCTAATTCTTCTTCTTTTAGCTCTTCCATTAATTCAAGCGTAATATTACGACCATCATTTAGTTTTCCACCTTCATGACGAATCCATTGCCATACTTGTGCTCTTGAAATTTCAGCAGTTGCCGCATCTTCCATTAAGTTATAAATGGGTGCTGCTCCCCGTCCGCTTAACCAAGATGCAATATATTGAATACCTACGCTAATATTCATGCGAAGGCCCTCTTCTGTAATCGTTCCCATCGGTACCTCTAGTAAATTGTTTTCTGTTACACATATTTCTTCACGTTTTCTAAAAATTTGATTCGGTGTTTTCATAATGTGATTAAATACTTCCATTGCAACCGGTACAAGTCCAGGGTGGGCAACCCAAGTCCCGTCATGACCATCTAAAGCTTCGCGCTCCTTATCAGCACGCACTTTTTCAAAAGCTGCTTCATTTGCTTCTGGATTATTTTTAATCGGAATTTGTGCCGCCATTCCTCCAATTGCTGGTGCATTACGACGGTGACATGTTTGAATTACTTTCAAAGAATACGAACGCATAAATGGCGCCGTCATCGTAACTTGCGCTCTATCTGGTAGTAAGAATTTATTATGATTACGGAAACTCTTTAAAAAGCTAAAAATATAATCCCATCTTCCGCAGTTTAAGCCAGCAGAATGATCTTTTAGCTCATACAAAATTTCATCCATTTCAAACGAAGCGTGAATCGTTTCCAGTAACACAGTTGCTTTAATCGTTCCATTTGGAATGCCGATATATTTTTGAGCAAATACGAATACATCATTCCATAATCTCGCTTCTAAATAACTTTCCATTTTTGGTAAGTAAAAGTATGGGCCGCTCCCTTTTGCTAAAAGAGCTTTCGCATTATGGAAAAAGTACAAGCCAAAATCTACTAAGCTACCCGATATATTTTCCCCATCAACTTGCATATGCTTTTCCTCTAAATGCCATCCTCTTGGACGTACAATGAGTACAGCTGTTTTCTCATTTAATCTATATTCTTTCCCTTTATCATTTTCATGTGAAATCGTTCCCTTTACTGCATCTCGTAAGTTGATTTGACCTTCAACTGCATTTTCCCAAGTTGGTGAATTCGAATCTTCAAAATCCGCCATAAAAAGATGCGCTCCTGAATTTAAAGCGTTAATGACCATCTTTCTATCTACCGGTCCAGTAATCTCTACGCGTCGGTCCTCTAAGTCTTTTGGCAGCTTGGCAATTGTCCAATCCGCTTCACGTATGTGTTTTGTTTCTTCTAGAAACTTCGGAAACTCCCCTGCATCAATTCTCTTTTGTTTTTCTACACGTTTTTGTAAAAGTTCTATGCGGCGCTCATTAAAATTCTCATGTAGTTCCTTCAAAAAACTAAGCACCTCAGGTGTCAATATTTCGTTGTACGCTGGTAACATTTCTCCAACGAGTGTAACCCGTGAAGTTTGCGTCGACATATTAGCATCCCCTTCTTAAACTGTTTTATAACAGATTTGATTTCATGTTTTATATTATATAACAAATCTTCAGAAAAGGAAGTTTTTTTTGAAAATTCATTTCATTTTTTTCAAAACGCCATTCTTTCGCACTTTATTTCATACAAAAAAAGGTCGCTGTTATACAACAACGACCTTTTTTGTATTATTTTTAAATTTCACTTTGACTAGTTAAACTTTATTACTGCCCTTGTTCCATATCATGCAATATTGCTCTATGTAAAAACTGTGCGTATTGTTCTCTCGTTACCTTCATAGACGGACCGAATTTACCTTCTCCGATTCCCATTGTAATACCATTTGTTTGTACTGCACTAATTGCGTTCGTTGCCCATGAATTTGCTGAAACATCATTAAAGTTATGAGATCCCTTCGCCTGTAAGTCAAAAGCATTCGTAAGAACTTGTGCCATTTCCGCACGCGTTAACGTCGCCTTCGGTCTAAAGTTTCCATTCTCGTCTCCCTGGAAAATTCCCATTTCCGTTAAAGCCAATATCTCCTCGATAAAGCTTGTTGAATTTTCATCGATATCTCCATATGGGTTTTCATATTCATCTTGTTCTTCCATATCAAACACACGGTAAATTAAAGCTGCAACTTGCTCACGTGTTACATTATCCCCAAAACCAAATATTCCATCGCCATATCCCAAAATAATTTCTTGTTCCGCTAATTCATGAATTGCCTCATATGCCCAATGTCCTTTTGGTACATCTTTAAATACAATTGTATTTGTTTTTTGCAACGGTGCACTTTCCGCTTTTACACTGTTACTCTCTGCTGAGAATAACACCCCACCCATAATTGTTAATGCTGTAGCTGTTTTTAATAATTTTTTGCTCATCAAATTATCTCCCCAATATGTATATGTTTTTTTAAAAATATACAGAATAAATGGTATAGTGACAATATATTTTCCGACACATTTCGTGACGGTTTTGTGAATCATATTACACATCATGTCTTTTTCATCGGATTGATTATAAAGCTTGTGTATAACCATAAAAATACATAAATACGAATAATAATTCTTTTTTAAACAAACAAAAAAGCACAAATATTTCTATTTGTGCTTTCATATTTCACTCTACTTCCAATCCTCTTTTAAATGATAATTAATAATCGCATTATTAATAAACTGAGCATATTGTTCTCTAGGTACAGGGCGATTTAATTCATACATGCCATTCCCAGTTCCTCTCACAACATTATTAGATTGTAACGCACTAATTGCATCTTCTGCCCAGTGACCTTTTGGAATATCTTTAAATGTATGTTTTTGTTTCGTTTCAAAATTAAATGCTCGTTTTAAAATGACAGCCATTTCCGCTCTAGAGATTGGTGCTTTCGGCCTAAAATCCCCTTGGCCATCCCCTGTAAAAACACCACGTTTTGTTAACGCCAAAATTTCCTTTTTAAAAGTTGTTGTACTATCAGAAACATCTTTATATGGATTCGCTACTGGCCCTTCTTCTTTTATCTCAAGTGTTCTGTAAATAGTCCCAGCTACTTGTTCACGTGTTATAAGATCGCCAACACCATACTTCCCGTTTCCATACCCTAATATAATTTTATGATATGCTAAATCCATAATAGCGTCATATGCCCAAAATCCGTATGGAACATCTTCAAACACAATCATTTGTGGATACTCTTCCGCTTTTACAGGCGTCACATTCGTCCCTGCAAATATACCTCCTGCCATTGTCGCAATCATCATTACACCCAATATTTTTTTCTTCATTGTCCTCTCTCCCTATTTCATTCAAATAAAATGAATTTCATTGTTTCAGGAGTACTCTTTTTTGGTGAATGTAAGATAAAATGCAAATCTTCTAGAAGAAATATTTCTACTACCTTTCTGCTTTATGCCTCCTTCTTTCTTTTTCAAAAAGGAAGTTGTCACATCTAAGGTGTTATATACTAAAACATTCTACAATTTCTTTATAAACTCCTTTTCACTTTACAACTTCCCTTTATTGGCGCGTAAAGGAGATACCTAATGACGGTTACTATATTCATGATCTATATTTCAGAGGTAGCATTCCCCTTCACTGATAACTCGCCTTCTCTTCCCTTGCGAAAAGTTAGTGCCATCCCTACAAATATAAGGATAATCCCTATTACTTGCATCTAAATCCGGTCTAATAGTTTGGCAACAGCAGGATCTAAAAACACTAATACAGAAATAATTCTCGTCGATAAACCTCTTAAACTGTCAAAAAACAAGTAATATACAAATCTAGTATGTATAAGTCCTGTAGCTGTAATCATCGCCTTGAAAATGCCGGAAATCTACGAATAGTAGTAATAAAAAAAGCATCCTTTTTTATTAAAAGAGGATGCTTTTTTTATATTTATTAACACTCAAATATGCTACTACTTTTGAAGAGTAAATTGGGCAACTATTTGTTTTAATTTTCCTGCTGCGCTATGCATATGTTCAATTGAAACCGAAATCTCTTGAACAGATTTTTCTTGCTGTTGAATAGACTCTTTTACCCTATCAGTTCGATCAGATGATCTTTGGGAAATTTGAGCCATGTCTTCTGCAGAAGCCGAGATTTCCTCACTACTCGCTGCAATTTCATCTGTAGACATAGATACCGTTTGAATTTGCTCAGATACTTGCTGTACTTTTTCTGTAATTGTTCCAAATACTTTTTCTGTATGCATTACTACTTGTGTACCTGCCTGTACCTCATTATCTACTTTCCCCATCATATCTACTGTATGGTTCGTTGTTCCCATAACTTGAGTAATAAGATTCTCAATTTGTTTTGCAGAATCACTAGATTGTTCTGCTAATTTCCGCACTTCATCTGCCACAATTGCAAATCCTCTACCACTTTCTCCAGCACGCGCAGCCTCAATTGCGGCGTTTAATGCTAATAAGTTAATCTGAGAGGTAATGCCTTGCATAACATCAATGATTTTAACAATTTCTTCTGATTGTTCTTTCATAGTCTCTACTTGTTTAACACCACTATGTACCGAATTTTGGATTGTATCCATCTGTTGAATCATTTGTTTCATTAATTTGTTACCATTCTCTGCATCTAATGCTGATTGAGCAGACAATTCATTTACAGAGGATGATGTATTGACTATACTCTGCATTCCTTGTGTCAACTCTTCCATCGCACCCGCAGTTTGTTCCATTGCTTGCATTTGACTCTCTGCACCATTTGCAACTTCTTCAATATCCATAGTGATTTTCTTCGCTGCACTACTAGATACTTCTGATGCAGATGCTACTCCGTCTGCATGTTGGAATAAAAGCTGAATATTATTCTCTACTTCTTGCATATTTGTTCTTAGCCCTGCAATCATCTCGTTAAAATTACTTACTAATACACCTAATTCATCCTTAGCAGTATAATCACCATGTACGGTTAAATCTCCTTCTTTCGCACTTTCCATCATACGACTAACCGTTTGTAAAGGAGCAACTATAAGCTTGCTAATAATATAACTTACTATACATATAACGATTGTAGTAACTACTACAAGAATGATAAAGGTAATAACGGATCGATCAATCATTTTTTGAGAATCTTTAAACACTTGATCAGCTAAGTTTGAAACATACGATTCTAGATCCACTGCATAACCAGCCAACTCTATTCCCTTCGGTTTTAATTCCTTCTGAAATTCATTTACCATTTGTGGCTCGTTTGTTGCCTTCGCCTTTTCAAACAATTTTTTATATGTATCTTTATAACTTGGCAAAGATTTCTTCATCTTTTGAAACAATTCATCCTCTTGCTTACTTAAATTAACGCCATCATCATATTCTTTTAATAAAGAATCATATTTTTTAAGATCCTTTTCAATATTATCAATTATCCCCTCTTTATTTGCCACTTCATTTTGGGACGCCGTAATTAATTCTAGTAAGTTATATTCTAGTGAATTTTGTGTACGAAGCATTCCTTCTAATAAAATTGCAGAATATTGATAATCATCTACTACAACCTCTGTATCGTGCTTAATCTGATTAATGGAATTAATTGCTACACTGCTCATAATTACCATACCTAAAACTGCTAATGAAATAAGCGATAATAATTTATATTTCACTTTTAAATTTTGTAAAAAATACATTTTTTCACCTTTATTCCTTTATATATAGATTTTTAGAATTTTATAGCTTATTATTTACAAAATCACAATAAAAAGCAATGATAAATATTCCCAATATAAAACTTATATTCCTATAAAAAAAAGTAGCATAATAGCTACTCCTTTTTTCTTTGTTTCTCATATTGTTCAAACGTATGAATTCTTTCAAAAATTGGTGGGTGCGTGTATAAGAAAAACTTCACTAACGCAGGCGGATTTACTTGGCTTAAACTTGTTTTTGATAAATATTGAAAAGTTTTCACACCAGATTTCCCGTCCTTCGTCATATTTAAAGCATATTGATCTGCCGCTCTTTCTTCTATACGTGAAACGTAGTTTGTTGCTGGTTGTGCTGCAAAAGAAAGTACAGAAGAAATTAAGAAAAATAAAGGTAAAATGGAGAAACATGCTACTTTTGAAATTTGCAATGTATCTCCCCATTTGCGAATACACATATTTATAATACGACTAATTAAAAACATACCTATAAACGATAGCAATACATAACTGGCAACGCCAAAGTATATATGCTTCATAACATAATGTCCCATTTCATGGGCCATGATAAATAAAATCTCTCTATCTTTTAACTGCTTAAGCGTTGTATCCCACATTACAATACGGGCGTTAGGGCCAATTCCTGTTACGTAAGCATTTAATGCATTCGTTTTTTCTGACATATTTACTTCATATACGTGCTTAGCAGGAATGTCCGCTTTGTCTGCTATCGCTAAAATTTTCGTTTCTAATTCTTTATTTTTCAGCGTCGAGAAGTCGTTATAAAGCGGATCAATAACGACAGGCTGTATGAATGTTAAAAAGATTGTAAATGGAACAGAGAGCGCCCACCCTGCTAGCCACCATCTCTTCGGAAATTTACGGATAAGCCATAATAGAACGGTCACTACAATTAACATAGTCGCATAACTTTCCCAAAAACCGATAACATGATCTTTAATCCAGCTTTGTGTGCTTTGCGTTGAAATGCCGTAATCAACGGACACTTTCCGGCCAATCCATTGCATCGGTAAGGCAAGCACTGTTGTCAGTAATGATAAATAAAAGAAATAAATCGCAACTTGCAAGACACTTATTTTAGTCGTTTCCTTCGACCATTTCTCAAACTTTCTTGAAATACCTAGCACAAGTACAAACAATAAAATAATCCATTCAAGAGGCGTCGCTAAAAAGTATAGTAAATTTTTCACGCGCGAATAATCTTGGCTTAGCGTAAGCTCTCTCGCACTCATAAACGTTTCTGGATCTGCACTTGTTCCTTTATACATGTCCGGAATAAGTTCATGATTCCATCCAAATAAATACCAATATATAAGTAACGCAAATCCAACGTACAAAAAAAGCGACCAACCAATAACCTTCCTCACGCTATTCCCTCCTCTATGCTGCCTGTCTATTATTATTGTAAGTTCGTACACGCTAAATTAGAACAAGCTTATTATGTGAATTGCTCGAAATCCTTTTATTTACATAAAAAAACTCTTCTACATAAGAAGAGTTTTACCTATCTTTAAACACTTTCTTCGGTTCACAATCCGGAATAAGGATCGCACTTGCAAACCAAAACGTACCCTACTTGCTTTTTAGATAACATAAAAAGCCTCTTTAAGGAAGTACATCTATTAATAAACTAAAATCTTGTAAAGAGAAAGAACTATATTTCATAATACCTTGTACAGCTAAAAGTAAAACAAGACCGATCACACACATATAGTTAACGCTTTCTTCATTCTTTTTTTCAGTAACGACTCCACCACTTATACATAAAATCCCCAACAAATGGAGCGCTAAATACATGAAAAAATAAGCTTCCTCCCAGCGTAAAATAACATTCACTGTCGTTATTAACACTAGACTAAGTAAAATCAAATAAAAAAACTTATTTGATGATATCGTTTCATTCATATAATTTTATACATCCCTTTCAAATTTCGAATTAATGATGTTTTAAAGCTATAAAGTAAATGATTGTTTTTATACCATAAAACAAAAGGAAAGCCACCATTACTTTCTCGAATACTTTATGAATCCACATATACTTCTCTTCATTCTTTCTGAAGATGCGCTTCATCATTTCTTCTACAATTAGACCAAATATTAGTAAAACCCCGAACACAATAAGAAGAGAAATAATATTTTCTTTTAAATGAGTACTAGAAAATAAGTAATACTCTGGAAACACAATCGTATCTACTACAGGTTGAAGCCAATGACAAACGCTTTTATCACACATATCTGTAATAGACGTAGCATCTATAATCTCTTTTAATATTTTTTCAACCATCTTCTTCATCTCATTTACTCCCCACTATATCTGAAAAGCTCTTTTCCTGCTCTGCATATATAACTGGCACTTCTTTACTCCAATATTTACGATTAACAAATAAAAAGATAAGTACTAAGTTTAATCCTGTTATAAAAATAATAAGTCCAGGAAAGAATGTCGTATAATTTGAGAAATCGGCAAAACTCATAATTTTTTCTCTACTTATTAAAAAAGACGCACCCATTACAAATGCATTGTTTAACATATGTATTGCAATTGGCATGAGTAAACTTTTCGTACGAATATATACGATTGATAATACGATGCTGAATATGGCTGCACCGAGGAAATCAACATGTAACAACGCAAACAATATTGCTACCACGATGGTCGCTATGCTCGTTCCCCATTTTGTTGCAAAACGTTGAAGTAAAAATCCGCGAAAAACAAACTCCCCGATAATTGGTGCGATGAATACGATCCTAATGACTTGATATACATATCCGCCAGTACTATCTATAATCGGTTCATGCAATGCATTCATAATAAAGTCCGGTGTAATCCATGCAAAACTATACATATACAAAATAAGATACCCGTAACTAAACATGCACAACATAACCGTAATGTATAAAACTTGCACCAAGTTAAATGTTTCATTTTTATTAACAAACAATGAAAATGAAATGCGATGCTTTCTATACTCATAAAAAATCCATACCATCGGAAGGATATAGAATATAAAGATATTTATAAAAGAAGAATTTTGTATATGAAATATACTTGTTAGCAAATCGCCACTACTTCTCGCTATTAAAATTAATAGTGCAAATACAATTAAAAAATATCTAGCTCGCATCACTTGAAACGGATTCACACTCATCTCCTCCCCTATGTTACTTTTATCATATCATTTGATTCTTAATTTTTTGCGAAAGAAAACCTTAAAATTTCCTTAAAAATTCCATAAGTTACAAAATGATGATATGATATTCGAGAAAATTAGGAGGGATTTTTATGTACCAAGCAAATATTTTACTTGTTGATGATGAAACAGCAATTTTACAATTACTAACTACCATTCTTGAAAAAGAAGGTTTTTCTCATATTACAACTGCAACATCAGCTGAAATAGCTTTATCACTAACTAAGCAAAACAATTACGATTTAATTATTTTAGATGTAATGCTTCCTGGACAATCTGGTTTTGATATTTGTCCAATCATTCGCCAACAAACAGATTGTCCAATTTTCTTCCTATCAGCAAAAGCATCTGATTTAGACAAAATATCTGGATTTTCATACGGTGCGGATGATTATATTACGAAGCCCTTTAATCCATTAGAAGTAGTAGCACGTATGAAAGCACAGCTTCGGAGACATATGAAACAAGCAGTACCGCACGAACAAAAATCACACTCTATTTCATTTGAAAGATTTGAAATTGATCAACACTCTGCAGAACTGACAGTGGATGGGCACATTGTCGAATGTTCCGCTCAACTCTTTCAACTACTACTCTTCTTTTGCGAGAATCCGAACTACGTATTTTCGAAAGAGGAAATATACGAAAAAGTTTGGGGAGCACCTGCCTATAATGGCGATGACAACACTGTTATGGTCCACATTCGAAAACTACGTGAAAAAATTGAACACGATCCAAGTAAACCAGAATATATAAAAACTGTTCGCGGGCTTGGTTATAAGTTCGTTACAAAGTAGGGTGACGATATGAATTTTAATAAACGACTTATTATTCAATTTATCATGCAACACGTTTTTGTTTTAGTTACATTACTTATCGCTGTAGTTGCTGCTTTTACTTATTTAATTTTTCTTCTTACTAGTACTTTATACGAACCTAATATTCCAGATTCTGATAGTTTTACAATTTCAAGATACATCTCTTCAGAAGATGGGCATATTTCGTTACAATCTGAAGTGCAAGATTTAATAAAGGAGAAAAATGATTGGCTCCAAGTTGTAGATGAAAACGGAAAAATCCTCTACCACTTTAATACACCAAATGATGTTCCGAATGCTTATACGAAGACATCTTTAGTCGCATATATACAACATCATATCGAAAGTAATTATAAATTTACATATTGGGAAATTGAAGTAGAAGAAAAGAAAGTACTTGTTATTTATGGTGGTATGTTAAAAAGCAATGCGTTACTGACAGCAATTCAAAAGGAGCACTCCTCTTTAACTATGGATTCGTTCACATTAACAGATCAAGAAAAACAGTTACTGTCTAAAGAAAAAGCAGCACTTCAAATATTTAATCAAAATGGTGAAGAGGTTTTTGCCTATCCAACTGGAAAGAAAAAACCATTTTCAGCAATACAAATTGCCCTTAATGAAAAAGAACCGTGGAATCATAAAGAAAACACATCTAGCTTTTACGATACAAATAGTGGCAACCTACTCGTTGTAACTGCGAAAAATGAGCACTACTATCCAGATGACGAAATTG
The DNA here is from genome assembly GCF_001182785.1 of Bacillus thuringiensis. Lineage (NCBI taxonomy): Bacteria > Bacillati > Bacillota > Bacilli > Caryophanales > Bacillaceae > Bacillus > Bacillus thuringiensis. The sequence goes on along the minus strand of NZ_CP012099.1, from coordinate 1,103,115 downwards.
AAGATGTATTTACTAAGAAGTTTCTCATCGGATGCGGATTAATCCTTCTTATCGTATTTGTTTATTTAGTCATTCTTTCTATTTGGTATGGTAATAAATTCGGGAAACCGTTATTACATGCGATGCGCTGGCTTAAAAATATCGCTGGCGGAAAGTATGAAGAACCTATCAGTAAAAAAGGAAAACCTGTCAGGTTCCGGCGATCTGGTAAAGAAAAATGGTCATTCCGTTTGTTTAGAGATGTAACAAGTTCACTAGAACACCTTTCTATTACACTCAAAAAAAACGATGCGATGAGGCAAGTACTTCAGCAAACACGAGAAGAATGGATTACCGGTCTAACGCATGATTTAAAAACACCACTTAGCTCTATATATGGCTACGCATTATTACTCGAATCGAATCAATATAACTGGACTGATCGTGATATTCAGCAATTTGGTAGTGTTATGAAAGAGAAATCTCAATATATGACGACATTAATTGATGATTTAAGCTTAACGTATCAATTAAAAAATAACAGCCTTCCTGCCCAACACGTAAACGTTGAAATCAATCAGTTCGTCCAAAAAGTATTATTGCAATTTATTAATAATCCAACACTTCAAAATCAAAATATTGAATTCGTACCGAGCTCAAATAAAATTCAATATTTCATTGAAGAAAAATGGTTCCAGCGTATTATCGAAAACTTACTCGTAAATGCTGTAAAACATAATAACGAAACAACTACTGTCATCGTAAAATTATCACAAAACGCTAATTCTTTTACACTCTCCATTTCAGATGACGGAAAAGGAATGGATGAAAAAACGAAAGAACTTCTATTTGAACGATATTACCGCGGAACAAACACAGAAGAAAGCAACATCGGAACTGGACTTGGCCTAGCCATTACAAAACAGCTCGTTCATGCTCATAACGGGACAATTTCCGTTGATAGTGCACTCGGAAAAGGAACAACGATTATCCTTGTGTTTCCGTTTCGTTCGTAGGAAAGACGCTATGTGGCGTCTTTTTTTCTTTTCTAGAAGAATTTTGCGGTAATTGAAATTATGTGGATCGTTTTTTTGAGGTGTTTTAGCGGTATATGAAATTATATCAGCGATTTTTTGAATATATCAGCGCAACTCGAATTATATCAGCGATTTTCTAGATATATCGACTTACCGACAAAAACCGACAATACTAACCTACTTTCCTACTATACAAAGTAAAAGTAAAAATAAAACTATTAACAAATACATTTCTAAACTGTTATACTATAAATAGAAGTATAAACTAACTAAGTTTTGCATAAAATGAAGTAGACGAGGCGCTTCCAACACCCCGTCACTGCAACTAATTACCGCAAGGTGGAAGGTTGCAACTAAAGCTTATTTGCGCTTAGAAGACTTCCCACGCTTCGCAGGCAGACGGGTGGTCTTCTTTTTGCGCTTTTTTGCCGTTAATTTCGTAAATCCAAAAACTATACCTTCTCTAGCTATAGTTTTTGTAATTTCCAACAAAATTTGCAAAAGAAATTCCATAAGATTACACCTCCTTTCTTCACCAAATGAAGAAAGGGTATAACCTTCCACCCGCAATATTTAATTGCTATTTTATTTTACCATTTTCATATGTATTACAGATAAAACAATACAAATTTAACAATCCACTTATAAAGTTCAACTAATAATCAGTGGGGCTTTTACGGGCAGTTGATCCCCCCTAACTTCTTTGCTTTCGCTGAATTTTGAGGTGGGGATCTTACTGCCCGTTAATGCGGGGTAAAAAGAAACTGATCTTTCTATATCTTTCGTATGTATAGATACACATTCTAGTTTTTTGAACATTTTCCTATTTCCCCCTTCATGAAAAAGCGAACCATCTCCCAATGATTCGCTCTTACCCTATTATTTTTTCTTCACCGGTATCCAAAGCTCTACTTGGGCGAACTCACTCTTATCTTCGTGGCAACGCTCATCGTACAGTTCAAACTCTGTAACGCCGCAATGTTCATAGCCTGAATGCGGGAACCATTCTGAGAATACTGCATTCCAAGTTTGGTGAATAGACGATACCATTTCTTCATGAGGAACTTTCGGCGTTGTAAATACTGCATATGTTGCTGCCGGGAAAGTACGCTTCGCAATTTCATTTGGTACATTTTCAAAGTCTGTAACTTCCATTCCGATAATATAAGTGAAGTCCCCTGTTTCTAAATTAAAATCAGTACATAATCCAAGCTCTACCCATTGACTCGTATCTTTACGATTCGGAATCGTCGTTCCAAGATCTTTTTGTAAATATTCTTGCCAAAATACTGGAATGTCTTGATGGTTTTTCCCTTCTTTACTTGTCGTCTTCAGTTCATAACCCGCCACTAAAAATTCTGGTTTATTTACAATACGATATTCCATTTGTATGCCTCCTAAATACGGATTTAATTTTCTTTGCTTTACATTCACTCGGTAATACATCGGTGTTTCGATTTCTTGTTTTCGATATTCACTCGGTGTCATTTGAAATAATTTTTTAAAGGCTCTCGTGAACGTTTCGTGAGATTGAAAGCCATGTTCAAACGCGATATCAATAACTTTTTCATCCGTATGAGAAAGTTGATAAGCTGCCCGGGCTAACCTCCTCTTTCGAACATACTCCATTACTGTATCACCTACTAATGCCTGAAATACACGATGAAAATGCGACTCAGAAAAACCTGCAATGCGAGCTAAATTACGCAGCGTTTGTTTTTCCATTACATCTTCCTCAATATAATCAATTGACCTTTGAATTTGTGTTTCATAGCTTTCCATCTCTGTTCACCCGCCTTATATGTATTATGATAAAAGAGAACGCAATCCAATTCTTGACGTTTTTTACTATAATTCCATAAAAAATTGTAACTTTTTTATATGTATTTCGTTGTTATGTATGAAGGGAGGGAAATGTAGTGAAACGTAAACAATTATTAGAAGAAATTTACTCAGAGCATATGCAAGATTTATTTCGCTATCTTCTCTCCCTAACCGGAGATTCCCACTATGCGGAAGATCTCATGCAAGAAACATTTTACCGAATGCTCGTCCATATTGACTATTATAAAGGAGAAGAAATTAGGCCGTGGTTATTTACAATTGCCTACAATGCCTTTATCGATTGGTATCGTAAAGAAAAAAAATATAAAACAACTACAGTGGAAGAATTCCATTTACCAAACGTGCCGAGTACAGAACATGAATATTTCGTAAAATTTGAGATCGCTAGTTGGTTAGAAAGTTTATCTTCTCTTCCGCTCGAAAGACGAAATGTCCTACTACTACGAGATTACTACGTATTCTCGTATAAAGAAATAGCAGAAATGACCGGTCTCTCATTAGCGAAAGTGAAAATTGAATTACACAGGGGACGAAAAGAAATGAAAAGCATAAAGGAGTGATACGGATGGGGTGTACAGAATTTAAAAAACTATGGAAGAAGTATGAAAATGGAACGCTCACGCATGATGAACAAGAACTGTTAGAAAGTCATATTGAGTCATGTGAAGAGTGTGAAGCTTACTTAGATGAGCTGTTAACAAAAACAGAACCAATTAAGAAAAAGTTACCTCCAAAAGATCTTAAAGTTCCTTTTTGGAGGATTAAGTGGAAACATCGTTTACAAACGTTTGGTTTTATATTATCAATTTGCATCGTTATCTATATAATCGGCGGGGTATTATCAGCCTTTTATTTTCAAGCTAATAATGATAAAAGGCTAGAAGAAATTAGAGAGGTTCCTTCGCTTGCACTTGAAGCAACGATCCCAAATAGCCGTGTTATGGGGGGCGGAACAAGTGTAGAAGCTTTTTTCCGTACGAATAGCCAATTTGATTTAGTACGAACCGTCGGTAAAAAAGAAATGCCCCTCGGTACAATAGAAACAAAAAGCTTCTTATCATCTGTAGATGTTACGAAGCGAACTTGGATGAATCCGTTCTATCAACCAAAACTCTTCTTTGTTCACCCAAAAACAGAGCAGGGTGATTATTTAAAGGATTCATCAAAAAAAGTATGGGATACACTTGCAAAAGTACATGATGGAACCGTTGCAGAAGTAGCAATTTCTTTTGATAAAGCTTACACTTTAAAAGAATTAGAACCGCTTTTATATAGCATATTTGAAGCACAAGAACTCCCTCCAACTCCTGTATGGTACGCTTTAGATACAGGACAAGAAAGAAAAAATGTAGATGACTATATCCTACATGGCGGAGAAGCTATAGGATTTCCAGAACATGTAAGATTCCTCGATAATGAAACTGACGGGCAGAAAACGCAAGAAGACAAAGTAACCGAAATGATGCGCGTCCTTTCTATCCATAAAAAAACGGTAAGCAAAATAGCAGCGCTTTCTGAGAAAGAACTAAATTTAGATAAACGTTATCAATATGTAAAGGATAACGGTGTAAAAGTATACGGAATTGTTATTACTGGCCCATCGAAAGAGTTATTAAAATTACAAAACTCCCCGCACATACGTTATGCGACTCTTGGAGATATTGAGATTTGGAATTGGTTTGATAATTAATAAAAAAGTCGCTAAGAAATTAGTAACATCCTACTTTCTTAGCGACTCTTTCAACATAGTACAAACTGCATATACATTTTATATTTCACTAACCGAATCCGTAAATAAAGCATGGAATACGTTAACTTCTCCCATACGTAAACATTCCGTTTCAATATCAGATATTGCCGTTCTAGCAACCTCACGCTCTACTCTTACAAATCCTTTTGTATTCATTCGTTTTTCAAATTCACAAATGGTATCCATTTCTACATCGATTGTTTCAAAAGTCCATTCCCTTACATCTTCATCATATGTTGTTTTTAATACGTAGTAATAATAATATTTATCAAGTAAGCTAACAAAAACTCCTAAATCCAGACGCTCACCTCTTGATTTTCGTATCCAATCAATATCATCATTTAACATCGGTTCTCTTCCATTTAACAACACGTTATATTCTAAACAATTATATAGGTTTAAATCTGTACAATCTGATACATGGTAATCACAAAATGTTGACTCGATTAAAGACAAAACTTCCTTTTGAGAACTTTCGTTTTCTATAAATGTTTCTTTTAGCTCTACAAATCGTTTATGCTCTTTAGATTCTTCGTACAATTCTTCTTCTTTCATAATATTTTTTGGAAAGAATTTGTAAACTATTTCTTTTAATTCATTCATCATTTCAGACTTCGCCGTTTTAGCCATTTTGTAAATCCCCCTATAAAAAAAGAATTCTCACTGCAATAAAGAATCATACCCCAAATATGTTATTAATTAACAAATATATTATATTAAAATAAAAAATATGATTCAATTCTGTTTTTTAAAAATTTTTCTGTTATAATGTCTAATTCCGAACATTAAACGTATCATAATATAATAATCACAACAAAAAACGACAAAATTCTTTAAATTAACTTAAAAAATATAAAAATCTATATATAAAGAACGAAAGATTCTAAAGCGTCCATTAAAAATATTTATTATTTTTCATACATTAAAAATTAGTACTTTTTTCACAAATTATTATCAATGGAAAACTTTACAAAATTTATTTTTTACCATAAAAGGTATTTTTATGATAAAATGAAATAGTATCGTAAAAATGTAACACATTTCTATACGAACAACCCTTTAAAAGAAAAAGGTGTCATCATAATTGATGACACCTTTTTCTTTTAAAGCAATTTCACATACATCCCTCTCACCGCTTTTTCATAAGCAATATCTCTCATCTGTCTTATGTTTTCTGACACAACAGATGCTGGAATAACTTCCTCTTCACGAAGTAACGGCGGATCAATAAGACGCACTTTATTTTTCTGATGTAAATCATAATCGTTTCTATCTTCTTTTACTTTTACATTTGGATGAACTTTGCTTAATAAAGCTTCTACTTCGGGGTCATTACATTGCTGCAATTTCGAAATAAGCTCATCATCTTCAAGAAGAAAATCATCTGCATGAATAATCCTTTTATGAAGAGCTACCTTTAACGTTTTTGCTAACATATCATTTCCGTAAATATTCATTGGTTCCATCAAGAAATCGATTACTTCTTTGTAATACGTTTCTGTAAACCATTCAGCTATTTCGATACTTTGAAGAACCATTTTCCCCTCTACTTCGATGACATCCTCTAAAAAACTGTGAACTTCTTCTAAAGAAATATACCCATATGTATACATATCTCGTAACGTATAATCCACTCGATCTGCGCATAATTCGGGCGCTGACCTTTCCAGTAACGTCCACTTCGAATCATCTAATAAAATATCTTCATAGTTATAACCATGCCTCGCAAGGATCGCTGGAATTTCTGAGTTGTTCACAACAGAACTAAATATCTCTTCATGATAACTTTCATCTTCATTATCAAAAACGTAATCAATCACATGGGAAAAAGCAGTATGTGATACGTCATGTAGTAAACCAGCAATCTGTTCTTCTACTGAACCACCTAGTTTTTTCACTAATAACATAACACCCACTGAATGCTCAAAACGAGTTACATTCCATTTCTCGTTCATTAAGTAACTTGCGCCTGCTTGATGAATTCCCTTTAGTCTTTGCATAGGCTTACTTAAAAATAATTCTTCTAGCACTGCATCCACTTCAAATTTTCCGTATAGTACATCTGATATGATCACTTACAATCCCCCTTTTCAAGCAAAGTCTTTTTATATTATCTCTTTTTTGAAGAAGCGTAAATATACTATTCTGTAATTTGAATATAAATGTTTTGTTTTTATAAAAAAAGCAGGTTCTCTTATTCTTATCAAGTTCAATCATAAAAAAGAAAATATTTTCACACCCCCTCTTTTTTGTTTTAATAGATTTATACATACATATTTATTAAAGAAAAAAGAAACGAATAGATTCAATTAGAGACTGACTTACAATTATAATATGAAAGGTCGGATAACTATGGACAGTTATTTTCCAAAAGCGGGGAAGTTAATTGGCGGTATCATTATGCTTATTATTTTACTTTCATCTCTTTGGCTTATATGGATCGGAGAAACGAACATTCGTTACAGCGGGGATCATAAGGGCACAATCCCTTTTTGGTACAAGTGGATCCCTGTTATTGTCGGTATACTCCTTGTCCGTTTCCTACCATTTCATCATAAAAACTATAATCCCCTTCAACAATTTGAACCAAGGCGCATCATAATTCAAACTGCTATCTTATTCTTAAGTGGCTCCCTCTTCACGATTTGTCTTCTCACCACGAACTTTGAAGGAATGGCATTACAATTGTGGTTTATGATATTTAAAATTATTTTATTATTATTCACTCCATTAATGCTGCTTTTGTTTTATAAAAAAGAACGACCAAAGCAAGTAAAATCAACAGGGGATATTAGATGGTATCAGTTTACACCACTTATTGTCATTATAATCTGGGGTTACTTCAACTTCTTTTCTATATTCTCTACACCATTTGTTTCAATGAAAATGGAACCCACGATTTTAATCTCCATTTTACTTGTAGGGTTTCTTATAAATAGTGTACTTGAAGAGATTTTTTATAGAGTTTGGTTGCAAACACGTTTGGAATTATTACTAGGTACTTGGCCGGCTATTCTTCTTACATCATTGTTATGGGCAAGCTGGCATATCGCATTACATGGCTCTGGTCATTGGGATATTGATACAGCTACGGTCATTGTGAACCTTGGTATCGTAGGTCTATTCCTTGGATATTTGTGGGCGCGTTATCGTAAGGTATGGGTAATTATTATTGTTCATGGATTAATTAATGCACATCCACAACAACTAATTGAGATTATATTTAAGTAAAGAGCGCGATTGAGAAATAAAAAATAAAAGGGATTATACATGATTAATATGTATAATCCCTTTTATTTAACCTTATTCAAACGTAACTTCTACCTGCACAATCTCCGACCTACTACCAAGTCTAAGCGGTGGTCCCCAAAATCCAAATCCAGAAGAAACAATTGCGTGGAACGCGCCTTTTTGTGCGTATCCCCAGTCTAGCTCGTACATTCTTCTCGTTACAATATGATTGGGCGCCATTTGTCCGCGGTGCGTATGACCGGATAATAATAAATCTACACCAGCATCTGCTGCTTGTTTCAACTCAAATGGCTGGTGATCCATTGCGATAACAGGCATCGATTTATCCACTGTACTCATAAGTTTTTCAAAGCTTTGGCGATCTCGCTCTGTTTTATCTCTTCTTCCAACGAGATAGAAATCATCTTCAATGGTGATTACTTCATCTAAAAGAATACGAATATCAATCTTATCCATCTCTTGTAAAAACTCTGGAACCGCTCTGCCGTAGTATTCATGGTTCCCTAATACGCCATATACACCTAATGGTGCTTTCATTTGTTTCATGATTGGTCCCATATTCTTTTGAATGAACACACCTGGATGATCATCGATAATATCACCTGGCAGCAAAATAATATCAGGTTCCATCTCATTTACATGACGAACAAGTCTTTTTAAATGTGAAACGCCAGACAGTTTACCGAAATGCATATCAGAAGCCATCGCAATGCGTAAACTTTTACGCCCCTCTACCTTTTTCGGTATGTGCACTTCGTATTTTCTTACTACCGGACTATACGCATTAAATACTCCGTACGCAAAGATAAAGATAAATGCAGCTATCACAGCCGCCCCTGTCCAAATAATTGCTGCTTCTTTCTCTACTGAAAACTGTAAAAGAAAGACCATAATATCAGCTAATGGCAACAACATAAGTGCATATTGTATAACCGCAAACCAAATCGAACCTATCGTTCGCAGAAATGGCAGAAACTTAAACACTTGCACGAGAATGTACGCATATGAAATAAATGCGACTATGAAAGCATAATATCCCCAAGATTCCCAGCCAAATACCGCATGAAGCCAAACCCATCCGTTCCAGCCGATGTAAAACATAAGTAGTGTGTATATAATTAATATGGTAAATATATTGAGATAACGAAGATTCTTCACAGCCAGCCTCCTTATTGATTTCTTCTATTATAACTTGTTATGCACTTATAACGTAAATATTAAGCACTTCAATCTTCCCAATAAAAACATCGATAAACATATCGTCTTAAAATTTTTAGGAACGGCTGTAATCGGCATTTTAGAGTCTTACGTGTTGGATGAAATTCTATTATCTTTATCCTTCAAAACTCACCTATGCAATTATGCATATACATCTATTCCGTTTTATTTTTATGTTACGATATAAATGCAATACGACATATATCGACAAAGATAAAAGGAAGTGATTGTATGAAACGTTCTAAAACATACTTAAAATGTTTAGCATTATCCGCTGTTTTTGCTAGTAGCGCTGTAACTCTTTCAACACCTGCTGCTTATGCTCAAACAACATCACAAGTTGTAACAGATATCGGACAAAACGCAAAAACACATACGAGCTATAATACATTTAATAATGATCAAGCTGATAATATGACAATGTCTTTAAAGGTAACTTTTATCGATGATCCAAGCGCAGATAAACAGATTGCCGTTATTAATACGACTGGTAGTTTTCTAAAAGCAAATCCTACTATAAGTGATGCACCTATTGATAACTACCCAATCCCTGGTGCTAGTGCAACATTACGTTATCCTTCACAATATGATGTTGCATTTAACCTTCAAGATAACAGCGCTCGTTTCTTTAACGTAGCACCTACAAATGCTGTAGAAGAAACGACTGTAACATCTAGTGTATCTTATCAACTTGGTGGTTCTGTTAAAGCTTCTGTAACGCCTAATGGCCCTAGCGGTGAGGCTGGTGCAACTGGTCAAGTCACTTGGTCTGACTCTGTAAGCTATAAACAAACTAGTTATAAAACAAATTTAATTGACCAAACAAACAAAAACGTAAAGTGGAACGTATTCTTTAACGGATATAACAATCAAAACTGGGGTATTTACACACGTGATTCTTATCATTCTTTATATGGAAACCAACTGTTCATGTACTCTCGCACATACCTATATGAATCTGATGCAAAAGGTAATTTAATACCGATGGATCAACTTCCAGCATTAGCAAATAGCGGGTTCTCTCCTGGTATGATTGCTGTTGTTATCTCTGAAAAAAATACAGATCAATCTAACTTACAAGTCGCTTATACAAAACACGCCGACGACTACCAACTTCGTCCAGGCTTCACATTCGGAACTGCAAACTGGGTTGGAAACAACGTAAAAGACGTTGATCAAAAAACATTTAATAAATCGTTCACACTAGATTGGAAGAATAAAAAATTGGTAGAGAAAAAATAAGTAAAAAAAACGAAGGGACTATTTAGACTCTTCGTTTTTTACTTATTCATAATAAGATCCCGCGAGTAATACCGTCGCTATGAAATTCCATGATATATTTTTAGGCATCTCTTCATCTTTATTTTGAAAAGCACCATCACAATCATTTAGCCATGCTTCCATTGATTTTAAATAATCTTCTAATGTTATATTCTCCCACTCATCTTTATTTTCTTTGAAATCTTTTTGAAAATAAAACAGGAATTCTACTAGTTTTTCTTTTGAATCTACACCATTAGCCAACTCATAAATATCCATATTATTACTCCTTTCAAATACAAGTAAAATCCGCGATCTCTTCAACACAAAAACATTCTTTTTTATAAAATGCTATATTTCTCTTCCAACCAATCTTCTATAACATATTGTCCTGCTATCCCTGAAGGATTTTTAATTTTCTTACCTTCTTCTTCACTAACCATTTCAAAATCGATTAAAGGACCATCTGCTCTCCCTCGGCTCACAAAATAAGTCCCCTGATCCTTATTCTCAAACACAAAATCTGGAAGATTATACTCCCCCGGATCAAACAATTCCATTGGTAATCCACCAATAATTTTCCAATCACCATCTAACCAACCAGACCAGGCAGTATACGCCGTAAATAATACTTCTTTTTGATTCTTGTAATAGTTTTTAAACTCGCTTATCCGTATTTTTTCATCTGTAAATAAAGAAAAATATTCTACATATGTTTCCCCATCATATGGCCTCGTAACATTTTGTCCTTTCACTAACATTCCGTACCCATACTTATTAATATTTTTAAGATTTATCGCAAAAACTATCCCTGGCTTAAATGATTTTTTGCGACGTTTCTTTAATTTAAACTTACAATCTACTATTTCTTGTTCCTCTAAAGAAAAACTATCACTCTGCATTTCTAATGCATTTTTCAACATAATCTCTAACTCATTTATATGTGGTAATCTGCGAGGACCTTCATTATATATCTTTTCAATCTCTTGAAAAGCATCCATTAAAATATCAATGCTTTCATCACTTATAATCAATTTATCCCCTTCTATTTCCTCTTTATAAAAAGACATATTTTCTCTCCTTTACTCTCTTATACATATCCCTTGAAGACTCTCTTTTTCTTTCTATCACACTAAACCACGCACCACTTCTTCTAATAATAAATTCAACCATTCATCCAATTTGTTTCAAAACACTCTAATACATTCAGCCTTCTTTCCATAGTACTATTTCAAGATCATACTCATTCTTTAGAAAAGTAAAGCCACTTCTCATAGATGCATCTACTACAATAAGGCTAGAATAAATTAATCCTCTTTGAGCATCATCATATCCAATGAAATGTAATACTTCTTTTGTATATAACATGAAATCTTCTAATTCTAATTGCACACCAAAGTCCCAATTTTCATGTGCATACCATAGAATAATCTTCTTAGACAATAAACTAGTTAATTCACGTTCAAATTCTTTTATTTCATTGATAACTTGTTCAGCATTTAATTTACTCATAACTTTGATAGGATTCGGTGTTTCATCAATTAAAAAGTTTACTAATGAAGCAATTTTCTTCCCACTAATAATCTCAAATTCTTTTATAGACGGACATAACATTAAAAACTTTTCTCTAGTAGCCTTTTCCTCGACCTTTTCTCTTAACATTGCAATTCTCTTTAAACGTTCGTTCACGATTATCACCTCATATATTAAGTAACACACTTTCATTCTCGTAATTTCATTCCTAAATTGTTACGGCAGAAAATCTTCAAGACTCATTTCCGTTAAATTTAAAAGTATTCAAAAAGGAAGTAAGCTGACTTTTAATAGTAGGTATACATTCGTAGCATTCATATATATAACAACTTAGCGAGCTATCTCCTTCAAGCTCTTTAAATCTAACTGAAATTTTGAAAGATGCATCAATATCCAAGTGACAAGTTAAAGATAACTCATTTGATTCTGATTTAAAATGTACTGTTCCAGATCCAACTGTATATGTTTTTTGAAGGTCTTTGTAAAAGTGATATATAGCATTATTGTCAAAATAAAATGATGTCGTTTTCACTTTAAAACCAGTACAACCTAGTTCGCATTCTCCTTTGAAATAAGCTCCACCAAAATAACTATCTCCTTCACTTGAAAAGTCAGTTATAGCAACTTTGATAAAATTATCATCCTTCCATCCTACATGAAAACATTCCATTATTTATACCTCCCTATACTCCAATGAATCAATAATAATCTACTTTCTGCCACTCTTGGAAACCTTCTTTTTACTTATACTTTTACAATCGATACAAGCTGCTTCCCATCACTGAATGTTGCGTTTAAAACGTTAATGCATTGGATCATAATCTATAAAGAAAGAAGAACCTACGTCAGCTCTTCTTTTTAGACATCCATTTTTCACGAATTCTCTTTTATATAATTTTTAGCTACTTCATTATTTGGGTCATTTTTTAATATTTCTTTTGCCCAATTCATAGCTGCTTTTTCTTCAAAAATATCATCTGGAACATTAGCAAAAAACAATAAAAACTCCCTATATTGCATATCATTAGGCTCCAATTCGATACACTTCTTTGCATGATAAAAAGCAGCTACATATGCCCCCTCTAAATGACAGAGTGGATGACATAAAATATCTGATGCTAGTGCATGTAATCTAACATCATTGCGACTCTCTAAATAACTAGTCAAGAAAGTGTATACAATAATATTCGGTTCATTAAAAGACCATTCTATTAAAAAATCCTCCAATTCCTCAATACTTATTTTATTTGCATGGGCTATCGCATTTCCAATGTCCCCTCGATAAATTGCATCTCTTAACAAATCATGCATGATTTCACCCACCCATTCGATATATATCTTCACATGTGTAGCCGTTATCTGTTATCTCTTTTACTTTCATCAAAAGCAGCCCACTCCTCAAACCGTTGATAGACGATGTGGATCACAGAAAGTTTCTGTATCAATCTCTTTTTCCAGCCAAAGGTCAAAGAGCGCACTAATATCTCCCTGTTCCAACATATACTCTTTCTCTTCTTGATGAATAGGCAATAACCAAAATAAATCAAGCTCTTTTTCTTCAAAAAACTCCATTAGCTCTGGAGACTCTCCTGCCTCAATAACTGCCGGGCTTACTAAAAGCACATTCATTGAAAAATCAGATTTAGCATCCGCATTAGAAATTGTATCCCCATAATCAAACGAGGTTTCATCTATAAATGGATAATGTGCTAATCCAGCAAGCAAATCAATTATTTCATCATTTTGATTTGTATTTAACCAAATTAATTCTCCTTTAGCACCATTAGTCATATATTCAGCTGACATCCCTAATGTTACATATGTCCATACTGGCCTATCTTCATTTTTCGGGAATTCTAAAACGTATAGCATTCCTTTTTTTAGAGCGGTATTATCTAATTCTACTCTTTTAGCTCCTCTTTCACCCCAGGTATATTCAAGAATCTGACTAGGCTCTCCAAAATGTTCATAGTATTTTTTCTGAATGTCACTTAATTTATTTTTTCGAAAAAAATTCATTTATGCTCTACAACCCTCCTTCTACTATACAACCTTGTTATTAAAGATAGATTTCTTCTTTCCAACTACTGGATTTAGATTGAACTACTATTAGATTTTCACTTTCCCATTTTAATGTACCCAAAAATCTTGCATACACCATTTCATTCCCTACCTCTTCCACCAATAATTGATCTCGAATCTTTAATCCCTTTTCATCATACACTTCACATCGTAGCTGGAAACCTTTAACACGATGAATTCCTTTTAATATGGCTATCTTCTTACGGCTTGGGCTTTTCTTAGGTGTCTTCCCAACTAAAAATATCCCTTCATAGTTTTGCTTCACAATCTCTTCTAAAGTCTCCTCTATATACCCTTTAACAATAGATGATGAAAGAGTAGAGTTTTCTTCAAGTCCAGGGACAACATATTGGCGTACTAATTTGCAAAACTCTTTGTATTTCTCTTCAACTGATTCCAGTGTTAAGAAATTCATAAAATCATAAGGAACCAGTATACTAATTTCACCCGATGCCCTATTCACTTTATATGAAACATCATTGTGCTCCTTAGCTAAACAATAAACAGTAACTTTCTCAATTTCTTTTAATCCCATCTCAAACTCGCTAACTTTCTTTGCGAAAATCAACTCAAAAATCCTAATTTCATGTACAAGCAAATAATGTTTTTTAGGACGTTTTTTTTTCCAATCGTAAAACTTTACTTCAAGCAATATAATTCACTCCTTTAAATTTATCACCATGCATCGGGGACCTATGATACCTTTTATTAATTTATTAAACTGTACTCCTTTTTCATTCTACCTTATCTATATTTTTAATATGCTCTACTCACAACGCACACGGTGACATAACAGCCATAAATACATCACTTCTCTCACCTGGTGCTATATACACTCCTTCTGCATCTAAATATTCAATGGCAAAGGCTGCTAGCTCATACGCCATTTCTTGATCGCATTCAAAAAATGGATTTATAAAAACCTCACTTCCTGTAATCTTTTGTAAATCTTTCAAACAGTTAGACTTACTTCTTGTATAATCAGCCACATTCTCATTAGCCCAAGACCACATCCAACTGTTACTCTTTCCAGACCAGGACCCTATAAAAACAACACTAAATTCAAGTAACACTTGACCATTTTTTTAAACTGTAATATACATTGATCTTGATCATACCAATACTCATCAAAGTTATCGATATTATAATCCGAAATGAATTTTTGCTGTTTACTTTCTAATTTGTCATAACACATATCAAGATAATTTTCGAATTGTTCATCCGTCATTGCCAATTATCACACGCTCCCTTCCTTCAAGATCTCCGCTACAAACAATATATCTTACTCTCTCAAAACCTATATAAAGTGAAACTTTAATTAGTCCTTACCAATCGGGCTTTTACCGGTATCCCCCCGCCCACATATCATATACCTTTCTACCACTAAGATATCTTAATATATACAAAGAAAGAAGAACTTATATAAGCCCTTCTTTCCATAAATTGTTTCTTTACTCCATCTAATTTATTTTATCACGATAAATAAATTCACTATTACACAAATGCACCCCAACCGTCTGTATATCCACCAAACTCTTCACCCAGTTTATTCAATTCCTTTTGCATCTCTACAATATCCTCATAAATTAAGAACATTTCTTTAGAACAAGTACATGTCCAATCTTCAAATTCTTCATTATGTACAATAAACTGATTAATCCTCTCTTGAACAAGTAAACTTAAATTATCAACATTACGATTATAATCATCAAATAAATCTGTTTCATAAATATCAGTTACATTACTAACACGATATATATTTGCATCTTCAATACGTTGAACCTTTTCGAATGTAAACTCCATAATACACCTTCTTTTCTCTCAAAGTTATATTTATTCCCATCCTATTCTCATTTAATAATATTAAGTTTATTATTCCTAATTGTTTTTATAAATCAATAATAATCTAATTCTCCTCATAGAGAATCCGCTTTTCACCTTATAATACGCTACTTGTAGAGTACGCATACCGTTCCCTTTTTCATATCTGTTTCGTATAACGGATTAATGTTGTCTCCATTAAAATCAAAATTCCGAATTATAGGCATTTAAATCCCTAGCTTCTTTAAAGTAATTTCTAAATTTATCATCAATATTTATATCGTTACTTAATAACAACATCAAACTGGAATCCCAACAAACAATTTCAAGTTTTGCTTGAGGGTGCTGGATATTTGGACTTGGTACCCAGAGTCCTTCGTTTCCATTTGCATAGGGCTCTACAAGCAAATTATTAATATCAATGTTTATAGATTTATCAAACGCAGATAGTACGCCCCAAATAAATTGAGGATTATATTTATTTACGATATTTGAAAGATCTTCACCTGCTATCCAAACTATTGGATGCGACATTTTAGGATAATCTCGGATAAGTTTCTCTTCCTGATGTGCGACAATCTCCATGTCTGTTATAAGCCAATTAAACTCTTTTTCCCTACCTTGAAATGAGTCAAAAACGGAAGCTAAAACTGTATGTTTAGATCCATATAAAATGAAGTTCATCCAATCCCTCCAATTAGTAACAATCAATAAATTAGCCTTCTTGAACTTATTATGTGTAGATGATTAAACAAATACCAATGAATACTGTTACCATACACAATATAATAGTTGTTGCAGTATCTAGCAAAATGCTTACGGCTAGGAAAATTATTGATTTAAGAGCAAAAGAAGGTCCTTTTTCTTTCCATTGCCGATAGATTTGTATCATTGCATAAATTAATGGAATCATACCACCTATAATCAGAATAATCCCTATTATTTCCCCCATGTTTCCCCTCCTTTTAAATATTCGAATCAATAAATATAATATATAATCATACGCCCTCAGAATATATCCTTATATTTTTGGAGTTATTCTACACATGCAAAACTCTCTAATCATAGCTACACTCGTATTAAGCGCATTGTTAAAAGTTATATAATCTTTCATTCTGTAATTAACGTAACTTTCCATCTGCTAAAAACTTTGCAATACAGCTTAACATTTTCTAGGGTATTAAGTTTCCTAAGATATCAATTAGCTCTTCTAATGCTCTTCCCAAATCGTTTATATTGTCTCGTTCATCAAAACCTTTTTCCATTAATTCATCTACTATAATATCTCTCAATTTATTTTTTCAGTTTCTATCATACTTAAGTCTTCATAAACATTTAACCATAGTAAATGTTTATTTTGTGATTCTAATGTCTGTTTCAATAAAATCTGCATCTCTTTATTTAATTTAAACAACCTTATTTTTCCTTTCCTTATGTATTTTGAACCTTTAGCAAAAGTTGTAATTACTTTACCTTTTTTATTTAAAACTACTACAGCCTGTTTACTAGTAGATTTAGTTCTACCACCACTTTGTATAACTTTTTCGCCAGTTTTAACGGCATTTAAAATGGCCTTAGATGATACTCCTATACCATTACGACCAATTGATTGATTGATTTATAGCATATTTAAGTATATTCAGTGATTTGACCTGCTACTGTTTTCTTATATTTGTACTTTAATGGCTGCTTTACAGCAAGCTTAGCTACTGGAACAAACCACGCTAAATGACCATCTGGATCTACCATCATAACCGAACTATTATCTGCATACGTATATCCATTTTGCGTCACTGGATCAGGATTCACCGATAAGGACACACCATGGTCTGGATTGTAATAACGTGCAATCAGATAATACATGCCAATTTCTTTATCATACATGTATCCCGCATATCCAAATGGATTATCTGCTGCGATACCTTTTTCGTCACTCTTTAATGCGTTACCCCACGAATACATTGCTTTCACCTTGTTTTGTGATCGCTACAATTTGGTCATCTTCGTTCCATGTATACTTATATTTTCAATCAGATGTACGATTGCCATTCGCATCATAAGTTAAAGATTCGTTTCCGAATTGTATAAGTTTATTTCCCATAGCATCAGCAGTACACATAAGGTTTTCTGTTTATTTAAAATAAAAAAGTGTATCTCAAAATCAAACTATTTGTTTAGATTTTGAGATACACTGAATTTACTTTTCTTTTTCAAAAACAACAGCCAATAATTATCAAAGATATTCTGATTAATAAATTAATTTTATTAATCAAGAACGCCCTATATGGAGTAAAGGCTGTTATGATTATATATTAGACTTACTACTAAAATCGTTACCACCCTATAACGTCTCTTTTTCAGCAAAAATACCAATAAATGTATTTCCATCTCCATTTTACTAATTATCTTCCCCTTTTCTTTTATAAAATCCCACTGGCTATCCCAACACACATACATAGAAAACAGTCTGCAAGAACGATAAGTTGTGAGTAGTTTACTGACGAGAAGATTCATAATCAAATATAACACATGATAGTATTACCAAAAATACTACACCACCATATTGTATAGCAAGAGGAATACCATTTAAAACAGACCCTAATATGTTTGTAAATGTAACAATAAAAAGTAGTGTAAGTATCGTTAACATAAGTACGGCTGAAAATAAGTAACCTTGTTTGATACATTTAAAAATCCAGCCTATTCCAATACATATTAAAATTATACGTACTGGATACTTTAAAAGTATCGAAAATAAATTCTCTACACTATTAAAATTCATCATCATATTCACCAAGATCACTTTCTGAATTTTTTATTATTTTAGCGATAGTTTTTATATGCTTTTTTATACCCTTTGTATGCTGCCGAACCAAAAACATAAGCATCTTCTATTAATCCAAAGCCCCAAAATGCTTTGAGACCTACTTTTAAACCTGCTTTTCTAGCAGCTTTATTTACATATGCTTTGTTATAGACCGGCTTATTTTTATTTATATAATTCTGTTTACCTGTAGCATACCCATAAAAATACCCTGCGCCCAAAGCCAACCCTTTTCCAATACTCAGATAACTATCAACCCACGCTTTCCCACCAGCTTTCGCGCCAGCCTTTGTTGCATACCAAATACGTTTTGCTTTCTTTTTCCATGCTTTATGCCCATCCGGATCCACCATCATCACCGGGATTATTATCACCATACGTATACCCATTCATTGTAACCGGATCATCTTCATCACCCGGATCAGGATCCACTGATAAGAACACTCCATGATCTGGATTATAATAACGCGCAATCAGATAATACATGCCAATTTCTTTATCATACATGTATCCGGCATATCCGAATGGATTGTCTGCGGCGATACCTTTTGCGTCACTTTTTAATACGTTACCCCATGCATCATATTCATACGTTGCTACAACTTCTCTATTTTGATCCGTCATCGCAACGACATCACCACGAGGGTTGTAGTGATAGTATAACGTTTGTCCTTTTGCTTTCATCGCTAGACGCGCGCCACTTGTTGAGTATACATATTGACGAAGAACATTTCCACTACCATCCGTCTCATATAACGGATTAATACTATCTCCATCATAGAAGTAACGTGTTACTTGACCATTTACGCTCTTTTCAATACGACGATTATTTTCATCGTATTTATAAGTTGCGAATGCATTGCTCTCACCTTGTTTTGTAATCGCTACAATTTGGTCATTTTCATTCCATGTATACTTGTACTTTCCGTCTGATGTACGATTGCCATTCGCATCATACGTTAACGATTCATTTCCGAATTTTACAAGTTGATTTCCTTCATTGAATGTTGCTGCTATAGACTTTGTTTCTTTTCCATTCTCTATAACTTTCACACTTGTACGGTTTCCAAATCCATCATATGTGTATGATTTAGTTGTTCCGTTTGGTAGTGCTTCATTTAATAATTGGTTAATCGGGTCGTATACAAAGTTTGTTTCTGTTACTTTTCCGCCTGCACCTTCATGTTTAATCTTCGTGCGGTTGCCTGATTGGTCATATTCATAGCGTTCCGAAAGTAGAATGCTATTTGATGTACCTACTACTAAATCTTTAATCTTGTTCGCATGGTCATAGTTGAAAGTAGAACCTGAACCATTTCCAGCTGTATACGTACGAACATTTCCTTGATCATCGTAATCAAATCGATACGTTTGCGAACCATCCGTCACACGAATGTTTTGATCTAGCGTGTTGTAGTCATACGATACTTTATTTGTGTATCCGCCTTGCGTTACTGTTTGTTCTTTTAGTTTTTCTGTCTTACTGTTTGCTTTATCGTGATATGCCCAGTCAACTTTTCCGCCTCGGCTATCCGTTGCGCTTGTGAAACGGTCAGCCTTGTCGTATGTTTTCGTGCGTTCTACGCCGTTGACAAGATCTTTCACTTTCGTAACTTGTCCATTTTGATCACGTTCAAATGTAAATGAATCTTTTCCGTTGTGCTTTTCGCCAACGACGCGATCTGCTGTATCATATACAGACTCTAAAATAGAACCGTTTGGCATTTTCGTTTTAATCTTGTTTGCATTTTCATCGTACATGTTTTCAATACGACGGTTTAACGCGTCGATATACACTGTATTTTTATTATCTACATCATATTCATATTTGTGTGTTTGTGTTTTCCCACCAAACATGACAGATTTCTCTGTTGTGTTTCCATTATGATCATAACGATAATTTACAATTGAAGTTTAAAGATAAATAAATCTATCATAAAAAAGAAAAGACGATTTCTTATCTCATTAATGCTTGTAGTATCCCCACCCCATTTAACGATTGATAAAATAAGACAAGGGCCTTTTGGAATCATCGGTTAAACTTGCAATTTAGTTGAAGAAGGAACGTAACTGATGATGCGGAAAAACGTAGTATATAGAAGACTATGTAAGGAGTTTGTCATATGATTGATAACAGAATTTCGAAAGATTATGATCATGAAATAGATGATTCTTTAAAAGAAATTACAGATACAACCATCTTACTTAATTTTCAAAAAGCGATTGTAAGTTTATATCCTCATCTAATACCAATTCATGCTTTTGCCTATGACGCATGGGATGATATTGTAATGCCATTGTTTTATGAGATGGTATATAAAACTTTTGCTTTTAAATACGGGATAGATATTAACTTTAAAGAAACTCATACCTATATGTTTTCGCTTAATAGTTATAAAGGGATACATCACATCGAGTGTGTTCCAAAGTGCACGACATTTAAGATTTATATTAACGAAGAATGGATTGAAATGGATAATAAAAGTTTGAAAGAAAATGTATTTGTATTTAAGTCATTTGGGGATGGATTGCATTTTCTAACTGGTGGAATTGAAATTGAAGATGCTTATCGTGTAGGATTTGACCTTGTTGAGGTTGATATTGTTTCTACCATAACAGGTCTTCCATCTAAAACAAGTATTTTTATTGATAAAGAGCATGTAGACTTTGTGTTTGTCGCAGAAACATATGATACAAATATCCAAAATTAAAAATTTTATGTAAGAACGTAGGAAGAATATCTTCATTACTACTCGTATCAAATAGTTGTTTGAACACGCTCCGCTATTATATATACAAACTTCCGACTACATTCCATATGAGAAAAAGTTATTACGATAAACAAAGAAAAGGTCTCCTAAAATATCTTTTAGGAGACCTTTTCTTATTAATAGATTTTGTAATTTAAGAGTGAACACTCTTAAATTACAAAATCCTCCGGAATAAACACTTTCACTTCTTTCGGCTGTACGTATACGAAATCACCCGCTTGAATGTTCAGCTGCTTGAACTGTTCTTTCGTAATTTCTGCTTCTAAATATTCATCTGTTCCGTCTCGTTTTAATTCTACATATACGACATTTCCGACTGCGTGAGAATAAGATACTTTTGCCGGGATTGCATCTATGCTTTGTTTCGTACGAGAGATTGATAAGTCATGCGGCCTTACGTAGGCTATTCCGTCTACGTTGGAAACGTGCTTATGCTCTGGCGCTTCTAGTTCGATTGATCCTACATTTAGCTTTCCTTTATGAACGCGGCCGTGAAATAAATTTACATTTCCTAAAAAGTCATATACAAACGGACTTGCTGGGTTTTCATATACTTCTTCCGGTGTTCCCATTTGTTCAATGCAGCCTTCATTCATTACAACGATGCGGTCTGCAACGTCTAATGCTTCCTCCTGATCATGCGTTACGAATACGCTCGTAATTTGAAATTCGTCATGTAATTTCCGGAGCCATCTTCGTAATTCTTTTCTCACCTTTGCATCGAGTGCACCGAACGGTTCATCGAGTAATAAAATTTTCGGTTCGACTGCAAGTGCCCGGGCTAGTGCAATACGTTGACGTTGTCCACCAGATAATTGCGCTGGATAACGTTTAGCAAAGCCATCCATTTTTACGAGCTTTAATAATTCTGTTACCTTTTCTTCTATCGCTTCTGCTGACGGTCTTAAGCTTTTCTTTCTTACTTTTAAACCGAAAGCGACATTCTCAAATACATTCATATGTTTAAAGAGCGCATAGTGCTGAAAGACGAAACCGACTTGCCTGTTTTTCACGTGAATGTCTGTTAAATCTTCCCCATCAAATGAAATAGAGCCTCCATCCGCTTCTTCTAATCCTGCAATAATGCGTAATAACGTCGTTTTCCCAGAACCTGACGGGCCTAATAAGGCAACAAGTTCACCTTTTGGAATATCCAAATGAATGTCTGTTAGTGCTTGAAATGTACCATATTGCTTTGATACACCTTGAATTTGAATACTCACCGTAATCCCCCTCTTATTGGCGTTTTTCCATTCGCCATTCAATCCAGTTTTTTATAACGAGTGTAAACACTGCAATTAATGACATTAACGTCGCTACTGCAAATGCTGCTGAAAATTGATATTCATTGTACAAAATTTCAATATGAAGCGGCATCGTATTCGTAATACCACGCACGTGACCTGATACGACAGAAACGGCTCCAAACTCACCGATAGCACGGGCATTACATAGAATCATGCCGTATAAAAGACCCCATTTTATATTTGGAAGTGTAACGCGCCAAAACATTTTCCAGCCACTTGCGCCAAGTGATAAAGCTGCCTCTTCTTCACTTTTCCCTTGCACCTGCATAATCGGAATTAATTCACGTGCAACGAACGGGAAGGTTACAAAGATTGTTGCGATAATAATGCCTGGTACAGAGAAAATGAGTTTCACTCCATGTTCAAGTAACCATTCGCCAAGAGCACCCCTCGGTGTGAAAAGTAAAACGAATACTAATCCTGCGATAACTGGTGACACAGCAAACGGTAGTTCAATAAGAGAGAGTAATACTTGTTTTCCTTTAAACTGAAACTTTGTAATAAGCCACGCGGCCGCTACCCCAAATATCGTATTAAGAGGCACAACGATTAACGCAACGAGAAGCGTTAATCTAATTGCTGAAAATGCTTCTTGATCTGTAATAGCGGCAATGTATACATCCATCCCTCTTTCAAAGGCTTTTAGAAAAATAGTTATGAGTGGCAGTAATAGAAAGAGAGATAAAAATAAAACTGTAATCGTAATTAATATGCCTGGTACAAGCTTAGATTCTTTTTTAGCTGATACGCTTTTTACTATTTTCTTTTCTAATACTGTTGGTTCCATCTTCTCTCCTCCTATTCACTTTTTAGTTCATGCCTTCTACTCCAGCTTTGAATCATATTAATAAGAAGAAGGAAAAGGAGAGAAATAATAAGCATCACGGTCGCTACAGCTGTTGCCCCCGCATAATCATATTGTTCTAGTTTCGTCATAATCATCAGTGGTGCAATTTCTGTTTTCATCGGCATATTACCTGCGATGAAAACGACAGATCCGTATTCTCCTAATGCTCTTGCAAATGCGAGTGAAAAACCTGCAAGAAGAGCGGGAAAGATCTCTGGTAAAATGATTTTCACAAATATTTGCAAGCGGGATGCACCTAAACTCGAAGCTGCCTCTTCTACTTCTTTATCAATATTTTGCAGCACTGGTTGCACCATTCGAACGACAAATGGTAAACCGATAAAAGTAAGCGCAACGATAATTCCGAGTGGTGTAAAAGCTACTTTTATGTGAAACAGACTAAATATTTTCCCAATCCATCCATTTTCCGCATAAAGCGTTGTAAGTGTAATACCAGCTACAGCTGTCGGAAGTGCAAACGGTAAATCAATGAGTCCGTCTAATAGTCGTTTCCCTGGAAATTTGTAGCGTACGAGCACCCAAGCTATTAATAAACCGAAAATGGCATTTACAATAGCAGCTGCAAATGAAGTTGTAAAACTAACTTGATAGGAATGCAACACACGCTCGTTCGTTATAACCCCAGCGAACTTCTTCCAACCTAACTGTGAAGTTTGAATAAATACGATAGAAAGTGGTATAAGTACGAATAAGCTCATGTACAACATTGTAAATCCAAGCGATAATCCAAACCCTGGTAAAACACGCTTCTTCCTCATCCTCTTTCACCTCATCCCCCTTTAGTAGTACGCATTATTTTTGATAAATTTTATCGAATACGCCGCCGTCATTAAAATGTTTTTCTTGTGCTTTTTTCCAGCCACCAAATAGTTCATCTACTGTAAATAATTGAACTTTCGGAAATTGGGATGCATATTTTTCTGCTACTTTTTCATTACGCGGACGATAAAAGTTTTTCGCCGCAATTTCCTGTCCTTTTTCTGAGTACAAATATTCAAGATACCCTTCTGCTACTTTTTTCGTTCCTTTTTTATCAACGACTTTATCTACAACCGCTACTGGTGGTTCTGCAAGTACACTAATAGAAGGGGTTACAATTTCAAATTTATCTTTTCCAAGCTCTTTTTGAGATAATAACGCTTCATTTTCCCATGCGATTAATACGTCACCAATTCCTTTTTCAACAAATGTTGTCGTTGCTCCGCGCGCTCCTGAATCTAATACTTCTACGTTTTTATAAATTTGGCTAACAAACTCTTTCGCCTTATCTTCACTATTATTATATTTTTTCAATGCGTATCCCCACGCCGCTAAATAGTTCCAACGTGCTCCGCCTGATGTTTTTGGATTTGGTGTAATGACAGACACACCTTTTTTCGTTAAATCATCCCAGTCTTTAATTCCTTTCGGGTTTCCTTTTCGAACAAGAAATACAATTGTTGACGTGTATGGAGTGGAATTATTCGCAAGTCGCTTCTGCCAATCTTCTGCTAGTTGTTTTTTCTTGCTAATGGCATCAATATCATAAGCAAGTGCTAGTGTAACAACGTCTGCTTCTAAGCCATCAATAACAGAACGCGCCTGACTTCCAGATCCCCCGTGTGATTGTTTTACATTTACTGTTTGCCCGTGCTTCTCTTTCCAATACTTCGCAAAATCTTTATTAAAATCTTGATATAACTCCCTAGTTGGATCATAAGAAACATTTAAAAGCTCAACTGTTTTTTTATCCCCACTTCCTTCAGAATTACTAGTGGATGTTGCCGAACCACACCCTGATAAAAGTACAACTGCTGATAATAAAACACCTGTACTTTTTATAAACGCTGCCTTACCCCACTTTTTCATCGTTAAGCCCCCTTAGTTTATACAATAGAAAAAGGCACACAATATATTCACAAATGTGAACATTGTGCGCCTTCAGTTTATCTGATTAGCTTCTAATGTATTGTATTCGATTTCTTTTCATTTTAATTCTGTAATTCATATGTGTCAACTTGGAATTTATTTTTATTTCTTCGGATTTTCATACAAACTCCCTCTACATGATAATCATTATCAATATGTAAGAAAATAATAAAACATCTCTTTTTTATTTTCTACATAAATACGCTTTCCGATCATTTTTAAACAATAAATAATGTGCTGTATGAACTTTTCTCTCTACATAATCGATTGAATACGTACTGGCTGGATCTACCAAATCCCCGATCGCCCCTGAAAGGTGGTCAATTACTTTCTGCAATGTTTCTAGATTCTTCTTTTCACTCTCCACATTCATTGCATCCATAATATCACAAATCAAATATTGTACGTTCCGTAAGCGCAATTCCTTTTGTTCCATACATATATCCCCCCGTATTAGTTATATTACGGTTTAAATATATGGTTTTATAGCTTAGTCAATTCTAAAAAACAAAAGATATCCCAAAGGGGATATCTTTCTCCATTATACTTGCATCGCTTTCTCTCTCAATGCTCTTCTTAACAATTTACCCGTCGTATTCTTCGGCAATTCTATTAAAAACTCAATGCTTTTCGGCACTTTATATTTCGCTAAATGTAACGCACAGTAATGCATTAGTTCTTCTTCTGTTACGTTTGCTTGCTTCAAAACGACGTACGCCCGCACAGCTTCTCCTAAGTTTTCATCAGGAACACCGATTACAACAACTTCCGCTACTGATTCGTGCGTATATAATACTTCTTCTACTTCACGAGGATATACGTTATAACCGCCAACTAGGACGATATCTTTTTTACGATCAACGATATAGAAGTAACCTTCTTCATCCATTTTCGCTAAGTCACCTGTATATAGCCAGCCGTCTTTCAATGTCGCAGCTGTATCTTCTGGTGCATTATAGTATCCTTTCATAACGTTAGGTCCGCGAACGATTAATTCGCCGACTGCGCCGACAGGTACTTCTTCCCCAAGTTCATTTACAATTTTATTTTCTACATGCCAAATATTTGTGCCAATTGATCCTGGTTTACGAGGACGATCTAGCGGGTTGAAACAAGTAACTGGTGATGCCTCTGATAAACCGTATCCTTCTGAAACAATAACGTTAAAACGTTTTTCAAAGTTTTGCAGAAGAGCAACAGGCATCGATGCACCACCGGAAATACAAAGGCGAAGCGTCTTCACATCTTCTGCGCTTGCTTCTTCAAATAAATATAAATAATTGTACATCGTCGGTACGCCAGCAAAGATCGTTGGTTCGTACGTACGACAAATACGGAATACTTCTTTCGGACTAAATTTCGGTAACATTAAAATCGTTGCTCCGTTCACAATCGGTGCATTTACCGCAACTGTTAAACAGAATACATGGAACATTGGCAGTGCCGCAACGACGCGATCGTCAGCAGTAAATTGTAAATAAGACGCAACATCATTCGCATTACTATATAAATTTTTATGTGTTAACATAGCGCCTTTCGGTTTTCCAGTTGTACCTGAAGTGTATAGGATAACCGCTACATCTTCTTCATCTAGTTCAGGGCCTTCGTATTGTAAATCTCCAGCTCCCACAAAACTAGTAAACGTTTTCATTTTTTCGGTTTCTGTATGGTTAAAATCTGATGAGGTTTCGCATATGATGATGTTTTCTAATGAAGGAAGTCTTGTTGTAAGAGATTGTATAACAGGTAGAAGGACGTCGAGTACGATGATTGTTTTTACATCTCCATTTTGTAAAATGTAATGCATTTCGTCTGCTGTATAAATTGGATTAACTGGAATAACAGTTGCTCCGGCTTTCATTGTTCCGTATAAACCGACCAAAAAATGTGGCGAGTTCCCAACAACTAATGCGACATTGTCCCCTTTTCCAATGCCCATTTCTGCTAAATTGCTAGAAAACCTTGTGACCATTTTGTTTAATTGGTCATATGAGACCGACTGATCCATAAATATATAAGCCGGTTTATCCCCCTTCTTTTTTGCCGTTTCAGCCAAAGATTGAACGAGATTCACAAAAACCCCACCTTTATAAAATTTAGAATATTTAAAAATTCTAAATTAATTATATTAAAAGAAAATTAAAGTGGCAAGTGATATTCTATTAACTGCATATAGACAGATCAACTACTCTTAGTTTACTTTGGAAGAATAAGGGGATTTTGTTTGCAAGTAATTTATGAAACTAGACCAGAAATCATTTTAGGATAATATGCATTCATCTTTTCTCTAAGTTTATTAAGTTCCTCTTTATTTAACGTCGTATGCTCTCCAAACAAGTTGATCGCGTCCGCTCCATTTTCATGAAAATACACGGTAACATATAACGTCGGTAACCCTTTGTTGTTTTCATCTATTGATAAGACGACATCTGGCGTTTTATTAACAGTGCTGAATGTTTCATTTCTTTTCCACTTCTTATTTTGAAACATGTCTTGTATATCATGTATCTTTCGTTTGTTATCTGTATGCGTAAAATATATAACATTATCCTCCGCTGGTTTTCCGATAGACAAAATTGTACGACTTGAGGGCGATTCACTGTTACACGCCGTCATTCCGATGACGAAGCTGAGTAATAATACAACGTACATTACCCTTTTCATATCAATCCGCCTCCTTTTGAATATATATATTCCTTTATAAGAGGTAGATGTCCTGTGATTTTATGTTTTGTGGTAAATGAAATTATATGAGCGATTTTTCAGTTATATCAGCGCAGCTCGATTTATATCGGCGATTTTCCAAATATATCAGCGCAACTCGGTTTATATCGGCGATTCTCCAAATATATCAGCGCAACTTAATTTATATCGGCGATTTTTCAGTTATATCGACTTACCGACAAAGCCTGACAATCTACGCAAAAAGAAAGAGGCTGCCCGTTATGGTAGCCTCCCTTATTTTTAGAAGAATAAATGTAAGAAATCTTCTGTTGTAATGTTACCGAAGTAGCGTGCGATATCTACGCCTTCTAAAGCTGCAGTGAATGCATCTTTATCGAACTGAATGCCTGTTAGACGCTCTTCAATATCATGAACATCTAGTGAACCAAAGAAGTCGCCGTAAATTTTACATTCTGTTACTGTTCCTTTTTTCACTTCAAGACGAACATCAACTTGTCCAACTGGGAAGCGGTGTGAATGTTGTAAGTTGAACTTCGGTGATTTTCCGTAGTTCCAATCCCAATTTTGGTAACGTTCTTCAGAAAGTTTGTGGATCTCTTTCCAATCATGTTCTGTTAATTCGTACGTTGGGATTTCTGTTTCTCCTTCGAAAATTGTTTCTAGAAGAAGTTGTCTGAACTCTTCTGTCGTCATTTCTTCGTTTAGAAACTCTGTAATGTTCGCAACGCGGCTACGGATTGATTTAATTCCTTTTGATTGAATCTTATCCATTTTTACTTTTAGCGCTGATACGACGTGATCGATTTCAGAGTCAAATAGTAACGTACCGTGACTGAACATACGACCTTTCGTTGAGAACTGCGCGTTACCTGAAATTTTTCTACCTTCAGCTAAAATGTCGTTACGACCACTTAGTTCTGCATTTACGCCTAATTTACCAAGCGCTTTCGTTACAGGCTCAGTAAATTTTTTGAAGTTACTGAAACTATCTCCATCATCTTTCGTAATAAAGCTGAAGTTTAAGTTTCCTAAATCATGATATACTGCGCCTCCGCCTGATAGACGACGAACGACATGAATACCTTTTTCTTTTACGTAATCTGCATTAATTTCTTCTACTGTGTTTTGGTTTTTACCAATGATAATCGAAGGCTCATTAATGTAAAACAGTAAATATGTTTCGTTAATATCTAAATTCTTCACACAATATTCTTCAATCGCTAAGTTTATTCTAGGATCTGTAATTCCTTTATTATCAATAAATAACATCGTATCACCTCATGAGTTCCATACGTAGCCACTATGCGCTAGCGTAATATGGCCACTGAAAATTTGTTTTGCTTCTGTTACTAAATCAGATGGGTTGCCTGTATGCGGTAAGTGCGTTAATAAAAGTTCTTTTACATTCGCATCTTTTGCAATACTTGCTACTTCTGTACTATTCATATGCCCTGCTTTTGCAGCCTCTTGATGTGCATACATATTACACTCACAAATGAAAAGATCAGCATCTTTTGTGAATGGAATGAATTCAGGAATATAACTTGAATCAGCGCTGTATACTACAGCATCATCTCCAGCTGTAATACGCATCGCAAAGCATGTAACAGGATGAACAGTTTTTAAGAACGAAATCGAGAATGGTCCAACTTGAAGTGTTTCTTCTGGATTGTACGCGATTCCTTTCGTATGTGGTTCATGTGTTAAAGAATGGAATCCATTCTCGTCAAACGTATGACCGTATATTGGTAATTCCGGTAGTTGCCTTGTTATCGCACTCGTAATTAATCTCGCATATTGCAATACCCCAATGTCTGCAACATGATCGTGATGATAATGCGAAAGTACAACTGCATCTATATCAGATGGTGTTATATATTTTTGAAGCTGTGCTAGTACACCACTACCACAGTCTACAAGTAAACGAAAACCATCGTGTTCAAACAAATACCCCGACGTTGCTTCTCCCGCTTCTGGAAAGCCGCCCCAAAAGCCGACAACAGTCATTTTCATATGTATCCATCCTTTCTAAAACCGAGTAGGAATGCAGTTTTTCTCCGTACTTGAGAAAGTTTTTTACTTACATCCTACATTGTTAACTATAATCCATTTCCTAAACTTTTTCATTAATTTTCAATTTTGTTATAAAACAGTTGTTGACTTTTATTTTTTGTACTAATACAATGATAGTAAGAAATGGAAATGGAGGGATTGACATGATCGATCAACCAATGGAGTTTTTCAGAAATTTACCGACGAAAACTTGTGCGCACTGTGGGAAAGAAATTGATGAGCAACACGAAGCATACCATAACAAATGTGATGACTGCGTTCACGAAGAATAGTAGTTTGTGAACGTAAGAAAACCTAGCAGACATAGTCTACTAGGCTAATAACATCTTATCCTTCATCGTTGAACCTTTCACCAAGAGCTCCAGTTCAAACTCATACAATTCTTTTTTTCGATAATTTTTCGTATGGATTTTATCCATCATCAGGTCGACAACTTTTCGGGCCATTTCATCAATTGGCTGTTCAATTGTCGTAATACCTGGTTCTGTAATCTGCGATAATATTTGATTATCAAAACCGATAACAGCGAGATCATCTGGAATGCTCAAGTTATGGTGCTTCGCCTCTGAGATAATTCCAGCTGCTACCTCATCGCCTCCTGCCAAAATCGCGGTAGGATTTTTTTTGTCCTTTAATACTTCATGGAATATTCGTTTTCCATCCTCCCAAGAGAAAGCGTTTTCAAGAAAATCAATCGCTTCTACTTGGCGGCTCTTCTCAGTTATTGCACGTAAAAAGCCCATTTTTCGCTGCTGGCTAACTAATTTGGTTTCGTTACCACGGCAAAAAATAAGATTACGATACCCTTGATCTAACACATGCTTCGCAGCTATGTATGCTCCTTGCGCATGATCAAACTTCACTGTTGGAATATTTGCTTCCTCAATATATTCATTACATAACACGATTGGACCGTGCTGTAAGTATGGCTCTACATCTTCCCACGGATTTTCTAGTGAACATAGAATAATCCCATCTACTTGTTTCGTAGATAATAATTGTAAATACTCCATCTCTTTTTCTGGTAAATATCTTGTTTGACAAATAATCAGTTTATATTTATGTTCAGAAGCTGCAATCTCGATTGCTTCAATAAATCTACTGAAAAAAGGATTTGTAATCCTTGGAACTAGCACCGCAATTGTTTCCGTTTTTTGTTTACGAAGCCTTCTCGCCGCAGAATTAGGAACGAAGCCTAAATGCTTCATTGCTAATTGAACCCTTTTTTTCTTCTCATCTGAAACATATGGATGATTATTAATCACCCTAGAAACCGTTGTCCTTGATAACCCCGCTAATTTCGCCACGTCCTCTATAGTCGACACGAAATTCTCCCCCTTTGCATGAAAACGTTTTCTTAAATTGATTATATAGTATATTATTGGAAACTGCAATATCGGTTGTTATGATTTTACTATATTAATATTATACATAGGAAAAAGTCTGTTAATGGGAGGGGAATATATAATACTTTTAGAAGTTTATAGAAAGCATATTTATAAAAATTGAAGGAGATATTTCATGAATCGGACAGATCGTTTATTAGCTATATTAATTGAATTACAAAGAAGACAAACTGTTACAGCACAAAGCTTAGCTGAAAAATTTGAGACAAGTATAAGAACCATTTATCGAGATATGGATGCACTTAGTGAATCTGGCGTCCCACTTTTCGCAATGCCCGGCCACGGTTATTCATTAATGGATGGTTATTTTTTGCCTCCCATTCAACTTACACCTGAAGAAGCTGTTACTCTTTTACTAGGCGGTGATTATATAGAGAAAACTTTCACTTCTTCTTTTTCTGTACATGCGCAATCGGCAAAAGAGAAACTTGAAATTGTCCTACCTGCTGATCAAAAACAGAAAGCCCGGGAACTACGAGGAACCTTCCGTTTCCTTTCTCCCATATTTTCACACAAACAACCTGAACAAGAAAAACTAGAAAACCAACTTCTCCTGTTGCAAGAATCTATTCAAAAAGAACAAGCTATCTCTTTTTCTTATCGTAAACCGAGAGAAACTACAAAAATAAAACGGACTGTTCATCCTTACGGTTTAGTCAACATTTCAGGGATTTGGTACATCGTTGCTCATTGTTTACTTCGAAAACAAATACGTAATTTTCGTTTAGATCGTATGGATACATTACAGCAAGAACAAGAATTCTTCACAAAACCGAAAGACTTTTCTTTACAAAACTACAAACCCGAAAGCAATCGTACTGTTACGGTTCGCTTATTATTCCCATCTCATATTGCACATAAGATTATTGAATCTCGCTACTTTTTTATAGATTCATACGAGCACAAAGACAATGGCTTTCATGTCTTGTTGAAATCAAGAAACATAGACGAAGTATTTCAATGGGTATTGAGCTGGGGAAGCCAAGTGCAAGTACTTGAGCCAAAAATTCTTTCTGAGAAAATCCATGATGAAGCAAAAAAAATGTTAAAACTTTAATTTCACTACTGACATAATGTTGTCAGTATCCCTCCTTTATAGTAAGTATTAACAAATACATTTTTATAAAAAGGAGTTAACACTATGAAGAAATTTGAAGAATTAGCTACGTATTACATGGAGGAATTAGAAAAATATTCGATAGAACAATTTAAGATCAAATCTTCTGCTGAGGAATGGTCTCTCGGTCAAATGTACAATCATTTAATTGCCTCTACATATATGCAGTTAGATGCAATCGCGAAATGTAGAACTGAAGTGCCTTCTGCAACTAACAAGAAAACGGATATGGGTGAAAAAGTATATAAACTTGGTGCTTTCCCAAATATACAAATCAAAGTACCAAATCATCCTGGATATACACCTGAAAACCCCTCTAATAAAGAAGAAATACAAAAACGTATTCTAGAATTAATTACAGTTGTTAAAGACATTGAGCCAACACTTTCTTCTATTCCAAGTGATTGTAAAGTCGAACATCCTGGGCTTGGTTACTTACATGCAGCAGAATGGTTCCAACTTATTTCTATGCATTTTGCTCATCATTTACGTCAGAAAGAAAGATTGGAGAAAAAAGTTTTAGTGTAAAAAATGATAAAAGGTGGATTGGTCTATATCCAATCCACCTTTTATAGTTCTGCTTCTCATAATACCTTTATGGATTAGATATTTCCTGCATAAATCCAGCCATACTTGCTAATAAACTAGTAAAAATAAAAAGTACAATAATAAAAGGAATAAGTTTATCCCTATTTAAATTCGTAATCGTTTTTAAACCTATACCTAATAAAATGTAATACCAAATATTAAATATATCTATTCTTTGAGCGATTGTATGTAGAACCATATTATCCGTTGCTATCGCGCCTAAACTTGTATAAGATATCTCATACCCACTTAGAGACAGTGCAATTAATCCGTTTAAAATCATCCCTAATCGCAATACAAATGAAGCATAAATAATTATCGGGAACGTTTCCTTATAGTTAATATCAACCCCGAAAAAAATCATAATATTTTTATAGAATATAGGCGCAAAAAATAAAGCTACGATTCCACTAATTGCGGAAATCCCAAATGTAGTAAAGAAAGTTATGTATTTTGGAACAGTAAATCCTGTTTTATTATGAAACATACTAAGCGCAGGATTGTTTGAAGTATTCCAAGACATTAACGCACTTGAAACTATAATGAATACTATTAAAAGAGCGAGTGGTAAAAATATATTTCTTTGATTCTTCATCCTTTTGAATTGCAGTGTTGGTGAAGTAAACATCCCCAAAATTGATGGTTTCCCTGAAATCTCTTCATGTATAAGACTACTAGCTTGCAAGAAAATCCCCCTTCCTCATTACACTCATAGCTCCTCCCACTTCGTCCACACTTCTCTCCCATTTATACGGTACATATTATCCTCTCTGTCCATAAACCCCTGCACAATAAACTCGCGTCTAATCGTACAAAAATCGTCATGATATTGTTTGATGAATGCATTGATTTCTTTTTCCGTATACTGATTCTCCGCATTTAACTTGCTAATTAAATACTCTAACAATACTAGTTTTTTCTTCTTTTGACCTGGAATCGATTTTAGACGGTCCTCTTTATCAAAAAAGTTACGAATGGTCGTATCCCTAAATTTCATTTCACTTTCAGTCATTTTGTTGTCCTCCATCGATTTTTATGTACTAAAACTCTTTATTTGTCTTTACCGTTTTTCTTCATTCTTTTACTAATAACATCCATAAAGTAATACCCACTAATTAGCACATAGTAAACTACAAGTATTCCTAGTGCATCTTTCATATTTATATATTTTTCTTTATGAAACAAGATAGGTGAAAGGGCGTAAACAAGAAAGATGATTAGCGGATTTAAGACAAAATAATAAGTAAGATTTCCTTTCATCATACCAGCCCCTCTACTCTATGTTTCTCTGTAAATTGTTGTAATTCCTGTCCTTTTATTTAGCTATACATGAAATATGATGAAATTAAGGAGAAAAAGGGATACAAAACAACCATTACATTATGAAGAAAATATTTTATCCACTTTAAGTACAGTTGTACAACTTTCTTACAACTGTATTTCTTTTTCATTTTTACTCCTCTCATCTACACTTCTCTTAATGTATTTATTACTTTTACGTCTGTAACTTTTTATTCAAATTAATAAATTTATTATGGTAAATTATGTTATAATTTAATTATACATACTTTGGAGGGGAAATAGTGAAAAAAGCTATTATCGTATTCAGCATCCTATATCTTATTTTAACCGTACATACAGGAGCTGTTCTTTTAGGAAAAGAGGATTATAAAGGGACTATCAATACATTAAAGAAAACAAAGGAAACCACTTCCTTTCAATCTGCAAAAGACGGTGTGATTTTATTAAAAGGAACATTAACTACCGCGCAACCTATTACAGAGGAAAAACTTCAAAATAAAGAATTCGCACTCCTTGAAATTAATACATATAAACGACGAAAAGCAAATTGGATAAACATTAATACTGAGCAGCATATTGCAAAGCAACTCTTACTAAACAATGAGAATCTTCCTGCATTAAAAGAAATCCGCTTCTCAATGGAACCAATTACACTGTCAGGCAAAGATATTTCTGCCGAAGACTATTCACTAAAAAAGGATGATACCCAATTAACAATTAAAGGTAAAGGATACCGATACACCGGAATAGAAAACAAATCAGACGTTCTTATTTTTGGCATAAAAAAAGGAGATACACTTGAAGGTTATAGTGGCTCTGAAATTCTAATAGGAAAAACAAAAGAGGACATTTCCAGCAACATGAAACTATATACTTTTGCTGAAAAATATGGTCCATTTGTTTGGATTGTAGCTACAATTATCCTTATAAGTATTGCTATATACTTCTTCCGTAAAAATAGAAAAACAAATGAAATTTCTCAGCCTATAAAGTGAAACTTTAATCAGTAGGTGTTTTGTTCAGCCTCACTGATTATTAGCCCACACTAATCAGGCGTTTATTGGCAGTCTATCTCCCACCCAACTTCTTTTCTCTAGCCAAATTTTGAGGTGGGAGCCTTACTGCCCACAAATAGCGTGATAAAAAAAGACCAATAAAAAAGGCACCATTTCGGTACCTTTTTTATGTTCCTTATTTACGCTTCAACCGATTGATTTTCAGCAATATTTCTAAATTGTCGTTTGTGCATCCAAGTTAAGGATGCAATTGTTCCAAGTGATAATACAACAATGAAAATCATGAGCACCCCTACGTTTTGCCACATGAAATTAAAGTCTCCGCTTGATACGACTGCTTTCAGTCCTGATACAGAATATGTCATCGGTAACCAAGCATTGAATGGTTGTAAAAACTTCGGAATCAACTCTAACGGGAATGTTCCAGCACTTGTTGTAAGCTGCATAATTAATGTGATGATGGCGATAAAACGGCCTGCATCACCGAATGCTGTTACTAAACATTGAATTAATGCAATAAACGCTAAACTTGTAATGATACTAAAGAGTATGAAGTACGGAATACTTTTTACTTCTACACCTAATCCGAACAGTAATATAACATCTGCTACTATCGCTTGAATAATACCAACTGATAGTAGTACGCCGAACTTACTAATAAACCAACTAAACCCTGATTTCGGAACGCCGACTGTATCACGTAATGGATATACGATTGATAATAGTAATGCCCCAACGAATAAACCGAGTGATAGGAAATACGGCGTAAATCCAGTTCCGTAGTTTGGAACTTCCGCCATTTTCTCCGTCTTCACTTTTACAGGACTTGCAAACATATCATACGTTTTATCCGTCCCTTTTACTTCACCAGTTTTTTCTGCTCCTTCGCCAAGTTTCTCTGCAAGTTCACTTGAACCATCGTTTACTTTCACTAGTCCATCAGTTACTTTTCCTGATCCGTCTGCTAGTTTATTAACGCCATCGATTAGCTGGGTTGAGCCAGTTGATAATGTGCCTAAGCC
Source organism: Bacillus thuringiensis (assembly GCF_001182785.1). Taxonomy (NCBI): domain Bacteria; kingdom Bacillati; phylum Bacillota; class Bacilli; order Caryophanales; family Bacillaceae; genus Bacillus; species Bacillus thuringiensis. Next base: position 1,066,451 of record NZ_CP012099.1, on the reverse strand, counting down.
TGTTGTTACTTGACCGGAGCCATCTGCTAATTGATTTACTCCACCTGCCATTTGATTTGCTCCTACAGATAATGTACCTAAACCGCCTGTTACTTGGCTTGAGCCATCCGTTAATTGATTTACTCCTGCAGATAATGTTCCTAAACCACCTGTTACTTGGCTTGAGCCATCTGCTAATTGATTTACTCCTGCAAATAATTGACCTAATCCATCTGTTACTTTTCCAGAGCCGCTTTGTAATTGCGTTACTCCATCAATTAATTGAACTGATCCATCTTTTAATTTATCAGCACCTATTTTTGCATTATCTAATCCCTCACCAAATCCATGAAACTTACTAACAAATTCATTTTGTGCGTTCGTTAGTTTCTCAACACCATCTGCCAGAGCTTTCATCCCTGCTGGATTTGGTAATTTATTTTGCAATCCATTTGTTGTTTGATGTATTTCGCCCTTTAATTGTTTTACTTCTTCATTTAGTTTATTTGTTCCACCTGCTACTCCGGCAGCCTTTTGCTGAACTGTCGCTGTACTTTTTACAGCACTTGTTATGAACGGTTGTAACTGCTCTTGATATTCTTTTGGTAAACTTTCAATTTGCTTTTGTAAATTTACTACATCTTGTGCTGCAGTTTTAGCATCTCCTACTGTTGATTGCGTAAGTTCATTTAACTGATTTATATTCGCCCCAGCCGCATCTATTTTTTCATTTACTGTATTCAATATAGAAGGAACTTTCGACTGCATTTCCTCTAAGGCTGCAGCAGACTTTTGTACGTTACTATTTAAATCTTGCAATCCCTTTTGAATTTCTTGAGACCCTTTTTCTAATTGACTTCGCCCTTCAACAAGTTTTCCCATACCATTTGATAGATTAGTTGTTCCTGTTTTTAAATCACCGGATTTACTTACTAATTTGTTCAAGCCACCGGTCACTTTCTCAGATCCATCACGCAATTCACCCGTTTTGCTATTTAATGTATTTAAACCTGCTGTTACTTTTCCTGACCCATCTACTAATTTTCCGATACCTGCATTGCTATTTAATACATGTAAACCATCTGTTACTTTTCCTGATCCATCTACTAATTTCCCGATACCTATTTGCATTTCACCGGTTTTGCTATTTAACGTATTTAAACCTGCTGTCACTTTCCCAGATCCATCAAATAGTTTCTCAACTCCATCCTTCATCTCCCCAGATTTCCCTTGAAGTGTATGAAGGCCATCCGTCACTTTACTTGAACCATCATGCAATTCACTTGATCCGTCATGTAGTTCATTTGCCCCTTCCGCTCCATCTGCTAATCCTTTTGAGACGTCTTTAATAGAATCAAACATTTTCTCTGCATATGTTTTCGTTAACGTGCTGGATACTTCAGTTTTAATCTTTTCAATGGCTGTTCCGCCAATTTGTGAAGATAAGAAGTTTAAACTTTCGTTTGGAATGTATTCTAAGTTTAATCGCTTTGGATTGTCTTTTAATAACGTTGTAGCGTTACTTGAGAAGTCATCTGGAATGCGCACTAACATGTAATACTTTCTACCTTCCATTCCTTTCTTTGCTTCTTTTTCACTTACGAACTCCCATTTAAAACTTTTATTATCTTTTAAATTATCAACGAGCCCTTTTCCAATCTCAATTGGTTTTCCATCAAATAGTGCGCCTTTATCTAAATTGACTACTGCAACGGGTAAGTCATCTAACTGTTTATACGGGTCCCAAAAGGCCCACAAAAACATCCCTGCATATAAAATCGGTACAAATAAAACCGCGATAATTGGAATTAATATTTTTTTACTTTTTATAATTTCCGTGAACTCTTTACGAAGTAACTGATTCCCTTTCATAATTTCTCCCCCTTTTATAAAATGACCAAAACGTTCATTTAGTCATTTTCACCCAAACAAAAAGGCTATACTTGTTCATACATATGCCTTATCCCTGAATTTATTACTATGCAACTTTTCCTCATTTTGATTATAGTTTTTCTATATCCCCCCTTAACTTAAATATATGACCATATTGTTCAATTGGTCATTTTTTATAAAATTAAAAGGATTATCTTAGTTTGACAATCCTTTTAGTAAATAAAGTTCAAATAACTCTGCAATTTTTTCTTTTTCTAGCGGTTCGTGATTTTTTTCCCAATCAAAAATAAGTGATACATATAGACGAAGCATAATAAATGCTGTAATTTCTGGATCACATTTGCTAATTTCACCTTTTTCAATCGCAATCTTTAAATACGATTGAATAACAGAAACGATTTCCACATCAACTTGTTGCATAACTTCTTGTACTTCTTTCGTTCCCATATCGCGCTCTTCTTGAATTAATTTAATCATGAGCTGATGTTCTTTTCTAAATTCCAAGATGCTATATAATGCTCTATGTACATTTTCAAAAAATGAAACATCTGAACGAATTGCGCTTTCTGCAACTTGCTTCATTTCTGTAATTAAATTAGAAATAATTTCACCAAATAGCTCTTCTTTATTTTTGAAAAAAGTATAAATCGTTCCTTTTCCTACATTCGCTAACTTCGCTACTTGATCCATCGTTGTTGCTTTATAACCGAACGCTGAAAAAGACTTTGTTGCAGCTTCAATAATAGAACGTTTTCGATCTATCGCCACATTGTCACCTCCAAAAATGACCGATTGGATAATATAGTCAATCAGTACATCTTTGATATTACCACACGCTTACATTCTATACAAGTTCTCTTTTTATTATTTCCAGTATAAAAGATTTCAGTCAAGTTATATCATACTGTCCATAGTGTATCAAAAAGTATACTTGTATGGAAAGCTAGAATATATTCATAATAATTGCTGGCTAGATCCCACTAGAAATTTAATAAAATAGACAGTGTTCTTAAAACTAAAAGTTTAAGAACACTGTCTATTATTTTGACATAGAAAGTAATATTTTCTCCATTTCTTTCTTAGTTAGCTCATCATCAATTATCTCTTCGTATATCTTTGTATCTCTTGTAAAAATATCATTCACTATGACAATCTGATACTCACTATTCTTTCCTTGTTCTGGTACAAACATTTTGAGCCCTTTTAACTTACCCTCTCCATGAGAAGATTTATTATAGACCATTCCTTTCCCGTCTAAATTATAACTTTCTAGATTCTCTTCTCCAGGCATCATGTAGTGAAGTGGATCCTTATTACCACCTGCATAAATCCTTGATTGGTAAATTGTAAAACCATATTTTCCATTTGCATATTCTGATTTAACAACTAATTCTACATCTCTTCCAAAATATGAGTCAGCCCATTCCCTCTTTAATTCATAACCTTCAGGTATATAAGTCGGCTGCTTAATTTGATACGGTACATGTTCTTTCGCTTCTTCTATAGTATATGTTAAAGACTTCTCCACCCTTTCCGAAAGTGGAACTAATTTCTTCTCAATACTAGCTAATCTTTCTTGATCAGCTTTATTCAAACGTTCACGTTTAAATTCCTTTGTATCTCTATCATAATTCTCAGGTACTTTTTTATTAACCATTGCTTTTTTATGAATTTCTTTAGCTTCTTTAAATAATTGAACATACTGCTCAAATTCTTCTTTTGTAAAATTCTTTTCTGCCAAATACAAAAAATCTGTATCCCTTTTATATGACTTTATTGACATACCCCATTCTCTACTTGCATTCTCTGGTGTACCATATACTGTTTCTATCGCTTTTTCAAAAGCTGCTTTAGATTGCTTTTTTTCTACAACCTTTTCTTCCTGTCTTTCATCTCCCTCAGTTATCTTTGCATTTAATAAAAATCCGCCTGCTATAGCAACTATGACAATAACTCCAAGTAAAGAAAGACGATACGATTTCTTTTGGAATTTTTTAATCATAATGATTCTCCTTTTTAGTGTTCGTTTATTTCTACTTAAATTTGCTAGGCTTGGCACTTGATAGGAATAGTGTTCTAGAAGGGTAATAATTGTATGACCGTATGCAATTTGTTCCTCTTTATCTATAAAAGTAAGTGCATATGCATCACAGGCTAATTCTTGATCTTCTCGCATACAAAAATAGGCGTACCAAAGAATTGGATTGAACCAATTTAATAGGATTAAACTGTACATAATCCAATTTACAGCTACGTCGTTTCTCTTAATATGAGCTAACTCATGGTAAAAGACATATTGTAATTGTTGCTCATTTAATACTTTCATATGTTTTTTTGATAGTAATACTTTTGGGCGGAAGAAACTAAACACAGTTGGACTTGCAATTTTTCCTGCTAAACGTAAGGAAACTGCCTTCTTCACTTTCATAGACTGCTTACAGCGATCAAACACTGTAATGACCTGTTCATCCGTAATATCCGGTTGTTTCTTTATGTACGAATATAACCGTCTATTTGTAAGAAACGTGATAGCTGCTAATATGATTACCCCAGCTAGCCACACATACAAAGCAAGTTTGTATAAAGAAAATGTAGTCTGTTTTTCCGAACTGACTTCTACTTCCGGTTCGCTAGTTTTTGTCACCATTTTAGGATTTGATTCCAATTCCACTTTACGGTCGCTTTCTATGTTCACTATATTCTCAGTAGCCGGCATATTTTTTGGAATAACTTCCGATACACTAGAACTATAGGAAAGTAATGAGTAAATGCTATAAGAGCTATCTGGCGACCATGGTAAAAGGAGTCTTATCATTAATACGATCCACAACATATATTGCCACCGGGGTGTTAATTTATTTCTAAATAGAACTTTTATGCATAAAATAAATCCAACTAATATGCTAGCCATAAGTGAAGTTTCTATAAGCCAATCAAAAAAATGAGGAAGGTATACATTTATAAGCGTGTTTATCATTTTTATCGATCCTTCCTCTTATTCTCCTCTGTCTTCTCATCTAAAATGCGTTTTAATTCATTAATATCTTCTGAAGATAATCTCTCCTCTTTTAAGAAATTAACAAGTAATGGTTTAAACGCTGCACCGCAAAAACGCTTTAGTAAAGATTTCGTTTCCACTTGCAAATAATTATCTTGTGATACTAACGGATAATAAGCATACATTCGCCCTTTATCTTGATGGTAAGAAACGGCTTCCTTTTGTACTAATCGATTAATTAATGTGCGGATTGTTTTCGGTTTCCAGTCCATTGCATCTTCCAGTTCTTCTATAATTTCATTCGCTGTTTGTGGAGAACTCGACCAAAGTACTTTCATAATTTCTAATTCCGCTTCAGATATTTTAGGTAATTGATTTGTCATCGTATGTTTCACTCCTAAGTATTACATTTGTAATCTATACTTAAGATTACAAATGTAATACTTAATTGTCAACCATATTTTAGAAAAATTAATTTCAGCTAAACCTTACTTCACAACAACAAAATTCCTCTTTTTCAAATAATCAAATAAAAAAACAAGAAAATCTTTACAATTAATAGTAATATAGAAAATAGACAAGTTTATCAAAACAGTGGAGGCTTTTTCAGTCATGATGCGTGCACTTCGTTTAAATATAAAGCAAGCTTTTTGTAGTCGTATTTCTTTCATTATGATGCTTAGTGGATTCGTTCTTATTTGCATTTATCACTATTATTATGTAATTCGTTATTTAGGAAACGCAGCAAATGGTCCTATATCAACAGATTTAAAATGGATTGGATTTCGCGACAATGAAATGGATGTTTATTTATTATTAATGCCAGTTATTGCGAGTTTCCCCTTTAGTACAAGTTACAATTCGGATAAGTCCGATGGTTTTAAACCGTTTGTGAGTAAGGGGATTTCTATATTTCCTTATTCAGTAGCGAAATATATCGTTACGTTTTTTTGCGGAGGATTTCTTTATACACTTCCATTCATCTTATCGTTATTATTTTGCAAATTAACCATTCCAGACGGAACACCTACGGTTGGTTCAGGCATCATAAATGCTGATGGAATGTTTGCAAACCTATATTTTGATGCGCCTCTCACTTACATTGCTGTATATATCGGAATTAATTTTTTATTTGCAGGTTTAATGGCCCTTTTAGGACTTGCTGCATCTGTATGGTCACAAAAAGACTATATGGCAATTCTCTTTCCATTTGCAGCCGCCTCCATTCCTTACGTCCTGCTAAATACAATACTTCCTTCAATAGGCGGAGCACCTTTTCATTTATATGATCCGAAACAGCCATTGCAAGGCATGTCACCATATATTTTAATGACGCAATGTGCTTTCTTCCTTTTCGTTAGCTTACTTATGTATATACAAGGAGTAAAGCGGGATAGAAAAAAATATAAAAGAAGACTGCAAAGAAGAGAGCGGTGTAGAAAAGCGTTTCAAACAATTTCAGACTAAATGATAATAAGAGCGTAATCCCCTAAGTTAACATAGAGAATTACGCTCTTATTATCATTACTCATATAATCATCCTCCCCTTTACGGTGTACCTGCCAATCCCCATAAGATAACGAACACCACAAAATAAATTGCTTTAATACCTACCACTGAACATAATAAAATAATTGCATATTTACTTAATTCTCTTCTTGCACCTATTAAAGTAAAAATAACCGCCAAACTAAATGTTATATAAGAAGCTGTTATATTAATTAAGTTATACGTAATATCTAGATTGCTTGTAAGTCCTGTTACATCAGCTACAAACTGAAGCATGACGATCGTACTAAAAAAAATTGCAAGCTGATTCATTAACTTTCCATTTATTTGTAACTGCATTGATGTCCCCCTTTCAAAAAACTAAATTTTCAATCAATTTTATCATTAGATTACAAAAAAAGGAATCATCTCTTTATACTATTCTATAACGATGCAAAAAAGGAACGCTTAGTCACCTAAGCGTTCCTTTCTTTAAGAAGCTTTCTTCAAATCAATTTGAGCAAGTACTGGGTCATGGTCGCTTACACGTCCGTGCTCTTTCATTATGTTTGAGTTTAAGTGCACTGGATCTACAATTGTGTGCGGTGCGATGTTGTTTGTTACTAAAATATGATCTAACACTTGTGCATTTCCTTCGTGAATGTAAGTGTAACGATTCTCTTTCGGCACTGTGTTTAACATATCTTTTAAGATTGTTCCCTCTAGTGTTTTTAGTGGTTTAGAGAATTCGAAATCGTTCATATCACCTAACACAACAACTGGTGCATTCGTATTCTTTTTCTGAATTCCTTGCACGAAATGATTTACTTCTTGTGCTAACTGAATTCGTTTATCTTCACTTTTTAATACGAGCGGCTGCACTTTTCCAAATGGCGTTGCATCTCCTAGTTTTGAGTTTAAGTGATTTGCAACGACAACAATGTTTTGTCCTTGGAACGTAAATTCTGCCGCTAACGGTTTACGTGTACTTTCAAATAATGGATTTTCGTCCCCAATACGAACAACATTTTTATCAAGTAACTTCGGTACCGTCGCTAATTTCACGCGTGATGGATTATAGAAGAAGCCGACGCGAATATTCGCTCCTGGTGCTCCTCCATCTTGATTATTGTTTGGAGCGATTTCTACATACTCATACTTTGGTCCACGAATTTCTAGAACTGCATCAATGATACGTTTTGCGCTTAATGACGCATCTGTTGTACCGTCATTAATTGATCCGTTATTATCTTGCATTTCCTCTACACCGATAATATCTGGCATTTTTAAGTTGTATTTAATAGAATACGCTAACGCTTTTACCTTTTCATCTGTTGTTTCTTTTTTATTCGCTGAGAAGTTTTCAATGTTATATGTAGCAACCGTTAACTTATCAAGACGTGGCTGAATATTTGCCCCTACTTGCTTAAATCCACCATCCACTACAGCTGGCAATTCTGTTATTGGCGAAATACGGAAAGAACCGTAATCATATCCTACTACCCCTGTTATATCTCCAGTGAAAGTATCTCCTACTTTTGCTACATAATCGCGAGGTACTTTTACAGAAAGACGCTCTGGGTTTAATTGATTTTCATCTAATAGAGGTGTGCCATATTGTGTTACTATTTTATCTCCACCATTTTTTACTGTTACATATAAATTTCCGTTTTTCTGAGGTGTAATAATTTTTGGTGTTGGCATCGTAACACGCATACCTTCTATACTTTCATAGAAGTCGATTGCATCTTCATTTGGATCAAATAAACCAAATGCATCATTATCAATAATCTGGTCCGGGATTTTCACACCGTTTTCCCCAAGTACAATCGATGCCGGCAAAGATTGATCTTTTGCGATTACAGCAACGCGACTCGCCTTAATTTCTGTCGTCGTTAAGTCTGTTTCAAATCGCTCTGCATATCCTGGTCCAACATATTCTTCTACTACTCCATCAACTTGAATTAGATCTCCTACTGCTACATTCGCATCTTTTTTATATACGTAAATACCTTCTGAAGTAGCTGGATCATTATCCGGCTGATTATCTTCTATATAAAAGCCGTTTTTATCAAGCGCTGTGACAACGCCTTCCACATTGTTTACTTTCTTCCCGTTGTAAGGAGACATATGTGATTTTCCTTGAATGTCATGAATACGAACCTGTTCATTATTTACGATAATAAATGAAAATGTCGAAATTGCTGAAGAAGTAAGCCCTTCTTTTTCCGCGATTGCTTTCACTACACTATTGTCACTCACTATAATTTGTCCATTATAACGAACACTTTTATTAGTAGGATTAGAGCCATCTAACGTATAGTAGATTGTTGCGCCTTCTGTATTCGTCGTTAATGTTACCGCTGTTCCTTTAGCAACTTCTCCGCCGTTCGGCGAAGCTACTACATCGCTAACACGATTTTGTCCTTCACCTTGAAACTTATAAGCTGTTACTGATTTTAGACCTGGGTTACTAAAATATAATTCAAGAGTCCCAGTCAAACTAACTTTCTTCCCGATATTTTCAGGATGATCTTTTACATTCACTGCCGTTCTCACATCACCTTTTGGCAACTGAACGGGCATGATTTTGTCTGGATTCGTTTCGTTTGGCGAATCTGCAATTGCTACGTTTGTATCATCAAACTTAGCTGGATCCTTCGTATATTTAGAAGAACTTTGCGTATATCCAACAATATATCCTTCCACAATCCCCTTCGTTTTCCCTTGCTGCTTAAATACTTGAATTGCTTTTTCTACTGACATAGAAGCATTTTCTTCTGCTTGCGCTAAAGTTCCAGTAAATGAAAGCAATAGCAAAAATGATAAAAAGACGCTTAACAATTTCTTCACAGCCATTTTCCTCTCCCTATTTCATATTTTCTCAGCATTTCTATCATAACAAATGATTCGTTATATAGAACTATATTTCGACAAATTTTACAAAAAATTAATCTCAGCTATAAGTTTAAACCAAAAAATTACTTACGTTAAAAACAGGTGGAATATGGACAGTACAAAACACCTATTTTCCAATAAAAAACTCCCACTTCATTAATGAAGTAGGAGTTTTTTATACATTTAAAGCTTCTCGTTCACATTCTACTATTTTTTCAATATGTGCCAGCACACGTTTCGCTGCCAACTCACCTTGATTAATACAATCTGGAAGTCCAGCACCAGCATAGGAACTACCTGCTAAGTATACCCCTGGCAACTCTTTCCCCATAAATGTTGTGAGCTTTTTCATTCGCTCGTTATGGCCTACAGTATATTGAGGCATCGCTTCTTTCCATCGACTTACGATTGTAAACTCTGGATCCTCTGTAATATCCATCGTCTTTCGTAAATCTTCTAGTACGAGCTGAACGAGTTCTTCTTCAGTTTGTTCTACAACCGCTTCATCACCAGCACGCCCGACGTAGCAACGAAGGAGTGTCTTTCCTTCTGGCGTTGTATGTGGCCATTTTTTATGCGTCCACGTACATGCTGTAATCGTGTAATCACTATTTCGTGATACGACAAATCCTGTACCATTAATATCGCGCTGGATTGCGGACTTTGGGAAAGCAAGTGCGACATTGGCAACGGATGTGGCTGGAATGTTACGGAAGAAACGAAACTGCTTGTACTGAGCAAACATGGACGGCAATACTTTATGCGAAGTTGCCACTACGATGGCGTCCGCTTCTATTTCTTTTCCGTTACTAAGAGTAATCGTATAACCATCACCCTGTTTTGCAACTTTTTCAATGCGAGTTCCCTTTATTATCGTACCTTCATGCATCTTTGCTTCGAGAGATTCTACGATAGATTCTAAACCTGTTTTCACTGTTTGGAAGATTCCTTTTTTCGGTTCAGCTTTCTCTTCTTTCGGAGCGAGCGTACGCATACCGAGTGAAATACTGCGATGTTTCTGCTCAAGCTGGTACATTTGCGGGAATGTTGACATTAAGCTCATTTCATCAATATCCCCTGCATAAATACCCGATAGTAACGGTTCTATTAAGTTTTCAACCACTTCGTTTCCGAGGCGATGTCTGAAAAATTGTCCGAGTGATTGGTCAGATACTGGCTTTGACCTCGGCATTAATAAATCAAAACCAGCTCTTAATTTACCAATTGGGGAGAACAGCCCGGAAAATAGAAACGGCGTAATTTGCGTTGGAATTCCCATCATTGATCCACTCGGCATTTTATGTAACCGATTGTTTACGAGGATAAATGATTGACCGGCTTGATTATTTACAAGTTCATCGCCAAGACCTAATTCTCGCGCTAATCTAGCTGCACTTTCTTTTCGTGCTAAGAAAGAATCCGGTCCGCGTTCAATTGTAAATCCATCTTTTCGAACGGTTTGAATTTTTCCGCCAAGTTTACCCGATGCTTCTATAAGTAATGTATCAATCGGCAAGTTTTTTTCATGAATATTTTTTTGTAAGTTATACATTGCTGTTAATCCAGTGATGCCTCCGCCGACGATCACAACTTTTTTCCTCAAGCAGGCTCCCCCTTTCTTCTTACAGTACAGATTCTTTTTTCTTTAATACAACATCTGTTAAGCAATCAATAAATGCGTCCGATGCATTTGGCATTTCTGGACGATAATATTTCGCGCCAATTTCATCTGTTACAACTTTACACTCAAAGTCATTGTCATATAAAACTTCTAAATGTTCCGCAACAAATCCAACTGGTGCATATACGAATGAAGTATAACCGTGCTTTTCATTTAGTTCTCTCGTTAAATCTTGTACATCTGGACCAATCCAAGGATCTGGTGTGTTTCCTGCACTTTGCCAGCCTACCGCATAGTTTGCTACTTCAGCGCCACGCGCGATGTAATCAGCTGTTTCATTTAATTGATCTGGATATGGATCGCCCATTGCAATAATTTTCTCTGGTAGGCTGTGTGCAGATACGATTAGTACTGCTTTTTCACGCTCTGCGTCTGACATGCCGTTATATATACCTTTCACTGCATCAACCCAGTACTGGATGAATTTCGGCTCTTTATACCAGCTATCAATGCCGTGAATTGTTAAGTTTCCAAGTTTCTCAGCTTCTTCTTGTGCTCGTCCAACGTATGATTTCACGCTAAACGTAGAATAGTGAGGTGCAAGAACAAGTGCGATTGCATCTTGTATTCCGTCGTTATGCATATCTTTCACCGCATCTTCAATAAACGGTTCGATATGTTTTAAGCCAAGATACATATGGTACTCTACTTCATCTTGCACTTCATTTAAACGCTTCTCTAACTTCTTAGCTTGCTCTAATGTAATAGTAGCTAAAGGAGAAATACCACCAATTGCACGGTAACGCTCTGTTAAATCTTCCAGCATTTCAGGACTTGGCTTTCTTCCTCTACGAATATGTGTATAGTAACGTTCAATATCTTCTTCTTTATATGGCGTTCCGTATGCCATTACAAGCAAACCAATTTTCTTTTTCATACAGCAATTCTCCTTTACTTCGCTAACTGCCCTTTAGAGTATTCATGAATAAATGTAGTTAAACGTTTTAATGTATCTGGATTTACTTCTGGGAATACACCGTGACCTAAGTTAAAGATATAACCCGGCTGTTTCATCCCTTGATCTAAAATACCTTTTACATGTTCTTCAATAACAGACCATGGCGCAAGTAAGAATGAAGGGTCCATATTACCTTGGACCGCCTTATGAACGCCACGTGCACGTGCTTCCTCAATCGGTAAGCGCCAGTCTAAGCCGACTACATCAAGCGGTAAGTCGTGCCACTCATTCACTAAGTGTGCAGCTCCTACGCCGTGCATAATCATCGGTACACCCATCTTACGAACTTCTGCAAAAATACGCTCCATTGCTGGTTTAATAAATACGCGATAATCTGCTACATTTACTGTTCCAACCCAAGAATCGAAAATTTGAACTGCTTTTGCTCCTGCATTAATTTGCGCCTTTAAATATGTAATAACCATATCTGCTAGTTTATCCATTAAAGCGAACCAAGCTTTTGGCTCTGCATACATGAACGCTTTCGTATTATGGTAGTTACGAGATGGACCGCCTTCAATCATATAGCTCGCTAATGTAAATGGAGCTCCTGAAAAACCGATTAACGGTACGTCTAACATTTCTGTCGTTAATAAACGAATTGTATCTAGTATGTACGGTACGTCATCTTCTGGATTGATTTCCCCTAGTTTTTCTACGTCTTGTAAAGAACGGATTGGATTATCAATAACTGGGCCAATACCTGATTTAATTTCTACATCCACACCAATTGCAGGTAGTGGTGACATAATATCTTTATAAAGAATTGCTGCATCTACGTTATATTGATCAACCGGCAATTTTGTAACGTAAGCACATAACTCTGGATTGTGTGTAATTTCAAATAAAGAATACTTTTCTTTAATCTTTCTATATTCCGGCTGTGAACGACCTGCTTGACGCATATACCATGCTGGTACATAATCGGTACGTTCCCCCCTACATGCTTTTAAAAATGTCTCATTTATAGTTCTTACCAAGACCCTTGCTCCCTTCCTTACCAATGCTTCGAATACGTTCGATATTTATCTTTTTTTACTATACAGCTTGTAAAAACAAAATGCATAATATTATGTACGTTGTTCATTAAATTGACACAAACATTCGTAAAAACGCTTACTATTTTCACAACATTCTTATTATAACACAGAGAAAAACTATGGTTTAGCTACTTTTGACTTTTCTCCTTCGCGATTCGTTTGTGTATTATATGGTACAACGTAAAAGCTCGGTTTTGAAAATATGTTAACGAACTTTTCCTCATATTCTCCAGCACCGTTTACAGTGCTAACATGCGTATGAATTCCGTTCTCCACTCTATAGATTCGGTACATAATTCTGTTATCTGGAAGTGGCGTCCAGCTTAATTTTGTTTTAAATAAACCGAAAGGACTAAATGATAGTTTCATTTTTACATCTTCAATTCTTCGTAGCCGAATTGGAGAACCGATTGTTTCCACACCTTCAGGTTTCATAAACTTCTCTTTATGCTCTACATTAGCCTTCGTTAAAATTTTCTTAAATAATTTTGTCGCAGATGCACTTTCTCCTTGCAATTGATGCTCCTTATCCGTACGGTCATAACCAATCCAAACAGCGCCTACTAAGTTCGGTGTATAGCCGACGAACCACATATCTCTTGCTCCCTTATCGTCATTTGGCAATGAAGTTGTACCTGTTTTCCCAGCTAACGCACCGTTATATACACCAACTCTCGCTGTTCCTTCCTTCACAACTCCTTCTAACATTTTCGTCATATACCATGCTGTCTGCTTCGAGAAGATTTTCGTCTCTACTTTTGGCGATTCCCCAATGATTGCACCGTGTCTATTTAATACTTTATCAATAACGTGCGGCTCAATAATATTTCCATTTGCTAAAAATGAACGATACATTTTTACAAGATCAAATGTTGAAACGCCATTTTTTAATCCCCCAAGCGCTGTACTTAAACCAGCATCTGCAATATGGACATTTCCTTTTTCTAAATATTGCTTTCCTTCTTCTACCCCTAACTCATTTAATAGAGAAACTGCCGGTACGTTTGCCGACTCTAAAATCGCATCATACATCGTCATTTCTTTTGAATACTCATGATTATAATTTCGAGGTTCATACCCTTCAAAAGAATTTCTTTCATTTGTTAATAAAGAATACGGATTATACTTTCTCGTTTCTAGTGCTGGTGCATAAACGATAAGTGGTTTTAAAACAGATCCAGGCTGCCTTTTGGCAAAAACACGATTAAATCCTCTCGGGACGTACTTTCTTCCCCCAATCGCCGCTTTAATCCCTCCCGTACGATTATCCATTAATAAAAATGCACCTTGCGCCCCCTCTTCTTTCCCAGGGAAATTCCTTGCATCTTGAAACTGGTTATACGCTACCTTTTGAATTTTTTCATCCATTGGTACGACAAACGTATATCCCCCTCGGAGTACCTCTTGATGAGATAACCCGTATAAACGCGCTGCTTCATCTATGACCATATCAATATACGGCATATATGCAAGCTCATTCTCATCTAAGTTTTTATATAGAGCAATTGTCTTCCCTTGATAACGAACACTTTCTTCTGCAGTCAAATAGCCTTGTTTATGCATAAGTGACAACACGAGATCGCGGCGTTCCTTACTCTTCTCTGCAGAGTAGTACGGTGAATATCCGTTTGGTGACTTCGGAAGACCTGCAAGCATTGCCCCTTCCTCTACTGTTAAATCCTCAACATTTTTATTAAAATACAACTTTGCTGCCGCTTGAATACCGTAAGCCCCATGACCAAAATAAATATGATTCATATACATTTCAAGAATTTGTTGCTTCGTATATTTTTGCTCTAATTGAAGAGAAATTGCGACTTCCTTCAATTTGCGCGTAAATGTTTTTTCACGAGTTAAAAAGACATTTTTAGCGAGTTGCTGCGTAATGGTACTACCGCCCTCTATCTTTTCTCCAGCTAACGTATCTTTATAAAGAGCACGGAATATAGACGGATAATCAATTCCTTGATGTTCATAAAAACGAGAATCTTCCACCGCAACAAACGCTTGCTGCACATACTTCGGAATTTGCTCGACTGGTACGAGTTCCCTGTTTTCTACGTATAATTTCGTAATTTCTTTTCCTTTCTGGTCAACAATACGTGATGAAGAGTGGAAAACGAGCTGCTTTTCATCCATCATATAGCCACCAGCTAACACGATAAGTTTATAGAGTACAATTGCTACTACAAACGTTGCGACGCCGCCTAATAAAGTCCACTTTACTTTCTTCATACATCGTCCTTCTTTCCAAATGATGGTACATTTATTATTTGAAAAAGAAGTATCTTTATGTATATAATCTTCGAAGTTTTTTAAGAGAGTTGATATAATAGAAACAAACTATTAAGGGGGCATTAAAATGAAGGCTATTATTTCATACGAAACACCTCTAGAACAATCACATTTCACTGCAAAAAATGATGAGAAAAATATGTTTTATAAAGAAAATACAGAAGAATCTGTAGAAGGCTCACTTCAGTATGACGTACTAGATGCTGTCGGTGAATTTAAAGGACAACCTGGCTATATCGTCTGTAACAACATTTCTGTCACAGACGAAGGTCGCCCAGTATTTGAAAACCGCTTTAAAAACCGCGCAGGTCTTATTGAAAACGAACCAGGATTCCAAGCGATCCGTGTTCTACGCCCATTAAGTAACGATACATATGTCATCTTAACAATGTGGGAAACAGAGCAAAACTTTAAAGACTGGACAGAATCACGTTCATTCGAAAACGCTCATAAAAAACGCCCTGCACAAGCAGAAGGACAAGCACAGGCGCATCCACATGCTGAACAGCAAAAGAGTATTTTCTCTCGTCCTTCGTTCGTGACTACTTTTGATGTGTTAGTTTAATTAAAAAGTAATACAACACTATCAGTACGTGAAATTATATTAACGATTTTTCGAATATATCTATCACATCTTTGAATATATCAACGATTTTTCAAATATATCTATCACATCTTGAAATATATCAACGATTTTTCGAATATATCTATCACATCTTGAAATATATCAACGATTTTTCGAATATATCTATCACATCTTGAAATATATCAACGATTTTTCGAATATATCTATCACATCTTGAAATATATTAACGATTTTTCGAATATATCTATCACATCTTGAAATATATCAACGATTTTTCGAATATATCTATCACATCTTGAAATATATCAACGATTCGACTAAAGATATCCATTTAATAACAAAAAGGAAACACCACTACACATCGGTGTTTCCTTTTTCTTTGTACCAATTATATATACGAAGTGAATCTTTTTTTCTCATATGCTTTACTTCATAACCGCGCCCGGCTACCGCTACAAGAGTTGTACATAATTCATCTTTTCTTTGAAAATACGATTGATCATAACCTACTACTTGAACATGTCTTCTTCGCATTATTCCTGTATATTTCGAAAAATTACGATATACAACCGTTAGTTGATTTTCTCTTAATTCATAACCGCCACTTTTATATCTAGCATACGCAAGTAACGAAAACACGATAAATAACGGTAAAATAACAAACAACGCAATATATTGTTTAAAATATATACTCACGCTGGCAATTAGAACTGTGAGTATGATACTTATTGACCAGCCCATAATGAAATAACGATGCAACGCTGTTTTTGGTAAGTGAACGATCTCCGCTTCGATTTCATAAGGTAACTCTAAATATGTGAGCAGGTGCTGTACATCTTTTTTCTTCATAAATGGATGCAACATTACTTCGTTACTTGCTGCTCCAATACTTTGAATTGCTTCC
Organism: Bacillus thuringiensis; assembly: GCF_001182785.1. Taxonomy (NCBI): domain Bacteria; kingdom Bacillati; phylum Bacillota; class Bacilli; order Caryophanales; family Bacillaceae; genus Bacillus; species Bacillus thuringiensis. The sequence goes on along the minus strand of NZ_CP012099.1, from coordinate 1,049,731 downwards.
ACTTCAACAGCACAATAACCAAACGGCTGGCGAAGCATACCTTCTTTTACAGTAATCGCTTGAATGCGGTGCAATTTTAAGACAAACTCTTTCTTTTCAAATAATCCTTGAACGATACGAATCTCTTCCCCTTTTCGCTCAATTTTAAAGTTTGCATATTTCAACACATATCCAGCCGTGGAAATAATCCATGAAATTACCATTAAAATTAATGCAATTACAATTAGTTTATAAACACCGTTTCCCATCACATACGCTTCTACTTTACTTGTGAATCCTTCAGGAAGAACAAAATCAAACTTTGTGTAAAGAAGTACTAGTCCAGAGAACACTAGTCCGAACCGACCAGATGTAATCGCTGCGGCTAAAACCTCTTTCGTTGTTAACTGATAAACCGTCTTGCTTTCTTCCTCTTCTATTTCTTCTTTTACAGTAGTTTCTTTCTTATGTAATAAAGAGATTAAATGTTTTGCCTCGTCTTCTTTAATACCAGCCAACATCACTTCTGGCTCACTACTGCCGCCTGCTACTTCTATATTTAGCTTCATAAGTCCGAGCATTTGATAAATGGCGTTAGAAGATGTACTAATATTTTGTACACGCTCTTTATTTAAATAGCTTTCCTTCTTTACAAAAACACCGTGCTTTATATGTAAAATATTATTCTCAATCCAGTACACTTTAAAATACCATTTAATTGCTGAAAAAATAGCCATGATGAATAAAACAACCAGAAGGAAAAGATAAAATAAATACCAAGGTTCCACTTGTTCATCAGGTTTAAATAAAACAAGAATAATAAGTGGCAACAAACTCGCAACCCTAATACCTAACAATATCGTGATCGGATGTTGCCTCTTATACATCCTCATCACTCACTTTCGCAAGTTCTCCAATTTGTCTTTTCAGCTGTTCTGCTTCTTCTTTCGTTAAACCTGGGATACTATGAGAAGTTGCGGCTGTTGAAATGTGTAATTCTGCTAAATTATACTTTCTCATAATCGGCCCTTGCTCAATCGTTACGTGCTGCACACGGATTATCGGAATAAGTACGCGTTTTACAACGAACATTCCCTTTTGAATCTCAATCTCTTCTTCATTTAATCTGTAACTATAATAGCGCTGACGTAAATTTGGAAATACAAAATAATCAAGTGGAATAAATATAATGGCTCCTGTTACTAATAGTCCAAACAACCAGCCCCACCAGTTAAAGTTAATCATAAAAAAGAAATACGCAATTACGACTGTTAGTATAACTGCCGCCCCAATTAAAGCGTGAATCCTCCACACTTTCAGCATATTAGAATGAATCTCCCTTTCTAACGGCTGCATCTCATCACTCCAATTCTATGAATTTATTACTTATATATTATCAAAAAATAAGGTTTTATATACATTTTTGTAAATTTATACTCAAATAAATATAAGTGAATCAAAAGCATGTTAAAAAACATATATTATAAATATGAATTATATTAGACCAAATAAACCCTGCATGATTCATGCAAGGTTTATCGTTTTATACACAATATATTTCATTATTGTTGAGATATACTAGCATCGCTTTCAATTCGCTTTTCTTTTTGGCTCAGTTTTTTATCTTTAGATTTTTTTAATGTTAAAGTCATGCCAATAAAAATAAATAGAATTCCTGTTATTTGCATTAAAGTTGGACGGAATCCAGTAAGTACAGTATCTAATAATATTGCCACTGCCGGATCTAAAAAAACTAATATTGAGATTGTTTTTGTAGACAAATGGCGTAAACTATCAAAAAACAGATAATACACTATCCCTGTGTGAATAAAACCAGTAGCTATAATATATGTCCAATTACTTTGAGTGAGGCCACTAAAAGCATCTAAATCTATAAATGGTATTAAAAGAAATATCCCCAAGAATGTTTGTAAAAATGTCATTGCATACGCACTCATTTTGTTAATCCCTTTACCAAATAAAGTTGTAAATGCATAAAAGAGAGCTGCAAGAAATCCCCATATCATACCTGAAGACATTAATGAACCGAAAGAGAAGCTTCCATCGATACCAGCAATTAATAAAGCTCCCACAAAACACACAACTATTGAAATGATAGATATTAATGTTAATTTTTCTTTAAAGACGATACTTCCAATTAACAGTACAATTACTGGTGCAAGATGATAAACTGAGATAGCAATTGTAACTGACATATTTTCAAAGGCTTTAAATAAGAAAACCCAATTAAATACTAAGAAAAACCCACATATTAAAACTTGAATAACTTCTTTTCGTTCCCATTTATCTTGTTTATATTGCCCTGTAAGCAACCAGCATACACTTAAAAATATTGTCGCAAAAATACACCTTACAAACACTAATTCAAACGAAGGTAAGTTTGTTTGAACAGAAAAAAATCCAACTGATCCAAAGATAACCATTGATGCTATCATCTTTAAGGCCGGTACCGTTTTCTCTTGCTTAAAACTTTTTTGAAGCAAATTAATCCCCCTCCAATAAAAAAATCTGTTTATAGTGAGAAAAACACCAGCCTAAAAAAGGACAGGTGCTTTTCCTCAAAAACACTCAACTACAAGTTTTTCCCAGCAGTCCAACCACCATCAATTACAAAATTAGAACCAGTAATAAAGCGGGCCTGATCAGAAATCAAGTACTCAATACATGAAACAATATCCTGCGGCAACCCCCAAGTATCTAAAGATTGATTACTTTTTATCATAGACATCAATGCTTTATTACTAAAGTATTCTTCTGTAAGTTCAGTTCTAATAACACCGGGAGAAATGCTATTTACTCTTATATTTTGCTTCCCAAATTCCATAGCCATCTGTTTAGTCAATCCGATTAAGGCATGCTTTGATGCCACATAAGCAGCTCGCTCTGGTTCAGCCATTAATCCAGAAACCGATGCTATATTCACAATACAACCTTTTATTTTCGATTCACACCATCGCTTAGCTACTTCCCTAGAAAGGATAAATGGTGCTACTAAATTTACATCAATTACTTTTTTAAACATATCATCGGATAAATGTAAAACAGGTGTTATCTCTCGAATACCAGCTGCATTTATTAATATATCAGGAGAAAGCTTTTCTAAATCTAATTGAGTAAAAAGATTATGAATCGCTTCGCTATTACTTAAATCAATTTGCACTACTTTCAAAGGCATATCTGTTTTCATATAATCTATTAAGTTATTATTATTAATATCAAGAGCTATTACATGAAATGATTTTTCTAAAAAGTATTTTATACAAGCATGACCTATACCGCTATTGGCTCCAGAAATCATAATTATTTTATTCTCTCTCATTTTGTCTCCTTATAAGAAAATGTTACTAATAAAATATCACGAAAAGCCTCCGTACTACATTCTGTTCCAAGTGGCGTTACGGCATGGAAGACCTTTTGTCCAAATACTAAAGTTTCTAAAGGCTCCTTCAAACTTATAAACTGATTAATTTCCCGAGGAGAATTAGCTATTAAATTATCTCCGCCGATAGCTGTATTACTTAAATTCATAAGGTGTAAAAATACTACTGGTTCATCATCTTTATGTAACCAAATAGGTGAACTAAAAGATGGTCTTTCTTTAGTAGCTTTATATCTTACTTGATGTAAGCCTATAATTAAATCTTTACTTTTATCTATTATATTTGTTTTAAATGCAAACTCAGTATCGAAACGCACGATATTTTGAATTAAAGGATTACATAAAAAGCTATCATTTATGCTATTGAACTGTCTAACTTTCCCGCCATCATCATAGTTATATTCTTTAGATTGGAAGTAATCATTACTATTATCTAAAATATAATCTGGTGAATCAACATACTTTATATACCTTGAATAAGATCTAGCACGGCATTCACCGTACGCATCATCTTCCAAATTATAATAATCTAACTGTGCTTGTGTTAATAAACTATGATTCTCTTCCTCTTGTAAAAAGATTTCATTTGAGATTTCAAGAAACCCTTTAGATTCAAATTCATGTACCTTTTCTTCTATGCTAAAGCCACTCATTTTACTAAGAACAAACGTCATTATAAAAACCTCCACACTATTGTATTTTTCTTTCTCACCCTATGTTAGAAATGCAATAAGTAACCGAGATTCTTGCTTAATAAAATTAAAAATTATGATATTCAATTAATACACCAAATGAAATATATGTAATCCATTAAAACTATTTCTTAAGCAATATTATATATCCTTTTGGACATTATTTCTAATTATCTGAAGATTTATCAACATTAGTCTTAATATTCGGAACTAAAGAAATAACTTTTTCAGGAAGATAAAACTGCGAGTATTGCAATTATTTATGTATATAACTTTTTTTAAAATTATATTTTAAATATAGCTAGTTTTTTATAATTTTTTTGATATAATTACATACGGGAAACGGGAAGAATTTTGTCTTCCCATGTGTTTTTATTTGCATCTAGTTCTTTTGCTAGATGCTTTTTTTATGCTAAAAAAGGTATCCTCAAATACTTTGAGGATACCTTTTCACTTTTATTATCTCTGCTGTTTTCTACCTAATACGAATAATCCAAAACTCATCATTACAAGAAGTGCTCCCATATATGGTTCCACAGGCATTTTCTGCCCTGTCTTCGGTAATTCTTTTTCCGGTTTTTCTGAATTCGGTGTTCCAGGCTTTTCTGGATCTGGTGTTCCAGGTTTTTCTGGATCTGGTGTTCCAGGTTTTTCTGGATTTGGTGTTCCAGGTTTCTCTGGATTCGGTGTTCCAGGTTTTTCTGGATGTGGTGTTCCAGGCTTTTCTGGATCTGGTGTTCCAGGTTTCTCTGGATTCGGTGTTCCAGGTTTTTCTGGATCTGGTGTTCCAGGTTTTTCTGGATTCGGTGTTCCAGGTTTTTCTGGATCTGGTGTTCCAGGTTTTTCTGGATCTGGTGTTTCTGGACCTGGTGGTGCTAAATGATTCAATTTGTTTAATACTTCTAATTGAACTGCATTTATCATTCCATTTGTAATTTCAAATGGAATTGGATTAGTTAATTTTTCATATCCTTTTGGTGCTTCTACTTCTACTAGTGTGTAGTTACCTACAGATAGATCTGCGATTTTTGCCTTCCCATCTTTATCTGTTGTTACTTTCACTACTACTTTTCCCTTTTCATCATGAACTTCAAACACAGCTCCTGATAAGACTTCCTTGCTTTCAGCAGCCATTTTTGTAATCTCCACTGAACCTTTGTCTAACTGTTCATTCTCTACTTTCAATGATAAGACTTTCGTCATACCTTTTTTAATTTCGAATGATACTGGTTCCGTTAACTTCTTGTAACCTGGTAAGCTCTTCGTCTCTACTAATTTGTATTTTCCTACTGATAGATCTGAAACGTTTGCTTTTCCTTCTTTATCTGTCGTTACTTCTGTTACTACTTTGCCTTGCTCATCTTGTACTTCGAAGACTACGCCTTCTAATACTTTTTGGCTATCTTTATCTACTTTTGTTACTTCTACATTTCCCTTGTCTAACATTTCATTTTCTACTGTTAAAGCAAGAGATTTTGTCATGCCTTTTTCAATTTGGAAAGTAATCGGATCTACCAATTGCTTATATCCTTTTGGTGCTTTTACTTCTACTAACTTGTATGTGCCAACTGATAAATTAGTAACTTGTGCTTGTCCTTTTTTATCTGTCGTTATTTTAGCGACTACTTGTCCTGCTGCATCTTGAATTTCAAAGACTGCATCAGCTAAAGCATCTTTATTTTCTTTATCTACTTTTGTAATTTCTATATTTCCTACATCCACTAATTCATTTTCTACAGTCAATTGTAATGCTGTAACTCTACCTTTTTCAATTCCGAATGAAACTGGCTTTTCTAGTGGCTTGTATCCTGCCGGTGTTTCTACTTCTACTAACTCATACTTTCCAATAGATAAATTTGAAACGTTTGCTTTTCCTTCTTTATCCGTTGTTACTTTCGCAACTACTTTTCCTTTTGAGTCACGTACTTCAAATACAACATTTTCTAATGGAGCTTTACTGTCTTTATCTATTTTTGTGATTTCTACATTCCCCGTATCTACCATTTCATTTTCTACAGTGAACGTTAAAGATTTTGTCATACCTTTTTTAATTTCAAATGGTACAGGCTTTTCTAATTTTTTGTAGCCTGGTAAACTATCTACTTCTACTAGCTTGTACTTTCCTACTGATAAATCTGAAACTGTTGCTTTTCCAGCTTTATCTGTCGTTACTTTCGTTACTACCTTGCCTTTGTCGTCTTGAACTTCAAAGACTACACCTGCTAACGGTGCCTTATTATCTTTATCTATTTTTGTAATTTCTACATTTCCCGTATCTACCATTTCATTTTCTATTTTTAATGATAGAACTTCTGTCATTCCTTTTTTGATTTCAAACGATACTGGTTCCGTTAATTTTTTGTAACCTGGTAAGCTTTCTTTCTCTACTAATTTGTACTTTCCTACAGATAAGTCTGAGATTTTTGCTTTACCATTTTTATCTGTTTTTACTTCCGTTACTACTTTGCCTTGCTCATCTTGTACTTCGAAGACTACACCTTCTAATACTTTTTGACTATCTTTATCTACTTTTGTGATTTCTACTGAACCTTTATCTACTAGTTCATTCTCTACTTTTAATGATAAGACTTCTGTCATACCCTTTTTAATTTCGAATGATACTGGCTCTGTTAGCTTTTTGTAGCCTGGTAAGCTTTCTACTTCTACTAGTTTGTAATTTCCTACAGATAGATCTGAAATTTTCGCTTTTCCTTCTTTATCTGTTTTTACTTTCGTTACTACTTTTCCTTTTTCATCTTGCACTTCGAATGTTACGCCTTCTAATGCCTTCTGGCTGTCTTTGTCCACTTTTGTAATTTCTACTGAACCTTTATCTAACTGTTCATTCTCTACTTTTAGTGATAAGACTTCTGTCATGCCTTTTTTAATTTCAAACGATACTGGTTTCGCTAGTTTTTTATATCCTGGTAAGCTCTCTACCTCTACTAGCTTATATTTTCCTACTGATAAATCTGAAATTGTTGCTTTTCCTTCTTTATCTGTTTTTACTTTTGTTACTACTTTATCTTTTTCATCTTGCACTTCGAATGTTACGCCCGCTAATACTGCGCCACTTTCTTTGTCCACTTTTGTAATTTCTACTGAACCTTTATCTAACAGTTCGTTCTCTACTTTCAATGATAAAACTTTCGTCATACCTTTTTTGATTTCGAATGATACTGGTTCTGTTAGCTTTTTGTAACCTGGTAAGCTTTCTTTCTCTACTAATTTGTATTTTCCTACTGATAAATCGGAAATTGTTGCTTTTCCTTCTTTATCTGTCGTTACTTCTGTTACTACTTTGCCTTTGTCGTCTTGTACTTCGAAGACTACGCCTTCTAATACTTTTTGACTATCTTTATCTACTTTTGTGATTTCTACATTTCCCTTGTCTAACATTTCGTTTTCTACTGTTAAAGCAAGAGATTTTGTCATGCCTTTTTCAATTTGGAAAGTAATCGGATCTACTAATTGTTTATACCCTTTTGGTGCCTTTACTTCTACTAACTTGTATGTGCCGACTGATAAATTAGTAACTTGTGCTTGTCCTTTTTTATCTGTCGTTATTTTAGCGACTACTTGTCCTGCTGCATCTTGAATCTCAAATACTGCATCAGCTAAAGCATCTTTATTTTCTTTATCTACTTTTGTAATTTCTACATTTCCTGTATCCACTAATTCATTTTCTACTGTTAGCTTTAGCGCTGTTACTCTACCCTTTTCAATTTCGAATGAAATTGGCTTTTCTAGTGGTTTGTATCCTGCCGGTGTTTCTACTTCCACCAACTCATACTTCCCAATAGGTAAATCTGAAACGTTTGCTTTTCCTTCTTTATCCGTCGTTACTTTCGCAACTACTTTTCCTTTTGAATCACGTACTTCAAATACAACATTTTCTAATGGAGCTTTACTATCTTTATCTATTTTTGTTATCTCTACATTCCCTGTATCCACCATTTCATTTTCTACTTTTAATGATAGAACCTCGGTCATGCCTTTTTTGATTTCAAATGATACTGGTTTTTCTAGCTTTTTATAACCAGGTAAACTTTCTACCTCTACTAATTCATACTTTCCTACAGGTAAATCTGAAACATTTGCTTTTCCATCTTTATCTGTCGTTACTTTTGTAACTTCATTACCCTTTTCATCTTGGACGATGAATGTTACTCCCGCTAACGGTGCTTTATTATCTTTATCTATCTTTGTTATCTCTACATTTCCCGTATCTACCATTTCATTTTCTATTTTTAATGATAGAACTTCAGTCATGCCTTTTTTGATTTCAAATAATACTGGATCTGTTAGTTTCTTATAGCCTGGTAAACTTTCTTTCTCTACTAATTTGTACTTTCCTACTGATAGATCTGAGATTTTTGCTTTACCATCTTTATCTGTCTTTACTTCCTTTACTACTGTTCCAGCTTCATCTTGCACTTCAAAGACTACACCTTTTAATGCTTTTTTGTTATCTTTATCTACTTTTGTAATTTCTACTGGACCTTTATCTAACTGTTCATTTTCTACTTTCAATGATAGGACTGTTGTCATACCTTTTGTAATTTCGAATGATACTGAATCTGTTAGCTTTTTGTAGCCAGGTAAGCTTTTCGTCTCTACTAATTTGTACTTTCCTACTGATAAATCAGAGATTTTTGCTTTACCATCTTTATCTGTTTTTACTTCTGTTACTACTTTTCCTTGCTCATCTTGCACTTCGAAGACTACGCCCTCTAATACTTTTTGACTATCTTTATCTATTTTTGTAATTTCTACTGAACCTTTGTCTAACTGCTCATTTTCTACTTTTATTGCTAAAGCTTTTGTCATACCTTTTTTTATTTCAAATGGTACTGGTTCTGTTAGCTTTTTATAACCTGGTAAGCTTTTCGTCTCTACTAATTTGTACTTTCCTACTGATAGATCTGAAACGTTTGCTTTTCCATCTTTATCTGTTACTACTTTTCTTACTACGCCATCTTTCTCATCTTGGACTTCAAATTCGACACCGGCTAATACTGCCCCGTTTTCTTTGTCCACTTTTGTAATTTCTACATTACCTTTGTCTACCATCGCATTTTCCACTTGTATTGGGAATATGCCGTCCCCTGTTACATTTACTTCGAACTCTGTTTCTTTTAATTGGTATCCTTCAGGTGCTTTTGTTTCTTTTAAAATATATTTTCCTGGTGCTAACGGTTTAGAGATTGCCTTACCATCTTTATCTGTAACAATATGTTCGACTACTACACTGTCTTTTACTATATCAAACTCTGCATTTGCTAATGGTTTTTCACCATTTTCCGAATCAATTTTCTTTACTTCAATTTGACCCTTTTGCATAGTGTTTTTAATTTCAATTGTTTTTGTTTCTCCAGCTTGAAGTGTAACCTCTACTGGGCTTGTTAATTTTTGATATCCTTCTGGCGCTACTGTTTCATAAACTTTATACGTCCCAGGAGCTAAAGTTTGAGGTACTGAAAAACCTTTTTCGTCCGTTTTCAGTTTTGCAACAACTTCATTTGCACTATTTCGAACTTCAAATTCGGCACCTTTTAGCCCTTTGTTCGGATTCTCAGCATCTATTTTATGAATTGATACTGTACCGTCTTTTGGAGCTTCAGGCGGCGTAATGGTTACTTCTTTTGATGTTAATGTTTTATCATCAAAATGTAATTCTGCTTTATTAGGAATCTTCTTATCTACGTAAGAAGATAAGTCTGCATTATTTTTAATTTTCGCCTTAATACTAAGGTTAATTATCTGGTCTTCATATGACTTATAGTCAAAACTCTCACCAAATGTAAATGTTACTTCACTTCTTTGTTTATCTATATTTAACGTTCCTTTAGAAGTAATATCTTGGCCATTTTGATCATACACCTTTGCCTCTAATACTTCTAAAACATCTTCTAAATCATCACTAATTACCATAGATGTGTATTTAGGAGGATCGTTCGGTATATGTGTACCAACTTGGTATTGAATAACTTGATCCATTTGTGTTAACTGCTCATTCTCTACAAGCTTGCCATTCTCATCAACTATATTTTTTTCAATGCTAGGTGGATTATTGTCACCTGAACCGGATCCTCCCCCACCACTTACAAATACTTGTCCTACTTTTTCTTCAGTTTTAATATTTTTACCTTCTAATTTCACAGTATTTTTATGAGGCTTTGCAGCAGGATTTGTAACCTTTGTTTTATATCTTAAAATATAGCCTTTTGAACTGTCTGGAAATTCAATTGTAAATCCAGTCTTTGTTGCATTAATTTTAATGTTAGATAAATCTGCTGGCTTAATATTTGTTGGTGCATAACCATCTTCAAATACAGCCTCTTCTAATACTACGCTGTCTGTAATTAACTCATGCCCAGGTCCTAATGTATCTGTTAATTTAAGATCTTGCATTTCTGTTCCGGTTGCATTTACATATACAAGCCAATCAGCAATTGAAGGATTTTCTTGATTATAAGAACCCCATTTCAATAAATTTTCCGTATTGGGCTGTGGCTTCGGTCTCTCTGTCGTATTATTTACACTTACTTCTTTATTGACGATTTGACCATCAACGTTAAATTCTAATGGAATTTCTTTAACACCATCATATGCTTCTAGACCAAAGTAGAATTCTACGAATAAAGAACCTTTAATGTTATTCTTTCCTTCTACGTAATCACCCATAGTACATGTTAATAGACCCTTTTTCATCTCACATGTACCAACTGTTTTTCCTTCAGCATCTTTTAAAGGAAAACTCATATTCATAAGGTCTTTTCGAAACTCTTTTGGCATATCAATTGTGAATTGATCTCCACTTTTTATTTTTTCTTTAGCTGACCACTTCACTTCTACTTTCATACCATCTGAGGCTTGATACGGTTCAGATGTCGTGCCATCAGTACGAGAAATATTAATTTCGTCCACTGGACTTTTCATCACAGCAGCTTGAATAACTGGAGCCCACACATTCAGCACTGAAAATAATACTAGAAAAACTAATGAAACCATTGAAATATGCCTTTTAGTACTTTTCATTTGCATAGTTCCCTCCTATTTTTTTATATTTATATAACAAAAAAAGACCGTCCGGTTGCATCAAAAATGTGCAACCAGACGATCTTAGTAACCAATATGTATTACCGTAGACTCTAAGCTTTGCGGCCTATCCTTTCGAATAGTGTGCTAAAAATATCTTTTATTCTTTTTTTGTTTCATTTTCCTCTTAAACCAAATATTACTATACCGTCTAGACGGTTATAATTCAATACTCTATAAAATTGTTCTATTTTTCTAATAAAAAAAACAATTCACCACTACATTAAATAAGTAATGGTGAATTGTTTTCACATTATATAGTTCGTATATTCTATTTATACGAATTAACAATAAGAGCTTGAATCACTTTTTCTCTTAACTCGGGGCTTAGTCTGCCAACCCCTAAATATTCCGAATACCATAATCCATCTGCTGCTAATCTAATAATTGTTGCACATACTGAATCTATCTCATCGTTTTCTATATTCTTTTGCAGTTGCTGAAATGATTGTTGTAATGGCTCAAGTAATTCAGGTTTTAACATGAATGCTGCCATCATACTACTAGACAACTCTTCTGTTCTTCTCTCATTACTTAATCTTTCCTCTACAAAAGAGCGAACCCATCTCCCTTTCCTCTCTGAGTCTTCCGCTACTTTATTGTAAATAGCGCCCTCATAATCCTCTATCCCTCTGACTATCATACCTTCTATTAAAGCTTCTTTATTTGCAAAGTGATACAATAATCCACCTTTACTTACACCCGCCTCTTTTGCCACTGCTTCTAAGGTTAATTTAGCAACCCCTTTACATTGCACAATTTGAGAAGCGGCCGCCAAAATCTTTTGCCGCGTTATGCTGATACTCATTCCTTTTTAAAACCCCATTTCTACTAAATTTATATAAATACGAATCTTATTTTTAATATTGTTGATTACTACTAAGTATTTTCTTTATACAACAAAAGCTTCATTACCTTTGAATTTTTAGTTACTTATTCTATTAAAAATTTCCATATCATTCAATATGATAACATCAAATACACAACATTGACTATACATCTATACTTTCATATTCATTCCTAATATATCCATTAATAAAATTTACCGATTTAGTCCTTCTTATTACTTTATCCCGCTATTTGCCGGACAGTAAGACCCCCACCTCAAAATTCAGCTAAAACAAAGGAGTTAGGCGGGAGGCGGGCTGCCCATAAATGCCCGATTGGTGAGAACTAATAATCAGTGGGGAATGAACAAAATCCCCACTGATTAAAGTTTCACTTTATATACGCAACATGGACAAGTATATTTCATTTATGTTGCTCCTTTTATTTTTCCTAAAAATAATCTTACCTATTTTTTAGACAAAGTCCTCAAAAAAGAAAACCACCTACCCCCTAAAGAATATAGGGAACAGATGGTTTATGTGTTTTATTAGAAAGTAGTGCCTTCTTTTTTATAATATTCTTTTGAAATCTCTTCATAAAATGCGGCTGATGTCGCGTAGAAATAAGGTGCTAACCATAAGAAACCGATTCCTATAGTAAGAATACTTAATATGAACCAGCCTAAGAAACTTAAGCATAGTAAAAAATAATCCATTTTATGTCCATTCATCATATGACGACTCTCAGTAATCGCTTGATTCGCTGTATATTCTGGATGATCATTCAAAATAAAATATGTCATAGAATAAGAAAATGATTTAATAATACCTGGAATAATAAGAAGTAATGTCCATAGAGTCAAGTATACATACATTAGTAAATATGTTAAAAACGACTTCATCAACTTACTTCCATCGCTAAACCATCTAAATATATGACCAATGCGAGCATCAGTCCCACGAATTGCATTTAAAACAAGATAATAGGCACCTATTGTTAATGGACCAATAACAAGCATTACAATAATACTTACTGTAAGTGAATCACTTGCCTCTTCCCAACCCCAAAATATCGAGAAAATACCTGTTGTTAGCATTTCAACAGCTCCAATAAGGATTCCAATTAATAAAGTTGCCCCTACCGCTAATCCCCATCTTCCTTTTAATGCATCAAGTGCTTCTCTTTTCAACTGACTTATCATATATAACCTCCTAATACTATTTGTATTTTTGTATACCATTTACATCAAAAATTCCACATATTCCCCAAAACAGAAGCATATTACCTTTTTTCATGCGTATTGATACATGTTTGCTGTAGTTGTACTAATATATGGATTAAACGACTCTTTTCCCTATAACAAAAAAGCTTGCCCTTCAGACTAGGCAAGCTTTCTCAAATTATTCCTCACTCATTCTCTTCTTATACCAATCCTGCATTCTCTCCGCGTCTTCTACTCTCGTATGCTCTATTTTATAACTAGATGATGCACTAGAAAACTTATACGTACATAAATCCGCTCGGCGCTGGAAATATGATTGTGTCTTCTCCATTGATTGGACATGTCTTCTTCTAATAAGTCCTGTATATTTTCCGACGCTACGATAGACAAGTGTAATTTGTTCTCCGTTAACACTGTAACCATTTGTTTTAAATGTTGCGTATCCAAGTGTAAAGATGAGGATCGCGAGCGGAATTAATGCCCACATGATGAAGTGCTTTTCAGAGTATATACTTATTCCAGTAAGCGGGATTGCTAGCATTGCGAAGAAAATGAAACTATCAATGAGATAGCGGCGCAATGCTGCTTTTGGTAATGAAATAATGTTTGTATTCAGTTCATATGGTAACTGTAAATGTGTGAGTAACTGTTGCACGCGATCTTTTCGAATAATTGGATGCAGTGTAACTTTTTCTTTTTCGTCATCCATTCCCTTACTTTGAATTACTTCTACTTGCACAGCACAATAACCGAATGGTTGGCGTAAAATGCTTTCTTTTATCGTAATACCTTGAATACGGTGCAATTTTAGTACGAGTTCTTTTCTTTCCAGTAACCCTTGCGAAATACGGACTTCATCATTTTTTCGATTTACTGTGAAGTTACCATGTTTTAACGCGTAGCCAATTGTAGATATAACCCACGAAAGAACGAGCAAAATAGCTACCATGAAAATCCAGCCATATATATCATGTTCCATTACATACGACTTTACGCCATTCTCTATCCATTTCGGAATGTACTCATCTACTTGGTGATAGACGAAAAAGATTAAAGAGAATAATAGTCCAAATTGACCAGATGTAACAGATGCTAATAAAATCTCTTTCCAAGTTAATTTATACTCTGTCGCTTGTTTTTCTTCTGTAACAATTTCTTTTTCTACTGTATTTTCTGTTGCTTCGTCTAACGTTCCTTCTGCTTTCACTTCTGGAGTTGGCTCATTTAGCAAAGCAATAAGCTCCGCCGCTTCTTCTGCCGTAATACCAGCTAAGCTAACTTCTGCTTCATCGCCCCCACCAGCTGTTTCAATCTGAATTTTTTTCAAACCGAGCATTTGATAGAGCACGTTAGAACTTGTATTAATCGTTTGAACACGTTCTTTATTTAAGTAGCTCTCCTTTTTCACGAAGAGACCTTTTTTCACATGTAATACGTTATTTTCAACCCAATATGTTGTGTAATACCATTTTTCAAATGCTGAAAAAACGGTGAGTAAACCAAATCCTGCGGGAATTAAATACCAAAACGGAAATTTTCCGTTTAAGCTGAACATGAAAATAATGAGTGGTATAAAATCTGTTATTTTTAATTCTAATAACATCGTGATTGGATGCTGCCTCTTATACATCCTCATCACTCACTTTCGCTAATTCTGCGATTTTCGTTTTCAACATTTCTGCTTCATACATCGTTAAGCCTGGGATGCTGTGAGAAGTTGCTGCCGTTGAAATGTGTAATTCTGCTAAGCCATATTTTCTCATAATCGGACCTTGTTCAATCGTTACGTGCTGTACACGAATCATCGGTACTAATACGCGCTTTACGACAAAAAGACCATGCTGAATTTCAAGCTCTTCCTCATTTAGTTGGTAGCTGTAATAACGTTGACGTAGTTTCGGGAATAAGAAGTACGAAAATGGTGCGAACACAACTGTTAGCCCAATCATCACATACAAAATCCACGCCCACCAATCAAACTTTATCATAAGGAAAAGGTAAGCTAAAATGACGAGTATACCGATCCCTTCTTCAATTACAGCACGAACTTTCCACACCTTGACCATGTCAGGGTGAATTTCATTTTTCAATGGATCCATGTAACCACTCCAAATCTAGTAATCTAATATATGAATACTCTTAATCTACATTTTACATAACTTTACAGAAAATTGAAATTTAATCTTCTTTCTTCTCTGGAATAAAATATCCGAACCAAAGTAACCAAATGAAACCGATTAACTTCATCCAACTTCCATCCGCTTGAAAAGCTTCAATCATACCTGGTATTTTATAAACCCCAATAAATCCAAGAAAACCGAGCCACCAGTTTTTTTGCATTTTCATTTTTACTCCTCCTTCATTACGTTTTTCACATTTCGAATCCAAATTTCTTTATACTTTAACTGGAATCCCATGAGCATATAGTTGCTCATATTATCGATCACGAGTGCTAGCGTATGAGCATTTTCTTCCGTTTCATGTTGTGACACAACGCCCAGTCTCGCGCCTTTCTTCAATAAATCGTGGAAACCATGTAAGAAATCCTCTTGTATTTCAAATAAACGTTTCTGGTACTTTTCATTTCGCGATGCAGTTACGATAAATTCATTGATAACGCGTAGTATTCCTTCTTGCCCTTCATACTCAGAGAGCATATGTAAACCATCTGAAATTAACTTTTCTGCAAAGTTTTCTTTCGTATATTGCTCTTTATCGAAATAATTCACGAAATGATACCCAGAAAAAATTTCTTCAAATAAAAAATCAACTAACGCTTCTTTAGAAGAAAAATGATAGTAAATAGCCGGTTTTGAAATACCTACCTCTTTCGCAATCATGGAAAGACTCATCTTCTCAATGCCGTGTTCTGCCATAAGTTTAAATGATGCCTCTACAATGTTCTGCGATGTTTGTAAATTCTTCGTCATACTGTACCTCACTTATTTTTACTTACCGGTCGGTAAGTAAATTATAAAACAAAACGAAATGATTTTCAATTTAGTTAGCACTATAGAAGGTATTTATTGGAAAACAAAGAAAGTTATAAAGTAAAAACAACATATAACAATAAGGAGGATATCATATGGGACTTGGTGGTAATGGCGGCGGTGAAGCGGGACAAGCTGGCAAGAGCGGATTTTCATTAATCATTGTACTTTTTATCGTATTGATTATAGTTGGAGTTAGCTATATCGGACTTAGCTTCTAAGAAAAGGCGTCCTACATTACACATGTAGGACGCCTTCTTTTTAATCCCTATTCAGCAACCGCATACGATAACAATTCATCGTTACTTCCCCAAGTCTTTGCAATAATTGATAGTTCGCATACGCGCCGACCGGGGCACCGATTATGGGTACGAGCTGAAGCATTTTTGCTAAATCGATATAGTCTCGGTACTCTGTTTGGAACTTTTCCCAGTCCATATGATTTTCTTCTTCTGTATCCCATGTTTCGATTGCTTTCCATATTTCTTTTCGGTGGTCGTCACTTGAAAAGGCAAGCTGGAAAACGTGAAGGATAAAAAGGCGCTCTTCTTTGTCGCTCGTATCAAATCCGTACAATGTTGCTGCATCGAATAAAAATTTAATTTTAATGCCGAGTAAAAGCGGAAAGTCAGCAAGACCGAGGAGAATACCACCAGCTCCCGTCCCTGCTCCTTCTGCCGCTGCTATTTTTTTGTACTCATCCATTTTTTTACGAACTTCATCGTCACGTCTTTGCAGTGACCATGTCGTCTCTTTTAGCTTCGGCTTTATAAAGTTTGACCCGGCGCTAATTGTTTGTACCATCATCCGGATCGTCTCTGTTAGCACTTTTTGTACTTTCGCCGGAATGAGCTGTTGCACTTTCGTCTGCACTTTTTTGGAGAACCGTGTCATCATAGAAGAATCTTTCATGAATGTAGCTTTCCACTGCTCCAATTCTTTTATAACCTTCTCTTCGTATGTAATCATAGGTTCATTCCTTTCAATTTAAACGCTCAATGCGCTTCGCCCCGTATTGGTAAACGAAACCGATACTAAATAATATGCTTACGACAAGTAAAATTCCTGTCATCATGAAATCTTTCGTTGCTAGTGCAAATATAACTGTAAAGATTACGCTCCCGATGATTAGAATCGCATTTAATAAAGTAAGAAAATCTTTCTTCTTTTCATCTACCTTTACTGGATACAAATCAAGCCAAATTTTCATGCGGTGATGTTTCCATAAAGTTAATAGCTGATAGCCGATTAAGTATAGGAAGATAAAACTTACGATAAATCGTCCATATAAAAATGGAATGAAGTAAAGAATAACTCCTCCAAGAGCGAGCAGACGCACATATAATCCAAAATAGTTACCTGATCTTAAAAACGTTCTCGTATATAAGTATAAATATGTACGCTTTTCGCCGATTATCGACAGAATGAAATCCAGCCATTTTCGGCGAGATACTCTTTCTTTTAATGCTGGTACATCAACGAACATATTCGCAATTCGGTACAGCAGCATCATTTTCTTACCTTCTTCAGAAATTAAATACTCCCAGTTTAGCGGCTTTCCTTTTACCATTTGATGCATGATAGCAAGATATAACACCATGAGCAGAACGATTCCGCCAATGAAAAGAACTGAAGTACGTTCTACAAGGAAATATACAAATAAACCGTTTAAGATAAAACGAATAAACCAATCAGCCCTTTGTATATTTTGATCTGTTAAAAATGACTTTTCCCACGCTACAAATAAATTCCACGCTTTTACAATGACAAATGCGAGGACGATCCAAATGTATCCAGCACCTGTTTGCTTCATTTGTTGGAAGTATAACGGAGCAAGCGCAGCTGCTACGATTGCGATTATGTATAACTGAATCATAAATGTAAAAAGAAATGCCTTGGTGAAGTAAGGTTTTAACTTTTCTTCAACTGGCAGTAAGTAAACGAGATCCGCTTCTTTTAATAACGTTTGAATGGATCCAGCTGTTAACACGAGTCCAATTAATACTGCCATTACGAGCGCAGTTGGAAAGGAAGATGTTAACGTTTGTAACCATTGCTGGTAATAATACGCTCCCGCACCGATGATGAACACGAAAATAAATTTCAAATGATCATTAAATACGTATTTACTATATGTACGAACTTCGTTTAGAAAGTGACGAAATCGTTCTTTCCATAACGCTGCGCTATTCATAATCTTCTTCCTTTGTTAGCGCGATGTAAATATCATCTAACGTTGCACCTGGCATATTAAACTGTGATTGCAGTTCAGCTAATGTTCCCTTCGCTCTTACTTCACCTTGATGCAGAATAATGAACGAATCACAATAACGCTCTGCCGTCGCTAAAATATGTGTGCTCATTAAAATACCGGCTCCACTCTTTTTCATTTGATCCATCATTTGAAGAAGAGATTGAATTGCTAACGGATCTAATCCAACGAAAGGTTCGTCTACTATGTAAAGAGATGGCTCAACTAAAAACGCGCTCATAATCATTACTTTTTGTTTCATCCCTTTTGAGAAATGAGATGGAAACCATTTTAAACGATTTTTCATGCGAAATTCATGTAATAGTTGTCCTACACGTTCTTCATATTGTTTTTCATCAACGCCGTACGCCATCGCTGTTAATTTCAAATGCTCTTCTAACGTTAATTCATCATATAATACCGGCGTTTCTGGAATGAATGAAAAGCTAGAACGGTACGCTGTCATATCATCACGAATTGTTTTCCCATTAATTGTGACAGTTCCTTTTTTCGGTTCCATTAAACCGATAATATGTTTAATCGTCGTACTTTTACCAGCTCCATTTAAACCGATTAAGCCGACAAGTTCGCCTTTATTAACAGAGAACGAAACATCTTTTAATACAGGTCGTTTCGTATATCCTCCTGTAACATTTTCTACACGCAATAACTCGCTCATACGACACCACTTTCTTCATTAGTATTCATTCTATATTCATCTTACCAAAAATTATGCTGTACTACATAGTATCCATGTACTCAAAAAAAAAATTTAAATTTATTAGCATATATTTTCCCGAAAGCGGACATCATAATTATTGAAGAAGGAACACATTGAAAAAGCAACCACCAATTGATGAGTACAACAACATAGTGAAGTCATCATGAAATGGGGTGTCCATGTTGGACAATGAAATTTACACATAACCAGATTATTTGTTTCATTTTCGAAACGGGGTGTCTCCGAAAGAGCATATACTGTTTTAAAAAATAAACAATTTCATTTTAAAAAAAGATTGCAATTCATTTCACTTGAAAATGGGGTGTCTACGGCAGAAACTTTAGCCGATTTACCGTGCATTTCTTAAATAAATGAGGTGTCTGCGAAACGTAAATTACGATAATGCTTTTTCAATCCCTCTTCAGAAAACAGGAAGCTGAGTCAGCTTCCTGTTTTTCGTGTTTGTTCTCTTATGTAATTATGGTAAAATACGGCTAAGGATATTTGAAAGGATGAGATCAATGAATCATACAGCAGACAATTGTATTTTTTGTAAAATCATTGACGGGCAAATCCCTTGCTCAAAAGTATACGAAGATGAACATGTGCTTGCATTTTTAGATATTAGTCAAGTAACAAAAGGACATACTCTTGTTATTCCGAAAGTTCACAAACAAGACATTTTTGCGTTAACGCCAGAAATCGCATCACACATTTTTTCTGTCGTTCCAAAAATCTCAAATGCGATTAAAGCAGAGTTTAATCCAGTTGGCTTTAACCTACTTAACAATAACGGTGAAAAAGCTGGACAAACTGTGTTCCACTTCCACCTTCATTTAATTCCACGCTACGGTGAAAAAGATGGTTTCGGTGCTGTTTGGAAATCACACCAAAATGAATACACTATGGAAAATTTACAAAACATCGCAAGTACAATTGCAAATAGTGTGAAATAATGACACTATAAGAAGGCGTAATACATAACAAGCCACTTCCCTGAAGTCATCAAATTCCGCATGTCTTGTTTCTTCACCTAAAATGCTCAGGGATGATTGTTTGTGCCTAGCACATATAAGAAAGATATGCATATTTTTTCACATCATGAATACGAACAAAAAATAAGGAGGTCTCCTTTTATGTCAAAAGCTAAATCCTTTATTACAGGTGTTATTTGCGGGGGAGCAGTTGCTGGACTAGCCGTTCTTTTCTCAACTCCTTCTTCTGGTAAAGACATGCGCGGCAAGTTAAAAGAAAAAGGAAATGATATTAAAAAGACTTTAGCTGATATTACAGCTGATACGAAATTATTAAAGCGTCAAATTGTTGAAACTGCTTCAGAAGGTAAAGAAGTGTTTCAAGAACTAAAAGATGACATGCAAGACACGCTTTCTAACTGGAAACAAGATATTTCTCAAAACAAGCGCCATATTGAGAAAGAAATTTTGGACATCCAAAAGTCAATTGAGAAACTGCAAGAAGCTGTTCCAGAAAAAGCGTAAACAAATTCCTGCTTAGTTTTTTGCATATAACAAATATTTTTTATATAAATTGACCTTGACACGGCATATCGTATAGATATGCCGTGTTTTTATGCATTTACAATATATGTTATCAATTAACATGTAAGGACAACGCATGTATTCACGACTCATAAAACGCTTCCATAGTTATGCATGATTTGTATAGAATGTCATTTTGTTAAAAAATTTTCACAATTCTTACAAAAAGACTTTATTAATTTTTATTTTACTGGCATAATAGATAGTAATGAAAAAGAATGTTAAAGTGGGTGAGTAAATGAAAAGTGGAGAAAAAGATTACTCGGTAAAAGAAGCGATGATTTTCAGCCAACGCATTGCTCAATTATCGAAAGCGTTATGGAAATGTGTAGAGAAAGATTGGCAGCAGTGGATTAAACCTTACGATTTAAATATTAATGAACATCATATTTTAACAATCGCTTATCATTTAAAAGGGGCTTCTATTTCTGAGATTGCTAAGTTTGGAGTTATGCACGTATCAACAGCGTTTAACTTCTCTAAAAAGCTTGAAGAACGCGGCTATCTTGTATTCTCAAAAAAGGAAGATGATAAACGAAATACGTACATTGAAATTACAGACAAAGGGGAAGAATTACTACTTCGCTTAATGGAAGAGTATGATCCTGAAAATAATTCGGTATTTAATGGGGCTCTTGCACTTCGTAATTTTTATGGGAAGTTCCCAGAAAATATCGAACTGATTGCAATCCTGCGTAATATTTACGGACAAGACTTTATCGATATTTTTGAGAAATCATTAGAAGATATTGAAGAGAACTTTACAGAATCCGATCAAAAGTTAGTTAAGAAATAATCTATTTATTTTTTCGCAATCATGCTTAAGAATTCATTCATAAGCGGCTTAAATAAACCTTGTTTTGCTAGCGCTTCCGCAGTTTCGTGTACTTCGAGCTGATGTGGAAGCGCTTTTTCAAATTGATTTAACAGCGCATCGAACAAAAGAAGCCCTTCTGCTTTCTCCACTACATATTGCTCGTTCAGTTTTTCACAAAGATTTAGTATACGTTCAATATCTTTTTTACGAGCTTTTTTCTTTATGATCAAAGAATAAAATGGACACTTCTCTTCATCAATCATTTTAAATAGTAGGTCTACGTAGTATTCAGCTTGTTCTAATCTTCTAACAACGTCCATTTTCTCCCTCACTTTCTAACACAAAGTCTTCTATTTCTGAATTTTGTAACACGAACAAAATATCGTGTGATACAATATATGTATATGTATTTTAGCCAAAAGGAGGTCTCGCCTCATGACACTTATAACAGTTGTTTTTGTCGCATTCGCACTTCTTGTTATATTTTACACGAATTTCATGACACATACACTGTGTGAACGAAAACAAATAGCTGCGAGCCGCCAGCCCGGTGTCTTTCGGGTTATTAATGTATGTATAACAATTTTATTAATTTCTAGTTATATAGAAATTATATTTCATGGAAAGTGAGGAAGGAAAGCCCCTTCCTCACTTTTTTCCTCTATAAGCAAATTATACCTACAATAACCAATAAAATAAACAGTACAAGTAATAAAATAAGTTGAGAATTCATCCCCATCCCCTCCTCTATTCTGTATATGCGGCATACGCCCAATATGGTACACTTTCAAAATCTGACACGTACTGGTTAATTTTTCTTTATCAATATGAAAACGAGTCGAAATATGATATATTAAATTTTGTACATATTGCTTATACTATAGAACAAATAACATTCATCAAAACTTTATCCTCAGCCACGGTAAGCCCTGTTAAGCGCGCTTTACAAATATAAAAAGCAAAAGTATCAGTGAGACTTAATCGGGCTCTTATGAACTAAAGTTCATCGGTGTAGGATAAATTAAAAATACATAATAGTAGGAGTGTTTATTGAATGAAGAAAGCGATGCTTGCCTTAGCCGCAACAAGTGTAATTGCATTATCAGCATGTGGAACATCATCATCAGAAAAAGTTGTTACTTCTAAAGCTGGTGATATTACGAAAGAAGATTTCTACACGCAAATGAAACAACAACATGGTAAACAAGTACTAAACAACATGGTTATGGAAAAAGTACTTATTAAAAACTACAAAGTTGAAGACAAAGATGTAGATAAAAAGTTCGATGAAATGAAAAAACAATACGGTGATCAATTCGATACACTAATGAAACAACAAGGTATTAAAGAAGAAACTATAAAAAATAGTGTACGTGCTCAATTAGCTCAAGAAAAAGCGATTGAACAATCGATTACTGATAAAGATGTAAAAGCAAAATTCGAGGATTATAAAAAAGAAGTGAAAGCAAGTCATATCCTTGTAAAAGATGAAGAAACTGCTAAAAAAGTGAAAGATGAACTTGCTCAAGGTAAATCTTTCGAAGAATTAGCAAAACAATACTCTGAAGATACAGGTTCAAAAGAAAAAGGTGGCGACTTAGGATTCTTCGGACCAGGGAAAATGGTAAAAGAATTTGAAGAAGCAGCTCAAAAGTTGAAAAAAGGTGAAGTAAGCGAACCTGTAAAAACACAATTCGGTTACCATATCATCAAAGTAACTGATAATCACGCAGATGCAACTTTCGATAAAGCAAAAGCTGATATTAAAAAATCACTAGCTCAAGAAAAAGTACAAGATGCACAATTCATGAACGATCTTATGATGAAAGAAATCAAAAAAGCTGACGTAAAAGTTGACGATAAAGATTTAAAAGATCTTTTCGAAGAGCCAAAAGCTGACGCTAAAAAAGACGAAAAGAAATAATGAAAAGCTCGGGCTAAGCCCGAGCTTTTTTATGTCCCCTCTTCCAGGGGGAAATTGTGTACAGATTGGGTAAATGAAATTACATGATTGACTCTTCGATTCTATAGAAAGGATAACGTCTTTTTCATTTTATGGATAGTGTAAAATCTTAGTTAGTTTTACACTATCTTCGTTACCGAAAGTTTATTTTGTCATTCGTTTAACTAAAACCATCTTTTATGCATTTCACTTAAAAACATTTCTGTGATTCTAAATCCTGAACTTTCCCCTATAATAGAGTCAATCCCACAATGCGGACAAACTGCTGTGTTATCATCATCCCACCACTCTGTAATTTTTTCTGGATGGAAAATTTCTAAACAATAAAAACAACCACATATAACATCCTTTTCTAAGTGCTTTCTATTACGAGAACAAAAACGATGTGCTTCCTCAAAATATTTTTCCATCAGCATCCCCTATTCCTGATTTTTTCTACGCTTTACTTAGATCATCCTCGGTAAAATCACAATTCTTTCTTACAGAAAAACAAAAAAACCTTGATTCACAACGCGTGGAACCAAGGGTTTATCTCATCATTATTGATTAAATTAAGAAACTATGTTAAATTAGTACAGAAACACGTTTTCTAAAATACACAGAACGTATTTATCCGTATCTTAATTGTACAACAAAACCTTTCTTCAGTCAACCTCTATTTTTCACTTTTAAAGGAGTGCTTACGTATGAACAAAAAACTTGATCTAGAGCAAAAACGATTGGATACCGTAATCGAAACGATTACGCAGCAAATTGATAAGCTGGAAAACGAAACTGGCAGACGCCGGGCAGAAGTAATCAACATCCGTAAACACTTCTGGGATGACGTTAAAGTGAATACAGATACTTTTGATGATTACCTTGAAACAGTTATCAACTTAAGACAACAAGCTCAATCACTAGCTGTTACACAAATCACCCATAAACACACCTTTAATCGACTTGCCGCGCTGCGACGTATGCAAAAAGCACCTTACTTCGGACGCATCGATTTTACTGAAGAAGGCGAACCTGCCGCAGAACAAATCTATATCGGTGTTTCTACCCTTACTGATGCAAGCGGAGAAAACTTTCTTATTTATGACTGGCGCGCCCCAATTTCAAGTGTTTATTACGACTATCCACCAGGACCGGCTGAATACAACACACCAGGCGGCGTAATTCGCGGTAATGTGGAGAAAAAATTACAATACATTATTCAAAATGGCGAGATTGATTCCATGTTCGATACGAGCCTCACAATCGGTGATGAAATCCTGCAACAAGCGCTCGGAAAAGGTACAAACAAACATATGCAGAGCATCGTCGCTACGATTCAGCGTGAGCAAAATGAAATTATCCGTCACGATGAAGGCCGACTCCTTATCGTTCAAGGAGCTGCTGGTAGTGGTAAAACATCAGCTGCCCTGCAGCGAATCGCCTACTTACTATATAAATATCGCGAATGGCTAAAAGCGGATCAAATTATTCTCTTCTCCCCTAACTCTATGTTCAATAGCTACGTATCTAACGTACTACCTGAACTCGGTGAAGAAAATATGCAACAAGTAACATTCCAAGAATATTTAAATCATAGACTAAGTAAGTCATTTGATGTGGAAGATCCTTACGAACAATTAGAATATATGCTAACTGAAACAAATAGCGCAAATTACAAAATTAGAAATACGAGCATCCGATTTAAAGCATCCACTCAATTTTTCGAAATGATTAGAGCGTACAGACAATCTCTTGAAACTTCAGGCATGCTATTTAGAGGAATGAAATTTAGAGGAAAACTGATTGCCTCTGCTAAAGAAATTACAGAGCAATTTTACAATACCGACTCCTCCCTCCGCTTCCATAGTCGAATTGAGAAGTTAACGGATTGGCTAAATAAGCAAATAGATGCACTTGAAAAAGCAGAACTGAAAAAGCCTTGGGTAGAAGAAGAAATTGAATTACTTAGTAAAGATGAATATCAAAAGGCTTATAAATACTTGCAGAAAAAAGGCGAGTTTGACGACAACTCCTTTAATGATTATGAGAAAGAAACGAAAGTACTCGGACGTATGATTGTCCGTAAAAAATTGAAGCCTCTTCGTAAAGGCGTTCAAACATTGCGCTTTATCAATTTTACAGGCATATATAAACAACTTTTCATAGATGCATCATGGGTTACTGGAGAAAAACCGAAAGAATGGGATGACATTTGCTCATTAACAGTGAACATGCTCGATGAAGGAAATCTATATTACGAGGATGCGACTCCATTTTTACTTTTAAAAGAATTAATTGAAGGCTTCCAAACGAATAGATCGATTAAACATGTACTCGTAGATGAAGCACAAGATTACTCTCCGTTCCAGTTCGAGTTTTTAAAACGTCTCTTCCCTGCCGCAAAAATGACGGTACTCGGGGACTTTAACCAAGCAATATTTGCCCATGCGAGTGAAACAGTTAATTTCAATACACTTACTAACTTATACGGACCAGATGAAACGAACGGTATTAACTTAACTCGTAGCTATCGCTCAACAAAACCGATTATTGAATTTACACGAAATCTCGTACCAGAAGGAAAAGACATTCACGCCTTTGAACGTGACGGCGAGAAACCTATAGTGACGAAAGTAGCTGATTACAGCGAACTTCATGAGCATATTACTGCTAAAGTTGCTGAACTACAAAAACAAAATCACAACACGATCGCAATTATATGTAAATCCGCAACTGAAAGCGCCGCTGCATACGAAGCACTCCATCATATCGAGAATATTAAACTCGTGAAGAGTAACTCAGCCGAGTATGAGCAAGGCATCGTCGTGATACCTGCTTATTTAGCAAAGGGTATTGAATTTGACGCTGTTATTATTTATGATACTTCTGAAGATGTATACAGTGATGAGAGCGTACGTAGATTGTTCTACACCGCTTGTACGCGCGCGATGCATGAGTTGCAACTTTATAGTGTTGGCGAAGTTAGTCCTTTTGTGCTTGGGGCTGATTCGGATAGTTTTGAACTAATAACTAAAACACCTTGATAATCTGAAGTGAACCCGAATAGTGGTACATGAAAAAAACACCTCCTGAATTCGCATACTAAGTATGCAAATTCAATGGAGGTGTTTTTGGTTTGAAGACAAGAGTTCATTACCCAGAAGAAATAAAGTGGAAAGTGATTGAAATGAAAAAGGATGGATATTCCAATCGGACCATTATGGAGAAGTTTGGAATTAAAAATGTTTCCCAAATTAAGACATGGATGAAGTGGTATCGTACCGGTCAAACGTACCGTTTTCAACAACCTGTAGGAAAGCAATATTCTTATGGAAAAGGGCCAAAAGAGTTAAATGAATTGGAACAGCTACGGTTAGAAAATAAACAGTTAAAAACAAAATTACTGATATGGGGAAAGTATCCGGAAATCGAAAGGAGTTGAACCTGGAAACTGTAGTTACTTTATGGACCGATTTCAAAACAAAACTAACGGTAAAAGAATTGTGTAATGTATTAGAATTACCCCGGTCTACATTTTATCGTTGGTTACAACGAACAGTGGACCTAAGAGATGAGATAGAAGAGAAAATAAAGGATGTTTGTCTTCGGCATAAATTACGATATGGATATCGAAGAGTGACCGCAACTCTTCGGAAAATGGGACTGTGTGTGAATCATAAAAAAGTATTACGAATCATGAGACAAAATCAGATTCTCTCAAAAGTTCGTCGAAAGAAAAAGAAATATATCAGTGGTGCGGAGCCAGTAATAGCCCCTCATCGATTGGAACGCCAATTCGATGCATCCGCACCAAATGAAAAGTGGTTTACGGATGTGACGTATCTATTATTTGGAGAGCGTACCTTGTATTTATCAACGATTATGGATGCCTTTAATCGTGAAATTATTAGTTATGTCATCAGCGAGTCCCAAGCACTGCCATTAGCAATGAAGACATTAAAACAAGCAATGAGAGGGCGAAAAGTAAAAGATGTCCTTCTTCACTCAGATCAAGGAAGTATTTATACAGCGAAGGAATTTCAAGCATATGCCAAAGAAAATGGCATTATCACCAGCATGTCCCGGAGAGGAAATTGCCATGATAATGCCGTCATGGAAAGCTTCTTTGGTCATTTGAAAAGTGAAGCCTTCTATTCACAAGAGATAACAAAAGTATCCAACACAACTGTGCGAAAGATTGTGCTAGAATACATTCATTACTACAATTGTGTGCGAATTCAAGAAAAATTAAACCACCTATCCCCTAAAGAATTTAGGGAACAAGTGGTTTAGGTGTTTTGATAGGTGTCCCGTTTTCAGGGTTCACTTCAAATCATCAAGGTGTTCTTTTCATTCTAAATGGCATATCTTTACGTCGATATACACTTAACAC
Organism: Bacillus thuringiensis; assembly: GCF_001182785.1. Lineage (NCBI taxonomy): Bacteria > Bacillati > Bacillota > Bacilli > Caryophanales > Bacillaceae > Bacillus > Bacillus thuringiensis. The sequence goes on along the minus strand of NZ_CP012099.1, from coordinate 1,021,836 downwards.
AATCCCCATTAAAAGCGCATGGAATACAGTCGGTGTTAATCCATAACTAATAAAAGGTAATGATATAGAAGCACGCGGTAATAATCCTAAAATCATGCCAACGTTACAAATAAAATGGATTACAAAAAGAGTCACTCCGCCAACGAGCAGCAATTTACCATAACCGTCATTTATTTTATAAGCTATGTTCATTATTCTTACTGCAAAAAGAGAAAGAATAATGACAAGAACTAGCGCAAGCACATATCCATAATAGTAAGTCAAACTTGCAAATACAAAATCAGTATGCGCAGCAGGGATAGACTTTATATTTCCATATGTACCAAACCAACCTGCCGACGACATCGCCTCTTTTAAACGTAAATACCATAGATCATGCTCTGGGTTTAAAAACCCTAAAACTCTAGCTATCCGGTATTCTTTTACAGCAGACCAGGAAAATAAATCCCTAATAATGAAGAGAAAAATTGGTAAAATAGTAATGAGCCATGCTGTTTTCTTTCCTAGCTTACTCCACCAAAGCATAACGAATACCATCGTAATATAAATATAAATCGGCACCATAATTGATGTAGTTAAAAATAGATATAAAGAAAATACGTACAGCATGAAAAGATGTATAAACTTTAATCTACTGTTATTAAAAAATGAAGCCCAGGCTAGAAAAAAGAATGGTATTGTCATTAAACAGTCAATTTTGATGGGACCAATTTTTATTAACGCTTCCCCATTCACAGAAATAGTCGGAAAACATTTTATAGCTAACAAGATAAGTACACCAATTGTATAAAACAGCCACCCGAGTCTCTCTAACTTCCGATAATCAAATAGCATCATCCCAATCGCTGTTGTAACACCAAGAATTACAAATATCACCTTATTCATTAATAAGTCAGCATGTCCAAGAGCTAAAACTGGCAAAAATCCTAGCCCCATCGCAGCCACTAATAAACCAATTAAGAACCAATCAACCTTTGGCTTATGTAGTTTATTAAGTTCCTGGCCAAGCTTGATTGGACTTCCCATTTGTTCAACGGCCTTATCTTCCGCAACTTCCTCACTTAACCCTTTTTCTACCCACATATTCTTGGCCTGTTTCAAGTGAAAGTCTAGTTCTGTTGCCACCAAGTCCTTCGCTTCTTTTGATTTTATATGGTTCGTAACTTCTTTTAAAAAATGCTCCCCTTTTTTATTCAATTTTTTCTCACTCCTGTACTAATCCTTTTAATATAAATCGCGCCTTCATAGCATTTTTCTCTACCTTTCGCAACATCTTGTTTCCTTTATCATTTAATTGATAATATTTAGCTCCTGCGTGATCCCAGCTAGATTGGATAAAGCGGTTCTGTTCTAAACGATGTAATAAAGTGTATAGAGACCCTTCATCACCTTCGAATTTTTGAATCCCTCTACCTCTTAGCAACTGCATCAATTCATAACCTGTTTTTTCATTCATAAGAAGTTGTAACACCGCTAAAAGGATATCTTCTTCCTTTTCGGATGATTGCTTGATTTTTTCGCGCACCCGCTTTCGATGTTGATCAGAAAAACTCAAATGTTTAAACGTTGTGTTCTCCATTGATTTTCGCAAGCCTTTTAATCGATCTTCCATTTGATTATTCCTCCAATCCTTCCTTCAAAAGCTCCTTCGCTTTTTTCAATCTCGTTTTTATCGTGTTTTCTTTCACGTCTATTACCGTAGCAATCTCTTTAATTGATAACTCTTCATAATAAAATAGATAAATGACTTCTCGATATTTTATCGGTAAACTCATTACTGCCAAAGCCAACCTACTATCCTCCGCATTTTGAATGACAGTTTGTTCGACACTATCATTTTGAACCCCAATATACACAGATTCATCCTCTGTAACGATTACCTTTTTGTTATACCAACTTTTTATATAGTCCTTACAATGATTAATCGCAATTCTCCATAGCCATGTTTTTAAGTTTGAATTCCCTTTATATGTATGAAGAGATTTATAGCATTTCACAAATATATCTTGCGTTAAATCCTCCGCAATTTCTTTATTATTCACATACGAATACACAAGCTGTAAGACTTCTTGTCCATACTTGTTCATTATTTCGTCGATAAGGTCCTCCTTATCTTCTATTTCAAACGCTTCTATCGTTAATTCATCCACCACATCATTTCCTCCTTCCCATATATTAGACGACGCACTGTATGGAAAAGTTTTATAAATACATAAAAAAATATGGATGGTAATGTCCATACCGTTTTTTTATGTATATTTATTTGCTTCTTGTCCCTTGATACTTATGCTCTGCTTAAAGATAGGAATTTTTATCCATATGTCTTGTTCCCTATTTTAAAACATAATACAATGGAAATGTAACTTAATAAGCTATAACTAGTAGGTGTGGTAATCATCTCTTCCATTTTGAAAAAAGGGGGGAGGTGATAAAATGATCGCGATGTTTGTAATTAAATTAGTGTACGGTATCCTAACCGGAACTGGCGTTATCATCGGTAGAAGATACGTCGGTCCGTGGCTAATTTCTGTATACAAAAAAGCGAGAACCACCCTACTTCGTGGAAAAGGTAAGGGCGGTTCTCGGCTAAAACGTTAATGTAATTGTCTTATAACCGCACCTACTACCACCACAATAGCAAGTTAGGTTACACAAGGCAGAAGTTTCTCAGGCTTCTGTCTTTTTTATTTTATGCAAAATTCATACTATATACTCTATCATCATTGTAACACATTTTATTTATTTTTAGTCAAGAGAAAAACCACCTAAAGGCTCTCCTTCAGGTGGTTCTCTATTTTATGCTAACGCAGCTGCTTGCTCTTGTTGATCTAGACTTTTTCTAGTTCAGCTGTGCCGCTCTCATCATTTATAGCACCAATAAAGACGGATTATGTACCCGCTTCATAACAGTAGGATTAAACAAGGAACAACACCTATTACGAATATAAAAAATCCTCTCACTATATAGTACCTATGTTTTCAGCGATACTCTATTACCATCAAATTAAGTTTGTATAATTTAAACTACAGAATAGCGAGCTAATTTTCAAATATCTTCTTTCGCATAACCCTAAATTTATTATCCATTTGCATTATGATTATAAATAAAAGATATCCTACCGACGCACCGAGCATATTTATAGCAATCCGCCACACATCAAAAACATCAGACAAAGTTAGTAAATGTAATATCTCCCAAACAAGAAAGGTCATAACATACCACTTACGAGCTTTCTTATAGTTAGTCACTTTATTAATCAGCACTGGAACGAAAAATCCGAATGGAACTACTAATATTATATGTTGTAAAACGCTTAACCAATAAGTTGAGTTTCCCCAAGGACCTGGATGTGCAATAAAATCTTTAACTTGCCAAAGTGTTATTCCAAAAAGTTGTAATAACGTTTCTAAATCAGATATATGTAAAAATTGCTGCCAAAATTCAATGGGATGATAGACAGTCCCACCACCTGTCAAACTGCGAACAGAGTCAAATGTAGAAGTTGAAATAAACGTTCCTAAAAAGACAATAAAACAAATGATTATATAAGGAATACATAAAACTTTTGATAACACCTTTAATGGCCTAGGAACTTCGTATACCGATTTATTAATCTCTACGCCAATAACTTTTGATTCTCCAAAACTTTGAATCGCTTTATAAATCGCTTCTTTTTCATTCATACCTTGTTCCATATATTCTTCTTTCAAGCTGTTCAAGTGATCATACATTTCTAGAAATAACTCATCCTGTTCAATATCACTAAGTTCTGAATAGGCTAAAATAGACTTAATATACTCATCAAATTCACTCATAAATAACTCCTTTCTGACAAGCTTGAATTAATGCTGTTACACTTTCCCAAGAGTTCACTTTCTTCTGCAATTCTTTTTTCCCTTTATCTGTAATAGTATAGAATTTCCTTTTCATCCCATTCTCAGATTCATTCCAATAAGATTCAAGAAACTCCTTTTTCTCTAATCTCTTTAAAGCAGGATACAAAGTTCCCTGTCCCATACTATACAAATCTTCACTTGCATCCTTTAAACTTTGAGCTATTTCGTATCCGTATGTATCACGTTTTGCAATGATAGAAAGCAATAAAATATCTATACTTCCCTTCAAGATTTCTTTATCCAACAATACCACCACCTTATATACATCGTATAACAACATATGTCGTTACGCAATATAGTTAGAAGAATATTCCATAAAAAAAGAAAAAACCACCTAAAGGCTTCCCTTCAGGTGGTTCTCTATTTTATGCTAACGCAGCTGCCTGTTCTTGTTGATCTACAGGAATTACAGCGTCTGTTAATGCTTTTTCTAGTTCAGCTGTATATTTCATTTGTTCTTCTTTGCTCCAGCCTAGTTTCGCAGCCATATAGTTGATTACTGCTTCTTTCCACTCGTATACCCAGTGGATGTTGAAGAATACAGCGCCTCTGCGGCGTACGAAGAAGTCAACTGGTTTTGCTGTCATTTCGTAATCCATTGCGTATACAAGCGGGATTAGAACGTCAAGCGGCATGTTGTATTCTTTCGCTTCTTCTTTATGTTTTTTCGCTAAGTCGAACAGTACATCAACGTTAGAGCCGTAGAATTTCGCGAACTCTTCTGCTTGTACTTTCGTTAAACCAGATTTCGTACCTTCGTCTGCTTTTTTCGCAACGAATGCTGGGAATCCGTGTGAACCATCTACATGCCCACCAGAGATCGGCATATGTTTCGTGTCGCTCTTCGGATATGCGCTATGACCTTCTTTTTGTAGTAAGTTCGTTACGTAATCTACTACCATTTCAGCCATTTTACGGTATCCTGTTAATTTACCACCTGCGATTGTAATTAAACCAGATTCAGAAGTCCAAATTTCATCTTTACGAGAAATTTCAGATGCATTCTTACCTTCTTCATAAATTAACGGACGTACACCAGCCCAGCTTGATTCAATGTCTTTCTCTGTAATTTTCACGCTTGGGAACATGTAGTTAATCGCATTAATGATATATGTGCGATCTTCTGTTGTCATTTGTGGTACAGCTGCGTCTTTATCATAGAACGTATCCGTTGTACCTACGTATGTTTTTCCGCCGCGAGGAATCGCGAACACCATACGTTTATCTGGTGTATCGAAGTAAATTGCTTGCCCGAGTGGGAAACGTTTTTGATCAATTACTAAGTGAACACCTTTTGATAACTGAAGTACTTTTCCTTTTTTCGAGTTATCTTTTTCACGAAGTGTATCTACCCAAGGACCAGCTGCGTTTACAATTTTCTTACCGTAAACTTCATATACTTCACCGTCTAGTAAATCGATTACACGTACACCGCATACTTTTCCATCTTTATATAAGAAACTGTCTACTTTTGCGTAGTTAACAGCTTTCGCACCATGCTCAATCGCTTCTTTCATTACTTCAATTGTAAGACGCGCATCATCTGTACGATATTCTACGTAGTAACCGCCGCCTTTTAATCCTTCTTTTTTCACAAGAGGCTCTTTATTTAATGTTTCTTCACGGTTAAACATCTTTCTGCGCTCGCTTCGTTTTACACCTGCTAAGAAGTCGTATACACGAAGACCAATTGATGTACTAAATGATCCGAACGTACCGCCTGTATGGAACGGAAGTAACATCCACTCTGGTGTTGTTACATGGGGACCGTTCTCATATACGATCGCACGCTCTTTACCCACCTCTGCTACCATTTTCACTTCAAGTTGTTTTAAATAACGTAGACCACCGTGTACAAGCTTCGTTGAACGACTTGATGTACCTGCTGCAAAGTCCTGCATTTCAAACACAATTGTTGATAACCCGCGTGTTGCTCCATCTAATGCAATACCAGAACCAGTAATACCTCCACCAATTACGATCACATCTAACTCTTGTTTATTTACTCCGTTTAATACGTCTTTACGTTGTTTACTTGAAAATTTCATGGTAATTCCTCCCTTTGATAACGAAAAAAGAGACCACAAACTCCGCTATAGATTTCGCCTCTATAGCGCGTTGTGGTCTCTCCAAATCTCCTACCGAATTATTAACTTGTCACCATTATAACACTGTTTATGATTATTTGAAAGCTTTTGTTGCTTCAATTGCTTTTTTCCATCCAGCATATAGCTCTTCGCTTGTTTCCGCTTCCATCGTTGGTTCAAAGCGTTTGTCCATATGCCACTGTGATTTAATTTCATCTTGGTTTTTCCAATATCCAACCGCAAGACCAGCTAAGTATGCTGCACCTAGAGCCGTTGTTTCGTTGATCACTGGACGCTCTACAGGAACATCTAGAATATCACTTTGGAACTTCATTAAGAAGTTATTTTTAACTGCTCCGCCATCAACACGTAATGTGTTCAGTTCAATACCTGAATCTGCTTCCATTGCACATAATACATCTTTCGTTTGGTAAGCTAAAGATTCTAGCGTTGCACGAATGAAATGCTCTTTCGTCGTACCGCGTGTTACACCAAACATAGCGCCGCGTACTTCACTATCCCAGTAAGGTGTTCCTAGTCCAACGAACGCTGGTACAATGTATACACCGTCAGTTGATTCAACGCGAGAAGCATATACTTCACTCTCACTTGCATCTTTAAACATGCGCATTCCGTCGCGTAACCACTGAATTGCAGAACCTGCTACGAAAATACTTCCTTCTAATGCGTAGTTTACCTTACCATCTATTCCCCATGCAATTGTTGTTAATAGACCGTGCTCAGAAGCTACTGCTTTTTCACCTGTGTTCATTAACATAAAGCAACCAGTTCCGTAAGTGTTCTTCGCCATACCTTCACCGAAACAAGCTTGTCCAAATAATGCTGCTTGCTGGTCACCAGCTACACCTGCAATCGGTACATTTTGACCGAAGAAGTGGTAATCAATTGTTTCTCCATATATTTCAGATGATGGACGTACTTCTGGAAGCATACTCTTTGGTATTGTTAACATGTCTAGAAGCTCATCATCCCACTGTAAGTCGTGAATGTTAAACATTAACGTACGTGATGCGTTTGAATAATCTGTTACGTGTGCTTTACCACCAGATAGTTTCCATACAAGCCACGAATCAATTGTTCCGAATAATAGATCGCCGTTTTCAGCTTTCTCTCTTGCACCTTCAACGTTATCTAAAATCCACTTTACTTTCGTACCAGAGAAGTATGCATCAATTAAAAGACCTGTTTTTTCGCGAACCATTTCGCTATAACCTTTTTCTTTTAACTCATCACAAATTTCAGCTGTTTGGCGAGATTGCCATACGATTGCGTTATAAATTGGTTTACTAGTTGTTTTATCCCATACAACCGTTGTTTCACGTTGGTTCGTAATACCGATACCAGCGATTTGTTCTGGTTTTACATCTGCTTCGCTTAAGCAAGTTGCGATAACTGCTAAAATAGATCCCCAAATTTCTTGTGCATTATGCTCTACCCAGCCTGGCTTTGGAAAATGTTGTGTAAACTCTTTTTGAGCTGAATGAACAATTTCACCTTTTTTATTGAATAAAATTGCACGTGAGCTTGTTGTTCCTTGGTCTAATGAAAGAATATATTTTTTCATATCGGTTTCCCCCTTATGCTACTTTTCTACTATTTGTATTGCTTCCGCTTTTTTTACTTGTCATATAAGAGATTGCTAGTACAATCACAGTTGCGATAATCACATAAATAAGTGCTGCATTTTGTTTTCCTTCAAATACAACTTGATGGAATAATCCTGCAAGTGATCCACCTAGAATTGGACCAACTACTGGAATCCATGCATACTTCCAGTTTGAACCGCCTTTTCCTGCAATCGGAAGGAAGAAGTGTGCGATACGCGGACCTAAATCACGAGCCGGGTTAATTGCGTATCCTGTTGTCCCACCTAATGATAAACCAATACTTACAATTAAGAAACCTACGATAAATGGATTTAATCCATCTGCAAATTTATTTGCACCAATTGCTAATATACCAAATACTAAAACGAATGTTCCAATCATTTCACTTAAAAGGTTTGCAAATGTGTTCGGAATTGCTGGACCTGTTGCAAATACGCCTAACTTTGTTCCTGGATCTTCTGTTTCTTTCCAGTGTGGTAAGTAATGTAAATATACGATAACTGCCCCAATAATTGCCCCAATCATTTGTGCTACGATATAACCTGGTACGTCACTCCATGGGAACGCTCCCTTAAATGCTAGTCCTATCGTTAAAGCTGGATTCAAATGTGCCCCACTAATTGATCCAACCGCATACGCTGCAACCGCTACTGCTAAGCCCCAGCCCATTGTAATAACAATCCAACCTGAATCTTTCGCAAACGATTTCTTTAAACTTACACCAGCACAAACGCCGCCACCAAGTACGATTAACAACGCAGTCCCTATTAACTCTCCTAAAAATGCTGACATAGTATCCCTCCACAATCAATTTAAACGCTTCCAAATGTGATAGAGGTAAAATGAATGGCCATTCGTTTTTGTCAAAAGAAAAAGACCCACAGCTTTGCACGCTTCTATATAAATTTATATAGAAACAATGAAATGTGGATCTCTTCTTTTCTCCGTCACGTTTATTAACTTGTCTATAATGTTAACCTCTTATGAAAGCGGTGTCAACAGAATTTTTTCACATTTTCGTCACTTTTTTTGGTAATGTTTCCATAGTTCGCGTTTTGACGTCGTAATCGCTGTCGCACCAGCGTTTAAAGCTCTTTCCACATCTTCTACAGTACGAATAAAACCACCTGCTAAAATCGGTACACCAGTACGCTCTTTCACTTCAGCGATAATATCCGTCATTGCTCCTGGAAGCACCTCAATATAATCCGGTTTCGTCTTATCTAAAAGATTGCAGCTCTTCTCCATCGCACTCGAATCGATTAAAAAGATGCGTTGTATTGCCACAACACCTTTTTGCTTCGCCTTCATAATTACGCCGGCCTTTGTCGAAAGTAACCCGTACGGTCTAAACTCCTGACATAAATATTCCGTCGCATGCCCATCACTCTGCAAGCCATGAATTAAATCCACATGTAAAAACACCTTTTTACAATATTGCTTCGCAAGTGATATAACACTCTTCAATTGGCCGACATGAATATCTAAAATAACGATATATTCATACGAACTATGTAATAGCTTTTCCAAATCTTTAATTTGCCTCACTGCCGGCAAAATTTTCTGTTCATGAAATTCCATTCTAAATTTCCCCTTCTTTATGTCATCCTATCCTTTATAGTACACAATTTAAGTGAAAAGAACAGCCAGTGTTGGGGATTTCTTTCAAATCTTTCCTCTATTTATATATTTTCTTCAACTTATCGGAACCTATACCACCTATAATCATGAATACAAGGGGCAAAAGATTCATTACATATGGCGCATCTGCTACAATTGTAATACTTGCTCCAGCAAACTTATTTAGCATCCATACAACGATTTTTGCAATAAACAAAAATACTCCTATCATAAATAGACTATCAAAAAACACCTTCCATTTTGGATACGCCAATTGCTTACTATCTTCAATTATTTTCTGCGTCAATTCTTCATCACTCCTTAGCAGTTCATCAATTGTAATACCGAACAGATCACTTAAATGAATAATAATTTCAATGCTCGGATAGTTCTTTCCCGTCTCCCATTTCGAAACAGATTGCCTGCTCACATGAAGTTTTTCAGCCAAATCATTTTGCGACCAATTTCTTTTTTCCCTTTCTTCTTTTAAACGCTCACTAAAAATCATACTGTGTTTATCACCTCTCTATGCCCATTATGTTCAAATAAATGATGAAGAGTAAAGCTAGTTATCGTTTCATTTCCTGCGCAACTTATGCGTTACAGCTTATAATGGCGCTATTTTATATGTATCTTCCCTATACTATGCTCCAATAATAATTTCCCGAACAATAATACAAGGGACGGATACTAATAAAGTGAAACTTTAATCAGCCCTCACTAATCGGGCTTTTACGGACAGCCCGCGCCCCACCTAACTTCTTTGATTCCGCTGAATTTTGAGGTGGGTCTTACTGCCCGGCAAATAGCGGGATAAAGACTAGATTAGGCATAAAAAATACGCCATCCCTTCTTATCAGTCTCCAGAAAGAATAACGCAAATTTTCATTTTTACTCATCATTTTTCGGACTATATGAAAACCCCGGGTATTTCACAACAGGCCACTTCTCCTTACGCAGAGAATTCATTACTTGCGGGCCAACATGTATATTACTCTCCACTATTTCTTTAGGAGTCAGTGCCATCCATTGATTTAACGATACATCTTCAAAACGATTGCTTCTGAACATCTCTAAAAACCATAATGTTTCGGTACCTGTATTTTGAATATAATGCCCCGTCGCAAACGGTACATATCCGACATCGCCAGCTCTATAATCAAATGTACGAGCGGTACCATTTCCAAGAAACACAGTCATTCTCGCTTCCCCTGTCAAATAATATTGCCATTCATCATTATTCGGGTGCCAATGAAGTTCTCTCATTCCACCAGGCTCAACCTCAACGAGCGCTGCTGCGATCGTTTTTGAAATAGGGAAGTTTGTAGAATCTACAATTCGAACGCTACCACCAGGAGTCTTAATTGGCTTTTGTTTTAACAGTTCATGTTTAAATGTTAAAGGAACTTCCCCTTCCGGCGCTTGAACTTCCTGACTTTCAAGCGAACCTGGCACCTCTCCTTGATAAATATAAACTTGACCTGAAGGGATAGAATGAAAAGCACTCTCAGGTACGCCAAAATTAGCCGACAACACTTCTTTTGGCGTATGTGCAAACCAATCAGAAATAGATAAAGTAGATAAATCAGAAAAATGTCCATTATCGAAAACGAGTAGAAATTCACAATGTTCCAATCCTTGAATGGAATGCGGAATACCAGGCGGAAAATACCAAAGATCACCTGGTCCAACATCAGCAATAAAATTTCGTCCATTTTGATCAACAGCCGTTATGCGTGCCCGTCCTAAAAGCATATACGCCCATTCTGCTTCTTTATGCCAATGTAGTTCTCGTACTCCACCGGCCGTTAAACTCATATTTACTCCCGCAATCGTCGTCGAAACTGGTAGTTCCCGAGCAGTAATCTCCCGAGACCATCCGCCGTGTTTCAAAATCATAGAAGTGTCCGAGAATGAAAACTTCAAGTTAGGAACTAATCCTGCATCCGTTATAGGCGGAACAAGCATATTCGGATTTTGAATATCCCGCATAACATTACGAGGTCCAGAATCAATCGCACCTGCTCCGTCGCTACGGATTGGTTGTGGCACATTCCCTCCCGCTTCATTAACAGTACGTTTCTTCATGATTACACTCCTTTTTCATCCGGTTATGAAGTAAAAAGCCTCCATCATAGTGTATGAGTTGGGCTTTGGATGGTTACAGTTACATCATCTGCCTATCATTATCGTTTTGTTCATTTCTCAACTTATAATAATATGAACAGCGTCTGGAAAGATAATGAAGAAATTAAAACTATTAAAAAAACCTGTAAAATTTAGTGCAAACAAGTTAATATACTTAATTAGTAAATTTCCCTCGAATAATTTATTAGAATCTAACATCCGTATACTTCTTGCATATTTATAATATTTCCGCATGTACTGTTTTACAAATAATTACATATTTACTCAAAGGGATTTATTTAGCCCTTAAAAGGAAATTTACTAAACGAAAAGAAAATTTTAATCACAAAGAAAAGAAGCTAACAATAAATTGTTAACTTCTCAACCGAAAGTAAAATACTATCTTTCCTTATCTTCTAATATCTAGGTTGTGATTGAATATTTGTAAGATGAACATCATACATATCAATGATTTCAAGAAATCTATCAGCTTCACGGAAGACATGGTCTGCCAATAATGGATGAATGATGCTCTTTATTTTGCATTGCTCAATTAAATCACGTGCTGTTTTCTTAAAATCCCGAAGAGATGCAACCGACACGCGATTTTGATCTAAAAATTGATCTAAAAGAGGCGCTGTTTGGGATTGTGGTTTCATAGATTCTAAGTCAATTGCTTGATACATCAATTCATCAAAATCATTGCTAAAATTCCGTGCTGTATCTACAAGCTTTCTTTCCGATGGATCAAGAAGATGGCCAATAAATTTAGCATGGTCTGCCATAATCCGTAAAAAGAAAACATTTTCTTTAATAATAGCATCAGGAAGAGCATCTAATTTACCTTCATTTAATTGTATTAAACGTTTTCTAAAATAATCAGCTTCCCTACTTGTATGGTCAACTAAAAGTGGAAAGTTATTTTGTCCTGGCAATTTACATGTGAGAATTAATCCTAAAATTTTTCGTTTAAATCCCCAAATATTAGTTGCGGCTTGTTGTACTTCTGCATTAAATCTTTTTATTTGCTCAGGATCTGTTTCATTTGTATAGGAATGCGCTATTTGTTCAATATGTTCAAACAATCGATAAAATTGATTAGCCTCTTCAATTAGTTGAGTATCCTCGCATCTAAATCCCAATCGAAGAAAAAAAGAATGCTCTTTCATGATTCTAGACCAAAAACGAATTTCATTTAATGAACGCTCAACAAACATTACAGATGTAACACCTGTATCAGGATGTAATGAAGTTTCATCCCTATGCATTGTTAATCCCCCCCAGTAAAATCCCCGCTAGTTCCATTCTTATGAGTAAAAATATATATAAATACCAGCAATAAAAGTTTATGATGACTCTCTTATACATGTAAAATTAAACTAATATAACCTTAGCTTGATGAACATATACTGCTCCCCCAGAAGAAAAAAAGCTACCACCTAGTTGTAAAATTCTACTAGGTGGTAGTCTTTCAAAATTTTTATTAAAGCAATACCGAATCTTTATCACTATCCTGATTACGTTTCTCGCGCTCTTCTTCTAAGCGCTTCATATACACTTCGCCTTCTTTTTCGATAAACTCATTATCCATATCTTGCTCTTTTTTCGAAGTATATAAAACCATGTAGCCACTTAGTACAATCCCGACAATTACAAGATACACCCACCATGGTAAAGTTTCCAAATCACTTCATTCCTTTCCTTAGACAAGCCTTATTAGTTTCACTTTATGAGGAAGGAAGTGGATTTATGCTTAAAATTTTTATTGTGGATGCTTCGCGAAAAATGCTTGTACATATTCCATAAACTCAATTGGTTCCTGACGAAACGGTGCGTGGTATCCTTTTTCAATAATATGAAACGTACTATTCGCAAATAGCCCATGATACAGTTCACCATTTTTCCAAGAAACACTCTTATCATGTCGTCCCCATATAATTAAAGTCGGTACCTTAATTTTATCTGCTTCCATCGCAATGCGGCGCTCTCTCATTTTCGTAAGCTGATCATAATGCTCTTTATCATCCCGACTATTTTTCACTTCATTTTTATTATACTTCGTAATCTCAGTTACAGTTTGTAAGTCCGTCGATAGCGGTGGTACTTCATAACTTTCTTTTTGCTGGAAAGACTCTATCCCTGTGGAATCCGCCAAGATGAGATGCGTCACTGCATCCGGATATAAATACGCTAAATTAAGAGACATCTCTCCGCCCATTGAATGGCCGAGCACTGCAAACTGATCGTATCCGAGCTTCTTCATTAACTTATAATATAAATTCACTTGCGCAGGAAACGAATACTGAAAATCAACTGGCTTAGAAGAACGCCCAAACCCTAAAATATCAACCGCAATAATCGTATGGTCTCGCGCTAGTTCCGGATAAATATCACTAAACCCATCAGAAGAACCACCAAACCCATGCAGCATAAGTAACGGAGGTTTCCCCTCACCAATTTGTTTAAAATAAATCGTCTGCCCATCAATTTGCGCCATACTCTCTTTCGTATTCAGCTTCATCATAACAGTATCTTTCACTTCTCCAACCTTCGCAATCGGCTTATCGACGAAATTACAAACAATTAACAAAACGAGCACAATACCGCTAATCATATAAAACTTAAACCGTTTCAAAGTTCCCGTCTCCTTTCTCTTGTTGCTATTTAAAGTTTTTACATTTTTTGGTTATTTTATGTTCTCTTTTTAATTGTAACTGGAACAGTTACAATTATACTAAAAAAATATAACTCATTTCTATTACTAATGGTTATTCTGTAACTATTATAGTTACATATTTAAAGTAAGTCAATTCTTTTACAACTAAAAAGAAAAAAGAGACCTCATTGTGAGATCCCTTTTTCTATTTTAGCCACCATAATCCCCATGTTCAGCTTTCATTATTGTTGGACTTTCTTGATGATTTGTTGAACTATATACTCCTAAAGTTAGTGTAAATACTGTTACAATCCCTAATAATTTAATCACCATTTTTTTCATTTTAAAGCCCCCTTATCAAAAAGTTTTTCTCTTGCTTTTTTACTAAGATAAAAATACTTACTTGCCTCTTCCCAAAGGTTTTCTTCATAAAATTTTATTGCTAATTTTTCCTTATACTCCTGAGTATAATCATATAACTCTTCTCTTTCAAAATACGTAATTCCTCTAAGAATAATGACTTCTAATTCTTCTGCTTTTACACCTTGATTTAATGCATTTAAAATTTCATAATGGTGTTGATATCCTTCAATTTTCGAATCTCTACAGATCTTCAATCCTTTTTCTATAAGCTTATTTGCAATCTCATGCTCTTTTAACTTGTAATGCTCTTTTGCTTTTACATAAAGAGATTTATAATGTTGGGGAGATTTTTCTACTACTTCAGTAAGATAACGAATTGCCAATGCAGATAAATTTTGCGTAGAATACATCCATCCTAAATTATGACGAACCATAATAATAAATTTTTCTTCACCAATCTTTTGAAATTGATCCATAGCAGCTGTGAAATGCTCTTCAGCTAATTCCCATTCCTTTAAGTTCATACAGGATAAGCCTAAAACATTATCACAAAAAGCTACATTTAATTCATATCCATCATGATTTGAATACATATCCTTTGCTTTCGTTGCATGTTTAATAGATACCAAAGCTTGTTGTATATCATAATGAAATGTAGCTAACTTATAATAAAATTCAGCTTTTTCTAATTGATCAGGAACATACTTTAGAAAGCTTTCAGCTTTTTCGTAATGTTCCTTAGCGAGATGAAAATTTCCTAACTCACTAGAATGTATTGCTTTAAAAAAGTGATAATAATAAGTTAAAAAATGATCTGTTGGTTGATTAAAAGAATCTATCTTGTTAAAACTCTCTTGAGATAAGCCTAGATTATCTATTAAATAGTTATATCGAAATTCTAGCAAATAATAATAAAGTAATAGATTTTGGTCCTGCAAACCTTCTTCAGTCTCTTTTTTTAGTTTAGTAAGTTTAAAATCAATTTCTTGTTTTAGACGTTCTGCATTACTTATACGTCTTGATCTAATTTCTAGATACCATTCATTCAATAGCTGCGTCAATTTTTCGTTTGTAGTAGATGTAATCATGAAACCCCTCCTAATCATCTGTTATGTACTCTTCCATAAATAATAACAGAAAATTCAAATACTAATTCCAATCATCCTAAAAATAAATATTCCTCCACAATTGACTGACAATTCTTTTATTAATTCATAAAGATTAAACATTTTAATGATTATCCACATAAAAAAGCAAGCAGTTCCAGCACTTCGCTAAAACTACTTGCTCTCCTACTTACTATCTCTATTTTACTCTTTAATAAATTCCTTCGTACTTCTCACTGTATCAATTGGACGAACTAATTTTTCAATTTCTTCACGTTTTGGCTCTAGGAATGGAGGTAAAGATAATTTTTCGCCAAGCGTTTCGTATGGCTCATCTCCCATAAATCCTGGGCCATCTGTTGCGAATTCAAATAAAATTTGTGGTGCAACTCTTGCATATAATGATTCGAAGAAGTGACGGTTTACATATCCAGATGAAGGAAGTCCTACGCTACTGATTCTCTCAATCCATTCTTCTAATACAGCGCGATCTTCTACGCGGAATGCCGCATGGTGCACTGTACCAAAACCTTGTTGTGCTTCAGGAAGAACTGTATTATGTTCTACGATGACAGAGGCACCGTTTCCACCTTCGTTCACTTCAAATAAATAGAATTCCCCTTCTTGCGCAACCTCTTTAAATAATAGAACTTTTTCTAACACTTCTTTGAAGAAGCTAAAGTTTGCAATACGGATAAATACAGGTCCTAAACCAGTGATTGCATATTCTAATGGTACTGGCCCGTTTTGCCACGGTGTACCTGATTCGATTCCTTTATCAAGTTCATCTGAGATTAATTGATATTGTTGGTCATCAAAGTCAACGAAAGAAAGAGTTTTCTTACCAAATTGCTCTTTAATTCCTGTATGTTCTACTTCAAGACGGTCAAAGCGTTTCACCCAATACTCTAATGCTGCATCAGTCGGAACACGGAATGAAGTTTTTGAAATTTCATTTGTACCGTGTACTCCTTTCGGAACACCTGGGAAATCAAAGAATGTCATATCTGTTCCTGCACTACCTTTATCATCTGCAAAGAATAAATGATACGTTTGAATGTCATCTTGGTTTACTGTTTTCTTAACTAAACGCATTCCTAAAACGTGAGTGAAAAACTCATAGTTCTTTTCTGCACTACTTGTAATCGCTGTAACGTGGTGAATTCCTTTTAATTGGTTCATTTTATATTCCTCCGATAGTTTTTAATTTATATTTTCTCTCCTATTACTTCTCTTCAATAGGTGCTAAATTCGCTTCAATCTCTGCACGCTGATCTTCTAAGAACGGTGGTAAATCAAGTTTTTCTCCTAAATGTTCCACATCTCCATCAACTGTAAATCCTGGTCCATCTGTCGCAATTTCAAAAAGGATTCCGTTTGATTCACGGAAATATAAGCTTTTAAAGTAGAAACGGTCGATGATTCCTGAAGACTGGAAGCCTCTTTGTTTCACCTGTTCTTCCCAATAGGCAAGCTCTGCATCATTTTTCACGCGAATTGCTAAATGGTGAATGCTACCTCGGCCCGGCTTTTCAGAAGGACCATCTAAATATTTCACAACGATTTCTCCAAAAGCCTCTCCTTTAATGGACTGGAAAATTGCTTCCTCTTCGCTGCGGCTAACCTCTGTATAACCAAACATCTCTGTAAGTGTACTCGACATTTTATCAAGTCTACGAACTGTCATTTCCACAGAACCCATTCCTTGAATTTGATGCTCTGCAGGAACTTCTGATTTCTCCCAAGTTTCCCAGTGCTCCACTTTTTCTCCGTTTGAAACGAGTAGTACTAAGCGAAGACCTTCAGTATCCTCAAATTGCAAAGCAGGACGATTTGCATATGTTGTTATTTCACTATGTTTCACATCAAATTTCTCAAATCGCGCTTTCCAGTAATGCAAACTTTCCTCTGAAGGAACAAGTAATCCAATTCGAGTAATCGCATTCGTACCGCGATATGTTCTTCCTACTAATGGAATTTCAAAAAATGATAATTCCGTACCTGGACTTCCTGTTTTATCTCCATAAAATAAGTGGTACATTGACGGATCATCTTGGTTTACTGTCATTTTCACACGACGTAAGCCAAGCACGTTTTTATAAAAGTGATTATTTTCATTTGCATTTTTCGTAACCATTGAAATGTGATGATGCCCTTTAATTTTATACATTGGTTATTCCTCCGTTTCGTTTTACTAGTCAAGTGATAACTAAAAAAATAACATTTCCCACAACTAATATGGTTTTTAGCTTTTCAATTTATTCTTAATTATGTTTTTGTAAATTCATCTTAGTTTTTACTGTATAAGTTACTTTGTTTTTTAATCGAAAACAACTGAGTGTATGTTTTTCATATGACTCAATCGCTTTCGTTACTATCACTTTACACCTCAAGTGATTGAAAAGCAAGTAAAAAATCTCGAATTCAAGATTTTTTGTTAAATAACATTTAGGGTGTAAAATCTGATTATTTACGTAATTGACATTCTATTAAAACGCTCATTTACAGAAGAACATTATTCAAGTGAAGCCCTCTATAATTCAATTACAACTCCTTGAAAGTTTATGATACTATCCTGATCACACTTTTTATATTTAATGTTTTAAGGAAAAAAGCTATACTATAAGCGAAACTAAAAATCAGAAAGGAAATACCATAACATGGAAAATTATATGCTATTTATCCTTACAGCACTCCTTATTATAATGATGCCTGGTCCCGGTTTTGCTTTAGTTACAAAAAACACTATCTCTCATGGTAGAAATGGTGGTATAAAGACCGTCTTAGGAACGGTATCTGGAATGATGATTCATACAATAATGGCTACACTAGGACTCTCTGCTATCTTAATGAAATTTGCTATGCTATTTACATTAATAAAATATGCTGGGGCATTTTATTTAATTTATTTAGCTGTAAAGTCAATTAAAAGTGCCTTTTCTAAAAAAGAAGATATGTCAGGTTCAGTGGAAATAAACTCTAAGGATATTAGAACGGTTAAAAGTTTTAGACAAGGATTTACCACGGCAATCTTAAACCCAAAAACGGCTGTATTTTTCCTTAGTTTTCTACCCCAATTTATTGTGAGTAATCAAAGTCATTTCTTCCAATTTCTTTTGTTGGGATTCACATTTACGACTTTGACAGCAATATGGTATTTACTTTATATCTCTCTAATACGTCAATTAAGAACTTTTTTAAGAAAAGAAAAGGTGAACCGTACAATAGAGGGTATTACTGGCACAGTATTATTAGTATTTGGAGTTAGGCTATTTTTCCAAAAATAAATATGTAATAGAGAGAGTTTAAAACTTTCGGTTTTTCCAATAAATGAATCAATATAAAAAGTATGGCTTTCAAACAGTAAAAAAGTGAACAAACGGGTGTGTTTGTGGAATAAGCTTCAATAAAATAACCAAACTTTTTATAAAGAAGTGAATCGATTATATTAAAATTGATATAAAGGGTATTTTGTCTAGTTAGCTTGATAGCGATGTGGTTCTATCCCTTATAAAGTGAAACTTTAATCAGTGGGGTTTTTGTTCATCCCCCACTGATTATTAGTTGAACCAATCGGGCTTTTACGGACAGTTGATCCCCCACCTAACTTCTTTGCTTCCGCTGAATTTTGAGGTCGGGGTCTTACTGCCCGTTAATGCGGGATAAATGTTACAAAAACATTTATAATAGCTCTAACTTGCACAATGCTTCCCGTTAATATAATACGCTGATTCTGTGAAAACCGTAAATACGACCTCTACTTCTGGAAGTCCAAAATCCATTACATATGTAGTAATGGCCTTGGCAAATCGATCACGAATTTCCTGTCCACGCTCGAACCATTTCACTTCAATAAGAGGAAACGCTTCTATTTCTTCTCCATTGAATACAAACGTAGAACTTGGTAGTTCCAACGTAAAATTATCCGTACCACACTCACAAATCTCTGCGAGCTCTTCTACTAATGGCTTGCTTATGTGTTTTAATTGTTCAGTAGTAATTCCACGAAACACAATATGCGGCATGTAAATCCCTCCTTTAGATAGTTTTATATTTGCCCACATCATAGCACAATTCTCCCACCTTTTAACAAAAATAGATGCTAAACAAGTTTCAACTCTTATTTTTAGGCCTGTTATACAGGCTGAAGCGATTCTAAGTATCTGCCATATTAAAGTTGATATGCTCCCATTCTAGTGGTGAGATATGTTTTAATCGTTCTTCGTTAACCCCATGCGTACTTCTTAACTATTTCATTTAATTTTTAATAAAGAAAACAGCCTCACTAAGCTTTTAAAACTTAATGAGGCCACTTTATTCACACTTTTAATTATGGAACGTCGGTTTATAGAACGAACGATTATCAAGCGCGAAGACACGCTCTGTGTATTCGCCTGGTTTTGTACGTCCTAATGCGCGGTCCATCATGTTCATTTTTGCATCTAAGTTATCGATGTAGTGCAGAATTTCTGCTTCTTTTACTAATGGTGGTTTTGGGCTACCCCATTCTGCTTTTCCGTGGTGCGAAAGGACGATGTGTTGAAGAATTAATACTTCTTCTGCATCGATTTGCAATTCGTCTGCTGCTTTACCGATTTCGTTCACCATGATAGAAATGTGGCCTAGTAAGTTTCCTTCTAACGTATACGTTGTAGAAATTGGGCCAGATAGTTCAATTACTTTACCAAGGTCATGTAAAATAACGCCTGCATATAGTAAGTCTTTATCTAATGATGGGTATAGATTTGAAATAGCTTTCGCTAAATCTAGCATCGATACGACGTGATAAGCTAGTCCAGATACGAACTCATGATGATTCTTTGTCGCTGCTGGATATTCTAAAAATTCATTTTGATGCTTATTTAATAAATGTCTTGTTAGACGCTGAATGTTCGGGTTTCTCATTTCAAATATGTATTGCGTAATTTTCTCAACCATATCTTCTTTTTTCACTGGTGCTTTTTCAACGAAATCCGAGATGTCTGTTACTTCATTTTCATTCGCAACACGGATTTGTTTCACGCGTAATTGAATACGGCCTTTGTAATTTAAAATATCACCAGCTACTTTAACGATTGTTTCTGCTACATATTGTTTCTCAACTTCTGGTGATACGTCCCATAGCTTCGCTTCAATATCTCCACTTGGATCTTGTAAGATTACTGTTAAAAATGGCTTTCCATTACTTGCTAGACCTTTTGTCGCTGTTTTAATTAACAAGAAAACATCGACTTGTTCACCAACTTCATACTCTGCAATTTTCTTTTTCATTCGAATTCCTCCACCAAATCAGTTACTTTTAGTATAGCACACTACAACTCATTTTCTTTACGCATATGTGTTAATTTTATAATCTGTTTTTCTGTAAAATACGCAAGTAAATGCGTATGACATGTAAAGAATATGACTTGTCTATCCTTTGCAATTTCCTTTATTAGTTCAATCGTTCGATTCGTCCTTACCGCATCAAAGTGCACGAAACTATCATCAATAATAAATGGATAATCGTGTTCAAATGTTTTCGCAAGTGCAAATCTCAACGATAAATATAACTGCTCCGCTGTCGCTTGGCTTAGTTCATGACTGTAAAAACGCATACCGTCGTTACGCTCAACTATGAACGGCTCTGACTCTGACGGTGAAAAGATTTTACTATAGCGTCCGCCCGTTAAATACACAAAGTACTCTTCTGATTTTTGTAAAATACGTGGCAGATGCACTTCATGATAATATTGCTTCGTTTTCGTTAACACCGTTTTTGCGGCCGCATAAGCAGCCCACTTCTTCACTTGTTCACGCACTTGCGCTTTTTTCATTTCCCATTCATGCATTAAATCGCCATACGTACTACCTTCTTCTAAATTCGCAATTTCCATACGATGTTTCGCAATACGCTCTGTCAGTTCTTTCTCTTGCGCCAGGCAGTTTTGCACGACTGTCATTTCTCTCTTTAATTTCTCTTCATAACCGTCAGCTTCATAATGTTCAGCTAGTGACAAGCTCGTTAAACGCTGTTCCAACAGATCAATTTGCGGTAATAAACGCACTACTTGTTTCTCAGCATCTTCACGTTTTTCAGCCAGTTTACCTTCTTCTAAAAACATCTCTTCATCTGTAGCCTCTGCAATATGCCATAAACTGTCTCGTTCTACTAGCAATTGCTTTAATTGTTCTTGCATAAACCCATATTCTTCTTGCCATTCCGCCAGTTTTTCTTTTAACTGCTTACAAGTTTGGCGCTTCTCTTTCTCATTTTGCATACGACTTTGTGCCCCGTGTAGCTTACTATACTCCGCACTACCGATAACAGCTTCTAGTTTCTGTTCAAAATGCGAAATCATTTCATATAATGAAGATTTTCGCGTACCTTGCTTATCTAATTCACGATATAATTGCTGCATTTTTTCAATACGCTCAAACGCTGGCAATATGTGTGTATACGTATAAAATTCAGGAAACATATAGCGCGTTTTATATGCATCTACTTGTTCTCCCGCCTGGAACGTTTCTCTCTCCCATTCCTCATACGATGAAACGACTTTATCATAAGCTCCCTCCATTTGCTGCAATTTATAAGACTCACGCTCAAATAGCTTCCGAATCTCTTCATCTTTTTCTAACTGATAGCGCACAGACAGCGCTTCTTCACTTTGTCTTCCGCCAGCACTTTGCTGAAGAGTAAGAAGCTCTTCTTGTAATCCACTTGACGGATCTTTATATAAAACAAGGGCAAGAACAATCCCTACAAAAACAATAACACTAATAAATAAGAGCGGGCGGTTATCAATAAATAAACTCGTGAATAAAACAAGCGTGTTAATAAGAAGTAACAGAAGACAAACTCTTTGCCACTGCTTTTTCTTTTGCATAGCTGCTCCTGCTTTTTCCTCATACTTGCGCTTCATTCTCTCTGCGCCCATACCGATAAACGCCGCATCTTGGAACGATTTCTCTTTCTCAACTAACGTATTTCGCTCTTCATCCACTAACATTTGTTTCTGAATCTGTCTTATATTTTCTTCTTGTTCTTCTAATTGCTCTTGCGCTACTTTAAAACGATCATCAAGCTGTGCTTTTTTCGTTTCTAATTCACGCGCTTTTTGTACGGTTTGCGTAATTAATTCTTTCGTTGCCAAACTCATATCAAACGAAAGGACTGTTTCTTTTTCAAAAGTAGCACCGATTTGTTGCTCTAGCTCTGCGATTTCTTCTTTTATATTCGCAACATTCCCGCTCATATCACGCATTTCTTGGCGTGCATTTTCATACGACAAATGCTGCATACGAAGTTCTTCTACATAACTTTCTTTTTGTAAAAACTCTTCATCTATTTGAATCGAGTCAATTTCCGATTGCACCGTCTCTATTTTTTTGTGGAGCGAATCAACTTGTAACCTAAGCGGCTCCATCTTCGCCTTAATTGCTTCATAGCGCGCCGTTCCGTTTACAGGAAACTGCCCTTTTTCATTTTCTAACACTTTCTCATGCGCACGCTTTTCAATAACGAGTGGCTCAAGCGCTGCTAATATTTCATAATCTTGCTTTCGTTTTTCCGCACTCTCTTTCTCCCCGCGAACAGAAGCGAGCTTCTCTTCGCATTCTTTTAACTGCTGCACCTGTTTTTCATACGTTCCGATTTTCCCTTGCCACTCTTTCATCTTCTCTTCAAGTTTCTTCATCTCTTGCAGTGACACGTTAATTTCCGGTTTACGCCCACTCGGTTTAAAGCGTTGATCCATTTCTTTTTCTAGCTTTTTATCTAACTGTAATAGCGCATCGCTTCCGACTGCACTTGCTGAAAATAAATAATTGCCAATATCCGCTTCGCCGAGCTGATGAATATTTTGAAGACCATGCATATCAAATGAAAAGACCGATTCAAATAAACTTTCATTCACCCCACTTAATATATCGTTTAAAATCTCCTCGCCGCCCGTTTTCCCGTCTTCAAAATAAACGGTCACCTCGCCAGCTGCCGTCTTTGGCAATCGTTCAATTTTCAAACGGCCGTACTGCTCTGTTTGCACAGTCAGCGCACCGCCATACTTCCCGCCTTCTTTCGGCTCATAACGGCGCTGTCCTCTCGTCGGAAAACCGAACAGAATGCTTTTCATAAACGAGCGAATTGTCGATTTCCCCGCTTCGTTTTCACCGTATAGTACCGTCAGCAATGAAAGATCCATTTCCACATTTTCTAATTTTCCGTACCCATAAATATGGAGTTTTTCAATTCTCATTTTTTATCCCTCTCTTGCTGGAATAATTGCTCTAAAATAATATTTTCTGCTTCCTTTTGAATCTCTTTCTTCTCGTCTTCTGTAAAAGATTCAATACTATTACGCGCTACAGGAGATGTCCAAATGGTGCGCAACACGCCGTCCATATTTGTGAATGCTTCTAGCTCCTTTAGCACACTACCGACGAAATGATTTTCCGCTTTCAAACGTTCGATTTCCGCAAAAGAAACCGTCTCATTTTTCCACTTCATCGCATATACGAAATCTTTTCGCTCTTCGCCAGATGCTAAAATGTGAAAAATCTCTTCCACACGCTTTTCGTCACGCAAATAAGGAGAAAGTGGGCCCTGCCCTGTGAATACGACAGTTAAAAGCGTCCCTTCCTCTTCTCTTCGGCAATCATTCATCGTAGTTGACATGCTCGTCATAAGTTCATCAACAGTTTCAAGTCCATCAATACAAACTTCGATCTCATCCCATACAACATCTGCCGTATGGAAAAATAAACACCGCGTTCCTTGTTTCGTAAGTTCAATAAGGTACGCACCCTTCTCCCCTGTTTCCTTACGATGACGACCTTGTATGTTCCCTGGATAAATAATGTATGGCTCTTCTGATAAAATTTCACGTTTATGTATATGGCCAAGAGCCCAATAATCAAACTGTTTTTCTTTCAACTCACGAATTTGAAACGGTGCATAGCGATTATGCTCTGCATCTCCTTCCACACTTCCGTGAAGCATGCCAATATGAAAAGGCGCATCACTCATTTTCGTATACTGCGCTGTCATATTATCCGTTACCGCTTGCTGCAAATAACTAAACCCATAAATAGAAGCTAACAACTCACCATTTTTATAAAATGATTTCTCTTCTACATAAGGCTCCGTAAACACATGAACATTTTCCGGAAACTCAATCGCCGCCCAGCTTCCTCCTAAATGATCATGGTTACCGTGAATAATAAAAACAGGGATATCGTACTGCGAAAGTCTCTTCATTTGCTCACGCACAAACACTTGCGCCCTCAAACTTCTCGTCTCCGCATCATACAAATCCCCAGCTAGTAATACGAAATCAACGCGCTCTTGAATCGCTTTATCAACAATACGTTCAAATGATTCGAACGTACTTTGCTTCATTCTCTCCCAAACAGACTGCGATACATTCATCTCCATCCCTTTAAACGGACTATCCAAATGCAAATCAGCCGCATGTATAAACTTTACTTGTTTCACAAATAACGATCCTTTCTATCTTTCAAAAGTTTCATTTTATTAAAATTAACATCGCTGAAAACTAATAATCATCGAGAATGAAAATATTCTCGATGATTAAAGTTTCATTCTATTTTACCACGCAATGTCATATATTTCTTTGCATATTGTAGCGTTTTATGTCAAAATAATTATAAGATTCTGTTTTTAATTATTGGAGGGAATTTTCATGGGAGTATACGTTCTAACAGTCTTTGAAAAAGATGGTTCAAAAGCATTAGACGAATCATTCGAGGCGGCAACTGAAAAAGAAGCGAAAGCAAAAGGTGAATCTATTTTACAAGAAAAAGGATTGCACGAAAAAACACATCGCTGTACATCTTCTGCAGGTAAGCTCGTTTTATTCCAGCGCTAAAAAAAAGAAGCGTCATCCGCTTCTTTTTCACTCTACTATATCTTCGTCACACCACGTAAACACCACATCTAGAATGCGATTACCGATACGTACGCGTTTATTCCATTTACCTGTTTGGATCTGATGCTGCAATTCAGCTTTCATCTTTTCCGTCCAGTCGTGAATCGTTTCACTACCGTCGTACGGATATACGCCTGGAAACTCTTCCTGCAGTAGATGCAAGCTCTCTACATCAAAATGAAAATGGAAGAAGTAGTTTGCTGTAAGCGATGGTTCTTGCAATCGTAAAAAATGATCATCAATTTGCTTTCTATTTCTATAGAAAGTAAAGATATTCACTTTACCACTCGTAATTTGGTCAATTTGAATTTCATGCTTCTCTATAATCACGTCTTGTCCACCTCGTTGTATACTATCTTTAGTATATATGTCTTTTGCAACAAAGTTAACCATTTTCGCGCGAAATTCATTTCCTTCATTATAATTCCTGTACCTCCAAGTATAATCAGAACAAATAAAAACAAAGTTGAAGGGGAGCGATCACATGTATTTCGGAAGCAAAGGTTGGTATGTAAAAGAACTTAAAAAATTAGGTATCCGTACTTATGAAGGTAAAAAACTAGAATCGTATCGTACGCATGTGTTATCTAGTTTACTTGAGAGAATGAAGAAAGCTTCGGCTTAATAGAAAAACACCTCCCGAATTCGCATACTAAGTATGCAAATTCAATGGAGGTGTTTTTATCAGTTTTCATAAAAGATTTTTTGCTTCCGCTGGAACGGATACGTTTTAATCTCAGCTGTATCTAAATCTTCATTGAATAAATGAATGGCTATAATTTGTCTACAATCGTAAGTATGGTAATAATATGTTCCAGACTCCATACACATTGCACTTGTATAGATCGTATTATCTAATATACCGTCTTCTGTTATTACTGCCCCCTTAGGAACCTCACAATTTGATAAGATATGAAAAATAGCCGATATCCCCTCTTCTTCGTTCTCTATACTTTGAATGTTTTGTTTGCCATATGCTGCCCGTACAAATCTTGATGGCGGGGTGAAATCTCCAGGAAGTCCCATCGTTCCTGAACCTTGGCCAAAAGCACTTAATGGTACATCTCCCCACTCAGTTGGCGCAAATGGCTGCGATTTAAGTCCAATATATTGTCTTAAATTTTGTAAATGCCAATTAAACTCCGGACTATTAGTCATTACTCCTAGTGGATTATCATACACTTTTATTCCATCAGCTGTCGGCTCAAGTACAATACACGCTCCCGATTTGTCTGCTAAAATCCAATGTAGCGGCGGAGTAATCCCTAAAACTGGTAATGGCACATCTATAAAGGCAATGCTATCAATAGATTTTCTTAATTCTTCAACAGAATTGAACTGCGTGAGGCTCCAAGTCACAAAATCAAATGGTGCTACATTCGTTTTATTGCTATCTATATGATTACTATAAGTAGCAAATCCTGGGAAATAGAGAGTTGCACATGTCATACCAGCTTCATTTACTCCGTCCGCCATCATGACCCTTCCTCCAAAATTAATTCCCATTCCGACAACAGCCTTTTTCGCTCGGATCGTTTCACCAGTTATATTGTTCCACTGATAACGCCGAGGAATGATTATTACTTCTTGATTCATATCTAATGTGAAATCCATTGTTCTCGCAAAAAGGTGCTGAAAATTTTTGGTTTGCAATGTCAAACTAGTACACATGAAGAAATCCCCCCATTCTATAGTTCTATACACATTTTATAAAATTCTGACAAATACGTAAATTAAAAACTCTATTTATCACTAACAAAATAACCCCCAAAACCAAAAATGCTATAATAAACCCAATCAAACTAAGGGGGCAAATTACTTTGCTTGGAACATGCATTCAATTTCATAAGTTTGGCAATCCAAAAGACGTATTACAAGTTGAATATAAAAATATAGAACCACTTAAAGATAATGAAGTTTTCATTCGTATGCTAGTTAGACCTATTAATCCATCTGACTTAATTCCCATCACTGGAGCATACGCACATAGAATCCCTTTGCCTAACATACCTGGTTATGAAGGTGTTGGTATTGTAGAAGATGTAGGCGCTTTTGTTTCTAGAGACCTTATCGGTAAACGTGTGTTACCTTTACGCGGGGAAGGTACTTGGCAAGAATATGTGAAGACATTAGCTGATTTTGTAGTCCCTATTCCTGATTCCATTGATGATTTCACAGCGGCACAAATGTATATTAATCCCCTTACAGCGTGGGTTACATGTACAGAATCGTTAAACTTACAACGTAATGGTGTTTTATTAGTGAATGCTTGCGGATCCGCTATTGGCCATCTATTTGCACAGTTATCACAAATTTTAAACTTCCGATTAATTGCGGTGACAAGAAATAATAAACATACAGAGGAATTACTTCAGCTTGGCGCTCATCATGTAATAGATACTTCCACTGCCCCGCTTTATGAAACAGTTATGACATTAACAAACGGCAGAGGTGCAGACGCTGCGATTGATTCTATCGGGGGACCGGATGGAAATGAATTAGCTTTCTCCTTAAGGCCAAACGGACACTTTTTGACGATTGGTCTTCTATCGGGCGTACAAGTAAACTGGGCAGAGATTGTCACGAAAGCAAAAGTGCACGCGAACATATTTCATTTACGACATTGGAATAAAGATGTGTCCGCATATAAATGGCAGGAGACGTTTCGTCACTTAATTCGCTTAGTAGAAAATAAGCAATTACGTTTTATGACCGTACATTCTACATATGACTTAGCAGATGTGAAAGCGGCGGTTGATGTTGTGCAGTCTGCTGAGAAAACGAAAGGGAAAGTGTTTTTGACGAGTTATTAAATGCAATTGAAGGATCTATTTTGATTGATTTTTTCAAAATAGATTTTCTTCTGTCTTATAAACCTAATTTTAGTATCCCGGCTTCAACTACCTAAAAATAACATTGTCAACAGAACTTAGATTAGTTATCATAAAAGCGAATATAACAGGAGATGAGCAGATGAATATGAACGAAAAGAAATCTTTTTCAAAAGTTTCTCGGCGGAAATTAGTCGATGAAGTATTGGAACGTCTACAAGAGAAAATCTTTTCTGGCGAGTATGAAGTTGGTGATCGCCTCCCTACAGAGCCGCAGTTAATGGAAGAGTTAGGGGTAGGACGTTCAACGCTGCGAGAAAGTATAAAGATATTAGTACATGCTGGTGTATTAGAAGTTCGACAAGGACAAGGTACTCGCATTGTCTCACTAAATACAACGCAAGATTCATTTGAAAAAAGACTGCAAGCAGCTAATATAAATCATGTGTATGAAGCACGAAATATGTTAGATAAAGAAGTGGCGATGTTAGCGGCACAGCGCCGAAGCGAAGAGGATCTTTTATATTTAAAAGGACATTTGAATAAAAGAAAAAATGCCCTTCAAGAAGGAAATTATGTAGCATACATAGATGCAGACATTCAGTTTCATCTAGCAATTGCAAAGGCGAGCAAAAACGAAGTTCTACTTGATTTGTATCAATCTTTCGTACCCGCCCTTCGCCATATTTTAAGCCAATTAATATTACATACAGCGAACTATGAAGATAACTCTGGCATTCATGAAAAGTTATTCCAAGCTATTTTAAAGCAAAATGCCGAAGAGGCACGAACATACGCTGTTCAAAATTTGGAGCTGAAATAAGCTCCTTATCTATTACACATAAACATCAGATGATATACTCAATAACATCTGATGTTTATGAGAGGAGATAATTAAATTGAAACATCAAGAACGAACTTATTTGTGTATACTAGCAATATTTTTTGTTTCCATTAATTTACGTATTGGAATTACATCTTTTTCACCTTTATTAGAAATAATTCGAAAAGACTTAAATATAAGCAATTTTTCCGTTAGTTTTTTAACAGCTATTCCTGTTTTTTGTATGGGGACATTCGCCTTACTGACTGGGAAGGTAATTAAAACATACGGGGCAGAAAAATCAATTATGACTTGTCTTATTTTAATCGGCTTGGCAACATGTATGAGAGCTTTTACCTTTTCCATTTCCACATTATTCGCGAGCTCTTTATTTATCGGTATTGGAATTGCACTTGCAGGTCCATTACTATCAGGATTTATTAAAGAAAAATTCCCTACGAAAATTGGCTTAATGATCGGCATATATTCAGTAGGTATGGGAACTGGCGCTTCTTTAAGTGCAGGGTTAACGATCCCTTTACAACATGTATTAAAAGGATCTTGGAATATGGCACTCGCTTTTTGGGGTGTACTTACTATTATCGCTATTATATTTTGGTATCCCGTTATGAAACGAAAGAAAAATACGATTAAACAAGATAAAAAGAATAATAGCTTGCCTTTAAGAAATAGAAAAGCATGGTTATTTACAATCTTTTTCGGGCTACAATCAGGAATATTTTACTCTATTACAACTTGGCTTGCACCAGCAAATCAAAGTATGGGTGTGAGTAGTGAGCAAGCGGGTACTCTTATAACTGTTTTTACTGTGATCCAAATGATATGTAGCTTTTTAATTCCAACATTAGCGGATATTTATAAAAACAGAGCACTTTGGTTATTAGGGAGTATGTGCTTTGTATTCGTAGGTTTATCGCTTATGATTTACCCACTAACTACACCATGGATCCCTTCTATTTTACTAGGGATCGGGCTCGGCGGCGTATTTCCACTCGCTCTCATGCTGCCACTATATGAAACAAAAACTTCAGAAGATGCGAGTGCATGGACTGCTATGATGCAATCAGGAGGATATATTATGAGCGGATTCATTCCTGTCCTAGCTGGGATCGCTCGTGACTATTTTGATAGTTATACGCAAGTTTTTATTATAATGGCACTTTTAAGCTTAATTTTACTCCTATTAACTTTAGTCATAAACAAAAAGAAAGTAGAAGCAAAAGATCTTATCTCCGCTTAAATCGAAAAATGTTAATATATGGTATAATTTAATTAAAAAATGAAAGGAGCTTCTAACATGTGGTTCATTACAGCAATTGCCCTGTTTTAATAGCCTGGGGAATTGTAATATATGTGATTGGAAGGCTAAAACATAAATATAACAACGGTAACTTAAGTAAGAAAAAATCAAAAAACGCTCAAATTTTATTAGACAGTTTAATGCCCATGGGAATGCTTTTAGGGTGTTTGATCGGTATTATTGTCGGCATATTTTCTCCTGATTCTTTACTACTTTCAGTTAGTTTAGGATCCGGAATAGGCTATTTATTTGGATTTTTTGCTTATGAAATTTATAGCAAGGTAGGAAACAATTATTCATAATCGAGAAACAGACACGATTGTAGAATAAGCGAGGACATTGCATATGAATCATATAAAATATGTAATGTCCTTTCATCTATTTATTTTTTTATTAACGTTATCACCTTACCTTTCACCATTTCCACATTCTATACACCTTTTTTATTGATTTTTCTCTCCTCTTTCTTTCGCATATCCGCTTTTTTGTTCTTCTCGGCTCTATACCCAAAGTAAAGCAGCGCACATGTAGTAATAGAACCTACAATGTATCCTAAAAAGCCCCCTAACCAAAACATAAATTGCCCCCAATCCATTATAAATTTTATGTAACAGACATCTGTAAAACGTTCTCGGTACCTCCGTTTTTTATTACAGATTGAAAAATCCCCTTAACCATTCCATCCATGAACATTCTGTCTTCTCTATTTTGATTATTATCTATAAAGTTATTTATACCACTAATTCTTCCATTATCTCAAATAACAACTTTATTATTTATCATAAAGTTTGCACTCACATTACATATATGTAGCATCACTGTTTCTTTTCATTTCGCCCTTGCAACTGGAGTTTACTTCTACAACTTAAAAACAAAAAACCCCCTCAAAGCATGAACTTCAAGGGGTGAGCCTGTTTTTTATTTACTTATATACGTACAGCTGTACCACTTACAGCAACCATTAACATTCCATCACGTACAACCTCGTAATCTACGTCAATACCAACGATAGCGTTCGCACCTTTTTGTTTTGCAAGTTCTTTCATTTCGTCCATCGCAATATCACGAGCGTCTTTTAGCTTACTTTCATAAGCACCAGCACGGCCACCGACAACATCACGAACTGAAGCGAATAAATCACGGACAATGTTTGCACCCATAATAGCTTCACCATTTACAATATCGATATACTCAATAATCTCTTTACCTTGAATTCCAGAAGTTGTTGTTACAATCATGACTGACACTCTCCTAATAAGTTGTATTTTTGATAAGCTTTCTTATGACTTTATTATGACATGGAAAAAGTATCTAATCCATTGAATTACCTTACAGGAATGTGACAGTTTTGTAATAATAAAGCGCGCATTATGTTTAATTTTAATAAAGCGCTTTAATATCGGGATACATAAACGATTCTCTATTTTCTTTCCAATCCTTTTCTACTTCTTTAAAAGTTGGTCGCCCTAATTCTTTGTTATTTTCATATTTACTAAACCATTTTTTCACATACTGGTCTCCATTTTTATTTTGAACTGTACAAAGGAAACTATTACTGCTATCCTTTAATATTTTTACAATCACGAAAAGGCACCTCTTCCCTTTTAAATAACATGATAGAACTTGATCTTTTACTATAAGCCCTTCCTCTCTTATAGTCATACGACTCCTCGGCCGCGCCAAAGTTGTAAGATCAAAAAACGATATTCACTTTGTTTACACTTTTCATCATTTTATTTAAAGAAATCAGAGTTATAAGCATGATGCTTATCAAATATTTTATAGATTTCTAACTTATCATCTAATTTTGCATCTACTAAAATTAATATATTGCCATCGTAAATATATTCTTCATACTTTTTAGCATGTTCTTCTGGAATTCCTAACCCTATAAATGCTCCTATTAAACTTCCAGCTCCTCCGCCAATACCGGCTCCTCCAATAGCTGCTGCGATTGGTCCTGCTGCTACGATTGGACCCATTCCAGAAACGGCAAGTATACCAAGACCTGTTAATAAACCACCGAGTCCGCCTGCTACACCTCCTGCTACAAGCCCTGTCGTTGAAAAGATATCCGCTTTATGTGCAGTTTCATGATTTACTTTTTCACCCGATTTTTCTTCAAGGTGTTCAATTTCCTTTTGATCTTTCGCAATAGCTGAAATGTTATCTGCTGAGTATCCTTTATCATTTAATTCATTAATAACGAGTGCCGCATCATCAATTGTTCTAAAAACACCTACTATTTTTCTATCTAAATTCATAACTATTAACCTCCTAAAGTTTTATGTAATATATCTTTATTTTTCTTCATTTCTGTATACACTAATCTTCTTATTAACATAACCATTTACGAAGAAAGCGAATAGTAAAAGCACTACAAGTGAACTACTTAACAAGTAAATTAAATCAAATGTAATATCAATCATCATTTCATTCATGTATACCAGGCTCCTTTTTATTTAAAGTGAAAGTATATTTTGATAGACTAATCTACTAAACATAGACATCTTACAATTCATCTTCAATCAATCTCTTTGTAGTATATGTATACCCTTCCTAACCTTTTCTAAACGTAAAAAACTATACTTATATTTTTTCTTATTTATATGTTTAACATTTTTTAAAACGGGTATGTTTATATTGTTATGCTTACTATATGGAAAGGAATATTACGATGAACGCCATTCACTCTACTACTATTTCTTATAATGAAACACCTACAATAACTCAGATTCATCATTTTTATGCTTTAATGACAACATTTCAAGCTAATTTGTTTATAAGTAAACATGGAACAATGACATCAATCAAAAATTTAAGCACTCTAGTATCCTTTTTCCTTACTGTAAAAAAGAAAGATCTTATATTATTTATTTTTGAAGGAATAGATGCAAAAAGAGCTTTAAGAACACTCTTCCCTTCTTAGAATGTTTGTTACCCTCTATTCCCTCGTTTACTACCTTTCATATATGTTTTTATATTTCAAAATGATTTCCTCTATTAAAAAAGAACCCCCTAATATAATAGGGGGATTTCTAGTTTGGCCTTATGAAAACTGATATAATATATATTACGTTTTTCATTCTTTAAAATAGAAAAGTTTTAATAACCTTGAAGGTAGGAATTTTTAATGAACTCGAAAGCAAAATTTAGTATTCGTTACAAAATTATGGCTGGTTATTTAGTTATCATTTTGTTCTTACTTGTTTCTTTCATTATGTTAAACAATGAGATTTCCAACTTACAAAAATCTCGTAATTTTATTATTGATCACGATTTTAAAGTTCTCAATTTAACGAATCAAGTGGAGAAAGAGTTACTAACAATTGAAAATAAAGCGAAAGGGTTTATCATTTCTAATAACCCTAATTACGTGCAATCCCTTAACTCTGCGGAAAAGGATTACGAAAAACATTATCAAGATCTTTTTTCTTTATTAGAAGATAACCCCTCTCAGCAAGAAAAATTAAAACAGATTAACGAAAACATTAATAGTTGGATTAATAAAGAAATTCACCCACTCATTACAAATAATAATAGTAATAATGTACAAACAATTGACACGACTCAAATTCAGTCATTACAGTCGCAGCTAACTAACTTCCGGAGCACTGAGGAGCAACTAACGAAAAAAAGAGCTGCACAATTAGATATTGAAAATAATAAATTAGAGATTTGGTTATACAGTTTATTGTTCTTACTTTCTTTTATTTCCATTATCGTTTCACTCTATATTTCGAATTCCATTACAAAAACGATTAAAAATGTAATTCAAGCTATTAAATCCATTTCTTCTAAAGAAAAAATTACGGAAAGAATTCATGTAAATACACATGATGAAATAAAAGATCTTGCTCATACAACGAACCACCTACTAGACGAAATATCGAAAAGAGAGTGGTTACAAACTGAGCTCGCAGAATTAATTTTAATGTATCAAGGTGTATCTTCTATTGAGATGTTAGGTAAAAAAATTCTTAGTGGAATTATACAAAAAACGCAAACTTCTTGCGGTGCATTTTATCTACGTGAAGAATATGAAGAAACTGTCTACTATGTGAAAAAAGCTTCTTTCGCCGATCAAGGTGCTGATATTGGAAAACAATCCATTAAAATGGGTGAAGGTTTCATTGGACAGTCTGCCTTAGAAAAGAAAAGTTTTATTCTCAGAGACATACCCGAAGAGTTTCGTTATGTCACTAGCGGAGTATTAGAAATACGTCCTAAAAATCTACTAGTCATCCCTATCTTATTTGAGGATGAAGTGATCGCAGTAATAGAGTTAGTAAGTGTAACTGAGATTTCAGACTTACATCAAGATTTAATTCAACAAACTATTGATAATCTAGGTTTAACAATCCATAGCATTATAGGACGTATGCGAATTCAAACTCTTTTACATGAATCACAAGCAATGACAGAAGAGTTACAAGTTCAATCAGAAGAATTACAAACGCAAGCTGAAGAACTACAAATGCAAGCTGAAGAATTACGAACAACGAATGAACAATTAGAGTCTAGAACTGAAGAAGCTGAACAAAAGACAGCTGACTTACAAATTACCAAATCAGAATTAGAAGAAAAAGCAAGCGAGTTGTTACGCAGCTCAAAATACAAATCTGAGTTCCTAGCAAATATGTCACATGAATTACGCACACCGTTAAATAGTATTTTACTATTATCTGAAATGTTAAGAGAAAATCATGATAATCATTTATCGGATGATGAAATTCAACTAGCAACTGTCATTCATTCATCAGGGAAAGACTTACTTACTTTAATTAATGACATACTAGATTTATCTAAAGTAGAAGCAGGCAAACTAGACATCATTTTTGAAGCAACGAACATAAGTGACATGGCAGCCAATATGCATCAAAATTTTTTACATATAGCTGCACAAAAAAATGTCGAATTTACTATTGAAGACAGTGATATGATTCCTGATCTGTTTTATACAGATGCAAAAAGGATTGAGCAAATTATTAAAAACTTATTATCCAATGCATTTAAATTCACGGAAAAAGGATCCGTTTCTTTACATTTCGATTCAATAGAAACAACCAATTTAAGTCATGATATGCAGTCTATAAGTAAAGATTGGATTACAATTTCAGTAAAAGATACTGGTATTGGTATCGCTAAAGAACAGCATCAACTTATTTTCGAAGCCTTTCAACAGGCAGATGGAGCAACGATTCGAAAGTATGGTGGTACAGGATTAGGTTTATCTATTTGTAAAGAGTTTGCTAGATTGTTAGGTGGTTGGATTACGTTAGAGAGTAATGTAGGAGAAGGTAGTACTTTCACGGTATATATTCCTAACCTTCCAAATGGATTACATGATATACAGTTCTCCAATTTAGAAGTCGCAGCAACGATAGAAGATGTTATTCCTGCTGAAGTTGTTGAAGAAACTATCGTTACTACCGAAACAAATAACGTCTTCCAAGAGAAAACAATTTTAATTGTCGATGATGATCATCGAAATATATTTGCGTTACAAAATGCATTAAAAAAACAAAACGCCAACATTATTACTGCCCAAAACGGCATAGAGTGTTTAGAAATACTAAAAAGCAATACAAATATTGACCTTATTTTAATGGATATTATGATGCCTAATATGGACGGTTATGAAACGATGGAAAATATCCGAATGAACTTAGGGTTACATGAAATACCTATTATCGCATTAACTGCTAAAGCAATGCCAAATGATAAGGAAAAATGTTTATCTGCTGGCGCTTCAGATTATATAAGTAAACCATTAAACCTACATCAACTCTATTCGGTAATGAGTGTATGGTTAATAAAATAAGTGAGGTTTAGTTGGAGTGGAAAATAAGTATTATAATTTTGATCCATCAGTAGATACGGATGAGCGCACGAACTTAGAAATTGAATTACTATTGGAAGCGGTATTTAAACTATCAGGATTTGATTTTCGCCAATATGCTCGCACATCTATTTATAGAAGGATTTGTAATCGAATGCAGTTCTCTAATATCCCAACCATTTCAAAATTAATTGAAAAAGTAATTCACGAGGAAGGGGTTTTAGAACAGTTATTAAATGATTTCTCGATTAATGTAACTGAGATGTTCCGTAACCCTGCCTTTTTTAAAGCGCTAAGAGAGCATGTTATTCCTGAATTGAAAAAGCAACCTGAAATTAGAATTTGGCATGCTGGATGCGCAACTGGTGAAGAAGTATTATCGATGTCCATCTTACTTCACGAAGAAGGATTAAGTGAAAAGTCGGTTATTTACGCAACAGATATGAATACAAATGTGTTAGAAAAAGCAAAACAAGCTATCCTCCCGTTAAATAAAATGCAAACTTATACGAAAAACTATTTACAAGCTGGCGGTACACAAGCATTTTCTAACTATTATTCAACAGATAATCGTTTCGCTTATTTTAATCCATCACTGTTACAAAACATTATTTTTGCACAGCATAATTTAGTAACCGATCAATCTTTTAACGAGTTTCATATTATACTTTGTCGTAACGTTTTAATTTACTTTACAAGTAAACTTCAAAATCAAGTGCAGCAACTATTTTATGAAAGCTTAAGTCACAATGGATTTCTATGTTTAGGAAATAAAGAAACTCTTCGTTTTTCAAATATAATGCCGCATTATACCCAATTTAATCCTAGTGAACAAATTTATCAAAAAATACAATAAAGTGAAACTTTAATCAGTGGGGGGTATCCCCCACTGATTATCAGCCCTCACCAATCGGGCGTTTACGGGCAGTTGATCTCCCACCTACCTTCTTTGCTTCAGACTAAATTTTTTGGTGGGAGTCTTACTGCCCGTTAATGCGGGATAAAAAGCGTATGAAATCCTCTGTTTGGATTTCATACGCTTTTTATTTCGCATTCGTTTGTATCATAATTAGACACATATCATCTGATTGCGCTTTCTTTTGTTCTTCCTTGTAAAACCCTTCTATCTCGCCTTCTAAATCTCCCCATTTTCTTTCTGTAAAAGTACGTAATTTCTCTTCAGACTCAAATTCATCATTTGCAATTGCTTCAAGAACACCATCTGTAAACAATAATATTTGAGCGTTCTTCTCAAAAGGTATAACTGTCTTTTTAACTTTTATTTCATCAAAAAATCCTACGGCACAACTCCCGCGATCTAGTTCAACTACATTTGTTTCATCAACTAAAACATATCCAGAAGGATGCCCTGCATTTACATATTCAACTGTTCTATCTTCTGTATTAACAACTAAGTATATCGCCGTAAAATAATAAGGAATATTATCATTTTCATTATGTAAAAGGGTCATATATTTATTTAATTCTTTAATAACGAGTTCTGGATCAATTAAACATTTAATTGTTTCACGTAATACAGACGAAATAAACATACAAACTAATGAAGCAGATACACCATGTCCCATCACATCTAATAATATAATACCGTAGCGATTTTCATCGATTTTATACCAATAATACATATCTCCAGCTAGTTTAAATGAAGGCAAGTAACTTGCTTCAATTTTTATATGATCTTCTCTTAATGGGCTACTTAATAAGTTTCTTTGTACTTGCGTAGCTAAATCTAGTTCATTCCGGAGATTTTCTTCTTGTTCTTTATGCCAATTTAATTCTGATTTCAAGCGTAACGCTACACGCATACGTGC
The DNA here is from genome assembly GCF_001182785.1 of Bacillus thuringiensis. Taxonomy (NCBI): domain Bacteria; kingdom Bacillati; phylum Bacillota; class Bacilli; order Caryophanales; family Bacillaceae; genus Bacillus; species Bacillus thuringiensis. The sequence continues at coordinate 983,777 of NZ_CP012099.1, read as the reverse complement.
TAATAATTCAACTTTATTTATAGGTTTCGTAATATAATCCATTGCCCCCATATCAAGAGCTTCGGCCAATTTATTTGCATCCTCTAAAGCTGTAACAAAAATAATAGGGATATCTTTAAACTTCTCCTCTTTTTGTAATCGCCTACAAACTTCAAGTCCATCAATTTCAGGCATCATAATATCTAATAGTATTAAATCAATTTCATTATGCCTGGAAGAATCTTTTCCAAACTGTATGTATTCAAAGAGCTCTTGTGCAGAATTGAGCGATACAAGATCATGATATCCGGCTTGTTTTAAAATCTTCTCAATTACAAATATGTTAACCGGATTATCATCGACAATTAAAATGGACACAAGTTATTTCCCCTTTTCTTATTTAAAATGTAAATCTATTATCATTTTCTATTTTTCTAGTATTACATACTCAGTTACAAAATGAAAATTTCTTACTCAAACATATTTATACAACAAAAGAACAAACCCCTAGAAATAGGAATTTGTTCTTTCACTCTATAAATTTCTACTTTTAATTTAAAACCATTGCTTTATCAGTTAAAAGACGATCTAATTCTTCCATATGATTTGTTTCATCTGCAATCATATCTTCTAACTTTACAACTAACTCTGTCATATTTAATTTCGCTGCCTGTTCTTTTCTCGTTTCATAACGCTTAATTGTCTCATATTCTGATTGTCTAGCGGATTCTAACATTTCTCTAACATCTTCTACTTGTTTCACTGGTAAAGGGATTGTAGTAGGTGTACCACCTAACGTCTTAATTTTCTCCGCTAAATATAGGGCATGTCCTTGTTCATCACTAATTTCAGATTCAAAGAAAGGTTTTAACACTTGTCTATATATACCAGAAACTGTAGCTGCATTATGGTTATACATAATAATTGCTGAGTATTCTCCTGCTAAATCTTCATTCAATCCTTTGATTAGTTCTTTCACATCGTGTGACATTTTCATATCTCCTCCTATACTTAATAAGTACCCCTTTTCTCATGTTTTAAACATCATTATTTTAAATTTTTATGTATCTAAAAATGCTGCTTGCTTCAATTTACTTATCGCTTGTCTTTTAATACGAGAAACGTGCATTTGTGAAATACCTAACCGTTCCCCTGTATCTTTTTGATTTAAATTTTCTCCAAATATATAATGAATAACGCTCTTTTCCGTATCATTTAATACGTTAAAAATATCCTCTAAAACGAGACGTCTTTCTGTCTGTTCATATCCTTGCTCTACTTCACCTACAGATTCAATTCTCGCTACCGAACTTCCATCAGATGAATTTTCAACTACATCATCTAAGGAAGATACTCGATAATTATTTTTAGCATCCATAATCTCTAGAACTTCCTCTTCCGATAGTCCTAAATGATTTGCAATTTCTATTATCTTCGGTGAACGTTGCAGGTGATCTGTTAACTCCTCTATCGCAAGTTTAATTTTCCCGCCTAAATCTTTAATTCGCCTTGGAACGTGAATGCCCCAAGTTTTATCACGTAAATACTTCTTTATTTCACCTACTATTGTAGGTATTGCAAACGGCTCAAAAGCATTCCCTATCGAATAATCATACCTTCTTATTGCGCCTAAGAGCCCTAACATCCCTACTTGTATAATATCCTCATGCATCGGCCCGCCTTTTGAATAGCGATATGCAATGGAATATACAAGATTTTTATAATGATCAACTAACCTTTCCTGCGCTTCATTACATTGGTTTTGTTGGAATTCTGCAATTAGCTTAATAACGTCTTCTTTAGTAAGAGTTGTAGGTTGAGATTGGATTTCCATCATTCTCCACCTGCTCTCTTTGTATATATTTTGTCATTAAAACTGTCATGCCCTCATCATGCATAATCTGTATATCATCCATTAACGTATTGATTAAATATAAACCTAAACCATTTTCCGGCAAATGTTCTACTGGTTTACTAATATCATACGGACCAACTTTCCTTTTTAAGCTGCTAAAATCAAAGCTAACCCCATTATCCGCAACCATAATTTCTAATCGATCTTCATATAAGCCAAAGACAATTGTAATTTCTCCGACGTCTTCTTTGTATGCATGTTGTACAATGTTTGTACATGCTTCACTAATAGCAATTTTCATATCTTCTATATCGTCATAAGCAAAGCCCATTCGATTCGCAACACCAGCCATTGTTAAACGAATAATAGCCACATATTCTGCCTTTGCAGGAATTTTCATTTCTATCTTTTCAAATTTCTCCATCATCCCTAGTCACCTTCTTTCTACTTTTTCAAAATCGGAATTCAAGTTTAATATTTCTGTTAACCCTGTAATATCAAATAATCTTTTTAATCTTTTAGATACACCGATAAACTCTAGCTTGCCATCATTTTTCTTAACTGCTTTTAATAGCGCTATAAAAACACCTAAACCAGTACTATCCATATAATCTACCTTGTTAAAATCTACTACGATATAAACCTCTTTCTCGCTTGCAATAGGCATAATCTTATTTTTTAAATCTGATGCCGTATACGCATCAATTTCACCATTAAGTTGTACCGTATAACCTACATCATTTTGCAAAATATTTATTTCCAAATTCATCATTTCCGCCCCCTTATCTCGAACTTTTACTATTTAATTATCCATAAAAATTAGTTTTAAACATATTTTTTTATTTTCATTATAAATAAATTTTCTACACCTTTCTCGGCTTAACACTTAAAAAATACTACCGAATGTTTAAACCTTATAAATTTGTGTATGTATAATGTATAAACATTATTTTTAGGGGGATCTATCTATGGAAGAGCACAACTTTAAAAAGGGAGATTTTGTTCAATTTTCTTATCGACACGATCATGCTACAACGTTAGTTGGTTCCATTATTAACATACTAACAAATACAATTGTAGTTGATATAGGTAATAGCGAGGACTTATCTCATATAGAACCGAGGCAGGTCGTAAGAATAAATAATTGTGAAAAAGTAACGATGGTTTAATACATAATAGAAAGTGTAATTTCAATGAGCGGGGGGCCTTCATCCCCCGCTCATTCCTATGCAGATTACATAAAAACAGCATCCAAATTAATTTAATTGGATGCTTTTTTATGTATATTTATCAGTTCATTCACTTTATAGTTATATATAATAAACTTAAGATTACTATTCATTATCATACTTACGCTTTCCGCAGCATTCTAGAGAAGAATGTAACGATTAAAATAAAGACGATTGCACCTAATAACGCTGGAAGAACAAAAATGCCTCCCCATTCAGGACCCCAATGACCAAATAATGCACTACCTACCCAAGATCCAATTAAACCAGCAATCACATTACCAACTATACCTAAAGGAAAGTCTTTTCCCGTAATCATTCCGGCTAACGCACCAATAAGTCCACCTACAATACACGTAATAATAAGTCCCACAATTAAACCTCCTATATTGTTTTTATATTTGATTTATCAAGCTTTGGTATGTAACCAAAGCTTGATAAACATGTATTATTCTTTATTATCCAACCCATCACTTATCTTTTGTTTCACTTTTCCGACTTTTTCTTTTATAGTTCCCTTCGTCTTCTCCCACTTTCCTTCATTTTTCAACTCTCTATCTTCAGTAATTTCACCAATCCCTTCTTTTACTTGTCCTTTTTTCTTTTCAACTTTACCTGTAATTTGTTCTTTTAGCCCGCTCTCACTCATATTTCCCATCTCCTTTTCATAATAGATTTATAGATTTAAAGGATACAAATTAAATAGAATACGTGCATCTTCTTTCTTGTAACCATTCACCAGCTCTTTCTAAATCCTTAACGAATAACAAGATTTTTCCTTCATCCAGCTTTTCTTCATAAAAGTTCGCTTCTTCCTCATTAAGCCCTAACTCTTGCATTTTATTTCTTAACTGATCTCCTGTTTTTTGAAAGACGTTAATAATGCTTGTCCCAAGTCCTTCCTCTTTTATCCCAATTGTATTCACGTCTGCATTATCTGCAATTCTATCTGTCCTCTCTTTCTCATGTGTTAACACATAAATATCTTTTTGTTCTATTCCTTTCTTCACTAGATCATTTGCCGCATTCATGACCTCTTTCTCCGTAATAAATTCATATACAAAAGGTTTACTATACTTCGTTTCCATCTTTAACTTCCTCCTTTAAAATGAATTATTTGTTATATTATATGTAGTACACCCATTTTCAAAATGTTAAACATAAAATATGAAAAAAGTTATGTGAATTTTGATTTTAATAGAAAATGAACAACATCATTTACCACTTTAAAACATCTTCTCCTTACAATAACTACCTGAATTAACAGAATATTGTTATAATTAAACTTGAGGAGGGATACTATGAAAAAAATCATATCTATATGCGCTCTAGCCGCTCTATCTTTTACTTTAATAGGCTGTACAAACACCTCGGCTACAGATAAAACTTCGCAGGCTAAGCAAGAACATACACAAAATACATTTCAATTAAATTCCGCTAATATTACAGACATTGAAATACTCAAAACAACAAATAATACTACTTCCAAATCTCAAACAGACAATGAAGAAATGATAAAATCTATCGTTTCGGCAGTTCAAAATGGAACACCTAAAACTATCACTTTAGATCAAAAAAAGAAACAATCTGCGCATTCTACTATGACCGTTACATATAAAGATGACTCAAAAGAAGAATTTTTTGTTTGGATTGATAATAAGGAACAAATTACAATTGCTAAAGATGAGAAGAAAGATAAGGTAGAAAGTATGATCGTGAATATTAAAGATGCTAAAATGATGAAGGATTTCTTTTAAAATTCTAGTTAACGTAAAAAAAGAGTAGGATTACATCCTACTCTTTTTTTACTCATGCCCAATAAATAGACTTTTATAAAAGCTATTTAAGGTCTAATTTTGCTAAATCATGTTGTAAAACATTATTTCCTTCTTGTGGGTTAAATACGATTGCACTAAGACCAAAAACATTCGTAACAACATCTCTATCTTTCGGACGAATGATTCTTACTTCATAAGCAAAAAGTCTTGGAGGAAGAGCTGCTGAACGGAAAGTAACATATCGATTAGGTGGCAATGTTTGCGTTGAAGGGTCTATTAATGGTAACAATACCGGAGAACCAGATGACCAATCAAACATTTCAACAGTTACTCTACGAGTATCGTCAGGATCAACATTCATAGCATCCACAGTAAGAAATAACGTAGCGGAATGTCTACGTAATATACCCGTTGATAAAGTTTCATTATGATGTTCACAGCATTTTTTTGGAGGGTGACCATAGCCATAACTCATACCAATTCCCCCCTTTCATTTACAATTAAGGACAAGTATTCCTTATAATATATAATGCTAGTATTCTTTTATTGAAAGGTATAAAAGCGGATTTCCATCTATATTTTTAGATATTTTGTTTTTTATTTATTCGCTCTTAAAGAATAAAGTGAAACTTTAAATCAGCCCTCACCAATCGAGGTCTTACTCCCCGGCAAATAGCGGCATAAATCTATTTTGAAAAGGACCTGCTCCATTCATTCATAAAAGCATAAAGTAAATGGAATCCGTTAAAACACATGAGTGACCCCTTGGTTTTCCCTTCCTATTAAAAGGAGGAACTGTTATGGGCTTTGGTGGTAGTTGTGGGGGCTGTGGCTTCGCTGGAGGATTTGCTTTATTAATTGTATTGTTCATTTTATTAATCATCGTTGGAGCTGCTTGCTTCTGCTAAAAAACTATCGGAAAAGACACTTTTATATGAGTGTCTTTTCTTCATAAAAAATACGCAATGTGCAGTTCAAGTGTAACTAATACTTTAAAGATGTAGTATTACATTCCCCCCTCCAAAATGAACTTCGATACTATAAATTTCGTTTAGGTGCAATCTTAAAATTTTAGTTTAATAGCAATATGGTGAAACCCTATTCCAGATAATATTGCTATTGCAGTAAAGTAAAACAAACTGGACAACCTAGATTTCAAACTGTAAGATTAGATGTTGGTGAAATCGGGCAGCAAAGCATATATAGAAAATAGGTGTTAATTTTGAAAATCAATAAAAAATTCGAACCAATAATTTTTAATATCTTTATGATTTTAGGTATATCTAGTATTATCTCTTTCGTCATGGTTTCAATGAATGTTGGATATACAGCTTTATTTCTCAAATTATGGATGAAAACATGGGGAATTGCTTTCGTACTTGCATTTTTAGCTTCTAAATTATTACCCTTTGTAGTTAAAAAGATAATGAAAATCTTCACTTTTGTTGAGAATGATGCTTAAGAATAAAGTGATGTACTACTCCTGTTCATTCCAGTTAAAAGAATTTATTATCACAAAAACTTAACCTAGTAAAATGTTTTAAATCGAAGGAAGACATCTTACAGATTGTCTTTTCTTTATAAGTAAAAAAAGCCCGCCTATTTCCGTAGGCGGGCTTTATCTTTATTACACAATACGAAAGTATACTCTCTTTTTCACTGAAATTTTATGTAATTATACATATTCATGAAAATAGCAGAATTAAAATATACCAAAATAAAAAATGAGCTAAATCTTCTAAATAGCTATAAGTTGTTATGACAACATATTTTCCACTTTCAACTTAGTTATCATTAGAATGTTTTTCTACAAAATCAAGGATTCTAGCATTAACTTCGTTAGAGAACTCACCATTGATTGCATGAGATGCATTTTTCCAATTAACTATATCAATATCTTTAACGTATTTTTTTCCAATTTCAACTGCTTTTACCGAATTGTGCATTGTACTTTTTTCAGCCATAAGTGCAAGCACTGGAATATCAATACTTTTTAAGTCCTCTTTACTAAATAGATCAGGCGCTGGCGTTTTCAGTTTATAGTTACGCATACCCGACTCGATTAACTTAGCGATAGGCTCATCGTCATTTGTTTCCGCTCCTCCAGAAACATAGCTTAACATCTTTTCTCTTAAAAACTTAGGTACAATAGGAACGGAAGCTGGAATAGATGCCAGAATCATTTTTATGGATATTTGCGCAAATACAAAGACTGGATCTAATAAACTAGCCGTAGCAATATGATCAGGATTATATCTGGCCAAGTTCATTGTTGTCCAACCTCCAATGGAGACACCCACGATATGCACTCTTTCTAAACCTAATCCTTCAATTACTTCATTTAACCATTCTGCTTGTTGTTTTTGGTTTTCAATCACCTTCGTTTGCACACTCATCCCAGGTTCACCTAGTAAATCTATCGTGTAAACAGGCCTTTTTTCTCTTAGACCTCCTAAATTTGGTACCCACATTGGAGTAGATGCACCACGTCCAGGGAGTAAGAGTATTGGTTCCTTATGTTTGTTTTCCTCTTTAGTAAAATAATAAGCACGAATTGTGCCATATTTCGTTTTTATATCTTTCATATCGTTAGGTTTTGGAAGAAGTGCCATTGATTCATCGTAAGCAATTTGAAAGTCTTCCTTTCCTTTTTCAGATGTAAAGTGACCAATCTTATTATCATCTCTCTTCATTTGAATTCCTCCTTTCTACAAATATATGGATGAACTTTATCTATATATTCATGGTAATCATCCATTGAATTTTTATCTTCTTTAAGACAAGACTCTTATTTAGAAAAAAGAAAATCGTACGTTTAAATGCAATTTGGCAACAAACTAACTGTTTTCTTGTACATTAATAGACAACTACTGCAAGAGTTATAGTTTTTATGTTTTCATTTATCTTTTAATCAGATGAATGCTTTTTTAGTACATAATAAAAAATATAAAAAAATATCCAGAAAAACTGTCACAAAATCTGTTTTTCTGGTTTCTCTATAATACAGGTATCAAATTGAAAGTGAGGTTTAAACGAACATGTTAACCGTAGAAAATGAAGAAAGTCATGCTTCTGATATGACCTTTGAAGATTTATTTAAGCAGTACTATGCTTACGCTGTGAAACAAATCATCTGGATTGTTAAAGATCAATCTATCGCTGAAGAGTTAGCCCAAGAAGTATTTTTACAATTATATCGTAGCGATTGGAAAGGAATTGAAAACATACCTGGATGGTTGATTAAATCTTCTACTTATGTAGCCTATAACCAATTTCGATCTGAAAAAAGGCAACAAGCGAAGATTGATAAAGAAATCCAATACCATGAAGTACAAAATGTTTCATCATTAGACGATGATTGGATAAGAAAAGAAGAAATTACAAAGGTCCAAACGATACTAAATAAAATGAATGATCGAGAACGAACCCTTTTACTAATGAAATTCTCTGGTTTTCAATATAAAGAAATTGCAGAAGTACTTCAAATTGAAATATCTTCTATTGGAACATTATTAGTCCGAGCCAAAATGAAATTTCGCAAGATTTATAAACAAATGGAGGAGGCATAACAAATGAAATGTTATGATATCGGGTTTATTCAAACATATATTGATGGAGAACTTTCTCATGATATAAGAAAGGAATTCACAAAGCACCTAGATACATGTGAAGCATGCCAAGATTTATTAATAGAAATTAGTAAATTAAATCAATGGGAAAACGTAATGCTAGATGAAGAATCTGCAAATTCACCACAAGAAATCAAAATTGATATAGAACAAGCATGGAAAACATTTGAAAGTCGTTCCAAGTTAGACAATGTTTCTAATATAAATCACAAAAAGCAACAAAAGAAGGGGATGTTTACAAACATGAGTAAAAAATCAAAACGTTTCATGTATACAGCAGTAGCTGCAGCAGCACTTTTCACAACAGCAATGATTCCACAAGTACAAGTAGCGGCTACAAATGTTGCTTCATATTTTTCTGATGCAATTACAAATGATAAAGTTGTAAATGAAGGAATAAGAGATGAAAATGGTGTCGTACAAGATATGATGAAGAACGGGAAATATATTCCTATTGATGAAAAAATTACAGATCAAGGTATTACTGTACATCTCAAAGAATTATTTATCGCAGATTCACGTATATCAGTTCATTATAGAATGGAAAAAGCTGACGGAAGTTTAGTACCATTTGAATTTGATACATCAGGATTAGATCTCCAAAGTGATGGTAAAATTAATGGGCAACAAGAGGAAAACCCTGAGATTAAAGATGATGGGAGACTATCATTTATCCAGGATTCAGATGATCGTCTTCCTTTTGAACTTATAGCAGCAGGTAAAAAATTAGATGAAATAGGCATTCGTGATAATGATAGACCTGAAGGTGTTTCTACATTTGTTATAACGACTGAAGAAAAAGACGTTTTTAAACAGCCCCTCACTTTAGACGTAAATATAACTAGAATTGGAAAAGTAATTGGATCTTGGAAAGCTCAGATCCCAATTGATACTTCACATTTGCAAAAGAATACAAATTAACATGAAAAAAAGAATAGAACAATATGTATCTAATTCTCAGTTTATATGTTTTCTTGTTTTCGTGACATTTATTTCTTATATAGTTTTTACTCTATCTTTTATTCATGATTTAAGTTTATAACCTTAAATCAATCATTTAAGACCATTACAAGAAAAAGCCCCTAAAAAAAGTAGGGAAATACATAACCGGTTTCTTAACATATAAGGAATCGGTTATTTTGTATTTAAAATGCGTCTAAACGTACAATTTTCTTTTTATAAAAAAGAATAGACACCCTAAGGTGCCTTCCTCCGACTTGAACCATCTTAATTTTAATAATATGTATTGGACTCCCGTCCAACTATTATTTTACCACGTTAAGTTGTTTTATTTATTGAGAAATACAATAATTTATTTATGCTGGCCCTCTGTATTAGTTCATTTTGTAGTCCATGCAGCAATTAACAAAAGAACAATAGTAGTGAAAATGTTGATGAGCATTTTTATTAAACTACGCATAGGTAGAAAAGCAGATATATACTTCTCTACCTATCTTAATGTTATTCTTGTTTTAATTATATATATAAAGAAATTAAACCGGCTATAACAATCAATGGAAGGATTACTGCAAGTTTATTTTGTAGAGGGACACGTTTGTCTGGGACTCCTGGATGGATAACAAAGGCAAGTAAAACAATTGCTCCAATAATACCTAAAAGTATATTAATGATAATCATCCTCCTAAGGAATATTATCAAAATGATATCATATTTAAACATAAACAAAAAGGAATTAATGCTAATGATTACCAAATTCCCTATTTATACATTAAAAAACCCTCAAAGCATCTACTTTAAGGGGATTTCTCCTATCATCTTCTCTCTTCATACAATCGATTCGCTTTATACGAGCAAACGAAAAACATACATGTCGCAACGGGGATAAATGTCAAAAAAAGTCCTCTCATTAATGCAAATGGCGTTTCAAATAAGAATGACCATAGAAATGATACACCTTGCTTATCCCATAATCCTGGCGTCAAGTATAGTTCTTTCGGATTTACAAAGGCTCCTAAATTCATTGTATTACTATACATAAATAAAAATAATATCGGCAAATAACAGATTGCTAATTCTAAAAATGTTTTAGATAGACGCTTATACTTCCCTGCCCGTGACATTGGATCTGAAAAAATGTCATCTTCACTTTCTTCATCTACCTTTTTAAAATATTGCGTACCTGACCACCGATTACCAGCTATATGCTCCCAGCCACTATCTTCAAATAATGTGCAGTAATTAATAAAATCACTTTTTCTACTAAATACTCTATGGTCTATTTTAATCGTCGCATCTTCCGGTTCTGTATATCTAAATGTATAACCAAATGTATTACTTTCTAGTTGATAACCTTTCCAAGCCATCTCTTCTAACCATTTTTCCTCTTTCTCAAAATCTAAAAAGAATTTCAATCTCCACATCATCATTTCCCCCTAACTATACGTGTAATAAACTTTTTGTAACCGCAATAATATGCTGCATTCTCATAAAGTCTAAGTGTAATACTTCTTTCCCTCGTTCCGTAATGACATACACTTTTCTTCGTTTATCTTCACTTTTTACTGATTCTATTAATCCTTGTTTTAATAAATTTTCAACCGCGCCATACAGTGTACCCGCTGCGATTTTCACTTGATGATTACTCAGTTCCTCTACCTTTTGCATAATTAAATAACCATGGGCTGGTTCTAATAAAGCTAAAAGAACGTAATACGTTGTTTCCGTTAATGGTAAATTTTTATCTCTATTCATAAAGACCTCCAATGTAACGATAAGTATATAGCTAAACTATATAGTTCAACTGAATAGTTTCATTTTATACAGTCAGACTGTACATGTCAAATGTAGGAATAACTTTATAACCCAAAACAAAAACGCTACCTTTTTAAAAGATAGCGTTTTTGTTTTACCCTTGCTTATTCTTCGCCTTCATTTGCTCTTCATAAACAAACTTCGCGGTCATAAAGTCGTTAGGAAAATCTCCCAATGCCTTCTTCATCACGTTCAATTCTTCTTGTGATTTAATCTCTACTCCGTTTAAGAAATCAAATGCTTTTGATTGTTCCTCCGCAACAAAGTTTTGTGTCATATAGTCATCTTGGAAGTCTTGCTTCGCTTTTTCTTTCACTTTGTTCATTGCATCTGTTTTGTTTATGCTTTTCATAGGGTTTTCGAATGCTCCAGTAGGTTGTTCCGGTTTTGGCTCTTCTTTCTTTTCCGGCTGTTGCGCTGGTGCTGGTTGTTGTGGTTCTTGCTTTGGTTGTTCTTGTTGAACCGGCTGCTGCGCTACTTGTTGCTCTTTTTTCGCTAACTCATCTTTTAACTTCTTCACTTGCTCATCAAGAGATTTTTTTTCAGTTTCTAACACACTCATATCACTTTTCAACTTTTGCGTCTCTTCAAAATGTTCATCTACTAATTTATTATATTCTTTCTCAGAGTACATTTTTTCACTGGTTGATGTCGTTTTCTCTTTCGTAACAACTACATTAATAATTATAAATAAGGCTACAATTCCTATTAACGCAGCGAAAATCTTCTTTTTATTCATGATTAATCCTCCAAAATGTAAAATTTCAAAAATTATCATAACAGACCAATCCGCTTTCACCTGTCATATTTTGTCGAATCAATATAATAAAAAAAAGCATCTGAAACAGATGCTTTTTCTCATTCTTAATACGTAAACGTAATTGTCACTAAAGAATACCCTTCTTTCGAATTGTAAGGCTCCGCTTTATAAGAAACTCGATTTGCCCCTTGCGGATAATCGATTTCGCCAATTGCCTTTTTCACATCTTGCAGTGCACCATTCATTGATTGCTTGTACAGCACTTCAATTTTCTCTGGTTTCGCACTATAACGCTGCTGCATTTTATTTTTTAATTCAGTATAGTTGTTTACGATATATTCATTTCCTAAATAGTTTAACTTTGTATCTTTTAATATTTGCTGATATGCAGGCGTTTTCGTACTACCTGCCGCAATTTTGTTTGTCAGTGTACTATAATAATTTGTTGTAGCTTGCGGATAGTCTCCGCGATTCCACTCATGATTTCTTGCGATTTGTTCATCTGATAAATTGAAATACGAATACGTTACGCGGCCCTGCTCATCTGGAACCGGATCATCGAATGTTGTATCAAGGTGATACCATTTGTTTTCGATTTTCACTAAATTCCAAGCATGAGGTTGTCCGTCCCCAGTTCCTGTCACGAAATGATTTTCAATTCCTGCTTCCTTTAATAATTGATAAGTTAATAGTGCGTAACCTTGGCAAACCGCAGAACGATTTACAAGTGCTTCATATGCTGTGTAAGCTTTATAAGACGTATCATAAGAAACATGTTTTACTACGTAATCATGAATCGCCTTCACTTTTTCGTGATCATCCATTCCAATTTGAGTAATAGAAGAAACGATTGCTTTCGCTTGTTTCATGACATATTCCGTCTGTTCTTTCGTTTCACGATATGTAATCTTAAGCGTAAATGTATAATTTCCAGGTGATCCAGAAAGTCCATATGAAACATTCGATCTATTATAATTTGTATACTCATTTTTACTTGCAACTTCTTTATATGCGTTAAAAAGTGTATTCATCACTTCGTCTGTATTATTATTTTTCGTTTTATATGGAAGTGTAATAGTCGTTTCATACGTATTAATACGCTTTTGTACTTCCTCTTTAAAAGCTGTTAATAATGCCGCATCTCCTGTGTCTTTCACATCAGCATTTTTATACTTCAAAGTTTTATATAAAAACTGCGCATACTGTTCACGTGTTACTGTACCATACGGTTCAAAATTCCCGTTCCCTGTGCCATCTGCGATTCCATTTGACTGCACCGCACTAATTGCATTTTCTGCCCAAAATGGATTTGGAACATCCTTAAAGGTATGTTTTTGTTTAGCCGCAAGATGGAAAGCATTTGTAAGAATTTGTGCCATTTCCGCACGACTCACAGAAGCTTTCGGTCTAAACTGGCCGTTTTCATCACCTTTAAAAACTCCTAAATTCGTTAAAGTTAATACCTCTTCTGGGAACATTGTAGAACTTTGATTAATATCACCGTAAGGATTTTTAAACGTAGATCCATCCTTTAATACGTAACGAGTTCCATTATTACTAAACGAACCGCCTTGTTTATTCGGTACTAACACTCGATAAATTAAAGCCGCAACTTGCTCCCTTGTCGCAACATCTCCAAAACCAAATATCCCATTTCCATAACCGGAAATAATATTCTTACTCGCTAAATCTTTAATCGCAGGATATGACCAATGTGATGTCGGTACATCAGAAAAAACACCCACTTCAGCAGCTTTCACATCGCTGCCATTTGTATATAACAACGCACCACCAATAAGTGATAATGATGTAATTGATTTTAATAGTTTTGTATACATAATGTCTTCTCCCAATACATTCTCTATTTTTGTTGGTTTATGTCGAAAAATCTAAAAATATGACAAAATATATTATACAATTAAAAGTTTTTGATGGATATATTGAATTTTAAAATATGCAAAAATTCATATTGTTATAAGGATTCATAGTAATATTATGTTGTTTTACTTGCGAATATATAAATAAAAAAACGCTCATTTGAGCGTTTCATCTATATACCTAATAATTACTTTTTCTTCACTTAGAACTCTTCTTCGGTAATAATCCTTTGATATAACAACTCTTTATACTTCAATATTTCATCAGCCCCACGGCTCTCCATGCGTATATTGTATAACACTTGTTGTATTGACCTCTGATTGGTCCGTTGAAACATTTACTCCATTTAATAGTATGACCGTAATTATTAATCCAATTGAACTGCTGATGATCCTTTTCATTTTAAAGCCCCTTTCTGAAAACCTTTTTCTTTTTCTTTATATCCTAAATAGAAGTATTCACTAGATTTTATTGAATTTCCTTCTTCATGATATTTAACCGCTAATTTTTCAGCATATTCCTGGACATATTGCCATAAACCTACTTCATTAAAGAAAGAAATTCCTTTAGAAATGGCTAACTCTAATTCTTCAGCAGAAACATTCTCATTCATTTCTTTTAGAATTGTAAAATGATGTTCATATTCTTTTTGTTCCAGTTCATTACAAATTATTAATCCTTTTTCAATTAAGGACGCTGCAAGCTTTGTCTTTCCTAACTTTAAATTCTCTCTAGCTTCCAAAAAAATCGCTCTAAAGTGATTCGGAATTTTTTGTGATACTTCTGATAAGTAACGAAGTGCTAAATCAGATAGGTTTTGCTCTGCATACATAACCCCTAAACTATGTCGAACTCGTAACATTAGCTCCTCTTCATTCTGCTTTTTCAAAATATCCAGAGACGACATGAAATAAACTTCTGCTTGTTCAAATTCATTTAGCTTTACACATGCTAAACCCAGAACATTGTCACATGCTGCCACCTTCCTGCTATACCCGTACAGCCCTTCAAATGTATTCCTTGCTCTAGTTGCATATTGAATTACTAAAATAGGCTGGCAAACGTGATAATAATAGCTTGATAGCTTAAAGTTAAATTCTGCTTTTTCGATTGGATCCTGAATATTTCCCAACAAAGATTCTGCTATTCCATAATGCTTTTCAGCCACTTTAAAATCACCGTTTACTGTAGCATGAGAAGCCTTAAAGAAATGGTAATAATATAATAAAGATTCATCTGATGGAGCTTCATCTAACTTCATTTTTCTTAGATCATTCTTAGATATGTCAGATTGATGGGGATAAAACTCTGCACTTAACATTTTAAATCTAAAATCTACAAGTGAATAAAACTCTGTATTCTTTCGATCTTCTTCCATACTATTAACTTTTGTATCAATACTTTGTTTTAATTCCTTTGCCTTAGAGAAATTCTGTGAACGAATTTCTCTATACCACTCATGTAAAAGTAAATTGATTTCTTCCTTTTTTATTACATGTACACTCCTATAGCCCCTTCTCCTTTGTCTATAGATTACTAACATAATAACAAAAATCTCCCAGTAAAACTTTTAATTTTCTGAATATTATTGTTTCAAAAAAATTTCTCAATACAATCCCACCATTTTACCCCTTTAAACTATAACTTGTTCTGTTCCTTATTCGTTTCTATGTAAAAATAACACATCATTATTAATAGTGATGACACATGAAAGTCTATCCTTTCATAAGAAAGCCTCTTTTCTTTTGTACATTATATCCATTAGGGCTCATTTATTTTTTACAAAACCCACCCTTTTGCTTACAACGGCGACGGGGAGCGGGTTTTTTGTTATCTTTTTCTAAAATTTGTTTCCTAAAAACATACGCAGAAATTTTACGTACAATGGTTTTCACAAATACTTTTAGAAGTTCAAACAAAACTCCATTAGAGATAGTTTTATTAAATTTTTCACTACTAGCCGCAAAAATATCTTATAATCTCTATATAACAAATTAATGTATTAGGAGTAGATAAAATGCCAGTTACACTCGAACTTATTCTTTTCATTCTTATAGCAATTAGTGCTGTTGGCTATTTAATAAAAGAATTTCAAAAAACTAGGAAACGAACATTTGGAATTTCACTAGAATTTTTAGTTCTTTTCTGGTCAATATGGAGAATATCAACTATCATAATCTAATTTATAAAACATGAATTCCTTCAAATGAAGTGAAACACTAATCAATGGGGGTTTTACGGGATAAATTTACCAGTATTTTCACCACAACATTCATGTTAAAATCCCTTGTGAGTACGACATAACTCGACCTTATGAAGCTCCGCAGCTTTTATCGCGGAGCTTTTTTATTAAAATTAACGCTTTTGTTCACTTTTTTGATACATTTACGAAACATTCATATGTTACGTTATATAAGTCCTTTTTTAAATCTTATTCATTCTAGCAAAAAGTCCTAGTCCCCCTAGGGCTTTTTTGCATTCAAACAATGAGTTGTATTTTTTCTCAATAACCGAAACTACTTAACATGGTAAAATAATAATCGGACTGGCATTCAATACCATATTACAATGGATCAAATCGCAAAAAGGCACCTTAGGGTGTCTTTTTTATAGAGAATCAGTTTAAAAACTAAAAATAAAAGAACCTCAATAAATGAGGTTCAAAAAATCTACTATTTTAAATTACCTTCGTAAAAAGCAACTCCATTTTGAACATGTTTTAAATACCACGTAATCGTCCCGCCACAAACATTTTCATTAAAACTATTAGCATATACTCCATTTGAGTAATAAAGAGTTCTTTTGAATTTACCATTAGAATACTCATAAGGAATTGAGCATGTTGCTTGCTTCGGAGAGCTCACAGCTTTTTGCGTATCAGCTGAAGCTGCCCCAATTCCTCCTGTTAATGCAATACCTGTTGCCAATAGCCCTACTACTAATTTCTTGAACATAATAAATCCCCCTTTAATAGTTTTTATAGCTTACAACTTAAATGTATCATTTTTGTAATTTATGTAAATATCTTGAACATGTAGAAATATTTATTTAATTATTGGTAATATTAGGATTTTATTTTATCAAATGTAAAATAGAGGGATTAGAGAAGCATGTGAAAATACAGATAGGTTTATATTAAATGAACGTGGTCCAAGTCGGCGAAAGGCACCTTTTGGTGTCTTTTTTGTACATAAAAAAATCTCACCATCTTATAGAAACGATAAGCTCTTTAAAACAATAATTGCAACTATATTAATTTTACATTACATTAAGGTTAGAGAATGTTCTTATATTAATAAAGTGCTAAATAGTAGGTGGAAAAATGGAATTTAACGATTTGGGTATTACCATTAAAGAACTTAGAATTAAAAAAAATATATCACAATCCGAATTATGTCATGGAATATGTTCACAAAGTCAAATTAGCAAGATTGAAAAAGGTATGATTTATCCATCTAGTATATTGTTATATCAATTATCAGAAAGACTTGGTATTGATCCGAATAACATATTTGCACTAACTCAAAATAAAAGATTAAAATATGTAGAAAATGTAAAATACGTAATAAAAGATTGCTTAAAGCAAAAACAATATAAAGAACTTTATGAAATAGTGAAAAAAGAGAAAAACTTAAATAATTTTCAAACAAAAGAAGAGAAACAATTTCTAATATGGCATGAAGCAATTGCTATATTTATGGTGGATAAATCATTAAAAACTGCTTTAGATTTTCTAAATAATGCATTAAAACTGACTTTAACTAATTCTGATTTTTTATCAGAAAGAGAAATAGATATTATGCAAACAATGGCTATATTTTATGGGGAAAATAAAGAATATGAAAAAAGTATTAATATATTAAAAAGATGTTTAAGTAATTTTAATAAGTTAGATTTTCCTAGAGATAAAGAAATTAAGTTGAAAATCATGTTAAATTTAGCAAAATCTTTGGACTTCACATATCAACATGAAGAGGCAATAAAATACATTGATAAGGGCATCAAATTAGCAATTAATCTAAATACGTTATACCTATTAGGTGAACTATTCTATTTAAAAGGTCAGTTATTATTAAAAATTAAACAACATAATGTAGAAGATGTTATTTATAACTGGAAAAAAGCATTATTTATATTTGAACTAACAGAAAAAGAATATTATACAAAAATGCTACCAGATGAACTTATTGAATTACAAAATAAAAAACACTCATAATTTCGTAAAAACTACTTACAAATCCCACAGAAAAAATCCCTATAGCTTTTAAACTTAAAACGATAATATTAAAATAATTTAAGTTGGCAGAAGGCACCTTTTGGTGTCTTTTCTTTATTTTTACAAGGACCTGCTCAATTAATTCTTAAAAACATAATAGGAAACATTGTTTTATTTATCCCATTTTCATTCATGCTATATATAAAATTCGTTAATAAATCCACCTCAAACATACCTATATGCATAGGAGTATGTTTGAGGTGGAACTCCTTCAAATACTAGTTCCTTTTATAAGCCGTTTTTTGATGTAGATGACATTATTCTCAATACAATAGAATGAATTATTGGAACATATTTAGCAATATATATCAAAAAACAATATTAAGAACCCCCCTCCACCTTAAGGTAGAAGGGATCTTTTAATTTCTATTTCAAACTACCTAAAATTTCCGTAAAGATAACCCCAAGCGTATGTGCACCTGCATCTGGATATCCTAAACTTCTTTCACCAACTACCGCTCCTCTGCCGAATGATCTTTCAACGATAGATTATATGCCTTGAAGTGCTACTTGCAACATTTCAATTCAGATATACGACAGTAAAGAATACATCATCACGGTGTCAGCAAGCAAAAGTGTATTCTGCATTTCTGAAAACAGTAGATGGCAGATTATGACCTACTGAATCTGCTAAGAAAGAATATACAAGAACATCCTTAACATCCTCTTTATTTCCACTAATGATGACATCAAGAAAATCTTCTATTTGGAATTCTGGAGTAAATAACACAATCTTAGTTGTTCTGTTTGGTTCTAAAGAAACAAAAGTACGAGAGATTTCAACTAATTCATTTTGAGTTGGGAAAAAAGTGTTTCGACTTCTCTTAACAGTTACCGTCACATTACTAGTATGGCAACGCGAATCATTGTTTAGCATAATGTTGAGAGCAGTTGGAATAATCCCATTTTCAGAGACTGGAACTCGAAACACTCCAGTAGATTTATGGGCCATATAATCACATCCTTTCAAAATAAAATATATTTACAATATATTAGATGCAAAAAACGTTCATTTTGATATGGACAAATTACATGATTAATATATCTATAATAACCCTCGGTATTACTAAGCCAATGTTTTAAAAGATTAACAAATATCGCGAGAACCAATCGAATGTATATTAAAAGTAAAAAGAATAAGACGTCTAAAAGACCCCCTATTTTGAGCCAATAATGAGACATTATGTTAATCTTATATGTATAGTTGTACAAAATTGAGAAACTTAAGGAGACAGATAAATTTTATGAGAAAATTATCTATATTACTTACTTTCATTCTAGTATTAGTCAGTGTTACGACTGCTTGCACACAAGATAAAACAGATAGTGCCGTTGAAAATGGTCCAATAGAAGAACCAACCGCAAAAAATGAAAATGAAGAATTAATAAATTTTGAAGAAAAAGAAGAGATGAGCCGCTTGGAACAAGGTATTTTATTAGTTGGCGAGAGTGTTAAGGGAGGCTATTACTTGGCCGCTGTTCAAAGTGCATATTTAAAGGCTAGCAACGATTCCGCCATTGTTAATGTCTCTGTAAAAAATGTACGAGGGCAAACGATTGGACTATCAGAATTAAAATATAACTTAAAAGATGAAAAAGACGGAAAGATCTATAAAGGAAAGGTACTTGATCAAAACCCTTCTGATATACAAGTTAAACCAAATGAAACGGTAGAATTGAAAATAGCTTTTGAAGTACCACGTACCGCAGATGAATATATGTTTTATATTGAAAGCTCTTTAGACCCTCTACAAACATACTGGAAAATTGATAAGCTGCAATCACAAACAAACTAAGTCTAAAATAAGCAAAAAGCAATGAAAAATTTGATATAGATACAAATGAATACTATATAAACGTAAGACCATCGATTTAATGAATCGTTGGTCTTTTTCAATAAATGCCCCATTAAAAACTAAGAGATAAAAAAGAACTAATCTCTAGAAGAGATTAGCTCAATATATCCAAAGCTATTATGGTACATAGTTTTATGAGCAAACGTTATATAATGTTGTATGGGATACATAACCTGTCATCCCTTTATATGTAACTTTTAACCACTGTTTAGAATTACTGTAATGACCTTGAACATATTCACCAGTTACCCATGTTCCAGTAATTTTCGTACCATCATTAAATGTATGTAAGACAGGTGAATCGACAGTATAACCACTGCGCATCTTTGCACCATATACACCTACCGTACCTCCCTTTGCACAAGCTGCTACTACATTTTCATTTTCAGTAGCATTCGTAGCTGCGAAAGCAGAGCCGTTAAATGTAAATAAAGTAAATATAAAAGCTGTTAGTACTGTACAAATAGATAAACGACGTAACAAAATAAATTCCCCCTTTTTTTATAACTTACTTCTTCACAAATGATTATCTTAAATATTCTAACTATTTTCAATATATTAATGTTGAGAAATATTAGTTGTATTTTTGAAATAAGATTTTATCAAAAACAGTAACAAACTCATATTTTACTGAGAAAGAACCGAAAGAAGTCTTCTACATATCAACTATATAAAAATCCCTCCACCTTAAGGCAGAGGGGACTTTCTAATTCCTACTTCAAACTACCCGCAATCTCCGTAAAGATAACTCCAAGCGCATGCGCACCTGCATCAGGATATCCTAAGCTTCTTTCGCCAACTGTACCAGCGCGGCTCTTTATGCAGCTACTGGCGAAAAGGTTTTTTTAGAGTGGGATGAAGTTGGTATTTTTGAATTTAATGATAATGGACAAATTACTGATATGTGGTACATATGTGAAGAAATCAAATTGGTCATGGAAATAGGTTTTAGACTAGACAAATAAAAGTTGATTGATATTGTTAAAAAACAAAAAAACTCTAACTAAATCGTCATGGCGATTTAGTTAGAGTTTTTTTGTTTGAAGTATTCACGAGTATCTACCCTTATCTTTTCAGGTAAAACAATGTCAAGTTCTTTATCTAACCATGCAAGAGTCTTTTTGCGAAGAAACTCACGCATGTGTTCTTCCGCTTCAAGCATTACTAAATTAATTGTACAAGAAGAATTGCTAGGTTCACAAGAATTACAAACCTCATCTCGATATAGTACACCATTCTGTACAATATTTTTACATTGAAAAATAGGTTTTGGGCCTTCGACAGCTTCTATTACATCCCAAAAAGAAATATCTTCTGGAGACTTAGCTAACCTATATCCTCCCTTTACACCTGGGACAGAATTCACAATATCAGCTTTAGATAATTTACCGAAAACTTTTGAAAGAAATGTTTCAGAAAGTCCTTGAAACTCTGCCAAATCTTTTATTCCAACACTTTCCTTGGAAGGAGTATTAATTAAATAAACTAGGCAATGTAAGGCATATTCAACCCCAACACTATATTGCATATACAAATCACCTGCTTTTTATTTTAAGGGTTATCAAATTGTATCTTAGGACCATTTAGAATTTTAGTCAAATAAAAAAAGCTCTTTTAGAACAGTATGTATTTTATTTGACAAAAATAATTTCAGAGTTTATATTAAAGACCAAGTTAATCGTCGATTAACTTGGTCGACAATTAAAGCGTAAAAACTTTTTAAAAGGGGAAATACAAATGAACAAAACACTCATCATAAACGCACATCCGAAAGTGGATGATACATCATCAGTCAGCATTAAGGTTCTTAACCATTTTTTAGAATCTTATACAGAATTAATTTCTAATAATGAAACGATTGAACAGATTAATTTATACGATGATGTAGTACCAATGATAGATAAAATTGTTTTAACTACATGGGAAAAGCAAGGAAATGGACAAAAGTTAACTGGTGAAGAACAAAAAGTAACGGAACGTATGTCCGAGATTTTACAACAATTTAAAAGTGCAAATACGTATGTTATCGTATTACCTTTGCATAATTTTAATATTCCATCAAAGTTAAAAGATTACATGGACAATATCATGATTGCACGTGAAACATTTAAATATACTGAAACTGGATCAGTGGGATTACTTAAAGATGGAAGAAGAATGCTTGTTATACAAGCAAGTGGAGGAATCTATACAAATGATGATTGGTATACAGAAGTGGAATACTCTCATAAATATCTAAAAGCGATGTTTAATTTCCTTGGTATTGAAGATTATCAAATCGTTCGTGCACAAGGAACAGCAGTACTAGATCCACATGAAGTATTACGAAATGCATATAAAGAAGTGGAAGAAGCAGCTTCTAGATTGGCTAACAAATAAATTTATTCACTAGAAGAATGATGGTTATAATTAGAGAATCCCCTCCACCATAAGGCAGAGGGGACTTTCTAATTCCTACTTCAAACTACCCGCAATCTCCGTAAAGATAACTCCAAGCGCATGCGCACCTGCATCAGGATATCCTAAGCTTCTTTCGCCAACTGTACCAGCGCGGCCCATGCGAGCTACGATTTCTTTCGTGTACTCTGCTCCTTTAACTGCTGCTTCTGCACCTTTTTCAAAGGCAGTTTTCATGTCTTCTTCGTTTGAAGCGCTAGCTAACCAAGAATCTACACATGGAGCAAGTGCGTCAACTAATGTTTTGTCACCAACTACCGCTCCTCTGCCGAATGATCTTTCACCGATAGATTGTATGCCGTGAAGTGCTGCTTGCAACATTTCAGCGAACTCTTTCACTGTTAGCTCACGTTTTTCGCCTGCTGCTTTACTAGCTGAGCGGAATGCTCCGCCCCAAATTGGACCAGAAGCGCCGCCGCAATGTTCCATAATAATCATCGAACAACCGTCAAGGAATGATCCAATCGTTACATTCTCTTGTTCTACAATAGAATGCCACTCACGTTTTAATTGCTTAAATCCTTTTGCAACACTCATTCCGAAGTCACCGTCACCTGCATGCGTATCTAACTCACAGAACGGTACTTCATTTTTAATAATAATATCGCTCATTTTATCAACGAGATAAATCATGTTGTTTAATGTAATGACATTATTTTTAATAACAGCGTGCTCTTCCGCTGTTTCTATTTCAAATGAAACTTCCTTCTCTTCTGTCTCTTCAAGTACATTCACATACTCTACACTTTCAACTGGTCCATCTACTTTAAACGCTGGTGTATTACATTCTTTAGATAGTAATGTTTTTAGCTCATCATCTAACTTCATTACCGTTAAAGACATACCAGCCATATCAATACTTGTCATATAATTACCAACGAATACTCTATTAATTTTAATGTTTCTAGCTGCTAGTTCTCTCGTAACTGCGTTGTTAAATAAGTAAAGTTCTTGCAGTGGTGTTCCGCCAAAACCGTTAACTAGAAGTGCGATTTCCTCGCCATCTTTTACTCCTAAATCTTTTATAAGATCACTTGTCATACGGTTAGCTAGTTCATCTGCTGACAGCATTTTTTCACGCTTAATTCCTGGTTCGCCGTGAATACCTACACCGTATTCCATTTCATCTTCCGCAAGTGTGAAAGTAGGTGATCCGCTCGCTGGAACTGTGCAAGACGTTAACGCTAAACCGATTGTGCGCACGTTAGCCGCTGCTTTTTCTGCTACAGCTTTCACCGCTCCTAAATCCATACCTGCTTCCGCTGCTGCGCCGGCAATTTTATGAACTAAAATAACTCCCGCAACGCCGCGGCGTCCTACTGTATATAGGCTATCTTCTACCGCAATATCATCGTCCACTTTTACGTAGTCGACTTCAATTCCATCTTCCGTCGCTAAATGCGCACCGTTTTTGAAATTCATAATATCGCCGCTATAATTTTTAATAATTAATAACGTACCTTTTTTACTAGCTGTTTCTTTAATTGCTTGATAAACCTGAATTTGTGAAGGTGACGCAAACACATCTCCGCACACTGCCGCATCTAACATTCCTTTTCCGACTAATCCTGCATGTGCCGGCTCATGACCACTACCGCCGCCGCTAATTAACGTTACTTTATTTTCGTTCATTTCTTTCTTCTTAATTACTTTATATTTTTTCAAAAGCTCCAGCTCTGGATGAGCCATAACCATTCCGTTGCACATTTCCATTACTAATGTTTCTGGTTTGTTTATAATCTTTTTCATTGTAGTTCTCCCTCAATTCCTTTAATATATTGTGATATATTTGAAATCTTCTTCTTACTACTCATGTTAAAATGAAAGCGTTTTATAGTAAACGGACAAAATGGACAATCTGTCTAAAGACACCGCTCTCATTTATAGATAGGATTTTTATATTAATAACATTCTAGGGATGATTCAGATGACCTCTTCTATAATTTCTAAAAAGATAATCGCGAACTCATTGAAGTATTTAATGGAAACAGAGTCGTTTCATAAAATATCAGTGAGCGATATTATGTTACACTGTCAAATGCGTAGGCAAACTTTTTATTATCATTTTAAAGATAAATTTGAACTATTAAGCTGGATTTATAGAGAAGAAACGAAGGAAAACATTATCGATTTTCTTGACTATGAAACATGGGAAAACATTTTCGATTTATTATTTGATTACTTTTATGAAAATCAAAAATTTTACCGAAACGCTTTTAAAGTTATTGAGCAAAACTCGTTTAATCACTATTTATTTGAGCATACGAAAAACTTATATATGAAGATTATTGATGAATTATCTGTGAGCTGTGGATTCAGCCTTTCTGATGAGACCAAAAATACGATTGCCTCCTTTTATAGTCACGGCTTCGTTGGAACGATAAAAGATTGGATTGAAAGTAAGTGCGAAGTAGATCCTTCCATTATGTCTTCTCTTATGAAAAATATGATAAACAATCAATTACTACTATTACTTGAGCAATCAGCAAAGTAATTAAAGGGTGGCAAAAGCAATGAAAAAGATTATGAATGATGTACAAAATATCGTTCAAGATATGCTGCATGGCTTTTATTTTGAACATAACGACAAAGTAAATTACGATGAAACAAATAACATCATTTATGTAAAAGATATCGAAAAACTAAAGCAAGACGTCGCTATTATAAGCGGCGGTGGTAGCGGACATGAACCTGCTGATATTGGTTATGTAGGAAAAGGTATGCTTACAGCGGCAGTAAACGGCAGTATTTTCACTCCGCCTACAGTGGAACAAATTGTGGCGGCAACTCGCCTCATACCAAAAGATAAAAGTATACTATTCATCATTAAAAACTTTAAAGATGACGTTGAGAACTTTCTAACGGCAAAGCAAATTGCTAAAGAAGAAGGAAGAAAAATTGACCACATCATCGTAAATGACGACGTTTCAATTGAAGATGATGCTTCTTTTAATAAAAGAAGACGCGGCGTAGCTGGCACTGTTTTCGTCCAAAAAATATTAGGTGCGGCCGCTGAGAGTGGACATTCTTTAGAAGAACTAACAACAATCGGGCAAGCTGTCATCAAAAACTTACACACATTAGGAGTTGCCCTTTCTCCTGCCAACGATCCAGTGAAAGGAAAAGCTTCATTCACATTAAACGACGATGAAGTGTTTTATGGCGTCGGCATTCACGGCGAAAAAGGTTACCGTAAAGAAGCACTATCCTCTTCTGAAATATTAGCGATCGAACTGATGAACAAACTAAAAAGTATTTACCGCTGGAGAAAAGGTGACAACTTCGCAATCCTCATTAATGGACTCGGCGCAACTCCATTAATGGAACAATACATTTTCACAAACGACATTCGCCGTTTGTGTGAGCTGGAAGGATTGCAAGTGACATTCGTAAAGGTTGGTACGCTGTTGACTTCTCTAGATATGAAGGGTGTTTCGCTCAGTTTGCTTAAGGTAGAGGATTTGGATTGGGTGAAGTGGTTGAAGGCGGATGTTAGAGTGGGTAATTGGTAAGTAAAAATCATGATGATAAAAGCCTTTAACTATAACAAGTTAAAGGCTTTTATCAAATTGAAATATCGCACGAGCGTTCAAAAGAAATTCGTAATCACCTCACTGAATGATGACAGGTCTTCCAAATAAAGCTGGATGATAAATTAACATCGCCCCTACAAATGAACACACTAAACAAAAAACAGCCTCGTATTTTATAACTAGAGAAGAGTTGGTATCAAGCTTTTTCCCCTCTCTTCTTAATATCATTTTAAAAGCTCTATATAATAAATACCCAATAATCGCCCCGAGGGTATTCGTAAATAAATCATCAATATCTGTAATTCTATTATTTAGTAATTGATTTAACTCAATTGCCAATGAAAAAAGAAATCCTGCACATACGGTGTTTTTCATTTTTCTAAAGTGCGGCCAAATCATCGGTAATAAAAAACCTAACGGCATAAACAGTACGATGTTCAAAAGATACGTAGTACTACCTGCAGTATCAAATAGAGTCAAATTGATTTGACTTACACGAATCCACGTTTCATATCTACTTATATCCCATACAGTCGCGATTTGCGTCACCTTATACACTAACGAAAGATAGAACAGAAAAACATACACCCACAAAAAATGCCGAATAGATATAGTTCTTTTCGCTTTAAAATAAACTCCAATTTGAAACACAATACAAAACATAATAGTAAAGAAATAAGTATACAAATAACTAATCAAAACTCCTGTATCCATGTAGAATCCCCTAACTTTACATTTTCATCTATGACTTTGTCTTTTTTAGTCTCCTTCATGATGTAACTCATTTATAGGATAGGAAAAACTTTTAAAATAAAGAGTGGGGTAAACATAAAATTTTTCTTAAATCTTCAGTTGGATTTTATTATTACTCTTCTTAAGAATCCGCCATTGATAGCTAGGCAACAACATGCTTAAACCTAACAATACTATCATTTTTGCACGTAATCCTCGTAGTACTTTAACCGATAAAGCATATATAAAATCATGTGACTCGTTTGTTCAGTTAAAACATGAAATTAAGAAATATATGACGTACTATAATCACTCTTGCTATCAATAAAATTTAAAAAAGATGACTTCTGTTTGCATACAGAAATCATCTTTTTTAGGTTGCCTAACTTTTTTTAAAATGTCCTTTACAAAGGGTACAGATCAGGAGCACCTTATTCCTATTCGAGGGGATCAACTATACCTTCTTCCCTTAAAATCACACAAACCCATTTACAAATCTATAAAAGTAGATATAATATCCTTATGGAACCTTCATTAATTTATAAAGCATTGTCAAATGACACAAGATGTCAAATTTTATCATGGTTAAAAAATCCAGAAAATCATTTCGACGAAAAACCTTATTTAGAACAAGGGATTAATTTTCAGATTGGAGTGTGTGTAGGAGATATTCAGCTTAAAACTGGCTTAGCCCAATCGGTTATTTCTAGTTATTTATTAACTATGAAAAAGGCAGGATTACTAGACTCTGACCGAATTGGAAAATGGACATATTATCGTCGAAATGAAAAAACAATACAAGCGTTTTCTGAATACGTTCAAAATGAATTATAAAGTAAAAGCAAATAATCAACCTACCAATTGATTATTTGCTTTCACACATTCTGCTTTTATATAGCCGCCTAATACATTCTTTTTAAAACTTCGCTACCTATAAAAGCAAGAAACATAGAAAGGAGCATTTTTTTAACATATCATATCTAATTATTTAGATATCTGTTTTTGTATTTAATATTACATAATTCTAATACTATTGACATCCAATCATGCTCATTTCTTTGTTAATGAATCGATTTTACTTTCAAAATAATAATAAGAATGGAGAGTTTTACAAATGAAAAAAGTAAGTCCTTTACTTATTCTTACACTAGCAATAGGGGTGTTTGGAATTATTACTACCGAGATGGGTATTGTCGGTGTATTACCACAAATCACTCAGAAATTTGACATTTCAACTGCACAGGCAGGATTTTTAGTAAGTATATTCGCACTAGTCGTTGCTATTTCTGGTCCGTTTTTAATTCTGCTCGTCTCTAGTATTAATCGTAAAATAATTTTATTAATAGCAATCTTTGTTTTTGTTATTTCAAATATAATCTACGCTTATACAACACAATTTGAAATCATGCTTATTTTTCGTATTTTACCTGCAGCACTTCACCCACTCTTCTTTTCAATCGCTCTTGTAACTGCTGCTAAACTTGTCCCTCCTGAAAAGAGTGGTCAAGCGGTTACAAAAGTTTTCATGGGAATTACGGTTGGCTTTGCACTAGGTGTACCATTAACCTCTTACCTTGCAGATCAATTTTCACTAGAAATTGCTTTCTTATTCGGAGCTCTTGTTAACGCCCTTGCATTCATTGGAATACTAATTTCACTTCCTTCTATGCCCGTTAAAGAAAAAATGTCTTTCGGCAAACAAATTCGTATACTCGGTAAACCAGGATTATGGTTAAATATTTTAACTGTCACATTCCTTTTTGCAGCCATGTTTTCTGTATACAGCTACTTCGCCGAATACCTTGCAAAAGTAACTTCCATGAATGGATCGCTCATCAGTATCATGCTATTCATATTTGGTATAGTTATGATTTTAGGCAATCATTTATTTGGTAGTCTCTTGCAAAGAAGCATAGTAAATACAGTAATATCGTTCCCTATTTTATATTCTATTGTTTACATATTGGTTTATTATTTAGGTTCTTATCTTGTTCCAATGATTTTCATGGTATTCATTTGGGGAATCGTGCATGCTGGTGGATTAATTGTTGGTCAAACATGGTTAATAAGTGAAGCAAGAGAAGCACCCGAATTTGGTAATAGCCTATTCGTTTCATTCTCAAATCTCGGAATTACTCTAGGAACAACTATTGGAGGCTGGTTCATTTCAAACTTAGGTATTCACCAACTTATTTGGAGTGGATTTATATTTACACTACTTTCATTTCTATTAATTATAATAAAACTAAAATTTTTCACTTCTAATAACCTAGCTTCATTATCAAGCTAGTACATTTTCAGTTCCAAATTGGATAAAAAACATTATAAAGTGAAACTTTAATCAGCTCTCACCAATCGGGCGTTTATGGGCAGCCCGGCAAATAGCGGGATAAATTCTATATAAAATACTGGTTATTCTTCTTATAAGATTTTATAAACTATAAAGTATGACACTCAGAGCCTTTAGCTATAAATACAAGTTAAAGGCTTTTTATACAAAAACAAATTTAAAAGGTGCTAATCTTATAGAACATCATCAAAATAGAATACTAAAAAAGGCTCCATTGCTGGAGCACTCAAAAAAAAATATAAATAAACGAATTAAAACAAGGAACAGACAATTAAAATATACAAATAAAAACCCTATTTATCGCTGCTATAATAAACTTACTCGATGATTGTTATATTATTCATAGGTTATACCTTCTTAACACCAATTTTACAAAGAAAAAAGACATCTTAATTGATGTCTTTTTTTCTTATATGATATCGACGCAATACAATTAAGATGATTCCAATCGGAAGAAGGCGCCTTAGGGTGTCTTTTTTATTTTCCAAAGGACCTGCTCAATTATTGCGTAAAAAACATAAAGTAATTTGAATCCGTTAAAATACATGAGTGTACCCTTGTTTTCCCCTCTTATTAAAAGGAGGAACTATTATGGGTTTTGGTGGTAGTTGCGGCGAAGGCTGCGGTTTTGCTGGAGGATTTGCTTTATTAGTTGTACTGTTTATTTTATTAATCATCGTTGGAGCTTCTTGCTTCTGCTAAAAAACTATCAGAAAAGACACTCTTATATGGGTGTCTTTTCTTTATAATAAAGTGAAACTTTATTCCTCCGCATCCCTCATACTGTAATACCCCAAATTAATAATAACCAAGAAATACCCGCCCATAATTCCGGCAGCGAATGTCCACATGAATTCATGGTGTTCAATTTCATACATAATAATCGCACATAGTATTGCGGCTGCAAACCGATTTATCATTCCGAGCATCGGTGCTTTTTCTTTTTTTACAATGCTATCTCCGAACTTTTCAATACGCCTTCCTAAAATCCAGGCGCAGTACATACTCACCAAAAGGCCAATACTTATCCCGACAAACTGGGCTGAAAAAGGTGTCAGCAACCATCCCAATAACATTACGCCTAGCAAACAATACATTTGTATATTGAACGATCTTAATGCCATACGAATCATGTTATTCTCCTTTATCTTTCTCGTTGTAATTCCGTATCATCAATCCAATCTTCCAGGCTTCAAGCTTTCAGCTATATCTTTTTTAAAATGAGGGAATTTGATTTTGCTCACCATTAAATAAGCGAGTACGCATGTACCAAACGCCACGAAAACTGGATTCTTTAAAAAACATAAAATGAGGAGACACATTGCCGCAAATGGAATCGGCATACCGATAAAGGTCGGGAGTTTGCTTTGCTGCGTGTTAAATCTCGCAAGCCGAAGCATTCCGCAAATACTGTAAGCAAGCGCACATATCATCCCGATAGACTGCAAATCTTTTAACGCGACACTATATGCAAGAATAGACGGTGCCACACCAAAAGTAACTAAATCCGCAAATGAGTCCAACTCTCCACCAATTTCTGAAACAGAATCAAGTTTCCGAGCAACCATGCCATCAAAAAAATCAAACAACATACCCGTAATAATAAAAACTGCTCCCAAATAAATATCGTGAACGAAAACAGCATAAATAGCTAAAAGCCCACATATAAAATTTGCTATCGTAATCATATTTGGTATGAAACTCATAACACGCTTCTCCTCCTTTCTACTAATTGCTTCATCTACGTTCTTACTCATTACAATTAAGATCCTTCTGCTTTTCTTCCAATATCACTTTATTTATTTTCGTTAACGTCTCGGTCATTTGCTCTAGGGCATTTATATCGATTTTAGAAAAATATTTCTCAATTAATACATCATCTAACTCAGACAACCGCTCTATATACTTACTACCTTTCGGACCAAGTGTAAGAAAATACTCCCGTTTATTATTAGGGTTTACTTGTTTTGAAATCATCTTCTGTTTCTCCAATTTCGATAAAACTTGGCTAACGGCACTTTTTGATATATTAAAAGTAGTCGCAATATGATTTGCTGTCGTGTTTTCATTTAAATTAATATGAAATAGCATGCTCTCTTGCTGTCCAGTAAGACCGAACTCATCTTTTAACTCCTGAAATAGTAAAATGTAAAATTCATTATAAGCTCGGTTCATTTCATTAATTACTTCTTTATAAGTTCTAGTCATAGCGTTATTCCTCCATGCTTTTATTTCGTTTAATAGTTAAGTTCACTTAACTTAACTATAGTATACCGTTATGTTCGTGTAAAGTGAAATATAACTCTACACTTTATCAGCTGTGCTTTTAATGTATGTAAAACTTTCTTTCTCTCTTCATAATCTTCTACATCAGCTTCTTTCCAAAGCTCAAGATTAGCCCCCTCCCCTTTCTCCAGTTATATTGCTGTAAGACCAATGTATAAGACATAGCATCTAAATCTTCATCTATATCAAGCTCATCTAAACAATCTTCTAAAACAAGTTAAGTCACTGCTTCCTTCATCCAAATACCCAATTAATCGTTCTGAATAATCAAAAATAAAAACAATTAAATTCCATATAGACCCATTACTGGTTAAAATGTTATAATAAAATCACCCTACATAGTTACTCATAGCCAGACTGAGGAACTAGCGTCTTATTAAGTAATGCGCATAACTAAAATAAAAAAGACACTTTACGGTGTCTTTTTTATTTATATTCCTAGGAATTATCTCTTTTATAAACACACTCTATCAAACAGTAAAGGAGACAAACAGATGGAACATCCTGTTGCAAGAGAATTACGTTTTATACGGGTATGTCTTATTATTTTGATTATTGTCATTGCATTCTGGGACCGGGAGAAAACTGTGGAAATTACTGATCACGGTAGCGATCCTATTTTAAACACCAGCAATATGACCCAAGTTGGTGAGAATACATTTGCATACAAAGATGAATCGAATCAAATTAAAATATTTAAGTTTAATCCAGATACAAATGAAATAAAATTAATAAAAGAGTTTTATGCTAACGAATATTAATTACATGAATTAAATAATTCAAATCTGTAGAAGGCACTTTAAAGTGCCTTTTCTTTATAAACTACAAAGTATGAGAACCCAAACCATTAGCCGCAATTACGACTAAGGCTTTTACTATATAAAACATAGTAAAAATAGAATACTCACTTAAATTGTTTCTCACTTCACAAACTACACCCAAAAAGTTGGATAGCTTCTTTTACTACTCATATTATTAATGAATAAAGCAATAACTACAATAACAACGGAGCCAATTAAAACTGGTGTTACTAAATAACTCCAACTGTTTGCTCCTAAAATAACGATAATCGGATCGGCGCCTGCCGGAGGGTGCGTCGTTCTCGTTAACATCATAACGGCTATTGCCATCCCCACCGCTAAAGCAATTGTCCAATATTCATTCCAAAACAAATGATATATTGATAGACCAATGAAAGTTGAAATCAAATGTCCTCCAATAATATTACGCGGTTGAGATAATGGCGCATTCCAAACTCCAAACGCTAATACACAACTCGCCCCAAATGGAGCCATTAATAATTCTGTAGAGGTTATGCTCGTTAAATATGTTAAGGTAAGAATTGTTAAAAATCCCCCTAGTAGTCCTGTTAAAGAGTCCTTTATATTTACTTGTAATGGACTTCTTCCTTTCCCTTTCATTTTTGTAAAATATCGTACACTTACTGGTTGAGGATCTTTCTGCTTAGTTGCTGTTATATTATCCATCGTTCTCCTCCTTTATTTACCAACAATTATAACTCGACATAACTAACCTGTAAATATTAATTTAAGGGGTTAGTTTTAAAATACAAAAAAAGAATCAACTGTTATAAGTTGATTCTCTAAACTTCCTCAAATTTTCGATCCTGAAATTTTGCTACCTTTTTCCGGTTCCCACATATTTTCATAGAACACCATTTTCGTTTTCCACTCTTATCTATAAATAATAAAACACAGTCAGGATTTGAACACCTTTTAAGGGAAATAAGCTTATTTTCTGCTATTAACGTTAAAGCGTCAAATGCAATTAACGATGCGAGTACATCCTCGATTTCTCCAACTGGGATAGATACTAGCTGCTGTTCAATGATTTTATATGTAAATGGTGCCTTCTCAATTTGTTTTTCTAAATACGTAATAAAATCATTAGAAATTTCTTGTTGATCAGCAATTGCCTCAAACTGTTTTCTCAATACTTCTCTTACCTCTAATATGCTAGATGTAACTTGATCCATTCGCTTCTGAATTCCTATAAGTGTTTTTTCATTCCAAAAAGGAAGATTAACCTTTATTACATGTAGCCATTCTAATACATCTTCATTTGTTATTAATAAATCATAACGTTGTCCACGCCTAACTAGCTCTGTATTTACTAAATCTAATGAGGGATTTCCAGATATAAGCGGGAATTGTTTTGTTTCCTGCATGTACTCATCACCTTCTCTTTAAACAATCATATTCCAGATTAATACAGAAGTGCAACTTTTTTATAAACTACAAAGTATGAAGATTAAAGCCTTTAGCCATAATTACGACTAAAGGCTTTTGTATGTAAGTAAATGAAAAAGGAGCTACTTTTATGGAACATAATAAAAATGGAATGCTTGCTTTAATTGTTTTATTTTTAGGATTAGTGTTTTTTGTTAGTGGAATGGTTTATCATTTATGGGGCTCATTTTAATTTCAACTTTTAGACAGATAAATAATTCGAATCAGAGAAACGCACAAACTTTTCCCTTTTCTTTCCAAAATCAATATAATAAGATATAAAATGTAATACATATAAAGACAAATATATATAGCACTCATTAAAAGTGCTTCTATTTTGGAAGGAAGAAACAAACGATGAACAAAAAGTTATTAGCATCATTATTATGTAGCACATTCTTGTTTGGAGTATCAGCTTGCAGTTCACATGATGCGCCCGAGAAAAACGAGCAGGCTACTTCTAAAAAAACAGAGAATAACAAACTTAGCAGCAAGGATCCGCAAAAAGAACTTCCTACCAATGTAGATTCCTCTGATGTATACATGTCAATGGGATCTGCCGAGTCATTAGATGTTCTAGGGACTGGAGAAGTTAAAGCACAAGGTGTCTTTAAAGTATTAGACATCGCCGTTTATAATCGTAAAGAAGAACCCATTACACTAGATATTAACAACTTTAAATTAATTGATGGATTTGGAAGAGAATATCACATTTCCAATGAATATCAGTCAGTACTTAAAGCTGCAAATATCTCCACATTCAAATTTAATATTGTTAATCCTAATGAAAGTTCGGAAGGAAACATTGTATTTGATGTACCGAAAAACACGCAAGGATTAACTTTAAAAATTAATAATGATAAGTTAGATAAAGAACTCCAATTAAAAGTGGAATAGGCCAATAAATACGTCTCCCTTAACATTCTCTACTGACATAAAAAAGTACAGTCTTTTCTACAGCAGACTGTACTTTTTTATTTATCATTTCACATAACATTCCCTAATTTTTTTGACTAGATGCTCTCCAATCACGAAAAGATGTTGGGCGTCCAGAAAAAGCTCTTTGCTTTGTAACAGATGGTTTTTCTTCAGGAGTCGTTGTTTTTTCTTTAAGAGTCGCTGGTTTTTCTTTAAGCGTCACTGATTTTTCTTCAAGAATAGTCACAGCTGTTTGCATTTTCTCTAACTGTTCTTTCAACAATTGTTGTTCAATCTTTAAATCCGTAAGTAAACGTAAAATCATCTCAGAATTAGCCATAAAGATCCTCCTTCCCCCAAATACACAGAATAAAATACAATATGTAGAAGGCGGAATACCGGTGACAAAAATAAGGTCGTCAACTCTTTTAAACTTCCAAAGTTCTTTTATTTTTTTAAGGACCTGCTCCATTCATCCTTAAAAACATAAATTAAATTAAATCCATTATTAAATGGTCTTTATGGAAGGAGGAGTTAATATGGGCTATGGCGGTAGTTGTGGTGGAGGCTGTGGTTTCGGCGGCGGATTTGCCTTACTTGTTGTGCTCTTCATCTTATTAATCATCGTTGGCGCTAGCTGTTGGGGCGGCGGATTCGGCTGCTAAGGAGAGGCACTCTTGAGAGTGTCTTTTTTTTGATATGTAGCTCGTATACATATTGTTCAAATCTATATAATTTTTAAAAATATAGTTTTAAAGCATATTTCTCAATGAATAAAACAACTTAACATGGTAAAATAATATTTGGATGGGAGTCCAATATATTATTAAAATTAAGATGGTTCAAGTCGAAGAAAGGCACCTTAGGGTGTCTTTTCTTTATGAAAAATATCTAACTATCAACCTTTTCCTTATGACTTCTATCATCAACAAAGGGTGATACAAACTATTACATATGTTTGTACCACCCTTTATTGATGCGTTTAGACTTCACAGGTGTTGAAGTTTTAGACTTCTCCCTTAGTGTACCCATCTTATTAGAACATCCTGTAATCTGTAGACAAAATGTAGCTAATAAAAACAATATTAATAATTTCTTCAATAAATCCTCCTACATGCATAAAACACCATATGTTACAAAACAAACATAACATCAACTCTTCATAAAAACAATATAATCCTCGGTCCTTAAGCTATCTCTTAACATAGGAGTACCGCCACATATCCATTTTTAAAATATCCCCTACTTAAGGAATTTGTAATTATCAAGTAAGAAAAACGAGAGCTTTGTTTCCTATAATCAAAATATAAAGCGAAGGAAGAAAGGTTATTTCTGAAGTTTATATGTATGTGGAAGAAGGAGAAATCTACGTTTGTTTAGAGTAATAATATGAATGTGTCCAAGTTTTGGAGATTAATTGTAAATATTTCGAGGTTTTTGTACCAGAATTCTAATTACCATACCTGTTTTTTACCATCACATATTGGAGGTTAAAACATGAATAAAAAAAAGAAAATACAAAGATCAGTACTTACCTTTACCCTACTCTTTTCTTTAGGCGTTTCATCTTTCCCGCTTACAACAACTATTCACGCAGATACACGTGAGGAACAATCTGCTGAAAAGAAACTAGTCTCTTTAACGGAGCGTACATCATTATTTTTTGAATATCTCCAGCAAGGTAAGTATGCCGAGGCACTACAGTTGACGTCTGCTGCTTTTCAATCTAAGTTTACAGCAAACACATTACAAAACTGGTGGACACAAAGTGGCTGGAGCGGGATAAAAAGCATGGGAACCCCCGTGATAAAAGAACGAAACTTGGTCCATCAGACGGTGGAAATTCCAGCAGCTACCGAAGGAACTACCATACCGCTACTCCTTAAATTCACACCTGGCGGGAAAGTAGATGAAATTGGAGAAAGGCCACCCGAGGAATCTTTTACCATCCCCCATCCTAGCTATGATCAACCTGACTCCTATCAAGAACGTGAAATCGTCATTGGAAATTCTACCTATCCGTTACCAGCGACATTAACAGTTCCGAAACATAAGCGTGGTGAAAAGGTACCCGTCGTTGTTCTTGTGCATGGTGCTGGCATCCATGATCGCGATGCTACCTATTTGGGAACAAAAATCTTACGAGACATTGCGGTGGGCCTTTCATCCAACGGAATTGCAGTGTTGCGCTATGAAAAACGTACCTTAGAACATGCATTAAAGATGAGTGCAGAACCTGTTACATTAGACCGTGATACTACAGATGATGCCATATATGCAGCAAAATCCGTAGCGCAGCAGGAAGGCATTGATCCAAGTAATATTTTCATTCTTGGACATAGTCAAGGAGCCGGTACAATGCCACGTATACTGAGCAAAGCGCCTTCCTCACTTGTCCGAGGAAGTATCTTACTCGCACCACCTGCACGCCCTTTGACTGACATTGCCATTGATCAGTATCAATACCTTGGGAAACCAAAGGAAGAAATCGATGAACTAAAAAGACAAGTCGCTTTTATTCAGGGTCCTACTTTCAATCCTGATCATCCTCCAGCTGGCTACAATTTTGGGTCACCTCATTTTATGTATGATGTTTCTAGGTGGCGTCCAGTTGAAGAAGCAAAATCACGAAAAGAGCCTTTACTCATCTTGCAAGGAACACGCGATTATCAAGTAACAGTAAAAGATGAATATACAAAATGGCAGAAAGGACTTTCAAACCGGGGGAATGTTCAGTTCAAAAAATACCCGAAATTGAATCATTTCTTCACGGAGGGTGACGGAGAATTAAGTCTTCCTAGTGAATACGAAATCCCTGCTAATGTTCCCGAGTACGTCATCCAGGACATTATTACATGGGTTAACGAGACAAAAAAATAAGATAACATCAAAAGCCTTCATGCAATCATCATTGCGTGAAGGCTTTTTTGAAGCTAGTGATTTAGAGATAGCTATTATTTTATATAATATTTGCCCCAAAACGAAAAATTAGAGTCTTTTATAGCAATGAAGTTCATTTTAGGAGCAAGCTAAGCTCATACAACGTCAATTACAGTAAAAGCTTTTTATTTTTTCTAAAGGCTACGTGTAGAGAATTTAAAGATTCGCGTACGAAATAAAACTTAACAGGTTTCATTTTTTGAATTAAGCCGCTTGATTATCAGACATGGTACACTTGTAAACGACACCTAATATATCAAAGACTGTTTTCTTCTCATATCGATGAGATTTCCGCCCGCTTTGCTGTAGGAGATTGAAAAGGTGAATTAGAACCTTTGATAAATTTTGGCTGTATTTCTATATTGAGTAACTCTTTATACACATAGAAATACTTTAATAATTTTCAAATGCATTCCTGGTCTATTCTTCACAGGAAATGATTGTAATTTCTTATTTTTGGGAAATGGATGGTAACCCTTGTATATTTTCCTTCTTGTGATTGAATAGAAATATCATGTCCCAATTTCAAAACCATTTGTTTTACAAGGTACAGTCCCATCCCAGTAGATTTTGTATGTGTTCTTCCATTAGAACCCGTGAATCCTCTTTCAAACACACGATGTATATCTTCTTGCTTTATCCCAATGCCTGTATCTTGAATAAACAATCTTTTTTCTTCATGATCCTCCTCCAAACGGAAAAAAATCTCTCCACCTTCATTTACATACTTTAAAGCATTTGCAGTAATTTGGTCTATGATAAATGCAAGCCATTTACTATCACTTTGAACGGATTTTTGCACTTCCTCCATATGAAAGTGAATTCGTTTCGTGATAAAGATTTTGGCATATTTTTTTACACTTTGTTTAATGATTTGATTCAACTGTACATCTGTAATGAAATAGTCTTTAGAAAACGAGTCAATTCGTGAATAGTAAAGAGCCTGTTCCACATAATTATCAATTTTATTCAGCTCATCTTCAAACTTATCTACAAGAAAATCTACTGTTTTCCCCGTACTGTTCTCAATAAGTAAATTACTAGCGGCAATTGGAAGCTTTACCTCATGAACCCAAGACATAATAAAATCTTGGTGATCCACTTTCTCGTGAATCAACTTTTGAAGTTGCTTAGAATGATTGTCCCGTACTATTTTTATCATTTTGACATATAAAGCTTGTTCATAATTTTGTGGTTCAATCAATTCTATAGGAAAATCTTCCTTTTGATTCTCTATTAGATTATTTAGCTCCATGTAAAAAGATCTTCGATAATAATATCCAATAGTAATATACAGACTTACGGAAAGGAAACAAATAACGTGAGTATAGAGCAGATTTTTAATCACGAGATTCCGACTATCATTTACAACCATAATTAATGAAACAAACAACATTAATATGAAGTACAGTATGAAAAAGAAGCGTTTATCTTTTATATATTGAAAAAAACTCATGAAATGATATACCCGTATCCTTTCTTAGTAGTAATGAAGCCTTCCTTACCGAGGTCAGTAATTTTCTTGCGTATCCGCGTAATGTTAACGGTTAAGGTGTTTTCGTCCACGAATCTTTCATCAGCCCAAAGACTACGCATTATCTTTGTTCGGCTTACAACTGTTCCTTTATTTTGCATGAGAAGTTTTAAAATAATAAATTCATTTTTAGTTAGCGTAATAGCATCATCCACATAAGACAAATTGTAGGTTTTAAGATTGAGCACAATCCCATCATGCTCAATAACATTTAACTCTATGTCTTCTATATACGTATATGTCCTGCGCAGGAGTGCATTAATCTTCGCCATTAAAACATCTGTGTGGAACGGTTTATTAATGAAATCATCTCCGCCCATATTCATCGCCATTACCATATCCATTGGTGTATTACGAGATGAAAGAAAAATAATCGGCGTTTTTGAGATTTCTCTCATTTTATTACACCAGTAAAATCCATCAAATGATGGTAAATTAATATCCATTAATACAAGATGAGGACTATTGTTTAAAAATATTGATAATACTTGGTCAAAATCTTCTACCTTTACTGTAGTAAATCCCCATTTTTCTATTGTCTCTCCCAACATATCTCTAATCGTTTTTTCGTCTTCTACAATCATAATTTTCACGGTTATTCCTCCAAAATCTTATATTAAAGATAATTTGTGTTGTATATTTTCTTCCCATACTGCTACATTAAATTGCAATTGCATAATCTTCTATATCACATTATAGTGGAAAAAATACAGAAAAAAAGGAAGATTTATTGTAAGGTGACAAAACTGTAAGGTTAACCTAAAAAACTGTAAGGTTATTGAAGGGTTCCATCATATAGAATAAAACCTGTAAGAAAAAATAACGTCTTTAATGGAGGAATTATATATATGAAATCAATAGTAGACGCAAAACAAATCAAAAAAATGTATGGAACAAAAGGAAATACATTTACTGCATTACATGATATTGATTTAACTGTTCGCGAAGGTGAGTTTGTTGGAATTATGGGGCCTTCAGGTGCCGGAAAGTCCACACTTTTAAATATTTTGGCGACCATAGATCAACCAACGTCCGGTGAGATTTTGGTTGATGGGACGAGCATACTAAATATGAAAGAAGAACAATTATCTGCATTCAGGCGGGATAAACTCGGTTTCATTTTTCAAGATTATAATTTATTAGATACGTTAACAGTGAAAGATAATATTTTGTTGCCACTTGCACTGGCAAAAATGGATGTAAGAGAAATAGAAAACAGAGTTAATGAGATTTCAGAGCGCTTTGGTATTCGTTCTATTTTAGACAAATACCCGTATCAAATCTCAGGGGGACAGAAACAGCGTACAGCTGCTTCACGTGCAATGGTATCTAAACCCAGCTTAATATTAGCTGACGAGCCGACTGGCGCACTTGATTCAAAATCGGCAGCAGACTTATTGGAGAGCTTACAAAATTTAAGCCAAGAAGATAACGCAACCATCCTCATGGTAACACATGATGCTTTTGCAGCTAGCTATTGTAAACGCGTTTTATTTATTAAAGATGGTACGCTTTTTACCGAACTCGTAAAGGGGAATTCTTCCGGCAAAGATTTTTTCAAAAAGATATTAGATGTTTTGTCCATTCTTGGAGGTGGTACAAGTGACGTTATTTAGTTTAGCGAAAAAAAATATTAAAGGAAATTTAAACAACTACCTTCTCTACATTTTCTCTATGGTGATTAGTGTCGTGATTTGCTATACTTTCAACTCATTATTGTATACACCAGAAATTAAAAACGCCGTTAATAATATGGAAGGTACAATGTCACAAACCTCTTTCGTTTTAATAGGATTCGTAGCAGTTTTCATTGGATATTCTAATGCATTCTTCACGAAAAAACGTAAAAAAGAAGTAGGTCTGTACTCCCTACTTGGCGTTAGAAAAAAAAACATCGCAAGAATGCTGTTTTTTGAAAATGTAATTATCGGGGCTATCACTTTAATATGCGGGCTCGTATTAGGGATAATATTATCCAGATTGTTTATCATGTTACTCCTTAAACTCGTAGGTGCTCCAGTCGATGTGAATTTTAGTATTCCTATGGAAGCAATTATGAATACCACTATTACATTTACGGCCATTACAATTTTTACATCCCTTCAATCGTATCTTTTAATTTATCGCTTTAAATTAATTGAATTATTCCAAGCAGAGAAAAAAGGGGAGAAAGTACCAAAAGCATCTATTGTCTCTGCCGTAGTTTCGATTATTTTACTCGTAAGTAGTTATTGGTTTATGTTTAACGGGGCAACAATGCTTTCTATGCCTCTTGTCGCTATTGGAACATATTTATTATTTCGTTCTTTAACTGTGTATTTACTAAAGCGTGCACAAAAAAATAAACCGAACTACTATAAAGGGATTAACATCATTGGAACATCTCACTTGTTGTATCGTATAAAAGGAAATGCCCTTATGCTTACAATTATCGCATTACTAATTTCTGTAGCACTGCCATATCTTCAAGCGAGTTTCTCGGAATATTCTATCACTGAGAAAGATGCTCATGAAACAGCTCCTTTTAGCTATATTCATCTTTCAAAAGATGAAACATCTGACAATCAAATCAAACGGGTTATTTCAAAAGACAAAGATCATCCGATTACAGCGCAACTAGATATTCCGGTTATTCAAGTAAAAGGGAATACTTCAGCACCATTCCAAAATAAAAATGATCTATCTGTTAATTTGATTTCAGAAAGTGGATTTCATAAAATGAACAAAATTCTAAAACTAGGAGATATACCAAATCTTTCTGGTGAGCATGCTATTGCATTCCAACAATACATTAATCAACCAGCCACTGATTTTATTGATCATAAAGTCAATATTCAGTTACCTGCGGGAAATTATACTTTTAAGCTCAACAAGTTAGAAAAAAAAGCGATACGACTAACCTCTGGTTCTGAGCTCTTATACATTGTAATTGATAATGCAAAGTTTGACAGTGTAGCAAAACAAATCAGTCCAATCACATATAAAGCTTATAAAGTAGCGGATGAAAAAACAACAAAG
The DNA here is from genome assembly GCF_001182785.1 of Bacillus thuringiensis. NCBI lineage: Bacteria > Bacillati > Bacillota > Bacilli > Caryophanales > Bacillaceae > Bacillus > Bacillus thuringiensis. The sequence goes on along the minus strand of NZ_CP012099.1, from coordinate 941,748 downwards.
GAAACATCTGAAATAGTAATGACGCTAGCAGGGAACGATACTCATATGCGTACGTTCTATAAAGAGTATAAAAAAATAAAAGCACTTACGGGAATGAAAATCTTTGTAGTTAGCTCTTTAGCATTAGTTTTACTAGTTGCAACAGGAAGTGTTATATACTTCAAACAGCTAACAGAAGCACATTCAGATAAAAATCGTTATGAGATTTTACGGAAAATTGGTGTAAATAAAAAAGAAGTACGGACTACCATAGCAAAACAAACATTATTTATATTTCTCTTTCCGCTAATTATTGGGATACTAAATGCAGCCATGTTAACAATGTCAGTATCCTTACAATATAGCATGGATATACAGCAAGATGTCATTTCATTTATTTATGCTATGACAACGTATGGTGTGATCTACCTTGTTTACTACGTTTTAACCATTAATTCATATAATAGAATTGTGAATAAATAAACATAAACCACCTCTCGAATATCGAGAGGTGGTTTAATATATTTAACAAAACAAGATGCATAGTGAACTGTGAGCTAATTAACATGTTTCAAAAATATGTCTTAACGTACATTTATCTTTATTAATATGATGATCCCATGCCTATCAACTTAAGAAAAGTAAACACCTCAAAAATAAAAAATGAACTGATTCCCCAAAATTACTAACTATAGAGAAATAAACTTTTCGTTTAGAGGGTACTTAAAAACCTTAGCTTGATAGCGATTGGGTGCGCCAGCATTCCGAAAAAATCACGCTAAGCAAAAAATATAATAAGCTGTCGATATAGACAGCCCTTTACATAATTATCGTTATTGGAATCAAAATAAGCTTACACATCCAAGCTGTTGATGATAGCTACTATTTGATGATCTGTCCATTTGCCATTAATCCTTATATTTTCTTTCGCTATACCTTCTTTTTTAAATCCCACTTTTTCTAATACACGAATAGATGCTAAATTATCAAGCATCGCTCCTGCTTCAATTCTATGTAGCTTTAATTCCCTAAAAGCAAAATCTACAACAAGTTGAAGAGCCTCTGTTGTATAGCCCTTTGCATTATGCTCCTTATCTAAAGTAAATCCCGTATAACAGCTTTGGAGGTCTCCCCTAACAATTTGAGTTAATGAAATGTCTCCAATCAGTTTATCATTTTCTCTTAAAAAGATTCCGAAAGGGTATACTTGCCCTTCAGCTGTCTTTTTTAGAGCTTATTCAAGACGTATTTTTTGATGTTCTTCTGTATAAAAAACTTCTGGGAGCAATGGACAAACTCGTTGAAAAAATTCGCGATTTCTAATATGTAAGTTAGCTAACTCGTTGGCATCATCAGTTTTATAAAGCCGAATATAAATGTGCTTCCCTACTAGTTTCATAACATCCCTCCAACATTTTTATATGTCTAATGAGGAAAAAATATACCGTATACTATATACAGTTGGATATTATCAGGAATCATTTTGCACAAAAGAAAAGACACTCCATATGAGTGTCTTTTCCAATAGTTTTTAGCAGAAGCAAGAAGCTCCAACGATGATTAATAAAATGAATAACACAACTAATAAAGCAAAGCCTCCAGAAAAGCCACAACCGCCACAACTACCACCATAGCCCATAATAGTTCCTCCTTTAGATAAGAGGGGAAAACTAAGGTTCACTCATGTATTTTAATGGATTCGTTTCATCTTATGTTTTTTCGTATTGATTGAGCAGGTCCTTTAGAAAACTATTTACATATTAACTATATTTTTAAAAATGAATAATTTAACTATAACAATAAATAGATAAATTAATATAATGTATTAATTCTAAAAGAAGGGAGGAATAGCCATGCAATTAGTTTGTTTTAAAATAGTAAGTGGTCAGTATTTCTTGTTTGTAGAAGGTATTCAAATTCCTGTACCAATTCCAGCAGTTGCTGCAGCTTTATTAATTGGTTTAGGAGTAATTCCACTTTGTTCTTAATGTAAGGAATTCGTATCATTCCTATCTTTCCATTGGAAAAGCCTCAAGTATATGAATACTTGAGGCTTTTCTTATAATTGAGAAAGACACTTTAACGTGGCTGAAGATCTCCTGATTTAACTAATGCGGCCGTTACATCATCACCGAAAGTATTGAAACAGAATACTTTCTCGTCTATCTTATCCATTACTGTAGCTTCACCTATCTTGCCACCTTGAAGTTTAATAAAATAGTTATGTTCTTCTAAAATTTTACTAAAATCTCTGTTTGCCCATCTTTCAGTAATTGCTAATAGCTCTTCTTTATTCTTGAAATTGTTTCCGTTTAGAATGTTTCTTACTTTCTCTGCATTCTTTTTGGACATAGGGGTTGCTCCCTTTCCTTCACACGCTTTTACTTTTTGATGAGTCATGCTATGCATAGCTGAAATCACTTCTTCTTCAGTAGAAGTTACTGTAATGTGAAGTTGTGCATTTGAGCCTTTCACTTCTGCTTCATTCGATAGTGTGTCTTCTTTATTAACCTCTGCAAAAACATGGTCCTCACTCCCAAGCGGGACTTCAGCAAACTGTAACATTCCATAAGTCATACCAGTTGCAAGTACTACTACACCTATAATAGATGCTAGCCAATACGTTAGCTTTTTGTCCATCTTCATTTCCCCTGTCTTCGTTTAAATATCTTAACTAAAGAGTACCATATTTAATTCCTTTTTATTGAAGTGTCTCTAATTTTTACTATAAAAAACGTATAAATCATTTAATACCAATATAACAACTTCACAATCATGACTATGCCTATTCTCATAACAGGATCTATATACGATGTCACTAAATCATCTGGTGAACTATTAGTTATTAGTACGGCTTTGCATCGTTATTCTCAAAAAGGATAATTATTGTACATACCAATTCTTATGTATGAAGACACCCAAAACAAGTGTTACGAAAAAAATATAAAAAAGACATCTTTTCTAGGGAAAGATGTCTTTTTTATATAAACCTTAATGTTCGTTCTGTAAAACCCTCGCTGCCTTTACTCCTTCTTTCTCTTCTTTTAAGAATAACGATACGATAAATGCAACAATAATAAAGATTAACCCAAGTGCAAATGCACCTTGGAACCCTGACGTTAAACCGTTTAACTTCTCTACTGGATCCAGTGGATTTACGGAGCTCTCCATATAGCTAGTTGTTCCTGAAGACATTTTCGAAATAAAGATAGCTGTACCAATTGCACCAGCTACTTGTTGCAACGTACTAAATAGTGCTGTTCCGTGCGGATATAAATCTGGTGTTAATTGATTTAAACCGTATGTTTGTGCTGTCATGACAAACATGAGTCCAACCATTAATACGCTATGCATGACAATAATTTGTAACATTGATGTATCAGGAGTAATGCCTTTAAATAAGAACATTGCAATTCCTACTAAGACAATGCCGGGAACGATAATAACTTTCGGACTAAATTTATCAAATAGTTTACCTGCGATTGGCCCCATTATGGCGCTAATAACACTTCCCGGAAGCATGATAATTCCTGATTTAAAAGCTGTAACGAGTAAAACGGTTTGCAGGAACATCGGTAATAAAGTCATCGTTGAAAATAACGACATCATCACAATGACAATTAATCCAACTGATAATGTAAACATCGGAACTTTAAATGCTCGTAATTCTAAAATTGGATTCTCAATTTTCAATTGTCGAACGGCAAAAATACATAATGAGATAAGCCCAACAATTAAAGTGCCATACACTTTTGCATCGGACCATCCTAAATCACCCGATGCACTAAAGCTATACACAAGCCCGCCAAATCCTAATGTCGATAAAAGGATAGATGGGTAATCTACTTTTGGCCTTGTTAACTCTGAAACATTTTGAATGTACTTCATCCCAATCATAATGGAAATGATCACGATAGGAATAACAATATAGAATAACCAGCGCCAATTTAATGAATCCACAATTACTCCAGATAATGTAGGGCCAATTGCCGGAGCTGCCATCATCACGAGTGCGATTAATCCCATTGTCGCACCACGTTTTTCAGGTGGACAAATGATTAAAATCGTATTCATTAATAACGGTGTAATTAACCCCGTCGCTACAGCTTGGACGATACGGCCAATTAATAAAACGGAAAATGTCGGTGCGAATCCCGCAATTAATGTACCGACTAAAAACGTTACCATAGCGATCAAAAACATTTGTCTCGTTGTGAGCCATTGCTGAAGTAACGCTGTAATTGGAACTAAAACCCCAACTACTAACATGTAAGCCGTAGAAAGCCATTGAATCGTTGAAGCGGTTACGTCAAATTCTTTCATTAATACCGTTAACGCATTACCAAGTAATGTTTCATTTAATAATGCAACCATTGCACCTAAAAGTAATGCAATTAAAATGGGGGTATGTTTCAAATTAGAAGTATCAACTTTGCCACTTGCTGGGCTCTTAGTTGTCATATTCATTTACAGATTCTCCTCCTGTTTCTTACTTAAAAAACTTTAAATATACCGGAACACATGTAATATAATATACATATGTAGATTAAAAAGGGAGAATCAATTTTCAGCCACTGTATATTTAATCTACAAAAAAGGAGAATTGTAGATGAATGATAATGAAAAACAACTTGATTTACGTATTAGACGTACACATAAATTACTGTGGGATTCCTTATTTGAATTAATGACGCAATCAAAACAGAAATATAGTACGATCACGATTAACCAAATATGTGACCGCGCAATGGTACACCGAACAACCTTTTATAAACACTTCGAAGATAAAGATGCTTTATTAGCATTTGGATTTAAACGATACAGCAAGATGATTGCTGAAATACCGGTTTCAGATCGATTAAGTAAACCATTTCAAGTAATGGAACAATTTCTACATCATGAAGAAATCGGTAAAATATTAGAAACGCAAATGTCTGATGAACAATTTATTAACCGAACACAGTATTTAAGTCACGAAACGAGAAAACAAGAAATAGAAGCATTAAATCAACTGCACAAAAATCATACGATGCCCAATGATTTAATCATTGAATTTTATTCAGGGGCAATCACCTCATTAAGCGCATGGTGGTTTAAAAGTGAAAGAAAAGTTTCTGCTGCTGAAATGGATAGGTATCTCCACCAACTTATTAATCGGGATATTTTTCAGTTTGAAGAGGATTAAGACTACACCTTTTCAATCATGCAATAAAGTGAAACTTTAATCAGCCCTCACCAATCGGACTTTTACGGACAGCCCGACCCCCACCTAACTTCTTTGCTTCCACTGAATTTTGAGGTGGGGGTCTTACTGCCCGTTAAAGCGGGATCAAATTGACCACAAAATAGGAATATGATATATTTTCCGTAGAATACTATATAAGTATGACATCAAATAAAATGGCATATAATAAAAAGAAGAGATGCGCTAACATCTCTTCCTTAACTGCTACCGTATAGGGTGGTGGTTATTATACGTTATTATTTTTTACGAAACCCACCCTTTTGCTTCCTACGGCGCGGAGTGGTTTTTTTGTTGTCCTTACTCAGAAGTTACTTCCGCAAAAAATACGCTGAAACTTCACGTACAGTCGCTTTTACAAATTCTTTTACAAGGTCAAACAAAAACTCCATATTATCACCCCCTTTCCTTCCAAATGGAAAGAAGGGATAACCACCCACCCTCACAATATGCAGTTACATATATTTTATCAAATGATTGTAAAGATATTATGTAAACAAAACAAGTGAAATTTTACATAGAAAAAAAGCCCCTCCAAACTGGGCTTTTATACACATACTATTACTTACCGATCTTCTTCAAATCCGAACTTTCAATAATCGAATGAGCATATCCATCTTTCCCAACTCGCACCATCGCTCTTCCTAATTGCTCTGAAGTTATTACACTTCCGAATCGCTTCAATAGTGGATTAAAAGGTTTCATCACATCGTACATCAATTGATATAATTTCGTTTTTGATTTCACATCATTTGCCGGGATGATTAACCCTGGTCTAAACATATACACAGCTTTGAAAGGTAAACGTAATAACTCATTTTCCGTTCTTCCCTTCACTCTCGCCCACATCGTACGTCCTGATTCTGTACTATCTGTGCCGCTACCAGATACGTAAATGAACGTCATATTTGGATTTAACTCCGCTAATGTGTTTGCGGCGGATAATGTTAAGTCATGCGTAACTTTTGTATACGCCTCCTCCTTCATCCCTTGAGAAGAAACACCTAAACAAAAGAAGCATGCATCAAATCCGGTTATTCGCTCTTCAATAGACGATAAGTCAGCCACATTTGTCAGCTCAATTTCAGTTAATTTTTCATGCATCGCATTCGTACGTTTTCTACCAATCGTTACGACTTCTTTTACTTTCTCATTTAATAAGCTTTCTCGTAATACACTCTGACCGACCATACCTGTCGCTCCAAAGATTATAACTTTCATTTGCATCCTCCTTATAAAAAGGCTGGTTTATCACCGTCTGTATTCGGTTTGTTTACGCCTAAGTTTCCGCCAACGTGTAAATCTGGTGACTGCGCTAATTTCACGACGAAAGCTGCAACACTTTTACGTGATACTTCCGTTCCTTTATATGGCTCACCTTTTTCTGTAATTTCATACTCCACTTCATCATAATCCGTTAACCACGCTGGTCTTAATACTGTGTATGCAAGATTTGAAGCCTCGATTACATCAACAGCTTTTCTATACGGTCCTAAATATTGACCAATCGTACGGTTATTCCATTTCCCGAACTCTCCTGGCACTTCATCATAAATACCGAGTGCGCTAATGAAAATAAGACGTTTTACTTCCGTCTCTTCCATCACATTCACAACCATTTTCGCCTGCTCTTCTAAATCATCACCAGCTAAATTCGCATACACTACATCTTGATTTACCATCGCCTCTTGTAACGCTACACGATTTAAAACGTCACCTTCCACAATACGTACACGATTAGAAGCATATTGCTGTACTCGATCTGCATTTCGTAAATATAACGTTAACTTTACATCCGTTTCATTTAAAAATATATCAATTGCATGACGCGCAATTTGTCCGTTCGCTCCAAGAATTAATACATTCGTCATAGTCAAAACTCCCTTTCCTATTTTTTTATAAGGCAGTAGAAAGTGTTTCTACTGCCTCGCAAGAATCAAATTACAAATGTTTTCCAAGAAACTCCGTCGCCTTCACTACTGCTTGATCGACATACTCAGGAATATCGTACAGATCAAAATGAGATCCACCTTCCAGAATGACCAATTCTTTCGATTCATTCGCTAATTCATACGCTTCTTTACTTTGCCAAAGTGTCCCTGCTTTACTTCCTGCAACTAATAGAATTGGCTGCGTTAATAAAGAGCTCATTTTTTCATCGATTGCCGTAAACGCTAAAATTTTATCAAAGCTTGAAAACAACAATTTGTTTACTGAATTCGGATGCTGCGCTCTAGCTGTTCTGTAATATTCATATCCTTCCGCTGTTTCCGAATCTGTATTTTCATCAATTTCATGCGGCACGTAAGAAAGATACATCGGTTCCGCACCATTCGCTTCAGCAGTACGTTGTTTTGCAACTGCATCAAGCGTCTGAATCGTATTCGATATTGGAGCCTCTCCATTCCAGCCTTCGCGGAACGTTCTTCCCATATCTGCCGCACTAATGCCTACAACAGCTTTAATACGACGTTCCGTTTGTGCTGTACGTATCGCATAACCGCCACCAGCGCAAATACCAACTACACCTATTCGTTCTGGATCAACGAAAGAAAGTGTCGTTACATAATCTACCGCCGCGCGCACATCTTCTACTCTAGATGTTGGATCATCAAGATAGCGAGGTAACCCTTCACTTTCCCCTTGATAAGCCGCATCAAATGCTAACGCGACATATCCTTCAGCCGCTAACTTCTCGGCATAAAGACCCGCTGTTTGTTCTTTCACTCCACCAGCCGGATGTAAAACGATAAGAACCGGGTATTTCTTGCTATCATCCATTTCGTTTGGTACATGCAGATTACCAGCCATGTTCAAATTATATTTTTTAAACGTTACTTGCTTTTTCATATGAATCTCTCCATTTCATAGTCGTTTTTTATTAATACATTTTCATAATTAATCTTCGATGTTAAACCATGGTCCTGATGCCTGAATAACATTCCAAAGCTTTTCTGGAAGCTCTAGTTCACTTACTGTTGATTTCTTAATAGCGGTTTTTATGTCACCTTCTTTTCCGCCTTGCACTCTCTCTACCCAGTCTGGATTCATAATTAACCCGTGGCCGATTGCCGCAAGTGTGATCCCTTTTTCTAGCGCTAACGACGCATCATCTGGCGTCACCATAGAACCAGCTGCCATTAACGGAATTCTGCCGTTTACATGCTCGGTGATTAATTCAAGGTACGTTTTCTCGTCCTGACTATCCACGGGTTTTGCAGTAAGGGCACGTGCTAATGAAGCGTGAACATAATCAACATCTGCTTCGACAAGATGATTAATTAACTCATACGTATCCTTCATTCTTAAAGCACCTTCTTGCGGTTCATCAGGTGAAAATCTGTATCCTAATGCGAACGGCTTCTTCGCGTGCTTTTTAATAACAGCTTGAACTTCACGAACGACTGCTAGCGGGAAACGTAAGCGATTTTCTAAAGAACCGCCCCACTCATCTTCACGTCTATTAAAGAATGGTGAGAAGAAGTTTTGTAGTAAAAATCCGTGTGCACCGTGAATTTCAACGCCTTCAAAACCAGCTTCAATTGCTCTTCGCGTCGTTTCTCCAAAATCATGAATCACTTCTAAAATTTCATCGTGCGAAAGTTCTCTCGGTAATACAGATGGTGCAAACGGAGAAGCTTCTGTTTCTAAAGCACTTGCACTTACGACATCCCCGCCCGGTGTGAAATTAGGTAATGCTTTGTTCCCTGCATGGAAAATTTGAAGGATAGCCGGTGCTCCGCCGCTCTTAGCCGCATCCGCTAACTTACGTAAACTTGGAATAAACGTATCATCATAACCAGCAAACTCATTTGTAAAACCGATACCGTTCGCCTGTACATGTGTACATCCCGTAATCACAAGCCCGACTCCGTTCACTCTCTTTTGGTAATACGTTACTTCTTCATCTGAAATCGTATAATCATCATTACCAGCCCAAGTTGTCATCGGCGCCATCACGACTTTATTTTTCAGAGTAACACCAGATTTAAATGTAAATGCTTCAAATAAGTTGTTATATTTCGGATTCATAATTGACCTCTTTCTCGTTGTTTTTCATATATAAAATTGTCATTATTTTGTTATTTGTTCTTTTGAAGAAAGTTACTTAGAGCACGAAATGTGACTACATCCCCCTCTTTCATTAAGAAATGATACTCGGAAGAATTAATGCACGTTGATGCATTATCTCTCCCGTGTGTATAATATAAAATGAAAAAGAGATGTTTTCAAACGTCAATTTTAGTGAATTCACGCATTAATACACACATCCATAAAAATTGTGTATTAACTATAAAGAAAGTTTGGTGACACAATGGAAAAAGTCGATCGAAGGATTATTAAATCAAAAGAAGCCATCAAAAACGCTTTTATTGAACTAATGGCCGAAAAAGAATTTGATAAAATTACAGTAAAGGACATTTGCACCACAGCGGACATCGGAAATAGAACGTTCTACCTTCATTACCTCGATAAATATGATTTACTCGATAAACTCGTTGTAGAACGTATCGAAGCGCTAAAAACACTGTGCGCTCCTCTCCACGATTTAAGCTTTAGAGAAGCTTGCATCGCTTGGTTTGAAAACATGGAACAACACTACTTCTTCTTCTCAACGATGCTAGCTGGAAAAGGAGCTTCTGCTTTCCGCAAACACTTCTTCGACTACATCATCGAACAAATAAAAGATGACATAGATATTAAAGAAGGCATAAACAAAGGATTTAGTGAAGACATGATTATTACATTCTTCGGCTACGCCATTGTAGGAGTCGTGGAGACATACTTTATGAAAGGACTTCCTGACCCGCCGGAAGTTGTCGCGGAACAGCTTGGATTGTTGCTGGATAGGAACTTTTAAATGAAAAGAGGCTATTGTATGAACCGATTAGACCGGATTATACAATAGCCTCTTTCTTATAAAATAAAACGTCGATAAATTTAAGTTACAAATATTCAGAATTAATATTAAAATAAAAAATGAGGATAGGGGTATGGGATTATAAAATGAAACTTTAATCAGTGGGGGTTTTGTTCATCCCCCACTGATTATTAGTTGAACCAATCGGGCATTTACGGGCAGTTGATCTCCCACCTAACTTCTTTGCTCCAGCCGAATTTTGAGGTGGGAATCTTACTGCCCACAAATAGCGGGATAAAATTTATACATAACGAGGGAATAGAAATGAAACTACAATTAAAAGCGGATTTAATGTTACTATTAGTTACATTTTTTTGGGGTGCATCCATCCTACTTACAAAGCTTGGACTTGATGGCATAGAAGAATATAATTTAATCGCATTACGATTTATTATCGCTTTTCTTTTATCAGGTTTAATATTTTACAAACATTTATTTAAGATCGATTTTAAAACTGTAAAATATGCATTTATACTCGCTTCTGTCTTATTTATCGTTTACATTTTCGCGACTTTCGGTACAAAGTATACAAGTGTTTCTAATGCTGGTTTCTTACTATGTCTCACAGTCATTTTCATTCCGATATTATCAGCTATATTTTTAAAACACATTCCAGAAAAGAAAGTTATAGTAGGAATCATTTTAACGATAATAGGAATCGGCTTATTAACATTAACTAGCGAATTCAAAATCGGTAACGGCGATATATTTTGCATACTGTCTGCCCTGTTTTATGCGATCCACGTCATCATTACTGGAAGCGTAACGAAACATGTGAATTCCATTGCACTTGGAGTAGTGCAACTCGGTTTCGTCGGCCTATTTAGTCTTATTTTCTCATTCATTATAGAAACACCAAAACTTCCTAGCACGATCGACTCATGGCTAATCATATTAGCTTTAAGCATATTTTGCACCGCAGTCGCATTCATCGTGCAAGTAATTGCCCAGCAATACACTACACCTACCCATACAGGTCTTATTTTTTCATTAGAACCTGTCTTTTCCGCAGGCTTTGCTTTCGTTTTCACAGGTGAAACGCTGACAGGAAAAGGATACTTAGGGGCTACGCTTATATTATTGAGTGTGTTAATTGCTGAGTTGGATTTTAAGAGTTTGTTGAGGCCTAATTATAAGAAGAATATAGAGTAAACATTTCAATATAATCAATAAACATACCCCAGAAAAATATGAGTTTATATTATTTTCATTCTCTTCACTTAGATTTTTTTTTTAGATGCTATCTTCAAACAAGGTAGCATCTAAAAAATGTTAAAAGGAATTTTCTCCTTAGTGTCTTCTTATATTTTATGTAATCTGCGTATTTAACCTTTTCTACGTTCTTTAATTACTTACTGAATATAGTCATACAGATTTTTCGCTAACAATAAACAAGTTACTGTAATGAAAAGGGCACGAACATACCCGCTTCCTTTTTTTATAGCAAATTTGGAGCCAACAATCCCTCCAGCAATTTGAGCAATCCCCATTATAAAACCATATGCATAGTTTACTTGCCCTACATACATAAACATCAACAATGCACCAACATTACTTCCTAAATTAAGAAGCTTCGCATTACCTGCTGCTTTTAAAAAATCATACCCAATAAATAAAAGAGAAAACATTAAAAACGAACCTGTTCCAGGACCTAGAAATCCATCATAAAAACCAATAGCAAAAATAAAAAAGGTAAAAATAATGACGTGTCGACCAGACAATTTCTTATGAGTGGAAATACTACCCCAATCCTTTTTGAATATCGTATAAATAGCGACCGCACCAAGCATAATTAACATCAATGGCTTCAGTACTTCTGGATTCATTAAATGAACGGTCCATGCCCCTATTATGGAACCTATGAAAGTAAGCGGAACTAATTTAAACGCCGATTTCAAATCAAGATTACCAGAACGATAAAACACAATATTACTAGTTGCACTTCCCATTGTCGACGCTAGTTTATTCGTAGCTACTGCACTTGCTGGATTCAGTCCTGTAAATAATAAAGCTGGTAAAGCAATGAGTCCACCACCACCTACAACTGAATCAATAAATGCAGCTACAAATCCAAAAACAATCAAAATCATTAATACAGATGGGTCTAAATAAAAATCCATACTATTAACCTCCCCTTTAGTCACTATTCGAATAGTAACTAATAATTTGCTAAATGTAAACAGTTATTGTAACGTTAAAATATAAAGTGAAACTTTAATCAGTGGGGCCACTGATTATTAGTTGAACCAATCGGGCTTTAACGGGCAGCCCGCCCCCCCACCTAACTTCTTTGCTTCCGCTGAATTTTGAGGTGGGAGTCTTACTGCCCGTTAAAGCGGGATAAAAGCAAACATCGGAGGACGAAAAAAGTGGACTACATAGTGCAACAGCTTAAAAAAATTGGTTTCAATGAATATGAAGCTAAATCTTATGTATCTCTTGTTAAACAAGGGCCTGTCACAGCCTACCAAGTGAGTAAAGATTCGGGTGTCCCAAGAGCGCGAATTTATGAGATTTTAGGTAACCTTGTAGAAAAAGGAATTGTCATGAAGGAAGAAATAAATGACACCACTCGCTATTCACCTCTACCTGTTGAAATCTTTTTACAGAAGGCGCAATCAGAATGGCAGTCTACTTATGAAGGAATCAGTGATTCATTAAAAACACTAGAAACTTCCGAGGAAAAAACGGATAATCGAGTGATTACTTTAAAAGACAATCAAACAATCATTAGCTATTGTCAGGCATTAATAAAAAAAGCAGAACGACGTATTGTCATTTCAATGTGGGATGAGATGTATGAAGCGTTAAAAGAAGATCTATCTGAAGTAGCTGATAAAGTTACAATACAAGGTATTACCCTGCATGTTGAAAATCCAATTAAAAATCTAGAAGCCCATCGCATAACACCTTATACAGAAACCTTGTCTACAGATCATTGGTTTATTGTATCGATAGATTCTAAAGAGATGATTTATGGACCATCACTTGAAGAGCGTAATATTGCTTTTTATACAGATGACCCCGTTCATATATACTTATTAGAGGATTATGTATGGCATGATGTGTTAGTAAATCGACTTGTCCGACGTAGCCAAGATGACTTGCAGCAATGGATTACTGCAGAGAGAAGATCTTTCTTTATGGGGAAATGAGGAATATATTCAAGAGCAAACCAAAAGATTTGCGTATTAAACCTAACAACTTCTCCGTACAAAAATAGCCGACTATTATATCGTAAATATTCGGCTATTTTTGTATAAATTTATACAGACGCTGCCATTACCTCGGCGATTAATGAGATAAACGCTTCTCCCACTCTTTCACCTTTTCAATTGTTACATCTAATTTTTTAGCTATTTCTTCTACACTCATTCCTTTAAAGAGCATTCCAGCTGCCGAAAGTGCTTTATCAATTTCTTCTTGCTTCTCTTGCTCATATAAACGACCTACTTTTGTCATCCGTAACCACTCCTTTACCTTTTTATATGCCTTCTTCTATTTTATCATCCAATCTCCACAAACCGCCCAAACTCTTTCAAAAATCTCAGCTTAAAACTCCCGACAGGCCCATTCCGATGCTTCGCCACATGAATCTCCGTCATCTCTTTCTGCTTCGTTTCCTTATCGTAATAATCTTCACGATACATAAGCATAATGACATCCGCATCTTGCTCAATTTGTCCCGTCTCTCTTAAATCAGATAATAGCGGACGCTTATCTTGTCGTGACTCTACAGAACGAGACAATTGCGACAACGCGACTACACAAACATTTAATTCACGCGCTAATAACTTAAGCTTACGCGAAATTTCACTAATCTCCTGAAATCGATTGCCCTTATGCTTCGGATCGCCCGTAATAAGCTGCAAGTAATCTACAATAATTAAAATCTTTTTATCACCGTGTTTCCGCTTTAACTTACGGGTTTGCATCCAAATATCTTGCACCGTAACACCTGCATTGTCGTAAATCTCAAATGGCAACTCACCAATCTCCGCAAACGCCTTACTTACCTTCTCCCAATCTTCCATCGCAAAACGATGCTTCGGATTTTTTAGCCTACCTCCTGACACTTCACCTATGCAAGAAGCTATCCTTTTGAACAATTGCTTACTACTCATCTCTAACGAAAACAATCCAACCGCCGCTCCAGACTTCGCCGCATGCAGTCCAACATTTAGTGCAAACGCAGTCTTCCCCATAGAAGGACGCGCACCAAGAACGACAAAATCACCTTCCTGAAGTCCACACGTCATTTTATTTAACGATGTATAACCAGACTCAATACCAGTAATCTCTTTCACATCTTGATGAAGCTCCTCATACAAATCAACTAACGCATCCTTCAAATCAAACTCACATACAGAGTCTTTTTCCTCTAACTCACAAAGTGCCGTAATCGTCTCACCGATAACTTTCTCACTCTTCTCCGCAATAAGACGCTCTCCCATCTTGTGCCCGAGAACACCAGCCTGATACATTTTCCACGCACCTCGAACAAGCCCCTCATAATAAGAGAAGTTGGCAGTAGTAGGCACACCATCCATTAACCCTATAAAATACTCCATTCCCCCGATCCTCTCTAAAAACTTCGGACCTACCCGAGAAATGAACGTCACAAGATCAATCGGTTGCCCCTCTTCTTCCATTTTTCGCATTAACTGAAATATAGACTTATGTACTGGCATAGAAAAATACTGCTCCGTCAAACGGCACTCCTTAATAAGCTCTCCATCAAGTAATAGAGAACCTAACACCGTCTTTTCCGCCTCCACATTTTGAATACTCATGGACGCCACCCGCGCTCAGCTAAAAAGCGCTGCAACTCTTCCTCAGACGGCGCATTCTGCTCCCACTCCTCACACCTCGCCAAAAACTCCTCCGTCTCCCCCGTACTAACAGACGACTCCTTATTCCTAAACTTAGCTGTATCCGCCTCAACCTCACACACTTTCGTAAATCCTTTCCCGTACCAGCCTCTCAAAATCCCCTTCACATAAGCAACCGTCCGCTTATTATTCTCAAACGCAATTTGAAGAGCCTTCAGCACAAGCTCCTCTGACAAATCTTCCATCCACGCACTCAGTTCCTCCACAGTATGAGGAGACAAACTACCGAAATGTTGCTCATAAAAAGAAAACACACGACTTCCCGTTTCTTCCTCTATAACCTCTTCTTCCGCCTCTGTCTCCTCACAAACTGGATCAACATCATCCACAGCCAAATCACTCGGCATACCGAAATGCGCTAAAAGCATCGGAACATTCATCTCTTCCTCAACGCACTTCTGAAGAAACATATGTACAAACTCCTTATTCTTCACACCCTTCAGCTCACGAAGTACACACTTCTCCACATTCATATTCGTCACAGGATTATAACGAAGCCAATTTAAAACGAATAACTCTCGCGTATCCACATCATACAGAATCTTCCCATAATCAACAAAGCGCTGCACAAGCTTATCAACAGTCTCCCGATTATAACCCGTCTCCATCTCAGCTAATCGCTTCGGAAAAGGAAAAATCCCACACTGCGTCGTCTTCGAACAAGTTAATAAGTAAACATAAAAATACCGCTCCTCCGGCGTCAAATCCAAAACAAAATCATCCTGCCAAAAATTCACCTGCACATTACGATACACCGCCATCAAAGTTCCTCCCGTCTCCGTTCAAAAGTAAAAGCCCCTTCATAATATATATGGGAGACTGAGCGGGTTTTTGGCGTGTTATTTTAAAAATTTTTTTGACTACTACTACTACTACTACGGTGTTTGTTGGTGTGTTTGTTTTTGTTATGTTTTTTCTTAGTGATTTATTACTTGGTAGGGGCTTGTAAGGGGCTAGTTATTGGTTACTTCGATTAGAAAGACCCATCTCCACATTCTGCTTAAACCAATTAAATGAATCCACAAATCTAATAAAAAACATATTAAATTCCAATAAAAAAGACCATATCAAAAGCATACTCCGATGTCATTTTGATACAGCCCCATCTATATTCGCTTAATAATTTTAGAAACATAAAGATATTAAAAATTTAATATACCTACAAAACATTACCGTCCTTTATATAATCATAGATCTTATTATCAATTGATTTCTCCATAATCATATTCATCGTAACAACAGGTAGTTCTTTTCCATTTTTATCTTTCATTTCAGTTTGTTCTACACTTGCTTTATCAGGTGTCGCTTTTCCTAAATAGTAAAAGTCGCTTCCCTCGTCATCATCTTTTTTCACAAAAATATGGACGTCAATATTATTTTCTTTAGCATCAATAATTGTTTGAACTTCCTTTGATTTTAATGTTCTATTACTTCTTGTATACCATTTAAGAACATCTTGATTAAGGAATTCATCACCGTAGTCCACACTGGATTCTACCTCATCATTTTTATGGTATGTGATAAATATTGGACAAGTATAGTACTTTGTCTTATAACCATACATAGTTGAGCTCTCGTCATTATGCCAATTTAAAAGTTTACACACATCTTTTCTTGAGTATTTTTTATATACAGTAAGGTTACTATCACACTCATAGTTTTTGCTCTTTTTCCTTGCACTTTTAATAATGTCCATAACCATACGCTTAAAGTATTGATTTTGTTCTAAGCTTTTTCTGATAGAATCATTAAACATATACATCTTATCGTCCTGTAAAGAGAGAATTGGCTTTTCTCCATATTTCTTTTGACTGTTTTGTGAGAAAAACTCTAATTCAAAAATTCGTTGTACTGAAGTAATCGTTTCATCATCTGTTAAGCAATTAGATTCTTCAAGTTGTTTTATATACTCATCCTTATCAACTTTTTCTTGCTTTAATAATAAGTCTAACAAAACGATTTCGTTTTTACGTTTTCCATTCAATACTTCCAATGAAAACATCGTTAAAACTTTATTTTCGTACTCTGTTAATGCAGGGACATCTTCTTTCATTTTCAATAAGAACTGATAATAGTTCGAATATCCTTCTGCAAGTACAACTGGATCAATAGAATGGTTTACTATAAAGTCATATAGATATGGAGTTCTTCCTATTCTATTTTTCAACTCAGCAAAAGCTTCCTTCAATACTTTCATTGCTGTTAAATTACTATTGTTAATCGCTTTAAAGATCTGCTTTTTCGCTATCTCTTCAAAGTTAACTGTTGAAATACCTTTAATATAACTCGTGTCATTTGTATATCTACGTATATTATCTTTATTTTGTGATCTATCTCCTGAAAGGGCAATCGGAATTAAATAGTTATTTTTATAGTTTCCAATAAAATCAATAATCGTAACAAAATCTTTCGAATCGTGTTTTCGAAGTCCACGCCCTAACTGCTGTATAAAGATAATGCTTGATTGAGTTTGTCTCAACATAACAACTTGGTTCACACTCGGAATATCAATACCTTCATTAAAAATATCTACTGTTAAAATATAATCCAGTATGCCATTTTCTAATTGATTCACCCGCAGTTCTCTTTCCTCTTGGGAATGATCGCCGGTTAATGCAAATGTGCGAAAACCTTTTTCATTTAAAGCATGTGATAATTGTTCTGCCTCATCTTTTCGGCTGCAAAACATTAGTCCTGTTACTTTTTCACCGGAAAAACCGTAATATTTTATTTTTTCAACTATATGATCCACTCGTTTTTCTGTAACAAGTTTAGATAAAACTGTAGTGTCATCTATCTTTTCACCATTATATTCAAAATCAGTAACTCCAAAATAATGAAAAGGACAAAGCATATCTTCTTCAAGTGCTTCTTGCAAACGAATTTCATAAGCAATATTGTAATCAAATAGCTCATAAATATTAAAGTTGTCTGTACGTTCAGGTGTAGCAGTCATTCCCATTAAAAAATTCGGTTTAAAATAATCAATAACCCTATGATAAGAACTAGCACCAGCTTTATGAACTTCATCTATTAAAATATAATCGAATAGCTCAGGATCAAATTGGTGTAAAGTGTCCTCTTTTGAAATAGTTTGGATCGTCGCAAATAAATATTTAGCATTTATTTGTTTATTTGACCCTGATAAAATTCCAAAGTCCTCATCTATTCCACCAAGAACTTTTTGAAAATCTGATTTCGCTTTATTTAATATTTGCTCTCGGTGAACAATAAATAGCATCCGTTTAGGTGCAAAATTTCTGACATCAAATGCTGAAAGATATGTCTTCCCCGTTCCTGTTGCAGAGATAACTAAGCCTTTTTCTTTTCCAGCGTCTCGAATAGCTTGTATTTCTTGTAACGCAGCTTGTTGCATTTTATTTGGGTTAATTTTCAAAGCTTCTTCAATTGAATTATGATATTGACCAGGTAATTCTATAACTCGATCTAGTAACTTATTTTCTGCAGCTTGCTCATATATTGTTTCGTAATTTGCAATCAACTCTTCGGTTAATACTTGAGAATGCTCCCAAACTTCTTCAAATTGATTTTTAAAATGCTGTACTATCTCTCCATCTTCATGCGATGTTAACTTGACGTTCCATTCATAGTTTACCTTCAAAGCATGTGCAGTCAGGTTTGAACTACCAACAATTAATGAACAATGTGTTTTGTTATCAAATATGTATCCCTTTGAATGAAAACCAGATAAATTTGTTAATCTTACTTCTACATTTTCAAGTTTCATTAACTCTCTAAACACTTTTGGTGTATTAAAGTTTAAGAATGTAGATGTTAATATACGTCCTTTAACCCCTTTTTGTTTAAGATCAAGGAAATGTGATTTTAAAGTCGCTAGCCCACTTTCTGTAATAAAAGCTACTGAGAAAATAAAAGATGTACTATTTTCTAGCTCCTCCAATAATGAGCTTAAAACATTTTCATTTTTTTTCGTATTGTTTACTAATAATTTCGGCTTATATATTCCAGGATGATTATGTTTTTGATCAATAAACCCTTTATATAAAGCCCCCTCTAATTTTTGAATAAAATTCTCCATATGATCACCATTTATGACAATTTTTTATATTAATTGTATTACTCACTGATTTAAAGTGCAAATTTATTACAAATATAAAAAACTATCCGTATAAAACGAATAGTTTTTTTCAAATTACTTTACAATCGATTCTTTTGATAATTTCTCAATAGTCGGGATATCCGCAGGTGCCCACTCTAAAGCTGCTAGTTCATTCGGATATAACCATTTAATTGCTACGTGCTCAGTTAGAACCGGACTTCCTTCAACAAGCTTACAATAAAAAGTTTTCAAATGAACAATACCAAAATCATACTCATAGGCTGTATAATCAATTTGCTCACCAATCTGCACGCTACAATGCATTTCTTCATCAATTTCACGCTTTAACGCCTCTTGAGGTGTTTCCCCCTCTTCTATTTTCCCACCTGGAAATTCCCACATAAGAGGTAGCGATTTAGATGGCCCTCTTTGTGCACATAAAATTTTCTCATCTTGGACAATTACCGCTCCAACAACATAAATATTTCTCTTCATTATTTCCTCCTTAAATCTCACAGAAACTCTATACTTTATGTTTCCACACTTTATAGACTGAAAAATGCCTTTTATATCTTTTAACGACTAATATATTTTTAATCAGTAAGCTAGATTTTATCTGTCCCTATCTAGCCCTTTTACTGTAATTAGCCTAACACTCTCATCTCTTTTATATTATATAGAAGTAACTACAAAAATAAAGCCTGATTGAACACTTCCCTTTTAAGCCTCTTTTTTCACCATTTCCTCGTACCTAAAATCACTCTCCTCCAAAAACACCCTCGTCTCTCCACTCCCCTTATAAAAACTCTCCCAACCCCGCTCCCTCAAAATCCCCTTCCAACTATCACTCTCAACCATCCTCTTAATCACACCATCCCAATAAGCAACCTCTTCCTCCATCATATCTTTTGGTCCCATAATTCCTTTCCAGTGCTGGAATACAACGTCGATCCCTTGTTCTTTCCATGTTGGGATTTCTGGTAGTCGGTCTAGGCGCTTTGGTGCGGATACGGCTAGTATTTTTATTTTGCCGGATTTGTATTGTTTTTCGGCTTCGGATAGGGTCATGGTTGCGGCGTTTATTTGTTTGTTCGTTAGGGCATTTATGATTTTTTCTTTGTTTTCGTAGACGAAGAATTGTAGTTCGGCTGGGTTTATGCCGAATGCTTTACTTACTTGTACGAAGGATAGGTGATCGTCGTTTCCTAGGCCGGGGGCAACGCCGATTTTGAAGTTTTTCTTATTTTGTTTTAGTTGTTCCATTAGTTCGTTTGCGTTTTCTATGTTTGAGTCTTTTGATACGACAACGACTTCCCAGTCCGATGCTAGTGTCGCGAGCGGGGTGAAGTCTTTATATGTTAGTTTACTGTGGCCTAGTAGGTTGTTCGTTATGAGTAAGCTTGAGTTAATCGCCAGTACGTGACCACCTTTTTGTTTCGTATATTTCCATCCGACATCACCGCTGCCACCTACTTTGTTTGTGACAGTGATTGGTTTTGTGAAGATTTTTTCTTCCGTTAGTGTTTTTTGCATTGCTCGTGCTGTTAAGTCCCAGCCTGCTCCTGGAACGTTTGGCGCAACGATTTCTACTTCTTCTATGTTCACTGTATTCGTTTGAGATTTTTCCAAGGAACAACCAGCTATTACTCCTGTCATGATCCATATACATAGTAATAATCGTTTTTTCATAGTCCTCTTCCTATTCGATATTTTCGTTCTGGTCGTCCGATAATGCCGTATGTGTACTCTACTGTGCATTCGTTTGTCGCTACTAAGTATTCTAAATATCTTCTTGCGGTTGTTCTGGAGGCCCCCATTTGTTCTCCCATTTCTTCTATTGTAATGCCCTCTTCGAATCCTTTTATAATGCCTTTCACTTTTTGCAGTGTTAACGGATCAACACCTGTCGGTAAGTTTTTTATGTCTTGTGTTTGCGAAGTCCCGAAGAAATTATCGATGAGTGCTTGATTTACTTCATTGTTACTATGTAATAGTTGCTTCTTTCTTTTATAGTCTTCAATTGTACGGACAAATTTTTCTAACGTGACCGGTTTTATAAGGTAGTTGCTTACGCCGTTGCGAATTGCTTTTTCTAGCATATAGTTTTCATTCGCCGCTGTTACCATAATGACGTCAACATTTGGAAAGTCAGCATGAATTTGTGGTAATAAGTCAGTTCCAATTCCATCTGGTAAGTAATTATCTAATAGAAGTAAATCGATTTCTTCCTTTTGTAGTAGTTCCATCGTTTCTTTCGCGTTCAATGCTTTTCCGATTACTTTTACATCCTTTATTTTTAATAAAAACTCTTCCTGAATTTGCGCGACGCGGAAATCATCTTCTGCAATTGCAACCTTCAACATATGTCCATCCCCCTGTTTGTCATGTACTTTCTTTCAATGTTT
The DNA here is from genome assembly GCF_001182785.1 of Bacillus thuringiensis. Taxonomy (NCBI): domain Bacteria; kingdom Bacillati; phylum Bacillota; class Bacilli; order Caryophanales; family Bacillaceae; genus Bacillus; species Bacillus thuringiensis. Next base: position 920,228 of record NZ_CP012099.1, on the reverse strand, counting down.
TCGGAAGGTAAATTGTAAAAATAGCTCCCCCATTTTTCTCGTTTTGAATTTCAATTGTTCCCTCTAGTAGATCTACCATTTCTTTCACGTTTGCTAGTCCGTAACCACGATCAGTTCCTTTTGTTGAAAATCCTTTTTGAAAAATGGTCGTTATTTTTTCTGCCGGTATCCCTATCCCGCTATCTATCACTTCAAACACAATATCGTGCCCAATATCCGTAACAAAGAAGGAAACATTCTTTTCCTCTCGTTCATTTACCGCATCAAATGCATTATCGATTATGTTTCCAAGGATCGTAATAAGGTGTGAAACTTTTATATGGTCTGGTAACGGATGAAGCGCGCTATCTCCTTCAATATGAAAATCGATTTTCTTTTCAGACGCTGTTGCAAGTTTTCCTAATAAAATAGCTTGTACTTTCGCATCGTGAATTTGATGGAATAAAATATGATTTTGGCTTTGATGAATATTAGATTCTTGCTGGATAAATTCAATTGCTTCTCTGTAGTGCCCTAACTGAAGTACTCCTGATAAAACGAAAAGCTTATTTGTAAATTCATGCGTTTGAGCACGTAAGTCCTCTGAATACTTTCTTACCTCAGATATCGTATTCACTAAGTTTTGCAGTTCTGTTTTATCTCTAAAACTACATACAACGCCTACCGTACTATTATTTTCGAGTATCGGTGTCATGTTTAAAATAAACACTTTATCTTGAAACGCGATTTCTTGATCGTTTTCTAGCACTCTTTCCATATTAAATTCCGGTAAAACCTTTGAAATGTGCTGCTGTATATAATCATCATTTACATGAAGCATTTCTTCTGCCGACGTGTTCATCATCGTAATAAAACCGTTTTGATCAATAGCTATAATTCCTTCTTTTATAGATAGTAGTATCGCACTTCGTTCCCGGTATAACGCTGCGATTTCATTCGGCTCTAAACCGAGTGTATCTTTCCTGATGCTACGCGCTAAAAGAATGCCACCAACAATGCCGACTAATAATACTGCTAATGAAAAGAGCATAATTTCTTTCGTTCTGCTCAATATGTTAGATTCGATACCTTTTATTAAAAACTCTACTGTCACAACGCCTACTACTTGATCGTAGTCTCCGTTATGAACAATAATAGGTGCCTTCGCCATTAAAGCTGGACCACTTGTACCATTTCCTTCGAGTGTATAATAACCACCAAAAGTAAGTGCCTCATAGTTATACGGGTTGTTACTCTTTGTACCAATCAACTCCGAATTAGAATGTGAATACATAACCCCATAGCGATCTTCTACAATGACGTAATCTGCACCAGCTTGCTCACGAACTTGTTCCGCAATGGATTGAATGGTACTTTTATGCTCGTTATATTGAAAAGCCTCTTTTATCGCTGGCATAAAAGAAAGAGATTTAGCCGTTTGCAGTGCTAACTGTTCTACTTGGCGCTTCGTATCAACGGACTGAATGTAAACAAATATTCCCGTTAATAGGAGAACGACAAATAAAATTAACGCGATAATTAAGCTTACTATTTTCGTTTGTAATGACACTTTGCGTGATTTTTTCATGCTTCATATCCTTTGATAAAATATTCAAAACTATCAATCTCCTTTTTCTATTATTATGACAAAACTGAAAATGAAGCAACTATAAAAACTCTCCATGTACATAAAGTACAAAAAGAATAAAATTGTCATAATATTGAGATTTTATTTAAAGGACAGTACAATTCAACTACAATGAACACGCTTTCATAATTATCATTTTATTTATAAGCAAGAGGAGGAATTAGTATGGCTCAAGTAAAATCTAATCGAGTCGCCGGCAATATTTTCAAAGGTTCTGTCGGTAATTTAATTGAATGGTACGACTGGTACGTTTACTCTGCTTTCGCTGTTTATTTTTCAGCAGAGTTCTTTCCTAAAGGCGATCCAACGAGTCAGTTACTGAACACAGCAGCTATTTTCGCAGTTGGATTTTTAATGCGCCCTATCGGAAGTTTATTAATGGGACGCTATGCGGATCGGCACGGACGCCGGGCAGCATTAACGCTTTCCATTACAGTTATGGCCGGTGGTTCTTTAATTATCGCCTGTACACCTAGTTACGAAAGCATTGGGATTATGGCACCAATTATTTTAGTTCTTGCCCGTTTACTACAAGGATTATCACTCGGCGGAGAGTATGGAACTTCCGCAACGTATTTATCTGAAATGGCTAGTAGTGGTCGCCGTGGCTTTTATTCAAGTTTCCAATATGTAACGCTCGTTGCTGGGCAAATGGTTGCGTTAGGCGTTCAAATTGTTCTTCAGCAATTACTAAGCGAACCAGATATGAAAGCTTGGGGATGGCGTATTCCATTCATTATTGGAGCGATGGGCGCAGTAGCTGTATTATGGCTTCGCCGCACGATGGATGAATCGGAGCAGTTCTCAAACATAAAATCACAAAAACGCGAAAGCGCAGGAACCGTTCGTGCACTTATGAAACACCCGAAAGCAGTATTAACAGTAGTCGGCCTAACATTAGGAGGCACTGTTGCATTTTATACGTACACAACATATTTACAAAAGTTTATGGTAAACACAGTCGGCCTTCCGAAAGAAGTTGTAAGCTGGATTAACTTTGTCGCACTACTTATTTTCGTCGTACTTCAACCAATTGCAGGATTACTATCCGATAAAATCGGACGCCGCCCACTATTAATGGCATTCGGTATTCTCGGAACATTACTAACAGCACCAATTTTCTTCTTCATGGAAAAAACGACAGAACCAATCGTAGCATTCTTACTCATGATGGTCGGTCTCATTATCGTTACTGGTTACACATCAATTAACGCAATTGTAAAAGCAGAACTCTTCCCAACTGAAATTCGCGCACTTGGCGTAGGTTTACCATATGCACTAACAGTTGCGATATTTGGCGGAACAGCTGAGTTCATCGCATTATGGCTAAAAAGTATCGGAATGGAATCACTATTCTACTTCTACGTAGCTGGATGTATCGCGATCAGCTTTATTACGTATTGGCGTATGGATGAGTCATCGAAGACTTCGCAGATTGAGGCAGAGCTTGGTGGGGATAAATTAGTTAACAATAAATCTAGTTAAAATTATGTATTCTATTATCTTCGTTTATCTGAAAAAGCATAATTCGTTAATATGCAATTTAAAAACCTCTACTTATATGTAGAGGTTTTTGTATGACGAAAAAACACGTAGTTCCATTGTTAATTTACAAACCCCAAATTCTTCCTCATCTTAAAGTGGAACAAATTTATTACTTAGAGTGTCTAATAAGTGTATTTCTAATATGAGTTGTCCAGATTGGATACAACATATCCCGTTTGACATCTATTTTTATGTATTACAAAAAAATGAAAGGACTTATTATTCACAAAAGTAAAAAACATGTATTGTAACACTTTCACAGGTGAACCATTACAAGTGGAAACAAAAAAGAAATAACGCAAACTGTGACTTATCAATCATATAAAGTGAAACTTTAATCAGTGGGGGTCTTACTGCCCGGCAAATAGCGGGATAAACGTTTTGGATGTCATTTAACCTGTGAAATTTTAGCTGCAGTAGTATTGTTACCCAATGCCATCTTTAATTGCATCGGTATTTAGAATACCTAGACAAAATCCATATATTCTTGAAAGAGGTTGAAAATTTATGTTCGTTTTAAACAAGTTCTATAACATTTTACATTACAAAAAGATTGTACCTGTAGTATTACTTTCATGTGTATCACTTATAGGCTGTTCCAATAGTAATGCTCAATCTGAACCACCTAAACAAACGAATCAAGCTAATCAAATTAAACAAGAAAATACAGGTAATCAATCTTTTGCTAAACTTGAAAAAGAATATGATGCTAAGCTTGGTATTTATGCACTGGACACAGGTACGAATCAAACGATTGCTTATCATTCAGATGATCGTTTTGCGTTTGCATCTACATCTAAATCATTAGCTGTGGGCGCTCTTTTACGCAAGAACTCATTAGAAGCTCTTGATCAAAGAATTACGTATACTCATGAAGATCTTTCTAATTATAATCCAATTACTGAAAAGCATGTTGATACAGGAATGACGTTAAAAGAACTTGCAGATGCTTCAGTTCGATATAGTGACAGCACAGCACATAATTTGATTCTTAAACAGTTAGGAGGTCCCTCTGAATTTGAAAAAATCTTGAGAGAAATGGGAGATACTGTTACTACTTCAGAACGATTTGAACCTGAATTAAATGAAGTGCATCCAGGAGAAACACATGATACCAGTACACCAGAAGCAATAGCTAAGACGCTTCAATCATTTACATTAGGGACTGCACTTCCAACAGAAAAACGTGAACTATTAGTAGATTGGATGAAGAGAAATACAACTGGAGATAAATTGATTCGTGCGGGCGTACCAAAAGGTTGGGAAGTAGCTGATAAAACAGGTGCGGGATCTTACGGAACAAGAAATGATATCGCAATTATTTGGCCACCAAATAAAAAGCCAATTGTTCTTGCTATACTTTCTAATCATGATAAAGAAGATGCTAAATATGATGATAAACTTATTGCAGACGCAACCAAAGTCGTGTTAAATACCTTAAAAGCTACGGAATAAATGATAATAGGTTAAAAGTTTTCTATTTTAGGCGGTTTTTTCTCTAGTAGGAGTTGCACCGCATTTTCATCAACTAAAAATTTAATAGTGTCCTCAAAACGAAATTTGGTGCTACCCCTAAAACATCTAGACTGTAATAGCCAATAAAAAATGCAAACCAAACGCCCCTTAATCAGTCGTTTGGTTTGCATTTCCTTTTTCTAAAACCACAGAAAAGATAAGTACTATAGTTAACAGCATAATAAACCTTACTTCACTTCCATCACTTACAAAAAATGAATACAAAGTATATATTAAAATTAATATTCCATAAATAATTTTGTGCAATGTACTCCCTCCTTTTTGCCGTATATATTTTAGTATAAAAGTTTGATTCAAGTCCTATATCCAAATGAAAATACTTTTCTCTTGTTCATTTATCTATTTTCTTTTTATAACTCAAACTTCTTCGAATCGTACTTTTCTAGAATTTGCTGCAATTCATTTTGTTCATATAGAATATGCTGATTTGTCTGTACATCTTCAACATTTGCTCCACCTGCTAATAATCTCCTGTACTTAAAAGAGTGCCCTGTTAATACTGTTTTAATCATTTTGTATTGCCCTCCTTTTGTTTGATTACTTGTATCATAAAACAGGTATCTGAAGTTGATATGTAGTCTATCTAGAGTGTATGTAAATTTAGAAAATCTCTAATAAAATGTTTGTATTGTAACGTTACCACCAAAACTATTGCCCTAAACACCATGATTTGAAGAGATAGGCCCCCATGTTCTAGTCTCAATTCCTCCTACAGTTCTATATTCAGTAAAACTGGTTAATCCCTATAATATAAAAAGAGCACCACTTTTTGGATGCTCCTCGTTATAACTATATATTATTTAATTTCCTTCTTTTGCTGGTACCATTTTTCCTTCTTGAGAATCTGTACCTTCTGTTCTTTCAACTGTTTTTGCATATTCTGGTTTCTCAGGGGATCCCATTTCAAATCCTGGTTGAGAATCTGTACCTTCTTTTGTTGGTACCATTTTTCCTTCTTGAGAACCTGTCCCCTCTGTTCTTTCAACAGTTTTTGCGTTTCCTTTAGGAGTTGCTGGCACTGCATCTTTAGGTAAATCAAAGTTTTGTGAGAAAGACGTTGTTCCATCTACACTCTGTGTAATTACTTGATTTGAACTATCTTCATTTGACTTTAAATTGTCCATTTTCGCATCATCTGCACCTCCCGCTACCAATCCTGTACTTAAAAGTGCTCCTGCTAATAATGTTTTAATCATTTTTCATTACCTCCTGTTTATTTGTAATATTCATCAAAAAAGTATCTAGAGTTAATGTTTTAGTCATTATCTTTATCTACTTGCTTTTTGATTACATTTAGCATAAGACAAGAATCTATAGTTGATATGGACTGCATCTGGAGATTATGTAAAGAAAAACGGATGATCCATTGCATATCCTAATGGATGCTTAGACAAGATTGAAACTTTATATGAATTTGAATAATTGAGTTCCCCTTTGTTTTTGGGTGTGAGGGACTAACCCTTTCTAATTTGAAAGCAAACTTTTTATTAATTGAAGAATTAAAAGAGGTGGGGATCTTACTGCCCGTTAATGCGAGATAAAAGAAAACCGCCTGAAATGATGTGTAATCGAATAGTAGTACATAAAAAAATACAAGTAACAATAAATTAAATCTCGTTAAAACAAAAAGGAGATATCCCAGGCATGGTACTAGGACATCTCCTTTACTTATCTAGATTTCTAAATTCTATACCGCACTATCAATTAGACAATTATTAAATATATCTTCTATCTAAAACATCGTATTATCATTAGCTGCTTCACTTGGAATCTCTTGAATTACATCCCAGTGTTCGACAATCTTTCCATCCTTGATACGAAATATATCCACTATAGCAACTCCCTTATCTTGAGAATTAGTACGAGAATGTATATGAAGAGCAACTGTATCCCCTTCAGCTACTACACGTTTAATCTCTGCAGAGGAATTAGGATTTTTAACAAAATCCTCCTTAAAGAAATCCATGAAGGCTTTTCGTCCATCAGCAACAAAAGGATTATGTTGCTTATAATCTTCGCTAACATATTTAGGGATAATATCGATATTATGTTTGTTAAAAACTTCATTATAGAAATCAACTACCATCTTTTTATTCTTTTCATTTTCTTTCACTTCTTTTGATACAGAAGCAACATTCTCGCTCTTTATTGAGTTTCCTTTGTTATTACCGGTGGAAGCTTGATATACCAAAGTCGAAACTACTCCTAAAATAAATACAGAAATAATTGTTATGATTAAACTTTTCTCTAATTTCATATATACCTACCTCTTCTACTTAAATAAGTTTTCTTCTATAAAAAGTTTGAAGAAGGAGAAACCTTCCCCAAAATGTAATGTCAGGGGTAATGTTAGGAATTTCATTTATCCTAGTCCCCCTATACAAGACATATTAGAAACGATTAACTCTAACTTAATACCTCATTAACAGTTGCACTGTCCACAATTTGAATAAACTTCTTAACCTTATCGTTCTCATCAAACTTATAAAGATGACAAAAATCTGCTACAAATGACTTACCTGTAGCTTTATATGTTCCACTATATTTTCCATACACAATAACAGTATTGTTATTAAAAGTATAAATTTCATCTTTAGCGCTATAGTCATCCCATTCCGTGCCAAGACGTTCATGTACGTTTTTCACTACTTCATCTGGACCTATATAAGTACCTGCATATGGAAACCCAGCAGCTTCTGTCCAAGATACATTTTCACTTAAATACGTTTTGAACGCATCCAATTTCCCTTTGCCAGTTAACACATACGTTTCATGTAATAGTTTTTGATATTTATTCATATCATTAACCCCAAGACATTTCTTTTGTTACAACTTTTGCACTTAATTCTAATACACCTTTATTTGCATAGTCTGGATATGCTGCTTCAAGTTTTGCCACAAAATCTTTTGAAGTTCCACTTTCCTCAGAAGCTTGAACCCCAGTTCTTAGATAATCCATTGTCGCAGTAAGTGCTTGATTATTTAGAGATTTTTCGATTGATCCATGGCTTGGTACAATTATGTCAGCATGTAATGCTTGTAACACTTTCAAGTTCTCAATCCACGCCTCCATCGCCGCTTTTGAGCTAGTATCCGCTAAGAATACATGTATTTCGTTAAATACATCAATACCACCAATTAATACTTTCAGCTCTTTATTAAATAAGCTAGTTCTGTAATGATCTAAGCCTACTAGTTCAAATGTTAACCCCTGAAAATCAATCGCTTTTTCTTTAAACACTTGAGGTAATACCGCGTTACTTGGCGCATTTTCGCCAAGGGCGTCTTTCCAAACTTTTAATTTCCCTAAGACAGAATGAACGATATGTTCAACAGTAGACTCCGTAGCATACGCTATAGCTTCTGGGTAAACGGCTTTAATACTCTCTAATCCAAAGTAGTAGTCTGGATCCCCATGAATAATAAAGATTTTATCTAAAGATAAGTCGTTTTTTTTCAGATACTCAACAATTTCTTTCGAATCAGATTGAGTAAATTTTGAGTTTATTAAAAATGCATGTCCTGCTTTCTCAACTAATGTTGCTGTGACCATAAAGCTTTTTTCGTCCGAACTAAACACCGTTAATTTCACATCTTTTTGATTTGTATCGATTGTTTTAAACATAGTATGTTATTCTCCTTTTGTTAAAGTTATTAACTAATTATCATATTTTTATCTTGTTCCGATAAAATCTCCCACTCCCATTCATCTGAAAGTGTAATAGTACTGGCGAATATTCCGGAGTTGAATGTCAGGTGGCCTAAGATAACATGTTTGCTACTATATCCTAAATTTTCTTAATATAAATTTTTAAAACGCGCTTCAATTTTATCCGGCGTCATTACGCCACCACCAATAGGAATAATTTGATTATCCTTTTGTAAAAGTAAGGAAGGATAGCTATTAACACCAAGCTGTCGAACTTTATTGAAATCATTTTGGACATCTATTATTGTTTCTTGAGCGTTTAAACGTTCTAATACTTGTTCAGGGTCCAAACCATGCTCGATTGCAATTTTGCGATATGTTTCAGGATCACTCAGACTTTGGCCCTCATAATAAAACGCTTTTTGCATAGCCGAAGTGAATTCTAATAAACGGTCTGGCGCTAATGAGCGTAAAGCTGAAAAACCAATTGCAGCATCTTTCGAATTCATTTTAAAAGTCCCTTCCTCCACCAATTTTTGATATGAAGGACCAAATTCAGCACCTGTAAGTTGATTAATTCTTTTATTTCCTTCTTCTATATATGAGAAGTTTTTCATTGGTAAATTATCTAAAAATAACCCTCCACATAAAACCGTTAATGGCACTTCAGTGTGGTTTTTGTAAAATCCTTTAATACTTTCTGAAAAACCATAGCACCATCCACAATATGCATCCCATACGTAAATAAGGTTATCTTGTTTCGTCTCCATTTAAATCTCCTACCTTTTTTTTTATTATCCAGCTCAACTAAATTTTTGATTTATATAAGTACATCTTTTTATACCTTGTTCTTTTTTAGATACCTTACTATATTTCCCCAAAACTAATATTTCCAAAGAAAGATCCACCAAGGTTTTTAACAAAAGATAACATTGCAACTTATTGCCCCGTAACAGAAAATACTAAAGCTTAGAATATGCATTGATTTGAATGTGTTAGTAACTTTCTACACCGGGTGGCAACGTATGGACCACCATCCTTAATTAAATATATAAATCATATTTTTAGCAGATATTAGTTGTAACTAAACCGATTACATCTTTATGTAACTATTTTAGTTACAACTAATATAGAAGTCAATTCTTTTTTTCGAAAACATTAAATTTCTACATTAATCTACAACCAATCCCACTCTTTAAAAAAATATATCAACGATTATTCGATTATATCGATCGTAACTCCGAATATATCAACGTTTCGACACAACATATCGATTTACCGACAAATTTCGAGCGCGTTATCTCCTAAACTAACAACCAATCCCACATCACGTTCACCTACAAAGAAAAAAAGCACCAGGTCCCCCCAATGCTTTTCCTCAAATCTAAAACAAATGACAAGCCACCTGATGCCCCTTCGCAATCTCCACCATCTTCGGTACTTCCTGTGCGCATTTTTCAGTGGCGAATTTGCATCGCGTTCTGAATTTGCAGCCGGATGGTGAGTTTAGTGGGCTTGGTACTTCTCCCTCTAGGATGATCCGTTCTTTGCCTGTGTTTGTTGGGTCTGGTTCTGGCATAGATGAGAGTAGTGCTTGTGTGTATGGATGTGCCGGTTTTGCGTATAGGTCTTCACTATCGGCAATTTCTACTATGTTTCCTAAGTACATGACTCCGATTCGGTCTGATATGTGTCTTACCATAGATAGGTCATGTGCGATGAATAAGTATGTGACTCCTGTTTCTTCTTGGATGTCTTGCAGCATGTTTACGACTTGTGCTTGGACTGAGACATCGAGTGCTGAGATTGGTTCGTCACATAATATAAAGTCTGGTTTTACAGATAGTGCGCGCGCGATGCTAATGCGCTGGCGCTGGCCTCCGCTAAATTCGTGCGGGTAGCGATATAAGTGTTCTTCTTTTAATCCTACCTTTTTCAGAAGGTCTAAAATGATTTCTTTTTGTTCTTCTTTTTCGTAAGATCCGTGAATGTTCATTGGCTCGCTAATAATTTGAAATACATTCATTGCCGGGTTTAATGATGCGTATGGATCTTGGAAAATGATTTGCATTCTTTTTCGATATTCTTTTAGTTCACTTTCCTTTAAACTTGCGATATCTTTTCCGTCAAATAAAACGTTACCTGAAGTGACATCGTGTAAGCGAATGATACTTCTTCCTGTCGTTGATTTTCCGCAGCCAGATTCTCCTACTAACCCGAATGTTTCACCCTTTTTAATTGTGAAGCTTAGGTCATCGACTGCTTTTAATTGCTCTGTTTTTCTACCGAATAGTCCTTTTTTAATAGGAAAATACTTTTTTAAGTTCCGAACTTCAATTAAGTTTTCTTCATGCATGGAAATCACCTACCGCCCTATCATTTAACCAACACATAGAACGTCTTTCGTTTCCGATTTCAAAATATGGTGGACGTTCTTTTTCACAAATGTCCATCGCATGCGGGCAACGCTCTGCGAATGGGCAACCTTGTGGTGGGTTTAATAAGTTTGGCGTTACACCTTGAATAGGAGCGAGTCTTTCTTTTACGCCGTTCGATATTTTTGGCAGAGAGTTTAATAGCCCTTTCGTATATGGATGATTCGGCGCTTGGAAAATATCAAGTACAGGTCCTTCTTCCATAATAAGCCCGCCGTACATAACGATGACGCGCGTACAGTTTTGCGCGACAATTCCTAAGTCATGCGTAATAAGAAGTAACGCCATATTCGTTTCGTTCTTTAAGTTTTTCATTAAATCTAGTATTTGTGCTTGTATCGTTACATCAAGTGCAGTCGTCGGTTCGTCAGCAATAAGAAGGTCAGGGTTACAAGACATCGCCATTGCAATCATAACCCGCTGCTTCATACCACCGCTTAGTTCATGCGGATATTGTTTTACCCTTTCTTCTGGTGACGAAAGGCCGACTTGCTTTAACAAGTTAACTGCGATTTGCTCAGCTTCTTTCTTTTTCACTTTTTGATGCCTTATAATTACTTCCGTCATTTGTTTCCCAATTTTTACGACTGGATTTAGCGCTGACATTGGGTCTTGAGAGATAAGTGAAATTTGATTTCCTCTAATAGAGCGCAATTCTTTTTCAGATTTAGAAAGTATGTTTTCATTATGAAAAAGGATTTCCCCTTCTTTCACTTTTCCTGGTGACGTAACGAGAGACATAACAGACTTCGCCATTACACTCTTTCCGCTTCCAGATTCCCCAACGATACCGACTACTTCTCCTTTATTTAAGCGAAATGTAACGCCGCGAACCGCTTCAACTTCGCCACTTTCTATGAAAAAAGAAGTCTTCAAATTTTTCACTTCTAGTAGTTTTTCAGACACGCTTCTCACTCCTTTCACTTAACACTTTAGTTTTCATGTCCGGCTCCTTTTGGTGCGAAAGCTTTCTTCAATGCTTCACCAATTACGTTAAAACTCAGTACCGTTAAAAGGATAAGGAATCCTGGGAAGAGCGTTAAATACCAAGCTTCACCTATATATCCTTGCGCATTGTTTAGCATGCTGCCCCAAGAAGAATCTGGTTCTCTAATACCTAAACCTAAGAAACTAAGTGATGATTCCATTAAAATCGATGTCGCAATCGTTAATGTCGCGGCGATAATAATGGTTGATAAAATGTTAGGAATGATATGTCTTACAATAATCATAAATGATTTTTGTCCTGATACTTTTGCGTATAAAACGTACTCACGCTCTTTTACAGATAACGTTTCTGCCCTTACAATACGGGCGGTGTCCATCCATGTTAGTAATCCGATAATAAGAACTAACGTCGTAATTCCTGGTTTTAAATACGCATTTAATAGTAGCATTAAAAAGAATGATGGAATTGACATAAGTACTTCAACAACCCTCATTAAAAAGTTGTCTAACTTTCCTCCAAAATATCCGCTAATTGTTCCGACTGCGGTCCCGATTGTAATAGAAACAACCATCGCAAGGAAACCGACCGCAAGTGAAACTCGTCCGCCATATAACGCTCTCGTTAAGTAATCCCTTCCGTAATCATCCGTTCCGAAAGGATGACTCATACTTGGTTCTTGTAAGCGATCTGGAATTGACATTTTACTAGGATCGTACGGCGATACGAATGCGAAAATTGATGTGATCGTTAAAACCGCAAGTATAATAACTCCCATTGCAACAAACTTATTTTTCGTAAAGCTATGTTTTATCGTTTGAAATCTCCTATTATTCATTCCAAATCACCCCCTCATTCGAATGCGCGGATCTACTACGCCATATAAAATATCAGCAATTAAGTTACCGAGAATTAACATGAATGATGATAGTAATGTAATTGCCATGATAATCGGATAATCAAATCTAAAAATAGCATTTACCCCAAGTGAACCAAGACCCGGCCATGAAAATACTGTTTCCGTAATAAACGCTCCGCCTACTAAACTTGGAATCGATAATCCGAAAATTGTAATGATCGGTATTAATACATTTCGAAGTACGTGATTAAATAACACTGTTTTCTTCGAAGCGCCGTACGCATATTGAATTTGTACATATTCTTCTTCTAATTGCTGAATCGTACTTGAACGAATATATCTCATATAAACAGATACGTTTTGGAACGCAAGCACCATACAAGGTAAAATGCCGTGTTGCACAATATCCCAGACAGAATCTTTACCAACGGTGCGCATACCCATACTCGGAAGTAGGTTCAATTTTAAAGAGAATAAGTAGACTAATAGTAGTGCAAACCAGAAAACCGGCATAGAAATACCAACGTATGAAATAAAGTTTACAATGCGGTCAAATAATGAATTCTTTTTCACACCTGTAAATAGTCCAAGCGGTATTGCGATTACGAATGAGACGAGTAAAGATGATCCCATTAACCCAATTGTTGCAGGTAATCTTTCTGTGATAAGTTCCAAAACAGGACGATGATTTTGAAGTGAGTAACCAAAGTTTCCTGTTAAAATGTTTTTTAACCATAAAAAATACTGCACGTAAATTGGTTGATCTAGTCCTAAACTTTTGCGAATACGCTCCACATCAATTGGACTCATGTTTGGCGTTACAAAGTTTCGAACCGGATCCCCCGGTGCTAGTTTTATTAATAGAAAAGAAATAATAGAAATAACAAATAAAAGCGGAATTGCATTTAAAAGCCTCTTCGCAATTACTTTATACACAAACTTCCCCCCTCAAGCTAAAGAAGCTGATTTCCACCAGCTTCTTTATTGTTTCTTATTTCACTTCATAAATCTTAGATAGATCTTCAAACATTGTGACAGGAATTGCTTTCGCTTCTTTTAATCCATCAAACTTTTTATCTACTGCAATAACTGCTTTCGGATACGCGATTGGTAGATAAGGTACGTCTTCTCTAGCTGTCTCTTGAATTTTATGGTATAGCTCTGCGCGTTTTGTTTTATCTGTTTCAACTGCAGCTTCTTCCCATAACTTATCGAAATCAGCGTTTTTATATCGTGCATAATTGTATTCAGCATTGCTTAAGAATAAGCTCTTATATGAATCTGGCTCAGGTCCCATTATGTAACCACCAAATGTAATGTCATATTCTTTATTCTCTTTATCTAAGCCTTTTTCGCTTGCCGCACTAGCATCTAATGCATTTAGTTCAACTTCTAAGCCAACTTCTTTTAATTTTTGTTGTGTATATAACGCTAAGCTTTCCATAATTTTATTATTCGTTACATACATCACACGTACTTTTTCCTTATCTTTCACGCCAGCTTTTGCTAATAAATCTTTCGCTTCTTTTTTATCATACTTATAGTCTTTAATATCTTTCGCATAATACATAGCGTCTGGCGTTAAGATTGAATTTGCTGGTTCTGCAAATTCACCTGAAACGAATGCTGAGTTAATCATTTCTTTTTTATCTAACGCATGCGCAATTGCTTGACGCACTTCTTTTTTCTTCATAAGATCAGTATTCATGTTATAAGATAAGTAGAATAATCTACCTTCAGGGAATGTCACCATTGAGAAGTTCCCAGTGCTATCCAATTTCTTAAAGTCTTGCGGTTCAATCATCTTCATGTTGATTTGACCATTTTGCAGTGAAACATTTGCTGTATTACGGTCTTTTACAACTCGGTATACGATAGAGTCTAATTTAGCTTTCCCACCTACATAATCATCAAATCGATCTAATGCAACGTACTCATCTGATTTATACTCTTTAAACTTAAACGGCCCTGATCCTACAGGCTGTAAGTTTTTCTTACTCTTCGCTAAATCTGCTTCCCCTTCAAATACATGTTTCGGGATTGGGAAGAAATCATTCATCACACCTTCAAAAGATGCACTTACTTGTGGTAACACGAATTGAGTTGTTAACTCATCTACCTTTTTCACCTCAAGCGGCTTTCCTTTAAAAATAAAATTTTCACGACTTGAGCTATTTTGCTTCTCATCCAAAATAGATTGGAATGTAAATGCTATATCGTCTGATGTAATTTTCTTACCATCATGCCATTTCAAATTATCTTTTAATTTCAATGTCCACGTTAATTGATCTTCTGAAGGCGTAAAGCTCTCAGCAAGAACAAACTTTTTCTTACCGTCTTCCATATGATATAGCGGCGCATATAAAGCTTGCTGCACAGTTAATGACACACGATCATTCGCATAAAGCGGATTCATCGTATCTGGATTATCGCTAACACCAATCGTTAACGCCCCTCCATCTTTCGGAGTCCCTGATTTACTAGTTCCTGCTTGCTTCGAATCTTTTTCCCCTGAACAAGCAGCTAATGCAATAAATAATAGTAGGACAAATGGTAATACAAACAACTTCTTCTTCATATTTCGACCCCTCTCGACTATTTACACCTATAAGAAAACTCGGAATTAATACCGAGTTTTCTTATAGGTTTTAAATTACCACTACCGGTATGTATTGTCAAACTTTTTCGCAAAGGTAGAAAGTTTGTAATCTATTAATGCATTCTTGCGATAAACTATATTTATGCGGAGGAGAAAATAAAAAGACCACGAATAAGTAGCCTCATAAAATGAGTTAAAAAACTATCAACTTACAGAAAACCCCTCTAAAATGATTGTTTTATATGATCGAAAATGTAGAATGAAATTAAAGACAAAAAACACATTTAGGAGGTTATCATGACATTTGATGAATTGAAAAAAAATAAACCAACAACCTCATGGGTTGAGTATGATGAAGATGGGGAATTTTTTACTGAAGAAAATATAAGTGCAACAAATACAGTTCTTGACACTTACATTAACAATTTACAGCGATTAGGAGAGAATCCAACCGAAGTCGAAGTAATGCAAGTTGTTAAAGAGGTAGTTATTAAATTAAATGAATTAAATATCGAACATGACCATTTTATCGAAACAATGGAAAGAGAAGATCTCTATGAATTTATCGATACAGCAGCACGAATAGCTGGCTTAGAATCCGAGGAAGATATAACAGAAGAATGGCGTGAATGGTAAAAAGTTGCATCTCTAATAATTAGAGGTGCAGTTTTTTTCATACACCAATTAAATTAATGATTTGATGTCCGCACAGAATTCATACATTTCAACATAATATTAAAAGGATTCAATTATAAATACTAGCACACCCATCCCGACAAAAAAGACCACCAAAAGGCAGTCTCAAAACTCAATCTTATTCCCTACTCCGCGCTCCACCGCTCTCTCATACAAATACTTCGCAACGATAATATCCACTACTGCTAAACCAACTGATTTGAAAATAGTAATTTCTTCATCATTTTCGCGTCCAGCTTTTTCTTTGCTTATAATTTGACCAAGTTCAGCGTGAATGGCGTTTGCTTTGAATAGACCCTCTTTTATCGGAACTTGAAGGTCTCCTGTTTCGTCTAGTGCTGCTTCTTTTGATTCGACTACTACTTTGTTTGCGCTTGTGATGGCGTGTGAGGGTAGTTCTTGCATGCTCGGTCTGAATGAGCCGACGGCGTTTACGTGGACGCCTTTTTGTAGTGTTTCTGAGAAGACTGGTGTGGATGCATTCGTAGTTGTGACGATAATGTCTGCTTCACGTATTGCTTCATTTGGATCCCTGTAAACGTAAGCTGGTTTACCAAATTTCTCTTGCATATATTGCGCAAATGCATACGCTTTTTCTTCTGTTCGATTGTATAAAATGACTTTTTCGATATCTCTAACCGCAAATATTGCTTCAGCAATTCCTTTCGCTTGTTCGCCCGTGCCGATAATGCATAAAGTTTTTGCGTTATGACGAGCTAAATATTTTGTCGCTACTCCTGATAAGGCGCCCGTTCGGATCATCGTTAAGTACGATCCTTCTAGAAGTGCGAGCGGTTCTCCCGTTTGAAAGTCTGATAGCATCACAATCCCGTTGATCGTTTTCTTTCCTACCTGTTTATTTTGCGGGACTACCGTTACTATTTTTACTCCAAGTGCTTCAAGTCCTTCCGCTACTGAAGGCATAATTAATGCCGTATTTCGCTCGTTCGCAAATGGTAATGAGCCTCTTATTGGTGTAATCGTTCTTTCTGCGGAAAATTCTTTTAAAGCAAGCGCCGCGTATTCAATAACCTCATTCATATTTACTAAGTTTCTTTGTTCGTTCGCGCTTATAACTAGCATAGCTTTCCACCCCCTCCTTCTACCCTAACAAAAATCCCCGTTTCAAATCATCTCTCGGATCTACAACGAACTGATGAAACCCTGTAATAAATGCATTCCCCGTTACTTTCGGAACGACAGCTTCATATGTACCTACCGCTGTTACGGATAATACTTCTCCCTGGAATTTCCCATCAGTAATGCATTCATGGATGAATACTTCTCCTTTTTGCAAGGTAGCTTTTTCAAAAAGAGTTGCGATTCTTGCGGAAGTTCCTGTACCACAAGGAGAACGATCTACTTGCCCATCAGCAAAAATCGTTACATTTCGTAGCGTAGCACCTTTGTCTTTCGGTTCATCTGAAAAAATAACGCCGTATATTCCTTTTAAACCTTCTTCAAGTGGATGCTTCACTTCCATTTTGCTCTCTATATAATGTTTAATTTTACTGCCCCACTTTTGAATAGCAGATAAATCTTTGAAATCAACTTTCAAACCAAATTCTTTACAATCTACAACAGCGTAAAATGCTCCGCCAAACGCAATATCTACTTGAAATTCATAGTTATCTATTTTAATAAGAACGTCTTTTTTGTATACAAAGGAAGGGACATTTTCAAATGATACAGATTCTACTTCACTCCCGTTATATTTTGCATACGCAACAACTTCCCCAGCAGGGCTATCAATAATGAACTTTTGTTTTTCACCCTTTACTTCAAACATGCCTGTTTCAATTCCTACTGTAATGACAGCAATAATGCCATGACCACACATCGTACTCCATCCTTCATTGTGCATAAATAAAACACCAAAATCAGCGTGGGCACTTGCTGGCGGTGTAATGATACAACCGTACATTCCGTGATGCCCTCTCGGTTCATACATCAGAATTTCACGAAGGTAATCCAAATGTTCCATACAGTATGCGCGTCTTTCCAGCTGCGTTTCCCCTTTTATTTCTGGCACGCCGCCCGTAATAATTCGAAGCGGCTCCCCAGCTACGTGTGCATCAATCGTTGTATATATTTTACTAACCTTCATTTCTATCTCTCCCCTATACGTTGATACTATTTCCAACGCAAGTATCATGCCAAATCGTATAGCATTACTTTTTTCAAATCCCCTCAGTAATGTGTATTCTTTTTTCAACAAATTCATATACAACTGTCTACTTTTTTATACACGGCTTGGATGTTACGTTATAAAACACCTCGATAACTTTGCAATTCCTCTCGTACACACATGTAGGATTCCTTTTACCATTATTATTTTCAATGTAAAGTTACTTCTCCCCCCAACATATACTGTTCAAAAGCAAAAGGAAGTGATCTCATGTATTACGGAACAAAAGGCTGGTACGTAGCTGAACTAAAAAAATTAGGCGTACGCTATCATGAAGGTCGAAAACTAGAAAGTTACCGCGGACACATATTACGCAATTTACTCATCGCACAACAAGAAAAATTAAAAGAACAGTAATAGACTCCTATCACAATATCAACTTATCGCCACCTGCAAACTGCCAATCAATCACACATCAAACTACACTAAAAAGGTCACCCAAACGGGTGACCTTCCTTTCTTATTCACAAACAAGAATTTGTCTAGTAAATGATCCTTTTCTTGTAATACAGCGATCTGTAATTTCAAATCCTGCTTCATGGATCATGTCATCCATTGTTTCCATCGTGACAACGACTACCTTTTTAGCGATGCGGCGCGCACTTGAAAGAATGGAGAGCTGGTCTTCTGGTGTGGCATGCGTAAATAAGTCGTATGGCATATCAATAATGGCAACGTCGTAGTTCTCAGTAATTTCCTCGATTGGTCCTTTTGTTACTGTTCCTTCAAATCCGAAATGTGCGATATTTTTTCTTGTTCCAAGAACTACAAGTGGATTTATATCTCTGCCAACGATGTTAATCCCCATAGAAAGTGCTTCTACTACTACTGTTCCAATACCGCAGCACGGGTCAATTGCTCGTACTCCCTCTGGATTTGGTACAGCGATATTTGCAACTGATCTCGCAACACGTGTGCTAAGAGATGTCGAATAACTATGCGGTTTTTTTATGTGATGATACCAAACTGGCTCACTTTCTACATAGTGCCCGAAGTACCAGCGTCCTCCAAGAGGAACAATCCCGAATACACGCTCTGGATTACGAACATCCGCTTCTCCTTCAATATGCATGCCAAGGTCGCGTTCAATAAGACGTCTTTCTCCATATTCAATTTTATTCTCCCCAACGAGGTCATTGATTTTAACGAAGATAACTTTAAACGACGCTCCCGCCAAATCAATTTGTTCCACTTGTTTTAAAATACTTTCTAAGTCGTCCCCTTCATACATAACCTCAACGCGCTCTTTAATAAATGCACTTCTACTCGGGTCAATTTTGACATCACTTTTTAAAATATTAACGTGGGACTCCATTCCAAAGAACGAGCGCATTTCCAAGTAACATAAAGCACGCTCCTCCTCACGAAATGCATACGTATATATACAGGCAGGTGTTTTACTATGATTACTCAATCTATTATCATCCTTTATCGTTTAAAATTGTTATGATTACAATTACTCAAATACTTTTTTGTATATAAAATTAAATGATATCATATGCCGGAAATAAAGAGAAACGTTAATAAATAAAAGAGACTGCCAATGGCAATCTCTTATTATTTATTAACGGAAAGAAGACACGTTGTTACCCATTTCTTCATAGTAATCTAAAATGCCTTGATAAATAGCTTCCGCTGCATTTTGTCTTTGCGCTGGTGTAGCTATTTTATCTGCATCACTTTTATTATCTACAAATGCTAATTCTGCTAATACAGCTGGCATTGTATTTTCTCTAATTACGTATAAATCGCCTTTTTTCACACCACGATCTTTTGTTCCCAGTGCATCTACAAGACGCTCTTGAATTTTTTCTGCTAGTAAACGACTTTCTGATACGTTAGGATTTGTTCCTCTTGCTGTCGCTGATTCATAGTAGAACGTTTCTGTACCTTGTCCATTTTTCTCTTCCGTGCCATTACCATGAATACTTACAAAAATATCCCCATTATTTTTTTGAGCAAATTCTACACGTTTCTTTAAAGAATCAGGACCACTTGTTCCTGGACGTGTATCATCTGTACGAGTGAATAACACGGTAAATGGTGTCTTTTTCTCAAATATTTTCTGTAATCGCAATGATACATCTAATACAGTTTCACTTTCTTTCTCATAATAACCTGGATTACCTGAATCAACTCCACCATGACCTGGATCAATGATAATCGCTTTTCCTTCTAAGAAGTTACCTTGCTTCACTGGATTTAATTGATTTTTATTAACCCATTGGAAACCAGCACCCATGCGGATACGAATCCAGCTGCCGTTCTCTTCAATAACAGTTACTTGCTGTGCGTTATGTGTTCCCATTACTTTTGAAGAAGAAGAAGCTTCTGCATAAGTAGTGAATCCTTCATTAATAACCTCTGTTTTCTCTACTAAAGGTGTCCATTTATCACCGTTACTTGTTGCAATTTTAATCCATCCATCTCGTTCTTCTTTAATTTCAACCATTTGTGGATTATGCTGATTTGCACTAATTCCAGAACTTAATGATGGTGCGTGATATGTAATGAATTTTCTATCTATGTACATTTTCTTTGTTTCTACTGGACGATCACTATTTTTGCTAAATTTATCTGTTTGCGCAGTAAGCTGAGCTGCTTGTTCACGCGTAATAGAATCATTCGGTTTCCAGCCATTCTCTGTACCTAAAGAAAGTTTTAATTCTACTAAAATATTAACTTCTTCTTTACCCCAATGATTCTCTAAATCAGCGAATTTTGTAGGCACTGGTCCTGTTACTTTGCTCTTCAGATTATATGCTCTTACAAGCATAGCTGCCATTTCAGCACGAGTTACTTTTCCTTCAGGATCAAATACTCCTGGTTCTCGCCCTTTAATAATATTCTCTTTTTCCATGGCTGCAATAAATGATGCTGCCCAACTATTTTTTGCATCATTATAAGACGGCTTTGCATTAGGATCTACTTTAGCACCAATTGCTGTTGCGATAATCTTTGCTGCCTGGGCACGTGTTAAATTTCCGTATGGCATAAAGTTACCATCTGGCATACCGTTAATTACATTTCTCTCTACTAAATAATAAATTGCGTCTTTCGACCACGCACTATCTGAAACATCAGGAAATTTCTTCGTTTCTGCTAAACTATTAATTGGATGTGCTAATAAATTTGCTGCTAATAAACCTGCGGCTATTGCTTTGTACTTCATGAAAAATAAATCTCCTCTCAAAACTTCATATTCATACATTTTTTTAATCAAGCTAACTAAAAAATATTAACTATTAATTAATTCCTTTCATAGTGTATAACATTATATATCTATAGTAAATACGTTTCCGGCCGCATAACAAAAATCGCATATATATAACTTATAATGAATGTATATAAAATAAAACTTTAATCAGCCTACAAATAGCGGGATAAAAAAACGATTAGGACATGTCTCCTAATCGCTTCGCCAAATAAAAAGCTGATTAAAAATAATATTTTTAATCAGCTCTCTATTATCTATGAAATTATTCTTCAATTAAATTAGACATTACATATGCATACACTAATGCTTCTGTATGCGCAATAGAACTTTCATGTGTACGTTCAAATGCGTGAGAAGAATCAATACCCGCTCCAATTAACGCATGTTTCACATCAAATCCCGCGCGAATCGCAGCTGATGCATCAGATCCGTAGTACGGATAAATATCTACTTTATATTCAATATGATTCGTTTTCGCAAGCTCTACTAAATGTTTACGTAAAGCGTAATGATACGGGCCGCTAGAGTCTTTTGCACAAATAGATACTGTATATTCATCAGATGCTTGTCCATCACCTAACGCTCCCATATCAACCGCTAAATATTCAACAGTTTCGTCTGGAATATTAGAATTACCACCGTATCCAATCTCTTCATTATTAGAAATTAAGAAATGCGTCGTATATGGTAATGTTACGTTTTCATCTTGTAATCTTTTAATTAATTTTAATAAAATCGCAACACTTACTTTGTCATCTAAATGACGTGATTTTATGTATCCACTCTCTGTAATTTGAACGCGCGGATCAAATGACACGAAGTCTCCTACTTCAATTCCTAATTCGCGTACTTCATCAGCTGAAAATACGCGCTCATCAATACGAACTTCAATATTTTTCTCATCTCGTTTTGCTTCACCTGCATCTTTGTATACATGTACAGATGTTTGATGCATTAAAATCGTTCCTGTATACGTCTTGCCACTTGATGTTTCAATTTCGCAATATTCTCCTTCTACAGAGTTCCAACGAAATCCACCAATCATAGAAAGACTCAGGCGACCATCAGGCTTAATTTCTTTCACCATCGCACCTAACGTATCAACATGTGCCGTTAATAAGCGGTGCTGCGCATCATTCTTCCCTTTTACTGTTAAAATAAGAGCACCCTTATTATTACGTTTCGTTTCTACGTTCCACTCACTGACATAGTTTTCAATGAAATTAATAATTTTCGCTGTATTTCCAGACGGACTCGGAATAGAGACAAGCTCCTTAATCAGTTCCATCGTTTCTTTCGTATGATGTGCCATTGTCGTTTCCTCCTCATTTTCTCTACTATTCAGTATACAAAATCCGCCAGAAAACCTCTACTTATATGGCTTAATTTTCTAAATTGTAGTAAAATTCTTTTTAGTATACAAAAGGAGTCCTGAAATATGAATATATCAAAGAAATATATACACATTGCACTCATTTGGTTTTTAGCATCATTATTTTGTTTACAAATCTCTTATGCCATTCATACTACTACTTCTATTACAATTGGCTGGATATTAACAGCTATCTTCTTCATTATTAGCTTCATTGCAACAAAAAAGCATAGCGTTAATCATTAACGCTATGCTTTTCCTATAAAACTATTCTTCTGAAACATCTAATAAATAAATCCCTCTTTCAAATCCACCGCGCTCTACTTCTTTTTTCTTACGAAGGCGTTCCACATCTTCAATCGATGCACCTTCCGCACGTGCTAATGAAATGATTACTTCTAGTGCATCCGCAAGAGAATCTAGCGCATGTTCGCGTTCTTTCATAGAAGCAAATTCACGAATTTCTTCCGTTCCAATTTTCGCTAAAGCCTGTATGTATGCTTGACCTGTTAATTTTTGTGCTGTATACGTTTTTCCAGACATTAAAATCTTCTCTGGAACACGATCTCTTACTAACTTGTTATATGCTGACATCATTCATCCTCCTATATTTAATAACACCCGAGCTCTGCTTTATAGAAAAACCATTCCTTCTTCACACATGCACTAATCATATCAATTCCTGATCCATGTGCTCTTACATGCGGAAAGAAGTAGTGCTCCGAGTCTTCTTCATTACCGTATAAGGTTTGGTGCTCATCTGGAATCGCTTCTTTTTTCACGTCTTTTTCTTTCGTCACCCCGCCAGAAAACGCAACACTTGGATGTCCCTCAAAAAATAACGCAGTCCGAACTGCCAAAGATGGTGTACTATGCAAAGCATAATATGTAAGCAAAATAATAGTCATAATACCGATCATTTTCTTCATGTATTACTCCTAAAAAAAAGTGCTAACACAATTATACTAAAATGTGTTAGCACTTTCTCCCCTTTATCCCGAATTAACGAGCTAATAATCAGTGAGTAATGGACAAACTTTATTCCCCTTTAAATGCTGGTAAACGTTTCTCTAAAAACGCAGCAATTCCTTCTTTATGATCCGCTGTTTGTCTCATTGCATATTGACCACGCTTTTCTAATTGCAATGTTTGCTCTAAATTAGAGCGATTTACTTCACATAAAATTTGCTTCGTTTGAATCATTGCTTTAATCGGTTTTTGTGACCATTCACTAATTTTTTGCTTCACAGCCGTTTGGAAATCTTCGCCGATTACTTCATCAATTAAGCCGATATCAAGCGCTTCACTCACCGATAATTTCTTGCCTTCCCAAATAATTTGCTTCGTCATATTTTCACCGACGCGCTTTTGAAGGAAGAAATGACCGCCTCCATCTGGAATTAAAGCGATTCCAATAAAGTTCATTGCAATAACAGATGATATATCCGCCATTACATAATCAGCTGTTAACGCAATACTTAATCCAAGACCTGCAGTTGGTCCATGAATTGCACTAATAACAAGCTTCGGCATCGTATATAATGTCACGACAACTTCAGAAATGGTATTCATAATGCCATCAAACTTACTTTCATCATTACTTGAAAGCATCGATTTAATATCCCCACCCGCAGAAAAACCACGGCCGTTCCCGCATAACACAACGATATGCGCAGAACTTTCCGCTACTTCTTTCAACTTTTGTAATAACTCTTTTAATGTCGGCTCATCTAACGCATTTAACACCTCTGGGCGATTGACCATAACCGTTGCAACGTTACCTTCATATTTCACAACGACAGATTCTGTTTTACTTGTTATTTCCATTATATATACCCCTCTTTTCTCCATAAAGATTATACTTATATAATTATAGAAAAGCATTAAAAAATCCTTCTTTTTTCTTAATTTTCTGTCTAATAATCTCGCAATTTGTACATATACCGTATAAAACATACAATTCCGTTGAAAAATATAGAAATTAAAGTCGGTTTATCCATGCTTTTCATCTATTTACCATTACAATGAAATGGTGTATTCTTAAGTTTGATAAAGTGAGACTTTAATCAGTGGGGGGTGTTCATCCCCCACTGATTATTAGTCCTCACCAATCGGGCTTTTACGGGCAGTTGATCCCCACCTAACTTCTTTGCTTCCGCTGTATTGTATTTTGAGGCGGGGTCTTACTGCCCGTTAATGCGGGATAAAAAACAAATATTGAAATTCATTCGCCTTACTATGTAAAAAAGGCTTTATACCCATCTTTTGGGTGTTGTAATAAAGGAATGAAGAACTGGAGGAACATATGGTTACTAAGTTGAAACAAACGGATAACTACTTCCCACATTTCCTATTGCTATTCATTGTGTTTCAACCAATTTTAGATTTATTAACATCTTTTTCAATCTATATATTACACATGAGCGCAACAGTTGGAGTTGTAGTCCGTTTCGCCTTTATGCTTCTTGCATTAGGATACCTACTTCTTCATCACAAACAACAAGATGCGAAAAAGTACATCCTCTATTTATGTTTACTCGGAATCGCACTCGCAATCGGTCTTGTAAATAATATGATGGTTAAATCGCCAGTTTCATTTGGAGAAGAAGTTAAATTCATTTTAAAGAGCGTATATCCAATTGTGCTACTGTTTGGATATATTATCGCCTTTAAAGAGCTAAAAAATAAAGAGTATGTATTTCATAAAATCATTACATATTTCTTATATGCAACTTTAATTTTAAGTATCACTATGATTGTCGCAATGCAAACTGGAACGGATTTCCCAAGCTATCCTCACTCAAAAATCGGTTCAAGAGGTTGGTTCTTCGCTGGAAATGATTTAAGTTCTCTTTTCGCCATTATGTTCCCAATCATTGTCTTATATTCGATTCATAAAACAACTTCTTTCTCGAAAATATATTACTGGATTCCAACAATACTTGCGATGTATGCAAGTATTATGGTCGGAACGAAAGTCGGATATGGCGCAATTGTTATTACATTAGGCGTAGCACTTTTCTTCTCATTCATTGAATATATGATAAATCGTAAAAAAGAAGGAAAAGGATTCACACATATTGTAAATACCGTTGTTGCCGCAGTTATACTAGGAGGTTTAATTGTTCTTACACCGCATACTCCTATCGCAAAAAATATGGGCATTCACATGCAAATATACGAATATAAAAAATCAGTACAAGAAGAAAAAGATCGAAAAGAAGGAAAAGTAATTAAAGAAGATCCAGAAGATGCAAAAAAACATGCAAAAGGTGAACTTACAGATTCTGAAGTGAAAAGTTTGATTTACAGCGATCGCGACAAATTCTTAAAAACATACAAACAATACTATAAAGACGCACCGCTTTCACAAAAACTATTCGGAATGGGTTACGCTGGTAACTACACAGATAAAATTAAATTAATTGAAATGGACTTCCATGACCTATTTTTCGCCTTTGGAATTGTCGGTTTCCTTATTTACTTAATACCACTTCTATACTTCGGTATTAAATTATTCATCCGCATGATCACAAACTTTAAGAAAACCATGACCGTAAAGTATATGCTATTAGCGAGCACACTCATTCTATCACTTGGCATTGGCTTTATGTCTGGCCACGTATTAACAGCGCCAGCCGTTAGTATTTTCTTCGTTGTTATACTCGCTTATATCATTGTTGATTTTGAAATTGAATAAAGTGAAACTTTAATCAGTGGGGGTTTTGTTCATCCCCCACCTAACTTCCTTGCCTCCACTGAATTTTGAGGTGGGGGATTACTGCCCGGCAAATAGCGGGATAAAAAAGAAGGTGCTACGAAATATTAGTAGCACCTTCTTTTTTATTTAATTAATGTTTTACGTACTCTAAGCTTTCTTTTGCAATATACGCTTCTGTTACAGTAGGATTATCTGAAATAACTTTAACCCACGCTTTTCCATTTATTATTTCTTCACCAGTAACTGTGACAACTGCATTTGTATTTAAACGATACAGTCGCTCATTTGATATACTAGGATTCTTTTTCACTTCCACGTTATTCATCACACGTGCAAGTTTATACTTGTTGTATTCTTTTTTACCTAAATAAGAATCAAAACGGTTCATATGCCCCGCTACTTTTTTACCCCAGTTCGCATCAGATGCATATTTCGCATTTAAACCAGCAGCCTTATCACCTGTATATGTTGCTGTATAACGCCAATGTCCTGGATTTAAATATCCTTCATTCATGTATAATTTTGCTGCATGTTCAATACAATCTTCTTTTGAATTGAATGCTTCTCCGTTACCATATGGACTATCGTCTGTTGCTTTTAAACCAAATAAATTATTTTTGTCTTTTGCAAGAGCGCTTGTTCCATAATAACTTTCATGAATTGCTAATGAATATAAGAATAATGCATTTACATTATACTTGCTTTCTACTTCTTTAAATTTCTTTCCTAAACCAATTAATGGAGAATCTGGCTTAATCGATTTCACATAACTATCTAGTTGTTCAGCTGTATAATCTGTTTTCGAACGTAATGATAAATAATTGAAATATTGATAGAAAGTTTCGTCTCCAAATGTTTTTCCATCTACACTATACATTTGTTGTCCTTGCTTCATGAAAGAAGGTGCCACACCATATCTAAATTCTGTATATCCAGGTGAACTTGTATTATATGTATAATATTTATGGTATAAATATCCATCTGATTTCACATAATAAGACGATTGTTTCATTTCATTTGTAGGAATTAAAGTGATTTCATTCTTCTTCACATAACCTGTCAAACCAGAAACTTGAACTTTCACACGATCTTCGCCAACTTCTAACACTTTCAATTCTGTTCCATACTGAATATACGTATATACTGTTGACAAATTCTCATCATAAATATTAATGATGTTTTGCCCAGTTATTCTTTTCGCACTTGCAAAACCATCTTTAATCCATAAAAATTCGTTCTCGTATTTTACCGCATTCATACCTTTATTTTGAGCAGCCGTAACCGCTTCTTTATACGTGTTATAGCGCTCTACTTCTTGCTCTGTTCCGTTTTCTCTTACATTTGTCACGACATATTTCTTATTTTCTACAGGATTGCCATTTCCATTTTTTTCAATCGTCTGAAGCATACGGTCCAACATAGCTGAAGCCATACCTCTTGTAGCTGATAAATGTGGTCTAAATGTATTATCTTCTGGATACCCTTTAATAATTTGAGTAGCCACCATAACTTGTACATGCTCTTTATAGTTAATACTATCTTTATCAGTAAAGGTAAGCGGACTTACAGCTATTTTAATATTTTTATAGTCTAACGCTCGCTTTACCATTATCGACATTTCTTCACGTGTAATCACATCATTTGGTGAGAATGTCTCGTTCGTACGACCATTAATAATTTTCGCTCCATATGCTCTACTTACACCATCATATAAACCGTAAGTCTTCGGCACATCCTCGAAATTCGAATCAGCTTTCGGTAAATTTAAAGACCTTGCTATGAATGTAGCAAACTCTGCTCTTGTTACTAATTTATCAGGCGCATATACATTGTCTCCATACCCCATTAAAACTCCTTTAGTAATAAGTGAACGCATATGCGTCTCAAACATATGTCCTGTAATATCATCATTTGCCGCATAGCTTGAAATAGGAGTTAAAAGTAATGATCCCGTTAATGCCACTGCTGTTATACCTTTTGAAAAAGTCTTCAAGGTTATCCTCCTCGTAATCTACGAATTTATTATCACAAATTTGATTATATAATAATCGCAATCATTTTAGCATAATAAATAGGAATTAAAATAAAACGTTTTTGTAATTAGAATTTTCATTACATTCAAAACAAAATAAAAGACACTTTACTTTTTTAATAAAGTGCCTTTTTCCATATGATCAATGAGTTTCTTTGTTGCCTGTTTGCCTTGCAACCGAAGCTCATCTATTGTTAATTGTAGCTCTTGCTGCACAGTTCCTTGTTGCATTAATTGCTTTTTCGCAATTTCATATAAATACTCAGCACTCCATTCGCCATCCACACTTCCTATAACTGGCTGATTCACTTGACTTAAAAACGAATCAATTTTCGGATCGTATGAAATCCCGACCATTGGAGTTTTGGCTACAGCAGAAAAAACTAGTGCATGAAGACGCATACCAATTAGTAATGAACATTGTGATAAAATGAATATTTTCTCGTCGATATCCATTTTATATGGAAGCATATACGTCTCTTCTCCCATTAAGTCTACTACTTCACGCGAAGCTTTTTGATCAAATGGCTCATGCATTGGAACAAATAGGATTTGGTATCCTTCTTGCTTTAATTTTTTTAATGCCGCAGCTAATTTTTTTATATAATCTTCTTTTGCATTCCAATAACGCACACTAACCGCGATTACTTTTCCATGTATCGAATGCTTTTGCAACCAATCCGATTGTTTTGTCCGTTTCCATGTTAAAACAGGGTCTGGAACAATTTCAATATCGTTTTTTATGCCAATTCCTTTTAAATATAAAAACGAATCCTCATCTCGAACTGATACATAGGAAGCTTTTGACAAGTTCCATTTTACTAATAGACGATTATATCCTTTTGTAATTGGACCTATTCCTTGTGAATAAATATAATACGGCTTTTTTAATAATCGAGCGAGTCCCATAATACCCGTATAATATAGAATACTCTTCGTACTTGTCTGATCTTGAAGAAGGCTCCCGCCACCACTAATAACTCCATCACTGTTTTTGATCGCATGATAAACAGCTTTTATATCCCAGCGATCTACCGATTCTACACCATACATTTCCTTTGTATATTTAGAATCATTTGATAGTACTACTAGTTCTATATCCGGGTTCTCTTTACTTAACGATTCAATAATTGATTGTAGAATCGCCTCGTCTCCAACATTATAAAAACCATAATATCCTGATAAGACTAAACGCACCCTAAATCTCCTCCAAAACTAGGTAACCGTTTATTTCATCTAACATAAACTAGTACCCATTCCTTACCTAAACACTTGATACCCTACATAGTTTCCTCTTTATCAGTTCATATGAATTATAATAAAAAATTAAATTTCTATATTTATTTTTTCAAAAATGGTATTTTGTTTATTGATACCCATTTTAATTTCAAAGCACATACACCATACAAAATGGTTGTAATACTTAATGCTATACCACTGAATAATAACGTCATAATTCTTGAAGATGTAACATCTATCACATTACATAATTCATACAATCCTAGTCCCAAAATACATGCTATTGCTAGCACACCAAAAAAGCTTTTTAAATGAATAGAATAGGCAATATAGCTTCGAATATACAAATGATTTACAATACAAATCAATACGTAAGTAATTAATGTACTATACGCCGCTCCATCTATGCCAAACTTCTCCACTAACATCATGTTTAACACGACTTTCACACAACTCGCACCAATAACAATCCATGCAGCTTGTGCAGAACGATTAATCCCCTGTAAAACACCTATTGATAATACCATAACCGCAGTAAAATACGAACTGCCAATCATCACTGTTAACATACTACTGCCTTTTACGTCTGTGAACAATCCGACATTTAACGGTACTGTTAATGCCATCAACCATATTGTTAACGGTGCTGTCAAAACATGCGCTAGTCGATTTGTATTTTGAATTGTTATTTTCGCCAAATTTATATCTCTTTTGGCCAATGCGGAAGTTAAGAGTGGTATTAACGGAAATACAATTGCGCTTGCAAAAATAACAATTATTTGCGTGAATGCAAAACCGCGACTGTATATTCCAAATTGTTCTTGAATTTCTGTTGATGATCCTTGTAATACATGCGGTATTGTAAGCGAGTCTACTAAATTTAAAAGTGGCATTGATAAAGCTCCGATAGCGATTGGGATCGATACCCGCAATATCTTTTTGCCGTTTTCTCTTAAATCTCGGAGTGAATAGGAATTGCTTTTATTGTAGTATGGACTTCTATTATATTTTATACGCAAATATATAAGCGAACTAATGACTCCAAGAAAAGAGCCAACCATCGCACCACTAGTAATAACAGTATTACTCTTATCCCGTGATACTAGTATGTAAGCAATTATTAACATAAAAAACACACGTACAAATTGCTCAATGACCTGTGATACCCCTGTTGGTTTCATATCACCGAAACCTTGAAAATACCCTCTATAAACCGCCATGTATGGCGCAATGAGTAACGCTAATGAAGTAATAAGCAACGGCATTCTAGTTTCTTGTCCACCAAGCATATTTGCAATTTCAATAGAAAATAATACAATGACTAAACAGCCGAAAACGCCAAATGCTATCCCTATAATTGACGCTGATTTAAATAATTTCGCAATTTCCTTTTGCTTATTTTTTTCGTTCAACTCTGCAATTAGTTTCGAAATTGCAAGTGGAACTCCGGCTACCGATAATGTAAGAGCAATCATATATACAGGAAAAACAAGGCGGAAAATACCGAGCACTTCATCTCCTGCAATATTTTGTAATGGAATTTGAAAAAAACTACCAAGCAATTTCGACAAAAAAGTTGTAATTGTTAAAATCGCTGCTCCTTTTACAAATGTTTTATTCATATTTTTTCTCTTTTCTTTTATACATATACTCTCAAACATATTGTTTTAAACGATAGGAATTCACTTTATCCCATTGGTTATCATAACAAATTTATTATAGGTTGAATACTTGGTTTTTTTTACAAAATAGAAAAGAGAACCAATTCACGCCTATCTCTCCACACTCTAATTTCTAATTCCTTCCATTATATGTACACATTATAACTATTTTCGTTACTCAAAAAGAGCTCTTCTCTATCACTGCAGTACATATTACTAAAAACATTATAAGAATATCCCACAACTCTACATTATAATGTATGTAAAATTGTGAGATATTCTAATTACCATCTAAACACTTAAGATCTTCAATTGTTCTTTCTGTTCATCGTTCGCCATTACTACGATTGTTTTTTCAATACTCGGGTGTACTTGCTCAAGCTTTACACTTGCCCCTGCTTTATTTGATTGCTCAACAAAATTTAATAATGCCATAGCTCCTGATACATCCATATAACGCACATCTTTCATACGTAAAACAACCGGTGACTTCACATCTTGTAAAGTAGAGAAAATACGATCTACTGATAAGAAAGAGAGCGGTCCTTGAATCGTATACGTTTCTTCTCTTTCTTTTACGATAGAAGTTTTACGTTCTTTACATTTCACCATATATATGATGAACGAAAGAATAATACCGAATGCAACAGCAATCATTAAATCGAACTTCACCGTCACAATCATCGTTACGAGCATAACAACGACATCACCTTTAGGAGCGACATGCATCTTTTTCATGCTTTCCCAATCGAACATTCCAATACCAGTTAAAATTAAAATACCTGATAGTACAGCAAGTGGAATATATTGTACGACCGAACCAAGCCCCATAATAAAAATGAATAAGATAACACTATGCATACACGCCGAAAGTGCCGTTTTACCGCCACTTCTTATATTCACGATAGACCTTACAGTCGCACCTGCACCTGCTAATCCGCCAAACAATCCGCTCATCATATTACCGATACCTTGTCCAACGAGCTCTTTATTACTTTTATGACGTGTACCTGTCACATTATCCATTACGACCGATGTTAACAACGAGTCAATCGATCCTAATAAAGCAATACTAAGCGCTGGTAAAATAAGTGCTGCTATTCCTGTTCCACTTAAAGATGGAATATGAAGCGTAGGCATCGCTTCTGGAATGGTTCCAATCTTTTCAATTACTTTATTTAATGAAAGATTTCCGATAATCGGTAAATTTACTGTAAGTCCTTCGAGTAGAGAAGAAAATAAAGGTAGTAAAGCTGTCACACCGACTAGTGCTACTAAACTAGACGGAATCGCCTTAATCCATTTACCAGAAACAATCATTACAATAATTGTTAACACAACAAGTAGAAAACTATTTTGTACGTGCTTTATTTCGCCTAAAATAATGATTAATGCAATACCATTCATAAATCCTGAAACGACAGGATACGGAATATATCGAACGTAAGAACCGAGCTTACATACACCGAATAAAATTTGAAATAACCCTGCCATCATAAAGGCAATAAAACTTGCCTCTAACCCGTGCGTCGCAATAACTCCTGTTGCGATAACGGTAATTGGTCCAGTTGGCCCCGTTACTTGCCCAGGTGTCCCGCCAAATAACGCTGCGAATAAACCTGCAAAAATCGCACCATACAATCCAACAAGCGCTCCCTCAGACGTTCCTGTCGCAGCAATACCAAATGCAATCGCAAGTGGTAACGCAACGATCGCAACAGTAAATCCTGCTAAACATTCCTTTGCTATTTTTTGAAACATAAAAAAACCACCTTTGTATAAAGTCCATGTTCCATTGTACACCTAAAAAGATATATTCGTTAGCTCACTTTTTACATTCTCGTGACGGAAAGGTATTCAATGAAAAGTTTCCCCCTTATCTTTGGAAACAATTGCAACTATGCTATAATGAACAAATTAAATCTTTTACTATATACTTGGAGGCACTATGCTAACTTTTGAAGAAAAATTATCGATTATTGAATCTTTCCCAGAACTAGAAAGAAAGAACGTATCATTAAAACGTGTAAACTTCCACTTTGAAGAAAGTCGTTTAGATAAAAAGAACGTTGTATTTCATTTACACCCAAATGGAAATGGATTTGTGTATGCAAGCGGTATTAAAGGTTACAAAACGGATGATAAGGGTATGGTTAACATCCGTGAGTTTTCAGCAGAAGAGTTACGTTCAGTAATTGAGAAATCAATTGACCTTCTATCACAAGAAGAAGTAGTAGCACCTGTAGAACCTGCAAAAGAAGAAGAATGGCAGAACGAAGATGGTCATATTCTTACTCTTATTTCAGAGGATGACATGTGGAACGTATACGCTGGTGTAAACTTAGACGGTACATTCAACTCTTATCCAGAAGCTGCGGAATACCTTGATGAAGAAGGTTTTTCACGCAAATAAAAATAGAAAGTGGGTATCCCCCACTTTCTATTTTTTTGTCCCTTTCAACGACTCCCTCAGCACAAACTTCTGCAACTTCCCGCTCGCATTACGCGGAAGTTCATCTACAAATAAATAATGACGCGGACGCTTATAATCTGCTAATTCGTCACTTTCTTTGCAATACGTTTCTAAATCAGCTTCTGTTATTGTTTCATCTTTCTTCACAATAACTGCCACCACACGCTCTCCCCATAATTCATCTGGCTCACCAAGTACCGCCACATCTAATATACCGGGATGACTATGAAGGAAATCTTCAATTTCGCGAGGGTAAATATTTACACCACCGCTAATTACCATATCATCAACGCGATCTGCAACGAATAAATAACCATCCTTATCGAAGTATCCTAAATCACCAGAATGATACCATCCTTTATACATCGATTTTTTATTCGCCTCTTCACGATTATGATAGCCAGCCATCATAGTTGGACCGCGCAAAATAATTTCTCCCACTTCATAAGGAGGTAATACATCATCTGGTTCTGCCGGTGCCTCCTCGTTCGGCTTCACAATACGAACTTCATGGCTAAAGCATGGCGTGCCTGCTGAACCAGCTTTCGTAATTTGATCCTCCTCTACGAGAAACGCAACAACTGGTCCCATTTCTGTCATTCCGTATATTTGAACAAGATCAATATAAAGACGTTCTTTACATTCCTTCACTAACGCCGGTGCCATTGCCGCTCCGCCATATATACCGATTTTCATTGAAGTTAAATCATACTGAGTTAAATCTTTTTGCAACAACATATTCCACATCGTCGGTGCTGCAAAGAACGTCGTAATCTTTTCTTCTTGAATCGTATGTAATACTGTGTCTGTATCAAAATGATGCAAAATGACATTCTTTCCGCCAACTTGAATGCGTGGTATGATTCCGGCATTTAATTCACCACAGTGATATAAAGGCGCAACAACAAGCCCAACACTATCTCTATTATATTTTAGGAAATACGTACAAATCATACTATGCTCAGCCATTTCACGATGACGATGTAATACGCCTTTCGGATGACCTGTCGTACCGCTCGTATAAAGCATAGAACAAAAATCCATTTCATCAATTTCGATATTTACTTTCTCAGAAGATGCTGCATTCACTTTTTCATGGTAGGAACTTGCATAGGAAGGTTTATCGTTTTCTATAGACCAAAAAGATGTATTTGGAAAATCTCGTTCAATGATAGCAACAGTTGACTCAACTGCTTTTTCAAAGACAACGACTTTCGAGGATGCGTCCTGAAGAATATAAGATACTTCTTTCGCCTTTAAGCGAAAGTTAATCGGGTTAAAAATTGCACCAATTTTCGCACAAGCTAAGTAAACGTTTACAAATTCATGGCAGTTATATAAGTAAACAGATACCGTATCTCCCTTTCTTACTCCATCTTCTAATAGAGCGTGCGCCGTTTTATTTATTTGTGCATCCCACTGTTTATATGTCCAGCGAATATTTTTTTCAGGTTCCACTAACGCCTCTTTATTCGGATACTTACCAACAGATAAATCAAAAATTCTCCCTATCGTCATGTACATGCCAACAATTTCCCCCTTTTCTCTTTCATAAATCTATCATTTCGTCCATAAGTAGACATTGTCCTCTAACTATTTGACTAATTTTTCTGATTATTATCGACATAGTTTTACAAACAGTGCCACTTATCGGTAAGTGAAATTACATTGGCGATTTTTTGAATATATCGGCCACAACTTTAATCAGTCCTCACCGATCAGGCATTTACAGGCAGCAAAACTCCCACAAATAGCGGAATAAAAAAGAGGCTATTCCACATCGGAACAACCTCTTTCTTCTTATACAAATAGCTCTTCTAAAATTTTCAGTTTATCTTCTGTATATTTTACGAAGCCATCGTTATATGATTTTGGATCTTTCGGATTCGCGAAGTGCGTAATTGCTCCCGTCTTCGGATGAACAAATTTACTTGATGCACCACAGCCAAGTCCGATAATCGATTGTACTTCTTCCATAATGACAATGTTGTAAATACTTTCTTGCGTCGGCATTGCATAACCAACGTTCTCTAAGTTACCTAAAATATTCTTTTGACGATATAGGTAATATGGTACGTAATTATGTTTTTGCGTCCACTCTTCTGCTTCGTGCATCATCGCTGTAATTTCTTCGCGACCTGCTACTTTATATTTACGTTTGTTTTGCGTCATTTCAGAAGCACGTTTAAATGATAACGTATGAACTGTTAATGATTCTGGCATTAACTTTTCTGTTTCATCTAACGTGTGCTTGAAGATATCTAGCCCTTCACCAGGAAGACCAATAATTAAGTCCATATTAATATTGTTCATTCCCATTTCACGAGCTAAGTGATACTTCTCAATTGTTTCTTCTACAGTATGATGACGCCCAATTGCTTTTAATGTCTCTTGATGGTATGACTGCGGATTAATACTAATACGGTCAATATTCCATTTATTTAACACTTCTAGCTTTGCTGGCGTGATCGTATCTGGACGACCTGCCTCAACTGTTACTTCACGTACATTTTTCACGTCTGGGAACGCTTCGTACATTTCTTCATACAGCATATCCATCTCTTCCGCTGTAATACTTGTAGGTGTACCGCCGCCATAATAAATCGTCGTAACTTTCACACCTTTTTCTTTTAAAAACTTACCAATTTCACGAACTTCATAATGTAAACCACCTAAGAACGAATCAACAGACCCTTGGCGTCCATTAATCGCATAAGCCGGGAATGTACAGTATGCACATTTCGTTGGGCAGAACGGAATACCTATATAAATACTTACTTCTTCTTTCAAACGGTATAAATCCGGAACAACTGCTAATTGGCAATCAACAATACGCTGAAGAAGTTCAATTTTCTCTTCATGAATTAAATAACTTTCACGAAGTTCTTGATGCGCTTCTTCTTTTGACATACCATTTTGAAGCATTTTATGAAGAAGTTTCGTCGGACGTACTCCCGTTAAAATACCCCAGCTTTGTTCAAGTCCAGTTAACTGCTGAAGAACAGAAAGATATACATAAGAAACAACGTGCTTCACTTGCTTCATACGCTCTTTTTCATCTGTGAAAGCAGATAAATCTTTCGAGAATGTTTCTTCATACACATTTCCTGTGCTAACATCCGTTAATCGAGCGGATGCTTTCACATTATCCTCAATGTGTATATCGACGATCAGATTCGCTTCCTCTTGTTCAAATCCAATCGTACTATCTTCAAAAAATAAGCCGCCAATATTTTGTAGCGGACGTAAAAAACGATCATCTTGTAACGTTTTAATTGAAATTAACACATTATCACCTTTTCATTTGCAAACTCTCTTTAGTTTACTTGAAGGGCGTTTACAGGTCAATACAGAAGGTTTTACCTGTTTCTCTTACATTTTTTCAAATAATTCTTTTTATGAATATCGCTCATGTATATAGACATCATGATTTTCTCTTGTTAAAATTTATTAGTACAAAAAATCGTTACATAGCGAAAATACAATATATAAAGGAGGAATGTTAACACTAGATTCCATAATCTAATGTGTTAAAAAAAATATGAAAAAGAAATTTTATAGTGTATTAACTCTCTCTCTTGCATTACAAACTGTTCTTGCACCTACTTATTCATTTGCAGAGAGTGCTGAAAAATCCGCCGAAGTATATACGGAGGATCAAGTTTTTAAAAGTATTAAAGAGCATGTTAATGAGCATAGTACTCATGAAGAAGATATCGAGGTTACTGGCCAATTCCTACTATACACTTCAAAAAAACATTCATTATATACCGCGAATGATTTAAAAAACAAATCGAATATCGAGTTTACAGAACAAGTCGTAACGGCGACAAAGAAAAAAGGTAATGCTTACTACATAACGACGTCAACTGGCGCTGGATGGATAGATAACAATGATAATAGCTTAGAAGTTCAAGAGATTCATAAACTATCTAACCAAAAATTAATCGTAAAAGAAGAAGCTTCCATACATGCCCTTCCGTTCCAATCGTTTAAAGAAGAAGGGAAACTACAACCACAAGTTATTACTCCTACTGAACAAGCTGGAAATTGGTTTAAAGTCCAAATAAACGAAACAGCAAAATGGATTTATGCACCTTCTGCTACATTTGAAGGTACAAAAGCTTCATTATTAAAAAACAGTCGTACTGCTAAAAATAGTTTATTGAGAGCTCCGGAATCTCTACAAACAAACAATATTTATGGCGTTACATTTAAAGAAATGATTGTCCCAAAAGGAAATGACGATATTCGCCCTGGCTACCCGATGGTACCTAAATATATTACGATTCACGAAACGGCTAATACAGCGAAAGGTGCTAATGCTCTAAATCATGCAAAATTCTTAGATAACCAAGCACGCGGAACAGCTGATCGCGCCGCATCTTGGCATTTCACAGTAGATGATAAAGAAATTTATCAACATCTTCCGGTAAATGAAGTTGGATGGCATGCTGGAAATAAAACTGGAAACTATGAATCTATCGGAATTGAAATTGCCGTTAATCAAGATGGAAACTATGAAAAAGCGGTAGAAAACGCCCGTAAATTGGCAGCTTATTTAATGAACGACTTAAATATTTCTCTAGATAAGGTCCAAAAACACCAATTTTGGTCAGGAAAAAACTGCCCTGCGTTTATGATTCAACGCGGACAATGGAATGCTTTCTTAAAAGGAACTGAAACATACTATAAGGAAAACCAAAAAAATCCCGTAACTGATGACATTACAGGTGGATGGTATGAACAAGACATTCGTCAATTAGCAGCTAGAGGTATTATGCAAGGAGAAGGGAACGGCAAGTACTTCCCAGAACGTCTTGTAACGCGTGCTGAATTTGCTACATTAATTACTCGTGCTTTACAATTACCAAGTGGAAATGCTAAGTTCACAGACTTAGAACAAGTACACCCATCTTTAAGAGACGGTATTAATCGTGCAGCAAGCGCAGGCATAATCCGCGGACGTGGTGATAATACATTTGATCCAAATACTACAATTACACGCGAAGAAGCTGTTATTATGATTGATCGTTCTCTAAAACACGCTGGTATTTTTGCAAAACAAGTTGAACTACCATTCGTTGACCAAAACTTAATTTACGCTAAAGAAGAAGTACAAAGAGTGTATGGATATGGAATTGTAAAAGGTAATGAATTGAATCAATTCGTACCAAAAGGACCATCACAACGTGCACACGCAGCTGCATTTATAAACAGAATGCTTAGCGTGATTGAAGCTTAAAATATTTATCTGTATTAATTTAAAAGGCATCAGAGATTGTATATCTCTGATGCCTTTTATACATCTGTTAACTATTTTTAGCCATGAATCTTAAACGTATTCCTAGTAACAGAAGCATAAAACCGATGAATGGAACGTAATTCGTATTGTGTCCTGTAGCTGGAAGTTGTTGATTATTAGAAGAACCTTGTCCTTGTTCTGGTAAATTAGGTTTTTCTACTCCCTCACCTGGTTTTTCTGTTCCTTCACCAGGCTTTCCTGTTCCTTCACCTGGTTTTCCTGTTCCTTCACCCGGCTTTCCTGTTCCTTCACCTGGTTTTCCTGTTCCTTCATCAGGCTTCCCTGTTCCCTCACCTGGTTTTTCCGGATCTTTATCTGTATCTTTTTTATTTGTAATTTGAAGCTTTACAACTTCAATTTTTTCATTAGAAATCGTAAATTTCATTTCCTTATCGGATAAAATATATCCTTCTGGCGCTTGGATTTCTTTTAAAGTGTAATCTCCTGGTTCTACTAACTTCTTAGAAGTCGCTTTACCGCTCTTATTTGTTGTTAATGTGTCTATTTTTGTTCCGTCTTTCCAAATTTCAAACACTGCGCCTGCTAATGTTTTATTTGTATTATTGGCATCTACCTTTGTAATTTCTAATTGACCTGTAATTTCTTCTTTCACTTTTTCATTCATAACTTCTTGTTTTACTACTTCATTTGCTACAACATTTACTTCTACTGTTACTTCTAACGCTTTATAACCTTCCGGTGCTTTCGTTTCTTCTAACGTATACTTTCCTGGCACTAAGCTCTCGAATTTCACAACGCCGTCTTTATTCGTTGTTTTTGCTTCTCCAACTACTTGACCACTTTCGTTTTTCAATCTGAATTCCGCACCTGCTAGAACTTTTCCACTCTCTGCATCCTTTTTGATTACTTGTAAGCTTCCTAGTTCTTTTGCGTTTTCTACTTGTACTTCTACTACTTTGTTTGCTTCCACAACAACTTCGATTTCTTCTTTTAACAACTTATATCCTTGTGGTGCTTTCGTTTCTTTTAATGTGTACTTTCCTGGCTCTAATTTCTGAGAAATTACTTTACCAGTTTTATCTGTTCGTAATGTCTCTACCTTTTTACCATCTTTATACACTGCGAATTCTGCATCTGATAATACTTTCGTTTTATCTTCTGCATCTACTTTTACGATTTCGAATTGACCTGTTACTTTTTCATTCGTAACTTCTTGTTTTACTACTTCGTTCGCTACAACGTTTACTTCTACTGTCACTTCTAGCGCTTTATAACCTTCTGGCGCTTTCGTTTCCTCTAACGTGTACTTTCCTGGCACTACGTTTTCGAATTTCACAACACCATCTTTATCTGTTGTTTTCGTTTCTCCAACTACTTGACCAGATTCATTCTTTAATTTAAATTCTGCGCCTGCTAGAACTTTTCCACTCTCTGAATCCTTTTTGATTACTTGTAAGCTTCCTAGTTCTTTTGCGTTTTCTATTTGTACTTCTACTACTTTGTTTGCTTCCACAACGACTTCAATTTCTTCTTTTAACAACTTATATCCTTGTGGTGCTTTCGTTTCTTTTAATGTGTATGTTCCTGGTTCTAATTTCTGAGAAATTACTTTACCAGTTTTATCTGTTCGTAACGTATCTACTTTTTTACCATCTTTATACACTTCGAATTCTGCATCTGATAATACTTTCGTTTTATCTTCTGCATCTACTTTTACGATTTCGAATTGACCAAGGCTCTTACCGTTCGTTACTTTTACATCAATAACTTTTTCACCGTCAACTGTTACATGAATTATTTGTTTTGTTAACTCATAACCTTCTGGTGCTTTTGTTTCTTCTAACGTATATTCACCTGGCACAAGTCCGTCTACTTTAACCGTTCCAGACTTATCTGTTGTAATTCCTTCTTTTACAACATTTCCTTTTGCATCTTTCAATGTAAATTCTGCGCCTGCTAAGCGTTTCGTTTGATCTTTATCATCCATTTTAATAATTTGTAGAGAACCTAAGATTTTTTCGTTTTCTGCCTCTACTTTTACTACTTCTTTCTCGTTTTGAATTGTTACTTTCCATTCTTTATTTGAAAGCTTGTAGCCCGCTGGTGCTTTCGCTTCTTTCACTGTGTATTCACCTAGCGGTAATTTTGGTGACATCACTTTTCCACTCTCATCTGTTTTCAGTTCCGCTACCTTTTTACCATCTTTATACACTTCGAATTCTGCACCTGATAATAATTTCGTTTTATCATTCGCATCTACTTTCACGATTTCGAATTGACCTGTTACTTTTTCATTCGTAACTTCTTGTTTTACTACTTCGTTCGCTACAACGTTTACTTCTACTGTTACTTCTAACGCCTTATAACCTTCCGGCGCTTTCGTTTCCTCTAACGTGTACTTTCCTGGCACTACATTTTCGAATTTCACAACACCGTCTTTATTCGTTGTTTTCACTTCTCCAACTACTTGACCAGCTTCATTTTTTAGTTTAAATTCTGCACCTGCTAGAACTTTTCCACTCTCTGCATCCTTTTTGGTTACTTGTAAGCTTCCTAGTTCTTTTGCGTTTTCTATTTGTACTTTTACTACTTTGTTTGCTTCCACAACGACTTCAATTTCTTCTTTTAGCAATTTATATCCTTGTGGTGCTTTCGTTTCTTTTAATGTGTACTTTCCTGGTTCTAATTTCTGAGAAATTACTTTACCAGTTTTATCTGTTCGTAACGTATCTACTTTTTTACCATCTTTATACACTTCGAATTCTGCATCTGATAATACTTTCGTTTTATCTTCCGCATCTACTTTCACAATTTCAAATTGACCTGTTACTTTTTCGGGGATCTTTTTATTCACCACATCTACAGTCACTACTTTATTAGCCTCTACATCAACAGAAACTGAACTAGATGATAATTCATATCCTTTCGGTGCTTCTACTTCTTTTAATGTATAGCTTCCAACTGGAAGTTGTTTCGATAAGGCTTCACCTTTATCATCTGTAACAATTGTTTCCACAACTTTCCCATCTTTATCGATAACATCAAATTTTGCACCTGGTAGAAGTTGACCAGATTCACTATCTTTTTTCAATAATTTAAATTGGCCATTCTCTACTTTTTTCGTATTCTTCATAACAAGTTCAATTACGTTTGTATTATCAATTGTTACTTTGACTGGTGTATCAACTTTTATATATCCTTCTGGTGCACTTATTTCTTTTACAAAATAGTCACCAAGTGGTAAATCTTTAACTTCCGCAATACCCTTTTCGTTTGTTGTAACAGTAGCCACAACGTTATTATCTTTGTCTATAACATCAAATTTTGCGTCTTTTAAAACAATGTTTTTATCATTTTCATCAACTTTTTTAATTTGTAAATGTCCTTTTTCGGCTACCGGCTTATTCCACTTTGGCCAGTTAAATTTAAAGTTATGAACTTCAAAACCATCTCTTTGGTGTAATCCTCCAACATAGGCTTGTCCATTAATAGAACCACCTTTTGTTTCTACAACTGCATTAGGTGCAAACACACTACCTACTACACCATAACCTTTAGTTGTTATCTTTGTAGCATTAGGAAATACCCAAATTACTTTACTAGCTAACTCAGTAAAAGATGAATTAGGGTCGTATGCTTGAGATGTATTAATTAAATCCGTCGCCATCCCAGTATTTC
Source organism: Bacillus thuringiensis (assembly GCF_001182785.1). Lineage (NCBI taxonomy): Bacteria > Bacillati > Bacillota > Bacilli > Caryophanales > Bacillaceae > Bacillus > Bacillus thuringiensis. Next base: position 877,489 of record NZ_CP012099.1, on the reverse strand, counting down.
TTGTATCATACAAAATTGCACCGCCACCAAAACTCACTTCTTCTGCATCTGAATAAATAACAATAAAGTCTTTATTCTCTACATTCGGAAGAAAAACGTCTTTTACATCAAATGCTTTCTTTCCCGTCTGGCCTGAAGAGACATAAATATTAGGGTTGTTTACATCTTCACCGATTCCAAAGCTCATATTAGGTTTTGGCTTATCAGTGTGTAGTTTACTTGCATCCCCAATTACACCATCAACGTCTTTTCTAAATTCTTTAAACTTAGCATCAATCTCCGCTTGCTCTTTATAAGAGATACGGTCATATGATGTTTTCATTGCGCCATCTGGGTCACCGTCTTTTGTCATCGCCACTGTTCCATCTTGAATAATTACTTGTCCTGCTCCCGCTTTCGTAAATTGACCGCCTAGTAATAATGATGGATATCCTTCATCTACCCAAGTTGCTCCAGCTAAGTTATTTGCTCCAGTTGCAGCCGCTACGACTGTATAACTTGATGCGTTCATATTTTTCTGAACAGCCATCGCACCTTCAATATCCGCACTCGTTGCACTATGATCTCCAAAAATGATGGCGTTGTAATAAGATACATCACCTAAACCTTTTAACTCTGTTGTAGCTGCCTCTGCTTTAAATGGTAAATGGATTAAAAAATTCATACATATTAGTAATACAACTATTAAACTACTACTTAACTTTTTAATTTTTTGATTAAATGATTTCCTCAAGAAATTCATTCCCCCTTTTAAACTTCCTAAAATCACAAAAAGAAGCACATTTCATATGTACCAGGTCTTACTCACATTAACTTAAAATAATCCATTTAAATACAACAAAGGAACGCTACAACTACTTAATAAAATTACTACAATTCATTTTTGAAATAATACGTGAACTAAACTGTCATGCGGAAATACTTTTACGTATGGGAGCCCAATAAAATTAATCTGAAGAATATTTCATGTGGTGTAACTATTTTGACAACATCATTCACTTTACATTAGTTTTCTAAAGGATTCAAGTGAATTGTATAGATTTCATACACAATTCACATTTTAAAACGTTTTCATTCCTTTTAATAATCTCAACAAAAAAAAAAACGTAGCCAAAAAGCTACGTTTTTCTTTCATCGTTTCGGTGTATTTTTATGATTCTTCAAAAACGGAAGCGGGAATTGCTTACGGAAATGCTCTTTAATCATGTACTCTACACCGTTCTCACTATTTGAACGTGTAATCCAATCTGCTGCTTGCTTTAACTCTACAGGTGCGTTCCCCATCGCTACCCCAAGTCCCACGTTTTCAATAACCTCTAAATCTTCCATACTATCTCCAATCGCAACCATTTCATTTAGCGAAATATTTAAATGCTCTCCAAGCAATTGTAATCCGCGTAACTTCGATACATTTTGCGGCAAGATTTCTATTCGTTTTGAATCACATTCAACATACTCTACATCTTGGAATGCTTTTCTTAATGTGTTCAGCCCTCTTTCTTTTTCACCCTTAGTTTGGAAAAGAACATCAATTTTTGGCGCCGCTACCGGATGGTCACGAAGCGCGTCACCTAACGAATCTACAAATTGAACTGGATAAAATAACGGATCTGCACTTGATAATACAGTACGCGCAATTAAGTTTGGTGTATTTCTCTCACGATTTCCTATGGAAAACCGTTCATGAGAAATACGTACGTTACAATCAAAGTGCTCTAACACTTGCACAATGTTAAAAGTCTTCTCTTCAGATAATCTTCTTTGAACGTACGGCTTATCTAACGTCGCCGAAACGAAAGCACCACCATGTGTCACTAATATAGAATCTAATTTTAACGCCTTTGCTACTTTATGAGCGGATTGAAAATTACGGCTCGTAAATAACGTAACGTATACATCTTTTCTTTTCACAAATTCAATTGTTTCTCTTAATCCTTTTGCAATTTTTCCATTGTTGTATAGTAGTGTCCCATCTATATTAAGAGCTAGTAAGCGATAAATCATGTCGCACTCCCCCTCTTCGCTGTTGTACTCTATCCATAATTTATGAAATACACTCGATAAATAGAACGAGTTAGAATTACTACTGAAAATTTGGTTTACTATATACATATACACTTAGCAAAGGAGATAGTACAATGCAGGCACCTCCTTCCTTTTATGAAGGCGATACGTTAGAAGTAGCAAAAAAATTACTCGGGCAAAAACTCGTTCATATTGTAGACGGAATAAAGCGAAGCGGAATCATTGTAGAAGTAGAAGCATATAAAGGCCCAGATGATAAGGCCGCACATAGTTACGGCGGCAGACGGACAGACCGCACAGAAGTCATGTTTGGCGCACCAGGGCATGCTTACGTATATTTAATTTACGGTATGTATCATTGTTTTAACGTTATTACAGCACCAGTTGGCACCCCGCAAGGTGTTCTCATTCGAGCCCTTGAGCCGGTAAATGGAATAGAAGAAATAAAACTAGCACGCTACAACAAAACAGACATTACAAAAGCGCAGTACAAAAATTTAACAAACGGTCCTGGCAAACTATGCCGTGCCCTCGGAATTACTTTAGAAGAACGAGGCTTATCATTACAAAGTGACACATTACATATTGAACTCGTCCCAGAAGATGAACACATATCATCACAATATAAAATAGCAGCAGGACCTCGTATTAATATCGACTATGCAGAAGAAGCTGTACATTATCCGTGGCGTTTTTATTATGAGGGACATCCGTTTGTTTCAAAGAAATAAGCAATATCAACGATTTTTCAAATATATCTATCATAACTTACAATATATCAACGGTTCGACAAGAAATATCGATTTATCGACAAATAATAACATTACGAATAAAAGAAGACTGTTCCAAAATGGAACAGTCTTTCCCTTTTACTCTGCACCTTCCGCAGTTGCAATATTATCCTCTAAGTTTTCTCTTGATAATTCAGCCGCCATAAAATCAGCTGTTTCTGGAAGTGCTAAATGCATATGAGCTTTTTGACAAATTTGGATCGTACAGTTTTCTATAACATAGTCGAAAACATGTCCACCCCCGCTTCTTTCATCATCAATATAATGTAAGTGAAATCCAGCTACCCCAATACCTTGCGCATAATCTGGTGTCCAAAATCCAGCAAGCGTACCTTCTGTATTTTCAAATGAAAAGATTGGTTGTGATTTCGTCACTTCAACGAGCGGTGTATACGGTTTTTCTTGTCTTGGAACAGTTCTCGTCCTTACTTCACGGAACGTACCGTCCATTCGAATACCGTAAAATAAGTTTTTACTTGGCATTAATTCATGTAATAATGCTTCAACTTCTTCACGATTCATCGGACGCTCTACCGTATAACTCATTTCTTTTTCAAAAAACGTTACAGTCGCAAATGGCGTTGTTTCTTCTGGCTCTACTTTTTCCGCTGAACCGTCTGAACGTAAATGATAAAATTCATTATCAAATGCAATCATTTCACCATCTAATTGATCAAATGTGCCGATGCCGAAATCACCATGTTTTTTCAAATCTTCAAAGCTAATCACACCATCATATATACCATCTAATAGCGCAAGCATTGTAGATGTTTGATATACTTCATTACTCGTTTTCGTTTTTTTTGCATCAATATCAATTAATTGCGCAACAGTCATCTCAAATCTGCCTCCATTAGTTTAATTGGTTTGGTAATAATTTTTCGCTTAATTTAATGTTGTCACGATAGTCAATTGGAATATCAATAATGACAGGACCATCTGCTGCTAATGCTTCTTTTAATACCCCTTCTAATTCATCAGGCGTGTTAACACGAAGACCTAACGCCCCGAAACTTTCCGCATATTTCACAAGATCAACATCGCCAAACTCTGTAGCTGATGTTCTGCCGTATTTCATCATTTGTTGGAATGCAACCATATCATATGTGCCGTCTCTCCAAACAAGATGTACGATCGGCGAATTTAAACGTACTGCTGTTTCTAACTCCATCGAAGAGAATAAGAAACCACCATCACCTGATACGGAAACTACTTTTTTACCTGGTTCTACTAAAGTAGCGGCAATTGCCCAAGGAAGTGCAACACCTAACGTTTGCATGCCGTTACTAAATAATAATCTACGTGGTTCATAAGAACGGAAACATCTCGCCATCCAAATAGAATGGGAACCGATGTCACATGTAACAGTTGTATCGTCACTAATTAAAGAACGAAGTGTACGAATCACTTGAAGTGGGTGCGTAACACCCTCCGAAGCACGGTTCGGAACTTCTGCTTGTTCTGATAATTTTGCGCGTAATCGTTCTAACACCGCTTCTGATTTCGTACTTAATACAAGTTTCGGTAATTTCTCCGCGATGCTATTTACCGTTAAGGCAATATCACCAATTAATTCACGCTCTGGTTGGTAATCATGGTCGATATCTGCTTGATGGTCGTCAAGATGAATAATCGTTCTGTCGCCAAGTTTATTCCAAAACTTTGGATCATACTCGATTGGATCATAACCGATAGAAATCACAAGGTCTGCTTCTTCTAGTAAAATATCACCTGGTTGGTTACGGAATAATCCAACGCGGCCGAAGAAATGATCTTCTAACTCACGTGAAATCGCACCAGCTGCTTGATATGTTTCAACGACAGGAAGTTCTGTATCCGCAATTAATTTACGAACAGCTTTCGTCACTTCATTTGTGCTCGCTCTCATACCGAGTAAAATAACTGGTAATTTCGCTGATTTTATTTTTTCTACTACATATGTAATATCATTTGTGGGAGCGATTCCAAGTTGTGGCTTAGAAAGCGCACCGATAGACTCTACAGTTGTTTCCGCAGTCATAACGTCTTGCGGAAGACTTACTAAAGTAGCTCCCGGATTTGTGGAAGTCGCACTTCGAAATGCATTACTAAGTGCTTCTGGCACATTATCAGGATGCTCTACTTCTACGCTATATTTTGTGATTGGTTCGAATAGTGCAGCATTATCCATAGATTGATGCGTACGTTTTAATCGATCTGTACGCGGAACTGCACCAGCTAAAGCAACAACGGGATCACTCTCCGCATTCGCAGTAACAAGACCTGTCGCTAAATTTGATGTCCCTGGTCCTGAAGTTACAAGACATACGCCCGGTTTCCCTGTTAATCTACCAATAGCAGCTGCCATAAATGCTGCATTTTGTTCATGACGACAAACGATTAACTCTGGTCCTCTTTCTTGCAGTACATCAAATACAGAGTCAATCTTTGCTCCTGGAATACCGAAAACATGTGTAACACCTTGTTTAATTAAACAATCAACAACAAGATCTGCTCCTTTTGTTTTTGTCTTCACGTCGTTTGCTTTTACACCTGTACTCAAAACTAATCACCCTTTATTTCATAATGTGTGTAATAAAGATTTTAATTTCACCTGGTTAATTAATGTGGTGAAGTATCGTTTATCATTATAGTACAAATGCATTATTTTTCCAAGAATATGAATTCGACATTATTTTGACAATATTTAAAGAATACGCTTACAACCTTTTGTTTATCTTAAAATAACATTTTTATATCTCTTCTAAAAATGTACAAAAATACTTCCACCTATTCACATTATTAACAAATTTATAGTACCTTGCAAAGAACAATAGTAAGTGATATATTTATAAATAACGGAATACCCATTATTTGGAATGTTATTCACAATTAGTATATCTCCTTTCAAAAAGTAGATATAGATTGAGTGTGCTGTTTAGAAAAAAGATAGGATTTTCAGCCATAATTCATCATTTTATAAAGGAAAGTGATTGTTATGAACAAAAATGAATTTTTAGAACAACTTAGTTCTTCCCTATGGAATATGCCTAATTCAGAAAAGGAGGATATTATCTCGGAGTACGAAACTCATTTTATTAGTGGTAAACAAGATGGAATATCTGAAGAGGAAATTTCTAAAAAGCTAGGAAACCCTAAAACTATCGCTAAAGAACTTACTGTTTCACATGCAATAAGCAACGCTGACAATAGACGCAGCCTAAAAAATATTATGACAGCACTGTTTTCTGTTATGAGCTTAAGTGTTTTAAACTTTATATGTATCATTATCGCTTTTTTCGTACTACTCTTTCTATTACCGCTTCTTCTAGCACTTATAATTGCCACTCCGTTATTAATTATTTCACCTATCTTATTAATAGGATTAGGATTCTTTAAAGGGTTTCATCAAATCAGTTATTCCGATGTTTACAATGTATTCATAGCTTTTTGCATCGGCTTACTAATATCCGTCATATCTTACCAAATGATAAAACATATATACTCACTTTTAGTTAAGTATTTAAAATGGAATTTAGCTATTTTACAAAGATACTAATGAATGTAAAAGGAGATTACTATGAAAAAGTATATTTTATATCCACTCATTTTACTTACAATGTTATTTCTATCAGCTTGTTCAAACAGTGTACAACCTAAGGAAGAAAACGATGTACAATCTATTAAAGATGTTGCTATTAAAGTTCCAGAAAATATATTTAGTTCCTCAAAGAAAAACGAAACTATTAGTGAAGACGAAATGAAACAAAATATAAAAAATTATATAGATTATAGTTGGGAGTTATCTGAAAATATTATCCCTCTCGCTTCAACAAATTCTGATAAGAATTTCACGGAATCTGACCGAGAAAAATTACAAAAACTAATTGATTTAGCGAAACAAAACGATATGAATTTCCATGAGTTTATTAGTAATAATAATTTACCTACTGATTATAAAAAACCTTCAAAAGAAATCTATGCATTTATGTCATCATCTACGGATATTTTCGTAGAGCTAGATCAAGAATTAGACAAACTCACCCAAGATGGTAACTTATTCAAAGCCAATTTTTCTTTTACAAAACGCCTTGAGAAAATAAATGGGAGGAAACAAAAAGAGATTGAAACGTTTTTGAACGAAAAAAATATTAAAACTTCAATTAACAGCAATAAAAAAAATTAACAGATGTGTTACATATCCCTTTCAAAATAACCAATAAGAAATAGCTATTTTGAAAGGGAGTTTTTGTGGTATAACTATTAAATTCCCTAAACAAAAAAGACGCTCCTAAACTAGGAGCGTCTTCCACTATTACGCTTGTTGTTGCGCGCTATATAATTCTTCAAGTGGCTTCATGATAATTTTGTTAACGTCACCGATTACAACGTTTAGGCGTTGCTCAGTTTCCATTAATTTTGTAATCTTAGCATCTTGTTGAATGCGAGCTACAACTTCTTGTGCTTTTTGGTTGTCTTCTTCAGTGATTTCTTGACCTTGCATCATTTTTTGTTGTAGGCCAAGTTGCATTGTACGGAACTCATCAAATAAGTTCTTTGAAGCTGCATCTCCTTGTACTGCCGCGTAGCTCTCTTTTAACGTTTTGAAGTCTTCGTTTTCAGCGATTGCTTTTTGTAATTCATATGCAACATCATGAATGTTCTTTGTCATTTTATTTTTCCTCCTTTAGAAGGCTAGCGCATTTGACTCGCACTGCCTTTTCAGTGCATTTACATACGCACCTCTTCTTACCATATCAAACTATGCAAGAGATGTGAAGAAATTTCACTTTTATTTCTATGTACTCACCTTATTATCTAAGAAACAATAATAACAATCCTTGCACGAGACCAATCATTCCGCCTAATAACGCCCCTAAATACGTAATCATTTTCAATTCGTTTTTTGTAATAGACAGAACTAAGTCTTCTAATCTTTCTGTTGAAAATGTAGACACTTCTTGCTGGACAATTTCCGCAAGGTGTAGATTGTTTAGTATACTCTCTACGTTTTCTGTTCCCCACTTCAAGCCTTTCGTTACTGCGCTTGGAACCACTTTTTCAATAATTGTTTCTCGAACTGGTTCACATGCTTGCTGAACAGATTGATTTAAAAACTTACTCACAGTTTCCTCTACTTTAACTGCTGACAGCACGGAGCTTACAATCATTTCTTTCTCTACAAATGCTTCTAATTCTTTTACATCTCTTCCTTTTAACTTTTCCCACTCTTTTTGCAGTACGTCAGTTAAAAGCTGCTTTGTACCATCTTGACCTAAAAACTTAATAACTTCTGGCTGCACACGATCCACTACACTTACATTTCCTAAAAACATTCCGACTAAGTTAAGTAGCGTTCCGCGAGAAGCGAAGAAATCATCAATCATTTTTGAAAGACGTGCTTTCCCTTCTTCACTTTCAAAAAAGCTAATTCCTCGCTCTAAAATAAACGCCGAGACATTCGGAATCACATTCTCTACTTTTTCATTTACAGAATGAGGTAAAGCCTGTTCCCATGTATATGTATAATACTCTGCTAAAAATGCATGAATTTTTTCTGTAATAACATGTTCGATTTTTCGAGTCGCTTCTTCTTCTACATGCGCTACATTCCATTTTTCTAACATATGTCGCAGTGATTGTTCATTCGTAATTACTTTATCCACTTCTACTTGCACCCAGTGGATTAAACCTTTTTGAAACTCTTCATTTGTTAGCTTTTTTCCGATTCCTTCTGGTGTTAACAAATGTTCTACAACCATATTTCCTAATTGAACAGCAAGTTCATCACGACGCTTCGGAATTAACCCTGGTGTAAATGGAACTTGAAACTTTCCGATATAAATAGGACGATGAGGACGAAATAACATTTTTATCGCTAAATGATTCGTATATCCTCCAATAATCGCTCCGAGTCCTGTCGTCGTTAACATATTTAACCATATATTCATTACAATCAACCTTTCACTTCTCCAAAACTATAGCATATCATCATACGGACAAAAGTATAATGGTATAAAAACGTATTTGCAATATATAGCTTCGCCTATTATGCAAATAGTAGTAAAGGAGTGATTTCGTTGGTTCTCGGTCTTTTAGCTTCTAAACTTCATTATGAGCAAACGTATTACACCGAAATCGCTAAACGCGCTCGGCTTTATCATAATGTCGTTGCTCAGTTTACGCCATTTTGTATTGATCCTAAAACAGACCTTGTTTCTGGTCTTATTTACGATACAGATACAGGAAAATGGAAAGAGCAAACATTCCCTATTCCTTCTTATATATATGATCGTTATTCTTTTCACGAGGAAACAAACTTTGAAAAAGCAAAATCAATTATTCACTCTTTGCACAATCGTCCTTCCACTACCTTTTTAAATAACACACTTATTAACTTAAGTGAACTACATGATTTATTTCTCACTAATAAAAAACTGTCTCCTTATATACCAAAATTTGAAGTGGCAACGATACAAAACATTTTTAAACTGTTGTTAAAAACTAAAGACATTATTATACGCCCCACTAATACACATTCAAAGGATAACTTATATCGAGTTGCTTACAAAAATAAAACGTTTCATATCGATACAGTAAATGAAAAATACCATACTTCTCTTCCATTAAAACGGACAGACGAATTTATATCTTGGTGTAAATCTAACATACCTTCATCACGTTACATAGCACACACTATGCTACAACCACCAAATCAATTAACATATCCACTCCACATTCGAACCATTTTGCAAAAAAACAAAGAACAAACTTGGAATGTTATCGGTCAATTTATACAAAAAAGCTCATTTCCTAATCAACTTTTACCCTCAGCAACGGCCGATGATTCATTACATTCATTTTCAAAAATTAAATACGTACTATCTAGTACGGGTGTGCAACTATTGCAAGACGCTTTACACGACATTATAAATGAAGTATTCCAAACACTAGATCAGTCTTATTCTTCGTTATTTGAACTAGAACTTTCCACAATTATGGATCAAAAAGGCGCAATTTGGCTTATGTATGTCAACACGCTTCCCCCTTACGAACAATACATTCGTCATAGTGATTCATTAGCTGAAAAGATATTTCACGGACCACTTAAATTCAGTCGCTTTACACCATAATGAAAGGAGGTAAACCTATTTTGAAAGAACATATATATACATTAAACATTTCAGATGAACATCCAAATAGCATTACTTTACCTTACGTTTTTTCTATTACGCCACCTATTACATCCCTCTCCTTCGGTATACGTCACATTGCAAGTGAAGAGGTGAAAATTCATTATTCCTTTACTCGCGAAATTATTATCGGAAAACATATTGCCGAAAAACTTTTACTACCTCAATCAACTACTATTCATGCATTCACACAAAACCAAACAATTATTTTCGGACCATTAATCGGCATTTTTACAACTGGCTTTAATGATGATTCTTCTAACCCTTTAGGAAATCGTTCAATTGCTCTCAGTGAGTTGTTAACACCACCATTCTCATTACGACCGTTCGTATTCGTCTTTGGCGTTCAGCATATAAACTGGGAAGAAGAAACGATTGAAGGATATTTCTTTCAAGAAAAACAATGGATAAAGAAAAAGGTCCCTTTACCAAATGTTATTTACGATCGATTACCGAATCGACAAGCAGAAAATTATAAACCGATCGTCAGAGCAAAAAGAAAGTTAGAATATGACTACTCCATTCCATGGTTTAACCCAGGATTTTTCAATAAATGGGAAGTTCATCAACTTCTTATAAAAGACGAATCAATTAGACACTTATTACCAAACACAGAAGCATTTCAGCATTTTGAACAAGTAGAACGGTTTCTTGGCACGTATAAATCTGTGTACATGAAACCAATACACGGGAGCTTTGGTAGAAATATTCATCAAATATTTTATTCTCAAACAGAGAATTGCTACTACTGTCGTTATCGCGAAAATGAAAAAAATAAACTGAGAAAGTATCAATCATTAGAAACTCTTCTAAACCACGTATTAAAAGGACATGATCTAAAAAAGTTTATCGTACAGCAAGGTATTTCATTACTTCGCTTCGATGGGCAACCTGTTGATTTCCGCATTCATACAAATAAAAACCATTTCGGTAATTGGATAGTTAGTGCAATCGTCGCCAAAATCGCCGGCAAAGGCAGTTTAACAACGCACGTAAATAGCGGCGGTGATACAAAATTGCTACAAGAGCTTTTTCCAGATTCAACGAAACAAGTTCAAATTGAAAATAAATTAAAACATACTGCCTTACAAATAAGTTACGCGCTCGATGAACAAGTAACCGGAAATATTGGAGAAATCGGTTTTGATATCGGTTTAGACACAAAGGAAAATCCGTGGCTCTTTGAAGCTAACTCTAAACCTGGGCGAACTGTATTCCAAGATGAAAAATTAAAAGAACAAAGTGAAATGACGCGCCAATTATTTTACGAATATGCCGTCTACTTAACTGAACATTCTTTACGTGATACAAAAGAAAAAATGTCTCAAATCAAATCCGGGACTTCATCAAACACCGAACATATCCCTTCTCCTATGATTCACTCACAAATACAAAAACAAAAACTTCCACCTAGATAATAAGGTGGAAGTTTTCTATTTACACAAGTTTCACTACAACCTCAGTTTCCACGTTACATACTCCGCAATAAAAAATATGATTGCAATATTCATTTGAATTATTATGCGTTAAACCATCTACTGCACTTAATAATTCTTGATCCATATAGGCACTATAATCGTCTATGTAATCTACAGACTTCCCATAATCTTGGAGTATACTTTGGCAATTTTGACAAGAATATGTTTGTGATTCTAATGCGTTGCAAAGCGGGCAAATCCCCATCATGATTCCTCCATACGTTATCGTTTAAAGCCTCTCTTTTTTAGATTGAAGAGAGCACCTACCCATGCATAGGAGCGGTCACTCCATCCCTACTTAAAAATAGAACTATGAAGTTGCTACCGATTTCATTTCAATAAATCATAAATAAGAAGCTAATGATTGGCCTACAAGTAGCAGGCTATAATGAGAAAATTATATTTAATATCCTCCTTAGTTTGGCCTGTTTTCTTAAAAATACAACGATTACTCTTATTTCATAATTTACGAAATCAATAAGTTTTTTACAAAATTTACAAATTATTATTTTGTATATCTTTCTAGGTAACATCCATACTATGAGTACAAACTTAATTACCGATGGATTAGCGCCAACCGGGGCGATAATCTGGTTCAACTCCAGCTAGTCCAACCAAAAAAAATTTTTCTAACTCTAAGGAGGATATATTCCTATGGCAAACCAAAGTTCTTACAATCAATTAGTAGTACCAGGTGCAACAGCTGCAATCGATCAAATGAAGTACGAAATCGCTCAAGAATTTGGTGTACAATTAGGAGCAGATTCTACGGCTCGCGCTAACGGTTCAGTTGGTGGAGAAATTACAAAACGTCTAGTTGCAATGGCTGAGCAAAGCCTTGGCGGATTCCAAAAATAAATATATATGGCAAAAAGGTCTCAGGGCATATACCCTGAGACCTTTCTTAATTTACTGTAACATTTGTAAAAACTTTTTCGTGCGTTCTTCTTTTGGATTTGTAAATACATCTTCTGGTGTACCTTGTTCGACAACGACACCACCATCCATGAAAATAACACGGTTGGCAATTTGATGTGCAAAACGCATTTCGTGCGTTACAATAACCATCGTCATGCCTTCTTTAGCAAGTTCTTTCATTACTTTTAAAACCTCTTGAACGAGTTCAGGATCAAGCGCTGAAGTCGGTTCATCAAATAGTAACACTTCTGGCTCCATCGCCAGCGCGCGCGCAATTCCAACGCGCTGTTGTTGACCACCTGATAATTGGAACGGATATAAATCCACTTTATCTGCTAAACCAACTTTTTCAAGGAAATAGTTTGCTTTTTTCTTTGCTTCTTCTTTCCCCATCTTTTTCACTGTAACGAGCCCTTCCATTACGTTTTGAAGTGCTGTTAAATGAGGGAATAAGTTATGATGTTGGAACACCATCCCTGTTTGTGTACGAAGATTTACAATATCTTTCTTCGATACTTTTTGAGAGAAGTTAAGCTCTTTATTGCCGATACGAATGTTACCGGCGTTTGGCGTTTCTAGTACGTTAAGACAACGTAAGAATGTCGTTTTACCAGATCCAGATGGCCCGATAATAACAACAACCTCACCTTTCTCAACTGATAAATCTATATGCTTTAGTACGGTATTATCTCCGAAACTTTTTTGTAAATGTTGAATTGAAATCATAAAAACAAAAACTCCTTTTGTAAAAGGATTATTTTAACGTATAGCGTTCTGAACGCTTTTCTAACATCTGTTGTACGATTGATAATAAGAAACAAATAACCCAATAAATAAGACCTGCTTCAAAATAAACAATTAAAAACTCGTAGTTCATCGCCGCAATTTCCTGCGCTTTTCGGAACATTTCTGTTACTAAAATTAACGATGCTAATGAAGTATCCTTCACTAAGCTAATAAATGTATTTGAAAGCGGCGGGATTGATACACGCGTCGCTTGTGGTAAAATAACACGTTTTAACGCTTGCGGGTATGTCATCCCAATTGTGTAAGCTGCTTCCCACTGCCCTTTCGGAATTGAAAGGATAGAAGCACGAATAATTTCAGATGCATATGCACCGACATTTAATGAAAATCCAACAACTGCTGCTGTATATGGCTCAACTTGAATGTTAAGAGTTGGAAGACCATAGAAAATAATAAATAATTGTACAAGAAGTGGCGTTCCGCGAATGATAGATACATAGATACGAGCAATCCATTGTAAAATACGACTACCTGAAATACGTGCGAGCGCTGTTAACGTCGCCAGTATAATCCCGATAATAAATGTAATAAGCGTTAATGGAATTGTTGTAAAAACAGCTTCCTTCAGCATAGGCATGAAGGAAGACTGCATAATATCTATCCAAGTAGACAATCGATCTGAAACTAATGCACTACTTAGATACATTTTCACCGAACCATTTTTTCGTTATTTTGTCATACGTACCGTCTTTTTTCATATCTTCTAACGCTTTATCTACTTCTTGTACAAGCTTATCGCTACCTTTACGGAATAAGAATCCACTTTGTGAAGCTTCTTTTTCTGTATCTACAATTTTAATTTTTGCATCTTTTTTCGTTTCTAAATAATTTAATACTGATAACTTATCATTAATTGTAAAATCAACGCGTCCTGAAGCTAATAATTCTGCCGCTTGGCTAAATCCTTCTACACCTTCGATTTCTGCACCGTTTTTCTTAGCGATATCTGCATAGTTACTCGTTAAAGATTGTGCTCCTTTTAACCCTTTTACATCAGCAAATGTAGCAGGCTTATCTTTATCTTTTGCGATAACTAATGCCGCTGAAGATGAAATGTATGGTTTAGAGAAATCGTATTTCTTTTGACGATCTTCACGAATACCAACTTCGTTTGCAACCATATCGAAACGTTTTGCATCAAGGCCAGCAAGTAAGCTATCCCATTGTGTTTCTTTAAATACAGGTTTTACACCTAAACGTTTTGCAACTTCTTCTGATAGTTCAACATCGAATCCAGTTAATTTATTGCTTGAATCGTGGAACGTAAATGGTGGGTATGTACCTTCTGTACCAATTACAAGTTCACCGCTTTGTTTAATCTTTTGTAACGCGTCTTGACTAGCTGTATCTTTTTTCTCTTCTTTACCGCAGCCGGCTACAATCCCGATCGCTAATGTAGTTACTGCAAGCACTGAAAATAATTTCTTCATGATAGTAATCCTCCAAGTATTCTGATAGGAATTTAAAAACTATATTGATTGTATGCAATCTTGAACAATTTTTCAATGAAAATGTTCTTATTTAGTTTATCCTTTTTCTTCATAATCAAACAAAAGGGAAAAATACCCCTACATACAAAAAATAAGTAACATTTTTAAATATAGCATTTATAAAGAAAAAGGTAAAACAATACTTCTTATTTAACTGCCCTGATTCACTAAAAAAGAACTTGCAAAAATCACAAGTTCTCCCCCATACCTATTAAGCACTCTGATTGCCTTCCATTTGCGTTTTATACATATCATAATAACGCCCACGCTTTTTCATTAGTTCATCATGAGAACCTTTTTCTAAAATCGTTCCTCTATCGAGTACAATAATTTGATCTGCGCTTTTAATTGTTGAAAGACGGTGCGCAATAATAAATGTCGTTCTTCCTTTTTTCACAACTTCTAGTGCTTGTTGAATCATCGCCTCTGTTTCTGTATCAATACTAGACGTTGCTTCATCTAGAATTAAGATAGCTGGATCAAAAGCAAGCGCCCTAGCAAACGAAATAAGCTGACGTTCACCAGTGGAAAGCGTACTTCCCTTTTCTGTAATTTCTTCATTTATATTGTTCGCAAATCTTTCAGCACCAACATCATGCAATGCTTTTATGATACGCTCTTTTGAAATTTTTTCGTTTTCTAAGCTTACATTGGAAGCGACCGTCCCGCTAAATAAAAACGGATCTTGCAGTACGATTCCCATATGCTCACGAGTTGCTTGTTTCGGCATTTCTCTTACATCGTGACCGTCAATCGTAAGCTTTCCTTTTTCAAACTCATAAAATTGAAAGAGTACATTCATTATAGAGCTTTTTCCTGATCCAGTATGACCGACAAGTGCTACTGTCTCGCCTTGTTTCGCTTCAAAAGAAATATTTTTTAGCACTTCATCTTTTCCATTATAAGAGAATGATACATTATCAAATTTCACATTTCCTTTTAAACGAGGCATACGTTCTTCTTCTACCGCTTCCCCTTTTTCCTCTAACAATTCAAAGACACGTTCTGATGCAACGCGCGCTTGCTCTAAGTTTGCAAGCTGATTCACCATATTCGTAATTGGCGAGAATAATCGAGTTAAATAATCAACAAACGCATACAGTACCCCAAGTGAAATAATACCTGTAGCACTTAATGACGCACCACCGAAATACCAAATTACTCCTGTGAAAGCAATATTTCTTAATACAGATACTAAATTGTGCGAAGTTGCTGCATTTAAATTCAAGATTTTATTTTGATACTTAAAATAATCGCCATTTAATTCTTCAAATTCTTTTTTCGTTTCACGCTCTTGACGAAACGCTTGAATAATCGGCATTCCTTGAATCGATTCATTCACTGTTCCGTTAATATCAGATAAACGAGAGCGCATTTTATGATTGTATACAGACGCATATTTTCTATAAAGAATCGCCCAAACAATTAAAATTGGGATAATTAATAAACATAATGAAGCGAGCTTCACATCTAATAAAAATAGCGCAGCGAATATCCCAATAATATAGATGATACTAGAAACGAATGTTGCCAGCACCGTTACATATAAATCACGAATGGCCTCTGTATCATTCGTCACACGCGAAACAATTTTCCCTGCCGGTAAATGATCAAAGTACCGAATTGGCAACGTTTGAATATGAGAAAAAACATCTTCCCTCATAATTTGAATAATTTTGTTCGCTGCCTTCTGCAAGAAAAACTGCTTTCCGTATGCAAATAACGATACGACTACTAATAAAGCGAAATAGCCACCACCAAGTAATAATAGACGGTTTATTTCTGGTTTATAAAACGCAAACACTTCTTCTTTCGTTAATGCCTTCGCTTTATACACTTGCACCGCCTTACCATTTTGAACGGTAATCATATCACCTTTTACAGTACGTGACCCTTCAATATTCACTTTATTCGGTACAAAATAATATTGAAAACCGACTTGCATCACACGTACTTCTTTACCTTTTGTCTCACCTTGTTCAAAGCGATCACTTCGCTTATAAAAGGCCCCATTATATGAAACAGCTTCTTCACTCTTTTCTGTTTCATACCAAGGTTTCTCTATCCCGACGATATGATCATCAATCATCGTTTTAGCAACGAAAGGACCAGCAAGCTCTGCAATGACGAAAATAAATAACATTAACATCGCAGCAAAAATCGTCCCTTTCACTTTCATCGCATATTGAAATAATCGTTTTGAAACGCTCATATTTTCACCCCACTATCCGCACTTTCACTTTCCCCTTGTTGTCTTTCAAACTGCTCAGCATACCAGCCCCCGCTTTTAATAAGCTGATCATGCGTACCCTCTTCCATTACTTCACCTTCATCCATAACGAGAATCCAATCCGCATGTTGTACGGCAGATAAACGGTGCGTCGTAATAATCGTCGTCTTTCCGCTTCTTTCTGTTCTTATATTTTCAATGATCGCCGCTTCCGTACGAGCATCTACAGCTGATAAAGAATCATCCAAAATTAAAATTTCTGGATTTTGAATAACAGCTCGCGCAATTGAAATCCTTTGCTTTTGTCCACCTGATAAAGAAACACCTTTCTCTCCAACGAGCGTTTCTAATCCTTCTGGTAAAAACTCTAAATCCTTTGTAAACGCCGCTATTTCAATCGCTTTCTCGAGTTCTTCTTCAGTCGCTTCCCTATTTCCGAATAAAATATTTTCTCGCGCTGTTTTTGAGAACAAAATATGTTCCTGAGGTACATACCCAATCCATCCGAGTACATTTTCATTCGTCATTTTATCTAATGTCACATCAGAAACTGCAATATCTCCATCTCCCAGCGGATATTGGCGAAGAAGTTGACGTACAAGCGTCGTTTTCCCGCTTCCTGTTTTTCCGACAACCCCAAGCGTTTCTCCTTGCTTTAATGTGAAAGAAACCTTCTTTAAATTTTCTCCAGTTGATGAAGGGTATGAGAAAGACACATCATCAAACTGAATATAATCCGGCTCTTGTACAAGCTTTGGATTTTTCGGATCCTTTACATCCGGTTCATACGCTAACGTTTCATTCACACGGTCAAGCGAAGCATTTCCTCTTTGCATAACATTAATTAGTTCACCAATTGCAAACATCGGCCAAATCATCATCCCTAAATACACGTTAAAAGAAACGAGTTCACCAAGCGTCACCTTTGATTGAAATACAAGGTATGCACCGTACACTAAGCCGATTAAATAACTAAGACCAACAAGCATTTTCACAGTTGGTTGGAATAATGCATCAATTCTCGCTACCTTCATGTTTTTTTCGTAGACGTCATCTCCTAAATGATGAAATCTTTCCTGATCTGCATTCTCTTGTACGTATGCACGAATAACGCGCACACCAGCGATTGATTCAAGCACTTTATCATTCATATCACCGAATGCATCTTGCGCAACTGTAAATCTTTCATGCAATTTCTTTCCATATATATTCATCGCATACGCCATAATTGGAAGTGGGATAAGCGCTGCAAATGTAAGCTCCCAACTAATTGTAAAACCCATCATACAAACGATCGTAAGCATATATAAACTAGAATCCACGAGCGTTAATATACCAAAACCAGCTGTCATAGCGATTGCTTTTAAATCATTCGTTGCTCTCGCCATTAAATCGCCAGTACGATTTTTTTGATAAAAAGTCGGCGTCATCTTAAGTAAATGCCCCATAAATTTAGAGCGCATCGTTTTCTCAAGTACAAATGCACCGCCAAACAATTGATGTTGCCATACGAAAGTTAGGCCATATCCAACTACCGTAACCCCAACTAAAATAAGAATAGACTGTATAATTGCTTCGTTTGATAACGTTCCTGTTTTGATATTATCTATCGTAACCCCTAACACTTTCGGGGGAATGACTTCAACTATATTTACAATTAAAAGAGCTCCAATGGCGATACTATATCTCTTCCAATGCTCCCTAAAAAACCATTTTAACTTTAGTAATACTGATAACAATGTAACCTCTCCCTTCTCGTTCTCGTTTACCTCTCATTTCTTTATCCACTATCCAGACCCATCACATTTACATTTCGTAACCCATACAATCTCATCACATTTTTCCACCTTCCAAAGTTTTTTATCGGAACCAAACAAGGGAAAATAAACAAAAAAAAGCATACCGCCGCTTGACGATATGCACAGGAATGCATAAAAGCGTACGTTACGATATACGCAACGTACGCTTTTTATAAGACAAAGATGCCCTATATATCCGTACGGGTTGCGTAATGATATGAATGTTTTCTGCCATTTAACAGAGCTAAGCCCATTACATTTACGATTACAATCATTACGCACACCCCTTTCATTTATTTTCCATTTATAATCTTACAACTTTATTGAGTATTCTGTCAATTATTTTTTTACAAATAATATAAAATACTCGACAATCATAAAAATGATAAGGATCCATAATACGATAAATTAATTTGAAATAAGGGAATATTCCATAAGAAAGGGCATACAAAATAAAAAAAGAATAAGAAATCGTTTTCACAAACATTTCATTTGAAAAATGTTATCAAACCCCCTACAATCACCTTATACTCACTCTTACAAGTTGCTATTTTAGGAGGACTAATCATGACAACTAGCAATACGTACAAATTTTATTTAAACGGAGAATGGAGAGAAAGCTCTTCAGGAGAAACAATTGAAATTCCATCTCCATACTTACACGAAGTAATTGGACAAGTACAAGCAATTACTCGCGGAGAAGTAGATGAAGCAATTGCATCTGCAAAAGAAGCTCAAAAATCATGGGCTGAAGCTTCCCTACAAGATCGCGCAAAATACTTATATAAATGGGCTGATGAGCTCGTAAATATGCAGGATGAAATTGCCGATATCATTATGAAAGAAGTCGGTAAAGGCTATAAAGATGCGAAGAAAGAAGTTGTTCGTACAGCTGACTTCATTCGTTACACGATCGAAGAAGCTTTACATATGCACGGAGAAAGCATGATGGGCGATAGCTTCCCTGGCGGAACGAAATCGAAACTTGCGATCATCCAACGCGCACCACTTGGTGTTGTATTAGCAATCGCACCATTTAACTACCCAGTAAACTTATCTGCTGCGAAACTTGCACCAGCATTAATTATGGGTAACGCTGTTATTTTCAAACCAGCAACTCAAGGTGCAATTAGTGGTATTAAAATGGTTGAAGCACTTCACAAAGCTGGCCTTCCAAAAGGTCTTGTAAACGTAGCGACAGGACGCGGTTCTGTAATTGGTGACTACTTAGTAGAACACGAAGGCATTAATATGGTATCGTTCACAGGTGGTACAAACACAGGTAAACATTTAGCGAAAAAAGCTTCAATGATTCCACTTGTATTAGAACTTGGTGGTAAAGATCCTGGTATCGTTCGTGAAGATGCTGACTTACAAGATGCTGCAAACCATATCGTAAGCGGTGCATTCTCTTACTCTGGTCAACGTTGTACAGCTATTAAACGTGTACTTGTACACGAAAACGTAGCAGACGAGCTTGTTAGCTTATTAAAAGCGCAAGTAGCTGAACTATCAGTTGGATCTCCAGAACAAGACAGCACAATCGTTCCATTAATCGACGACAAGTCTGCTGACTTCGTTCAAGGCTTAGTTGACGATGCTGTTGAAAAAGGTGCAACAATCGTTATTGGTAACAAACGTGAGCGTAACTTAATTTACCCAACATTAATCGACCACGTAACAGAAGAAATGAAAGTTGCTTGGGAAGAGCCATTTGGCCCAATCCTTCCAATCATTCGTGTTTCTTCAGATGAGCAAGCAATTGAAATTGCTAACAAATCAGAGTTCGGTCTGCAAGCAAGTGTCTTCACTAAAGACATTAACAAAGCATTTGCAATTGCTAACAAAATCGAAACTGGTTCTGTTCAAATTAACGGACGCACAGAGCGCGGCCCTGACCACTTCCCATTCATCGGTGTAAAAGGTTCAGGTATGGGAGCACAAGGTATTCGTAAGAGCCTTGAGTCTATGACACGTGAAAAAGTGACTGTATTAAACTTAGTTTAATCTTATATGTAGAAGCTGATCTAGTTTTAGATCAGCTTCTTTTCATGCTAAAATCTTATTCGTTTTTAATCACAAATTCTTCTCTATAATCTGATTATTACTATATCCATTGACGTATAAAAATACATTTGTTACTCTTAAAGACGTTAATTTAATATTTAAATCCTCATTCGTATCTCGGTGAGGTAGAGGTTGCAGTCATTAAGAGTATCATTTCAGGAGATGTAGTGGCATTGATGAAGGAATGAGAAAGGAATGGTTGCCGAAGTAAGTCGTGTCCACCATGCACGCTTGCTGGGTCTGCATTTAATAAGTGCAGAACTGTCACAAACGTTTCGTTTGTGGAGAGCTATCGAGAGGTATGTCGTGGGTTTCTTATAAGATAGAAAGCATGTAGCGGCAGATTACGTGCTTTTTTTGTTTTGTTTGGGACTTCTCTTCTCTACTAAGAAGACATACATATCTCCTCGCTTGACTTGGTTATACTAACTTTGGAGGTATTTTCTATGCAACAAAAAAAATGGGGCTTTTGGGTACTAACAGCTTTCGTTGTCGGTAACATGGTTGGCGCTGGTATTTTCATGGTGCCAAGTACGTTGGCACAAACAGCAAGCCCACTCGGTGTCACTTTAGCTTGGTTAACAACAGGGTTTGGTGTTTTAATGCTAGCTCTTGTTTTCGGTAATTTAGCAATTCGTCGTCCTGATTTAACGACAGGACCACAAAGTCATGCATATGCTTTATTCTCAACACCAAAAAAGAAAAAAATGGCTGGATTCAGTATGGTATGGGGATATTGGGTTGCAAACTGGGCAAGTAACGTTGCCATCATTACATCATTTGCGGGATATTTATCACTCTTCTTCCCAATTATGAAAGATACGCGACTACTATTTTCAATCGGTTCTTTTAACATAGAAGTCGGAAAACTAATTACATTTACGATTTGTTCCATCTTACTTTGGGGAACTCATATTATATTAACAAATGGTGTAAGCGGCGCTGGAAAACTAAACTTCTTAGCAACAACAACGAAAGTAACTGGATTCCTTTTATTCATCGTCGTTACGTTATTTGCATTCGAAGCTTCTAAGTTTGGACAATGGTACACGCCGATGATTGATAAATCAGGTGTATCACATGGTCTTCTTTCACAAGTAAATTTAGCTGCTCTTACAACGCTTTGGGCGTTTATCGGAATTGAATCAGCCGTTCTTTTATCAAACCGTGCTGTTTCTCCAAAAACGGTAAAACGTGCAACAGTTGCGGGATTACTTATTACAGTTGCGATTTACTTAGGAATTACAATTTTAACAATGGGTGTACTTCACGTTGATAAATTACAAGCTTCTGAACGTCCATTAGCAGATGCATTAAACGCTGCAATGGGTCATGGCGGCGGGAAACTGATGGCATTACTTGCTCTTACTTCCCTGTTCGGTTCTATCTTAGGCTGGATTTTATTAAGCTCAGAAGTACCATATCAAGCAGCAAAAGAAGGTTTCTTCCCTTCCTTCTTCACAAAAACAAATAAAAAAGGAAGTCCAATTTACTCATTACGATTAACAAACATTATGTCGCAAGTGTTCCTATTCTCAACATTATCAGGAACCATTGCGGAAGCTTATACATTCGTTATTACCGTATCAACACTGGCCTACCTCATTCCATATCTCGTTTCACCAATCTTCCAGTTAAAACTAGTCGCAACTGGTGAAACATATAAAAATGAAATGCGGGCAAGAATTACAGATGGCATAGTCGCAGTGATCGCACTTTGCTACGCACTATGGGTTATTAAAACGGGGGCATCCGATATAAAAACGTTCCTTCTCGGAATTGGTTTATTCGTAATCGGATTTGCCTTCTATCCATTAATGAATCGTGATCAGAAAAAAAATAACGAAAAGAAAAACGAGCAAGTTGCATAACGCAATTTGCTCGTTTTTTCTTTTGTAAAACATATATAATAGAACAAAGAGGTGAAAAACATGTCAATCGAATCGCTATGGAGCAGTCGCTTCCAACAACATATTCAAAATATCATTACATACTTTGCACGTATGATTAACGGTTTACTATATAGCTTTATCTTTATTTCATGCATTGGTGCATATTATTATGCTCAGTTTCTAAAAGCATCTCCTTCTAAAGGAATATCTTTAATAATTATAACGATTGTACTTACGTTCATTATAACTAGATGCCCTATCCGTACATTTATTCAAAAACCTGATGCTGTCTATTTGCTTGCAGTAGAAGAGAAACTAACATCCTATTTCAAAAAATCTCTTCTATACAATTACATCATTCAGCTTTTTCCATTATTATTTACGTTCCTTATTCTCGTACCACTTGCACTGCAATCATTGCAATTAACTGTACCTTTTTTGTGTACAATCTTTATCGTGTTAATGATTACGAAAGCTTGGAACATGTACATACATTGGATGTGGCGTGATAGTCACGACAAAAACATATGGCTGATCATCCGTATTACTGGTAACGCCTTAATCATTTACATGCTGTTTTATTCCGCAAATGTTCTCATATTGGGTGGATTACTCTTACTACTTGCTTTCCTGCTTGTATACACGAAAAAACAGCCTACAAAACGAATACCGTGGGATTACATAATCGAGCAAGAAGAAAAAATGAACGTTCGTTTTTATCAATTCGCTAGCATCTTCACTGATGTTCCGCAACTGAACAAACAAGTAAATAAAAGAAAATGGCTTACAAATTGGATCGAACCTTTATTACATAAAAAAAGAGCAATTTTCTTCTATTTACATACATTAGCATTTTTACGTGGGAATGATTATTTCGGTATATATATTCGCTTAGGATTGATCGGTGCTTTCGCCTTATATTTCATACCAAATATATACGTAAAAGGCGCTATCGCTTACATCGTTCTATATATGATTTCTATGCAGCTCCGTTCACTGTGGAAATATTTTTCAGGAAATATTATTGTAGCATTATATCCAATCCATACTGAAGAAAGGATGAAGCAATTTCTTAGCTTAATCTTTATATTGCTAAGCATTCAACTCATTGTATTTTCGAGTGTTATACTCATTGCTACAGGTCAATTTTTACATAGCCTTATCATTATGATTGTCGGGTTACTCTGGATCAAATTTATTATTGTACCAAAAACGAAGCAACGTGTTTCTTCGTTTTAACGAAAAGAAATATCTTAAAAGCCAAGGAGCAAATAAATTATCTCCTTGGCTTTTTTATTTTGCTTCCTCAAACAAGAATCACTGAAACAACCGATATTTTATGATTTTTACATACAAAAACGATAATACATGTTTACGTCCTAATAAAAAGGGTATTTATTAAATTAACAGGGCAAAGAAAGTGGAGGGAATGAAAAAATATGAATTCAAGTTTCACTTTATAAAAGGCATTGCTCAAGGATGATTCTGGAACCGACAATATAATGTAAGGAGCTGAATGCAATGAGTAAAAAAATTGCTATTTTAATAACGGATTATTTCGAGGACACAGAATACACAGAGCCGGTAGCAGCTTTTAATCAAAAGGAATATGAATTAACAACCATTGAAATGGAAAAAGGGAAAACAGTACACGGTAAGCAAGGAAAAAGTGAAGTCGTAATTGATAAAAGTATTGATGATGTTTCTCCAGAGAACTTTGATGCCCTCTTCATACCAGGTGGATTTTCCCCTGATATACTCCGTGCAGATGAGCGTTTTGTACGCTTTAGTAAAGCATTTATGGATGCGGACAAACCCGTTTTCGCTATTTGTCACGGACCTCAGCTACTCATCACTGCACAAACACTTGAAGGACGTGATGTAACTGGATATAAATCTATTGAAGTCGATTTAAAAAACGCTGGCGGGAACTTTCATGACAAAGAGGTTGTCGTATGCCAAAATCAATTAGTCACAAGTAGACAACCAGAAGATATACCGGCGTTTATTGAAGAATCGTTGCGTATATTAGGATAGATATTATAGGTTAACCAAAATAGCTAAATGGCTATTTTGGTTAACCTTTTTATTTGTATAAAAAACAAATAAAACCTCTTTTTCAATGATTTTGTGTAACACACTCTTTTCTCGTCCCAAAATTTCTAATCACTTTTCATAGTCATTTTTCATATAGTGAAAATGACTATATAATTCCTATCCATAAGTTAAATAATGATTTCGCACATATAAACAAAAAAGATGGGAGCCTAACTATGAACAATAATTCACCTTCTCCGCCCCAAGACAACTCCGAAAATAATAGCCGTGACATTACACTGCAAACATTACGAGTCATTGGACTCATCGTACTTATTAGTGGTTATATCCTCGTTGCTCTCTCAGAAGTAGGTGAGCTGAAAACCTTATTAACAAATCCGAATGCTAACCCTGATTTGGCTGAAGTTGATCCGTTCTAAAAATTATATAAAAAGCGAGTCCCAGTATAACTGGTTCGCTTTTATATAGTTTCATCCAATTTGAGAAACATTTCTCTCATCCTCATACTTCTCTTTCCCTATTGCCTTCATAAATAGTAAAATACTGCTCATACCAACGATAAAGTACAGAGCACTCATGCCCCAAGATGCAATAAATGAACCTAGCATAACACCTAATGCCCCGTTCATTTTTGCAACTTGAAAGACCATCCCGTTAATCGCCATATAAGAACCTCTCGCCTCATTTGGCACCATATCTGCCATAATAGATTGACGCACTGGCACATACATCATCTCGCCTACTGTTTGGAAAAGCCCTGCAATTAATAAAATCCATAAACTATTGCTCGTTCCGAGTATTGTAAATCCAATTGTATAAATGAATAAACCTACATATAAGATTTTCAAATCGTTGAAGCTTTTCAGCATTTTTATAAGAAGTGCTGAACATAACACAACTAAAATTGTATTCTCCGCTGAAATCCAGCTCAGCATTCGAATACCCGTTAAATCAAACGTAACACCATTACCGAAGAAAAATTGTACTGTTTCAAATTCCTTCTGCAAACGTACCCCTAAATAATTATTAATTTGAAACTCTAACGATAATGTACATATACTCGCTGCACAAAAAATTAAAAACGCTCTATCTTTCATTACGACTTTATAACTATCTGCCATATCTTTTAATACATTTTTCTTCTCTACTGTTTTTCTCGCTACATACACCTCTTCCATATATACAGCCATCACATATAAAGTCATAATGGCAACAAGCGTTAATACGATAAACAATTGTAGTCTATAGTTTTCAAATAGTAATCCACCAAATATCGCTCCAATCGCAATCGATAAATTAATAGCCCAGTAATTAATGCTGTACATCACTTTTCGATTTTCAGGTGTACTCACATCAATTAACATCGCCTCTGTCGCAGGATTCATAAGTCCAGACCCTAAACTATTCACTAACATAAACACAAATGTTAGCCATGGTGAGTCAACGTAATCCGAATTCGCAACTCCCATACAAGCAATGGAAATGACTTGTATACTTTGACCGATAATCATAACCTTTTTACGCCCAAGCCGGTCTCCAACATATCCACCGTATAAACCAATTACTAATGAAGCTATGACATTAATAAGTAGTAACGCACCAGCAATCGCACTACCTAACTTTATTGAAAAATAAATCGCCATAAATGGAAAAATCATCGTGGACACAGTACGTGTTAAAAACGAAGTTATAATTCTAATTTTTATATTTCGATGCATACTCCAAAATCCCATTGTTTCCCCCTCCTTATGCTTACTTATTTTACTTTGAAAAAAAGGAAGAAAAAGGTTAGAATATTCTAAAGAGTTTCCCCTTTTATGATAGAAGGAAGTGTATATATGAAAATTATGGAATATTACATTAGACTAAGACTACATGCACAAGATCAACAACATATGCGAAATAGCTTACAAGAATTAGCGGATGTTTTATATTGCAGTACGAAAAACGTAAAGATTTTATTAAAGAAAATGAGCGTGGAACAATTAATTCGCTGGACTCCAGGTCGAGGCCGCGGAAATAAAACGGAAATTCTATTTGTACATAACTTCGTAGAAGCAATTGAATCCCATACAGATGAACTGTTAGCGCAAGAAAAATTAAAGGATGTTTTTCTTCTTTTAAAAGAACCCCTACCCCTTGCACTTCAAAAAAAGATAGAAAATAAACTACATCATCATTTTGGATACGAACCTTCAAATGATATGTACGACGTATTAAAGATTCCTATATCGAGAAAGATTTTCCCATTAGATCCGGCTTTTGTGGCTGTAACTACAGAGAGCCATCTTACGAGTCAAATTTTTGATACGTTAGTCGTCTATAACGATGTTACTGAAAAAATGGAGCCTCACATTGCGCATACGTGGGAATTAAGTGAAGATGGACTTACGTGGACCTTTTATTTACGAAAAGATATATATTTTCATAACGAAACAATTTTAACTTCTAAAGATGTACAATTTTCATTTGAAAGACTAAAGCAAGTTCAATCTCCTTTTGAATGGTTAACAGAAGAAATTGTTCAAATTGAAACGCCATCACCACTGCAAATTCGATTCCATTTAGCGAAACCAAATTTATTTTTCTTACACTATGTAAGTTCAATGCAGCTCGCCATTTTACCGCGTGATACGAGTATTCAAAATCATCATTATATAGGTACTGGACCTTTCAAACTTGCTCATTACTCTGAAGATAATATCGTACTCGAAGCGTTCACCCATTATTTTAAAGAGCGCGCATTATTAGACCGTATTGAATTTTGGGGTATTCCTGACCATGTGCAAATAGATGCTGATTATGAACTACCAAACCAAGAGGAAAATGAAAGGCATGATATACAAATAGAAGAAATAGGTTGTATTTATGCTAGCTTCAACTTTACAAAATCTGATCCTCATCACGACATTTACTTTCGAAAAGCTTGGAGAGAACTATATGATGTTGAAATGATACTTCGTAACATAGAGGGTAGACGAACAATTGCTGCATCAAGCTTCTTCCCTGAAAGAAGTCGCCAAGCTTCTAAAAGATCTTACTCTTTAGAAAAAGCGAAAGAGTATTTAAAAAAGAGTACATATAATGGAGAAACGATACATATTTACTTCTTCGCATTTAAAGATAGTGCAAATGATGCATATTTCTTAAAAGAACGATGTGAAAGTTTAGGTATACAAGTAGAGCTTCACCCATTTCCCGTTTCAGATTATATGAACCGTTCTATCGATCAACATGCCGATATTATTTTCATGGGAGAAGTGTTTGCTGCCAATCATGAACTTGCCTTCTTAAATGTATTTAAAAATAAAAGTTGCTTCGTAAATCGGTTCATGGACCCACACTACGAAAAACAAATTAACTGTTTACTAGATACATTTTTACTAGAAGAAAATAAAGAAAAGCGTTATGAACTCATGTATGAGATTGAAGAGTTTTTACAAGTAGAACACATCATTTTATTTAACTATCACGTTTTAAAAAGAAAAACATACCCTTCTTCTTTAAAAAACGTAACAATTGATTCATTCGGTTGGGCAAATTTTGCGAAGTTATGGGTACAACCATCAACTCAGTAAACAATTTCAAAAAAAGAGGATGCTTACATAAGCTTCCTCTTTTTCACTATAAAACTATTGTGTTTACGATTTAATTACTTTAATACCTTTAATAATGTTCCAAATAAAGTAGTATATATCAACAAGAATACAAATACTTACTACAATTATCCCAGCAATATAAAATGGACCGTCAGGCTCTTTTAAACCCATACTTATAATTGCTAATACCGTTATCGCTATAAACGCAACAATTGTAGGAACAATATGTGTCCACAAAGCTTTTTGCGCATGTTTCTTTGTTTCAGCTCCCCCGAAAATCCATACGATAATTGGGAATAGAATAGGAGCAAATAAAATACTCCAATACGAAAAAGCAGCTACTAATTTATTTCCGTTCAAGTTTCTTCCTCCAAAACATTTGTTATTTATATTTGCGTAAAAGTATTAAGCGAGCATACTTAGTTCTGACTCTGATTTACTTTTTCTTTCCGTATGTCATATAACGCCACACTTTTTCTAACGGTCCCATTTTAAAGAATTTAAACCAAATGAACGTATAAAGAATTTGAATACCAAATATAAGGAACGCTATCCAAACCGTTTGTGTCGGTGAAGCCATCTCAATATTCATAAATGACATGATGGCTAATCCAATAAAGCTTTGCGCTACATAATTCGTAAGTGCCATTCTTCCTACATATCCTACAGGAGTAAGTGCTGTAGCAATTCTCTTACTTTCTAATAACGAAAACATTGTGCACAAGTAGAAAATGACTGCTGGAATACTACTTAATGCAATAATAAGAGGTAGCTGTTTATGATTCGAGTAAGATGCCACCCAAATCCAAATTCCTCCCCCAATAAAGAAAGGCAATGTCACCAGCTGAGCTTTTTGAATTTGTTTTTTCATTCCGCTTATATTTCGAATCCAATCCGCTTTTGCTACTCCAAAACCAGCTAAAAACATAATGAAAATTAGCGTAGAATCGGATGTTAACGTTTTTGCAATTGCTACAATTTGCTGTTGTTCTGGAATCAATAATTCTATAACAATTGATAATAAGTAAATTAATGAAATACCCGACACCCACTTACCAATCGTTGAAATCGATGCATTATAAAATGGGAGAAGTAAAAAACCAATTAGTGCATAAAAAGGCAAAATTGTTCCCCAGAAAATGAAAGCATGTATAATCCCAATAAGAAATAGAGAAAATAGACGACGTGAAAATCTTCGTCTAGGATTGTCCCCTCTCGCTTCAACACGTGATGCGAATATATAAAAACCTATCCCAAATAAAAATGAAAAAATAGAAAAGAATTTTTTTGTAACAAAAATGGAAATCAAAGTATTAACAGCCATGTCTAGAGTGCTATACTGTGGAGCGCTATAATTCCCTTCTGTCACTATTGTAAATGCTGGTATGTTAATAAATAAAATACCGAGCAATGCAAACCCACGAATAATATCCAGTGATACTATCCTATTATTTGAAGGTATTGTTTTATTCATGTTCTCCTCCTGATGATTGCTGTAAAATTAATTTTCTTTTAAAAGTATACTTAAGTATCTTTCTGGACCAGACGGTTCGGTCTGTTTTTTCTTATTATATATCCTCTCCTTTTATTTTTATAACCATTTATACGAATTCCACCTCCTCAAAAAATCTTACTTTAAGTATGATTCATTGTAACTTTCTCTACAATTTTTTTTCCTTACAACAGTCTTACAAATTTGTCATCTTATCAACCTACAAGTTCAGATGACAAATATCCCTACACAAACGTGCAGGGATATAGACTATTATTGAATGACTTCTTCCAAATGATTCTTCACGTCCACTAAAAACTTCTCAATATCCGGATTCTTCACCACATCATAACAAGCAAAACTCTTTAACGGACTCATACCGAGAAACTTTTGCACGCGGTGTAAATGACTAAGCGCTGATTCTAA
The DNA here is from genome assembly GCF_001182785.1 of Bacillus thuringiensis. Classification (NCBI taxonomy): domain Bacteria; kingdom Bacillati; phylum Bacillota; class Bacilli; order Caryophanales; family Bacillaceae; genus Bacillus; species Bacillus thuringiensis. The sequence continues at coordinate 847,245 of NZ_CP012099.1, read as the reverse complement.
ACTTTCTCCTTCAAAGAACTTCGTCTTATCTCCAAATGCTTTTTCAGGTGCATTCCAAGTTGTAGAGAACATATACTCTTTCTCTTTTAATAAACCACCTGTTCCATATTCATCTGCACCTTTAAAGAACAAACCGTATTCATACACTTCATCCATATACGTTTTAAATAATCCTGGAACACTAAACCAATAAATCGGTGTTTGATAAATCACAACATCAGCCCATAAAAATTTATCTTGTTCTTCTTTTATATTGTATCCATCTTGAATTGTTGTTGTTTTCACTTGATGGTTCTCGCTTAATACCGTTACCATATGATCCACTAACGTTTTATTTAATCGTCCTTCCTTTGTACCGTATTTTTCATGTCCATTTATAATAAATATATTTTTCATTACTTTTCTCTCCCCTATATGATCTACTCTTCAGCTATTAAGCCAAGTTGCTGCTGTAGTGTAAGATTATCTTCTAAATGCCAATCTTCCGTTATCTTTCCGTCTTTCACATGTAAAATATCAATTGCAAAAAAATTAATTTCCTTACCATTATGCGTTCCTGTAAAAGAAAGACGGGCTGTTACTTTATCACCAACAACCAATAAGTCTTCAATCTCGCAATGTATATCAGGCACAACTTTACGAAAATTTTGCGCTGCAAACTTTAATCCTTCAATGCCTTGTGGTCGCCCTTTCGGCAATGTATTATCGAAAAAATTTTCAGTAACAGTCTGCGGAATAATTTCCTCCTTACCTGTATCCCAAAATGCATAAAAACGCTGCGCCGCATGAACCATTTCTGTCGCTTCTTTTTTACTTATTGAGGGATCAATTGTCATTACTTTTGGCTTTGGCATTTCTTTTAATAACTGGACTTCAGTTTTCTCTTCCACACCGCAAGCTACAAGCACAATACAAATAACAAACAAACTAAGAAATCCAAATAACTTTTTCATCCCCATAGAAATCACCACCTCCTTATATAAATCCTTTTTGTTTCGTATTGCTATTGTATATGCACTAACTTCCTTTATGGAAGTAGTGATATTTTTTTCATATAGTTACTAAAAGTATAGTTTTGTGATACTATAAAGCAAATTCATCCAAAAAAATTTTATGGAGGCTAGTTCCATGAACAATATAGATCCAGTTGAATTAACGAAAGGTTTACCTGGCATACCTTGTCCTATCGCTAAAACCCTTGATGTAATTAGTACAAAATGGACGTTTTTAATCATTCGTGATCTTCTTATCGAAGGAACATTACGCTTTAGTGATTTACAAAAATCAATGAATGGTATTAGTCCAAAAACATTATCGCTTCGACTAAAAGAATTAGAATCGCAAGGCATTATAACGAGAAAAGTATATCCAGAAGTTCCGCCTCGTGTAGAGTACACATTAACGGATAAAGGAAAGCAATTAGAGGGGATTTTTATTGAATTAAAACGGTTTGGATTAAGTTTATAAAACAAAAACCCCTTACCGTCGTAAGGGGTTTTATTACTTCGCAAAACTTTCAGCCAACTGTTTCTCTCTCCACATAAATGTAATAGCGAGACCAACTATTAAAACAACTCCTGAAAATGCATATGGATAATGAATATTCATATCAAATAATATTCCGCCCATCGCTGGTCCTGCGATATTTCCTAAACTCGTATAAGTCGAGTTCATTCCAGCAACGAATCCTTGCTCTTTTCCAGCTGCTTTTGATAAAAACGTCGTTAAAGCTGGACGAAGTAAATCAAATGCTAAGAAAATGAAGCAAGTAACGAGAAGTACAATCCAATAATTAAAGACTACAGTTGAGACGAATGCTAATACTGCCCCTACAATTAAACATATTTGGATTAATACTTTCTCACCGAACATGTCTACTAATTTGCCAAACATAAATACTTGCACAACTACCCCAAAGATTGAACTAATTGTAATAATTGCTGCAATATCTTTCGGCGAGAAGCCAAATTTATGATCAGAGAACAAGCTAAACACTGTTTCATACGCTGATAATCCGAATGCGAGTACAAATACGATAATAAATGCAATTGCATACATTGGATGTAATGATTTCTTTAAATCACCAATAAAACTTGATTCCTTCGTATTAGAAGAAATCTCTGCAAGTTCTTCTTTCGTTAACGGTTCTTTTAAAATAAAGATCGAAATCACACATGCTATAAAGGCAATTGCTGCTGCAACAAAAAACGGCACACGTATACCGTATTCTGCAATAAATCCGCCGATTCCAGGCCCTATAATGAATCCAGTACTAATAGCTGCAGATAAGTATCCCATCGCCTTTGGACGTTCCTGAATAGATGTAATATCCGCAACATATGCCGTAACACCAGGCATAATAAACGCAGCACTAATTCCGCCTAACACCCTTGCTACATAAAGCATCCATACATCTTTTCCCAATCCAAAAAGAAGCTCTGAAACACCAAAAATAAATAATCCAATGATTATCATTTTCTTCCTACCGTAAAGATCAACCCATCGGCCTGTAATAGGTGAAGTAATGAGCTGTGCCATTGCAAATACTGCAACGAGATATCCCATCGTCTTCCCTGTTAAACCCATATCATTCATAAAGGACGGCATAACCGGAATGATTAATCCAATCCCTAGAAAAGCGATAAATATATTACTCAAAAGAATGACCAATACCATCTTTTGCTCTTTTATCGGTTTCTTCACTTTTTAACACCTCTTCCCGTAAGTTCCTCTCAAAAAATAATGCCCAAGAAGCTTTTTCTTTATCCTGCTCTTTGCGGGCTAGTAATGAGTGAAGATGCCTCCACTCATTAGAATTTCACTCTATCCTTCCACACATACATAAGCATTAGGTGAATGACTATCATTCAGTTTTCCTCAAAAATGAACCTACCTTTTCAGACAGGTTCATCTTACTACTTCTTTATATGTAGTGCATGTGTTAAAAAATCTAGTACTTCTGCCTTTTGTAGCTCAACTTGCTCATCATCTTTATGATCATATAAATAAACTTGTTCCGCTGCTGATTCAACAAGAGCGATAAATAACTTCGCTGTTCGTTCTGCGTGAACCGAATCACGAATTTCACCAGCTTCTTTCGCCCCACTTAAAAATTCACTTAACCACATATAAAGAGGCTCATACACAGCTTCCCACTCTTTTATATGTTCTGTAGATGCAAGACCCGCATACATTAAAGCTTGTATTTCACGGTATTCCTCTATAAAGTGAAACACTGCATCGATTACTTGTGCCACTTTATTTGAAAAAGGTACATCTTTTTGTACTTTCTCTTTCACTGCAAGTATCATCTTTTCAACCATCACTTCTGCTATTGCAGGCATAACAGATAGCTTAGAAGGAAAATATAAATAGAAAGTTCCTTGCGCAATGCCAGCTAATTTCACGATATCAGAAATCTTCGTTTTTTCGACGCCCTTTTCCTGAAACACTTCAATAGCTGCATAGACAATTTTCTCTTTTTTATTCATCATCTAAACCCTTTCACACGCATATTGAATGACTGTCACTCATTTTATAAGATAATTGATTGTACTGTCAATGATAGTGAACTCTAAGAGGAAGTCATTTTTTTTATAATAAAATCTCCTAATAAACAATTAGGAGATAAAAATACAATATATCTTTAAGAAAGTGCCTTTAATCCTGTCACTCCACATACAATAAGAAACACACTAATAATACGCGCTTTGCTTTTCGACTCACCAAACAAGAACATGTTTAACAAAACTGCACCTGCTGTTCCAATACCAATCCAAACCGCATACGCGACACTTACTTGTAAAAATAAGAAGGAAGTATACAAAAATGCGAAGGATGTAGCAAACCCGCCTATATAAATCGCACCATTGGCTAATGTCTTATCTTTACTATACATTTTAAGTCCTATCACACCGACTATTTCACTAATTGCAGCACAAAATACGAAAAACCAACCCATCTTTAAGCAGCTCCTTCCACAGTTTCTTCTTTATTATCAGCTAGCTTTAAACCGATAACGCCAGCTACAACCATCACGATAAAGAATAATTTTCCTACACTGAAACTCCCGCCGAAAAGGAATACATCCATTAAGAAAGTACCTACCGTACCAGCTCCGGCGAAAACAGCATATACAGTCCCGGTTGCAAGATGTTCACACGCTTTAGAAAGGAAGTGAAAATCAACAGCGATAACTCCTAAAATAATAATCCAATGCCACCAAGTATTAGCCGTATTAAAACCAAACACCCAAAAAATTTCAAAGATACATGTTAATATGACATATAACCAAGCTCTATTTTTCATACCTCTCACCTCTTATGACTGACTATCAGTCATTTTTGTTTTAAAAAAATATACTCTTTCATCAATACTATATAAAAACAACTATCATCCTCATTTACCATTGTATTTGTTCCATTTTTAAACTAACTACATCCTGTCACATAAAAAATGACTGAATGTCATTCATATATATTGTACATGAACATTTTAAAAACTGTCAATGCCGAAAGTTTTTTTAAAATTTCTTTCATCCGATTTGTATATTTCTCAATAATCTGTTAATACTGCCAGTAACATAATATTTTCTCCACTCCCCCTTGGAGAGATCCCTTGAATGGAGCAGTTAGCTTTTGCTAGCTGCTCTTTTTTATTTATCCGTACACTATGATGAAATACTCATAGATCAAATCCATTTTTCATCACATAACAACCATCTATTTATTTTCCAATAAGTTTTTGTATGCACTAATTTTATTCTCAAGCATCTTCTCTGTAACCTCTAAGTTTTCTCTTTGAATCTGAATAGATTTCCTATGATCTTCTAGAAGCTGTAAACGAGCTTCTGTTGTATGCTCCCCTTCTGTATATAGTCTAGCGTATTCTCTTATTTTCGCTATTGGCATTTGCGTTTGTTTTAATTTCATTACAAACTGCAACCACTTTATATGTGACTCTTCGTAAAGTCGATTTCCATTTGTATCACGATTTGCAATTAATATATTTTCCTTTTCATAATAGCGTAGTGTATATGTGCTCACTCCTAATAACTTTGCTACCTCGCTAATTGTGTACATACTCAAACTCCCTCCATATGCTTACCCTCATATATTTTATGACCGAATCAAATTTATAAAAAACATTTGACTTAGAGTATACTCTAACAAATACAATCTAACCATAAATGAATTTGAATTTAGGGGGATTTTATATGAAATACACGGTTATTACTGGCGCAAGTTCTGGAATTGGTTATGAAACAGCTTTAGCATTTGCATCTCGCGGAAAAAATTTAGTACTTGTAGCTCGAAGACAAGAAGAATTAAACGGATTAAAATTGAAAATTAACGAAATGCATCCTGAGTTGGATGTTGTCATTCGAAAAACTGATTTATCTGTGACTGAAGATGTTTATAAACTTTATGAAAGCCTACAAGCTTTTCAAATTGAAACGTGGATTAACAACGCAGGTTTTGGTAATTTCGCCTCAATTGCTGAACAAAATTTAAATAAAATAGAGACGATGTTGCATGTCAATATAGAAGCACTAACAATACTCTCTTCTCTTTTCGTTCGAGATTATTCAATGGTTGATGGAACACAGCTTATTAACGTTTCATCGGGCGGCGGATACACAATTGTTGCTGATGCTATTACGTATTGCGCTACGAAATTCTATGTAAGTGCCTTTACAGAAGGGCTGTCTCACGAACTGAAAGAACAAGGCGCAAAACTGCAAGCAAAAGTTTTAGCTCCTGCTGCAACTGAAACAGAATTTGCGAAACGTTCATTTGATATTGATGAATTCCAATACGATAATGTTGTACCAAAATTCCACACTGCAAAACAAATGGCACAATTTATGCTCGATCTTTATGATAATGATAAAGTTGTAGGAATTGTCGACGGTTTAACGTATAACTATGAACTTAAAGATCCACTTTATAATTTTGCCGTGAGACAAAAGAATTCAAATTCTTAATAACCTGTCCATTTCTTATGGAAATATATATTCCCACTATATATGTAAATAATAGTGGGAACTTTTTCCCTATAAATTTTTCATCCAACATACCGCACCATCGCCACTTCATCACAATAATCCACCTTTGGGCAATGTCTACAATCAATCCATACTTTCTCTGGCAACGTTTCTTTATTTACAAAAGCAAATCCACACTTTTGAAAAAATACTGTTTCATATGTTAAGGAAATTACTCTTCTTACATTTATTTTCGTAGCTTCCTCCATTACATGATTTACGAGCATACGCCCTATCCCTTTCCCTGCATATGTATGCGAAACTACTAACGATCGTATTTCTGCAAGATCTTCCCCTAATACATGTAATCCAGCAACTCCAACAATTCTCTCGTCTTCTTTCATAACATATAAACATTGCAAATATTGATAAAGAGACAAAAGAGAACGTGGTAAAACAACTCCCTCTTTTGCATAAACCTCAATAAGACTATAAATTTCTTTCACATCACTCGTCACCGCATTACAGATTTTCATATTACATCCCCTTGCCCTCGATATTAATATTTATAACTCAAAATGAATTTTAATTCATATTTTTATATAATAATACATCTCTCTTTTCTCCTCGTCAATCAATTTATACAAACAAAAAACCAAGCAATCTAATCGATGCTCGGTTCCTCATTTCGTATCGGCAATACCGTCGAATATTTAATTTCACGAAGTGCTAAACTTGTCTGTATCCTTGTAATACCAAGCTTATTCAGCTTTCTAATAAACTGCTCTAGTTCTTTACGATCACGATTTGCAACCTTTAATAAATAATCGTACTCTCCTGTTAAACAGTGACATTCTAACACTTCTGGCATCGATTCTAATTCTTTCTCCAACACTTCCAACTTGTCAAATTGATGAATATTCGTACTCATAAAAATAAAGCATAATAAATCAAATCCAAGCTTTTCTTGATTTAAAATCGCAACTTGCTTATCGATGAAACCTTCCCCATCTAACCTTTTTATTCTTGCATGCATCGCAGCCGGTGATAAATTAACGCGACGTGCCAGCTCTGCATTACTTACTTGTGACTCCTTCTGCAATATATCTAAAATTTGTACATCCAAATCATCCAACACTTTAATAACAGACGACTCCATTACAATTCCCCCTTTTTTCTTACCGATGATTATTCGAAAAAATACCTTATAATTTACCCAAAACTGAATATCATTCCGTAAATATCATTCATAGATAAATATTTTATCGAGTTTTAACCATTATACAAAAGAATATATTACACAATAAAGAAAAATGCTAAAATTATTTACAATTCGTATTGATTACAAAAAAGGGGATTTTAGCATGCCTTATTTTTACGTCTTTTTACTATTACTAACGAGCTTATTATGGGGAGGAAATTTTGTCGTTGGAAAATCACTCGTCGATCATGCATCGCCGATGACACTGACAAATTTAAGATGGATGATTGCGATTGTTTGTTTATTACCAATGGTATGGTTTAAAGAAAAGAAAATCCTTCCACCACGTACCGCAATACTTCCGTTAATATTGATGGGAATTTCAGGGGTCGCTCTTTTTAACATCTTTCAATTTTTAGCATTAGAAAAAACATCCGCTACGAATGTAGGTCTTATCTCTACATTGAATGCAATTTCAATCGCATTATTTTCAGTATTATTTCTAAAAGAAAAAGTAAATACACTTCAAATCCTATCCATGATTCTTTCATTCTTCGGGGTTATCCTCGTCCTATTAAAAGGTGATTTCTCGCTTTTATTTTCACTACATTTTAATAGTGGCGATTTATGGATGATTGCAGCAGTTTGTATTTGGGGAATCTATTCTGTTTGTAGTAAATGGGCAACAAAAACAACTACACCACTTATGGCAACGTTGTACTCTGGTATTTTCGGCGTTATTTTATTACTACCGTTTAACATAGGTAGCTTCACTGTTTCAAATATAAATACTTCTTTCATCACATCACTTTTATATACTGGGCTTATTTCGACAGTTCTTTGTATGGTATTTTGGAATATTGGCGTACAAAAATTAGGCGCAACTACATCAGGTATTTTTCTAAACTTCAATCCAATTTTCACAGCCATTTTAGCATTCATATTCCTCGGAGAAGAATTAACGTGGATACAAATTTTAGGAACAATTGTCGTTGTAACAGGATGTTATTTATTTTCTCATTTCAAAACTGTCGCTGTTCAGCCAACTAGAGCTTTAATGCGAAAACATTCTTAATGAAAAAACATCGTCATCTGGGTTGGCGATGTTTTTATTTTCTCTTCATTTCTTTTATATACTGCTTTTCCTCTTCTGGCGATAAACGTTCCGTCGCCTTGCCAGTATCTCCACCTTGAAGGCTCCATAAAAAGTTATGCTCCTCAACAGTTTGAGAAAAATCTCCTTTTTCCCATCTATTTATAATAGAAAATAACTTCATTTTATATTGAAAACCTGTACTATTTTCAATATCTCTTTTTACATTAGAAATTTCCTTTTTTGTCATCTCTACAAATCCCCATTTTTCAGAGGATTTTACCTTTTGATGCACCATTTTATGCATAGTAGAAATAATTTCACCTTCACTAATTTGCGGGGCTTCTTCTGCAGCTTTTTTCTCTTTTTCGTTTGCCGCTCGCTCGGTTTGAATATTTGTATTTTCTTTTTCCACATATGCAAGCAATTTCTTTCCGCCAACTATAGAAGAGATGATTACCATAATGGTAATACATATACCTACAATCCATTTAAAAAGCATTAGCTCTTCATCGCTTCCCTAACAATATGACTATCTACATACTGCTTAAACTTCACGATTTTTCCATTTTCAAGCTGCCATACATGAACAAATTCTGCTTCAAATGATTTTCCTGTTTCTTTATAAACTCCAGAATACATACCTTCAGCAATAATTACATCTTTTCCGTTTACTTCATGATATGTATTTACACTTGCTTTATAATCATCCCATTCTGATCCTAAACGGCTAAATACATTTTCCATTATAGCTTCTACGCCTTTATATGTTCCGCCATACGGGAAACCTTCTGCCTCTGTCCATTCCACTTTTTCAGAGAGGGCTTCTGCTAAATGCTTTGCATTCGAAGAAGCTGATCCTTCATACGTGCTTTGAATAATTTCTAAATTTGATTTAGGCATATTACTTCCTCCCGTTTATTTATTTTTACACAAGACGTAACCAATGCAGTTACATCTTGTGTAAAAAAATATTTAAATTGTTTCATTCGTAATTCATTAGCTGTAATCATTATAGTTACAATAATTCTTCAAGTCAACAATTTATAAATAAAATTTACTTCGTTTTCATTACTTTCTCTTTTAAGAAACGATCTACATATCCTTCTGCTTTTACTACGAATAAATACGCACCCATTGATAATAATGCAAGATCTAATTCATATCCTGGATTCTTTCCATCTCCTAATAAACCTGCTGCTCCATTTACCTTTACGATAGCTCCAGCTAAAATAAGAGCGAATAACAATCCTACATATCGTACACCTAAACCGATAATTAATAATATACCACCAACTAATTCTACAGTTGCTACGCCGTATGCAAGGCCACCTGGTAAACCGATGCTTGTAAACCATCCTGCTACGTTATCGATACCTGATTGAAACTTTGCTAAACCATGTGCAAAGAACGTAACTCCTAACACGATACGAATAATTAAATTCCCAATATATTGATTCATTTTGAACTCTCCTTTTTGTTTTGTTATGGTGAACTTTTATTCACAAGTCAAAACAATACGGTATTTTATTTCATTCGTCAAATACTTTTTTTAAAGAAAACAAAAAACATTATCCCTTTTACGGATAATGTTTTCCTACAAAATAGCGCTAATTCAAGCTTTTATTCTATCGCATAAAAAAAATTGAAACATTTTTCCAGCGCCAATATAAGGCAGTAAAGAAACGTCCTCTTCCACAACCATTCCAACAACATTCACTTTCTCATCTACAGGTAAATCATGTGTAGCAACTTGCATCTCCCCTGCATATCTACCGTACAATTCATTATCAATTGTAATGCTGCCTTTCTTTCTTACAATTGTATGCATCGGCTGTAAAATCACTCTATTTCCTTCCCTTGATTCTACAGATCGAATAACATCACGAGCCGGATCTAGTCTATTTGTATGCACTTGCTCCACCACTTTTAATACTTCTTTATCAGTTATAAATGATTTGTAACGCAATGGAATAATCCCTCTACTCGCACTAGCTACTTCTTGCATGCTTTCCAAACTTGCGCTTATATCTCCAATCAATACTTTATCAACACCACAATCTTGAACAAGTTCTAAATACGCTTCAAGCGGGCGCATATTGCGATGTTTTTCTAACGTTGGTAACCCTTCATATAACGGACCACGTTTTTCCGCATCTCCTGGAATAAATGCCATCGTTTTTATTCCGCACTCCTGTAAATATTGATTTTGCTTTTGTAAGAAGGACCTTGCTAGTCCTGTCTCTGGACGTGGGTAAAAATTATGCCACGCTTCTACATTCTCTACTCGTATATGTTCTGTAAGTAACTCTTTCCAAAATGACTTTGTAATCGTACTCGCATTTAAAGCTACTTTCATCTTATGAGATACGCTTGCAATTTCTTTTGGCGCAATGCCGTAATCCATTCTTAAACCGGTAATGCCCCAGTCCAATAGTTCTTCCACATTTTCATATGTTAGCCCTAAATGATGTAACGATTTTGGAGAAACATCAACCATTAACTCCATTTCATGTGCAAGAGCTTGTTTCCCTAATATTTGAATTAACTCTTTATACGTATTTGGATCATCTTCTGGAATGTGCAGTGATGTAAAAATAGATGTAAACCCATTTTCTTTCGCTACTCTTAGCCACTCTTCTTGTTTCTCTACTCGTTCTTTTGAAAGATAAATGGAAACTCCGATCATATAAATCTCCCTTTCTATTAATAGAAAAAGAGAAAGGAATCCCTTTCTCTATATGTTTTCTGCCATTTCTTCTTTAAATCCGAAGAAGTACGTGAAGATAAATCCGAAAGCATATGCAATTACTAAACCTAAGAAATATAGTAAATATTTATTGTCAGCAATTAACGGAATTAAAGATAGCCCTGATACGCCAATTCCAAGTGAAGCCGTTTGCATAACTGCTTGGAATGCACCACCGACAGCCGCTCCTAAACAAGCAGTAATAAACGGTTTCCCAAGTGGTAATGTAACCCCGTATAATAACGGCTCACCAATTCCTAAAAAGCCAACTGGCAATCCACCTTTAATCACATTACGAAGTCGTTTATTTTTTGTTTTTACATAAATTGCAATCGCTGCGCCCACTTGGCCAGCACCAGCCATTGCGAGTACCGGTAATAAAGGTGTTACGTGTGTTTGATTAATAAATTCCATATGAATTGGTGTTAAACCGTGATGTAATCCGACCATAACGAGAGGTAAAAATGTTCCCGCAAGTACTGCGCCAGCAAATGCTCCGCCAATATTTAAAATAGCATTAATTCCGCTCGTAATACCATCTGATAAGAAACCTGCTAATGGCTGAATGGCTAACATCGTTACGATACTTACAACTAATACAGTAATAAGTGGTGTCACGATAATATCAACTGCATTTGGCACTGCTTTTCGAACTTGTCTTTCCACTACAACCATAAGCCATGCTGCAAAAATTACTGCAAACAATCCGCCCCGTCCGGGCACTAATGCTTCACCAAACAATTTTACGTTTGCCATCGCCGGGTTAAAAATTAAAATACCAGCAATTGCCCCAAGAACCGGTGTCCCGCCAAATTCTTTCGCTGTATTCCAACCAACTAAAATTCCTAAGAATGTAAAGATACCGCCGCCAATGAGTAGTAACATTTGTAACCACGTTGCATTTGGATCAGCACCAGCGTTTTTCGCAAAGTTAGCAACCCCGTTTATAATTCCTGACGCAACAAGCCCCGGAATTAACGGAATAAAAATACTTCCTATTTTTCGTAAAAAGTTTTTCACTGGGGTATTATTTTTCTTCTTAATCTCTGACTTCATCTCTTGCCCAATATCTTCAAGGTGATGATCTGCTACCTCACCAATTCGTAGTCCTGTCAAACCTTCCATTTTAGCTGCTACTTTATTTACTGTTCCTGGGCCAACGACAACTTGAAGCGTCTCATCTTCTATAACACCCATAACACCTTCAACTTTTTTCAAAAGGTCCATGTTTACTTTACTTTCATCATGAAGCGTTAAACGTAGTCTCGTCATACAATGAGCAATACTACGAATGTTTTTTATTCCCCCAAGTTGCTCCGAAATTTCCTTGGCCATTCTCTCTTCTTTCTTCATAATAGAATCCCCCTCCCTATTATTTTATAGTGCTTTCTTCACAAACCCTTTTGCGTATTTTAGTTTCTCCAGTGCTTCCCCATACTCACACTGCAACAACACCATAACAATGGCAGCTTTTACGTTACGTTCTGCCTTTTCATAATACTCTGCCGCTACTTCATAACTAGCGCCTGTTGCTTCCACAATAATTCGTTTTGACCGTTCTACTAACTTTTCATTTGTGGATTGAACATCTACCATTAAGTTTTTATATACTTTTCCTACACCAATCATCGAAGCTGTTGAAATCATATTCAGCACTAATTTTTGTGCTGTACCAGCTTTTAAACGCGTTGATCCTGTTAATATTTCTGCACCTGTCTCTACTTCTACATTTAACTTTGCATATTTACTTATTTCAGCATTTTTATTACAAGAAATACTTGCTGTACTCGCTCCTACGCTCTGTGCGTATTTCAAGCCGCCAATTACGTAAGGAGTTCTACCACTTGCAGCAATTCCAATCACTGTATCTTTCTCATTTAATCCAATACTTTTTAAATCTTCTTCTGCTAACTCTTCGCGATCTTCGGCACCTTCCACCGCCTTAGTAAACGCTTTCAATCCACCTGCTATAAATCCTTGCACCATTTTATCATCCGTGCCAAATGTCGGCGGACATTCCACTGCATCTAGAATACCTAAACGACCACTCGTACCAGCACCAATGTAAATTAAGCGTCCCTCTTCTTCAAAAGATTTAATAACAGTCTGTACAACCTTTTCAATTTGTTCTATCTCTTTTTCAACTGCTAACGCAACAGTTCGATCTTCTTCATTCATACTTTGCAACACTTCTTTTATGCTCATTTCATCCAGATTCATTGTTTTCTCATTACGATGTTCTGTCGATAAATTTTCTAACATATTTCCACCCTCTTTGAAATTATATTTCACACTTTTATTATAACTTTAAGAAACTAAAAATCAATAACCCTTTCTTATTTTATGAAATAAAATTTCACAACATGACATATTTTTGTCAAAGATAATAAAGTGAAACTTTAATCAGTGGGGGTTTTGTTCATCCCCACTGATTATTAGCCCGCACCAATCGGGCTTTTACGGGCAGTTGATCCCCCACCTAACTTCTTTGCTTCCGCTGAATTTTGAAGTGGGGGTCTTACTGCCCGGCAAATAGCGGGATAAAAAAAGATGAGTCTCCTCATCTTTTCTTCTACTTTAACTTCCGTAACCGCAACGCTTCTTCTCGCGTCTCCATAAATTGATCCAATACTTTATTACCAATTCGGTTGAAAGTAATCACATATAAAGCATCAATCATATTCAGTTGCGTCATTCTCGACGCAATACTTGCAATACGATGATCTTGTTCTACATCTGGCATACAAAGACGAATGTCCACTTCTTTATATAAGGGGGATGATTGATCTAGCTTCGTAATTCCAATAACAGTTGCACCTTGTCTCTTTGCATACTGCGCCATTTCAAGCACATCTCTCGTTCGACCAGATGTTGAAATCGCAACAAATATATCGCCTTCTTTTAAATTCGTCACAAGCGGCAACATCATATGAAAATCAGATAGCATCATCGCTGTAAATCCAAGCCGTGTAAATTTATACGCCCCATCCATTGCTGGCGTAGCTGATCCACCTACGCCGTAAAATATAATTTTGCCCGCATTGACAATACGATCTGCAGCTTTCTCAAGTTCCTTCTTATCTATCGCAGTAACGCTCGCCTCAATTGCAGCTTTATTCACATAAGTGACTTTATTAAACAAATCGTACGGTCCATCTTCCGTATTCATCACTGAAAAATCGTTAATATTATAATCAGCAATCGTTAATTCACGAACGAGTGCTATCTTAAATGCTTTAAAACTTCCGATCCCAATCGACTTACAAAAACGAACGACACTCGCCTCACTTGCGCCTGCATTCGTTGACACTTCTTTCGTCGTTAAGTTCGGAACAATCTCTGCATTCTCCATTATGTACATGGCAACCTTCTTTTCAGCTGGTGAAAATTGATCCATATTACTTTCAATTTTAAATAGTAATGTTGAAGCTTTCACTATTTAACCTCCACTTCTTACGGTTGCGTTCACTTATTTTCTCTTGCTTCAAGAAGGTAAAAACCATCATCGCCAGGAGGATGAAACACATTTACAATGCGATTCCCTTTTTGATAAACAGTTCTTTCTCCTTCTGTCCACTTCTCTTTCCAACCGTTCATCCAAATCGCAACATCAGGTAAAAAAGCAGTATATTTCAGCTTCTGACCGTACTCACCATCTGCTTCTTCCGAAAAAATAGAAACCGGAAAATCTTTCACTTTTGATTCTTTCCATGCAGTAAATGGTATACATACTGCAATAAGTACGATTACACCGATAACCTTCTCCTTCGTAATTTTCACACTTCCCTCTCCTTGTCATATTACATACATAGATTTTACCATAATTACAAACCCTTCATGCTATATGACCATTGCTTTTTGGAATAAAAAAAGAGCTTACCTGCATCAGATAAGCCCTTCCTCTCTATACAAAATATTTCTTCAAAAGTGGCGGTGTAATAATCGTCGTCAATATAACAACAATAACAATCGCTGTGAAATTTTCTTTCGCTAATAAATTCGCCGTAAGTCCATTTGCTGCGATGATAAGTGCTACTTCACCACGTGATACCATCCCCGCGCCAATACTAATAGAAGATTGGAGATTAAAACCTGTCAATCTCGCTCCTAAACCTGATCCAATTAACTTTGTGAAAATCGCAATGAGGGTCATAATAATAATGAACCAAAGCTGGCTTCCAATGCCTTGAAATGTAATTTCCATTCCGATACTTACGAAGAATACTGGAACAAATATTGCATAAGCAATCGGTTCAATTTTATGTTCCACTTCATGCTTATACTCTGTTTGAGAAATAGCAATTCCTGCTGCAAATGCTCCAATAATGCCTGCAATTCCCATCATTTCACTGTAATAAGAAAAAGAGAAGCAAATAATAAGAGCCGCGCTAATTAACGCTTCTGTTACACGAAGCGGGACAAGCATTTTCATAATCCAAGGAACGACTTTCCAAGCAATAAAAACAATACTTACAAAGAAAATAATTTTCTTTGCAATGACAAGTGTTATATTTACATCTTGTGTTCCTAAAAAACTCATTACAAATGCCAATAAAATAACGACAATGACATCATCAAATACGGCAGCACCTAAAATTGTTGTACTTTCCCTCGTATTCATTTTTCCTAAATCACGTAGCGTCTGCACCGTAATACTAACCGATGTTGCGCAAAGTAATAATCCTAAAAAAATGGCATGGGACTGCATTAATCCAAACAGCAATCCTGTTACATAACCACCGATGAAAGGAAAAATAATTCCACCAGCCGCTACTGCAAATGACGATTTCAAATTCCGATTTAACTCTTCTAAATCTGTTTCAAGTCCCGCCATAAACATAAGTAACAAAACACCAATCTCACTCAGTTCATCAATTAGTTCAGAACTATTAATAATACCGAGTACAGCTGGACCGATAATAATACCGACAATTAACTTACCAAGTACAGAAGGCTGACCAAGTCTCACACTAATGTCACCAGCTAATTTCGTACAAAGTAAAATGACGACAAGTTCAAAATAAAATAACATAGCATCTGCTCCTACTTTAACTTTAATCAGTGGGTCGTTAACCCCCGTCCATTTCTGCAAGTAGTTTCCCCTATTGATCCGCATTTTATTTGTCATATTTTTATTTGACAAAATATTCTGAATTATATTAAGATTAATCCAGCAATTTTAAAAAACTACATACCATAACTGCACCTCCACTTCCTTACTTACTCTTTTCTCATGGGCTCATACTATAGCCGCCGTTATGGAAATGAAAAAATGGAGGGAGAGTCCAAAGTGAAGTCATTATTACGAAAAAAAGCGCTTAGTACTGAATCACCAAAGCAACTCGAGAGAACATTAACAGCACTCGATTTAACGTTCTTAGGAATCGGCGCCGTAATTGGGACAGGGATCTTTGTATTAACAGGTATTGTTGCAGCAAAACATTCTGGTCCTGGTATTATGCTATCATTCCTTATTGCTGCATTTACTTGTGCTTGTGTAGCCTTTTGTTATGCTGAATTTGCTTCTTCTATTCCTGTCTCAGGAAGTGTGTATACTTATGCATATATGACAGTCGGAGAAGTCGTCGCCTTCATCGTCGGATGGTGTTTAATGCTCGAATATTTACTTGCAGTCGCGGCAGTAGCTGTCGGTTGGTCTGGTTATTTGCAATCATTACTACAAGGATTCAATATACACCTGCCCGCCATAATCGCCTCAGCCCCCGGCGTAGGAAAAGGTGGTCTCATCGATTTACCAGCTGTCTGCATTTTACTTCTTATTACCGGCCTTTTAAGTTTTGGTATACGTGAAAGTGCACGCATTAATAATATTATGGTTCTTATTAAACTAGCTGTTATCATTGCCTTTATCGTAGCAGGCGCAAAATATGTAAAGCCTGAAAACTGGACACCGTTCATTCCATTCGGATACGACGGTATTATTACCGGAGCTGCCACTGTATTCTTCGCCTTTTTAGGTTTTGATGCAATCGCAACCGCTGCAGAAGAAACGAAAAAACCGCAGCGTGACTTACCAATTGGTATTATCGGTTCTCTTCTTATTTGTACTGTTTTATATATGATCGTATCTTTCGTTTTAACAGGTATGGTTCCTTATACGCAATTAGACGTTTCTGATCCAGTTGCATTTGCATTGCATTTCGTTGGTGAGGACACAATTGCAGGACTACTCGCTGTTGGAGCGATGACTGGAATGACAACCGTCCTTTTAGTCGTTATGTATGGACAAGTTCGCGTTTCGTATGCGATGAGCCGTGACGGTCTACTTCCAAAAGCGTTATCACGTGTAAATAAAAGAGTAAAAATCCCTTTATTAAACACGTGGATTACTGGCGTTGTTGCCGCTTTATTAGCAGGACTTTTAGATTTACATTTGCTAGCGAATTTAGTAAACATCGGTACGTTAACAGCCTTTACATTCGTTTGCTGCGCAGTACTTATTTTACGAAAAACACATCCTGACTTAAAACGCGGATTCCGTACACCTTTCGTACCTGTATTACCAGTTGTCGCGATTCTTTGCTGCTTATATTTAATGATCAATTTGTCTAAAACAACATGGATTAGCTTTGCAGTTTGGCTTATAGTCGGCTTATGCTTCTATTTCTTCTACTCTAGAAAGCATAGTCACTTAGCTACCGAAAAAACGAATGATGAAAAGAAAAAAGCATAACAAAATAGCTCGCCGTTTTAGCGGCGAGCTATTTTTCTGTACTATTATATTTTTTCGTTAACGATTGTAAAATGAAAAATATGCCGATGCAAGCTGTAAACCATGCCCAATTTCCTATTGGCGTTGCGTATTTAACCATTCCAATACCTACAAGCAATAGGAAAATAATCACCTGATATATGAGCTTCCACTTTTGCATATATTCCCTCCTTTACTTCGTTCCCTTCTTTTTATTCTTCCAGGCATTCAAACTATCAAAGAAAAAGTTAATAAATAACGTTCCTAGTCCTGCTAATAAGAAAGTCATTAAAAATAAAACCCAAATACTTTTCTCTTTTAAGAAATAATATCCTACAAGGAGCACAACCGCGATCCATACATATTCAAGAATTCTTTTTAGCTTTTTCTGTTCCAAATTATTCGCTCCTTCATTCTATACTACTTTTAGTATAACAAAAAAGAAGCCTATCATGATAAGCTTCTTTTCCTCTCTCTTATTTGTTCATACTTTTTTCAACGAGTGAAATCGCATGCTCTAATGTACGATTCATCGTTTCTACCTGTGCATCTTTTACTTTTACATCTTTCACTACAGCTTCGGCCACTGTAATTTTTTGACTCAGTGCTTTCACTGAACCGTCCGTTACATTTGCATCTTGAGCTTTTTTCACTACTACTTTTGCAGATTCAATATTGATTTGTAATTTTTCTTTCGGTGTTTTCGGTTGTTCTACTACTTTAGATTGTACAAATGTTACATTAGCTGTTTTTAATTCGTTATATGTTTGAACGATTTGCTCTCCCGTACTCCCTACATTTTCAAACACTTGTTTTGCGTTATTATAGCTTTTCTCTAATTCTTGAAATGCTTCCTTTGAATATTGACCTGGCTTATCTCCAAATCCATACGTTCCAGCTAACACTTCTTTTACTTTTCCAAGCTCTTCAAATAACGCATTTACTTGCTCTAACTTCGTACGGTTAGAGAACTCATTGTACGCCGCTAATACTTCTGAAGAACTTAACGCTTTACTATATAATTTCGCAAGCGCGATTTGTCCATTTAACGGAATACCACCATTTCCGTTACTATCAGGATCCGCTCCAAATGCAAATGGTACGTTTGGATGATACACTTTCCCAGTAGCTGGCTGACTATTTACTTTTTTACCATCTACGTAAATTGCCACTTCACTTCCGTTATACGTTCCTGTTAAATGATACGTTTTGTTCGCTTCTAATTGAACTCCAACACGTTTATAGCTGCCACCAATGTGAGCCCATAATTCAACATATCCACTTCCTGTAGACTCAAATCCAATTCCGCCGCTCTCTGTATTTTGCAAAATACCTTGGCCACGGATTTGATTCATTGAAAATACCGTTTCTAGCGTAAATGTATTTGCTACTTTCTCTTTTTGTGCCGCTGAAAATGGAAGGTATCCAAATGTATTAGATTGTCCGTTTAATTTCATCACATTCTTTTTCAATGCTTTATCATATTCAATAACCACATTGCCCTTCACATCACCTTTTGTACCAAATGGTGAATTGTCTTTAAATGTACCATCTGCAAAGTTTACATCGAAAACATCAGCTTTTGGTACTTTCACATTCGGGTCAATATTATCTTTTTTCGTAGTAATTTCCGCAGTTAACGGCTGTGCGGTTTCATTGCCAAATGAATCGATTGCAACGACTTCAAGTGTATATGTTTTCCCGCCATCTAATCCTGCAAGTGTAAATGTAAGGTCTTTTGGCACTGGATCACGATAAAACTCTGAGAATGCTAACAATTTATTCTTTATTTCTCCCGTCTGCTTATCTCTAGCTTGTACACGATAAGAATGAACAAGAAGGTTGTCCAATGCTTGCGGGAATGTTACCGTTGCCGCATTTTCTGTTACATTTGATACAGCAAGCTTTGCATCCTTAGCAAAGTAAGGCTTTTCTTTATCACGATCTTCTACATGTGTAAATGTTTCTTTCTTTGCTGGTAATTTAATTTTCCAAGGCTCGCCTGTCCAAGAATTCGTATGGAAATCACGACGATTAATCGTTACTTCTTCATCATCTACTTCTACTAATAAACCTTGGCTTAACGTACTAGCTCCTGGCGGGATATTCCCTTGTACTTTACCACCTTCAACTTCCATATAACTTACTGAAGATGTACCAACTGATGTAAAGTCTTTTTGATGAATCGATCTTGGATCGTCTAACGGATAATGCGAATGACCCGAAAATGTAATAACTTGTGGATATTCCTTTAATACTGTATTAATTTTTGCGCTATCTTGTGTTCCCCATTCATGACTACCGTACACTGTATCTTTAATATGTTGATGTAAAAATACGAAAATTGGTTTTGTTGGATCATCTTTTTGCGCTTTCGCCATTTCTTCTTTTAACCAATTAATTTGCTTGTCTGAATAATATCCATGAGTTGTTCCATTCTCTGGAGACATAACAAGGAAGTGATAACCTTTTACCACTTTATGATAATAAATTGATTCCATACCTGTTTTTTCTAAGAAACGCTTCTGTGCACCCTCTACAGATAAACCGTTCCAATAATCATGGTTACCGAGTGAATTCATTCGCACTGCATCTTTATTTGCATTTTCATTATACACTTGCATGAAACGATCATATTGCTGCACTGATCCTGTATCTGTGAAATCACCTACAATAACAAATGCATCTTGCTTCGGTGCTAATGTATTAAACTGTTCAATCGCTCTTTTCCAGCGAAACGTATCATCCGTTCCACTATTTTTAATATGCACATCACTTACAACTGGAAAAACTATCTTCTTCTCACTTGATGCCTTTTCTTGCTTTTTCTCTTCTGCCTTGACTGATGTACTCCACGGAAATGATACGAACGCTAATACAAAAACCATTAATAATCCAATAAGGCCTTTTACTTTTCTTAAAGCAGTTCTGTCCACGTGAATCCTCCTCATAATAATTGATTCATTACAAGGGCTATTTTATCTAATACATGTTAATGTCGTTTAAATAACAAATGAATTTTATTAGATTTTTGTAAATATACAGTTAATTAGAAATTAAGTCCAACATTCCTCGTACTATTGTATACAACCACCTTTTGTCTAAAAGAGTCTGATCATTCTTTTCCTATGACTATTCACATATAATCTTTTCTATAACGCTAATGATAAGTTAAGGTTTAAGCCTATTAGACAATCTTAATTTTTAATATTTCCTTCTTTTTTTAACACATCGGCCATGCTTTTACATTTAATAGTAGTAAAAGACAACTTAAAAGGAGGGGTTGTATTGAAGAATAAAAAAAATATCGGTTGTTTCGCTCCTTTATCTATTATTTGTCCAGACCCTTGTCCACCGCCCCCTCCTCCAAATCCAAATTGCGAGCGAGTAACAAATGAATTTGCAGGGAATTTCCTCATAACTAATAACACCATCCCATCTGCCAAAGATGCATCACAATCAATGATACTATGGCAAAGTGATGGGATATTACTTATATCAGGTACTGTCTCGGTTTACAATAGTACTAGCAGCACCGAAGCAATTACAATTCAAATCGTTGGAACAGTAACCAATATTTTCACTGTGTTTCCTGGTAATACAATATCGTACACAGGAAAAGATTTACACTCGGTCAGTATTATCAATATAACAAGTAATCCTTCACTATATTTAGAAGGCAAGTACTGTTGCGAATTTACATGTTGCTTATAGAATACCAATTTCATTACTTTCTAAAAAAAAGCATACCATTTACGGTATGCTTTTTTATGAAATTGGATAACGTACTGTAATACAAAACTCGCCTTGATTAACAGTCGTTCCTGTCGTAGTAATTCGGACAGTAGTAAAATATCGGACAGTGAAAGTACCACTACTTTGTGGTTGTACAGTAATTGTATCAACTACTGTTGCACCTACTAAAAAATCAACTGTAATCGGGTTGGCACCTACATCATACTTCACGTAACCTGAACCATATACTTCTTGCGTGATATTATTTGTATATACAATTTGAGTACCAGCACCTGTAATAGACCAGTCTGTACATACTTGGTCTTGCACAAGTGTTTTATTAGAACAACAAGACAAACTGGAACTTCTCATTCCCATTTCGATCCTCTCCTATTCTGCTATGAAAGTGGATAACGTGTTGTAATACAAAATTCTCCCTGATACGTTCCAGCAGGTGTTGCAGGTAACACAACTTGTATACTATCAAAGCGGCGATACGTAAAAGCAATACTCGTTCCTGGGTTCAATGTTTGTGTATCAATTGTACCCCCAGCAGAATCAAGTACCTCTACAGTAATTGGGCCTGGTCCAACATCATATTTAACAAAACCAGTACCAACTACGTTTTGGTTAATATTATTTGTATAGAGAACATTATCAATTGCTGTTGCAACTACAGTAGCAGACCACGGACTACACACTTTATCTTGCACATAATTTTTATCTGGACAACAAGTTAATGCGGACCCTGAGCACTCACAAGACATAGTTGTTTCCCCTCTCTCTTTTATATTCCCTATATGTGTATGTCCCTCAGAGTCTTTTGCCTGTACTATTCATCTATTTTCAAAAAATATTCAAATGACTAGATAGATTCCGTTTTGTTTCTTTTCTTCATATATTTATAGACAAAGATACTAGCCACGATAAGAATAACGCCTCCTAATATTGGTAGCATGTATTGTCCAACAACACCCGCTGCTTTTTCCCAATGCGGACCTAATTTCATTCCAAAATAAACATACAAAGTCGTTAACGGGAACATTGCTACAAATGTATATATGCTGAATTTCCATATGTTCATTTTCGCCATACCACATGGAACAGAAATAAGCGTTCTAACTCCCGGTACAAAGCGTCCAACAAATGCTACAACCGGTCCATATTTCTCGAAGAAATCATCTGCTTTTTGAATTTGTTCTTCTTTAATGAAGAAGTATTTCCCGTATTTTATTAATAGAGGACGGCCACCGTAATAACCGAGTGCGTATAACGTTAACGGTCCAGTCGTTCCGCCAAGCGTTCCGGCTAGTACAGCAAGCCAAAAATTCATATCACCCTCGTATACCCAATACCCAACCATGGGCAAAACTACTTCTGCCGGAATAAATTCAAACGTTAATGCTAACACAACTCCAAAATAAGAAAACTGCTTTAAAAATTCGATTATATCTAAAATAATTTGCTCCATATTTTTAACTCCTATCCTACATTTACGTTATGCTTTTCTTGTAATTGAACTGGCGCCATTTTTACAATTCGGTTCAAAATAAATAACACAATTCCAATATCATCTAAAATACCGATAAACGGTAAGAAGTCTGGAATTAAATCGAGCGGCATCGCAACATAACCAACTAAAAATGCAATAGATAAAATTTTCTTCTTTATTGAAACCTCTTTTGAAGTGAAAAAGTCAA
This sequence comes from Bacillus thuringiensis, assembly GCF_001182785.1. Classification (NCBI taxonomy): domain Bacteria; kingdom Bacillati; phylum Bacillota; class Bacilli; order Caryophanales; family Bacillaceae; genus Bacillus; species Bacillus thuringiensis. The sequence continues at coordinate 824,069 of NZ_CP012099.1, read as the reverse complement.
ATAGGAATGGAACAAATCGGCGAACATGAAATACAACTCTTAATCTACTAATAAGTTTTTTCATTTTTATATCTCCTCTCTTTGTATACAAAAAGGACCCTACCAAACGTGGTAAGGGTCCTAAAAAAGACAATAAGGGGCCTCTACCATTGCTGGTAAAGGTCTCACTAACAACGAAACGTTGCCAATAAAGCCGAGGGTTTCTCCCTGTAATGACGACTTTACTGTAATAAGTTACTCCCCTTTATATACACAATTTTATACAATCACATTAAAATATTTACCTAAGCTTGTCAATATTTTTTTCATATGCTATTCAGATTATTACATTATAAAAGACACTATTCTATATTCTTTGTTGAAACAAGTTGGATCTTAACATGATCCGGATCATATAAAGTTATTCTTACTTCTTCACCATCACATTCCTCTACAAATGATATATGATAAAACTCCAATTTTTTCTTTATCTGATCGATATTTGTAGTTTTAAAAAATAGTTCCTCTACTGTTGATGTGACAGTCTCTCTATACTCTCCCAGTCCCCGGTGTACAACAAAACAAATTCTCGTTGAACCAATATCATACCAAACACCTGTTACACGTAATTGTGGTCTCTCCTTACTCGGTGTGAAACCTAGAATCCCTTCATAAAAATATAATGTTTCCTTTAAGTTTTTAGATTCTAATACAATGCATGTTGTAATCCTTTCCATCCGCACTCCTCCTGCCCCTTTTAGTTTTCTATATGAGTCATAATTTACAATTATGTATGAATACAATACGTAGTGATGAATATCTCATTAATAAAGGAGGCGTGTAACATGGACAAATACATGAAATCCTACATACCTTTTCATGGACCAAACGATCCTTGCCCTCCAATTGGGAAAAAATATTACTCAACACCCCCTCACCTGTTTATGGGCTTTCAGCCACCTAACTTACCCCAATTCCCACCAAAAGAAGCTTTAAGAAAAGGGACTTTATGGCCTGCTTTTTATGATTATTATGAAAATCCTTACAAAAAAGGACGTGACTAACAACGTGACACAAATATTGCCTGATGAATATTACAAATGGATTGAAGAACTACAAGAACTGGACTTTGTATTAGTTGAACTTACCCTCTATTTAGATACACATCCTAACGATACCGCCGCTATAAATCAATTCAATGATTTCTCCTATAAACGAAGAATATTACAGCAAAAAATTGAAGGAAAATACGGGCCACTTCAACAGTTTGGAAATAGTTATTCTAACGCTCCATGGGAATGGAGCAAAGGGCCTTGGCCATGGCAAATATAAAGGAGAGACACTATGTGGATTTATGAGAAAAAATTACAATACCCCGTTAAAGTAAGCACCTGTAATCCAGCACTCGCAAAATTATTAGTTGAACAATACGGAGGTGCAGATGGTGAACTTGCAGCTGCCCTTCGCTACTTAAATCAACGGTATACGATTCCCGACAAAGTCGTTGGCTTGCTGACCGATATTGGCACCGAAGAATTCGCACACCTAGAAATGATTGCTACAATGATTTATAAATTAACGAAAGATGCAACACCTGAACAAATGAAAGCTGCCGGATTAGATGCACAGTACGCTAATCACGATAGCGCCTTGTTTTATCATAATGCCGGTGGTGTTCCTTTTACTGCTACTTATATTCAAGCAAAAGGTGATCCTATCGCAGATTTATATGAAGATATTGCAGCTGAAGAAAAAGCACGAGCAACTTATCAATGGCTCATTGATTTATCAGACGATCCCGACATAAATGACAGCTTACGCTTTTTACGCGAACGAGAAATTGTCCATTCACAACGCTTCCGAGAAGCAGTTGAAATTTTAAAAGAAGAACGCGATAGAAAAATATATTTTTAATACACGTATCCTAGCGATATGTGTTTTTTTATGTTAAAAGTTAAATTCTTCCTATTAAACATATAAATAGTATATTTATTCGATTTAATGCATTATTTTTTAATATTTTCAAAATTCCCTATTGCTTTCTAGTCATCAGACCTTTAAAATAATAACAGTTACTCGACAAATTATTTGAATTTTCGACAAAAACACTCATTAGGAGGATTTTCTTTATATGCGTACAACTTTAAAACCAGCGCAAATACTTTCGATTAGTTTATTACTATTCGCAGTTTTCTTCGGTGCTGGTAATATGATTTTCCCGCCCCTTCTTGGTCTTTCTTCCGGAGAAAATATGTGGGTTTCCATTACAGGATTTATTATTACAGACGTCGGTTTATCTTTACTTGCTATCGTTGCTGTTGCCCTTGCTGGTGGTAGTTTTAACACTTTAGCGAGCCGTGTTCATCCAAAATTCGCAGCAGTATTCGCTATCATTATTTATCTTTCAATCGGCCCACTATTTGTTATTCCACGAACTGGATCTGTATCTTACGAAATCGGGATTGCACCACTTTTCCCAGATCAATGGTATTCTATGTTAGTTTTTAGTGCGATTTTCTTTACAGTCGTTTACTTCTTATCATTAAATCCATCCAAGCTAGTAGATCATATCGGTAAAATATTAACACCAATTTTACTTGTAATTATTGCAATTATGGCAACAAAAGCGATTCTTTCACCAGGAACGTTTGCAGAGCCTATCGGTGACTATAAAGACATCCCGTTTTTCAAAGGATTTCTTGAAGGATTTTTAACGTTAGATGCAATTGGCGCTCTCGTACTATCAACAATTGTTGTAAATGCAATTCGTCAAAACGGTATACAAGAGAAGAAATCTATCGCAAAATATACAATCATTTGCGGAAGTATTGCTGCTCTATTCTTAACAATTGTTTACTTCTTACTCGGTTATATCGGAGCTTCAAACGGAAACTTAGGGCAATTCGAAAACGGTGGTCAGCTATTAGCTACTGTTATGTATCAATTCTTTGGGACAAGCGGTAATATTTTATTAAGTATCGCCATTATCTTCGCTTGTTTAACGACGGCAATTGGTGTTGTAAGTGCATTTGCAAATTACTTCACAACAGTGCTAACAAATGTTTCATACAAAAAGCTTGTACTATACGTTTGTATCTTTAGTTTCGTTATTTCAAACTTAGGATTAAGCTTATTAATTAAAATCACACTACCTGTATTAATTATTTTGTACCCAATTACGATCATTTTAGTTTTCGTATCATTTATCGATAAATATACGAAACGTAAACCTTCTGTCTACATTGGAGCGATGATTGCAGCGTTTATTATTAGCTGTATTCATGCACTTGATAATGTGGAAATGATACCAAGTTTTATCGCTAATATCGTACACACCATTCCTTTTTATAACCTAGGAATTGGCTGGATCATTCCAGCAATAATCGGTGGTATAATTGGATACTTTATTCCGCAAACAGAAGCTACAGGTGAAGTTTCTACAAAATAAAGAAAAGAAGCAAGCATGAAATCCATGCTTGCTTCTTTTTATTTTCTATCATTAAATACTGTATTCGTGTACGAACGAACCGTTAACATATAATAACCAAAGTAAATCACGATATATACCCCTATACTACCGAGCAGAGGAAGACTATATTCAAACATTCCTCCAAATCCCATCAAGCTTAAAAACGCAAAGAACGTATGACATATCGCAAGCATGAATGGTGCTAAAAATATTGCACCGACTTGCTTTCTTACAGACTCCCTTGCTTCCTTCTTCGTTAATCCGATTTTCTTTAACATTCCGTATGCCGGTCGCTCTGACATTGCTTCTGTTATTTGTTTAAAGTATAAAATACAGCCTGTTGCAAGAATAAAGACAATCCCTAAAAATACACTTGCAAATAATAATACTGCACCATCTTGCAATTCAGATTGATTCGTCTTCTCAAATGATTGGAATTTCGCTTCTTTCGGAATAATAGCTCCTATTCTTTCCGTTAACTCTCTACTACCGTTCCCTTCAACGATAAATCCACTAACTGTTGAAACATCCTTTCCTTTCTGCAACTTATTAAATAATGACTCTTGAACAACAAGCCCCACTGGTGCAAGTTTCGCACTAACAACTGTTTCTTCGCGGTGATCAACGATTGTTAAACCACTCTTCATTCCTTCAAAGGACACATGATTTCCTTCAAGAGAATTCTTTTCGATGTTATATGATTTATACGGATCTAATAAAACAACTTCCTTTTCAGAACCGAGAATAACTTGTTTATGACCTAACATAGAAGCTAATTTATTATAATCTGTCACTTTTATAATTTGTACATTACCATTACCTATTAAATATCCTGTTAACATTTGTTCTCCATCTATATTTCCTTGCATAGAGAGCATAGTTATAGACGTTTCATTTTTAATTCCTAACTCATGTTTTTGAATCTCTTCACTGACTTTCTTATCTAATTCCTTCCCAGTCGTTACATACTCATAACTAACTGGATTCATAAGTTTCGCCGTTTTCTTCGCTCCATAATACATACTAGAACTCATACCAATTGTGCATAGTGTTACCGCACTTAATAAAGATAATAACGCCAGCATCTTTACATTTCCTTTTATTCTAAAGAACAATGAAGAAATTGATAAAATGTTCGTCCCATTCCAATATTTCTTCTTGTCTTCTTTTACTTTATGCAGTGATTTCACTGTGTACTGCTCAAATAATAAAAACGTACCTTTTACAATTAATCCAAAAATGACTAACCCTGTAAGGAGTAACATCACTACTCCAAAAATTAAAGTTGAAAATGCCACCACATACCCTATAAAAAGTAATACAATTGCACTTTTCGCTTTCTTACTTGAATAAGTAGGTGCCTCTTCTTTCTGATTTTCCCCGTACAATAATTCAACTAAACGATGTTCATAAATTAACTTTTTACTTTTCCATGATGCAATAAAGAAAATGGCACCTATCGTTATAAGAACTTCTACTATTGATACAAATGAAATCGTAAATGTAAAAGTAAATGCACTTCCCATTAACTTCACAAGAAGCCCTGCGCATATATTGGCTATAAACAAACCTGAAATGATACCTAATACACTTGCCGCAGCACCAACTAATAATGTTTCATAAAAGAGTAATTTCGCAATTTCTTCTTTACGAATACCTAATAAACTATATAGTGCAATTTCTTTTTTCTTCTTTCGCAAAAAGAAGCTATTACAATAAAAAATAAATATCGTTAAAAAGATAATTAACAAAATTTGTGCAAACGTAAACGTCGTTTCCACCTTATCTGACTCTTTCAAAAGAGCTACTACACTTTCATTTCGTTTAATCGATACGAATGTAAAATAAATAATAATGCTGCCTACTAATGAAATAAAGTATAGAAAATAATCTTTCACATTTCGTTTTATACTACGTTTTGATACTTCTAAAAAATCCATCGTATACCTTCACCCGCTCTCGCATTTCTCTATACATGAAGTGTATACGAAATTGCATTTCTCCCCTATCGATTTTTATTACATCTCTCTTACGATATTGTAATATAACAAAATAAAAGAACCTAGTTTCCCAGGCTCTTCACATCGTATGTTTAAAAGTAAATAACTCTTCTTTTGACTGCACAGCAGATTGTTCCTCTTCTACAACGTCCTTCTTCATCTCTCCCCCTAACCTTACTTTCATCATCGCCTCTTCTATACTTTTCACAATCATATTTCCTGAAAAAATAGTAAGCCCGAAAAATGTAATTGGGACGAGAGGGATCCATGGATTCACTGTTAATGATCTAAAATAGACTCCAATTAAACCTGACCATTCATGCGTATAAGATTCCACCTCTTTTATTTGTCCACCAAACATTACAGTCCCACCAAAGAACACTTCAAGTAATCCTAAGTGCAGTAAAATAGTAAGAGTCTGCGTAAACTGCTGAAGAAATACGAGTATAAACGGCATATAGAGATGCGGAAAAATATGTTTTATAACAATATGTCTTCTCGATCCACCTAATATGCGCGCGGCATCAACAAATTCTTCCGTTCGCAATTTACGAACTTCCTTCGCCACATACAGTGCAATAACTGGCATTACAAGCAGTACAAGTAATACCACTTGAAACGAAGCCCTTTCAAAAAAGGTTGTTGTCTCCTCTCCGCTTCCAAATGCATTTGCAGATTGAAGAAAAAAATACGCAATCATAACTGTCGGAATAACTGTAAAACTATCAAAGAAAGCCTCAATTTTTGAAAATCCTCTTTTTATATACGTTCCGAGTACGACACCGAAAAACACACCTATTACCATTCTAAGTGCCGCAATTAAAATAGATATACCAATCGTCCACTTCGCGCCCTCAATGACTAAATGTAACAGGTCATACCCTTTCCGGTCTGTCCCGAGTAAAAATTGTAATGAAGGTGGAAACGGTGGCACTTCTGGATTTTCATCCGCATCATATTGCAATGTAACTTGTCTAATATGTCCATCATTCCATAACGTATTTCCGATGCTCAAAAGAACTAATAGGAGAAGAAACCCAATGCTTATCCAAAATCTTTTATCACGTTTTATATACGTCCACATATTATAATCTCTCCTTCATCGCAGCCGGAATGAGATAATGAAACAATTTAAATAAAATAAAAATCGGAATATATATAAGAAGCACACTAACGATGAAAACCTCAACTCTAATACCGAAATACGATTTCAAAAACATAAAAATACCACCCGTATTAAAAATCCATTCTATAATATATAAATTAGATAACATAAAAAAGATATTCGTTTTCGCAAAGAATAATGTACTAAGCAACACATTTCGTAAAATATGACGATTTAAAATATGAAAGCGCCCCAGCCCTTTCGCCTTAGCAAATAGTACATAATCTTTTTCTAGTTCATTTTCAAAACGAAGCACGACCATTTTTACAAACATAATCGTAGTCGGGATGCTCAAACACAATATTGGCAACCCCCTAATCGACTCGCCTCCAATTGAAGCAATTTGAAAAGGTAAAAAACCTGTTTGTTTAAAAAACCATACAACTAAAATTTGTGATACTAAAATAAGAAGGATATCTGGAATGGATTCTAGGAAGATAAGAAATGATTTAATTCGATGTTGTATACGCGGTGAACTACTCATAATTACATAAACAATACAAAATGCTACAAATAATGAAATAAAAAAAGCAGCTAAAAAAATAATAATCGTTTCTTTATAATGGACGAACAGCTGCGGAAATAAAAATTTACCTTTCACATATTGCAAATTGGAAATATCCATTAAGTTCACAAACACTTCTTTTAAACTCTGTATGTACCTTGATGCATGCAGCTCAAATCCATAAAATAATTTCGGCAGTGCCCCTAAACAAATAATACCCAAAATCGAAATAATAAATTGAACCGTCACTTCCATCCCATTCAGAAAAACTTTTTTGACCACGTTTTCCCTTCTCTCTCTATATAATTTACCCTCTAATTTTATTCTTAATTTTCTGAATTGTAAATGTTTATACAAAAAAATCACTAGGTTATGATCCTAGTGATTCTTTATGCGCATGCCCTTCTCTTTTCGCAAACGGCATATACAAAATAAAACATCCAATAAGCGCAGCTATTTCTAATGAAATAATATAGTAAGGATGCGGCCCTAACATATCGAGTAATGAAGCAGTTTCTGGCTTACGAGCTAAAAACATATAATTGCCTCCTGTTTTGTAGTTCACAAAAGAAACGATTGGAATTACTATGTTTAAAAATATCATCGTACGCTTAATAGATTGCAAAGTCGGTCTATAGCCTTCCACCCAAGTCATAAAGAGTGGTGCCCAAATGAGCAATATATGCGCGCTAAAATATTCAATGAAACGAAAATGCGGAAAAGCATATTGCAAGTTTGGTGTTAAAATGGCTTGTGATGCACCAATAATTCCGGTAAAAAATACAATCTCATATATACGGTAACTTTTCGTTACGATCATAATCGACGCTAATAATAAACTAATTGTACATAATTCAAACGGTAATGAAGTAGCTAGCTCAAAAATCCCTGCTTTCCATTCCCACATATGAAGCCCAATTTCACTACCTATAAATAAAAATGCAATTGCATATCGAACCGTTATATTCCACTCACTTTGACGTAATACATCTTGGTATTGATACAGAAAAAATATCCCCACCAACATAATAAATAATATAAGGACATGTTGCCTTGAGTATGGAATAAACGATTTTAATGGATGCGCACTAAAATAAGCTTCCATCTTCCTTCCTCCTCTCCTCCATACAATATTATTGTAAGAAAGAAACAACGAGTCAATTCATTTGCTTATACTAGGACAACCTCTACCTTACAAAACTGTAAGGTTATTGTAAGCTAAAACGATTTGTCAGATTCTTCTCCTCTTTTATACTTAATGTAGATACTAAAACGAACGAAAAGGTGATAAATAGATGAAGAAGAAAAATAAAGTGTTAATTACTAGTGTAGTAGCAATCGGAATTGCAGCTGGATCATACTTTGCATTTGCTGGAGGCAGTTCAGAAGTAGCAATGGCATATAGCGGTTATAAAGTTACGGAAAAACAAATCCAAAACGCACAAAAATTTGGTGGCGAAATTATTCCAAACGGAATTGAAACTATTTCATTCGATCCAACAAAAGGAACATATGAATTAGCTGTTAAAAAAGGCGATGAAGTGAAAAAAGGTCAACTTCTGTTTAAATACAATGATCCTACTGCTAAACAAGGTGTAACAGAAGCAGAAATGCAAAAGAAAATCGCACAAAAAGAAGTAACGTTGTTCCAAAAACAAATTGATGCAGCGAAACAAAAATTACAAAAAGACAAAAATGCAGGCCTTCCTGCTGAAGCATTAAAAGCATCAGAAGCTGAAGTTGGGCAATTAGAATCACAAATTGAAATGAAAAAGTTTGAAGTTGAAAAAGCTGATGAAATGATTAAAGCAGCAAAAGAGAAAGTAAACACTCTTTCTGTAACAAGTCCTGCTGATGGCGTAATTGATGATATCGTAAAAACTGCTGACGAAAAAACAGGTATGAGCGGAATTACTCTTCGTCACGCTGGTCAATTTAAAGTAAAAGGTCAACTTTCTGAATATGAGCTTGCTAGTATGAAGGTTGGGCAAGAAGTAACTGTTTCATCAAAAACTGTCGCTGGTAAGACTTGGACAGGAAAAGTAACAGAAATCGGTTCTACACCATTAAAGAGTATGGACGAAAATAAAACTGTTTCTAACTATCAATTCACTGTCACATTAGATAATAGTGACGAACTACAAAACGGATTCCACGTTTACGTAACAAGTAAATCTGGCGAAGCAACTGGTACAATTGTTCCAAAAAGCAGCATCGTGAAAAAAGGCGACAAAAATGTTGTCTTCGTTGTAAAAGACGGTAAAGCGAAAGAACAAGCAGTTACTGTTGAATTCGAGACTGATAGCGAAGCAAAAGTTTCTGGAGTGAAAAAAGGAGAACAAATTATCTCTAAACCTGAAAAAGACTTAAAAGATGGTATGGAGGTTGTCGTTGAATGATTAACTTAAAAGGCATCACGAAATCCTTCCAAAATGGTGCAGAATCCGTTCAAATATTACACGGAATTGACGTAACACTGAACCAAGGAGAATTCACTTCAATTATGGGTCCATCTGGTTCTGGTAAATCAACATTAATGAACATTATCGGCTGTTTAGATAAACCGACGACAGGTACGTACGAACTAGCTGGGCAAAACATTTCAAACATGTCTGAAACAGAACTTGCACGCGTTCGTAATAAAGAGATCGGATTCGTATTCCAAAACTTCATGTTATTACCGAGACTTACAGCACTTCAAAATGTAGAGCTACCTCTTATTTACGCTGGAGTTGATAAAAAAGAAAGACGTGAGCGTTCATTAGCCGCTTTAACAAAAGTAGGCTTAGCTGATCGCGCTACTCACCTGCCGAACGAATTGTCAGGTGGACAAAAGCAGCGTGTCGCTGTTGCACGTGCAATCGTAAATAACCCGAAATTCATTTTAGCCGATGAACCGACGGGAGCACTTGATACGAAAACAAGTACACAAATTATGGACCTCTTTTACGAATTAAACAAACAAGGCTCAACAATCATTATGATTACCCATGACCGTGAAATTGGGGAAGCTGCAGCACGTCAAATTGTAATTCGTGACGGAAATATCGTCCAAGATTGGAGAGGTTAATTTTGAACACGAGTGAAAATATACGCATGGCCCTTTCCTCTATCTTTGCTCATAAAATGCGTTCTATCTTAACGATGCTAGGTATTATTATCGGTATTAGCGCCATTATTACTATCATTTCAATGGGTGATGGTACAAACGCAAAGTTTAAAAAAGAGTTAGGCCAAGGAAAAGATAATGAAGTAACGATTTACTACAAAAACCCTGATTATGGACCAGATAACGCTAAAATTACATCTGATATGCTGAAACGTCTTCAATCTGTTCCTGGAGTTAAAGATGTTTATCCAGATGTAAGTATGAAAGTAAAAGCATCTGCTGGTTCAAAAGATGTCTCTCTTGATTTAAAAGGTGGAACAGGCGCCTTTATGACAGATTCAAAAATAAAATTAGTTCACGGTCGTGAATTAAACGACAGCGAATTAAACCAAGCAATTCCTACTGTTATATTAAATGAAGAAGCTTTCAATAAATTATTTAATGGTTGGGAATCAAATTTATACACAGATATAAAAGGAAAACCATATAAAGTAGTCGGTGTGTACGAAACGAAAAATGAGTTTGGAATGGCTATGTCAGAAGGTTATACATCACTTGAAAACGCCCCTGTAATTTCAGGAGTAACTGAGTATGACACAGTAAAATTAACACTCGTTTCTCCATCGGAACGTAAAAATGTAGAAAAAGAAGCCGTTTCCGTTTTAAACGACATGAAGGCCCCTAAATTTGAGCATAAATTTGAAGCGCAAGATATGGGTGAATTTACGAAGCAACTAGACGAATCAATCGGTATGATGAAAATGGTATTCGGTGGTATTGCTGCTATTTCCTTACTTGTTGGTGGTATCGGTGTAATGAACATCATGCTCGTATCTGTAACAGAACGTACACGTGAGATTGGTATTCGTAAAGCACTTGGTGCAACACGTGGTAAAGTATTAACACAATTCTTAATCGAATCTTGTATTTTAACAGGACTTGGTGGTTTCATCGGATTCATGCTCGGTATTTTCTTCGCTTGGATCGTCTCAATCTTTGCTGGATGGCCACTCGTTGTCTCAAAAGAACTTGGACTTCTTGCAGTAGGTATTTCAATGCTAATCGGTATTGCATTCGGACTACTACCAGCTAACAAAGCTGCAAAACTTGATCCAATTGAATGTTTACGATATGAATAAACAAAAACGTAGGAGTTTACACTCCTGCGTTTTTTATTTACCTATTAAATTGAGTTTCTTCTATTATATATGTTTCACGTTACAACTATCATTCTAATACTCTTCATTATTTATAGCTACTAAGGCTATTATCTAATCCTATTATTGCAAAAATACTATGTAACAGACGAAAATCAAGGCGTAATTTTTTCCATGCTTCGACTGATTTTGTAACAATTATATCGATATTTCATTAAATTTCACCTCATTTATATCTTTTTACGTCTAAAAAGATTATTATTCTATAACTATTTTTTCATTTAAACAGTAAAACACACTACTTTTGTAACACTATAGATACACTTAAGAAAAATTACCGTAATATTATTAACGTTATAGTAATTGAAATACTACTCATTTTGTGTTTTATATGCCCTAATACGCCAAAAAACAACAAGGAAGCGCTATCAGGATATTTATGGAATTGTTACAGAATATTAATGCCCCGTTACGAAAGCTTTGTAATTTTATGTTTTTCGCAAATAAGAAAATAATGGTTGCTATAATGAGGTCAACGAAAACAAATGCAATGGAGGCTATTATGAAAAAATTTATGGGTATAGCAACAGCAGCGGTTTTTGGTCTTGGGATTTTCACAACATCTGCTAAAGCAGAAACTATCGTAACGACTGACGTACTAAACGTACGAGAAAACCCAACTACTGAATCAAAAGTTGTAGGAAAATTATTAGATGGATATAAAGTAAATGTTTTACATACAGAAAATGGTTGGTCAAAAGTTCAATTGAATAGCGGTAAAGAAGCTTTCATAAGCGCTGACTATACAAAAGACACTTACTACGTAACAGCAAACGTATTAAACGTACGTGCTAGTGCAAACACAGATTCAGAGATTCTTGGTAAGTTGAAAAAAGATGATGTAATCGAAACAACACACCAAGTACAAAATGATTGGATTCAATTTGAATATAACGGAAAAACAGCTTATGTTCATGTTCCTTACTTAACAGGTAAAGCACCAGTTAAAGTTCAACCAGTAGTTAAAGCTGAAAAAACAACTACAGTTCAAGATACAGCTAAAGTTCGTGAAGCAGTTAAAGCTCAGGAAGTAGCTGAAACTCAAGCAAAAGCTAAAGCAGTGGAAGCAACTAAAGCTCGCGAAGCAGCTGAAGCTCAAGCAGAAGTTAAAGCTCAAGAAGCGGCGAAAGCTCGTGAAGCAGCTAAGGCTCAAGAAGCAGCTAAAGCTCAGGCAGATGCTGAAGCTCAAGCAGAAGCTAAAGCTCAAGAAGCGGCGAAAGCTCGTGAAGCAGCTAAAGCTCAAGCAGATGCTGAAGCTCAAGCAGCGGCTAAGGCTCAAGAAGCAGCTAAAGCTCGTGAAGCGGCTAAAGCTCAAGCAGATGCTGAAGCTCAAGCGGCTAAGGCTCAAGAAGCAGCTGAAGCTCGTGAAGCGGCTAAAGCTAAAGAAGCAGCTAAAGCTCAACAACCAGCTACACAACAACCTGCTGCAAAAGAAACTGAAACAAGTGCACCATCATCTTCTCGTGAGTTACGTGTTGTAGCAACAGCTTACACAGCAGATCCACTTGAAAATGGTTATAAAGCAGGCGACCAAGTAAAATCAGCTATGGGTCACAACTTAACAGCTAATCCAAACATGAAACTAATTGCAGTTGATCCAAGTGTCATTCCATTAGGTTCAAAAGTATGGGTTGAAGGTTACGGAGTAGCAATCGCTGGTGATACTGGTGGAGCTATTAAAGGAAATAAAATCGACGTTTTAATGCCAGATAAAGGCACATCAAGTAGCTGGGGACGTAAAACAGTTACAGTTAAAGTATTAAACTAGTTATAAAAAAGAGTCAGTCTCATCGTTGAGGCTGGCTCTTTTTTTACTCTATTAAACTACTGAAAAAAATGAAATTATATCAACGATTTTTCAAATATATCTATCGTAACCTACAATATATCAACGATTTTTCGAATATATCTATCGTAACTTATAATATATCAACGATTCGACAAGAGATATCGATTTACCGACAAATTTTGACGTTAAAAGTACTTTAATATTAAAAAGGCGGTCCAAAATTTGGAACGCCCCCTATCTTCTCTATTCCACACAAGTAAACTGTGTCCAAGCCCCTACGTAATCTAGTAAGAATAACTCCTCTTCCGCAATTGTACCGACAATATTTTTCCGTTCATCTATCGGCATTTCTTTTAGAATGATTTGCAGTTCACCTTTATACTTACCAAATGAATTGTTACCAATTACAACTTGCCCTCTTTCCTGTAGTACGCTTTCGCGCACCGGGAAATCATAGTCTTTATATTTTTTACGTACTTCTGTAGAACGTACCATATACTCTGTTATGTCGCCGCGTCTTACATGTAATTCTTGCAGCGAGGCTCTCTTCTCTACTTCAGTCGCTTCGTCTACAAATTGTACTTTCAGCTGTAACATGTATCGATTTAAGTTTCCTAGTTTCTCTAACTCTTCCTCACTCGCATAAGCATTTCCGATAATGACATCATCAATTAGCCCTGTCGCCCATAAATGCTTCGCTTGCACTTCAATTGGTAAATTACGATGCTCTTCTAACGTACATAATCCGTCGTTAATATCCCATGGACCGATGTTTGCGGCATGTGATGTAATAAATGCTGCACTGCGAATACCATGCTTTTTAAAGCGTTCACTACAGCGAATGAAATAATCGTACGGAAGACCAGTGAATTTTTGCGGATAAAAATTATGACAACCAATTAAAGCTGATTTATTCGCTTGATGCGAAAGAATATTTTCTAAGTACGCAATATCGTTACTTACATTTAACTCAATTTTTAAACCGTACGGATTATTCGTCATTTTCGCTTCCGTTAATCCGTCAAAACCTACATCTAAACGAATACCGTCTGCGCCTAACTCTGCGAAAAATGATAGATCGCTATAACTAATATCAAGCTGATCAAACACAGCTGGAGCTACATCTAGAATAACTTCCATATTGTTATCTTTTGCGTGATTAATAATCTCTTTAAATTCAGCTACAATTTCTTCTTTCGGACGATTCACAGATAACAAACAAGTAAATATTCTTGAAAAACCGTGTCGTGCCGCTGCGGAAATATAAGCCATATCTTTTTCTTTCGTTGAATGTTCTGGATAAAGTGAAATTCCTAATTTACGCTCCATGCTTTTGCATCTCCTTCACACGTTGTATTAATGCCATGCTCGTAAATCTATATTTTGCAGATAAACATGTTGCACATAAAATTGTCGGTACAATAATTACGTACGGTGAGTGTAGACCTAACATTACATATGCACCCATTGAACAACCGATAAATAAAACTGATACTAGTAGTAACACTAATAAAGATTTACTTTGTACCCATTTCGAATAATGGGCAATACACTGTCCGACCACGAATGTAATTAAGATGATAATTGCTCCGAGCATTCTGTTTTCTCCTCTCCTGCTAATTGTTGTTTCTCATACATCTTGAAGAATGGATAGTAAATAACGAATGAGATAACAAAGTTAACAAGTACAAGTACACCAGCCATAATTGTCCAGTCCGTACTAATCACCGCTGCAATTGGTGCTAACATCGTAAATGGCAGTTTCGCCATCATGAGTGGAATCATACCTGAAACAACTGCGAAATATGATACTGTCGTTGTCACTAACGGTGTAATAACGAACGGAATAATTAAGATTGGGTTCATTACAATCGGAGCCCCGAAAATAATTGGCTCGTTAATATTGAATAAACCTGGTACGAATGATAATCTACCTAACTCTTTTAGGAACTTAGATTTAGAGAACATAAACATAATTACTAAAGCTAACGTTGAGCCTGATCCGCCAATCCATACGAACCATTGAATGAATTGCTCTGTAAATAAGTTTGGTAATTGATGTGCATTTCCTGTAGCCGTGAACACTTCCATATTTTCAAGAATTGCTGAATCCCACATCGGACGAATGATTGGTCCTAAAATCGCTGGTCCATGTATACCAAATGACCAGAAGAACACGATTAAGAATACTGTTAATAAACCACCGAATAAGTTATTTCCTACTAGTACTGATTTTAATGGTGCGATTAAGTATGTAATTGTTGTATTTACATCAAATTTCAAACCGTAGCGAATGCCCCAGAATAAAAGAATAACTACTAATGTTGGAATTAATGCTGCAAACGAATTTGAAACTGCTGGTGGTACACTGTCTGGTAATTTAATTGAGATATTATGCTTAATCATAAAGTGATAAATTTCTACTGCAATTAATGCTGTAACAATTGCACCAAATAAAGACGTTGCACTTAATGTTCCTACTGAAATATATCGACCTGCATCAATAACACCTGGTACAGCTTTCGTAATTTGAATTGGTTCAACTGATGCTAGTAAAAAGGCGAGTACAGATAGTAGCCCTGCACTTAATTGATTGAGCTGATAAAAGTTCGCGAGCGAAGCCCCTACACCAAACGCTGCGTATAATGCCATTAGTCCTACTGTAAATCGGAATGGAATATCTAAAATATGGCGAAACGGTGCAATCCATTCCATATATGCATCAATTGGTAAATTTAAAAAGATTACGAAAAATGACCCGACGATCGTTAACGGTAATGTAGAAATAACCCCGTTTCGAATTGCTAATAAATGTCGTTGTCCTGCAATCTTTTGCGTTGTTGGCATAATCTTTTGTTCCATAAAACTCATAAACCCATTCATCAATAGCCCTCCTCTTTCTCTCTACTATAAAAGAATGAAATAAACTTTATAACATTATAATGTTTATATTTAAAAAGATATAATTATGCTAAAACTAATTGTTCTGCTTGCCTAAGCACTTTCAAACCATCACACATGCCATAATCTCGTTGGTCTATAATTGCAACTGGTATGTTGTATGAATTTGCAAGAAACTCTACAGCTGGAAATAAATATTTCACTTGTGGACCGATTAAAACGACATCGGCTTCTTTTATTTCAAGTTTCACAAGTTCTGAATCAACCGCCTTAATTTTATAATTCTTCCCCTGTTTCTTTGCCTCTTCTTGCATTTTTCTTACGACCATACTCGTTGACATACCTGCTGCACAACATAATAAAATATACATCTTATACTGTCACTTTCTCTTCCACTCGTTTATGAAGAGTAATAAATTCTTCAGCTAGTTCTTTCACTGTAATTGCATTCATTAAATGGTCTTGTGCGTGCACTAACAGTAAACTGATTTCTGCATGATTTCCTCTTGCCTCTTCTTGAATTAGATCCGTTTGAATACGATGAGCTGCTGAAATTTCCTCACTAGCAAGTTTCATCTTTTCACCCGCATTCTCGAAATCTCCTTGTCTTGCAAAAGCGATTGCTTCAAGCGCCGCACTTCTCGCATTGCCACCATGTAAAATTAATGCAAATGGAGTTTGCATATCAGCCATTTTAAATTCCCCCAAGCTATATGTTTTCTATATTTTTATCTTATTATGAAAACGCATACAATTAAACATAAAAAACTTCCGTTATGTAACGGAAGTTTTTATATACTTTTTCAAAATGATAATAAAATCTCTTGAAAATTTTCAATTACCTCGGTCTGAGTAAGTTTCTCTATCGCACTTTGACTAGACATAATATCATATAAAAAATCATAAAGCCTTTGCAAATCTTCATTATTATTGCGCTTTACACTAAATAAAATAATTACTTGTACTTTTTTGTCTCCCCAATCAACAGCCTTTTCAAGTGTGCAAAACATCAAAAAAGTTTCCTCACTTAATAACTGCATCGGATGCGGGATTGCAACTGAATTCCCAACCGCTGTCGGAGACGTATTTTCTCTTTCCATAACAGAAGCATAAAAGTTTTCTGGTACATAGCGTTTCTCAGCAGCTTTCTCACATAAAAACTGAATAACATCCTCTTTCGTAGAAGCACTATGATTTAAAAAGATTAAATCTTCCTTAATATATTGCTGCACACTATTATTCACATGCGTAAACAACCGCTGACCAATCGATTTAATCTCTTTATCATCAAATATTGAATTCACTTTTATAACTGGAACAGGCAAGCCACTCGGTATATGAATCGTACTAATAATACAATCTATTTTTTCTTTATAAAGATCTTCTACTTTCAATTGATAATAGCCTGTAATACCTACAATCTCTAATTTATCTCGAAACTGTGATAAAATTTTATATTTTAATAGTTGTGCACTTCCTTGACCAGTCGCACAAACTAATAAACATCTTTTCTTTTGATTCTGCTCCTGCAAACGGCTCATCGCTCCGCCTAAGTGAATTGCAATATAACCAATTTCACTTTCAGGGATCGATTCACCCGTATATTCACCAATGATATCTCCAACGAGAATCGCAATTTCAAAAGCATACGGATAATTCTTTTTCACTTCTGCCAAAAGAGGATTTCTCGTATTTAACTTATACTTCAAACGATTTAATAACGTTTTTAAATGAATACCAAATCCAAATAATAATTCTTCATCATAATAAAAAATAAGATTCCGTTCTTCCGCTACTTTAAAAAGAATATGTTGCATAAATGCATATATATCTTTTCCTAATAGCTCTTCTACATTTTCATAGCGATCTCTCGTTGTAACAGCAGTACTTAATAAATGCATCGTCACATATAATACTTCTTCTTCTGGAAATAAAAATTTTAACTCTTTCTCTAAATCTCCTAAAATCTGCTTCGCAATTGTATATTCTTTCTTTATTATAAGTTCTGATTGCTCCGCATGCAGTCCTTTCATATAATGTTGACTTTGACAACGCTTTAATGCGATTGCAATATGAATGACTAAATTATCAATTTCTATATCAGATAAATATATTGTTCCACCCTCAATATACTTTAATATAATTGAACGAATAAGTGATATATGCGGTAGCGATAAATACGTCTCCGTCTGCTCAAATTGCTCATGAAACGGAGTATGGTCATAACGCGGTAAACCATATTGTGATAAACAAGAACGAATATTAAATTCCTCTCCAACAATACGTATACCATAATACGGTCTCTTCTCAATTTGTAATTTATAGCGACTACATATATCTGTAACATCTTTCATAATTAAATTGACCGTTGATTTGCTCACATAAATCTCTTCCGCTAATTCTGAAAGCTTCACATATCCCTCTGTCGTTAAAACACGCTGCAAAATGTACGCTATTCTTTCTTCATAAGAAGTTGGAATCTTTTCCGTCTGTTTTTGAAATAGACTCACACAAAAGTCTTCAAATTTCTTCGTTTGTATAATTTCTAATTCGTACCCAGTCCCTCTTTGCGATTCGATTTTCGCTCCGTTTTCTTCCAATATATCATTTAATAATTTTATATCCTTTTGAATCGTCTTCGTCGATACATGTAAACGGCCCGCTAAAAAAGCTCGATTTAACATCGATTTCTCTTCTAAAAACTCCTCTAAAATAGAAATTAATCGCTGATGCACCTTTGTCATAGCTCTTCCTCTCGCTCTTTATATATAAAGGGGGAAAAGCTGCTGAAATCAGTAGTTTTTCCCCTTTATATTCTCTCTATTTCTTTAATGTGAATCCGAATTTATCCCATGCTTGTAAATAATCTAGTAAGAAAATCTCTTCTTCTACAATTCGACCAACTACATTTGTTTTTCCTGTATTCACCATATCTTTTAATGCAAGTTGTAATTCGCCTTTATACTGGCCATATTGTTCATTATCAATTAATAGATCTCCACGCTTAATTTCACGCGTATTATGAGGTTTAAACTCTTCTTTTTTATATTTCACACGACTTTGTGTAGAACGAATCATATATTCAGATACATCTCCGCGATAAAAATGTGGTTCGTCTAATACGATAATTCTTTCTAATTCTGTCGTTGTATCATATAGTTCTATATCAAATGTTTGTTTCTCTTTATTTAATGCACCTAGTGCTTGTAATTCTTCTTCTGACGCATATGCGTTTGCAATAATAACATCATCAATTAATTCCGTCGCAAATAAATGCTTCGCCTGTGTTGTCATCGGTAATTCACGATGCTGCTCTAATGTACATAACCCTTCTGTTACTGGCCAAGGTCCGTATGTTGCATCAAATGATGAAATAAAAGCAGCCGTTCTCATACCGTAATCTTTAAATTGTTTCGAGCATTTAATGAAATGATTGTATGATAACCCTGAATAACGATGCGGATAAAAATTATGACAACCAATTAAATTTTCACGATTTGGTCTATGACTCATAATGTTATCTACATACTTCGTACCATTACTCATATTAATCTCAATTTTCAAACCATACGGATTATAAGTCATAATTGATTCTTCTAATCCTGAGAAACCAACATCTAAACGAATACCGTACGCACCTAATTCATGGAAGAATGATAAGTCATTATACGAAATACCTAATTGTTCAAAAACAGACGGACTAATATCAACTAATACTTGGAACCCTAATGCATTCGCATGAGAGATCGTTTCTTTAAATTCTTCTATAATTTTCTCTTTTTCTCCATCCACAGATAATAAACATGTGAACACACGTGTAAATCCATATTTACTTGCTAATGTTAAATACTCCTTATCTTTCTCTACTGTTGAATGTTCTGGATAAATAGAAATACCTAATCGTCTCATATGTACACGCCTCTTTCTTCATCATATTGTAAACCTTTTCAAATATATGTAGTGAAAAAGTATATATCCCCTTCTTGTTCACTACTCTTTTGAATCCGCTTTCTTTAAAGAAAAAACAATTTCTATCATTCTTAACACCTACAAGTCTATACATCTATACTTTACATCTTTTTTTCATAGTTGTGTAGCTTTTACACAAATTTGTCAGTTTTTCACCTTAAAAATTGTTTTCCGTTTTCAAGACACCTTCCTTGACTGTTGCATTGGCCAATACATATACTCGAAAGAAAAGAGAAAATTTTATATAGGGGATGAATATATGGGAGAAGCAATACTCGTAAAACGAGAACCGTTATGGACAAAAGAGTTTGTTGCTTTAATTTTTGCAAACTTATGTATGTTTTTAGGGTTTCAAATGTTAATTCCAACCTTACCTGTTTATGTGAAAGAAATTGGTGGCACAAGTTCCAATATCGGATTGGTTGTCGGCATGTTTACCGTCGCGGCACTTTTTGTTAGACCGCTAACTGGGAACGCCTTGCAAAAATTCAATAAAAAAATCATTTTAATGATCGGTACTGCTATTTGTCTACTCGCTATGGGCAGTTACCTTTTCGCCTCAACAATCTTTCTCTTGCTTGCTGTTCGTATTTTACACGGAGCTGGTTTCGGTATTACAACGACTACATATGGGACTGTCGTTTCTGATTTAATTCCCTCAGCTCGCCGCGGAGAAGGCATGGGATATTTTGGCCTTTCTGGAACAATTGCAATGGCCCTCGGTCCACTTATCGGACTATGGCTTATGCAAACATATAACTTCACAATTCTTTTTTTATGTGCATTATCGTGCACAATTGTTTCATTAATATTAACGAAACTACTTCAAATCCAAAAAACGAAACAGCCTCCACAACAATCATCTAGTACTTTTCTCGATGGATTTATTGAACGTAAAGCTTTACTTCCTTCATTATTAATATTATGTATTACATTAATGTACGGAGGAATCGGAAGTTTTATCACACTATTTGCTACAGAAGTCGGCATAGCTGATATTAGCCTCTTCTTTTTATGTAACGCACTAGCAATCGCTGTGACTCGTCCATTCTCTGGAAAGCTATATGATGCGAAAGGCCATACATTCGTCATCATTCCAGGAGTTATTATAACGTTTACAGGTATTATTTTATTATCGTATACGACGACAATTCCGAGCTTAATTATTGCTGCAGCATGTTACGGAAGTGGTTTTGGCGCGATCCAACCTGCACTACAAGCATGGATGATTGACCGCGTAGCACCGCATCGACGCGGCGTAGCAACGGCTACATTCTTCTCCGCATTTGACCTTGGAATCGGCGCTGGAGCAATTATATTTGGATTTATTGCTCATTTTACAAACTATGCAACTGTATATCGTTACTCCTCTCTATTACTTATTGCTTTTCTCTTCATTTACATTACAAGCATAAGAAAACAAAAGCATGGCGATACAAATACGGAAAAAGCTGCTGGATAATTCAGTGGCTTTTTTATCGTGTTAAAAGAATTGTTTTCCCTCGTTTTGCTGTTATAAAACTACATGCATTTTCCTACATATTTTTTTAACTTTCATCAAAAAATATACGATGAACTCGCAGATGCTATCCTTGATATTCAACTGAACAATATTATTCTAAAAAGTGTGATTTCTTTACAAAATTAAGATTTATACAGATGAAAACCAATAAAATACAGCTGTTTCTTTAAGGGTTTGTAAACTTTTCTTCCCTTTGTAAATTTAGTGTAAATTTTACTAGCAAACCGTTTACAGTGACTCAAGGTTCAGTTAATAATTACATCGTACATGAAATTTAAGGAGTGGAATGCGTGGAATATAATGTTCAAGATATGATCTTCCAGTTCATTGGTGGATTAGGTATTTTCTTATTCGGGATTAAATACATGGGCGATGGACTGCAACAAGCAGCTGGAGATCGTCTTCGTGATATTCTAGATCGTTTTACAACAAACCCACTTATGGGTGTACTAGCAGGTATGTTAGTTACTGTATTAATCCAATCAAGTTCAGGAACAACCGCTTTAACAGTCGGACTTGTAAGTGCAGGATTTATGACATTAAGACAAGCAATCGGTGTTATTATGGGTGCAAACATCGGTACGACAGTTACTGCATTTATTATCGGAATTAAAATCGGAGAATATGCTCTCCCAGTTATGGCAGTTGGAGCTATTTTACTATTCTTCTTTAAAAATAAAAAAGTACATTCTGTAGGTCAAGTTGTATTCGGTTTTGGTATGTTATTCTTCGGTTTAGAATTAATGAGCGCAGGTATGAAACCTCTTCGTTCTTTAGAGTCATTCCAAGAATTAACAGTTAGCATGAGTGACAATCCAATTTTAGGAATTGTTGTCGGTACAGTCTTTACTTTAATTGTACAAAGCTCAAGCGCAACAATCGGTATTTTACAAGAACTATTCGGTCAAGGTGCAATCGATTTACAAGCAGCTCTTCCTGTATTATTCGGTGATAACATCGGTACAACAATTACAGCTGTATTAGCAGCAATCGGTACTTCAATTGCAGCAAGACGTGCAGCATTAGTTCACGTTATCTTTAATATTATCGGTACAATTATCTTTACAATTTTATTAGTACCATTTACAAGTTTAATTCAATATTTCCAAACATCATTAAACTTGAATCCAGAAATGACTATTGCATTTGCACACGGAACATTTAACGTAACAAATACAATTATTCAATTCCCGTTCATTGCAGTGTTAGCATGGATCGTAACAAAAATTATTCGTGGTGAAGATGCAGCGATTGACTTCAAACCACAACATTTAAATCCAATCTTTATTGAACAATCTCCAGCCATCGCTTTAACTGAAGCTCAAAAAGAGATTATCCGTATGGCTGAGTTTTCATTACATGGATTAAAAGAAGCAAATCAATTTTTAAATACACAAGACAAAAAACACGCAAACATGGCTACTCAATTAGAAGGAGCTATTAACAATTTAGATAAAAAAATTACCGAGTATTTAGTTTTACTATCAGAAAAGCCACTTTCACCTACGGATTCTGAAAAACATTCTGTTTTAGCAGGTGTTGTTGGAGATATTGAACGTGTCGGTGATCATGTAGAAAACCTTGTAGAACTTGTAGATTTCCAAATTTCAAACCGTGTTTCACTATCAGACGAAGCATTAACTGAATTAAACGAAATGCTAGAATTAACGATTTCAACACTGCAAGACTCAGTTGAAGCTTTAACAAACTTCGATACTGAACTAGCTCAAACTGTTATTGCAAAAGAACGCAAAATCGACCAAATGGAACGTGTTCTTCGTAAACGTCACGTATTACGTCTAAACGAACGCAGCTGCTCAGGTGATGCAAGTATCATCTTCGTCGATATGGTAAGTAACTTAGAGCGCATTGGCGATCACGCTGTAAATATCGCTGACGGTGTTTTAGGCGAACAAGGAAAAATCAATTTAAAACAATCATTATAATGAAAAAAGAGACGCTAACTTAAGCGTCTCTTTTTTCATTATATTTTAACAACTGTTCTTCCTTTTAACTTTCCTTGCAATATAAGTGTAAACTTCTTCTCTAATTCTTCTAATGTACATTCTTCTGTATAAGATAGTAATTCTTTATTTCCCCATTCTTTCGCTAAAAGCGTCCACACATCTCTTCTCACATCCACTGGACATTGCACGGAATCTACCCCTAAAAGGCTTATGCCTCGTAAAATAAACGGATATACCGTTGTATGTAATTCCTGGCCTGCCACATTACCGCATGTCGTTACACACCCACCATACTTTACTGTTTTTAAAGCTGTTTCTAACATATGTCCACCTACAGTATCGATAACTCCGGCGTATAGCCCTTTTAACATCGGTCTTCCTGATTCATCATTCAATTCCGCGCGATGAATCACTTTTTTCGCTCCTAGACGTAGTAGCATATCTTCCTCTTCTATTTTTCCTGTCGCTCCTACTACGTTAAACCCTAACTTACTTAATATACTAACAGCTACACTCCCTACGCCGCCTGTAGCACCCGTTACTAAAACATCTCCCATACTAGGCTTGATTCCTGCTCCAATAAGCTTATATACCGACAAAGCAGCAGTAAAACCTGCTGTCCCATACATCATACTTTCTTTTAATGACATTCCTTCTGGTAAAGGCACGACCCAAGATGATGGGACGCGAATATATTCTCCGAAACCACCAGAGGTATTCATACCTAAGTCATATCCCGTTACAATAACTTGATCTCCTACCTTAAAGGAGGTATCTTCACTACTCACAACTTCTCCTGCGGCATCAATTCCTGGCGTATGAGGATATGTTCTCGTAACACCTTTATTACCAGTAGCTGAAAGGGCATCTTTATAATTTAATGAAGAATAATGAACTTGTATGAATACGTCTCCCTCAGGTAAACTACTTACTTCTCTCTCAACAACTTTTCTTACAAACTGATGATTTTCCGTTTCGTTCACAACGATTGCTCGGAATGATGTATGATTCATTATGCTCTCTCCTTTATCCGTCAAATTCTTCTTTATTATATAGAAGAAATAAGTAAGCTTACTCATTTCTTCTTGGCTATATTTCAACAAATCTTACTTCCCTATCGCTTTCTCATAATATATATTTTCATTTCTACTAATAGCCCTTATACTTATTCTACATCTACAAAATAATATATAGAAAATCTGACTTTTTATAAATAAATTGAATTTTTACGAAATGTAAATGATTTGTAATGTTTTTTTTCGCTAAATTTCATTATAATAAGTGGATATGAGTGTCGTATTTCAATCCAAATGAAGGAGTACAGGAAATGGAGCAAAACCCATCTTTGCAAGAAAATACACGCAGTAAACCGAAAAAAAATAAGAAAAAAATAAAAATTATTATAAGCGCTATACTATTCGTTTTATTAATAGGCGGCGGTTATACTTGGTTTTTAGTAAATAAAGCATCTTCTGCTGTTCGAAATGCAGCACACGATTTAGCACGCGGTGATAAATCAGATTTACGAGATAAAGCTGTAAAACCTATTACAAATAACGTCTCTGTTTTAATAATGGGTGTTGATGAAAGCGATGTCCGAGGAAAAGAATATGGTGAAGCTATAAGAACAGATGCGCTTTTACTTGCAACATTTAATAAAGATAGCAAAACTGTTAAACTATTAAGTATCCCACGTGACACATATACTTATATTCCAATAGAAAAGAAAAAAGATAAAATTACACACGCTCATGCATTCGGTTCTGCTAAAAACGGGAAAAATGGTGGACCACAAGCAAGCATTGATGCAGTTGAAAAATTAATGAATGTTCCTGTCGATTACTTTGTAAAATTTAACTTTAAATCATTTATAAAAATCGTCGATGACTTGGGCGGTGTTGAAGTTGATGTACCAGTTGAATTTACTGAGCAAGATAGCAATGATAATGCTGAGGCAATTCACCTAGAAAAAGGTGTTCAAAAGTTAAATGGCGAAGAAGCTCTTGCTCTTGCTAGAACAAGACACATCGATAGTGATGCAATGCGTGGACAACGTCAACAACTCGTTATCGAAGCTATTTTAAAGAAACTAACAAATGCTGGTTCTGTAACAAAAGTTGGCAACATCATTGATGATATTAACGGACAATTTGTTACAAACTTAACATTTGATGATATGCTTTCATTCTATAAGTACGGATCGGATTCGGAAATTGAGAAATTACAAATCCAAGGTGATGATTGCTATATGGCAAAAGGTGACGATACATGTAGCAAATCTGCTGGTGGTGGTCGAACTTACTACTACAATCCAGATAAAAAAGAATTAGCTAATGTTACAAATGAACTTCGTACTCATCTTGGGCTACCTGCATATACAAAGTCTGACTCAGACTCTGATTCGAAAAAGACAAAAGAATCTAAGTCTGAAAATTCAAGTGAACGCGAATCAAGTAACAATGAAGTGAAAAATAAGAACAAAAATAGCAGTGAAGATACAGAAACATCATCTAATGACAATGAATAATATAGAAGCGGTTCTCTATGGAGGTAGAGAACCGCTTCTTTTTATTCTTCTAAATACAAAAATCAGAACTTTCTAACTATCTTTTTTAATATTTTTAAATTATAATAAATAGTAGCAATCTATTCCAATTATCAGGGGGCTCATACATATGAAAGCTGCAGTAAAACATAACATCTCAGATTTTAAAGACTACTTAAAATCCAACGATATATACATGGAAGAAAATATAGATGAAAATGATGGCTCTGTTCATTTTTCAGTAGGATTAGAGACAGAAGCTGGCGCAAAAATTCAACTTATCGCTGCTTTCCAAAACGAACATCCTACGGTGGATATATACTGCTTCAATGTTGCTCACGTGCCTGATGCAACATCAACAAATGATATTTTACATGTCATTAATGAATTAAACACATCTTATCGCTTTGCAAAATTCACATTAAACAAGCAAAATGCAATTGATATTTCAGCATCTCTTGCATTCTCAGAACCAAACTTTAATCCAGCACTTGTCTTTGAACATACGAGAATGCTATATAAATTAGCAAATGACGAATATAAAAACTTAATGAAAGTTATTTGGGCATAAAGTGAAACTATAATCCGTTAGGTTTACGGGCAATAAATAAAAGGATGGGCTGCAAGCAGCACCATCCTTTTATTTCGATATCATATCAATCCACATTTTAACAGCAGTTCCTACAATTAAAGTGGACAATACATATTGCAGTACTTTTTGATTTAGCCTCTTCCCGACTCGTGCTCCAAGTGGCGCAGCAAATATACTTGCAACCGCAATAATTAGAGCTGGAATGATAACTACTTGCCCAGTAATCACTTTTCCGGTAGTAATCCCTATTGAGGAAATAAACGTAATAGCGATAGATGTTGCGATCGTCATGCGCAGTGGTAATTTTAAAATAACTAGCATAATGGGAACTAAAAGGAACGAACCTCCAGCTCCTATAATGCCTGAAGCTCCCCCTACAACGAACGCTAACAAGCTTGCTAACCATTTATTATACTTCACATCTCCACTATTATTTTGTTTCGGTACAAACATCATAATAGCTGCAATTGTAGCTAATGCTGCATAAACAACATTAACTGTATGTTCCTCTAATATGTTAGCACCGAAACTCCCTATGAAGCTTCCTATTAATATACTAGCTCCCATATACATAACTAATGTTTTATTCATGTCATTACTTTTCCGGTATGCCCACGCGCCTGCAAAAGTTGCAAAGAATACTTGTACCGCTGTAATACCGCTCACTTCATGTGACGTATAGCCAGTAAATCCTAGCAATACTGGAATGTATAAGATCATCGGATAATTAATAATCGCGCCACCAATCCCAACCATTCCTGATATAAACGATCCTATAAACCCAATTATAAAAAGTAATACGACTAAGCTCATCTTACATCCCCCGCCTTCTAAAAAGAAGGTGATTTAAATGAATAAGTTTACATTCCCATCCGAAGCATCTGCTAAATATGCCCCTACACCTGCAAACTCTACCCCTTCCATAATCTCTTCCTCTTTTAACCCTAATAAATCTACTGTCATTTGACAAGCTACAAGTTTAATTCCTTGTTCTTTCGCCAAATCAATTAAATCTGGCAAAGGCATTGCGTTATGTTTTTTCATAATGCCTTTAATCATCTTCGGCCCCATGCCAGCAAAATTCATTTTGGATAATCCCATCTTATCAGCACCGCGTGGCATCATTTTTCCAAATACTTTTTCTATAAATGTTTTCTTTACATTCACATGCTCATCTTTCCTTAAAGCATTTAATCCCCAAAAAGTATGAAAAATAGTTACCTCTTGATCATACGCCGCTGCACCATTTGCAATAATATAAGCAGCCATTGCTTTATCGTAATCTCCGCTAAATAAAACGATTGTCGTTTTTTTCTGCTGTTCCATGTTGTTCCTCCTCTAAATTACCTATAGGGGTATTTAATTGTTTATAAAAAGGCTCAAATCTTTTATCTCTATGCTATATGACTTTACCTTCCCAAGCTAACATACCACCTACCATATTGATCGCTTGAAAACCGTAACCTTCTAAAAATTGAACGGCTCTTGCACTTCTCGCGCCAGAGCGACACACGATAATATATTCTTTCTTTTTATCCAACTCATGCATACGAAACTCTAATAGCCTTAGTGGAATATTACATGCTTCTTGAATTCCCCCTTCAGCTACTTCTTCTACTTCACGGACATCTACGATATTTACTGCTTCTTTACTTAACAATTTTTCTTCTAATTCTTTTGCTGTCATTTCTTTCATTTTAAAGTCCTCCTCACAAACCATTCATACCACCTGAAACGTTTATTACTTGCCGAAATCCTAGTTTTTTCAACATCTTTGCAGCTTGCTTACTTCTCATTCCACTTTGGCAAATAACGATTACTTCCTTATTTTTATCTAACTGACTTGCTCTACTTGCTAACTCATTTAACGGGATATTCTGAAATCCTTTCATATGATTTCCTCTATATTCACCTACTGTACGGACATCAATAAAGTACTTCCCCTTTTTCCCCACTATACTTTTTAATTCTTTTCCATTTATATTTTGAACACCTTTCACTGGTAAAAAACGCGAAATAACAAACCATGTAGCAAGTACAATGAAAAGCGTACTTAATATTGTGTTCATATAACCAACCTCTCTGCATTTATAACAATATTTTTTCCTACGCCTTCTTAATCCAAAACTTCAGCACATCAGCTTCTTCTACATGCTTTACGATTTCATGACCAGTTTTGTTTGCCCACGCTGGAATATCCTTAATTGACCCTTTATCCGTTACATGTACTTCTAACACTTCGCCCGATTGTAAAGTATCCATCGCTCTTTTCGTTCTTACAATCGGCATCGGACATGCTAAATCCTTCGCATCTAATACTTGGTTTATATTCATCATTAATTCCTCCAATTTGTTATTTTTATAATGACTCATGCACTGCACAACGATTTGGGCCAATCTCCATTTCACGCTCTTCTTCCACACTCGGATGAATTTTCCCCATATTCGTTTGACGAATTTCTTCATATGCATTTGGCTGAGGTGGTAAATTCTCTGTCACAGTTTTACGAAACTCCACTTCATCAGCAATATTTAATCCTACATTCTCTTTAAATAGATCTTGTAAGCTTGCACTCACAACGCCTCTTTCATCCATTTCACTTATTTTTGAATAATGAGCTGGTAAAACAATTAAATCTTGAGACAGTTCCTTATACAGTGTATATAACGTATTTCTTAAATCACTCACCCAATCTTCAGCCTTACCAGCAAGATCAGGACGCCCAATTGAATCTACAAATAAAATATCGCCTGATAATAAATAAGAATCATCTACAATGAATGACGTACTTCCAATCGTATGCCCTGGTGAGTATAATGCGTCAATTACAATTTTAGTACCCCCCACCGTAATAACAGATCCTTCAACAAGCGGTTCGTATGAGAAAACAACTTCCTCGGCATCTTTTGGCGGTAACCAATACGTACCACCTACCTTTTCAGCTAACTTACGTCCACCAGAAATATGGTCTGCATGTAAATGTGTATCCATTACATTCGTAATCGTAACGCCGTGCTCTTTCGCAAACTCTTCATATGCCTCGGCTGTCCTTACCGCATCAATAACTGCTGCTTCACCGTTTGAAACGACCATATAAGATAAACAGCCTTTTCCTAGGCGGTTAAACTGATACATACTTCCGCCATTTTTTAAATCTCCAACTTTTATAGGCTTTACATATTCACTCCAAGCTTTCATGCCACCAGCTAAATAATAAATATTTTGTAATCCAACCTCTATTAACTGCTCTGCCACAAATATAGAAGACCCTTCTTTTGCACATACTACTAAAACATCTTTATCTTTAGGTAATTCACTTACAATATGATCTACACCATCTAACAAATCAAAATAAGGTTTATTAATAGAAGAAACTTGCTTCCCTTCAATTTTCCAATCTTCATAATCCGCCTCATTACGAACATCTAAAATAAATAACTCTCCGAATAACACTTTCTCTGCCACATCTTTTGCTTGTAACTGTTTAACATCCATTTGATTACCCCCATAGGTATATTTTCATTCAAAAAAATTTACTTCTCTATATTCCCTTGCCACTCTAACATACCCGGAATGACATTTTTCACATTTAAATAACCTTTCTCATTCAACATTTGGCAAGCTACATCACTGCGGTTACCAGCTCGACAAATAACATAAATTTGCTTCGTCTGATCTAACACTGCGCTGTCTAATTCACCTAATGGTACCGAAATGGCCGATGGAATATGACCAAAAGCAAATTCCGCTGCTTCGCGAACATCTAATACAATGCTCTCTTCCCCATGAGACAATATAGACTGTAATTCTGCATTCGTAATTGTATGAGGATATTTCACAATTTCATTCACTTCATGCTCGTTTGCTTTCCTAACATAATGCACCAATACATCACCCTCGTGTTTCGTCCCGATATATTGATGTCCTACTTTACCCGCCCAACTTTTTATATCTACCGTAGATCCTTTATCTGTTGCCTTAACTTCAATCACCTGCCCTGGTGCTAACCCTTCTATCGCCTTCTTCGTTTTCACAATAGGCATCGGACAAGCCAAACCTTTACAATCTAAACTCATATCCACTTTTATACTCATAATCGATTCCTCCACAATTCATATACATATACCTGTATGGGTATATTAAAACGTTTTTGAAAATCTGTCAACACTTATGTTTGACAGATTATCGGCTTTTTACAAGTAATTGAACAGCTTCTTTAATTAACTCTTCATTTGAACCATTACCACTTTCAAACTGTTCACGCAAACATTGCTCTAAATTCGTTCCAACAACGAGCCCAATTGTACGATCAAGGGCAGAACGAGATGCCGTTAACTGTGTAATAACCTCTCGGCAATCTTTTCCTTCTTCCATCATACGAAGCACACCACGAACTTGACCTTCAATACGTTTCAATCTATTTTTCATATCTTGATTATATTCCACTATAGACCACCTCCGTAATCGTAACTATATTATACATTACTTTATAACTTTGTATAATATCATATACCCTTAAGGGTATATTGTAAAGGATTTACTTTTTTAAATTTTTTTCAACTACTTTACTTACCAATAAAAAACGAATCCAAATAGATTCGTTTTTTACAATGATATATTTATTACTCTCGATTCATCTCTGTCTTTAACTCTAACTATTTGCGTCTTACTATTCGGCAAAAATATAATATATTTTCCCTTCATTACATTACTCCAAATAACTTTTCCTTCTTCGTCTGTTTTCCCTATTGAGATCCCAATTTCTTTACTGGGCTCAGGTGATTCGTCTTTCATAAGTATAATTTCAAAATTTTTTATTGGCTGTTTTTCTTTATTTTTAACATAAAAAGATAAATACGGTGCTTATCCTCCATTACGCCATGGAGTTGCAATAACATTTGTCGCCCATCTACCAATTTCTTTATTGTAAATACAATGTCCAGCTGTAAGTACTGTATCTTTACTAATTAGTACTCCTGTACATCCATAAATTTCTCCACTATTATACTGAGTTGCTACATGGACTGTAGCGCTAATTCTATCATTAACCCGTATTCGATCATTTATTCCTATAAGAGAATAGGTAAGAATGTTGGATGAATAACTTAACTTACTATTTTCCAAATATGCTCCCCAATCTTCCCCACCATGTTTTCGCCCTTCAAATGAGGGCGAAACAAGATCTTCTCCCCTTCGATCATTACTATACAATAATTGTTCTTGAAACAGTTCACGTTCTCCCTCATTTGAAACCGATGTCCACGGTACATCTTCTGCATAGACCTTTTGATTCACCAAAAATACTATACAAAAAAAGATAAAAAGAACACCAAAACTATAAAGAGCCAACATATATCTTATAGAAATAAAGCTATACAACATAACTTACCTCCTATACAAGTGATAGCAAACAATTGAGGATCCCTTTATAAATTCTAGTTTTTCTTTTTCCAGAAGTCAACGTAATTAATAATGATAATCATTATTAATTACGTTGACTTAACAAACTCAAACAATTAGTCATATTCTTTACCTTAAGTAAAAAATATAAATAAATTTTTCAAATAAAAAGAACGGACACAGTATCCTATGTCCGTTCTTCCCCTCACACATACTTCCGATGCACCATCTTCCCATCATAAGAAAACACAACGCCCTTACTCTCCACGATGGACTCCATATGCACCGTTCTTCCCCATAGCTGATGAAGATATGGTAATACTTTTTCTAAGTATTTTAAATCGAGTTCGATTCCTTCATAACTATGTTTAATGTATAATTCTCCGTTCTTTAAGTAGTCTCCATCTTCTACTACTAAGTACGGGAACCCACCATTTGTCCGCATATTTACGAGTTGATCACGCACATTTTCCCATTCTTTATCTATTACTTTATATTCTTTTCCTTGGCGCTGGAATAAGTACATATCTTCTCGCATAACAAGATCTTTATTTAAGTAGTTTCTTAGGAACGATACGTCCCATTCAATTTCGCGTACTTCAAACATTTTATCACGGCCAGATCCTGGTTTTACGCCTCGTCGCTTCATTTCTTCAGTCGGATTGTTGTACCGTTCTTCAATATCTTCAAACATTTTAATACCGAGGTAGTATGGATTAATACTTGTTTTTGATGGCTGTACAACACCTGCATTTAATTTCGCAAATTCAATTGCTTCATCAGATGTTAAGTCCATTTCACGAAGTATGCGTTGATGCCAGTAGGACGCCCAGCCTTCGTTCATGATTTTCGTTTCAAGCTGCGGCCAAAAATATAACATTTCTTCGCGCATCATCGTTAATATATCACGCTGCCAATCTTCTAACTCACGGCTATATTCTTCAATAAAGAGAAGTAAATCTTTCTCTGGTTGTGGTGGGATTTTCTTCTTTTTACGCACATTAGAACGTTCCTGCTTTTTATTGCGATTATCTAAATTCCATAAATCATCGTATTGCGAAACCTTTTTCTTTTCTACTTCGTCCTCTTCTAAATCATCAATACTCCATGCGAGCTTCGGACGCATAAGCGACGGATCAATATGCTCTTGAATGGCAAGTACGGCATCTAAAAATGTTTCTACCTCTGCTTTTCCGTACTTATGCTCATACGCTTTCACACGGTCCGCTGTTGCCGCCATACTCTCTACCATATCTCGCTTCGTATTTGAAAAACGAATATTATTTTTGAAGAAATCACAGTGTGCTAAAACGTGCGCGACAATTAATTTGTTTTGAATTAAAGAGTTCGTATCTAATAAAAAGGCGTAACATGGATCAGAGTTAATAACGAGTTCGTATATTTTACTAAGTCCCAAATCGTATTGTAATTTCATTCTGAAAAATTGTTTTCCAAAACTCCAATGTGAAAACCTTGTCGGCATCCCATATGCACCAAATGTATAAATAATTTCCGCTGGACATATTTCATAACGCATCGGATAAAAATCAAGCCCAAATCCAGTCGCAATTTCCGTAATTTCCGCAATCGCATATTGCAGTGCTTTATCGTCACTCGCTCTCATTATTTTCCCTCCTTACACTTTCCCTTAAGAAAGTGTATGATGAAAAACAAGCTTTCATGAGGATTGATTGCATAATAAAAAGACACCCCCGCAAAAACGAGAATGTCTCATCTATTAACCTTCAATAATCTCCATCTTCTCCGTAATCGGAGTACGAGCTTTTCCTTCTGGCGCTTTATCGAAATAGCCGATATGAAGAATTCCAACGATACGTTGTCCTCTTGTTAAACCGATTCCTTCTATAAATAATGGATTGTAGTTTAATCCGCCTGATTTCCAAACGCAACCTAATCCGCGTTCCCAAGCAAGAAGTTGGAAGTTTTGCATAAATGCACATGTTGCAGCGTAATCTTCATCACGTTGAATTTGACGCGGATCTTCATTTATATATACAACGATTTGTGCAGGCGTGCTTAAGAAACGATCTGATAAAATTTTACCGCGTTTCGCTCTTTCTTCTTCTGTGAAAGAGTTTAATACTGCATCTACTAATTTCTTGCGGCCTTCTCCGATGTATAGTTTACAATTCCATGGTTCACGGTGCTTATGATTTGGTGCCCATGTTGCATCGTTTAATAGTTCAATTAATAAATCTTTTTCTACTGCTTTGTCTGTAAATGTACGAACAGAGCGCCTTTCTTTAATCACATTAGCGATGGAAGTATATGTAGTCATATTTATCTCTCCCTTATTTTTATCTATATGTATAAGTTTATCTTCAGTATTGATATTGATTTTCAATTTCGATTATACCTTAGTTTTTTACTATTAATCAATGTTTTATGTTGGAAAACTTCTAAAAACATCATTCCATGCTGTGAATAAAAAAACTTAACTTGTTCACAAGTATTTCACATTTTATGGAAATGATATGTGTACAGTTTTCCACACTATCCATCTAGGAGGAGTTTACATGTACAAAAAAATCGCGGTAAGTATGACTATGGCAGCATTATTATGCGGAGCAATTATCTTCCCCGCTTCTGCTGCCACACCGAAAGAAGTAACAATGCATCACCATAAACCAATTTTAGAAGAAGAAATGCAGTCGCTAGAAAAGCTCGGTTATAACAAACATGAAATTTGGAAAGCTGCTCATATTGCAAGAATTAGTAATAAAGAAATAAAAGACGTTTTAGCTTACTATAAGCAAAATAAATCTTGGGAGAAAACAGCCGAGCATTTCGGTGTAGATCCAAGTAAGCTGAAAAAGCATCATATGAATAAAGAAACAAAACAAGCACTACTACAACAGTTGGCAACTATGCAAAAATCCACACCGGATCAGCTCAAGCAAAAAATGAAAGAATATAACATCAAATTGCGTCATCTTGCTGTGTTAACAATCATCTCTCAAAAAAGTAATACCCCTCTTGATGATGTATTAAAAATGAAAAAAGATGGAATGGACATTAAACAAATTGCCGAAAAATTAAATGTAAAAAGAGAAGATATACGGGCGGAAATGATGAAATTAGTGAAGTCAATTAAAGAAAAGAGAACAAATTAACACGCCAAAAAGGAAGAGGTACTCACTACTCTTCCTTTTCTTTATGAACTTTCAATTTTTAAGTATAAATTCCCGTCTTTCCCAAAAACTAACACAAGTAAATAACGTATGTTAGGGGTGAGAAAATGTTTCGTTTATCATCAAAGAAACAAAAACATAAATCAGTCTGTTCTGTTCCAGAATTTGTAAAAAGTATGAAAGAATCCATGGACTTCGTGTCTTACAACATCGACCAAGAAGAAACTCTCTGTTTATTTTATTATAAATCAACTGTAGAATCTCTCATTGTTAAACAATTCATTTTAACACCTCTAAAAAAAGAGCTAGAAAACATTCACAGTATAAATGATTTAGTAAATGTTATATTCATTGAAGATATTATGATTAATCCTTCCACTAATGATGTTCGTGAAAAGTTGTTAGGGGGATATGTACTTATAGAACGAAAAAGTGATGCGACAACGAAGGAATATGCACTCGTACGCGCAGAAAGTAACGTGCTGGGCACCCGACTAGCAAATGATACTGAAAACGAATATAGCGTTATCGGACCAAAAGTTGGATTCGTTGAAAATATTGATATAAATATACATTTACTACGCCGAAATATTGTAACCGAGCAGTTAATTTTTAAAGAAGTCCAAGTTGGATCTATATCAAAAACAAAAGTAGCCGTTGCTTATATGGAAGAAATCACAAATGAACAACATATTAATACTGCACTACAACGTCTACAAGATATCGATTTTGATGTCCCTTTCGATGCAACTATGGTTGAACAGTTTATTAGTGATAATAGCAACTCCCCATTTCCAGTTTTACTACCTACAGAGCGTTTAGATCGTTCCGTTTATGCATTACTTAATGGAGGGGTTGTCATTTTAACCGACGGTTCACCGTATGCATTAGCTGGCCCAGCGACATTGCTCGATTTCTTCGTCTCACCAGAAGATTATTATTTACCATGGATAGCAGGCTCATTTCTTAGATTAGTTCGTTTTTTTGGAGCAGCATTCTCTTTATTCTCTTCAGCCATTTATACAGCGGTATTAACATATCACTATCAAATGATTCCGGCCGATTTACTTGGCCCTATTATTTATTCTAGAGCTAACGTACCATTTCCACCTATTTTAGAAGCACTCTTTTTAGAAATTACTATTGAATTACTACGCGAGGCTGGAGCACGTTTACCGACCAAAGTCGGTCAAACGATTGGTATTGTTGGCGGGATTGTAATTGGGCAAGCATCTGTCGAAGCCGCTTTAACGAGTACTATTTTATTAATTGCGGTTGCGTTATCAGCACTTGCATCTTTTACAACACCGACAGTAAAAATGTCTTCCACAATTCGGATATTACGATTTCCACTCATCATTTTGGCTGGATCATTTGGTGGTCTAGGTCTCATTGTCGGGTTCGTATTCATATTGGCTCATTTAATTCGCTTAAAATCACTTGGATCACCTTACTTATTACCTTTATACCCATTTCGCGGGTTAGGTACAGCAGAAGGGCTCCTTCGCTTACCATTTAGTCAAACCGCTGGACGTGCTTCTTTCCTGAGACCAAAAAAGAAATGGCGCTATGATCCAAGCAAAGCGAAAGAAAAGCGTGATGGTGAGGAAAAATGAAAAACATTTTATTATGCTCGGCTATTATCGTTTTAATTTTCCAATCCGGATGTACACAAGCGAATATAGTAGACACACAACGAATTATTCATGTAGGCGGATTCGATATAACAAAAGACAAACAATTCCGCGGGACGATCCTCTATCCCGATTACACAAAAGGCGTGCAATCCAAACCACAAACCCAATCAACTACGGCTGGCACGATTGAAACAATTTCTTCACGACTAAACGCCAAATCACCACATACTATCGCCGTAGGTCAAATGCGTGTCGTACTGTTCGGAAAAGCATTTGGTGAACATGGAATTGGTGATATTATTAACAATTTACAGCGTGATCCTAACATTGGCCGTGACGTACAGCTAGCACTTGTAGACGGTTCAACTGAAAAGCTTCTCAAACATGTCAAAACAAATGGATCACTATATCTTTCTGATTTACTAGAGCAAAATATAGAAAACGAAACAATTCCACGAACTGCATTAAATATTTTCTTGTATAACTTTTATTCATCAGGATGCGATCCATTTCTTCCTTATATTAAAGTGGATGAAGACCAGTCTGCTTCCATTAAGGGACTCGCTTTTTTAAAAAAGGATAAAGTGGTTATGTATACAGATAAAAAGGGATCTTTTTTATTAAAATTGCTCATTAATCCAACTAAAAATGGCCGTTACGAGGTTCCGATACGTCAAGGTAAGCACAAAGGGTTAATTGCCACTCAAAACTTATCTGGAAATAGCATTTGCTCTCTTTCGGATACCGGTAACATCCCGAAAATCCATATTCACCTCAAATTAAACGGGCTCATAAAAAACGCTCCGCCTTGGCTCGATTTATCAAAGACAGAAAATGTAAAATACGTAAAAAAACATGTAGAAAAAACAATTGAAAACCATTTAAACGAATTAATAAAACAATTTCAAGAAAAAGAAGTGGATCCAATAGGTATACGAGAAGAAATTCGTAGCCACTCAAGAAAATGGACGATGAAACAAATTCAAGACATGTACCCTAATGTAGATGTTGCCGTTCATGTACAAATCAATGTCGTGCAATCTGGTATCGGAGAATAGTGAGGTGTTACAATGGCTGAACAAAATAAAACAATAACCGTTTCTCCTTATTTCACATTTCTTCTATTACACTCTCTTCAAGTTGGAGTAGGTGTATTAGGATATCAACGTATTATTGCACAATATGCTGGTTATGACGCTTGGATTGCCCTTATTGTTGCCGGTATTATAACTCATATCGTACTGTTTTGTATGTTAAAAATGTTGGATAAAGATAATGATTTAATGACCATTCATAAGACATGCTTTGGAAAATGGATTGGAACTTTTTTGTCTATGTGCTTTGCTGCATATCTTCTCTTATTTTGCCTAACTGTGCTTCGTACATATATTGAAGTCATTCAAGTATGGGTCTTCCCTACAATTAAGCCATGGAAATTAACGTTATTATTTTTGCTCGTGACCTATTACGTAATAAAAGGTGGATTCCGCTCTGTAACAGGAATTTGTTTTTGGGGCGTCGTAATACCGATATTCGTACTACTTTTCTTAGTTTTTCCTATGAAATATGCACACGTCCGTAACATTTTACCAATTCTTACCCATTCACCTGTAGAAATTCTAACTTCAGCAAAATCATCTGCATTAGAATTTCTTGGATTTGAAGCAATTCTTATCTTTTATCCGCTTATTAAAAAAGGAAAATCACTACATAAATGGGCACATGGCGGTATTGCCTTTACAACTATTTTATATGTCATGCTAGCAATTGTGTCCCTTATGTACTATAGCCAAGGACAACTACATCATACAATTTGGCCAACATTAACGATGCTAAAAATCATTAAGGTTCCTTTTATCCAAAGATTTGAGTACATTATTATTTTCCTATGGTTTCTTATTATTTTACCTAATCTTTGTTTAACCATTTGGTCTTCTTGTCGTATTAGTAAAACTGCCTTTCACATACCGGTTAAAATTACATTACCATTTTTTATCGCAGCTATATTTATTTCATCCTTATTTTTCACAAACCGTGAAAGTATCAATACATTAAATACAGTACTCTCCCAGGTTGGATTATATATTGTATACGCTTATATCCCACTTTTATTTCTATTCCATTCACTGCGGTGGCGTTTCAAAAATCAGTCGAAAAAATCTTCACCCAACGCACCATGATATTTGATACAATTTGGTTAATACATTTGTAAAGGGGACAAGCGAATGAAAAAGTATGTATTTTCTTTACTTGCAGTACTAAGCTTAATTCTTGCTGGATGCGGAAGTACTGGTACAAATGACCAAAAATCTTCTGAATCAAAAAAAGAAGAACATGACCATGCATCGCATACTCAGCAAGCTGACATTCAAGAGAAAACAAAAGGAGTCGACACACTTCCGACCTTCCTAGATAAGCTTGATCCACAAATGAAAGATATCTACACCGTCGCTGGACAAAATGCAGAACTATTAGATTGGATTCCATGCTATTGTGGTTGCGGTGAAAGTGTAGGACATAAAAATAATAAAAACTGCTTTATTCGTGAAATTAAAAAGAATGGTGAAGTTGTTTGGGATTCCCATGCAACGACTTGCGTCAATTGCCTAGAAATCGCAGTTGAATCTGCTTCCATGAAACAAAAAGGAAAATCAACGCTTGAAATTCGTAACTATATCGATAATAAATACAAAGAAGGCTATGGCAAACCAACACCTACACCAATGCCAAAAGCTTAAAAAACGAGGAAACTCCTCGTTTTTTCTTTTCATTCACTTTTTTTCTTAACAAATTCTTTCAAGTGTATTTCTCCTTACTTATCACACACTATATATAACTCTCGGTAAGGAGGGTACACAGTGCAAACATATAACGACTATGATAAAGCTCTCTATTACACGTATTGCTGTAACTGGGATAAATTACTCGTTCTCATGGTTCAAACGAACGATCAATTATTTTCTAAGCGTATTGAGCATTTTTTACACGCTTATCAATACAGTAAAGAACTACCAGAAGTTGATAAACAATTGCAGCTCCTATTTCAATATATTGACCACGCATCCCAAAAGTCGCATGTAGAAGAAGTAGAACAAATTCAAATGTAAACTATAGCGCTATTCTCTTCCGGAGAATGGCGCTTTTTTAAAATATTTATATCAATAAAAGTTTCTCCTTATAAAACTTTTATTGATAAACATATTTTTTCTTTCTTTTCCATACCACTTCATACTATAATTTAGTATGTAACTATTATAAGAGAGGTATAAAATATGGGACGAGAAAAAAAGCAAGAATATGCTTTACTTACCGCATGGGGAGCTTCTTTTATCGCTACACTAGGAAGTCTGTACTTTTCCGAAATCATGAAATTTGAGCCTTGTGTTCTTTGTTGGTATCAACGTATTTTTATGTATCCATTCGTTTTATGGCTCGGTATCGCTGTAGCAAAGAAAGACTATCGCATCGCAAATTATTCTTTACCAATCGCAACTATTGGCGCTTGTATTTCTTTATATCACTATGCAATTCAAAAAGTCGCAGCATTTTCAGCTGCTGGGGCAGCTTGTGGACGTGTACCATGTACGGGAGAATACATAAACTGGTTCGGCTTTGTGACAATCCCGTTTTTAGCACTTATCGGCTTTATTACAATCGCTGTTTGTAGCTTTATTGTCATCAAAAACAAATAAGGAGATGAAAGAATGAAAAAAATGCTTATATTTGGTGGTATTATTATCGCCTTGTTTGCGGCAATTTTCGCTGTAACACAAATGGAAGAAAAAAAAGCTTCAACTAGCCAAAAAATTGATAATGCTACTGGTAGTCAAACAGATGGTCCTGACTACTACACAAATAAAATCTCTCTTTCAGATCTTCAAAAGAATTTAAAAGAGAAAAAAGAAGAAACAGTATATTTTTATCAAACATCTTGCGTTCATTGCCAAAAATTATCTCCTGTCGTAGTGCCAATGGCTAAAGACTTAAACGTTGATATGAAAGTTATGGATATTGAAAAATTAGATGCTCCTTGGGATGAATATAAAATTCAAGGTACACCAACAATCATTCATTTTAAAGATGGCAAAGAAGTGAGCCGTATTAGTGGTGAACAGCCGAAAGACAAATTAAAAGAATGGCTTGAGCAAACGAAAAAGTAATAAGAAAAGGAAACTCCTTCTACACATGAAATGGGCGTAAAATCCCACACTAATGTATAAGGAGGGGGTTTTATGCCAGAAGTAAGATGTTCTGTTTCCAACTGTTCTTTTTGGGGACAAGGTAACTTTTGTCAAGCAAGTGCGATCGTCGTTCAGCCTGATGCAGATGAAACTGGTCAAACTGAAAATGATTCATATACAGCTGCTGTTTTAACAAATGAGACGCTAGAAAGTTCTGTAGCAACGAGTATAGAGACTTGTTGTCATACATTTAAGCCTAAATATTAAACATAAAAAGCATACGATTCATCGTATGCTTTTTTATATTCCCCTCCAAAAATCATGCATAATAAAAAAGTACAAAATAACGAGAACTACCGTTCCGCATAAGGTAATGCGCCGATATATACTCTTCTCTCCTTCCCTCGCTTTCACAAACGCCCAAATAAATCCGAAGAATAATATTAAATCAACATATGGAACATAAAAAGAAAAGACGAGAAACGCATATAAATACACGATAAATAAACAGGTCGTTACTAAGAAAACTTTAAACGCAAATTCACTTTTCATAATATAACCGCCCCCTATCTGTACTGTATTATATTCAGCAAAATACAATAGTTGCAGTTAAACTCCAAGTATAAATAAGCTACCGTCTATAATACGGTAGCCATTACGGAACATTGTATTTCCGTTTATATATATTACTTAAAATCGAAGAAGGAATTTGCTCGTAACGAATTTTCTCTCCTGTTTCATCTATAATATACGAATTGTTTCCTATATAATATATTCCATCTTTTCGTTTTGAGTACACCGGATATCTTTCATTTGGCAATACCGTTTTCACTTTCGTTAACTGTCCATTTGGTTCTTGCCAATATATATCCGCGCGGTCTACTAACGTAAGTATTCCAATTTGTTCTTTTTCTATTTTTCGACCATTCCAGCTCACAACGCGATAACCAAGCTTATTCGCTTCATATTCGGGGCTCGTATGAAAACGAGAAATGATTACTTTTGTTTGTAA
The DNA here is from genome assembly GCF_001182785.1 of Bacillus thuringiensis. Classification (NCBI taxonomy): domain Bacteria; kingdom Bacillati; phylum Bacillota; class Bacilli; order Caryophanales; family Bacillaceae; genus Bacillus; species Bacillus thuringiensis. The sequence goes on along the minus strand of NZ_CP012099.1, from coordinate 781,957 downwards.
TTGTACTCGGTCATATAACCATTGTATATCCCTGTCATGCATGCGAATACAGCCATTTGATTCCCTACTTCCAATCGTCCATTCCCGGTTTGTCCCATGAATCGCATATTCATTCTTATCTAGCCCAAGCCATCTCGTACCAAGAGGGTTATTCGGTGCACCCCCAGCTATTTTTTTTCGATGGTATTCTTTATTTTTAAATTTCGTTATAATACAAAAATTACCCTCAGGCGTAGGTGTACGATCTCTTCCAGTCGTTACTGGAAATGTTTTTGTGTAATTTCCATTCTCAAAAAAAGACAACTGGTTTGTCGTAAGATTAACTAGTATTAAATGATCTGTATCAGCAAAAGCACTAACCGGTAGGAAGAAAAATAATAGTAAGACGAAACATACCCTTTTCACCTATATCCCCCCTAGCGCTCACCATAATAATTGTAATTAGCTTTACTTTGCTCTTATAAATGAAAACTATCCATTTACAATAACGCCCCCATTTACATGTATCATTTGTCCAGTAACATAAGAAGAATCATCAGACGCTAAATATACGTATGCCGGCGCTAACTCATATGGTTGACCAGGCCTTTGCATCGGGACATTGCTCCCAAACTGAGAGACTTTCTTCTCATCAAAGCTCGATGGAATAAGCGGTGTCCAAATCGGTCCTGGTGCAACACCATTTACACGAATCCCTTTTTGCACTAACGATTGAGAAAGTGATCTTGTAAAAGCTACGATTGCTCCTTTCGTTGCGGAATAATCAATTAACGTTTCATTCCCTTCATATGCAACGATAGATGCCGTATTTATAATGACATCTCCTTTCTTCAAATGAGAAAGTGCTGCTTTCGTAACGTGAAAATAAGAAAAAATATTAATACGAAATGTTTTTTCTAACTGTTCTGCTGTAATATACTCTAGCCCTTGCTGCGGATATTGCTGTGCAACGTTATTTACTAAAATATTTAAACTACCTAACTGCCGAGCGGTCTCTTCCACAATATCTTTACAATGCTGTTCATTACTCAAATCCCCTGGCAACAATACACACTTTACACCTTCTTTTTCAACACGTTGTTTCGTCTCATTTGCATCTTCTTCCTCATCTAAATAAGCAATCGCAACATTTGCTCCCTCTTTTGCAAAAGCGATGGAAACTGCTCGTCCAATTCCGCTATCTCCTCCCGTAATTAACACATTCTTTCCTTTTAACTTTTCACTTCCTTTATAATTTGGATCTTCAAACTGCGGAAGGGGGCTCATTAATGATTCAATCCCCGGCTGCTTATTTTGATGTTGCGCAGGCATTGTTATAAAGTTTTTTTGCTGTGGCATAGCTTCTTTCAACTCCTTTTCCTTATAATGTGCATAATAAAAACTGAAATTCACACATCAAGTTACGATTAATATTCGAATTTAAGACACAAAATATGAATTGTTATAAACTTTTTATGCAAAACTATTGCAAAATAGTTAAAAAACGAATATTATATATAACTGTTGTGAAAATTATTCGTAAACAGAAAGGATGTTTATATGTTTAACCTTTCAAAACATAAAACTTCTATTAAAACTGAAATTATGGCAGGTATTATTACCTTCTTAACAATGGCATATATCATTGTCGTAAACCCTGTTATCCTTGGGGATGCAGGTGTTCCATTTGAACAAGCATTTACAGCAACAATTATTGCTGCTGTTGTCGGAACATTATTTATGGCAATCTTTACAAACTTACCAATCGCAATCGCGCCAGGTATGGGATTAAATGCTTACTTCTCTTACTCTGTTGTAAAAGCGCATGAAGGCATGACTTTCGCAATTGCATTCTCTGCTGTATTCGTAGCAGGTATGATTTTAATTTTGCTATCATTTACATCTTTCCGTACAAAATTAATGGAAGCAATTCCTGAAAACTTAAAACATGCAATTACTGCTGGTATCGGTCTTTTCATCGCCTTTATCGGTTTACGTTTAACAGGTATCGTTACAAAAAATGATGCAAACTTAGTTGGACTTGGTGATCTTCACTCTGCTCCAGTTCTACTAGCATTGGCTGGGCTTGGAATTACTATTGTTCTTATGTCTTTAAATGTAAATGGCGCACTATTTATCGGTATGCTATTAACTGGTATTATCGCTTTCTTCACAGGACAATTAACATTCTCAAACGGTGTTACATCAATGCCTGGATTACCAGAAGGAATTATCGTTTCAAATCCAATTACTGCTGTATCTGACGTAATTAACTACGGATTATACGGCGTTGTATTCTCATTCTTCCTTGTTACATTATTTGATACAACAGGTACATTACTTGGGGTAGCTCAACAAGGTGGATTTATGAAAGACGGAAAACTTCCAAAAGCTGGACGAGCTCTTCTATCTGACTCATTCTCAGCAACAATCGGTTCTATGTTCGGAACAACACCATCAACAGCTTACATTGAATCATCTGCTGGTGTTGCAGCTGGTGGTCGTACTGGTTTAACAACTGTTACAGTAGCTGTTCTATTCGCACTAGCAGCATTCTTCGGACCATTAGTAAGTGCCGTTTCTGGTGTATCAGCTATTACTGCACCATCATTAATTATTGTTGGTAGTCTTATGATGGGTTCAGTTCGCCACATCGATTGGGACTCATTTGATGAAGCATTCCCAGCATTCTTAGTAATCTTAAGCATGCCGCTTACATCAAGTATCGCAACAGGTATCGCACTTGGATTTATTTCATACCCACTTATGAAAGTGGCAAAAGGTAAATTCCGTGCTGTTCACCCACTTGTGTATGTATTTGGAATTTTGTTTGCTTATCAATTGATATTCTTACCACATTAAAATCCCTCTTCCTGAGGGATTTTTTTATAAATACTGTTTGACAACACCATTCGTTTGTGGAATAATTCAAAATAGTTAAATATTCGATGTCTTATCAAGAGCAGGTGGAGGGATGAGCCCTACGAAGCCCGGCAACCGACCCATTTATGGGCACGGTGCTAATTCTTACAACACATTGTGTTGAAAGATAAGAGTAATATGATAAGGCGTCTTTTCTATATGAAAAGGCGTTTTTTATTTTCACTCCCTCCTCTCTCTTTTTAGTTTAGGAGGGATTTTTTTATGAAAAAATTATGTTCCATCGTACTTATTTTTCTCTTATTTACATTAGCAGCTTGTACAAATGAACAAGATGCTATCTCTTCACAAAAGCAACAAACTGTGAGAAAGGCGACTACAACGGTAGAAAATCAATTACAAACAGAAATTCCAAGCCAAATAAAGAAGCCATTAAAAATCGCATTAATTATGCAAATGTCCATCGGAACTTTTTCCTCTCAATATATTGAGGGTGTCAAAAAACAAGTTGAGCTATTTGGCGGCAGTGTACAAGTCTACAATTCTGATAACGATTTAGCAAAAATGGCTGCAAATTTAGATACTGCTATTAATTCAAAAGTGGATGGTATTTTAATTGATCATGGCCGTTCTGAAGCACTAAAACCTGGAGTAGAAAAAGCGTTACAAGCGAACATTCCCGTAGTTGCGTTCGATAACGATCTACGCTTGCCAGGTGTGACAATTATTGATCAAGATGACTATAGTCTTGCATGGAAATCATTAAAAACGTTAGCGGAAGATTTGAATGGACAAGGAAATATCGCAGTTGTATGGGTCGGCGGATTTGCTCCAATGGAACGTCGCAATGTTATCATTGATACTTTTTATAAACGGTATCCAAATATAGAAGAAGTCGCAAGATTCGGTACTGCTAGTAATAACACGCCACTCGATACACAAACACAAGTAGAAGCTTTACTAAAGAAATATCCGAAAAAAGGCGATTTACAAGCTATTTTCGCTTCGTGGGATGAGTTTGCTAAAGGGACTGTTAAAGCACTTGAACAAGCTGGTCGTACAGATATAAAAGTATATAGCATTGACTTAAGTAATGAGGATTTACAACTCATGCAAAAAGAAAACTCACCTTGGACTGCTACAGCTGCAACTGATCCAGCTGAAGTAGGTAAGGTTCAAGTACGATTTTTATACAAAAAAATTGCTGGTGAACAAACGCCAGATATTTATTCACTAGAACCTTATTTAGTAAAGAAAAATAGTTTACCAAAAGAAAATATAACAATGGATCAGTTATCAAAATATATAAACGGTTGGGGAGACTCAAAAGATGCATATTCCCCTTGGATGAAAAAATTAGAGAAGGAGAAAAAATGATGACGTTCTCTCTTCAAAACATTACACATTCTTATCATGTCGCTACACCTGTTCTAGAAGATGTTTCTATTCATATTCAAAAAGGAAAAGTACACGCTTTACTAGGCATGAACGGTGCGGGAAAAAGTACTTTACTAAAAATAGCAACTGGTGAAATTCAACCAGTTTTTGGCGATATAAAAATTGATACTCAGTCTGTTTCCTTTACTTCACCGCGCGATGCAAAAAAGCATGGCATTTCTTTCGTAACACAAGAAGTAGATCACGGACTTATTCACGGATTATCTGTATTAGAAAATGTACTAATCGATCATTTAGCAATGCAAAATAAAGTACTATTTTCAAAGTCCAAATTAGTCGCACTCGCTAAACAACATTTGCAAACTGTACAGGTAAATTTAAATGTTTCGGAAGATGTTTCAAACTGTTCATTACATGAAAAACAATTACTTCTTATCGCAAGAGCTTTATCTAACAATACAAATTACCTTTTATTAGATGAACCTACTTCTTCTCTTGGACCAAAAGAAGTTGAAACCTTTGGGAAGCTATTAAAAGATTTAACATCAAAAGGAATTGGCATCCTTTTAGTTTCTCATCGTTTATCAGAGATTCGAAATTTCGCGGATGATGTAACTGTATTACATAACGGTCAAGTTGCCCTTTCTGAAACCATTACAACGATTACAGATCAACAAATTGTGGAAGCAATGACTGGAAAACAACTTACACTTCCTATTAATACAGCACCAAAAACCGGGAGCGAGGAACTATTTAAAGTACAAGAGCTTCTATTACACGAAGGTCATTCTCCCCTTTCTCTTACAATACGAAAAGGAGAAACTGTTGTGATATACGGATTAATTGGAAGTGGAAAAACAACACTTGCTGAAACGTTATTTGGTGCTCGTCATACTTATCACGCAGAAATAGACGGTCAAAAACTAACGATTAAAACACCACGAGATGCGATTAAAGCGAAAATCGCACTTGTACCAGAAGAAAGAAGAAAACAAGGCGTATTTCTTTCGGAAGATATTATAAGTCACACAAATTTACATCAATCAGGTTGGAAACGAAAACAAACCGAATTAAATGATGCTACTACAGCAATTTCTTCTTTCGGTATTTCACCAAATGACCCAAAGGCACTTATTCATTCACTTAGCGGTGGAAACCAACAAAAAGTCTCAATTGCAAAGTGGAGTGGATTCAAACCTAATCTATTTCTTTTAGACGAGCCAACTAAAGGTGTAGACATCGCTGCGAAACAAGACATTTTTCAATTCATTCGCAACATTACAGAAAACGGAAGTTACGTAATTTATTTCACAGGAGAACAAGATGAAGCGTTGCATATCGCTGATCGCATTCTTATACTGGCAAACGGAGAATTTGTAGGTGAATACTTACCAAGCGAACTATCTCCTGAACAGCTTTTACATTTATCTGAAGGGAGCTATTCCATTGAATCTCGTTCATAAAACGAAAACTAAGAAACTATATTTACCTACTCATCTTTTTTATCAATTTAGTACAATTGCTATTATTATAGGTGTTACAATTTTTTTCTCTATCGTCAATGATTCTTTTTTAACATATAACAATATTAGTGATATTTTACGTTCTATTTCCATCGTAACGTTACTTGCAATCGGCGTTACCTTTACATTGATTGTAGATGGGTTTGATTTATCAGTCGGCTCTACCGCTAGTTTAGCAACAATTGCAGCTGCTTCTTGTCTCGTTTTATATCGACAAGAACTATTAGTTACACTCCTTGTTCCTATTCTTTGCGGATTATTAGTTGGATTATTAAATGCACTACTCGTTATCCGAATTAAACTACCCGATTTACTAGCTACATTAAGTATCATGTATATCGTTAATGGACTACACTTAACATTTTCAAAAGGATCCTCAATTTATGAAGGAATGTCCGGTGCAACAGGACATTTTATTCCATCCTTTTTATTTATCGGTCAAGGTTCCGTCTTAGGAATTCCAGTCCCTGTCATTATCATGCTTACTGTCGTTTTAATTGCACATCTATTTTTAGAAAAAACAACGTACGGTCGTTTCTTTTATATGACTGGTGGGAATCGAGAAGCTGCTAGATTAGCCGGTATTCCTACTGATCGTTACCGTGTATATGCTTATATGATTAGTGGTTTACTAGCTTCTATTGGCGGCATTATTCTATGCAGCCGCGTTGGAACAGGACAAGTTTCAGCTGGTGCTCCATTATTAATGGATGCAGTCGCAGCTGCCTATATCGGTTACGCAATGTTCGGTGCCAAGAAACCAAATATAGTCGGAACATTCCTCGGATCGGTATTAATCGGAATTATACTAAATGGCCTCACAATGATGAACGTTCCTTATTATGCACAAGATATCATTAAAGGCAGTATTTTAATTACAGCTTTAGCCTTTTCATTTATTAAAAAGAAGCGTAAATGAACTGCACCCCAATTGTTAGACACAGTCTAACAATTGGAGGTGCAGTTTTTCTATGGCTAAATTTACAGCTGATGAAAAAATACAAATCGTTCTACGTTATTTGAACGGAAATGAAAGTTATCGAGAACTGGGTAGATCGCTCGGTATAAGTGACACAATCATTTTGAATTGGGTAAACCAATATAAACAGAATGGTCTGGAAGCTTTTCTAAAACGATGTACAAATTACACACAACAATTTAAACTAGACGTACTAAACTTTATGATTGAAAACGGTATGTCCTTATTTGAGACGGCAGCTATCTTTAATATTCCTGCCCCTTCAACGATTTCTGTTTGGAAAAAACAGCTCGAAACACAAGGAATTGATGCCCTTCAATCTAAGAAAAAGGGGCGTCCATCCATGAAAAAAGATTCAAATAAACAATTGAAACAACCTTTAGCTGAAGGATCAGTCGAAGCACTTGAAGCACGCATTAAACAGCTTGAGATGGAAAATGAGTACTTAAAAAAGTTAAATGCCTTAGTTCAAAACAAGGAAAAATCACAAAACAAGACAAAGCGCAAGTAGTCTATGAATTAAGGCATAAATATTCGGTCAAGGCACTCGTGGAGCTAGCTACTATTCCTCGAAGCACGTATTATGATTTAGTAAAGAAAATGAATCGTCCAGATGTAGATGCCGATTTGAAAGCTGAGATTAAAGCGATTTATGAGGAAAATGAAGGTCGTTATGGTTACCGTCGCATTCGTGATGAATTAACGAATCGTGGCCAGAAAGTGAACCACAAGAAGGTTCAGCGCATTATGAAAGAGCTTGGGTTAAAGTGTGTTGTGCGTATGAAGAAATATAAATCCTATAAAGGAAAAGTCGGTAGAATTGCACCTAATATTTTAGAGCGTAATTTTCATACAGATGCACCGAATCAAAAGTGGATAACAGACATCACAGAGTTTAAATTGTTTGGAGAAAAACTGTATGTATCACCTGTATTAGATTTGTATAATGGTGAAATTATTACCTATACAATTGGTTCTAGACCGACGTATTCGCTTGTTTCAGACATGTTAGAGAAAGCATTGGAACGTTTACCCGAAACCCACCAGCTACTGATGCATTCGGATCAAGGATGGCATTATCAAATGAGACAGTACGTCCGGACACTTGAATCAAGAGCTATCGTCCAGAGTATGTCTCGAAAAGGAAACTGTTACGACAACGCAGTAATAGAAAATTTCTTTGGGATTATGAAGTCGGAGTTCCTCTACATAAAAGAATTTGAAAATGTAGAGCACTTTAAAATAGAATTAGAAAAATATATAGATTATTATAATACGAAACGGATTAAGGCAAAATTAAAAATGAGCCCGGTACAATACCGGACTCACTTTTATCAAGCTGCCTAATGAAATAACCGTGTCTAACTTTTAGGGGTCACTTCAAAATTCGATGCTCTATTTTCCCTTTGCAACAATCACACGAAAGCCTCCACGATTACTAAACTATGAAAAAGATAACAGCAGTTAAAAATTATTAATATTTCTCATTCATCTGTAATTCTTTACTATACTTTTGAATGGAAACTGACGAAACAACCATTACCATTCCTACACTAAATCCAATAAGCTGATCCAGTAGCATCTCATCATGTATGAGCCAGCGAAGTAAAAATACCCCTCCAAAAATAAGCATTGCAGTAAATCCGGTATGCCTAAGTCCTTTATATACATTTTCCATATGTATCACCTCTTCATATAACATTATCCATATTATACCATACAACCATCAAGTAACCGTATCGTCCTCTGACAATATGCAGCTACCTTTTGATCATGTGTAACAACTAGCACCGTTTTTCCTTGTTTATTAATCTCTTTTAAAATGCTCATAATTTTCTTCCCGTTTTCTTGATCGAGAGCACCAGTCGGTTCATCAGCAAGTATAATTTTTGTATCTTGTGCTAAAGCCCTTGCTATTGCTGTTCTTTGCTGTTCTCCTCCTGATAACTCGTAAGGATATTTGTTAATATGCCTTTCCAGTCCTACCATTTCCAGCATTTCTTTTGATATTTGTATACGTTTCTTATGAGAAATTTTTCTATATACAAGCGGAAGCATTACATTTTCAACAACTGTATAATCATCTAATAGCGAAAAGTTCTGAAATACAAATCCAACTTCCGTGTTTCTATACTTATGATAGTTTGACTTGAATGTACTCGTATCCATTCCATCTAAAAAATACATTCCAGTAGAGGGGCTCTCAATTAAGCCAATAATGTTAAGCAAGGTTGATTTCCCAGAACCAGATGGTCCCATAATGGCTATCATTTCGCCTTTTTCTATTGTAAGATTAATATCTTTTAAAGCACTAAAATTGCTCTTTCCGTATCCCTTAGCCACATTTGCGAGCTGAATCATCTATAACACCTCTTTCATATATGTATTTTTTATTTTTAGTACATTTAAATAAATGATTGCATATATAACGAGGATCATTACAAGTGATAAAGCACCTATAACAACCAATGATTCTATAGAGACTTTTAACGTTCCAAAAAAAGATACGGTACTATTTTCTAGCTCTTTTTGAATTTCAATCGCTCCGCTATTCTCCCATTGAAAATACGTAATTCCTATACATATCGATAAAATGAATAACAACATATACTCAATAATAAATGGAAGACATATTTGAAAAGTGCTTGCACCTAACGCTGATTTAATAGAAATATTTTTACGCTCTATATAAAGTGTTGCCATTGATGTCAATACAATAGATAGAAATGAAAAAAATAAGACTGTACCGCTTAATAATAAGGGGTATGACATATTATCAATACCTTGTTTTTCATTTTCTAACAATTTATTCGGATTTGTAACATAATACGAATACCCCTTACCTTCCGTTACCTTTAATACTTTCTTTTGAAATTCATTTATATTTATCTTCTCCTTTGTTTCTATAATTAACCCATTGTATAAAAGTTCTACACTATAGAACTCTATTTCTTCTGTTCCAATTGGTAAAATCGCCATGTCATCTAATAATGTAATACGATTATCCGATATTTCACCACTTCGAGGATATGTAAATGGTGAATTTTTTTCTAAAAAGCCAATTACTTTTAGCTTCATTTTTCCAGATCGTATAACATCACCAATAGATACCTTTTCTATATAATTAGCCCCTAATATAACAGGTCTAATATCAAATACTGATTTATGAAATTCCGATTCCTCAAAATATCTTCCTTGTGAAATTCGTATATGAAAGTACTTATTAATATCTTTATCAACAATAAGAGTCTTTATCGTTCCATTTTCTTTTTTTAAACTAAGTGAATAGTTACGGAACAAATAATTTGTTTTATTTGTTATTGGTATCGTATTAGATAACCCTTGCATGAAATCTTGATAATCATTTTTCGCTTTTTCTTCGCTAAACAATGTTATATCTTGCGTCGCATAAAGTTCATAGAAATTTTTATGAGTTGATAAATTATTTGCTAACGTCATCATTTTTCGATATCCCGAAAGATTACTAACAAATTCTATTGCTGAAGAAAATGCAATAATTAAAGAAATTACTATAATCAAACTTGGTAACAACCGTTTTTTCACAGACCGTATAGAATCAAATATAAAAAACATGAAGACCTCCTACGTTCTTAAATGTTTTCCAGGATATATATTTATAATGTGCTTGATTGGAATTACAGTAACAAACATTGTAAGAAAAATTATAAAAACAATATTACATACCAATACATATGGTGTTAACGGTTTTAATAAGTATGTCTGAAAATACGTATGAATTATTCCAGAAAACATTTCTAACACCAGAAAAACCAACAACATCGCCACTAGAGAAATAAACAAAATTTGAACATATAGTTCACAGTAAATAGATCTATTAGAAGCACCTACTGCTTTTTTTAATGAAATCTCTCTTTCTTTTTTATAAATCCAAAATAAAACCGCAGAAATGCCAGAAACAATTGCAACAAGAATGAATTTATAATAATACTTATTTGCTGGATCTATATGTGTCACATGTAGTTCCTGAAGATCTCGTTCATTCAGTATTTGAACATCTCCCGAAAGTACATCTTTACTCCTCCCCATAAACTTTTTTATTTCGTTATGAATAGATGATGTAGGATTAACAACTGTTAATTGTAATTGTTTACTCGCGATAATACCTTTTTTAGATATAGTAGGTAAGTTTTGAAGTGGAACGTATATACCTGCTACACCGACGTCACTGTCTTTTCTTGATATAGTTCCTATTTTTTTATATGTATCATCAAATTCATATAACTCCTCTACATTCGTTTGATCGCCAACAACCATATCGTTTACATTTTCACGATGAAAATATTGTCCTTCAGAAATATATGGCTTCCAATAATAATCATCTTTTAAGTTCACAGCTATGATCTTTGTTGCCCCTGAACTATTTAATGCTTTTAAATGCTCTACATAAATATCACTTTTAACAAAAGTATCTTGTATGAAAGGAATTATCTCTTCCAATTCAGTTGCATTCGCTATCGGAACAGTTAAAATTTGATTCTTCTCTGGAAAACCGATTTGAAAAGCAGATATAAAGTTTCGTTTAGACTCTGTTAAAAGTGCGGATATTGATATAGAAAGAAAAGAAATAAAAAATGACATAAGAAGAATGACTGAAAACAGTTTGTTGTTTTTTATATTTTTAAAAGCTAAATACATGTCTCTACTCCTTTTAAATAAGAAGGAGATGATGAACATCCCCTTCTCCTTATCCAAATATTTATAAAGACAACTGTTTAATGCTTTTTACCACTGTAATCGTAAGTTACCGTTACTATCAAAAGTACCTTTGTGTGTATCTTCTTGATAGTCATTATTCTCATTTGCATAATGCTCCGAGTATAGTCCTTTTGCACCAAAGGCGTTATATGCACCATTACTCACAGTTGCGTTTAATGCTCTTCCAGATTCATGGGATCCTAATTTATCTGAAGCGCTTTCAATATATGAATTATTTCCATTTGATTTAATAAAAGAAATTGCTACTGAACAACGAGATGCATTTTGATTCGTAGTAGTTTGAGCTCTGTAAGATAGTAGGTTACCGCTTTTGTGACCGCTTAGAGTTGGATAAAATGCACTTGTTGAGATTGATGTTGCTAATAATACTAAAGTCGTAATTGAAAAAACTTTTCCTTTCATTAACAATCACCTCATAAATTTAATAGTTTAGTAGCGCTACATCGTCATAATACCTCTCAAGTAAATTCTCCTCAATACGACGCCCCAATGTTTTACAAACTCTTTAAACACTTAAACATTCATACATTTTTTAAAAGTAACATAAGCAAGTAATACAAAAAAGACTGCAGAGAACTCCATCTCCACAGCCTAATTATTATTTTTGTAAGAACGCCTGTAAATCTGCAAATTGTCTCTTTGCATCTTCATAGCCTTGCTCGTATAAACTTTGTAGTTTTGCTGTATCTTTTTCCATACGATCTACTTGAAGCGGCACTTCTGGGCGAATAACAAATAAATTACCAGCTTGCTCTTCTTTTTCAATATAGTGAAGTGTTTCATTATACACTTCATAACGATTCAACATCGTGTTAACAAGATTCGGATATTTTTTATAAGCTTTTCCTGCAATCCATCCGAATTTTGATTTTTTCTTCGCGTAACCATGATTTCTCGTTAAAATAACGACTGATTTTTTAAATCCATCTTCCTGTGCTTTACGAACTGGAATTGGATCAGAAATCCCGCCATCTAATAACTGCTTACCACGATAATTTACTACTGGTGCAATGAAAGGCAATGAACTAGACGCTTGTAATAAATTTAGTGCATCATCATTCGTTCCTTCTTTCTCAAAATAAACAGATTGTCCAGTTTCACAATCCGTCGTTCCTACAAGGAAACGTTCTGGGCTATTAAAATATGTTTCAAAATCAAACGGAACATGCTTTTCTGGAATTTCATGAAAAATGAAATCCATATCAAATAGCTGACGTTTTCTCCATAAGTTTTTATACGACAAATATTTCGGATGTGATGCATAATCAATATTGACCGTTTTATTTCTATTTCTTTGTCTGGAAAGATACGACGCTGCATGACAAGCACCAGCTGATACACCGATTACATATGGAAAATATAAATCTTGTTCCATAAAGTATTCTAATATCCCACCCGTATATACACCACGCATACCGCCGCCCTCTAATACTAAACCCGTATTTTCAAGCATGTTACTCGCTCCTCTATATATATTGACTCTTTAATTATTCACCATGTTAAGTATCTTTTTCTATTATATATGAGTTCTTTCAGAAATTATATTCAAAAGACTTGAGAAAAAGGAGTTTTTTATTCCAATTATATTTCCAAATGATCGGAGACATCCTTTATAAACCTTTGAATAAAGTCTTGCTCTTCTTTCGTATATCCATCTAAAAGTAACAGCCACTTTTCTTCAGCTTTTTTATGCAATTTTTCATGAGCTATATATATTTCATTTCCACTTTCCGTTAAACGGAAGAAGATTTCCTTCTGATTATCTAACATTTGCATCTTCTCAACGAATTGCTTTTGAAACAACTTCGTACAAATTTTAGAGATTGCTCCCTTCGTCATGCCCATTTCTGTCGTAATTGCCGTTACATTCATCAAACCATTTTTTCCGATACATTCGATTACATGTAACTCAGATAAAGACATACTACTTACACCTGTCTCATAAAGAAACTTCTCGTTTTGTCGTTTTAAATGTTCTTCTTTTTTATGCAAAAGTGTACGAATGTCCGACAGTATTTCCATTTGCTTCGTTGTATGCTTCAATCCGTTCGCCTCCTAAGTTTCCAAAGAAACAATTTAACTATATACCATTTTAAAAAAAAATTTTCATCTTTACAAGTGAGAAAATCATGTTAAAATAAATTTAGTTTCCAAGGAAACTAAAATACAAGGAGGTTAAAAAGATGAAAAAATCTAAACTAACTTTCATTTTATATGTTGTCTGTATTAGTGCCTTACTCGGTTCCTTCGCTCAAAATATTTACACACCTATCTTACCGATGATTCAAAATTCTTTTCACACTTCTCTTTATCTTGTAAATGTAACAGTTTCACTTTTCACATTCGTTCTTGCAATTATGCAGCTCGTATATGGACCTTTAATTGATACAAAAGGGAGAAAATCTGTCCTTATCCCTAGTTTAGTCATTAGTACAATTGGTTCAATCGGATGTGCTTTTTCGGCAAACATTTATTTATTTCTCTTTTTTAGAGCTGTTCAAGCTATAGGAATAGCGGCTATACCTGTAGTTTCAGCAACGATTATCGGCGATTTATTTGAAGGAAAAGAACGCGGAGAAGCGATGAGCCTATACCAAATGTTACTTGCCCTCGCACCTGCAATGGCTCCACTCATAGGTGGTTATCTTGGCAGTATAAATGGTCACTTATCTGTATTCCTCTTTTTATCTACACTTGGCATTATCTTATTAATTATAAACATTTCACTACTTCCAGAAACAAAGCCAAATGTAATTAAGCAGTCTAAAGCACAAAAGAATTACTCTCTTATCTTAAAAAATAAAACTGGATTTTCTATTACTCTTATTGGCTTCATTCAATTTTGTATTTACTTTTGCTTTCTCGTTTTTTTACCGAACATTTTAACAAATTCATTTCATCTAGCTGCAAGTGAAATTGGTCTTGTGTTTGTACCAATGTCTCTTTCTATCATGCTAGGAAGTTTTTGCTACAAGTTTTTTCCAAAACGCCTCACAACAAAGCAAGCTTTATTTATTACGAGTTTCTTCAATATTATATGTGTCGTTTTATTCTCTTTCACATATAGCATCAATATCCCATTCATCATTATCGTTACATCTTTGTACGGTTTTAGTATGGGACTTTCTATGCCAACTCACACTACTTTATTAACAGAAGAATTCGTGCAAGAACGTGCAACAGCTATCGGTATGTACAACTTCATCCGCTATCTCGGTATGAGCACAGGGCCACTTCTAGGTGGATTTCTTTTATTTAACCAAAATTACTTTTGGATTTTCTTCCTAGGTGCAATTATGTTTTTACTTGTAATCTTATATGCAATGAAAATGCTAAGTTTTCATGCTGTACAAAAAGTAAAATAGAGCCCCCAAAAAGGTCGGCTCTATTTTACCCTCTTTGATCCGCAACAATATGAATATCAATATACTTTGTTTGTCTCATAATTTCATTTACAATAGAGCCTTTTCGTATTTCTTCCCACCTTGTTCTAGCCGATTGTCCAAGTAAAATTTGCGTTACCTGTAATCTTTTTGCGGCTTCAATAATAACATCTGCTGGCTTTCTTCCTTTCGCCTCTTCTAATACAAAACTCGCATCAAATTGATTCGTTAACGATTTCCACTCTTCAATTGTTTGTTTTTTACCTGCTGAAAGAGAATCTATATTTTCCCTCTCAACGTTTAATACGTACAATTCAGCATTTAACCGATCAGCCATGCGCCATCCCCGTCGTATTAATTTCTCCGCTGTTGAACTGTATTGTACACAAACAAGAATTTTTTCTTTTACGCCAATCGGTTCTATTACTGTTTGGCTAATTTTCTCGTCCATATCATCTGCCACTTCACGAAGTGATAATTCCCTAAGTGCTCCTAAATTATTAAGCGTAAAGAAATTTTGTAAACTTTGCTGAATTTTTTCTTCTTTATATATCTTTCCGTCTATTAGTCTCTTCCTTAATACCTCGGGCGTTGCATCAACGAGCTGAATTTCATTTGCTTTTTGTAAAATAAAATCTGGAATTCGTTCTCTTACTTTTACATTCGTAATTTGAGCTACAATATCATGAACACTTTCCAAATGTTGAATATTAAAAGCTGATAATACCGATATACCAGCCTCTAACAATTCCTGCACATCCATATAACGTTTCTTATGTTTAGAACCAGGAACATTACTATGCGCAAGTTCATCCACTACAACAACTTGCGGCGCACGTTTTATAATTCCTTCCACATCGAGTTCATAAAATACCTTTCCTTTATACTGTATTTCTTTCAAAGGAACTTTCTCTAAATCAGCAATTGCTTCTTCTGTTTCTTTTCTCCCGTGCGTTTCAATTAAACCAATTACAATATCAATTCCATCTTTTTTCATTTCTCTTGCATCAAAGAGCATTTTATAACTTTTTCCTACGCCTGGAGCTGCTCCTACATATAGCTTTAACTTTCCCCGATTTTGTTGCCGAATATATTCTAAATATTCCTCTGGCGTTCGCCTTTGAAACTTCGGTTCATAATCATCTGCATACAAAATAAACACTACCTTTCATTCGAAACAACGCTACCTCAATCCGTTAGATTGAGGTAGCACTATTACTATTTCATTAATTTCTGTAATGCTAAATTTAGCTTTAAGACGTTCACTCGATCTTCTCCAAATAAACCAAGTGCAGTACCTTCTGTTTGATCTTTAATCAATTGATCAAGTTTTTCTTTCGGAATATTCGTTAATTTCGAGATACGATCCACCTGCACAGAGGCCGCCTTTGGACTAATATCAGGATCAAGCCCTGAACCTGAATTTGTCACTAAATCTATCGGTACTTCTGTAACTGGAACAGCTGGATTTTTTTCCTTCCAGTCCACAATACTTTTCTCTACTCGTTTTGCTAAATCTGGATTAGATGGTGCATAGTTATTTGAACCAGATGCTTCAGCCTTATATTCAATACTAGAAACACGCCCTTGAAAATAACGTGGATCCGTGAAGTTTTGCCCGATTAATTTAGAACCAATCACTTCATTTTTATCATTATATATTAGACTTCCATCCGCATTATCCTTCATCACGGCTTGTGCAATACCAGTAACAATAAGTGGGTATACAAGTCCACACAACACTAGAAATGTAAAAGTAATACGGATAATTGGTGATAGTATACTTTGTTTCTTCTCCATCTTTTTCCCCTCTTCCTTATATGAACAAGCCGACAATTATATCAATTACCTTAATTCCAATGAATGGAACAATCACTCCGCCAAGTCCATAAATAAGTAAGTTTCGGCTAAGCAATGCATTAGAACTCATCGGTTTATATGCGATACCTTTCATCGCTAACGGAATGAGTAGTGGAATAATAACAGCGTTAAATATTAATGCTGATAAAATCGCTGACAGTGGTGATGTTAACTTCATTATGTTTAGTGCTTCCATTTGCGGAATCGCAAGTGTAAACATTGCTGGAATAATTGCAAAATATTTCGCTATATCATTCGCAATACTAAATGTCGTCAACGCACCACGTGTCATTAACAATTGCTTCCCAATTCCTACAACCTCAATAATTTTCGTTGGATTCGAGTCTAAATCAATCATATTTGCTGCTTCTTTCGCAGCTGTCGTACCACTATTCATCGCTAATCCAACGTCAGCCTGTGCTAATGCCGGAGCATCATTTGTGCCATCACCTGTCATCGCTACAAGTTTCCCTTTATCTTGCTCTGCTTTAATAACAGCAATCTTATCTTCTGGTTTACACTCGGCAACGAATTCATCTACCCCTGCTTCTTTTGCAATCGTTGCTGCTGTTAACGGATTATCACCTGTACACATGACCGTTTTAATCCCCATTTGGCGCAACTGTTCAAAACGCTCACGCATACCCGGTTTTACTGTATCCTTTAAATAAATTAAACCGTAAATACGATTATCTACTGCAACTACAAGTGGTGTTCCGCCCTCTTTTGAAATTAAGTCTGCTTTTTGATTTACATCTTTCGGAATTGTTCCACCTTGTGACCCAACCCATTCAATAACGGCACCGACAGCACCTTTTCTCACTTTCGTTCCGTCTTGTAAATCAACACCACTCATTCTCGTTTCTGCTTTAAACGGAACAAACTCCCCTTGTTCTGCAAGTTCTCTATTATATGATATAGATTTTCCCTGCACATACTCGATAACAGATCGACCTTCTGGCGTTTCATCTAAAACAGAACTAATAGCGGCCCACTTTCCAACTTGCTCAATCGTTTCATTTCCTACAGGCAATAATGTATGAGCCATCCGGTTCCCAAAAGTAATTGTACCTGTTTTATCTAAAATAATTGTATTAATATCGCCCGCAGCTTCTACTGCTTTCCCTGACATCGCTAGCACGTTAAATTTTGTCACCCGGTCCATCCCAGCAATACCAATCGCTGATAGCAAACCACCAATTGTCGTTGGAATTAAACATACTAACAATGCTACGAGTACAGCTGTATCAATTTGAAAACCTAAATAATTTGTAAAAATCGGCAACGTCACAACGACGATCAAGAAAATAAGAGTTAAGCTCGTTAATACTGTATTTAAAGCAATTTCATTTGGCGTTTTTTGACGAGCAGCTCCTTCTACTAAAGAAATCATTTTGTCGATAAATGATTCACCAGGATTACTCGTAATGACAATTGTAATTTCATCACTTACGACCATCGTTCCACCTGTTACGGAACAAAAATCACCGCCTGCTTCTTTTATAACAGGAGCTGATTCCCCTGTAATTGCAGATTCATCTACAGATGCTAATCCTTTGATTACTTCGCCATCATTCGGAATCATTTCTCCTTGTTTTACGATAACAACGTCACCTTTTCTAAGATCAGTTGCTGAAACTTGGACAATGTCTCCATTTTCTTTTACAACATTTGCAAACACATCTTTCTTCGACTGCTTTAAAGAATCGGCTTGCGCTTTACCACGACCCTCTGCTAATGCTTCTGCAAAATTCGCAAATAAAACTGTAAATAATAGAATGAGAGAAACTGTTATATTAAACCATCCTGGTATACTACTAGAACTGCTTGGAAGAAAAGATAAAATGAACGTAATGATAAACCCAATTTCCACAACGAACATAATCGGATTCTTTATCATGACTTTCGGATTCAATTTCGCAACGGATTGTTTCATCGCATGTGTTACGATATCACGATCCATCGTTTTCGCTTGTCTAACTTCATCTTCTACAGCATGTATTTGTGACTTATTTAATTGTTTTTCTTTTACTACTACCGGTCTCATCATTTACCCTCCATTACTTCAATGTAAGAAATTCTGCAATTGGTCCGAGTACTAACATCGGGAAGAATGTTAATGCACCGACAATTACAATTGTTCCGATGAAGATACCACCAAATAAACTATTATCTGTGCGGAACGTTCCGACTGTTTCTGGCACTACCGTTTTTTCTTTCAGCGAAGCTGCCACAGCTAGCATCGTAATTAAACTAAAGTAGCGTCCTAAAAACATAACTAAACCAGTCGTAATATTCCAAAACGGTGTATTATCTCCTAATCCTTCAAATCCAGATCCGTTATTCGCAGCTGACGATGTATACTCATATACAACTTGCGTTAAACCGTGGAAACCAGAATGAGAAATAGCATCCGTCCCTAAATTTGTTGAAAGAGCTAATGCCGAAAATCCTAAAATGAGCAATGGATGAAATAAAATCGTGACCGCGATTAATTTCATTTCCTTACCTTCAATCTTTTCACCTAAAAACTCTGGTGTCCGTCCAACCATTAACCCAGATATAAACACCGCGATAATTGCATACATAATAATATTTACAAAGCCTGCTCCAACGCCGCCATACACTGTATTTAACATCATATTTACAAGTGGAACTAGACCGCCAATTGGTGTTAACGTATCATGCATTGTATTAACAGCACCAGTTTCAGCAGCTGTCGTTACTGTTGCGTATAGTGAAGAAAATACTGTTCCAAATCGTACTTCTTTCCCTTCTGTACTTCCTTGTACATGTTCGATACCCATTCCATTTAATGCCGGATTCCCGTTTAGTTCAGATGTCGTAATCGTTATAAATCCTAGTAAAAACACCATAAAAAGTGACACGAAAAGGATGCGGCCTTGTTTTTTATTTCCGACCATTCGTCCGTACGTAAATGGAAGTGCTGTTGGTAATAACATCATAAGCATCATTTGCAAAATATTACTCATTTGTCCTGGATTTTCGAAAGGATGCGTAGAGTTTGCTCCGAAAAATCCACCGCCGTTATTTCCAAGTTCCTTAATGGAAACGAATGATGCAACAGGTCCACGTAAAATACTTTGCTTTGCACCTTCAATCGTTTGTGCTGTAACCGCCCCATCTAACGTTTGTGGTACACCAAGTGCGACAAAAACTAGTGCCGCAATAAATGCGATAGGAAGAAACACTCTCGTTAACGCTCTCGTAAAATCAACGAAAAAGTTACCAAGTTCTTTTCCAGCAAGTCCTCTTATAAAAGCCATAACGAGCGCTAATGTCGTTGCTGGTGCCGCAAACATTAAAAATGTAATTCCGATTAATTGTGATAAATAAGATAAACCATTTTCACCGCTATAATGCTGTAAGTTTGTATCAGCCATAAAACTAATTGCTGTATTAAAAGCGAGCGTAGGCTCCATCCCTTCAATATGCGCTGGATTTAGTGGCAGCACACCTTGTAATCTGAAAATGAAGTATACGACAACGATCATAAATCCATTTAATAAAACTAATGATAATGCGTACTGTTTCCACGTTTGATTGTATGCTTTTACACCCGTAATTTTAAAAATAAGTTTTTCAAAAGGCCCGAATACTTTATCTAACGTTTTGCTACCTTGAAAAGCTTTTTCTAAATAAATCCCCGTTGGCTTTGCTACTAAAATAAACAAGAGCATTGTAATAATGACTGCAACCCAAATCATAATGAATGATTCCCCCTAATTAAAACTTCTCTGGATTTAATAATGCATACACTAAATACACTGTAATTGCTGCGACAATAACCGATAAGACAATCATCATGATTGCTTTCCTTCTTTCACAACTTTATCTGACCAACTTGCAAGACTTGCCATCGATGCAACTAATAAAATAAAAATCCCGACCATTACAACATCTAACATAACTATCCCTCTCTTCTTTTTGTAAAAATTTACCATTAAAATATTAAAAAAGAACACTGAGCTCTACTCAGTGTTCAAAAAATGAACAACAAAAAGTAAACCTCCTCTCTAAACGCTTACGAGGTTAGCTGTCGGATTCGGGCCTAAAGAGTAGCCCTACTTTCAAAACTGAAAGATTCACCCCAAGTGACGATGCACAAAATTGGTTCCCCCGCTCCATTTCTGGAACTCAGCGATTTTAGGTTTTTTTGGAAATTTTATGAATGATTTATGAGAGTAAATATACTCCTCTATATTTCACTTGTAAAGGGCTAAATTTCTTAAAATAATAATATTTACATTCGTTTAAACGCTTACATTGAAGATTATTACTATTATTTCATCTATTTTCTTTATTTCTCTTCTCTTTTCTTAAAAATGACCTTTTAAATATGAAATAAAAAGAGCGAATGACATGAAGTGCATAGCTTGTTGCACTCAGCATTCGCTCTTTTTTATTCAACCTTTATTCTCCTCGTAAAAATGCACGTAAATTTCTCCCACGAATATAAACTTGTGTCAATTCTGCATGTAGCTGCTCATACTCGGTAATATCCATCTCTAAATACAAAGCATCTTTTGATGGTAATATAATATATGGCCCGGGAAAAAGGGGATCAATCTGAACCAATTCTTGAACTCGCTCTACCGATACTGCCCAACGATTTGCTATATCTCCAAGTAATAGTACCTTCATCATTTCTTCCCCCGCCCTATTCAAAAAATAAAAAAGAAATATTATCACAATTTGTAAACACGACAAACTTAGCTCCAATTGTTTCATAGAGCCTCGCTGGATATCGTTTATTCCTTGTAACAACAGTAATAGGTGCTTGAAAAGAAAAACGAATGTGTTCTGTGAAGAAACTAACGATTGGAAGCTCATCCCCTAGTAAAATCACCTTCTTAATGCACTCACAAATACTAGTAAAATCCTGCTCCTTACTACAACTATAAGTCCAATCAAACCCACAATTCCTAACTTCAGCCGCTACCTCTTCATTTGCTGTAAAAATAATTAACTCATGCTGAAATGCAACTAGATCTCTTAAACTATTTACCTTACTTTCTTCTCCAACACAAATAAGTGTTAGTTCCATGTACCTCATCCTCCTTAGTATAAAAGAAATCAAACATAGATTGATATTCCCCTATACTAATCAGATCGATGAAGTGATGTATCCATCATGGCACCGTCCTCTCTCAAGACGCTTACGAAGTTAGCTGTCGGATTCGGGCTTTGAGAGTAGCCCTACTTTCAAATTTGAAAGATTCACCCCTAGTGACACTGCACAAATTGGTTCCTCCGCTCCATATAATTGGACTCAGCGTTTACAAAAAAATATATTCTGGCTGATATATTACTCCTGTATTTTGAAAAAGTAAACAGAAAAAAAGCCAGTTATAAAACTGGCTTTTCACTTACCTATACACGCGTTCTATTCACTTTATACGCAAAATGATTCGTCGGTCCATGACCACTACCAATATTCAATGGCTCTTCAATTGCTATACTAATAAATCGTTTTGCTTCTTGAACAGCATCTTCAATTGAGTATCCTTTCGCAAGTCCTGCTGTAACCGCTGAAGCAAATGTACACCCACTTCCGTGCGTTTGCTTTGAAGGAATTCGCTCGCTTCTAAACTCAATAAATTCTTCTCCATCAAAGAGGAAATCAATTACTTCATTACCTTGATATTCTGCATGTCCGCCCTTCATAAGCACATATTTAGCACCTAATTCGTGCAATACTTTTGCAGCTTCCTTACTATCTTCAACATTATGAATCTCCATCCCAGTTAACACTTCTGCTTCTGGAACATTCGGTGTTATAACGGTTGCTACTGGTAATAAATATTCTTTTAATGCATGAACTGCTTCTTGCTGTAATAATGATGCACCGCCTTTTGCGATCATAACGGGATCTAGCACAATATTATTCCAGCCAAATTTTTTAATTTGTTCTGCAACAATTTGAATTATTTCACTACTAAATAACATTCCTAGTTTCACTGCATCTGGTGTTAAATCCGTACCAATTGAATTCAGCTGTTCTGTAATACCTTCTAACGGAACAGGATATACCCCTTGAACGCCAAGCGTGTTTTGAGCAGTAATTGCCGTAATAGCCGTCATTCCGTATACACCAAGCTCTTGGAATGTTTTTAAATCCGCCTGAATTCCAGCACCGCCGCCACTATCAGATCCTGCAATTGTTAAAGCTTTATTCACTTTCATCCCACTCATCCTTTTCTATCCAAAATAGCGATGATAAATCGTTTTTGCTTCGCTTATATCTTTCGTTCCATGTACGAGCACACGGCCATCTTTAAAGGCGACTAACCTCTTGTCTTCAACAGAAAATGATAATAAATATGGATTTACATTTAAATCATTCACGCGACCTTCCAGCAACTCTTTATATTGTTCAAAATTCATTTCTTCTTTATGAGGTGGTCTAATTTGAACTGTATTTCGCCCGCATAAAACTGCTGTTTTTGATGTGTTCTCTTTATTTAAATACGGATACAATGCATTCTCTCCACATGAAGGACAATTATGCTGGCGAAGCTTTTGTACATTCATACATGAATACTCATTCTTCCACATATCAAACGATACAAGCCCATCTCGAAGTGATTCGTAATCTTCTACTAACAGTTTAAGAGCTTCTGTTACTTGATGAGAAACGACAAGAGATACAGCAGGTGATATAATACCCGCTGTATCACATGTTGCCCCGCCAAGCGGAATCGACTGTAATAAACATGATAAACATGGTGTTTTACTAGGAAGGATTGTGTAAGAAAGACCGTAACTACCTACACATGCACCGTAAATCCATGGAATAGAATATTTTTGTGCTATATCATTCACAATAAAGCGTGTTTCGAAATTATCAGTCGCATCAATCATTACATCAACGTTTGTAACAAGTTCTTCTAGCTCTTCAGCTGTTACATCTTGAACGAGAGCTTCTATTGTTACATCGCTATTAATCTCTTCTAAACGTTTTTTAGCCGCTATAGCTTTTGGAAGATTATTCTTTACGTCGCTCTCTGCATACAATTGTTGTCTTTGTAAATTACTCCAATCTACATAATCACGGTCAACAATTGTTATCTTGCCAACACCTGCTCTTACAAACATCTCTGCATTTGCACTACCTAATGCACCTGCACCGATAATAAGCACATGCTTTTCTCTTATCTTTTGCTGTCCTTCTTCTCCAATTGGAGAAAATAGTTCTTGGCGAGAATATCGATTATTCAACTACGCTCATTCCTTCTAAAGGACTACTTGCAGTTGCACAACGCTTACGTGCAATACGACCTGCTTCAAATCCTAAACGGCCTGCTTCAATACTTAATTTCATTGCCTGCGCCATTTTAATAGGATCTTTCGCTCCTGATACAGCTGTATTTAATAACACGCCATCTGCTCCTAATTCCATTGCAAATGCCGCATCAGCTGGGCTACCAATACCGGCATCGACGATAACTGGTACTGTCGCTTGTTCAATAATGAAGCTCAAATTTAATGGATTTACAATACCAAGTCCTGATCCGATTGGAGATGCTCCTGGCATAATCGCATGCACGCCAAGCTCTTGTAATTTACGTGCTAATACAACATCATCAGATGTGTACGGAAGTACGATAAATCCTTCTTCCAGTAACATTTCAGATGCCTTTAACGTTTCTACCGGATCCGGTAATAACGTTCTATCATCACCAATAACTTCTACCTTTATCATGTCACAAAGCCCAGACGCTTTTGCTAATTTTGCAATACGAACAGCCTCTTCAGCATTTTTTGCCCCTGCTGTATTTGGTAATAACGTATATTTTTTCACATCAAGTTTCTCTAATAAATTAGGTTGCTTTGCATCAAAGATATCCATACGACGTACCGCAAACGTTAAAATTTCAGCTTCAGAAACGTCAATTGCCTTTTGCTGTACGTCAAAATCAGGGAATTTACCTGTTCCTAATAAAAGTCTAGAATGAAATGAAAATGGTCCAATGTTTAACATAATCAACCGCCTCCTACGAAAGTTACAATCTCAATTTGGTCTCCATCAAAAACAGATGTATCTGTATGATCATCTTTTTGTAAAATATCTTTATTACGCTCTACTACAACAATTCTGTTATCTAGTTCTAAATGTGTAAGTAGCTCAGCTACTGTTTTTACACTCGCTGGCACTTCAAGTTGGTTACCATTAATTTTTAACTTCAAACTTCCAGCCCCTTTCTAAATTGTTTTAGAAAGCAATGAATCTAGCAAGTGATTCTCCTGCCTTCCTTCTATTAAATCCGCCATATACTGACCAGAAACAGGACTTAATAAAATACCGTTTCGATAATGCCCAGTACAAGCATATAAACCTTTTATTTCTTCATGCTCTCCCATATAAGGAGCTTCGTGATTCGATTGTGGTCTTAACCCTGCCCATGTGCTTTCCCACTCTGCTTCTTTTAAAGCTGGTAATATCGTATACGCGCGTTCTAATATAGAAGTAATACTTTCTGGCTGCACAGTTTTATTAAACGTATGAGGCTTCATCGTTGCTCCAATTACGTAACGTCCGCCGCGCTTTGGTGCAATGTAAAATCTTTCTTGGAAAATAGGCGCCTTTAAAAGTTGTTTTCTGCTTCTTACCGCTACTACTTCTCCTTTAACTGGATATGTACCCCATTCGAGGTGAAAATGACGCAGTAACTTCGTGCTCCATGAACCACCCGCAATAACCACTTTCTCGCATGTGATAACCCCTTCGCTCGTCACAATTCCAGTCACTTTATTATTTTCAATACGAATATCAAACAATTCTGTCTGTTCATATATATCAGCACCCGAAAATGATGCAGAATGTGCGAATGCTTTTGTAAGCTCTGGTGCAATAACATGACCATCTTTCGGATAATATACAGCACCTATAATTGACTCAGAAAGAAATGGTTCTTTCTCTCGTAAACGATCTCCCGTTAGAAAGTAAGAATCTTCACCTGTTTTCTGCTGCCAATCCATAATGTGAAGAATTCTTTCCTTCTCCTCTTCATTTTGAGCAATGCGATAAATGCCTTTCTCTTCATATCCAATATCGATGCCTGTTTTTTCACGTAAAACTTCTGCAAGTTGTGGAAATATAGCACGGCTTTCTCTTGCAAGTTCAAATAGTGGGTCATATGCATCCCATTCTGCCTGAACCCCAAGTAAACCAGCGGCTGCTTTCGAGGCTTCAGATGCAATTCTTTGCTTCTCTATAATCGCTACTTTATGTCCTCTTTCTGCTAGAAAATGTGCAACTGAACTACCAATTACACCACCGCCAATTATCGCTACATCATACTTCTTACACATGTTTTTCCGCCCACTTTCTCATTGATTCCTTATAAGATTTAGCTTTGCTATACGGGTTACTACTACTTACTATTCCAGACATAACTGCTATACCGCTTACACCGTTAGTAAGGACATCCACTGTGTTTTCTGGAGTAATTCCTCCAATTGCTGTAATCGGTATAGATAAACACCTTGCAATGTCTGAAATTTCTTCAAGCCCTCTCGCTGGCACACCTTTTTTACAATCTGTCGGAAATACATGACCATAAACGAGTGAATCCGCTCCATTTTTAAATGCTACTATCGCTTCATCTAGCGAATGCACAGAATAACCGACATGCAAATACGAAAACTTTTCTTTCACTGACTTTACATCTGTGCTTCGATACCCTAGTTGAACACGAGGAATATTTAATAAAATTGCAATATCAATTCGATCATTTATGACAATTTTAGAAGCCGGAAAGCCTTCCATTAAAAGACTTTCCACACCTTCATATAACTCCTTCGTACTCTTCTCACGCTCACGAATATGCAAATAATCAATCTCACTCTCAATTTGCATCGCTACATTCACTAACTCTTCGAATGGCATATGGCCATTTGAGATTACGTGGAGCTCATTTTTCATATTCATTCGCCTACTTTAAAATATTTTCGAATAGTTCATCGGCTGGGACAGTTTCTTTCGTCATTCCTTTGTCCTTCAGCCATTTATTTTGTTTCTCCCAAGATTCTTTTGAATCTGATAAAAATGGCTCATCTTTCGTTTCCATCTTCTCTAATAAAATTTTCATACTTTCCTTTTCAACTTCTGGCACAAGTGGGAAGTTTTCTTTTTCTTGATGATTTAATAAAATATTCAATGCTTCATCTGGGTTTTTCTTCATGAAATCATAGCCTTTTTTCGTACCACGTAAGAAAGCTTGCAACGCTTCTTTATCTTTTTTCAACGTTTTATCACCTGTTACAAACACAAGCTCATGATAGTTCGGTACTCCGTAATCAGCTGGATTAAAGTAAGCTGGTTCATGGCCTTCATGACGCATAACCGGTACTTCATGATTAATGTATGCCCCTGTTACCGCATCCACTTTTTTCGTAATTAAGGCTGGTACTAAATCAAATCCAACATCAACTACTTTCACTGTATCAGGATTACCACCAGCTTCTTTTACCATCGTTTTTAAATACATCTCACTTAAAGGTGTTCCAGAATATCCTACTGTTTTTCCTTCTAAATCTTTCGGTGATTGAATGCCCGCTGATTTCAGCGATACGACATGATTTAATGGCGAACGTACGACAGCCCCAATTGATTTCACTGGAATTTGCTCATTTGCTCTTGCCATAACAACATCTGGCTGATAATACAAGCCAACTGTCACCTTCCCTGCTGCTGCCAATGTTAATGGATCAGTCGGATTAGAAGGGAATTTAATATTTACCTTTACACCTTCTTCTTTAAAGTATCCTTTTTCAATTGCTGCATAAATAAAGCTATGTACCGCATTTGGATACCAATCTAACATGACTGTTATTTCTTTCTCTTTTTTACTTTTGTCTGATGCTGAATTACTCGAACATCCTGCAATCATTGCAATTAATAATGTAAACACAAAGATGCGCTTTAAAAATTTCATGAATGCTTCCTCCAACTAATGAATTTCTTTTCTAATATGGAAATAAGTACGACGAAGAAAATAGCTAATAATGATAACAATACAATGGGTGCAAATACGCCAGCTCCATCTAACTGCGTCATCATTCTCTTACTGAAATATCCAAGTCCAGCTTGTGCACCGAGCCATTCTCCAATTGCTGCTCCGATAACACTAAGCGGAACTGCAATTTTTAAAGCTGAGAAAAAATAAGGAAGAGCAGACGGCAACTTTAGTTTAAGAAAAATATCTCTTTTCGTTGCTCCATATGTAACTAAGAGCTCCTCCCATTCTTTTTTCGTACTACGCAGTCCATCATATGTATTGACCGCAATCGGGAAAAACGTAATTAAAACTGTGACAACAACCTTACTCCAGATTGTGTATCCAAACCATAAAACAAATAACGGAGCAAGCGCAGTAATCGGAATCGTTTGTGAAGCAACTAATAATGGATAAAATGCTCTTTCCATCCATGTACTCGCATTCATTAACATCGCTAGCCCTACACCTAATACGATAGAAATCACAACACCTATTAAAACGACGTATAACGTTGCAGGTAAATGAACCGTAAATAATATGTCTTTTAGTTTCCATATCTTCATTACAATCGCAGACGGTGACGGTAAAATGTACATCTCATCTACAATTCTTGCTCCTATTTCCCACACAGCAAGTAAAATACTAGAAAGTGTAATAGCAGGAACTAATTCTTTCAATCGGTTCATCACACAAGTACCTGCCTTTGTAACATACTAAGAAGCTCATCTTTCAGCGCTAACACTTCCGGTTTATATAAATCTTTTCGTGTTCTGTTATGATCAAGCGGTACAATCCGCTCAGTCAAAGTCGTTATCGGCTGCTGTTCCACTACTAAAACTCGGTTCGAAAGAAATAACGCTTCTTCAACATCATGAGTAATGAATAAAATTGTTTTTTCCCACTCTTGCCATTGTTCAAACAACCATTCTTGTAAAGAGGCCTTCGTTAAAGCATCTAACGCGCTAAACGGTTCATCTAATAACAATATCTCCCCGCCCGTTAATAAAGTTCGGATAAAAGATACGCGTTGCCTCATACCACCAGATAAATCTTTCGGATGTTTTGTCTCATATCCTTGTAAACCAAATTTATATAACAGTTCCTTTGCCTTTACTTGTGCTTCTTTCTTCTGTACACCTTGGCACTCTAGCGGCAAGGCGGCATTCTCAATAATTGTTCTCCACGGCAAAAGCATATCTTTTTGCGGCATATACCCTACAGGATGGTGCTTTGTTTCTGTCAGTTCTATCTGTCCAGTACTTACCTTCTCTAGGCCTGTAATAAGGCGAAATAAAGTACTTTTCCCACATCCACTCGGTCCGATAATACTGACAAACTCTTTCTCATGTATAGAAGCATTTAATTCATGGATGATTGGTTTCTCATCGTAATGAAAAGAAACATTATGAAACTGTAGTATGTTCTTCCTCCTCAAATCCCCACATCTCCTTACGATAGGACATATCCCAGAATAAATATTCAAATCGACTGGAATATAAGAAAATCTCCTCTAATCTATCTAGTTCTTTCTCAGACTTTCCAACTGCCATTTCATTTAATAAATCTATTAACCAAATACAAAGATTACCGTATTCTTCCGAACTATATCCTTGAATCCACTCACCAAAAAACTCATGATCTCTTGCTCCAGGAATATCATTTAAACGCTTTCCAATTTCCCAGTAGCTCCACATACAAGGAAGAAGCGCTGCTATTAATTCCGCAAGTGTGCCATTTTGAGATACAGACATCATGTAATTTGTATAAGCTAAATTTTTAGCAGATGGTTTCGCAGACTCTATCTCCTCTATAGAAATTCCAAGTCTTTTTGCATATTGTTTATGGATTGTCATTTCGCCATTTAATATTCCATCAATTTGTTCAGCGAACTTTCCCATTACTTGTGGATTCGTTGCTTTTACAACACCAATCGCATATAACTTTGCATAATCTAGCAGATATAAATAATCTTGAATAATATAATACTGGAATTTATCTTTTTCTAACGTGCCATCTCCCATACCCACTACAAACGGATGATTATGACTCATCTCCCAAACTGGTTGCACAGTTTCTAATAATCTATCGCAAAATTTCATTTCTCTATCCCCTTTCAATATATGTATCTAAATAAAAAACCACTTCTATATATAAGAAGTGGTTACAGCAAATAAAATTATACATTTATTCGATGTTCCACTTCCCTTCGCTAGTATTACCTAGATCAGGTGTTATAAGGGTTAAGGATTATTCCTCTCTCAGCAAATCAAGCACCCCTAGTGGTTTCAATATGAAATTTTCAAATAAAAAAGCCCCGTTTCTATACGCAAAGAAACGGGGACTCATTGTTAGTGTCCGAATTGCTTCCCTACGCTAGCATAATCTAGATCAGGTAATAAAAAGGATCAAAGGCTTACGGCCTACTCTCAGCTGGCAACACCAGCTCTCCTAGCAAACTATAAAATTATCACTGTCAGTATAACACCCTAATAAGACATCATCAACTGTTTTAATTTTCTTAATTATCAACAAAATATTGAAGTTATAAAATACATACATTCTATTTTAGAAAATAAAACCCCAATTAATTGTATAAAAGGGAATCATTATCCTCAAAAAATTTATTTTTATATTGATTTCATATTACATTTATGTGAATACACCCACTATATTATATCTTTATACTATAATAAAATTACAACTATACAACTAGAGGAGGTCTCTATTCCATGAATATGAAAGCTACTGCTTTAACAGCAACTACTGTAGCGATTGCTTCTTTACTTCCTTCTATGGGTGAAACAAATGTACAAAAAGCAAACGCTGAACAATTATCTAATATTAAAACTGGGTATGTCAAAGTCGATCAAGTAGCATTACATACAAAAGATAACGTAAAAAGCACATCAATTGATACAATTCGCTTTAATACAAAAGTGAACATCCTTGAAACAACTAATGGTTGGTATAAAGTATCTGTTCATAATAAAGTAGGTTATGTACAAAAAGATGCTATTTTACTAAAAAACAAACTTCAATCTAATGATCAATACATCGTCAATGCTAATGCATTAAACGTTCGCTCTGAACCTAATTTAGAATCTTCCATTTTAGATGTATTACCAAATGGCAAGTTCATTACCGTTCAAGAAGATCAAGGCGAATGGTATAAAATATCACACAATGGCCAAACAGGTTACGTACAAAAAGCATTCGTTTCTAATGGTTCACAGCCCTTAGTAAAAGGAATCACCGTTCAAAATAATACAAAATATACTGTTGCAACACCTAATCTGAATGTACGTAGCAACACTAGTACAAGTAGCGCTCTACTCGGTTCATTACAAAACGGTACACAAGTACAAGTAGTAGAAACTGTAGGAACTTGGTATAAAATTCGTTTTGGCACAGGATACGGATATGTAGCAAAACACTATGTAGTACAAAATCAACCACAAGCTAAAACAGAGCAACCTTCATCTATTCCAGCTGCTTTCAAATTCCCTGCTCAAGGAAGAATTAGCTCAACCTTTGATATACGCTGGGAACAAATGCATTATGGTATAGATATTGCCGCTCCAGGGAACGTCTCTATCCAAGCTGCTGCTGCAGGTAAAGTTGTGAAATCTTATTATTCAGCTAGCTATGGAAATGTTGTGTTCATTGCGCATCAAATCAATGGGAAATTATATACAACTGTTTATGCCCATATGAAGGATCGCACTGTACAAACTGGTGATCAAGTACAAACTGGACAATTAGTAGGTCATATGGGAAACACAGGTCATTCATACGGGCAACATCTTCATTTTGAATTACATAATGGAGAATGGAATTTTGAAAAAACAAATGCAGTAAATCCACTGCCATATTTAGTTAGGTAAATTGTATGCCACGCAATATACCTCTTATAATTGAATACGTAGCCTTTTTAGGTTTAATCTGTTGTTTAATCATTTACAATACAAACATTGTATTTTTATCTATTATTATTGCTTTTGTTGCATTAGAAATTATGATGGAATCATTTCAAGTACAACTAAAACAAAAAATTGCCCATATTTATAATGCTATTTTTCTTTTGAGTGCTCTCATAACAAATATAATTAGTAATGGCTTTTATTTATCTACTGTATTTCCAGTATTCTTTATGGCTGTTTTGTTATTTGTAGCTAGATATATTAATGTCCCTTATAACCAAAAACAAAAACAAGAAGCTTAGAAAGAGGAGACACTGTGTACCAATCTTTCAAAGATACTCCAATAAAATACATATTGAATTTGTATGAAAAAGCTAATACTTTTTTTGGTATACAAGGAAGTTACACTGCACAACTTCTCCTATATGGAATGTTGTTTCTTGTCTTAATCACTTTCTCCTTGTTTTACTAACAAAAAAGGATCTCACATAAACCGGAGATCCTTTTTAATTTATATTAATTTTTCATATCGAAAATATTGTTTATCCACAAGCATATTTTTCATAAATAAAGCTCAAATTATATTTTTTCTCTAAGCTCATTCGTTGTTCATCATCGCACCAATAGAAAAGAATATCATGAATCGTTGCGTAACGCTTATTTTTAAGAAATAGCCTAAAGAATGATGGTAAACAATCATGTAATTGTATAAATATATAATTGCGTAGTGTTTCTTCTTTATATTCAATGCCCTTACAAATATACAGTAACTCTTCACAATAATATGCATGCTGTGGAACTTGTATCATTTCGAAAAATGGCACATAAGATAGTAGCTTTCCAATAAAATGACCATATCGATCCATTACTCCTATCGTCATATGCTCCATCATTTCTTTCATCACATATAAATAATCATCTACATGAGTTGTCTTTAACGGGTCTAAGCGATCGGAAATTTGAGATAATACAGCTCTTTGACATGCTAAAACTGCCTGACTAGGCCCATAATATGATAGGAAATCTGTACACTTGCGATATTTCCGTAATAAATCATGTGTATATAAATCATATACAAAAGTATTACAATACATTGCTAAACTCATCATATCACTATTTAATTGCTCTTTTGATAATGATTTTGCTCTCTTGCACATATAAAAGAATGTAAATTCCAATACTTCTTTATGAGATAATAAATGTTTACAATCTGTTATACATTTTTCATTAAATTTAACTCTATCCCAAATTTTAATATCTCTATCTGTCAATTCGCCGATACGATATTTAATAATTAAATAGTTTAAAGCAACTGATTGCGTCAAAAGATCCCATGTTTCATATTCCAATGAAGTATGAACAAACTCAGCTAATCCTTGTGCTATCATAAAAGCATTTGCTTCTTCATACCAACCAATCTCTTGGCATAAGCGAAGAATACGCACTAAAGTTGGAATTTCATCTTTATGAAACTGCGGTAAATTCTTTACTTTATTCATGCCATATACAATAAATGCGGCTAAATTTTCTTCTTTATAAAATTCTTTCTCTTTCCATACTAATATAGTTCGTTCTTTCCCCTCACCTTTTGGGTGACAAGGTACAAGCAAAGAAAATAATTCAGCGAAATTATTTGGTTCTATATATGTATCTGTAACCAAATTCCAATTTGGATCGCCCTGTACAGCCTTCATATAATTCCCCTTCCCTTTCATCTATGTAGGAAATATTAAGTTATTATCGCACCATTAAAAATTAATATTGTTATATTCAAAATCTCTCATAATACTTATATCTATCAGTATATCATCTTTTCTCTTATTAAAAATTAAGAATAACAAATTTTAAAAAACTGTCGAAATTATTAACCATATACTTATTATATAATGTCTCAGATACATCACGCTAACATATTAGTTTAATCCATATATGCTAGAATAATGCATCTGAATTTTATATATAGTTTAGCTCTTTATGAGTAACCATTAAAATCTCGGTTAATTAAAGTTTCAATTTACTCTGTACGCTCTGAAATTTCGCTCAAGGCAAATCCAGCTTGATCATCTGCCGATTCCCTTATAGCTAAATCTCCTAGTGCTAACATACCAATAAGCTGACCACTATCAACTACTGGTAACCGTCTAATTTGATACTGTGCCATTAGCTCTGTAGCTTTTTCAATAGGATCATTTGGAGAAACTGAGATAATATTTGTTGTCATTACATTTGTAATTTTATTAGATCCAGGATGTTTTTCAGCAATCCCTCGAACAACTAAATCTCGATCAGTAACAAGCCCAACAACTTGCTCATTTTCAACAACAGGAATTAATCCAACCGATTCTTCCTTCATTTTTACAGCTGCCTCATATACATTGTCTAGCGGTGTACAATGTACAATATGGGTACTCATTAAGTCTCTAACTCGTGTCATTATTTATTTCCTCCTTTTTATACATACCATAGCTTTTCCAAAATCCCTTTATTTATTTCTGGAAAGTAACATGATAAAAAGGATCAACAAAATAAAAAAGAGCCAGCATAATGCTGACTCTTTTTTTTATGACCCGTACGGGATTCGAACCCGTGTTACCGCCGTGAAAGGGCGGTGTCTTAACCACTTGACCAACGGGCCATGGCTCCGCAGGTAGGACTCGAACCTACGACCGATCGGTTAACAGCCGATAGCTCTACCACTGAGCTACTGCGGAATAATATATGGTGGGCCTAAATGGACTCGAACCATCGACCTCACGCTTATCAGGCGTGCGCTCTAACCAGCTGAGCTATAGGCCCATATACTTTACAGGGGCAGTAGGAATCGAACCCACACTGGAGGTTTTGGAGACCTCAGTTCTACCTTTAAACTATGCCCCTAAATGATGCCGGCTAGAGGACTTGAACCCCCAACCTACTGATTACAAGTCAGTTGCTCTACCAATTGAGCTAAGCCGGCATAAAAAAAATGGTGGCTCGGGACGGAATCGAACCGCCGACACGAGGATTTTCAGTCCTCTGCTCTACCGACTGAGCTACCGAGCCAACATAAATGGCGGTCCCGACCGGGGTCGAACCGGCGATCTCCTGCGTGACAGGCAGGCATGTTAACCACTACACCACGGGACCATTTGGTTGCGGGGACAGGATTTGAACCTGCGACCTTCGGGTTATGAGCCCGACGAGCTACCGTGCTGCTCCACCCCGCGACAATATGAAATTAAAAAATGGAGGAGGTAGAGGGATTCGAACCCCCGCGCGACTCTCGCCGCCTGTCGGTTTTCAAGACCGATCCCTTCAGCCGAACTTGGGTATACCTCCATGAAGGAAAAAATAAATATTTTATTATTATATGTCTAAATCATAAAAAAAATGGAGGAGGTAGAGGGATTCGAACCCCCGCGCGATTCTCACCGCCTGTCGGTTTTCAAGACCGATCCCTTCAGCCGAACTTGGGTATACCTCCGAGACATATATTAAATAAAGTGGAGCCTAGCGGGATCGAACCGCTGACCTCCTGCGTGCAAGGCAGGCGCTCTCCCAGCTGAGCTAAGGCCCCATGTTTTTTTGAATATCGGGAAGACAGGATTTGAACCTGCGACCCCCTGGTCCCAAACCAGGTGCTCTACCAAGCTGAGCCACTTCCCGTTAATAAAAGCGCGCCCGAGAGGAGTCGAACCCCTAACCTCTTGATCCGTAGTCAAACGCTCTATCCAATTGAGCTACGGGCGCATATGGTGCCGAGGGCGGGGGTCGAACCCGCACGGTGGTCACCCACCGCAGGATTTTAAGTCCTGTGCGTCTGCCTGTTCCGCCACCCCGGCATGTCATATTGAAAATTGGAGCGGAAGACGGGATTCGAACCCGCGACCCCAACCTTGGCAAGGTTGTATTCTACCACTGAACTACTTCCGCAAGACATGTATGAGTTATTTTATTAAAAGTGCGGGTGAAGGGAGTCGAACCCCCACGCCAAAGGCGCTAGATCCTAAGTCTAGTGCGTCTGCCAATTCCGCCACACCCGCATGTTTTATTAAAAATGGTGAGCCATGAAGGATTCGAACCTTCGACCCTCTGATTAAAAGTCAGATGCTCTACCAACTGAGCTAATGGCTCTTAATGGCTGGGCTAGCTGGATTCGAACCAGCGCATGACGGAGTCAAAGTCCGTTGCCTTACCGCTTGGCTATAGCCCATTAATTAAGAATGGTGGAGGGGGGCAGATTCGAACTGCCGAACCCGAAGGAGCGGATTTACAGTCCGCCGCGTTTAGCCACTTCGCTACCCCTCCGACATATATGGTGGAGGATGACGGGATCGAACCGCCGACCCCCTGCTTGTAAGGCAGGTGCTCTCCCAGCTGAGCTAATCCTCCATTTTGCCTGGCAACGTCCTACTCTCACAGGGACAAGGTCCCAACTACCATCGGCGCTAGAGAGCTTAACTTCCGTGTTCGGTATGGGAACGGGTGTGACCTCTCTGCCATCATTACCAGACATTATTCTTTTGAGACAATCATTATTATAACTTATTTACTTTAAAAGTCAACAAGTTTTTTATGTTCTCTCAAAACTAGATAACATTTGCTTCATATTATATGGTTAAGTCCTCGATCTATTAGTATTCGTCAGCTCCACATGTCACCATGCTTCCACCTCGAACCTATCAACCTGATCATCTTTCAGGGATCTTACTAGCTTACGCTATGGGAAATCTCATCTTGAGGGGGGCTTCATGCTTAGATGCTTTCAGCACTTATCCCTTCCGCACATAGCTACCCAGCTATGCCCTTGGCAGAACAACTGGTACACCAGCGGTGCGTCCATCCCGGTCCTCTCGTACTAAGGACAGCTCCTCTCAAATTTCCTACGCCCACGACGGATAGGGACCGAACTGTCTCACGACGTTCTGAACCCAGCTCGCGTACCGCTTTAATGGGCGAACAGCCCAACCCTTGGGACCGACTACAGCCCCAGGATGCGATGAGCCGACATCGAGGTGCCAAACCTCCCCGTCGATGTGGACTCTTGGGGGAGATAAGCCTGTTATCCCCGGGGTAGCTTTTATCCGTTGAGCGATGGCCCTTCCATGCGGAACCACCGGATCACTAAGCCCGACTTTCGTCCCTGCTCGACTTGTAGGTCTCGCAGTCAAGCTCCCTTATGCCTTTGCACTCTACGAATGATTTCCAACCATTCTGAGGGAACCTTTGGGCGCCTCCGTTACACTTTAGGAGGCGACCGCCCCAGTCAAACTGCCCACCTGACACTGTCTCCCGGGTCGATAAGACCCGTAGGTTAGAATTTCAATACAGTCAGGGCGGTATCCCACCAGCGCCTCCACCGAAGCTAGCGCTCCGGTTTCAATGGCTCCCGCCTATCCTGTACAAACTGTACCAAAATTCAATATCAGGCTACAGTAAAGCTCCACGGGGTCTTTCCGTCCTGTCGCGGGTAACCTGCATCTTCACAGGTACTATAATTTCACCGAGTCTCTGGTTGAGACAGTGCCCAAATCGTTACACCTTTCGTGCGGGTCGGAACTTACCCGACAAGGAATTTCGCTACCTTAGGACCGTTATAGTTACGGCCGCCGTTTACTGGGGCTTCAGTTCAGAGCTTCGCTTACGCTAACCCCTCTCCTTAACCTTCCAGCACCGGGCAGGTGTCACCCCCTATACTTCGCCTTACGGCTTCGCAGAGAGCTGTGTTTTTGCTAAACAGTCGCTTGGGCCTATTCACTGCGGCTTTCCGTTAAGAAAGCACCCCTTCTCCCGAAGTTACGGGGTCATTTTGCCGAGTTCCTTAACCAGAGTTCTCTCGCACACCTTAGGATTCTCTCCTCGCCTACCTGTGTCGGTTTGCGGTACAGGCACCTTTTATCTCGCTAGAAGCTTTTCTTGGCAGCGGGGAATCAAAGACTTCGCTCCATAAGGAGCTTCCCCATCACAGCTCAGCCTTCACGATAAGCGGATTTGCCTACTTATCAGCCTAACTGCTTGGACGTGCACAACCAATCGCACGCTTCTTCTATCCTTCTGCGTCCCTCCATTGCTCAAACGATAAAGAGGTGGTACAGGAATATCAACCTGTTGTCCATCGCCTACGCCTGTCGGCCTCGGCTTAGGTCCTGACTAACCCTGAGCGGACGAGCCTTCCTCAGGAAACCTTAGGCATTCGGTGGACGGGATTCTCACCCGTCTTTCGCTACTCATACCGGCATTCTCACTTCTAAGCGCTCCACCAGTCCTTCCGGTCTGACTTCACTGCACTTAGAACGCTCCCCTACCATTGATACCATTGGTATCAATTCGCAGCTTCGGTGGTGTATTTAGCCCCGGTACATTTTCGGCGCAGAGTCACTCGACTAGTGAGCTATTACGCACTCTTTAAATGGTGGCTGCTTCTAAGCCAACATCCTAGTTGTCTAAGCAACTCCACATCCTTTTCCACTTAATACACACTTTGGGACCTTAGCTGGCGATCTGGGCTGTTTCCCTCTTGACTACGGATCTTATCACTCGCAGTCTGACTCCTAAGGATAAGTCATTGGCATTCGGAGTTTGACTGAATTCGGTAATCCGATGAGGACCCCTAGTTCAATCAGTGCTCTACCTCCAAGACTCTTACACTTAAGGCTAGCCCTAAAGCTATTTCGGGGAGAACCAGCTATCTCCAGGTTCGATTGGAATTTCTCCGCTACCCACACCTCATCCCCGCACTTTTCAACGTGCGTGGGTTCGGGCCTCCATTCAGTGTTACCTGAACTTCACCCTGGACATGGGTAGATCACCTGGTTTCGGGTCTACGACCACGTACTAAACGCCCTATTCAGACTCGCTTTCGCTGCGGCTCCGCCTCTTCAGCTTAACCTCGCACGGGATCGTAACTCGCCGGTTCATTCTACAAAAGGCACGCCATCACCCATTAACGGGCTCTGACTATTTGTAGGCACACGGTTTCAGGATCTCTTTCACTCCCCTTCCGGGGTGCTTTTCACCTTTCCCTCACGGTACTGGTTCACTATCGATCACTAGGGAGTATTTAGCCTTGGGAGATGGTCCTCCCAGATTCCGACGGAATTTCACGTGTTCCGCCGTACTCAGGATACATTCAAGAGAGAACGAAGTTTCGACTACGGGGTTGTTACCCTCTACGACGGACCTTTCCAGGTCGCTTCGTCTACCTCGTTCCTTTGTAACTCCGTATAGAATGTCCTACAACCCCAAGAGGCAAGCCTCTTGGTTTGGGCTATGTTCCGTTTCGCTCGCCGCTACTCAGGAAATCGCATTTGCTTTCTCTTCCTCCAGGTACTTAGATGTTTCAGTTCCCTGGGTCTGTCTTCCATACCCTATGTATTCAGGTAAGGATACCATACCATTACGTATAGTGGGTTTCCCCATTCGGAAATCTTCGGATCAAAGCTTACTTACAGCTCCCCGAAGCATATCGGCGTTAGTCCCGTCCTTCATCGACTCCTAGTGTCAAGGCATCCACCGTGCGCCCTTTCTAACTTAACCAAACTAAAATTAAAAAAATATGAGCTACACTGTTATCTAGTTTTCAAAGAACATACATTTATATATGAGAGATAGTTCTCTCAAAACTGAACAAAACGAAACACGGAAACTTATATTGATGAACAGCGTTCATCAATTCTCCATAGAAAGGAGGTGATCCAGCCGCACCTTCCGATACGGCTACCTTGTTACGACTTCACCCCAATCATCTGTCCCACCTTAGGCGGCTGGCTCCATA